>CAVRHK010000035.1:0-160666 GCA_963720955.1 uncultured Acidobacteriaceae bacterium | reverse complement strand
GCAGCTGCTTACGGAGAGTATGTTGCTTGCCTTTGCGGGGGGTGCGCTGGGCGTTGGGTTGGCGTCGATAGCGTAACCGTCTTTTGATTCGCATGGTGTCGAGCGGACCTCGCAAAGTGCCGCTCGATGTCTCGATCGATATGCGACTGCTTATGTTCACGGTGGCCGTCACGGTGTTGACTGCTGTGCTATTTGGCACGATGCCGGCGCTTCGTGCAACGAAGCTGCAACTGACCGACGCGCTGAAGGATGGACGAGGATCGCACGCGGAGGGAACGAAGAGTCCGGTGGCCAAAGCGCTGGTCGTCTCGCAGGTCACGTTGTCGCTTGTGCTGCTGGTGGGGGCGGGATTGTTTTTAAGGAGCCTGGTGAATCTCGCGAACGTGGATACGGGTTTCAACAAGGAGAACGTGCTGCGTCTGCAGACTGACCCGAGTTCGATCGGCTACAAGGCGGATGAACCGCGCACAACGGCCCTATATCAACAGATTGAGGAGCGAGTGAGCGCGCTGCATGGAGTGAGTGCGGCGAGCTTCTCGTCGTTCACCTTCCATGAAGGAAGCTGGAACACCAACGTGCATGTTGCTGGTTTCGACACGGATCCTAACATCAATGTGAAGCACAATGTGATTGGCAATGGCTATTTTGCAACGATGCAGATTCCGCTGGTGGCTGGTCGCGTGTTCGGACCGCAGGACACTGCGACTTCGCAGAGGGTGGGAGTGATCAGCGAGCGCATGGCGCGCACGATGTTTCCGAAGGGCAATCCGATTGGGCATCACTATCACATTGGGTCTATGGATAATCCATACGATATTGAAGTGGTCGGCATTGTGAAGGACGTAAAGTTCGGCGATCTGCAGGAGGCTCCTGAGACGCTTGACTACATTCCGTACACGCAGCGCACTGAGTATCTGTCGGACTTCGAGGTCCGGTACACGGGCGACTTCGAGCGCTGTCTCGGCGGCGGTGCAGCAGGCGATCCACAGCGTAGATCGCAATCTGCCGATCACGCGTGTGACGACGTTGGATGAGCAGGTGGCGCGCTCGATCACAAATCAAAGACTGGTGGCGCAGCTTTCGACGTTCTTCGGAGTGCTGGCCGTGTTTCTTTCGTGTATCGGAATCTACGGGCTGATGTCGTATGTTGTGAGCATGCGAACGCGTGAGATTGGCGTTCGAATGGCTCTGGGAGCTGCACGTTCTGATGTGCGCTGGCTGGTGATGCGTGAGATTGTCGTGCTGGTGGGTGTGGGGATTGCGATCGGGATTCCGGTGGCGCTGGCCGGCGGGCGGCTGGTCTCGCATATGCTCTTTGGGTTGCGCGGGACCGATGCTGCGAGTCTTGTCATGGCGGTTTTGATTTTGTTGGCAGTGGGGTTGGTCGCTGGATATCTTCCGGCGAGGCGGGCTTCGCGTGTCGATCCGATGGTGGCGTTGCGGTATGAGTAGGTGAAGAGATCATCCAGTGGGCTCGGTGAAAAAAGCACGATGCCGAGCCGCGATGGTTTCAACCCGCTTTGAGTGTGGTTTGCGATTCGATCTTTGATGGATCAAGTTGGACGTTGAAGCCGGGGCCGGTAGGCAATGCGATGTGGGCCTTGTCTGGGACGAGTGGGTTGGCTTCGAAGTGGTAGTAGTGGCGCATCTTGTTGATGAGGTATTCGCCCAGCGGGAAGGTCATGGGCGACTGGCTTGCGATGGTGTGGATGGCGGCGCGCAGGCTGTGGCCGTGCGGGATGACGGGAACGTCGTGGAGTGAGGCGACGGTGCCGATGCGAAGGAGTTCGGAGATGCCTCCGCACCACTCGGGGTCGGCCTGAACGACTGAGAGTCCGCCTGCCTCCAGGTAACGCTCAACCTCCCAGCGTCCGTAGAAATGCTCGCCGGATGCGATGGGGATTGTGGTGCTGCGATGCATGACGGCGAAGCTGTCGATTTTTTCGGGGTGCGTTGCTTCTTCGATCCAATATGGCCGGTATTGCTCTACCTGATGGGCCCACTCCAAGGCGTAGTTCTGGGTCCATCCGCTATAGGCGTCGAACATGAGTTCGGTGTCGTCGCCGACGGTTTCGCGCAGGATGCGCACGAGCTCGACGTTCTTGCGCATGCCCTCGGGTCCGGAGCCTGGGCCGTAGCCCATAAACCACTTCTGGTAGCGGTAGCCCTCGTTCTTGAGTGCGAGTGCACGCGTGCGGACGGCCACGGGCTCGAGTGAGAAGCCGAGGCAGCTGGCGTACATCTCTACGGAGGGGCGCGTCGGGCCTCCGAGCAGGCGGTAGACGGGGACATTGAAGTAACGGCCTCGGATGTCCCACAGGGTGTTGTCGACGGCGCTGATGGCCATCATGAAGAAGCCGTCGCGCGAGTGGCGATTGGAACGATACATCTGGTCCCAGAGTTTTTCGCCGGCGAGCGCATCCTTGCCGATGAGGAAGGGGCGAAGCTCGTCGTTCACGACGGTTGCGGCACTTTTTTCGATCGGGCCGTAGAGACCGTCGATGCCGCCGGCAGTTCGGATGCGAAGGTAGATCGCCGTGGTGAGAACTTCCTTTGATCCGGAAGGTTTGTCGGTGTAGGGAACGGGGCGGAGATCGTCGTAGATGTCGAGGGGGTTGACCTGCTGTTGCCTGTTGACGCCCGCTTCCTCGGTGTAGCGGCCGTGTAGTTCGATCAGTTCGACGGCCTCTATTTTCAATGGGCCGTCTGTGCGATCGGGTGAGGATGCGAGGGCTGCTGTCAGAAGGTTTGTGTGTCCCACGGTGAACGCAGTTGCTGCGGCACCGAGCAGAAATCGGCGACGGTCTGGCCGAATGAACATAGCCGATTCTCTCTGGCTCAGGATTAAGGAGGGAAGAGCACGTCTCATCGTTTCCTCATGGCGAATGCGCCGAGTTCATTTCATACAGGTTATCGCGGCACGCCATCTGTCGCTGACTTGGGAACTTTGGAGGCGAAACTTTTTGCACAGTCGGATCATCAGAGACATGTGAGGTTGCGATGGTCCACCCGTCGCGTGGAGTCTAACTGCTACGGAGAGATTTGTGAAGGTAATGGTTGCTGCGTTGTTGTCATCCGCTCTTGTGTGCTCTGCGGCGGCAGAGGACCAGTCCTCGGAAATTAAGATGGAGACTCTACTTCAGAGTACTGCGTCGTGGGATGGGACGCCCTACAAGGCCTATCCTGCAGGCCAACCGAAGATCACGGTATTGAAGATCACGATTGCTGCCAACACGGTAATGAAGTGGCACTCTCATCCTTTTCCGAATGCTGGATACGTCTTGTCAGGAGCGCTGACGGTCGAGAAAAAGGACGGCACGACACATCACTACGTCGAAGGGGAGGCGATTGCCGAGACTGTCGACAGTATTCATCGCGGCTTCACAGGTGCGGAGCCCGTCGTGCTGATTGTCTTCTATTCGGGAACTCCCGATTTGCCGCTGGCTTATTAGCGTTCGTTGAATAGTCGTTGAAGCGACACACCCCTGCGGGGCAGGAGAGGTGCGCGAAAAATAAGGAGCAAGGATGAAAGTGTCCGTGGTTGGTATGGGTGCGGTCGGAACGGAGACGGTCCGCGGGTTGATGAATATGCCGGAGATACGGGAGATTGTCGCCATCAATCGGACTCGGGCCAAGGCGGAGGGTGATATTGAGGATCTGCACCATGTGACGGCGCTTTGCGGGGCTTATGGCTCAACACCCCGGGTCGGGGACTATCCGGACCTTGCCGGCAGCGACGTTGTGGTGGTGACGGCGGGGACCTATCCCAGGCCGGGTGGTTCGCGCGACGATGTGCTCGAGGCCAACTGCGCGATTGTTCGCGAGATCATCGTTGAAGTGGAGAGGTACTCGCCTGAAGCCATCGTTCTGATTGCCACGGTGCCTGTGGAGGTGACGACGCAGGTGGCATTGAATCACACGGGATTCCGCAAGGGCCGTCTGATCGGCAGTGGCACGTTGATCGATACGATGCGCCTGGTCCGATTGATCAGCGACGAGATCGAGATCGATCCGGGGAGCGTCTTCGGATATGTGATCGGGGAGCACGGCAGGACGGCGTTGATTCCATGGAGTGTGTGCAGAATCTGTGGGATGGATGTCGATACATATTGTCGTCTCAACAAAGTTGGGCCGTTTGATAAAGACCTGATGCGCACTCGGATGCTGGAAGCCGGTCACAGCATTTTTAGCAAGAAGGGGTACACGAACTACGGGGTCAGCGCAGCTATCTGCCGCATCGTTCGCGCGATTGCGTTGGACGAGAGGGCAGTGCTGCCGGTAGGGACACTACTGGAAGGTGAGTACGGAGTCGATGGCGTGGTGATGAGTGTGCCATGCGTGATCGGACGAGACGGTATCGAAAGGATTATCGAGTGTGACTTGTCCGATTCTGAGATTGAACAGTTGAACAAGTCGGCAGAGCACATTCGGCAGCTAGTCGTGGTGGCAGAGAGTCAGGAGCTTCAGACGAGCTAGCGACGGTTGTCGGTGGCGGGTTCGGGATGGATGAGGAGGCGGCTGACCTCGGGGGAGTCGAGTTTGAAGGCGTTTTCGAGCGCAGTGATGATCTCGTGAACGCGGGACATGGGGAGATCGTCCGGCAGGGTGCAGTGGCAGTTGACCTGAATGCGGTCGGCTCCGTTGTTGTGGCTGCGAGTGACGAAGACCTCATGGATATCGAGGACCTCGGGGAAGGCCTGGGCGGTGCGGCGAAGGCGGACCTCCAACTGGCGATCGCGTTCGAGTGAGTCGGGCCGCTCAATGGTGGCGGGTTCGCTTTCGATGTGTGTGAGGATGGACGAGACCTCGGGAACCTCGCGGCGCATCTCGGATTCGAGTTGGGTGACGATGGCATGGGCTGCGCGGAGCGACATGGTCTCGTCGACTTCGAGGTGCTGCTCGACGTGGAGCTGGTGGTGGTACTCCTGGACGCTGACGTCGTGGATGGCGAGGTTGGAGCGGGCGGCGACGGCGCGGATGCGGTCGTGGACACTTTCGGCGAGCGATGCGATGGGGACGGAGTGGACGACGACGTCGGCGCCGGGGAGATGACGCTGGACGGCAGCGGTGGCCGCCATGGTGATCTGTTCGGAGCGCTGGAAGGTGAGGTTGCGAGGCATGCCGAGGGTGACGTCGGCGAAGTAGCTGGGGCCGGAGCGGCGGGTGCGGACACGGTCGACGGAGAGGACGCCGTCGATGGAGGCGAGTTCGCGCATGAGGTCGCGAGTCTGGGCGCGGGTTTCAGTTGGGGTGGCGTCGGTGAGGGCGTCGATGGTGCGGCGGGCGAGCTTCCAGGTGACGTAGAGGATGATGCACGCGACGAGGATTGCGGCGACGGGGTCGGCGAGTTCGAGTGCGGGGATCTTCCAGTATTGGCCGGCGTAGGATGCGGCGAGGCCGACGAGAACGGCGAGGGACGACCAGATGTCGGTGCCGAAGTGGATGGCATCGGCTTCGAGTGCCTCGCTTTTGGTTTCGCTCGCGATGCGGTGAAGCTTGCGCGAGCGAGTGAAGTCAACGGTGATGGAGAGAAGGAGTGCGATGAACGGCCAGATGGAGAACTTGAGGGAGAGGTGTTGCCGGAGAAAGATGCGGCGTACGGCTTCAGAAAGGATCCAGATGCAGGAGGCGAGCATGAGGACGGATTCGATGGCGGCGGAGAGGCTTTCGACCTTGCCGTGGCCGTAGGCGTGATCGGCGTCGGCGGGCCGGTCGGAGACCTGGACGGAGAAGAGAGTGATGGCGGCGGCGATGAGGTCGATGCCGGAGTGAGCGGCTTCGGAGAGCATGCCGAGCGAGCCGGTGAGGATGCCGGTAAGGAGTTTGAAGAGCGTGACACCCAGGGCGGCGATGACGGAGAAGAGCGCGGCGGAACGCTTCGCGCTATGAGGGGTCGCGGCTTGGTCGGGCTGGGCCGTTGTGCTCATCAGGTGATGCTACATGGTGGCGCGGCGGGATGCACGGGCGGCGACGGATGAGCCTGGTAGCGCATGTAGAGCATGATTCCGGCGGCCAGGAGCATTGGGAAGCTGAGAGTGATGAGGCCGCGCTGATAGTTGCCGGTGAGGTCTTTGGCGAACCCCATCCAGTAGGGGCCGATGAAACCTCCAGTGATGCCGAGCGTGTTCACGGCAGCGATGCCCGCGGCCGCGGATCTGCCCTTGAAGAAGCTGGGTGGAAGCGCCCAAAAGGGGCCCTGCATCCAGTGGTAAGAGAGGGTGAGTAAGGCAAGTGCAGACATTACTACGAGCGAAGAGGTGGAAAGACCGCAGACTGCCAAGGCGGCTGCCATGATGAGGCAACAGGGGATGATGTGCCAGTATCGTCCTTGCGAACGGGAGTGAGCGCGGTCGGAGTGTATCGCGCCGAGCAGCATAGCCGGAACTCCGAGCAGACTAAGGGCGCAGATCGTGAAGCCGACGTTAGTGATGCTGAGGTGAGTGATGCTCTGGATGAAGTTGGGAGCGATAAATATGTAGCCGTAGCTGCTGAGAAGTATCAGCATTTCGAAGATGCCGATCTGCCAGACTCGGGGGTCGAGGAGGGCATGAGCGATCGACTCGGTGTGATGTGCGTTGCCGGAGGGATCTTTGTGCACGTTGCGGAAGATCCAATCGCGCTCGTCTTCGGTGAGCCATTTGGCGTGAGAGGGAGTGTCGGGGACCAAGAGGAAGAACGCGATGCCGAGAAGGACGGCGGGTAAGCCCTCGACGAGGAAGAGCCACTGCCAGCCGCGAAGGCCAAGTTGTCCGTCGAGGTTGAGAAGAGCGCCGGCGATGAGTCCCATGAAGGCAGAGCTGAGAGGAAGCGAGATGTAAAAACGACTGATAGTGCGGGCACGAAGTTCGGGCGGAAACCACTGCATGAGGTAGAAGACGACCCCGGGGAAGAAGCCGGCCTCCGACATGCCGAGCAGGAAGCGCATGATGTAGAACTGCGTTGGAGTGCGAACGAAGAGCATGCCGATCGCTAGCAGGCCCCAGGTCATCATGATGCGGGCGAGCCAGCGCCGTGCTCCGAATCGGTAGAGGAGGAGGTTGGACGGGACTTCGCATGCGGCGTAGCTGAGAAAGAAGAGTCCTGCGCCGAAGCCGTAGGTGGTTGCACTGAAGTGCAGGTCGCGATTCATCTGGAGCGCTGCGAAGCTGATGTTGACGCGGTCCATGTAGGCCGCGCCGTATCCGAGAGCCATGAGTGGAATGAGGCGGAACGTAGCTTTGCGCAGGGCAGAGGCACCGATGGCAGCGTCCGATGAGACGACGGGTTGATTGAGGACTGGGGGCGGGATCGCGGCCATCGGAGTACCACCTCATCGAGTGAGTGAAGGTAACGGGCCGGGGAGAGCGTTAGGGAACGATATCACTCTCTGGAAAATTTGAGATGGGATAGATGGGATTGGAATGCAGGTTTCAGGGCTTGGTGGCGTGATAGAGGCCGGCGGTGCCAAGGGCGTAGCTGGTCCAGGTGGCGTTGGTGAAGCCGGCGTCTTTGATGAGTTGGAGCATGCGGGGTGGTCGCGGGAAGCGTTCGACCGAGGCGGGGAGGTAGCTGTAAGCGCGAACGTTGCCAGAGATGAGGCCGCCTACCCTGGGCAGGATGGTTTTGAAGTAGAGGTCGTAGACCGTGCCGATAAGGCCTTCGGGCTGGTTGCATTCGAGGATGCCGAGTTGGCCGCCGGGGCGGAGGATGCGATGGAGTTCGGCAAGGCCTTCTTCGTAGTTGGCGAGGTTGCGGAAGCCGAAGGCGGTTGTGACGAGATCGACGGAGGCTTCGGCGAGGGGGAGACGGAGTGCGTCGGCTTCGATGGGAACGATGTTATGGGGGGGGAATTTTTCTGCGCCGCGGGAGAGCATCTGGTGGGAGAAGTCGACGGCGAAGATGGGTGCTGCGTTTGGTGTGGTGGCGCGGTGTTTGAGCAGGGCGAGGGTCATGTCGCCGGTGCCGCAGCAGAGGTCGAGGGTGACAGTCTCGGGATGCTGGAGGATAGGGCGGAAGACGCGCGCGGTGCGGTTCCACATCCAATGGTCGAGGCCGGCGGAGAGGACGTGGTTGGCGCGGTCGTAGGTAGGGGCGATGGTGTCGAACATCTGTTGGATGTTCGCGGCGGCCGCCTGCTCGGTGGTGACGCCGACGGGGCGGGCGCCGGTGGAGCGCTCGTGTTCAGTCGAGTGAGTCACTGGTTCGCCTCACAGGAGGTGATGTGTTCGATCGTAATGAAATTCGTGAAAAAGCTCTTTGGTGGGCGATCATTCTCTGGATTCGAGACGATGAAGCCGTCAAAGGTCGCGGGGAGAGTCATATTGCCGATCGTGCCATGTTTGGGAAGCTTAGAGATCTGTGTTTTCGCGGATGCAGTGAGCCTGAATTGAGCATATGCCTCTGGGCATTTGTTTGATTTCAAGACGGCACTGTCGATGCCAAAACTAACATCTGCGGATGTCGTGAACCGGTGTCGGGCAAAGAGCGGGGCATTTCTGACTAGAAAGCAGAAGTCGGTTTGAATCGGATCTCCGGGGAGATGAGTCTTCATTTGCTGATCGAGGTATTGGAAGAAAGGGTTGCTCCCTGCGACTCGATAACTTCTGATCATGAGGAAGCGATCGAGCAGGAAGCCGGCGGCAAATGCCGCGGTAAACGCCAGGACCGCCATTAGTATGCGAGACCCTTTTCTATCAAAGGCCACTAGGAAAGTCCTCGGCTGTTCTTGGCTTTTCGCATGAGAGTGTGCATGCTTTCCATTGCGGCGAGGAGTTCAGATTCGGTGACGTCGCGGACGATTTCGGTTTTGCCGATTGCGGTCGGGCAGGACGAAGGAGCGGATGCCGCTGCGGTTCTTCTTGTCGCGCGAGGTGAGGGCAACGAGTTTTTCGGCGGTGGCCTTGAACTTCGGCAATGGGCCGTAGCCGAAGGATGAGTTGCGTGATGCGTTCGGCGTCTTTTTGCGTGATGGTCTTGCGGGTGATAGCACGTTGAGCGCGGCGATGCTGCCCCAGGCGACCGCTTCGCCGTGGAGGAGCTGTTTGTAATTCGTGGCGGCTTCGATGGCGTGGCCGATGGTGTGGCCGAAGTTGAGAATCATGCGCAGACCGGATTCCTTTTCGTCCTTGCTGACGACGTCGGCTTTGACGCGAACTGAGGCGGCGACGACGCGGGTGAGCGCGGCCGGATCACCGCTGAGGATGGCGTCGGCGTTTTGTTCCATGTAGCGAAATAGTTTTGCGTCGTAGATGATGCCGGCTTTGATCGACTCCTGCAGGCCTGCGCGGAGTTGGGCCGCGGGGAGGGTTGCGAGGACATCCGCGTCGGCGAGGACGGCTTGCGGATGGTGGAAGCTGCCGATGAGATTTTTTCCCGCAAGGAGATTGACCCCGGTCTTGCCGCCGATGGAGGAGTCGACCTGCGCCAGGAGCGTCGTCGGAATCTGCACGTAGCGGATGCCGCGCATGTAGATGGCGGCGAGGAAGCCGGTCATGTCTCCGAGGACGCCGCCACCAAAGGCGAGGAGAAGGGAATCGCGATCGGCTCCGGTCGTGGCGAGCTGTTGGGCGAGCGATTCGACGCTGCTCATGCGCTTATGGGACTCGCCGCTGGGGAGGAAGAGAATCGTTGGGGATTCTTTGAAGCTGGAGAGGAAAGGCTTCGACCAGAGCGCCCAGATTTCGGGTGAGGTGATGACGAAGGGGCGGAACGGCTTGTCTTTATTGAGCTTGCGGAGGCGCGGGAGAAGGGTGCTGAGGAGATTGGAGCCGATGGTGACGTCGTATTTTGCAGAGGGCGTGTTGACGGGGATGACAGGCACTGTATCTCGATGGTATCGCACAGGTAGGTGTCAGTTCTCCGTTCTCAGTGGAGCGAAAGCAACTGTTCTCTAACTGACAACTGAGAACTGACAACGGACAACTCAGAGGCTAGTAGCATTGAACTATGGAACGGGTTGATTTTCTGGTGATTGGGGCGGGGATTGCAGGGCTGAGTGCGGCGATTCGGCTGGCGGATGTGGGTACGGTGCTGGTGGTGACGAAGGAGGAGTTGGCCGAGTCGAACACGGCTTACGCGCAGGGTGGAATCGCGGTGGCGATGGGGGGCGAGGAGGACGTTGCGCTGCACCTGGAGGACACGGTGGCGGCGGGCGATGGGCTGGTGAATCGCGAAGCCGCTGCGGTACTGGTGGAGCAAGGGCCGAAGCGCGTGGAGGAGTTGCTTGCGTGGGGGACGGCGTTCGATCGCGAAGATGGCGAGTTGCTGCGGACGCGTGAAGGGGCGCATAGCCTGTCACGGATTCTGCATGCGAATGGAGATGCTACCGGGCGCGAGATTGCGGTTTCGTTGCTGCGGCATGTGAGGGCGATTTCCAGGATTGAGCTGATGGAGTGGACGACGAGCGTGGATCTGATCGTCGAAGGTGGTCGCGTCGTCGGGGCGACCCTGCTGGATGGTGAAGGCGGTTTGCGCGTCGTGTATGCGGGAGCTGTGCTGCTGGCGAGCGGCGGCGCAGGACAGGTTTATAGCGATACAACAAATCCGGCGGTGGCGACCGGGGATGGGATTGCAATGGCTTACCGAGCGGGCGCGGCGGTGAGCGATATGGAGTTTTATCAGTTTCATCCGACGGCGTTCAGTGCGCCCGGGGCTCCGCGGTTCTTGTTGAGCGAGGCGTTGCGCGGTGAGGGAGCATACCTCATCAATGCGAAGGGCGAGCGGTTTATGGAGCGGTATCATCCACTGCTGGAGCTTGCTCCGCGAGACGTGGTGGCGCGGGCGATTACGCGCGAGGGCATGGACGGTCCGGTGTATCTCGACATGCGGCATGTGAAGAAGGATCTACATGCCCGGTTTCCAGGGATATCGAAGTTTTTGGCGGGGTATGGGTTGGAGTTGGGAAGGGATCTTGTTCCCGTCCGGCCGGCGGCCCATTACCTGATGGGGGGCGTGAAGACGGATGTGCACGGGCGGACCTCGCTGCGTGGCCTGTATGCCGCTGGCGAGGTGGCTTGCACCGGAGTGCATGGCGCTAACCGTCTAGCGAGTAATTCGCTCCTCGAGGGCCTGGTGTTTGGAGCATTGGTGGCGGAGACGATGGTTGCGGAACGGGCCGAGAGGCTTGGCGAATCGATATCCGGGGGTGAGGAGGCTCTTACTGCGTCAACTGGCGTGACGACCGAAGTGGCGACGGAGAGGTGGATCTCCGAGCTGCGCGGCTTGATGTGGAAGTACGCGGGGCTTTTGCGGGACGCCGACGGGCTCCGTGAGGCGCAGCGCGGGCTGAAAGCGCTGGCGGCGAGCATGCCGCGAGGGGTGTTTCGACGCGCGCTTGAGGCCCGGAACCTGCATGCGGTGGCTGAGATGATCGTAGCGTCGGCCCTTGGGCGGGAGGAGAGCAGGGGGGCACACTATCGAAATGATTTTCCGCAGCGAGATTCCGTTGCGAGACATTCGGTGATGCAACAGGGCCGGCTGGAGTTTGTGACTTAGGTGGCGGAAAGGTGCAATCTTCGATGAAGCCTGATCAGGGTCTTCGCCATCTCGTTGTGGCTGTCGGGGGTGCGCTCGCTGCATTTTGTCTGGTGGCGATGGCGATCTATTACAAGGTGGCTGACGTTAGCAGGAACGGCTTTGTGCATGGCGGTCCGACGATGCTGGCCGCGGCGATGGCGGGATTGTTTGCTGGCGGTCTAGTGGCTGTGGTGGTCCTGGTTCTCCTGCTGCGGCGGCGCTAGTAGATCGTCAACAGCACCGGCAAGACAGTGCCAGCCACAAGTAACGCGGTGATCAGCTTCCGGTTGCGGATGTATTTGTAGGACATGTAGATGCCGGACAGGGTGGAGACGAAGAGCCCGATGGATACCAGAAGGAAGAAGTACTTCAGGGGGAGGGCATTGTGGGGCTTGGAGACCGCCGCATCGGGGGATGGCCTTGGCGCTGCGCTCTGCGCCTGTTGAAGCCCAGTAGTAGGCGGTTGCGGCTTTTCTTGTGCGGCTTTGTCGGCGCCGGCCTTTTCGGCCGGCTTCTCGGGTGGCATGGCTTTCCTTACCGGTACGACGGGCGTCTGCTTTTTGTGGATCTGGCCCAGCGTCACGGCCCAGGCTGGTGGTTTGTAGTTGCTGCCACGGGTTGTTTCATGAAGGCTGAAAGTCTGAAGGGCTCCGGTGAAGGCGAAAAAGAGGAGTGCAGGCGAGATAAAGACGCCAATGAAGAGGTGGATCAGGCGCATGTATTTGAGCAGAGTATGCGAAGAAGACATGATTATTCCTTTGTACACAATAAGATGAAATACGACAAGTTTAGTCCTATATATCGCGCAAGGATTTCACTAAGGCGCCTTCTATGGGGCCTGACAGGGACTCAAATATCAGTACTTAGGTGTGGTGAGGGGTGGCGGGTTTGAAGATCAGGGACAGCACGATTGTGATGGAGAGGACGGTCACGATAACGATAAGCGACGTGATCGGGCCGATTTCGATCCAGTGGGCGGAGAGCATCTTGAGCGCGGCAAAGGCGAGGACCCCTGCGAGGCCGAAGTGGAGGAAGCGAAGTTTAGAGAGCAGGTGAGCGAGGAGGAAGAAGAGCGAGCGGAGACCCATGACGGCCATGATGTTCGAGGTATAGGCCAGGAAAGGGTTGCGCGTGATGGAAAGGACGGCGGGGATCGAGTCGAGGGCGAAGACGACGTCGGTGAGTTCGATGGCGATCAGAGCGAGGAAGAGAACGGTGACCATGCGCCGGCCATCTTCGCGGACGAAGAACTTATCCTGACGCAGGCTGACGGGGTGGACGCGGGAGATCCACCTGATCCAACTTGGCGTGGTTTCGGCCTTCTGAGCAGACGGGAGCACGAGGCGGATGGAGGCGATCAGAAGAATGGCGGCAAAGACGTAGCTGATCCATTCAAAGCGGGCAAGCAGACCGAGACCGGCGGTGATGAAGGCTCCGCGCATGACGATGGCTCCAGCGACGCCCCAGAAGAGCACTCTGGGCTGCTGGACGGGCTCGATTTGCATGACGCGGAAGAGGATAAGGAAGACGAAGAGGTTGTCGATGGAGAGAGACTCTTCGATCGCGTAGCCTGCGAGATATTGCGTCCCACTCTCGCTGCCCATGGTGTGGAAGATGAAGAGGGCAAAGGCGAGGGCGGCGGCGATCCAGAGGATGGTAGCCGCGATGGCCGTGGAGTGGATCTTTGCGGGGCCTCTGCGTCGAGCGTAGACGAGCTCCATCCCAAGCAGAATGAGGATGAAGACGTGAAAACCTATCCAGTGGCTGATGGGGGTTGCGCCAGGCATCTGTGTTGGATGCTACAGCGCAGGAGGAATGAATGCACGCTCGCGGTGGGTTATACGCCTGTCAGGCTGGAAGACTGGGGAGGGCTCCAGGCCGCTGAAGGTTCGTGTCGCAGGCGAGGCTGGCGGGCAGATCGCTGATCAGCGAGGGCCGGCGACCATGGAATACACGCCGTATAGGACCATCGCGAGCACCATCCAGAGGATGGACGAGAAGAAGAGGCTGCGCACGACTTCGCCTATTGGGTGGTTTTGAAAGAAGCCAGGTGTTTGGTTCCGTTGGGAACCGCTGTGGGTGAGGCTCTTGAATCTTGACTGTAAGGACGGGAACGCTGGTGTCTGCATTGTTCTACCTCCATCGGCAAGAATGAGAGTAGGTTGAGCGGTACCTTCGCAGCTATCCCTCGAATGGATCAGTTTGTGACTCGATTGGGTAATGAAGATTGGTGAATTCCATTTGGAGTGCGCGATTGCGGATTGGCAAGCATGACAGGAAGTACGGGATAGCGTAGGATTTTGGCCGTATCCGACCGCAGTCATGTTGTGTAGAAAACAAATCTCATCGGGAGTATCTATGAAGACAGTGATTCGTTTGATGTTGATTGCAGTGGGGGTTCTAGGGGTGCAAGTTGCGACGGCCCAGGCACCCGCAGGATCTACAGGTCAGTGTAAAGACGGGACTTACTCGACGGCAGCCAGCAAACAGGGGGCCTGCCATGGCCACGAGGGTGTGAAGGAATGGTATGCGCCCGCAGCTCCCGCAGCTCCTACCGCTCCTACGGCGCCAACTGCCCCCAAGGCTCCTACCGCTCCCGCAGCACCTGCCGCTCCTACTTCTCCCAAGGCACCTACCGCTCCTGCCGCACCTACTGCTCCGACTGCACCCGCAGCTCCCACGGCACCTGCTGCTCCCAAGGCACCTACTGCCCCGGCCGCTCCAGTGGCGCCGGCAAAGCCTTCTCCGTCGGCGAAAGCAGCCGCGATGCCGCAGGCGGCGGGTGGAGGTCCAGGCCTGGTGTGGGTTAATACAGACAGCAATGTCTATCACTGTTACGGGACGACGTATTACGGCAAGACGAAGCAGGGGTCGTATATGTCTGAGGCTGACGCGAAAGCCAAGGGCGCGCATGCCGATCATGGCAAGCCTTGCTCGAAGTGAAGTAGTGCGGAACTCACGAATGGGTTCCGTAGATTTCGGGGTAGATCCCGGGCAGATCCAAGACAGTGCCTCTGAGGCCTTTTATGGGCTCAGGGGCGCTGGTTGATTAAGCGGATCATCTCGAGGAACAAGTCGCCTGAGATCTGAAGAGATTTTGCGCTGATCTTGTCGAGTGTGTCCTGCGCGGTGTGATGGTAGCCGTCGGGGGTCGCGTCGGTGGTGGGACCGTAGTGGGCGTCGATGACGTCGAGGATGGGTACACCGCGTTGTGCGAAGGGCAGGTGGTCGTCCTCTTCGGCCTCTTTGTATTTGAAGATATTGGCCGAATGCCCGGTGTTTTTTGCGGCGACCTTGAGTATGTCCAGCAACCACGGTGTTGAGTTCTCACTGTAGTCGATGTTGAGGTCTTTGTCGGCGATCATATCGGCGACGAGGAACGCCTTGATCTTGCCGAGCGTGCCGTCCTGCGACCATTTTGCTGCAAGGTGGCGGGTGCCGTAGGTGTTGTCTTTCCCGTTGTTGGCGAACCACTCCTTGACGGCCTCTTCGCCATCGTCGAAGACCAGCCAGACGGAGTAGCCTTCCGGCGGATGTGCCCGGAGGACGTTGCCGATTTCAATCAGCAGTGCACTAGTAGCGGCGCCGTCGTTGGCTCCGTAGAATTCGATGTCCCGCAGGGGATAGTTGGTCTCGTAGTGGCTGGCGAGAACGATGACGCCGTCTTTCTTGCCAGGATAGCGCACGATGAAGTTGTGCATCGTCTGAAGACCGGCGGGTGTGCTGGCGGTAAAGGTGTCGGTTTCGAAGTTGCCCTTGGCAGCCTCTGCGGTGAAGTGCTGTTTGATGAACTCTTCGGCCTTGGCATGACCGGGCGAGCCATTGAACCTCTTGGGTGCGACCTGGAGAAATTGCTGCGTAAGCGTGTAGGCGGCCTGACCGCTGAAGCGAGGTGCTGCCGCAGCAGAGGCACGCTGCGCGTTTGCGCCTGCGGCAGCGAGAGAGAGAACAAGCAATGTAATAAGGCGCAGGATTTTCGTGAGGTGGCGAGGGGTCATGCGGATTGCTTCACCTCTTGGGCTTTGCGCCTGGCGGGGTGGACGAGGAAGGCAACGCACACCCCCACAAAATAGAGAACGAGCATGGGAGCAGCGAAGAGGCACATGCTGAAGGGATCCTGCAGCGGGCAGATGATTGCGGAGATCAGGAAGATGCCCAGGATTGCATATCGATATTGACGCAGAAGAAATTTAGCGTCGACGATGCCGAAGAGGGCGAGAAAAAAGATGAGGATGGGTAACTCAAAGCAGATGCCCAGACCGAGAATGACCGACATGAAGAAGCCGGTGTAGTCCTCAATCGTAAGGATCGGGTTGAACTTTTTGCCGAAGTCGAAGATAAGGACTTTGATGGCACCGGGAAGCACCCAACGGTAGCCGAACCAGGCTCCGGCGAGAAAGAGGCCGACCGTGGCGGACATGAACGGCCAGACGTAGCGCTTCTCATTCGCGTACATGCCCGGCGAGATGAAGAGCCAGATTTGATACAGGATGAACGGGCTGGCAAGGATAGCGCCGCCAACGAAGGCGGTCTTGAGATAGAGATTCAGCCCGTCGGTGGGATGAGTGAAGTTAAGTGCGATGTGGAGCTGATCGAGCGGAGCCTGGACGAAGCCATAGAGACGTTCGTGAAAGATGTAGGCGATGATGAATCCGCCGAGCAGGTAATAGACGGAGTGGATGAGTCGCTTGCGGAGCTCGGTGAGATGCTCCATGAGGCTCATGCCGGGAAGTTCGGCGCGGTCGGTGACGGCCTTGCGCGCTCTGTCGATAGGGTCGAGGTCAGCCACGGTGAGTGACCTCACCGGTTGCGGAATCAGCCGAGACCGTCTCAGGATCAGCATCGTGCGGGATGGAGTCGAGGACGGGCGAGAGCGCCGAGTTGCTGACGGGAAGGCCCGTGGAGGGTGGCATGAGATTGAGATCGCCGGAGGTGGCGATCGGCAGCGGCTCCGATGGTGGTGCCACCGTCTGCGGCTGTTCGTGTGGATGCCCTACGAGGAACTCTTCGGCGACGGGAGGGGCGATTGTGTTCTCTGTGCCCTCGGTGATGGCCGGTGCGACGGGAGCAGCTGCTTCCATGGCGGCGATCTTTTTCCGCTGCTCTTCCTGGTCGGCGATGCGAAGTTCTTCTTCCATCTGCATGCGGAATTCATTGGAGGCGCGACGGAACTCCGACATGAGTTTTCCGAGTTGCCGCGCGAGTTCAGGCAGCTTCTTCGGCCCGAAGAGAAGCAGGGCGAGGAAGATGAGAAGGGCGCTGTCCTGAAAGCTTGGCATAAGTCAGTCCCATGATACGGCTTACAGTGTTGACGGAACAAATGGACGGAAGAGGGAGACGCTGTTGTAAAATTTCTTTTGTACGGCATGAAGTGCAGAAGTGATTTGTACAAAACGCATCATTTGGATGCGAATTGCGTCTAATGATCGTAGGAACGGCTGACGGCCGTGAGTATAGAAGTGGCAGGAGTTGCAACACCCCCGTGGATTGGGTGCAGGTTTGAAAGAGCCGGCACAGTGAATCCACTGCAACTTGAGCAGTGCATGCTTTCAACATCCCCGTCTCAGAGGTGAAAAGACGGTTCCGGCCCAGCCGGCGCCCGACGACCTTTGTGAGACTGAAGGCGGAGTACTTTGAACGGACTAATGGAGATCGCTTCGGCTGAGGCCGTGGCGGAGAACGTCGCGGCGACGTGTTCGCTCGACAACTACCTAGCGCAACCCGACCATACGATGGATGCCCGCATTGCGGCGGCCCGCGCCACGTTGGGCACAGACGTCGTCCTGCTGGGGCACCACTACCAACGCGATGAGGTGATTCGGTTTGCCGACTTTACCGGTGACAGCTACAAGCTGTCGAAGGTCGCCTCGGAGACCGATGCGAAGTACATGCTCTTTTGCGGCGTTCACTTTATGGCGGAGACCGCCGATGTATTGGGACGGCCCTGGCAGCAGGTAATTCTGCCGGACCTGAACGCCGGCTGCTCGATGGCTGACATGGCGGAGATCGGCCAGGTGGAAGATTGTTGGGACTCACTGGAGCGTGCTGGGCTGACCGCGGAGGGCGGCTTGATTCCGCTGACCTACATGAACTCGGCCGCCGCGATCAAGGGTTTTTGCGGTAGGCGCGGCGGCCTGGTATGTACCTCGTCAAACGCTCGCGCGGCGTTTGAGTGGGCTTTTGCGCGAGGGGGAAAGATTTTGTTTCTGCCAGACCAGCACCTCGGGCGGAACACTGCGTTCGCGATGGGCATCCCATTGAGCGAGATGGTGGTGTGGGACCCCTATCAGATCAACGGAGGTCTGAGCGCCGACCGATTGAGGGCGGCAAAGGTCATCCTGTGGAAGGGACACTGCTCAGTGCACCAGCGTTTTCTTCCCGAGCACGTCGATCGCGTGCGACGCGAGCATCCGGAGATGCAGGTGATCGTGCATCCAGAGTGCCGCTGGGAGGTTTGCCAGAAGGCGGATGCCATCGGTTCGACGGAACGGATTATCGAGGTCATCGAAAAAGCCCCGGCAGGCTCGAGCTTTGCCGTGGGCACAGAGATCCATCTGGTCAATCGACTGGCGAAGCGGTTCGCTCCTTTGGGCAAGCAGGTGATGACGCTCGACGATTCGGGTTGCCTGTGCACCACTATGTACCGGATATCGCCGCAACATCTGGCCTGGGCTCTGGAAAACCTGGTCGAGGGACGTGTGGTCAATCGCATCAAGGTGGAGGATGATGTCAAGCAGTGGGCGCGTGTTGCGCTCGATCGAATGCTGGAGATCAAGGCTTGAGCAAGACGTTTACCTTAAGCGAGGCACAGACACTGCTGCCGGTAGTGGAGGCCCTTCTGCGGAAGGCGCAGGCAGCAGCCGTCGAGGCCGGGGAGCATGAACGGGAGATGCAGCAGTTGGGCCATCGCATCTTTCTCTCGGGTGGCATGCACGTCGACGTGAGTGCAGCGGCCCGGCGGCGCGCGGAACGCGAAAAGGCGGTGCAGGAGGCGAAGGACACTCTTGCGGAGATCGACTCGATCGGTGTGCAGGTGAAGGATCTGGAGGATGGTCTGCTCGACTTTCCTTCCGTGATGGAGGGCAAGCCAATTTTGTTGTGCTGGAAGTTGGGCGAGCCAACCATCGCTCACTGGCATACCGAGGAGGAGGGCTTCGAGGGACGGAAGCCTCTGGATCCCCGCTTCGGCAAGACGGAGCGATTGAATTGACGAACTGCTTTGGTCGATGAGACAGATCGGTCGCACTGCAAGAAGCATCCCGCTTCGGTTTTGCAATCGGTATTCTGCTAGTTACCTGCTGATCGATGGCCGCGCAAACATGTTCCCTTCAAGGTGTATTATTTTCCGTGGCAGTGAACTTGCCGCACCCGTCTTTCATGCCGATGAACTTCTAATTCATCTCATATTCATCGGTTGAAGCTGTAATCAATCCAGACTCGAAAGAAAGCATTCCACGTTCCATGCAGAGATCAACGGTGAGAGTGCCAATCGTGCCGCGCGATACGACCGAGGTGTCTCCTGTGCCGGTCGGGAGCGGGCCTCGATCGGTTCTGCTGAAGCGAGAGATGCCCGGTCTGGATGTCTTGCGTGGAATTGCGATTCTGTCCGTCTTCTTCTTTCACGGTCTCAAGTGGTTTCTTCCCCGGGGCGCCTGGGCGGAGCCTCATGTAAGACTGATAGGCCAGGCTGTGTCCTTCGGATGGCTGGGTGTCAACCTTTTCTTCGTTCTCTCTGGCTTCCTGATCACTGGCATTCTGCTCGATACCCGCACAAAAAAGACCTATTGGAGCAGTTTCTACATCCGCCGATTTCTTCGGATTGTGCCTCTTTATCTTGTTGTGCTGGCCATTGTGAAGGTTGCGCTGAATTGCAGCTGGGCTTATGTGATTCTGTGCCTGTTTTACCTGGCAAACTTTGCGGTTGAATTCCGGATTCCTGGACCAAGTTATGGTGCCCTCTGGTCTCTTGCGGTTGAGGAACAGTTTTACCTCATGTGGCCTTTTCTGGTTCGTCGGCTGCAGCTGCGGACGCTAGCCGCTGTGTGTGCGTTGGGTATCGTGCTGTCGCCAGTTTTGCGCGCCATCAGCGTTTCGAATTCGATGCGCCTGGGAAGTCCCTATATCACTACATGGCTGATATGCGACAACTTGTTTTATGGTGCGTTGCTGGCGATCTTTTTACGCACCGCGGCGGCCACGGAACGGCGGGTGGCTCAACTGACTGTTCTCTTGGGCGGATTAGGTGCTGTACTACTAGGCGCGGGATTTTCATTTCAACTGCTAAGTCGCGGCACCCCCTCCGGCGCGGCCTTCCAGCCAATACCTTTTCTCTTCATCTTTTCCTCGATGCTGCTGATTTCGCTCCGGTTTGGAGATCACCCTACGGTCTACCGCGCGCTGGCCCCGATCCGCTTTTTCGGCTATATCAGCTACGGGTTTTATCTCTTCCATACCTTAGGTTTTTTTGCCTTTGACTGGGTAACGGAACATCTCGGCATGCACCTGCAACCACCTACGATTGGCTTCGTTTTGTTTCGTTTCGTCATGGTAGGCGCCTGCCTTACTCTTTTCTGCTACCTGTCCAGAAGATATTTTGAGGAGTATTTCTTGCGCTTCAAAGAACGACTGGCGTCTGACTCGTCTCGAGCAAGTCGGAGTACCGAAGAAATGGAGGTTCCCCTGGAGCCGACCTGTGGATAACTATCTCTACTAAACGATAATATTTATCATTTATACTTTGCTCCATGCTGGTGGACGAGGCCAAATCATTTCGTGAGCTTTGCCGGGAGAACGGCATTGCCGTGACTCACCAGCGGCAGGTGCTCTACGAAGTGATGAAGACGATGCATGGCCATCCGAGTCCGGAAGAGGTCTATGCGCGAGTGAAGAAGAAGGTGCCGGCGATCTCGCTGGCTACCGTTTACAAGAACCTACATTTGTTTGTTGAGAGTGGTATTTTCCGCGAGGTGAGCATGCATCATGGCTCGTTGCGCGTGGAGATGAATGATGAGGCACACCACCACATGGTGTGCTCCAGGTGCAAAGCGATTACCGACATTGGAGAGAAGGAGCTTGGGCTGGTCTCGAAACGAGACAAGCTGCCCGGCGGATTTCTGGTGCAGCGGTATGCAGTCGATGTGATTGGGCTTTGTGCGAAGTGTCAGTAAACCATAGGTACAACTGCAACAAAAATTTTCGAGGTGAACGATGTCAAACGAAGCAAAATGCCCGGTCACGAATGAGTCATCGCATGGCGCAGTTACGACCTCACACGGTGCATCGCGGAGGAACCACGATTGGTGGCCCGATCAACTGAATCTGAAGCTCTTGAACCAGCACTCCCCGCTGAATAATCCGATGGGCGAGGAGTTCAACTACGCTGAAGAGTTCAAGAGCCTGGACCTGGATGCGGTGATCAAGGACCTGCATGCCTTGATGACGACCTCGCAGGACTGGTGGCCTGCGGACTACGGCCACTATGGGCCGCTGTTCATCCGTATGGCGTGGCACAGCGCCGGCACCTACCGTATCGCCGATGGACGTGGTGGAGCGGGCGCAGGCATGCAGCGGTTTGCTCCGCTGAACAGCTGGCCGGATAACGTGAGCCTGGATAAGGCGCGGCGGTTGATCTGGCCGATCAAGCAGAAGTACGGGCGGAAGATTTCCTGGGCCGACCTGATCATTCTGACGGGTAATGTGGCGCTGGAGTCGATGGGGTTCAAGACGTACGGCTTCGCTGGGGGGCGCGAGGATGCGTGGGAGCCGGATGAGACGTACTGGGGACCCGAGACGACGTGGCTCGGCGACAAGCGATACAGTGGCGATCGCCAGCTGGAAAACCCGCTTGGAGCTGTGCAGATGGGTCTGATTTACGTCAATCCGGAGGGGCCGAACGGCAATCCGGATCCCATCGGTTCGGCGCGGGACATTCGCGAGACGTTTGCGCGGATGGCGATGGACGACGAGGAAACGGTCGCGCTGATCGCTGGCGGACACGCCTTCGGCAAAACGCATGGCGCTGGCAATCCTGATCAGTATGTTGGTCGTGAGCCCGAGGGCGCGCCGATTGAGGAGCAAGGGCTTGGCTGGAAGAACAGTCTTGGCAATGGCGTAGGGGTAAATACGATCTCCAGCGGCCTGGAAGGCGCATGGACGACGAATCCAGCGAGGTGGGACGTTGAATACCTCGAAAACCTGTTCAACTACGAGTGGGAGCTGACGAAGAGTCCGGCAGGTGCGCAGCAATGGAAGCCCAAGAATGGAGCTGCTGCGGGCACGGTGCCGGATGCGCACGATCCATCGAAGAAGCACACCCCAACGATGTTGACGTCGGACCTTGCCCTGCGATTTGATCCGAGCTACGAGAAGATTTCGCGGGACTACCTGGCGAATCCGCAGAAGTTCGCCGACGCGTTCGCGAAGGCCTGGTACAAGCTGACTCATCGTGACATGGGGCCCATTGCGCGATATCTTGGTCCGCTCGTTCCTAAGGAGCACCTGATCTGGCAGGATCCTGTCCCGGCGGTTGATCACGAACTGATCGGCGAGGCGGAGATAAAAGCCCTCAAGGCCAAGATTCTTGCATCCGGACTTTCCGTCTCTCAACTCGTCACTACCGCCTGGGCGTCAGCATCCAGCTTCCGTGGCAGCGACAAGCGTGGCGGGGCCAACGGAGCACGCATCCGTCTTGCACCGCAGAAGTTCTGGCAGGTAAATCAGCCAACCGAGCTCGCGAAGGTACTCGACGCGCTGGAGGCGATTCAGAAGGAGTTCAATGCAGGGTCTGGAGCGAAGAAGGTTTCGCTCGCCGATCTGATCGTCCTGGGCGGTTGTGCTGCTGTCGAAGAAGCTGCGAAGAAGGCGGGTCAGGAAGTCAAGGTTCCCTTCTCTCCGGGGCGCACGGACGCGTCGCAGGAGCAGACCGATACCCACTCGTTCGCAGTGCTCGAGCCTATCGCAGACGGCTTCCGCAACTACCTGCGTCCGGGACACGAGGCGTTTGCGGCTGAGTTGCTCATAGACAAGGCAAACCTGTTGACGCTGACCGCTCCGGAGATGACCGTTCTGATCGGTGGCCTTCGCGTGCTGGGTGCAAACTTCGAACAGTCCTCAAACGGTGTTTTCACGAAGCAGCCCGGCAAGCTGACCAATGACTACTTCGTGAATCTTCTCGACATGTCCACGAAATGGCAAAGGACCGATACAGAGGGCGTGTTGGAGGGACTCGATCGGGCCACTGGCGATCCAAAGTGGACGGGAAGCATTGTTGATCTCGTCTTCGGATCTAACTCTCAACTACGAGCGTTGGCCGAAGTGTATGCGTGTAGCGACTCGCAGCCGATCTTCGTGCGTGACTTTGTCGCGGCCTGGAACAAAGTCATGAATCTCGATCGCTTTGACCTCGCTTAGCTTCAAAGGAAGGCAAGAGCGGTCCAGCGATGGGCCGCTCTTTTTTTGCGAAGACTAGTTTGACTGCGGCTGCGCGGAAGGCGGGCCAGGCCTCGGTGCATTGGGATCGGGTTTGCCACCGGGGTTCCACTCGGGCTTCCAGTTGGAGTTGGCCAACCAGCGGATGGGGTTAACCATTGAGTCGATGGCTTTGGTCATATGCGCGAAGTCGATGGTGCTGAGTTCGTCGCTGGGCTGGTGGTAGTCCTTATGCAGGCCAAAGCTTGAGACGGATTGAGCGACGATCCCTTGCAGCGCAAGTGCGTAGTTATCCGAACGTTGGAAGAAATGCTGGGTGGGGTGAGGATCGTTGACCAGGTGTGCTCCATGTTTTGCGAGCTCCGGACCGAGGCTGGACCGGTCGAAGCCGGTAAGCCAGAGCGTTCCGGCGGGAACCGCAGGATCGGGCCGCCCGATCATCTCGAACTCGAGATTGGCAACGATGCTGGTAAGCGGGACCGGTGGGTGCGCAAGGAAGGCGCGGTTGCCAAAGCCGCCGAGCTCCTCCGAACCGAAGCAGGCGAAGACGATGGTGCGCTTAGGGCGCGGGCCTGTGGCGAGGATTCGCGCCAGCGCAAGGACGGCTGTTGTTCCTGAGGCGTCGTCATCGGCGCCGTTGTAGGTGGTGTCGCCCGCAGCATTGGCCGGGCCGATGCCAAGGTGGTCGAGATGCGCGGTGAGCAGGATCACATCATTCCGTGAGGTGCTTCCGCGGAGGATGCCGATGGCGTTCCAGGTCTCTTTGCGCGGCACGTCCTGGAACTTAGCAAGGCGTTGCTGGATCCTGGCAGGCAGGGGATCCGGGAGCGGTGCCTTCTGCAGGAAGGTGCCGTTCTCCCCACCCGGTTCAAGACCGAGGGACTGGAGCTGAGCTCCGACATAGAGAGCGGCGATGTGTTCGTCACGTGTCGCCGAACCGCGGCCGTGGAGTTCGTCGGAGGCGAGAAAATCCATGTCCGCGTGAACTTCATGTTGCAATGTTGTGGACTGGGATGCCGTTTCTTCTGCTGGTGCGTCGAAGGAGTGGTGGGTTTGCCGCCCATCTACTGAAGGAACTAACGTTAGAGCGGACGCAAGCGCAAATGTGCTCAAGAGGCGCTGACATTTCGATGAATACATTGCGCAAATTATAGAGGAACGCCAGTTGAATTAGTCTTGAAGGACACCGGCGACAGCGAAGATTGGAACGAGGGGCTTGAAGTGATGGAACGAAAGGGAAGCGTGCATCGGTGGATAGCTGCCGCGGCCGCGATAGTGGTGCCGTTTTTTACGGGTTGCGGTGACTTCTTTCCTCCGATTAACAACGGAGGCGGCGGAGGCGGAGGGACGACCAGCGGTCGCGTCTACGTGGCAAACCAGGCGGCGAGCTCCATCGGTGGATTCTCAATCGGCACCGGAACGCTGACCATCGTGACCAACACTCCGGTGGCCACGGCCTATAAGCCGCTGTCGATGGTGGTGACGCCGAACAACGGCCTCCTCTATGTCGGATCGGCGTCTGGGATCTTCGTGTATTTCATCAACTCCGATGGATCGTTGACGACGCCAAGTAGTGGTTCTCAGCCGGCAGGAGTTTTTGCGCAGTCGATCGACGTGTCTCCTGACGGCCAGTGGCTGATTGCGCTGGATGGCACGACGCAACAGCTCGACATCTTTCAGATCAACTCGTCGACCGGCGCTTTGACGTCGGTCACCGCTCCAGCCACCTATTCGGGCACAACCGGTACATGGCAGCCGAGCCAGGTGCGTGTTTCTTCGGATGGAACCTTGATCTTTGCCGCACTCGGCACAGCCGGCGATGTGGTCTTCACGTTCAACACGACGACCGGCGTGGCTGCGAGCAGCCAATATCTACCCACCGGAGATGCAGCGACGGGCGACTATGGGCTTGTGATGAGCGCGAAGACGCCCTACCTCTATATCGCCAGGAGCGGAACCAAGGGAGGCGTCGCGGTTTATAACGTCGGAAGTGTAGGACAGTTGACCGCCGTTACCGGGTCGCCGTTTGCCGCGGGCAGTGGAACCTTCTCTGTAGCGCTGGACAGCACGGGAACCTACGTCTACGCGGCAAATCGCACAGACGGGACCGTCTCCGGCTACACAATCGTGCCGTCGACGACTGCCTTAGGCTTGTCTCTCACGCCATTGACCGGCTCGCCGTACCTGAGTGGAGCGGGCGCGCAGGCCATCGCGATCGATGCGACGAACAAGTATCTGTTATCGGTTGCGGTTGGCGGCGCTCCGGACATGACGATGTACAGCTTCGATATTTCCGTCCCGGGCAAGCTCGACCCGGCGACCAGCGTTGCCACCGGCGTCAATCCTGCTGGCGCCGTTGCACTTGCGTTGACGCACTAGGGTTGACGCACCAGGCCGATACTCCTTTGAGTAGTGTGTGTCGAATTGACAGCCGTTTTGCGGGAATCGTCCTCATCGCCAGTAATATGGGTGAAGTGGTGTGTGCAGTGTTGTGGAGTCCTTCGGCTATTTTCTCTTCGTCCCGACAACTCGATCTAGTCAGCAGGATCCTGCGGATTGCAGGCCTCGCGGGCCTGCTGATGTGCCTGACTTTCGGTCTCGGCTGTTCGCGCCTTCGTCCCAAGCCTCCGGCGCAGTACGTGTACGTCACGGCAAAGCAGACGTTTCTGCGCGACCGCGTCGCCGCCGTCTCCAACCGCACCGCGACCGTGCAGAACGGCGACAAACTCCAGGTACTTGAGCGTGGCCGTCGCTTCATACGCGTGCAGACAGAGAAGGGCGAACAGGGATGGATCGACGAGAAGGTCGTCGCGGCCCAGGAGATCTTCGATCAGTTCGAGGCCCTGAAACAACAGCACAAAGACGATCCGACCGTCGCATCCGCCGTCGTGCGAGACGAAGTCTATGTCCACGCCAAACCCGGCCGCGATACCGAGAAGTTTTACCGTCTGGCAGAGGGTGAAAAGTTGAAGCTACTCGCTCGCGCAACCCTGGCGAAGCCTCTGCCGCCGGGTACGCGAGTTGCCAAGCCCGCACCTCCGCCCGCTGGCACCAACGCCAAAGCCCCCGCTGCCGCACCGGATGCGCCCGCGCCGCCCGTGATGGAAGACTGGTGGCTGATCCGAGACTCCAAGGGCGACACCGGCTGGCTCTACGGCCGCATGATGGATGTTGACGTTCCCGATGCGGTCGGCCGCTATGCCGAAGGCCAGCGCATCGTCGGCGCTTACGTTCTCACGACGGTCAACGATCCCGAAGCCGAGCAGGACAACAAGGACATTCCGATCTACGTCACTGTGCTGAATCCATACAAGGCAGGACTGCCGTACGACTTCGATCAGGTCCGCGTGTTCACCTGGAACGTAAAGAAGCATCGCTATGAGACCGGCTTTCGCGACAAAAATATCGAAGGATATTTACCCGTCACGACAAAGATGGCCACCGATCCCTACGGAAAATCCCCAACCGCGACGACGCCCGCGCCCACCTTTTCGTACCGAGTCCTCGCCGATGACGCTGGCCCTGTCATTCCCGATCCAGTGACTGGAGCGATCGTGCCGGGCAAGACGATCCTGAAGACCTACCGGCTTGAGGGCAATCTTGTCCGCCGCGTGATTCAGCCAGGTACGCCAACGGGCGGAGAGGCTCGGCCTCAACCGGCAGCGGACAAGAAGAAGCCCGCAGCCAAGACGAAAAAGAAGCGTTAGATCTCTGGGCTTATCTCAGGCATAGAAGCTTGCGATCGTCTCGACCACCGTCTGCTGCTCATCTTCGCGAAGCTCCGGATACATCGGCAGGGCGAGCACCTCGTGAGCGGCGGCTTCGCTCAACGGGAAGTCGCCTTGTTTGTAGCCGAGGCTCGCCAGACTCGTCTGCAGGTGCAGCGGCAGCGGGTAATAGATCTCGCTGCCGATCTGGCGGTCGGTGAGGTATTCCCGGAGAGCGTCGCGGCGAGGCGCGCGGATGACGTACTGATGGAAGACATGGCCAGCGCGAGGATCGGTGAACGGAAGCACGACGCCCTCCTTCACGTTGTCCCGACAACGGCCCGCGTCGCGGAAAAGCTCGATCGTACCGCAGCAGCCAGATCGCGGCGTCTGTTGATTCCACTTCGGCAGATAGCGCAGCTTTCACCTCAAGAATCGCGGCCTGCAGGCTATCGAGCCGCGAGTTCCAGCCAATCTCATCGTGATAGTAGCGGCGGCGCATGCCGTGGGCGCGAAGAACGCGAGCGTGGTCGTCGATCTCGGCCGACGGCGTCGTCACCAGACCGGCGTCGCCCATCGCACTGAGATTCTTCGTTGGGTAGAAGCTGAACGCCGCAGCATCGCCCAGCGCGCCGGCGGGAATTCCGCTCCACGTAGCCCCAAAGGCCTGTGCGGCGTCTTCCATGAGCAGCAGATTGTGCTTCTGTTTGAGAGCGCTAAAGGCGTCCCAATCAGCGCACTGGCCGTAGAGATGAACTGGCAGGACTGCCTTGATCTTTGTGCCGTTGTGGTTGCGAATGACCTCCTCGACAGCCGCAGCAGAAAGATTGAAGGTTGCCGGATCGATATCGGCGAGCAGAGGCTGCGCGCCGCAACGAAGAATCGCGCTGACACTTGCAAAGAAGCTGAAAGGAGTAGTGATAACCGCATCGCCGGGGCCGATATTGGCGGCAGCCAGGGCGAGCCAGATGGCGTCTGTCCCGCTGGCGCAGCCGATCGCATGAGGCACCGAGCAGGCAGCAGCAGCAGCCTGCTCGAAGCTGGCAACCTGCGGCCCGAGAATGAATCGCTGCGAGGTGCAGACGTCCTCGATGGCATCGAGCAGTTCCTGCCGAATACTGGCAAACTGACGGGAAAAATCAAGCATCTGAACGGGTTGCGGCTTGTTGATCGGCACGTCTTTATGGTATATCCCTCAGCGGTCGAGTGCAGTCCCACGTTTGTTCCGGGCTGCGTCTAATACTCCTGGAATCTTCTCAATACTCCTATGAGTGAGAAGTTTGGCGGTTCCAGGTTGAAAATTGCCGTGGATGCTCGTATTGTTGACAGTCTTGGCTTCAGACTCAGTAATGCAGTTGGCTGAGATTTCTTCTGAAGTTGATGGACCACGGCGGAACCTTATGGCACGGTAACGATTTTAAGCTAAGGAGATCGGCACCATGGAATCAAAGCCGGCACAGAACATTCAGGATACTTTTCTCAACACAGTGCGAAAAGATAAGAGTCCGATCACGATCTACCTGGTTAGCGGTGTCAAGCTCACGGGGAAGATCCGGTCGTTCGATAAATACTCGGTACTGCTGGAGAACAACAGCCAGGAGCAGCTGATCTTCAAACATGCGATCTCGACCGTGGTGAGTGGAAGAGCCGGCGCGCATGGAGATGTGCGGCCTGACACCAAGCCGGAGATGAGGGCGACAGTAAGCTCCGCGCCCCCGGTCGCGGCAGTGCAAGAGGCAAACGGAACCCAAGGCCGTTAGCCATTGACAACGAAAGAGACGAAGGCAAAGACAGTGAGGCGGAGTCTGGTCGAAGCACAGCAGGCGGCCGTGCGATCTTCGCAGCGCGGTCTTCCTCAGGCGGAACGCGCCGTTCTGGTCGCCGTGGAGTTTACCGGCGAACGGCGCAAGCTCACCGCGGCAGCGCGTCTTGCGCGCAACGCAGCCGCGGTTCTGCTGGGACCGCGTTGGAAGAAGGCAACGGAGAATCGTCTTCTGTTGTCGGAAAGAGACCCGCGGATCTGGACTTCGATGCATCACTCGCAGAGTTTGAAGAGCTGGCCCGCAGTGCCGGTGCCGAGGTTGCCGCGACGTTGATTCAGCGCCGCCCGCGACCCGATCCCGCGACGCTCGTAGGTGGCGGCAAACTCGAAGAGATCGAGGGCGTCATCGCCTCGACCGGTGCCGACCTCGTGCTCTTCGACCACGACCTGTCGCCATCCCAACTGCGCAATCTTGAGGCGAAGCTCCCCTGCCGGGTGATCGACCGGACGCAGCTGATCCTGGACATCTTCGCGCGGCACGCCCGTACCCGCGAAGGCCAGCTGCAGGTCGAGCTCGCACAGTTGGAGTATCAGCTGCCACGCCTGGCCGGACGAGGCAAGGCGATGTCTCAACTCGGCGGCGGCATCGGTACCCGCGGACCCGGTGAGACGCAGCTCGAGACGGACCGCCGCAAGATCAACCTGCGCATCGACCACGTCAAGGAGCAGCTGGAGTCCGTGCGCCGAATTCGCCGGCAGCAGCGGCAGAGACGCGAAGCCGTCCCGGTGCCCGTCGTCGCGCTGGTCGGCTACACCAACGCAGGCAAGAGCACTCTCTTCAACGCGCTGACCGAGGCTGGTGTGCTCGAGTCGTCACGGATGTTCGCCACGCTCGACCCCAAGCTGCGGCAGTTGCAGCTTCCGTCGCGCAGAAAGATCCTGCTGTCGGACACCGTGGGTTTCATCCGCAATCTGCCGCACACCCTGGTGACCAGCTTTCGCGCCACGCTCGAAGAGGTGGAGCGGGCCGAGCTGCTGCTGCACGTGCGCGATGCCTCGAGCCCGATGGTCGACGAGCAAAAGGCTCAGGTCCAGAAGGTACTCGCCGAGCTGGACGTCTCGAACAAGCCCGTCATCGAGGTGCTGAACAAGATCGACCTGGTGTCCGACAAGGACGGCGCGCCGATGGGCGCTCCCGGAAGCGTCGCGGTCTCGGGGCTGAAAAAGCTGGGGTTGGACCATCTGCTGGAGGCCATCGACGACGCGCTCGTCGCCGACCCGGTCATCGAAATGCAGTTTCGTCTCCCTCAGTCGGAAGGCGCAGTTCTGGCAGCGCTGGAGGCGGGAGCGATTGTGGAGGGAAAGAGATTCGAGGGAAATCTGGCCTTCCTGAGCGCCCGCGGGCCGGCATCGCTGCTGAATAGGTTTAGAAGGTTTAGAGAACGAACCTGAGCGAAGCCGCGGAACTCAAAGCTCAAATTTCAAGGCTCAAAACCCCGCTTAACTAGCATAGGCCGCCTGAAGGGGAGCGGAGGTGGTGTCCCCAATCACGCGACCTATGTGACCCAGATAGTAGGGTCCAGGTAGTACCTAACAGTCTAGTCCTTTCGCTCGGGAAGTCAAAGGCTAATCGGCGCGAAAAGGTACCAATTAGGCTCAGTCGGCGTTCGTGCGAAGATCGACCTTTTCGGGCGATTATCGACGCTCATTGGTTGACACTCTGATAAGCGCTTTGCTAAAACTAGGTGTACCTCGCACTTCGCTCACGGTCTTCACCAGCGCTCGAAGCACCACAATCTAGCTGTGTTAGACAGCTGACGACAGGACTTCCAAGCGGCAACAGCCGACCCCATTCATGGACCAGATACTGAATCAACTCGGTGAACTTGTGCTCGGCTCCGTGCCGACGATGATTCTCTTTATCTTGTTAGTGGCAGCCTACGGCTTGCTTGTTCGTCGCCCTCTTGACCGCGTTCTCGCCGAGCGTCGCGCTCGCACCTCAGGTGCAGTCGAGCAGGCACGCAAAGCCATCGCCGCGGCTGAAGCCGAGACGGCCGCCTACGAAGAGAAGCTGCGCGCGGCCAAGGCCGAGATCTTCCAGGCGCGCGACCAAAAGTTGAAACAGTGGAACGCAGAACGCGAGGCCGCGCTCGCCCAGGTGCGTCCCACACGCAGGAGCGCGTCCGCGGAGCCCGACAGGAGATCGAGCAGAGTGCCCAGGAGGCGCGGGTCCAGATCGTCGGGTTGAGCGATGAACTGAGTTCACGTGTGCTCAAGGCAGTCCTTCCGGCTGGCGTCCGTTCGACGGAGGTCGCCCAGTGAAGCTTGCCCGTCATGAAGAAGACTTCTCCCCGGCCTGCATCATGGCCGTCGTCTGTTCGCGCCGGTCCACTACGCAAGTGCCCAGGAACCGACCCCTTCCAGCGCCGGTGCAGGACAGCTTAGTGCGCCCGAGGCGCAGTCACCCGAGAAGAACAAGCAGGAAGAGGACGAGAACGACGCGTACCTTCATTCGGCTACCGTCCGTAAGCTCGGAGCGATGCTTGGCTTGAACGCCGAGCAGGCAGCGACAGCCTTCACCGTTGCAAACTTTGTCGTGCTTGCCGTTCCTGGTCGGTTGGTTCCTCCTCAAGACCCTCCCGAAGACCTTCCGCGATCGCAACACCGCGATCCAGAAGCATCTCGTCGATGCACGCACCGCGACCGAAGAGGCAAATGCGCGTCTGAACAGCGTTGAAGAGCGCCTCAGCAAGCTCGACGAACAGATCGCCGCCATGCGCGCTCAGGCCGAGAAGGACTCCGCCTCCGACGAGCAGCGCATCAAGGCCAGCGTCGAAGAAGACAAGCAGAAGATCCTCGCCGCAGCCGAGCAGGAGATCGCGGCTGCCACCGCCCTCGCGCAGCGCCAGATCCAGCAGTACGCCGCCGAACTCGCAATCGATCAGGCGGCCCGCAAACTGGTCGTCTCCGCCGAAACCGACCGTCTCCTCGTGCAGAGCTTCGCGCGCCGGCTCACCGGCGACGACTCGAAGGATGGGCACAACTAATGTCAGTCCTCTCGCTTCGTTACGCCCACGCCTTTGCCTCCGTCGCGGCCGCGTCGCAGCTCGACACCAACGCGGCCCAGCAGCAGCTCCGCGACTTCAGCGACACCCTCGCCGGCAGCCGCGAGCTGCGCGAGGTCCTGATGAATCCCTCGATCGCGACCGAGCAGAAGCTGAAGGTCCTCGACGCCATCGCCGGACGAATCGGCATGTTCCCCCAGGTCCGCAACTTCCTCGCCGTCATCATGGACCACCAGCGCCTCGCCGAGCTCAACGAGATCCTCACCGAGTACCACGCCGTCGCCGACGAGCAATCCAGCCTGGCCGAGGCCGAGATCACCAGCGCCCGTCCTCTGAACGAGCAGGACCGCGCCGAACTTGAAGCCCAGGTCGCCAAGCTCGCCGGTGGCCGTGTTCGCGCCACCTACCGTCAGGACGCGACCCTGCTCGGCGGCGCCATCGTCCGCATCGGATCGACCGTCTACGACGGCTCCATCCGCGCCCAGTTGCAGCAGTTGAAGCAGAAGCTTGTCAACGCGTAGAGTTCTTCGCTGAGCAATCGCGCAAAGGTTTTCAGAATTGATACGAATAGAGTAGAAGGAAGACATGGCACAGATCAAGGCAGGTGAGATAACAGAGCTGCTTCGCCAGCAGATTGAGAACTACGAGCAGAGCATCCAGGTCGACGAAGTCGGCACCGTCATCTCCCTCGGCGACGGTATCGCCCGCGTCCACGGCCTCGACAAGGTCATGGCCGGCGAGCTCATTGAGTTCCCCCACGACGTAGCCGGCCTCGCCATGAACCTCGACGAAGACCAGGTCGGCGCCGTGCTCCTCGGCGACTACACCGAGATCAAGGAAGGCGACACCGTCAAGCGCACCGGCAAGATCATGTCCGTGCCCGTCGGCGAAGCCATGATTGGCCGCGTCGTCAACGCGCTCGGTCAGCCCATCGACGACAAGGGCCCCATCAACACCGACAAGTACCTCCCCGTCGAGCGTCTCGCCCCCGGCGTCATCGACCGTCAGTCCGTGCGCGAGCCCATGGCCACCGGCATCAAGGCCATCGACACGATGATCCCCATCGGCCGCGGCCAGCGCGAGCTGCTCATCGGCGACCGCCAGACCGGCAAGACCGCCATCGCGCTCGACACCATCATCAACTCCGCGAAGAACAACCTGATCTGCATCTACTGCGCCATCGGCCAGAAGCGCTCGTCCGTTGCGCAGGTCGTGCAGACGCTCGAAGAGAACGGCGCGATGGCCTACACCATCGTCGTCGCCGCCACCGCCTCCGAGCCCGCGCCGATGCAGTACCTCGCTCCCTTCGCCGCCACCGCGATGGGCGAATACTTCCGCGACAACGGCAAGCACGCGCTCGTCATCTACGACGACCTCTCCAAGCACGCCGCTTCGCTACCGCGAAATCTCGCTGCTCCTCCGCCGTCCGCCAGGACGCGAAGCCTATCCCGGCGACGTCTTCTATCTCCACTCGCGTCTGCTCGAGCGCAGCTCCAAGCTCTCCGACAAGCTCGGCGGCGGTTCGCTCACCGCGCTTCCGATCATCGAGACCCAGGCCGGCGACGTCTCGGCCTACATTCCGACCAACGTCATCTCCATCACCGACGGACAGATCTTCCTCGAAACCGACCTCTTCAACTCCGGCGTTCGTCCAGCCGTCAACGTCGGCCTCTCGGTCTCGCGCGTCGGCTTCTCCGCTGCCATCAAGGCGACCAAGCAGGTCGGCGCGACCCTGAAGCTCGACCTCGCCCAGTACCGCGAGCTCGCCGCCTTCTCGCAGTTCGGCTCCGACCTCGACAAGGTGACGCAGCAGCAGCTCAACCGCGGCCAGCGCCTCACCGAGCTTCTCAAGCAGCCGCAGTTCCAGCCGCTCCCCGTTGAGAAGCAGGTCGCGATCCTCTTCGCCGGCGTCAACGGCCTGCTCGACGACGTCGAAGTCAAGGATCTGCGCGCCTTTGAGGATGGTCTCTATCCGTACCTCGAGTCCGCCCAGCATCCGTCCTCACCGACATCGTCACCAAGAAGGCGCTCGACGACGACATCAAGAGCCGTCTGACCGAGGCCATCAAGGACTACAAGGCAAACTTCCTCGCCGAGCGCAAGGAGCAAGAAAGAGACGGCTGCGGCTAAGTAACCATGGCAAACGTACTCGATCTACGGCGTCGCATCCGCAGTGTGAAGAACACGCGGCAGATCACCAAGGCCATGAAGATGGTCTCGGCGGCCAAGCTGCGCCGTGCGCAGGAGCGCGCCATGCAGGCCCGGCCCTACGCGCGGATGCTCACCAACGTGCTTGAGTCGCTCGTGCGCCGCACCGACGCTGTACAGCGACGAGACCGGCGATATCATGCATCCGCTGCTCGAGGAGCGCGAGGAGAAGAACGTCCTCGTCGTCTTCGTCGCCGGCGACAAGGGCTTTGCGGGCGCGTTCAACTCGAACATCGTCAAGGCCGGCCAGGCTTTCATCGGTGAGTCGGATTGCGCAGGGAAAGACGGTCGACATGGAGCTGATCGGCCGCAAGGCCGTCACGCACGTGGGTAAGAGATTTCCCATGGCCGTCTATGAGAAGAAGACGGAGCACTACGACAACGAGCTGGCAACGCACTATGAGATTGTGCGTCACCGTTCGCAGCCTATCGAAGTCGCCGCGACCCACGCGGACCTCCTTCATAACTTCGACTATCGACAAAGTCAACGACATCGCTCACTCCATCATTGAGCGCTACTCGCGCAAGGAGATCGACTCGGTCTACCTGGTCTACAACGAGTTCAAGTCGGTCATCGCCCAGCGCGTCGTCGTCGAAAAGCTGCTTGCCTATCCGTAAGCTTGGCTCGCACGAGATCACTGCGGCCGAGGAGATGACCGAAGAGCAGAAGGAAGCGATAGCGCATGCGGCAGTGTCATCCGGCGATCAGTGCCAACGTGCTGGAGGAGTCCGTCGTCGAGGCCGAGGCGAAGAAGTTTGGAACCGCGGATGTCGACTACATCTTCGATCAGTCGCCCGCACGGCTGTTCCGCCACCTCATGCCGCGCTACGTCACGACGCAGATCTTCCATGCGTTGCTGGAGTCGGTCGCTGCGGAGCATGCAGCCCGCATGACCGCGATGGATGCGGCAACCAACAATGCTGGAGATATGATCGACGCGCTCTCGCTCACCATGAACCGTGTGCGTCAGGCAGCAATTACCAAGGAAATTATTGAGATTGTGAGCGGCGCAGCCGCTCTGTAGCCGTAGCTTTAACTTTGGTTTCCCCTGGGATTGTTCTCGTTCCCCGATCGCAAAGAATTTTTAGGTAACGAAAGAAGAATTTATGGCAGAGAACATTGGAAAAGTAATTTCGATCAGCGGCCCGGCCGTTGACATTCAATTCGAAGAGTCGAAGATGCCGCCCATCTTCCAGGCCATGCGCATCGTCAGCGAAGGCTTCAACGTTCCCACGCCGCTCGACGTCATCGTCGAGGTGCAGCAGCACCTCGGCGAAGGCCGCGTGCGCTGCATCGCGATGGTCGCGACCGAAGGTATGGTTCGCGGCATGAAGGCGATCGACACCGGCGCGGGCATCACGGTCCCCGTGGGCCGCGAGACGCTGGGCCGCGTGCTCAACGTCCTCGGCGAGCCCGTCGACGAGCTTGGTCCGGTCAACGCCAAGGTGCATCTGCCCATCCATCGTCAGGCCCCCGCGTTCGACGAGCAGTCGACCAGGAAGAGATGTTCGAGACCGGCATCAAGGTCATCGACCTCATCCAGCCCTTCTTGAAGGGCGGAAAGATCGGCCTCTTCGGCGGCGCCGGCGTCGGCAAGACCGTCATCATTCAGGAGCTCATCAACAACGTCGCCAGCCAGCACGGCGGCTTCTCGGTCTTCGCCGGCGTCGGCGAGCGCACCCGCGAGGGCAACGACCTCTGGATGGAGTTCCAGGAGTCCGGCGTTATCGATCTCAAGGACTTCCCCAAGACCAAAGCCACGCTTGTCTACGGCCAGATGACCGAGCCGCCAGGGGCGCGTCTGCGCGTCGCGCTCACCGGCCTCACCGTCGCCGAGCACTTCCGCGACGAAGAGGGCGCGGACACGCTGCTCTTCATCGACAACATCTTCCGCTTCACCCAGGCCGGTTCTGAGGTCTCGACGCTGCTCGGCCGTATGCCGTCGGCCGTAGGCTACCAGCCGAACCTCGCCACCGAAATGGGCGAGCTGCAGGAGCGCATCACCTCGACCAAGAAGGGCTCCATCACCTCCGTGCAGGCCGTCTACGTGCCCGCCGACGACCTGACCGACCCGGCGCCGGCCACGACCTTCGCTCACCTCGACGCGACCACCGTGCTCTCGCGTCCGCTGTCGGAACTCGGCATCTATCCCGCCGTCGATCCGCTGGCCTCCACCTCGCGCATTCTCTCTCCGCGTGTCGTCGGTCAGGAGCACTACGACGTCGCCCAGGGCGTGAAGAAGATTCTGCAGCGCTACAAGGACCTGCAGGACATCATCGCCATCCTCGGTATCGACGAGCTCTCGGAAGAGGACAAGATCACCGTCGCGCGCGCCCGCAAGGTCCAGCGCTTCCTCTCGCAGCCCTTCCACGTCGCCGAGATCTTCACCGGCATCCCCGGCGCCTACGTCAAGGTTGCAGACACGGTCCGCAGCTTCAAGGAGATCATCGAAGGCAAGCACGACGACATCCCCGAGCAGGCCTTCTACCTGAAGGGCGGCATCGAAGACGTGATCGCAGCCGCAGAGAAGATGAAGCAGACGGTGTAAGGCAGCTTTTAGCCGTCAGGTCTGAGCTTTTAGCTCAAACCTGACGGCTCAACAGGAAAGTTAGGCATATAACCGGCCTCTAGCTAAAAAGCTAAAGGCTAAGAGCTAAAAGCTAAATGGCAGATACACCACAATCCGGACTGCTGGCAGTTCGGCTGGTAACGCCGGACCGCATCCTGCTGGACGCGACGGCAGAGGCAGTCGAGCTGCCGTCGATGTCGGGCTACCTCGAGGCGCTCTACGGCGCCGCTCCGCTGCTCGCAGAGCTTGGCGCAGGCGAGGTGCGGCTGCACGGCGGCACATCCGGCGACCAGAAGTTCTTCGTCGCCTGGGGCTTCGTTGAAGTCCTTCCAGAGCGCGTCACGATCCTGGCCGAGACCGCGCTGCATCCCAACGAGATCGACCGCGCTGAGGCCCAGCAGGAGCTCCAGGAGGGCGAGAAGCTCTGGCAGGAGGCCGGCGACGACGGCGAGAAGTACGACGAAGCCAACGCCATCACCCGCCAGGCCGAAGAGAAGATCGCCTCAGCCGAGGGCAAGAGCACCTAACCCGACTTACCGATCAAAGAAGCCGTCCCAGAGGCGGCTTCTTATGTCTGTGGAAAATACTGAAAAAATATTGGAAAAAGTGGCGTATTTTTCGTCCCCAGAAAAGCAGCATCAATCCACCACGTTTCACCACGCAATTCACCACGATCTCACCACAAAAACACCACGTTCTGCACCCCGTTTTCCGAAACCCCCCTCAAAAACACCAGCAAAAACAACAAAACCCCGGCTCGCACCGGGGTCTCATTTTTTTCTGAAATATCCTGATTTTAAGACGCTTTTTTCGCCTTGGCGGCAGGTGCTTTCTTCCCGTTGGCCGCAGGTGCTTTCGAGGTCGCCGCAGGGGCCTCTGGAGAGCCTCAGCCTGCTGCCGCAGCGCATGAATCACGACGCGCAGCATCTCCTCCTCCGGAGCAGGTTTGCCCGTAAATATCTCAAACTGCCGCGCCCCCTGCTGCACAAACATCTCAATCCCCGTAATGATTGGAATGCCCTTCTGGCGAGCCATACGCAGCAGCGGCGTCTCCAGCGGGTTATAGACCAGATCGAAGACCAGCTTCGTATTCAGGTCCTTCGCTTCAAGCAGCTGATTGCCCTTTGATTCCCGCCATTCCAATCGGCGTCGCATTGATAATCACGTCAAAGGCAGTCTTTGCGACCGCGTCTTTCTTGATTGTCTTCGCGCCAGATTGACGCGCGAGCTTCTGCGCTGTCTCCGCCGTGCGATTGAGGATGAAGACCTCTGCGCCCTTATCACGCAACCCAAAGACAGCAGCACGTGCGGCTCCGCCGGCACCCAGCACGAGGACCTTGGCTCCGCGCAGCGACAAGCGCTTTTCAAGCGGGCCGGTGATGCCGGCGACATCGGTGTTGAAGCCGTAGAGCTTCCCGTCCGGCGCACGGAGAACAGTGTTGCACGCGCCGATCTTGGCCGACAGCGGGTCGGTCTTCTCGAGGTGTGCCATGATCTCCTGCTTGAGCGGCATGGTTACGCTGAGGCCCTGGATGGGGATCTCCTGGACAAGCTTGAGCAAGTCCGACAGTTTGTTTGCCTGGAGCGCAAGGTAGACCGCGTTGACGGTCTCTCGGCGGAACGCCGTGTTCATCATCATTGGCGAGAGCGAGCTACGAATGGGGTTGCCGGCAACGCCGTACACCTTGGTAGCCGCATCCACCTGGTCGATGCGGTAGGTTTCGATCAGCGTACGCGCGGCGATCTGACCGGGGCCGGTCTCTTCGCCTATGCTGGCGGCGGCGAAGGTAAACGCGCTGCCCGCGCGAACGCCGAGAACGCGGGAGATGATCCCTGCATCGCCCATGCAGATGCCGATAATGTTGGAGTGATCTTCCATGCGCTCGATGAAGCGCATGAGGGTGACGTTGTCGACAAGCGACTTGGCCGTAGGCACGATCTTAATGAAGTCGGGCTCAAAGGGCACGATGCGCTTGTAGATCCCCTCGAGGTCTTTGGTGGCGGCGAAGTCGTGGTGGCTGATGATGAGAGCGACTCCAGTTTCGCGGAGCTTCTGGAGTTCACCCTTCTTCATTGCGGCGGCTGACTCGAGTTCAACGTCGACGATGTGAAAGCCTGCTGCCGCGGCCTTCGAGAGTACTTCGATCTCGGCGGCCACGTTACCGGAAAACTTCCCGCCGTTGGCGGTGCGGCGACAGGTGGCGATGCCGGTGGCAGCAGTGTTGTCCGTGAAGAAATGTTTCAGCTTCGGAAGGGCGAGAAGAGGCTTCTCGAGATAGTCGAGGCGAAACTCGAGGAAGGGCGTCTCTTTAACGACGGCGCTGGCTTTTTCAAGCATCTCGGCGGCCGTGGAGCCGATGATGGCAACACAGACTTTACCGATACGGGAACGAAGAAATTGCGGGGCTACGCTAGGCACATTCATTGTCATATCTACAATCGCGGTATCTTACAGACCCGCGGGCACGGATGCAAATTTCTGTTGAAATGTAAGGAGGTTAGGTCTTCACCCTGGCCCCGAAGATAGTTACGTCCCTTTGATGCTGGAAAGACACTGTAAGGACCAAGGTAACGCTAAGAATTGGAAAACATCACACCTTGTAACCCCAGAGTTGTCGAGTAGCGGAACATTGTCTGTGGAGAGATCTTAGAATAGCTGGAAGCGGCGCTAGTTTGGTGTGTAATAGAGAAGGGCGGCGACTTGGAGCTTCATAATCAACGATTTAGCGGACCCGGTGGATTGGACATCGTGCGAGTCGAGGCGTGGCAGCGGTACGGGTGGCTGCGGCATGGATTCAGCACGCGAACCGGGGGGACTTCCTCAGTTTATGGGGGGAATTCGCTGAATCTGGGGTGGACGAAGGAGGATGATCCTGCACTGGTGGCGGAGAATCGGCGGCGATTTTTGAGTGCAATTGGTGGTGAAAAAGGTGATTTTTCGCTGGTGGGAGTGCGGCAGATTCACTCAGGAACGGTGCGGACAGTCAGGGACGGGGAAGGGGCTCGGGAGGGCCGACTGCAGACTGCAGACGGCAAAGCGGTGCTGGAAGGCGACGGGCTGATGACCGATGTTCCCGGGGTTTTGCTGGGAGTGGGGACCGCTGACTGCGTTCCGGTTCTTGTGGTCGATGTTGAGAAGAGGGTAGTAGCAGCATTTCATGCGGGCTGGCGAGGAACGGCGGCAGGAATCGTCGAACGGGGAGTTGCGTTGATGGAATCGGAGTATGGGTCGCGCGTGGAGGACCTGATAGCGGCCGTGGGACCAAGTATTGGGCCGTGCTGCTATTCGGTCGGCGGTGAGGTGAGGTCGGAGTTCGGAGCGCAATTTGGGTATTCAGAGGAGCTTTTCGACCGAGGAGACGCTGGCGAGATGCGGTTGAATCTATGGGAGGCGAACCGACGGCAGTTGATGGATGCGGGTGTCGGCGAGGCGCGGATCTCCGTGGTAGGGGAGTGCACGGCTTGTTCTCGCGATGCAAGCGGAGCGTTGCGATACTTTTCGCATCGAGGAGAGAAGGGTGTTGCGGGACGGATGTTGAATGTGGTGGGAGTTGTGGCTTAGGTTTTGTGCGACTTGCGGTGGGCAACCAGGTTTTTTAAAGCCAAAATCGCCCCGGGTGGGGCGATTTTGGCGTTCTTGGGTCGCGTCATTTGCAGGATCAATCCATCAGCTTGCGCGTCAGGTAGGTGTACTGCTCTGCCCAGGTCTTTGCCTGTCTTTGAAGTGGCTCCAGCGGCGTGGCCGCCTTCGACGATTTCATCGTAGTAGAAAGGCTTGTGGAACTCTTCCATTTTGCTGCAAATTTTCGTGCATGCACAGGGCCCACACGGTGATGAAGATAAGCGGCTCGGGGTAATTACGCTCTTCGGGAACGGTGAGGGTGCGGTATTCGCCGACCAGGAGGCGCCGGCTGCAATGTGCTCGAAGCCGAGCTCAGGCCTTGCAGAGCTCTTCTGCCAGGTTTTCGCGGTGGTCTAGAGCGATCGCGTCGAGGCGGTTGAGGACCTGCAGGTAAACTACGAAGGCGATGAGGGCCAAGGCGAGAAGGACCGGGACCATGAGCCATGGACGGCCGAGGACGCTGGCCAGCCAGATGGTTCCGTAGCCGATTCCGACCGATGCGGCGAGAATGCCGAGGGCGATTAGGACGCTGAGCTGTGACGCCTGCCTGCGACTGGCTCTCAGGAGATCGATCTTCTTCGGGGACATGAGGGAACGGAGGTTGCCCACGGCGCCGTTGATGAAGGTCGCGAAAAGAAGCCAAAAAACAGTTGAGAGGGTGATGACGAGAGACGGAGGATGGGCCACAAAGGCGATGACGGCAAAGATGAGAACAAGCTCAAAGAAGGTGAGGAGAAAGCCGGTGATGTTCTTTGCCAGGAAGACATCCCGCAGACGAGTGGGGCTGAGGAAATAGAACTGGACGCCGGGGCCGTCCATGCCGAGCGCGTTGTAGGAGAGGACGGAGACGCCGAGAACGGAGTAGGCGACGGCAACGGGAAAGACGAATTCGCCGAAGCGTCCAGTGGAGCTGACGCGGCCAGCGAAGAGAAACACCATGAATAGTGGAGCGATGAAGCCGTAAAGCTGGTTGATGTTGCGACGCAGATAGATGAATTCCTTTTGAAGACAGGCGATGACAGTGGAGTTGAGGCCGAAGGCGCTGGTCTTTCTTGTGGCGATGGAAACAGGGCCCGGAATAGCTGCGGGGCGGACACTCTTCAGGCTGGAGGGCGGCGGCGGTTGCGTGACTTCGCTCAGGTTCTCTCCATTAAACTCGCGGTGCATGCGCCAGGCGTAGACGGTGAAGAACAGAGCGCCAAAGGCGATGAGTCCGACGAGTGAGGCAAAGGCAGCGAGGATGTGGCCTTGGCGATAGCTGACGATTGAGGAGGCGGTGAGGCCGGGCGGGAGGAGGGCCGCGATGGGCTGGATATGGTGGAAGATACTGCGGAACAAAGGGAGGTGGTTGGGGGCGTGGTGATGGCGACCTTGCAAGCCGGGGTTGAAGTTGAGATTGATGTATTGGAAGCCGAGGGTGGCGAAGAGGAAGACAGCTGTGAAGATCTCTCTCGTGCGGCGGGTTAAGAGCCAGACGCTCGACCCAGGCGAGCATCATGCGGGTGAAGAAGATGTTGGCGAGGGCGAAGGCTGCAGAAGAGCAATGTGCCCCAAGGGGCCAACGACGGTTTTGCGATTGCGATGCCAATGCATGCGGCGATAAGCGCGAGCGTGCCGATGACGTTCGCCGCGCTGAGCAGGCCGAAGAAGAGACGCGCGGTGAGATAGCGCGGGAAGCTGAGCGGGAAGCGGATGATGGTGTTGATATCGAAGCTGAGGCCGGGCGGGGAGACGTTGAGCAAAACGAGCATCCAGAGGGCGAAGATAGCCCAGGTAAGAATGGGAAGGGCCACGAGACGGTCGTCGGAGGTCAGGAGGTAGGTGCCATAGCCGGCGCCGACGATAGGTCCGAAGGCGAAGATGCCGAGGAGAGGGATGAAGACGAGGCGGGCGGCGAGTTCGCCAGCGCCACCCTTGCGGCGGAAGGCGTTGCGAAAGATGCACCACCGGAGCTGAGCGAGGGCGGCGAACTGGGCGCGGCTCTGGGCGGTTGTCCAGCGCTGCGTTGAGGCTGGTGGTGGAGGAGCTAACCCAGCCATGAAAGCTCCTGCTCGGGCTGCTGTGCGCCGGCTTCGTTGCCGACGATACTGAGGAAGATCTGCTCGAGGGTGAGGGTCTGGCTGGAGGCTCCGTCGCTGTCGGGGTTACGGGCCTGGACGCCGGCGCGGAGCTCTTCGAGTGAGCCGTTTGCGATGAGGTGTCCGCGATCGATGATGGCGATGTGGGTGCAGAGACGCTCCACGATTTCGAGGACGTGCGAGGTGAGGAAGATGGTTGCTCCGCGGGCGATCATGCCCTGCAGCATCGCTTTGAGCGTGCCGGAGGCGATGGCGTCGACGCCTTCAAAGGGTTCGTCGAGGAATAGGACCTTTGGCCCGTGAATGACGGCGGCGGCGAGGGCGAGCTTTTTCTGCATACCATGAGAGAAGTCGGAGACAAGTTTCTTTGTTTCATTGGCGAGGGACATGAACTCGAGGAGTTCGGTGGTGCGGGCGGCGGTGGTGGCGGCGTCGAGGCCATACATGCGGCCAACGAAACGGAGGTACTCGGCTGCAGTGAGGCGGCCGAAGAGGGCGAGGCCTTCGGGGACGACACCGATCTGACGTTTGACCTCAATTGGGTTGGCTAGAGCGTCGAGGCCGAGGATCTGGATGCTGCCGGAGGTGGGGGCTAGGAGGCCGGTGAGCATCTTAATCGTGGTGGATTTGCCGGCGCCGTTGGGGCCGAGAAAGCCGAAGAACTGTCCTGGGGCAACGGTGAGGTTAACGTCCTGAACGGCGGTGATTTCGCCGAAACGCCGGGTGAGGCCGGTGGTGGTGACGGCAGGCATCATGTGGCTGAAGCATACCTTAGCGGGCAATTCTGGCGTGAGTGAAGTTTTCAAGCGCAACAAAAAGCGCGGGAAAGCGTCTAAAGAATACGGCCTGAAGTGCAACATGGAGGGTCTACCCGGGTTGATATACTTAGAAGCTGCCGCCATCTTGCCGAGTTGCGTGGGCGGTATTTGTTTTGGGGCAGGACTCGACGCTTGATGAGCGGAGACTGCAGAACAGGTTTTGATGAGCGATATTCTTGAGACGATAAACTCTCCCGCGGATGTGAAAAAGCTGTCGATTCCTGAGCTGACACAGCTGGCGGAGGAGATTCGGGCGCGGCTGATTGTCGGGGTTGCGAAGACGGGCGGGCATATCGGGCCGAACCTGGGTGTGGTGGAGCTGACGCTGGCGATGCATTATGTCTTCGACACGCCGAAAGACAGTTTTGTGTTCGATGTGAGCCATCAGGCCTATGTGCACAAGCTGCTGACGGGGCGGCAGAAGCTCTTTCATACGATTCGGCAGCCCGGTGGGTTGAACGGTTTCATGCTGCGCACGGAGAGTAAGCACGACAGCTATGGTGCGGGACATGCCGGGACGGCACTGAGCGCAGCGTTGGGTATGGCGGTAGCGCGAGATATGTCGGGCGGCAAAGAGCACATTGTTGCGTTGGCGGGAGACGCGGCGTTTACCAATGGAATCTCGTTTGAGGCATTGAACAACATTGCGGCACAGACGAAGCGGCTGATCGTTGTGTTGAATGACAATGCGTGGTCGATCGATAAGAACGTCGGCGCGATTGCGGAGTACTTCCACAAGATCGTGACGAATCCGACGATCTCAAGCCTTCACGGCAAGGCGGCAGAACTGCTGGAGCGGTTTGGCGGCAAGACGGTCGCGCATGTGGCGCGCAAGGCAGAGGAGGCGGCGAAGGGGCTGATTGGCCCGGGCATGCTGTTTGAAGAGTTCGGGTTGAATTACTTTGGGCCGATCGATGGACATAATCTGCCGCTGCTGATTGAGACTTTTAAATTTTTGAAGCAACAGAACAGGCCGGTAGTTCTGCATGCGATTACGCAGAAGGGCAGAGGGTTTCAGCCGGCGCTCGAGAAGCAAAAGAAGTTTCATGGGCTGGGGCCGTACGACGCTGAGACCGGGGAGACGAAGTCTGCGGGGCAAAAGACCTACTCGGAGATCTTTGCCGAGTCGTTGACGAAGCTGGCGACGGCGAACGACAAGGTGGTTGCGATCACGGCTGCTATGCCGAATGGGACAGCGCTCGATCTGTTCCGGCCACATCATCCGAAGCGATACTTTGATGTGGGGATCGCAGAGGAGCATGCGGTGATCTTTGCCGCTGGGATGGCGACAAAGGGGTACAAACCTTTTTGCGCGATCTACTCCACGTTTTTACAACGTGCATTTGATCAGGTGGTGCATGATGTTTGTCTGCAGAACCTGCCGGTGGTGTTTTGCATGGACCGCGGCGGATTGAGCGGAGACGATGGGCCGACGCATCATGGGCTTTTCGATATCAGCTATCTGCGGAGCGTGCCGAATTTGATTCACATGGTGCCGAAGGACGAGGATGAGCTGGCAGACATGATGTATACGGCGATGCTTCATAAGGGGCCCAGTGCAATTCGTTACCCGCGTGGGACGGGCCCGGGGGTGGCGGTGAAGGATCGGCCGGTTGCGCTCGAGATTGGGAAGGCCGAGGTACTTCGCGACGGCGGTGACGTTGCGATCTTCGGGCTGGGAGCGATGCTGCCAGAGGCAGAGCGCCTGGCGGAGATGCTGAGGCTGGAAGGATTTTCAGCGGCGGTGATAAACCCGCGGTTTGCGAAGCCGATCGATCGCGACTGCGTGGCGGAGTTTGGTGGACGGTGTGGGCTGGTGATTACACTCGAGGACCATGTGCTGGCGGGTGGTTTTGGCTCAGCCGTGATGGAGACGTTGAACGAGCTTGAGCTGCAGGTTCCAATGGTGCGGGTGGGTTGGCCGGATGCGTTTATCGAGCATGGAAAGGTGGACTCGCTGCGAGAGAAGTATGGGTTGACGGCGGAGGCTGCCCTGGAGAAGGCACGACCTTATCTGAGCAAGATGATGGACCATGTGCTGTCAAAGCACTAAGCGATCTCAGTGAGAATGAAGAACGGGCCGCTGATGCGGCCCGTTCTTATTGACGCGGATTTCACCAGGAAGCGCGTTGGTAAAGATTCGTGTTGGATAGAGCTGGTGAGAGGGAAGTGCTTAGTTGGGCATCAAGACAGTGTCGATGACGTGGATGACGCCGTTCGACTGGAAGACATCGGCCGTGGTGATGATGGCCATTCCGCCCTTTGCGTCGGTCAGCATAATCTTGCCGCCGGACTCGGTGGCGATTAGATCTTCGCCCTGGACAGTCTTGAGTGAGGCTTTGCCGCCACCCTTCTTGATCATGCCTTCGAGCTGTTTGGCACTGACTTTGCCGGCGACGACGTGGTAGGTGAGGATTTTGTCGAGGGTGTCTTTGTTCTCCGGTTTGACGAGCGTCTCGACCGTGCCGGCTGGGAGCTTGGCGAAGGCGTCATCTGTGGGTGCGAAGACGGTGAATGGGCCGGGGCTGTTCAATGTGTCGACCAGGCCGCCTGCCTTTACGGCCGCAACGAGGGTCTTGTTGATCGGCGAGTTGGCTGCGTTTTCGACGATGGTCTTGGTGGGGTACATGGTGGCGCCGCCGACGGTTGGGTCCTTCTGCGCCTGGGCGCTGAGAGAGGTTAAGGCGAGAGCGGCTGCAGCTAGTGTGGCGAGGGAAGTCTTCTTCATTGTCGTTATCCTTTATCGTTCTTGATTTCTAAAACTCGCCCCTGCCTCAGGGGCGTTCATAAGCATCTACGTCCACTTGCTGAGACTGGATTGCTCGTATCCGTACGATGCGCAGGAAATTTCTCTTTGAAGGTGGCTGGAGGGCGACTATGGTGTGGGCGCAAAGCGGCAGAGTGATTGTTGATGGTGTGAAGACGTGCTGCTACTGTTCGGGGCGTTGACAATTCCATCGGGTCACCGTCAACTGAAAGTCTGACCTCATGCCAAACGAATCGAGCAGCAGCCACGAATTAGTGAACGAAGAGGAACATGGGGGCCACGCCCGTGGTCCGCATGACAGGGGTCTGTTGCTGATTGGGTTGTTCAAACTTACGAAGGCGATTTTCTTCTTCTGTATTGGCGTTGGTGCGATCCACCTGCTGCATAAAGATCTAGAAGATGAAGTAATGCGGCTGGCGCTGAAGTTCAAGTTCGATCCAGAGAGCAGATTTGTTTCACTGTTGCTGGACAAAGTCGATCTCATCGATGCTCATCGGTTGCGACAGATCAGCGTTGCGACGTTTGCGTACTCGGCCCTGGCACTTACGGAAGGAATCGGGCTGTTGTTGGAGAAGGTGTGGGCGGAGTATCTGACGCTGATCCTGACGGCTTCTTTTTTGCCGTGGGAGCTGTATGAGTTGGCGCGGCGTCCGGACTGGTTTCGATTGAGCCTGCTGCTGATTAATCTTGCGGTGCTTTGGTATCTGGTCTGGCTGTTGCGGCGGAAGAAGCTTTTGGGAGCGAAGTAGCGCTATTTTCGCTTTTATTTCGCTTTAGCAGATGGATTCGGATGCTGCAAGTGGCTATCCAGGTATGAACCACGGGAACCAACACTACATCTTGTGGGTACCTGCCTAGATTCCGCAAGGCGCTGAGTTTTCCACAATTCAATATGGGAATTCCAGAGATTCGCTCGAAATAACCCTTTACAGGGTGTGGGCTCTCAGCGATGCTGGTGGAGCGAAGTAGAAGATTTTGGAGTTTAGTGGGTCAAACGAACTCCTTACAAACAAAATTCTACGACGCTGAGCTGGTTTTGAACCTAAGTAGGTTCGGGCAGGGTATCGAGGTTGCCATGTTTCGGGGAAATCACCCAACACGCGTTGACGAGAAGGGCAGGCTGAAGCTGCCTGCCGAATTCAAGCGCCGGGTGGACGAGCTGTACGGGCCCCAGTTCTACATAACGAGCATGGACGGAAAGCGGGCGCAGGTTTACCCGCTGAAGGAGTGGGAGCAGATCGAGGCGTCGCTGGCAAAGATGTCCCCGATGGACCCGGTCCGGAAGAAGTTTCAGGACGTAACGAACTTCTACGGACAGATGGCAGAGATGGACGCGCAGGGCCGGTTGTTGATTCCGCAGAAGCTACGGGAGTTGGCGAAGGTCACCGGAGAGGTAAACGTTCTGGGGTCGCAGACGCTGCTGGAGGTTGTGAATGCGGAACTGTTCGACGCGGAGATGAAGAAGGCAAGTGGTGCAGTTGAGCTGACGGATGCAGATCTGATGGCGTTCGCGGATAAGACCAAGGTTGTTGGTTCGTAGTTGCAGGATGGCCCCCAGGGGCAGCGCAGAGGCGGAGTGATGAATAAACCGCGACATGTGCCGGTTCTTTTAGAAGAAGTTCTGGAGTATTTGAATGTGCGGCCAGGCGGCGTGATATGTGATGCGACGCTTGGGCTTGCGGGGCACTCTTCGGAGATTGCGAAGAGGCTGGGCGGTAAAGGCAAGTTGATCGGCTTTGACCGTGATCCGGAGGCGATGGAGGCTGCGCAAGGTTCGGCTGGAGGAAGTGAAGGCCGAGCTTGGTGAGCGAGATGCCGGAGGTGGTGTTTGAGCCGAGGGCGTTTTCGGAGGCTTCGAATGTGATCGAGCCGGGAAGCCTGGATGGACTGCTTGCTGATTTTGGAGTGAGCAGCCTGCAACTGGACGAGGCGCACAGAGGATTTAGTTTTCGGTCGGATGGACCCCTGGATATGCGGCAGGACACGCGCACAGGGGAGACGGCCGAGCAAGTGGTAAATCAGGAAGACGAAAACGAACTCGCCGACCTGATTTACGAATTCGGAGAGGAAAGGAGGTCGCGGAGAATCGCCAGAGCCATTGTTAGGGCCCGGCCGATTACGACGACAGCAGAATTGGCTCAGAATCGTATCGGCCGCGGCCCCATCAATGAAAGGCGACAAGATTCATCCGGCGACACGAACCTTTCAGGCACTTCGGATTCGAGTGAATAACGAGTTGGGAGAGATTCAATCGCTGCTGAAGAGCGCGGGATCTCTGTTGAAGCCGGGGGGAAGGCTGGTGTTGATCAGCTTCCACTCTTTGGAGGACCGGCTGGTGAAGGATGCGTTCCGTGAGGCGGGCCGGAACAAAGTGTTTGAGGTTTTGACGAAGAAGCCGGTTGTGGCGGCTGAGCAAGAGCAGATGCGGAATCCGCGGTCGCGAAGCGCGAAGATGCGGGCGGCGGAGAAGAGTGATTAGTAGCAGAGATTAGTGGCTTGACGAAGATGATGAAGACAAGTGATCGGGCCGGGGTTGTCCCACCTTCTTTCAGGCGAAAGACAACTCTGCAATACAAGTCCCTTCCTCCAATAGCGATCCCGGCCCGGTTCGTATTTTGGAGAGTGGCACAAGATTTCGTCCAGAGTGAACTTCTGGGCAGGCAACAGGAAGTGAGGTGTGCGATGGCAGCTTCGGCGATGGCAGGACAACAGATGGAGATGATGGGCTCGCGAGTACAGCCGCAGAGACGGGCGGAGTCCCTGGCGGCGCGGAACCGCGAACTGTTCGAGACGCAACGGCGCGCGCGGCGTGGACCGACGCCTGAGGTCTTCTTTACCAAGCACATCGACAACAGCCGCATTGTGAAGGCGGATGATCCGGAGCGCCGGCGCGAGATGCGCACGTTTACCGCGGTGATGAGCGTGCTGTTTCTGCTGGTGATGGTCTATGTGTGGCAGCACTTTTCGGCGATCGAGATTGGCTACCATGTCGAGGCGCAGAAGCAGCAGGTCGAACAATTGCGGGAACAGAACCGGCAGCTTCGGCTGTCCGAGGCGCAGCTGACGGACCCGAACCGGATCGACAGGATCGCCAAGCAGCTTGGGCTGTACGAGCCTCAGCCTGGGCAGGTAGTACGTCCGGAGGGTGGAGATCCGAATGCTGCTGTGCTTGGCTCAGGCGAATGCTCCCGGGATGCAGGTAGTGCAGTAGCACGATCAGACAGTCAAAACGACGAAGCAGGGATGGAATGGATAAGGCGCCACGGCAGACGTTGACCGCTCCGATACGGAGAATCCGGTTCGTCTACGTGGCGCTGTTTTTTTGCGCGTGGACTGCAGTGATCGCGCGGCCGGCTGGGGTGGCTGCAGATCGTGCGGCATCCGGATTTCGTGAAGCGTGCGGCGCTGCAGCAGCAGAGGACGTTTGAGGTGGCTCCGCGGCGCGGGATGATGTATGACCGCAATCTGCGTGAGCTTGCGGTGACGGTGCAGGCGGACAGTGTCTTTGCGGTGCCTTCCGAACTTGGGGACAATCGTGCGAGCGCTGCGGAGATTCTGGCGGAGATCGTCCACGCCGACCAGCGCGACAATTTCACATCTCGAGCAGCAGATGCTGGCGCGGTTCAATGCGTCGAGGAACTTTGCGTGGGTCGCACGGCGTATCGACGCGGAGTACGGCGGCGCGTGTGCGCGAGCTTAATTTGAAGGGCATCTATTTTCAGAAGGAGTTCAAGCGGTTCTATCCGAACAATGACCTGGCGGCGCAGGTGCTGGGATATGTGGGAACGGACGACTCTGGGGTTGGGCGGGCTGGAACAGAAGTTCGAAGACGAGATGCATGGAGCCCCGGGACACATGCTGACGGCGGTCGATGCCAAGCGGCATGTGCTGGGCAGCGAAGAGAGCCAGCCGATGCCGGGCGAGAATCTGGTGCTGTCGATCGACGCGAACATTCAGTACATGGCGGAACGGGCGCTAGATGCCCAGGTGGACAAGGTGAAGGCACTGCACGGCACAGTTGTGGTGCAGGATCCGCACACCGGGCAAATTCTTGCGCTGGCGGTTTCGCCGCGATTCAATCCCAACGATCAGAAGCATATGGATGCGAGTGTGTTGCAGAACCTGGCGGTGAGCGATGTGTATGAGCCGGGGTCGACGTTCAAGCTGGTGACGTACTCTGCGGCGCTGGATGGAGCGGGAGTGCAGCCGACGGACCTGGTGGACTGCCAGGGCGGTGCGATGACGATGTATGGCCGTACGCTGCACGATGACAAGAGCGATCACTTTGGAGTGGTGACGGTGCAGTATGCGCTGGAGCACTCGAGCGACGTGGGCGCGGCGAAGATGGCGCTGAAGCTGGGGAACCAGAAGTTCTATGACTACATGCGGGGTTTCGGCTTCGGCGACCGGTCGGGGATCGAGCTGCCGAGCGAGACGCGCGGGCTGCTGCGTAATCCGAAGAAGTGGGGTGCGACCAGCATTCTGTCGATGGCGATTGGACAGGAGATTGGCGTGACTCCGGTGCAGCTTGTAACGATGGTGAGCACAATTGCGAATGGTGGAGTGTATATGCCGCCGCATGTGCTGCTGCAGTCGACCGATGAGATGAAGGGGGACGCACGGCTGAAGCCCGCAGCGTTCAGGCCTTCGAACCAGTTGCCGGGCACGTTGCCGGATGGGGCGCATCGCGTGATCTCGGAGATGACCTCGGCAAAGATGCGGATGATGATGCAGGGGATTGTCGTGACTGGAACCGGCAAAGAGGCTGCGCTGAACGGGTATAGCTCAGCCGGGAAGACAGGGACTGCGCAGAAGATCGATGTTGTGACGCATACGTATTCGCATACGAAGCTGGTCGCGAGCTTTGCGGGATTTGCGCCGGTGAGTAGCCCGGCGATCTCGGTTACCGTGGTGATCGATACGCCGACGGTAGGAGCGAGTAAGTATGGAGGAGCGGTGAGCGCGCCGGTCTTCGCCAATGTGGCGCAGCAGGTGCTGGAGTATCTTGGAGTGCCGCACGACCAGCCGCTGAAGACGAAGAAAGAGATGTTGGTCGCGCAGAAGGAGGTCGTCGACGATACCTCTTCGGAAAGCATGGCAGACTTGAATGCGATGTTTGACGATGTGAATAACCTGCCCGCTGACGATCCCTTGCGGAAACCCTCAAATACCGCGTCTTTGGTGGATGAGGAGAATGGCAAGGCAATCGTCCCGGCGCCGTCGAAGGTAGCGGAAAAGTCGCAAGATGTTGCGAGTTTGCTGCCGCCGAAGGTCGTGGCCGGAACTCTGCCTAGCGGTGGGATGGATGCCTCGGTGAAGAATGTCGGCGATCCAACTGTAGATCGATCGCTGCCGAAGGCTGTGCCATCAGTGCCTGCGAAAGAGAAGGGCGCGGTGGTGGTCAATGCGGGGCTTGCGTGTGCCTGTGCCTTCGTTTGAGGGTGCGGGGTTGCGGAGTGTAGTGGAGCGGGCAGATTCGGTGGGTCTGCGGGTGCAGGCGGTGGGGAGTGGATTGGCTCGTGAGCAGTTTCCGGCGGCGGGGACGATGGTGCCGGCAGGGACTGAGGTCGTTGTGCGGTTTACCCGGTAGAGGCCCTTGCTGTCAGGTATGCACTATCTCAGCTAGCATCACACTTATATGAATTGGGACACGGTTTGTGCGGGACTAAGCGCAATTGAATGCGCTGGCCCTTCAGTTGAGGTCAATGGAGTTGAGTATGACTCGCGGCGAGTGGGGCGTGGAGACGTGTTTGTCGCGATGCGTGGCGAAGCGACGGACGGGAATCGATTTGTAGAGGCGGCGATTGCACAAGGTGCGTCGGCGGTGGTCACGGACTCTCGTGAGGTGTACGAGAGGTTGTGGCGAGCGCACCCGGCGATGGGGGCGGCACTGGTGGAGCGTGGGCGGCGGGCGCTGTCTGAGGTTAGTTCGGCGGTACTGGGGTATCCGGAGCGGAATCTGGCTCTAAGTGCGGTGACTGGGACGAATGGGAAGACGACGACCGCGTTTTTGCTGGAGGCAATGCTGAGGAGCGTCGGGCGGACGTGTGTGTTGATTGGGACGATCGAGACGCATGTGGCTGATGAGGTTCGCGTTTCGCTGCATACGACTCCGGAGATCTCCGACACACTACGGGTTTTTGCTGATGCCGTGAAGGTAGGTGCGACCGAGGCTGTGATGGAGATGTCGTCGCATGCGTTGGAGCAGGAGCGGGTTTGGGCGCTGCCGGTGGATGTGGCGATGTTTACGAATTTGACGCAAGACCATTTGGATTATCACGGGACGATGGAGCAATATTTTGCGGCGAAGGCGAGATTATTTGAGGGAGTTGGTGCTCCGCCGCCAAGAGTCGCAGTGGTGAATGGGGACGATGCCTATGGGAGGCTGCTGATTCGCGAGGTTCGGTGCTCTCAGATGATGACTTATGGAATGGCGGCGGCGAGCGGGGAGTATCGCGCGGAAGAGGTAACGCTATGTGCAGGGGAGACTCGGTTTTTGTTCAAGACGCCGAATGGAGATGCTCACGTACGATCGCCGCTGACGGGGCGAGTGAATGTGTACAACCTGCTTGCAGCTTGTTGTGCGGCGCTGGCGCGTGGCTTGACGCTGGAGCAGGTTGTTGCGGGAGCGATAGCCGGAGCACAAGTGCCGGGAAGGTTTGAGGTGGTGCCGTCTTCAAATGGTGTGACGGTGGTCGTGGACTATGCGCATACGGATGATGCTCTGCGGAATTTGATTTCGCTGGCGCGGGAGTTAGTGAAGAGCGGGCGTGGCAGAGTGATTACTCTGTTTGGGTGTGGGGGCGATCGAGACAGGACAAAGCGTCCGCGGATGGGGCGGGCTGCGGGTGACGGGAGTGATCTGGTGGTGCTGACCAGCGACAATCCTCGGAGTGAGGAGCCGATGGTGATCATCGAAGAGGCTTTGGCAGGGGTGAGAGAGACAGGAACGGATTGCATCGTGGAAGAGGATCGAGCGGAGGCGATTGCGATTGCGATTCGTGCGGCACGGGCGGGGGATATTGTTCTGATAGCTGGAAAAGGGCACGAGAAGGTGCAGATATTGAAGGATGCGTACGGTGCCGTTTGATGACGTGGCGGTGGCGGCTGGAGTCTTGAAGGAGATTGCTTGAAGCTGACATTGGGGCAGGTTGCGGATTGGATTCATGCGGATGGCGAGTTCGATACGTCGGCGGAGGCGGTGGGGTACGCGATCGACTCGCGGACAATTGGCGCCGGGGAGTTGTTCTTTGCAGTCCGCGGTGAACGGTTGGACGGGCATGACTATGTGCAGGCTGCACTTGCGAATGGGGCGATCGCGGCAGTCGTAAGCAATCGCTGGGTGGTGCCGGCGGAGGTGGATGAGAAGCGTTTGCTGCAAGTGGCGGACTGTGAGGATTGCGTGCTGCGGGCGTTGCAGCAACTTGCTCATGCTGTGCGAAAGGATTGGGGTGGACGCGTCATTGGAGTGACGGGGTCGGCGGGGAAGACGACCACGAAGGAGGCGGTGGCACAGGTCCTCGGGGTGAGGTTCAAGGTGTTGAAGTCGGCGGGGAATTTGAACAACGGGTTTGGACTGCCGTTGCAGCTGCTGAGGCTTGAGCGGGAGCATGAGGTTGCGGTTATCGAGATGGGGATGAACCATGCCGGGGAGATCGCTGCGCTGGCTACAGATCGCACAGCCCGATTGGGCGGTAGTTTCGAACGTCGGGCCGGTGCATCTGGAGTTTTTCCCAGATGGAATTGCGGGGATTGCGCGGGCGAAGTATGAGTTGATTGAGGCGTTGCCAAAGGACGGGGTTGCGATCTTGAACTTCGACGATCCCTATGTGTGTTTGTTTGGCAAAGGGATGGGGGGGCGTGCGGTCCTATATGGGGTGGGAGAAGGCGCCGCGGTGCGGGCGGTTCACGTTGCGGAGGTGGGTGCGGAGGGTGTGGTGTTTACCGTGGAGGCGAAGGGTGAACGTGCGAGCGTGCAGCTGAAGATGCTGGGAAGGCACAACGTTTCCAATGCACTGGCGGCGATCGCGGCTGGATTGCAAAGCGGGATGGGGCTTGATGAGTGCGCGGCTGCAGTCAGCGAGATGCGTCCGGGCGACAAACGCGGGGAGACTTTGGAGTGGCGTGGGGCGACTCTGATCAATGATTGTTACAACTCGAACCCGGCGGCACTGAAAGCGATGGTGGATGCGCTGATGGCGATCCCGGGGGAACGGCATATAGTGGTCGCCGGGGAGATGCTGGAGCTTGGGGCAGAGGCTGAGTCGCTGCATGCCGCCTGTGGGTCGCGAATGGTTGAGCATGGGGTGGATTTTGTTCTGGGGGTGCGAGGGGCGGCTGGAGCGATGGTTGGTGCGGTAAAGGCAGGCGGAGTTGAGGCGCTCTTTGTCGCGAGCCCAGAAGAGGCCGGGGAGTGGCTGGTTGCGAACTTGCGTGCCGGAGACGTAGTGTTGTTGAAGGCTTCTCGTGGTGTGCGTCTTGAGAAGGTATTCACAATTATTGCGGCGGGTCCTCGGTAATATATTTCGCAGAGAGGTGTCTGACTATGGCAACAGGGAACGCGCGCCGTAAGAACGTGAAATCCAGTAAGGGCGGTGCCATCGCTAAATCCAAAACGATGGCCAAGCCAACCAAGCGTGCGGTCAATGCGATCCGCAAGGCCGTCAAGAAACATAAGGCGAAGAGGGTTACGCAAGTAGCCAGGCCGAGGGTAGTTTATGCCGCAGACTACGGGTTGATGACGGCGTTTCATCATATGCAGCGGGCTGCGGTAGTGATTTCTCTGATGGAGAAAGGTACCGGCAAAGACCTGAGGGGCCTGCTTGAGCGAGGGGTGAAGCTGTACCAGCAGGCGGTCGAGGAAGACGCGGAGAACAAACTCATTTTGCAGGCGCTGGGGATACTAAGGGCGGCGGAGCATCTTTCGCTTGCAGGACTGTATGCGGCGAGAGATCGGCACAGACAAAGGGTGGCACCTCCCACGCCAGAGTGGCTGCAAAAAGTGATTGCGGAGACGGACGGCCGGTTAGAAAAGGTCGCGAATGAAAAACGAGGTAAAGGGACTGATCTGTTCCCGGTCGCGACCGAGTTGCTTAGGCAGGCAGAGGACACTGACATCCATGCTCATCTTGCGTTTGAGCTTGCCATGGCTGCGGATGCGCTTTGCTTCGCGCTGGAGAATGGGCTTTGATCTGGGGCCCTTGCGCGCGGGCGGGATTCGGGTTGGTTCATGCTATTGGTTCCTCGATGAGATAACCACGGGAGTTCGGGTAGCCGGGCTGTTAATATAGGCCTGACTTGCAGCATAAAACTGGGCCTGAGCTGCAGGTAAAAGGCGGAACAATTTGCTCTATTGGCTGCTGTATCAGAAACTGTTTCCCTATTTCCGACTGTTTCGAATCTTTCGCTATCTCACGTTTCGCACTGTGTTCGCGAGCCTGACGGCGCTACTGATCGGGTTGCTCATCGGGCCATATGTGATTGAGAGGCTACGCGAGTTTCAGATCGGGCAATACATCCGTGAAGAAGGTCCGCAGTCGCACCAGAAGAAGAGCGGGACACCGACGATGGGCGGGGTGCTGATCTGCATCTCGATTCTTGTGCCCACGCTTCTGTGGTCGGATCTTTCGAATCAGTATGTGTGGCTGGTGATGCTGTCAACGCTGGCGTTTGGGGCGATCGGGTTTGCGGACGACTATATCAAGGTGGTGCACCGCCGCAATAAAGGACTGACGGCGCGGGCGAAGCTGGGCTTGCAGTTTGTGGTGAGCGCTGGAGTGGCGTCTGCACTGGTGGTGATGGAGACTCACGGGACGTATTCCACGCGGCTTATGGTTCCGTTTGCGAAGCGATTTCGGCCGGATCTGGTGTGGGAGTGGATGGGACATATTCCGCACATGCACTGGCTGGTGTTTGTGCCGTTCGTCGTCTTCGTCATGATTGTAATTTCAGGTGCGAGCAACGCGGTGAATCTAACCGATGGGCTGGATGGGCTGGCGATCGGATGCACGATAATTGCCGGTGGCGCGCTGACGGTGCTGACTTATGTGAGTGGGCATGTTGTCTTCTCGGATTACCTGGAATTGCAAAGGAATCCGATGGTGAGTGAGTTGACCGTCTTCTGCGGGTCGATGGTGGGGGCGAGCATTGGGTTCCTTTGGTATAACGCGCATCCGGCAGAGGTTTTTATGGGGGATGTCGGGAGCCTGGCCCTTGGCGGGGCGATTGGAACGGTGGCGGTTGTGATTAAGCAAGAGTTGCTGCTGCCATTTATTGGCGGCGTGTTTATTCTTGAGGCGCTGAGTGTGATGCTGCAAGTGGGGAGCTATAAATTGCGGAATGGAAAGCGCATCTTCAAGATGGCGCCCTTGCACCATCATTTCGAGTTGATGGGGTGGTCGGAGTCGAAGGTGATTGCGCGGTTTTGGATATTGGCATTAGTGTTCGCGCTGTTTGCGTTGACTACGTTGAAGCTCCGATGAGACTGTGAAGGTCATGATGGATTTGAAAAACAAGCGGGTGCTGGTGGTGGGGCTGGGTAAGTCCGGCTTGTCGGCTGCGATGTTTCTGCGCGGGCAAGGGGCGCGGGTGACCGTGAGCGATACGCGCAGTGCGGTGGCGCTGGCGAAGGAGATCCCTGCACTGCTGGAGGCGGGGATCATGGTTGAGTCAGGAGGACATGGGCTGCTGACGTTTCGGCGACAGGATTTGATCGTTGTCTCGCCGGGAGTGCCGATGGATACGCCGGAGGTGAAGCAGGTGGTGGCGTTCGGGCTGCCGGTGATTGGGGAGCTGGAGCTTGCGAGCCGGTATCTGCAAGGGCGGGTTGTTGCGATCACGGGGTCGAATGGGAAGACGACGACTACGACTCTGGTGGGGAAGATCTTCAGCGATGCTGGCGTGCCGACTCTGGTGGGGGGAAATATCGGGTTGCCGGTGATCGACCTGGTGGCTAAGAGTACGCAGGAGACAGTCAGCGTGCTTGAGGTGTCGAGCTTCCAGTTGGAGACGGTGGAAGAGTTTCATCCGTGGATTGCAGTCGTCTTAAACATCACGCCGGATCATTTGGATCGACATGGCAGCTTTGAGACCTACGCCGCCGCAAAGGCGAGAATTACGGAACGGCAGGTGGCGGAAGACTTTCTGGTTTTGAACGCGGAGGACAAAGCGGCGCAGATGGTTGCGTTGAAGACAAAGGCACAGATTTACTGGTTTAGTGGACGTCGGCCGATCAAGCAGGGCGCGTTCGTGCACGGCGAGAGCATTCTGTTTGTTCCTCGCGAAGGCGCCAAGGCTGAGCCCGTGATACCGGTCAGCGATATTCATCTGAAGGGCTCGCACAATGTAGAGAACGTTCTGGCTGCGGTGTGTGCGGCTCGACTGGCGAGGATTCCGGCGGAGAGTATTCGGGCTTCGGTGGCGGGGTTTGCGGCGGTGGAGCATCGGTTGGAGCTCGTCAAGGTGGTGAATGGCGTTGAGTTCTATAACGACTCGAAGGCGACTAATGTGGATGCGGCGATGAAGGCAGTGGCTTCGTTTCCCGGTGGAATCCACTTGATTCTTGGCGGGAAGGATAAGGATTCGGATTATACGTTGATGTCCGGGTTGTTGAAGGAGCGGGTGAAGATTGTTTACACCATTGGTTCAGCTGCGGAAAAGATTGAGCGTGAACTACACGGAGTCGTGAAGATAGTTTCAGCGGAGACGCTGCAGGTCGCCGTTGCGAAGGCCGCAAAGGCTGCGACGATTGGCGACGTGGTTTTGCTGTCGCCCGCTTGCTCGAGCTTCGACCAGTTTGAAAATTATGAGCAGCGCGGCCGGGTGTTCCGGCAGTTGGTGAACGAACTCGATTGAGCAGACAGCAGGGAAGCGGGAAGTGACGCATGGCGAAGAGAGTAGGGGTGGACAAGTGGCTCTTCGGAGTGGTGCTGCTGCTGGTGCTGTTTGGGCTGGTGACGGTGTTTTCGGCTTCGGCCGTGATGGCACAATCGAGTCTCGGCTCGCCGTATTCGTATGTGATGAGGCAGGCGTTGTGGGCTGTGCTTGGCCTGATTGCGATGGTCCTGCTGATGCAGGTGGATTATCGCCGGTATAACAACCCTCGGGTGGTTTTTCCTGCGGTCGCGGTGACGACGTTGATGCTGATCGGCGTGTTTGCGGTGAGCGGGTCGCATAATACTCATCGCTGGGTGCGGTTTGGAGATCTGTTTACGTTTCAGCCTTCCGAGTTGGCTAAGCCGGTGCTGGTCTTGTTCCTGGCTTACTTTTTGCAGACACGGATTCACCAGATGGATGACTGGAAGGGCACGATCTTGCGGGCGGTCGCTGTGCCACTGGCGTTTACGGCGCTGATTCTGAAGGAGCCGGATTTGGGGACCGGCCTGGTTTGCATGTTCGTCACGGCGTTGATGCTGTATCTGGCGGGGGCGCGGAAGAGGTACTTCGCGGTCGGTGCCGCGCTGGCTTCGCCGGTGTTGTATTACATGCTGTTTCATGTGAAGTTCCGGCATGACCGGATGCTGGCGTTCATCAATCCGGAGGCCGATCCTCGAGGGACTGGATTTCATATTCTGCAATCGCTGATTGCAGTTGGGACAGGCGGAATTCGAGGGCTCGGACTGATGGAGGGCCGGCAGAAGCTGTTTTATCTGCCGGAGGTGCAGACGGACTTTATCTTCGCCAATATTTGCGAGGAGCTGGGATTGATTGGGGCGATTTTGGTGGTTGGTTTGTTTGTGGCGCTTGGGTATCGCGGGCTGCGAGCGGCGTTTCTGTCGACCGATCCATTTGCACGGTTTCTAGCCTTTGGACTGACGACTGCGATTCTGGTCCAGGCGTTCTTCAATATGAGCGTGGTGCTGGCACTGCTGCCGACGAAGGGAATTCCGTTGCCGTTTATCTCTTCGGGAGGAACTTCGATCTTTATTACGCTGGCCGGCATGGGTGTGCTGCTGAACATTACTCGCGAGATCGATTAGTGTGGGCGATCGATCCAGTCTGAGAGTCTTGATTGCTGGTGGCGGAACGGGTGGGCATGTTATTCCGGGGCTGGCGATTGCCCGGGAGCTGCGGGATGCGCACGGGGCCGAGGTGCGGTTTGTGGGGACGGCGCGAGGGCTCGAGACGAAGCTGGTGCCGGAGGCGGGATTTCCGCTGGAGTTGATTCGGGTAGGGCAGCTGAAGAACGTGAGCTTGGCGACGCGTGCTCGAACGATGGCGGACCTTCCGCTGGGCTTGATGCGGTGTGTTGGTTTGGTGCGGAGTTTTAGACCGGATGTGGTGGTTGGCGTTGGCGGGTATGCTTCGGGGCCGGCGATGATGGCGGCGATTCTGTTGCGCGTGCCTACCTTGGCTTACGAGCCGAATGCAGTGCCGGGGATGACGAACAGGTTAGTGGGCAAGTACGTAAGTGCCGCTGCTGTGAACTTTTCTGAGACTGCGATGTATTTTCGCAACGCGACGGTGACTGGTGTGCCGGTGCGGGACGAGGTCTTCGCGGTGCCGGATAGATTGCTTGGACCGACGCGACGATTGCTGGTTACTGCGGGAAGCAATGGGGCGAAGATCTTCAATGAGACGCTGCCGGGCATAGCGGTGAGGTTGCTGGAGCGGGTGCCGGGTCTGACGATTGTGCATCAGACAGGCGAGAAGGCCCTTGCCGCCACAAGAGAAGCTTATGCCAAGGCGGGTGTCGATCCGGCGAGGGTTGCGGTAAGCGCCTTTCTTACCGAAATGCCGAAGGAGTATGCCGCGGCCGATCTGGTGTTGGCTCGTGCCGGCAGTACAGTGGCCGAGCTGGCTGCGGCGGGAAAGCCCTCGTTGCTGGTGCCGTTGCCTACGGCTGCGGACGATCATCAGCGGAAGAATGCAGAGTTGGTGGTTCACGGCGGAGCGGCGGAGATGCTGCTACAGGCGGAGCTGATCCCCGAAGTTCTTCTGGAACGGCTGGTGGGATTGTTGACCGACGGTGAGCGGTTGAGAACGATGGGGCTTGCGGCGAGGGCGATGGGGAAGCGCGGTGCTCTGCGTAGGATTGGGGAGATGGTGGCTGGGCTGGGGGGTACCCCCTCCCCCCCTATTGCCCGCGCGTAAGGATCTTCTATTCAATAGTTTACGGTGAGTCTTGTTCTGCAAAATATTCATAACAAAGGGGTTGCGTCCAAAATAGTGCAGGATAAGGACTTATTTGGGTTAAATGCAAAGGCCTCGGCGATTGCCGAGGCCTTTCTCAATTTCTAGTTTAATTATAGCGGGTTGAGGGTAACTCATACGCCAAGTGTAAGTTGATGATGAGGAATGGGTTAGGTAATTTGGGGGCTTGACATGCGTTTTTTGGGCTAAAAACGCGGAAAAATATATACAAGAGCAAAAACAACGGCAATGATTCAGTCGTTTCGCCCTTGGGCTTCACTCTGGCGTTACACCCCAACGAGCAAGAGCGCGCTCGTCGGGACCCCGTCTTCGGCAGAGCGGTGGGCCGCTTTGCGGCCAGGCTAGACGCTGGACTGAAGCACAGCTCTACCAAGAACAACGGCTCAGTGGCTGGGGGACAGACAATGCCAACTGCGACAGCAAAGGCAGAAGCAAAAGCAGGAGCCAAGACAAAGACCAAAAGCAGATCGGACCCAGGTTTCAGATGACGATTCACACGATGTAACCAGATTGAGGATTGGCTAGCAGTCATCAAGCCGCGCTGATCTCAACAACTTTCTCATCTCTCAGCTTCTTGATGTCGCGCAGCGGCGGCTGACCGTAGAATCGGCTGTATTCTCGATTGAACTGGCTCACGCTTTCGTATCCCACCTCGAACGCCACAGTTGAAGCGTCTAAGCCGTCCACAAGCATTCGCCCTCGCGCTGACTGCAACCGTAATTGCTTCTGATATTGAAGAGGGCTCATATGGGTCAGCATCCGAAAATGATGATGCAGAGTCGATATTCCCATGCCTGCGATCTGGGCGAGATCGTTCACGCGTACAGGTTTCGTATAGTTGTCCTTGATCCAGGAGATCGCTCGCGCGGTGCGATTGCTCTGATCTCCTGCCGTCGCTATGGCTCGAAGGCGCGCGCCCTCCGGTCCGGAGAGTAACCGGTAAATGATTTCGCGCTGGATCAGAACACCTAGAAAGGGAATATCCTGCGGATTCGCCAGCAGGTCTACCAAACGGCAACACGCGCTGAGCAATTCTGCCGTCACTGCGCCGGTAATCATAGCGGGCGTATCGGCCGATCCTTCGCGTACGTGGACTTCATCGAGGAGAACCTCGCGGATCAATGGCATTTCCAGCTTGAGCGCCACAGCGAGAAGAGGCTTGGTTTCGCTCGCTTCCACTACCTGGCTGACAATGGGCAAGTCGATCGAGGTCAGCAGGAATCGCGACTGGTCATAGGTAAAGCTCGTCTGGCCAAGGTCGACGCGCTTGCTACCCTGGGCAACCACGATCACGCTCGGCGTATAGGTACCAGAGCACGGGCCGGTGGGTGCAGTCCGGCGCACAAGCATCAGGCCTGGCACCTCAGTAATCAGTCTCTCTGAAGTGCCGATGAACCAGGCAATTTTCTGCGCCAGCTGAGATCTTAAATCTTCTATCGACGAGGTCGCTGTCGGAGCAATAGAGGGCCAGCCATTTATGTTCATTCCGTTGCCTCTTCCACTACCAGAATAGCCGCTGACCCTCCAACGGCGCCAAGTCAAATTCTAGCGATCAAGAGGAATAGGCAAAAGATCGGCAGAATCGGGATAACGGTCCGCGGTCGCTTCTCCATAAACTTCAGGGAGTGAGGAAATGATGCAGAAGCGAAAACTAGGAATCTCCGGGTTGGAGGTCTCAGCCCTCGGCTTTGGCTGCATGGGATTGAGCTTCGGCCTAGGCCCCGCGACCGAAAAGAATGAGGCAATCAAGGTAATCCGCGCTGCTTATGACGGCGGCGTCACCTTCTTCGACACTGCCGAAGCTTACGGTCCGTTCACGAACGAAGAGCTTGTTGGGGAAGCACTGGCGCCGTTTCGGGACAAAGTCGTCATTGCGACGAAGTTCGGTTTCAAGAACGCAATTCCGCCCCAGGGGACCGACAGCAATCCGGAGCGAATCCGGGCAGTCGCGGAAGCGTCGCTGAGGCGGCTGAACACCAACGCGATCGACCTGTTCTACCAGCATCGCGTCGACCCGAATGTGCCGATCGAAGAAGTTGCGGGTACGATCAAAGACCTCATCGCGGAAGGGAAGGTCAAACATTTCGGGATGTCGGAGGCTGGAGCCGCGACCATTCGCCGCGCTCACGCCGTGCAGCCGGTCACCGCACTCCAGAGCGAATATTCGCTGTGGTGGCGCGAGCCTGAGAAAGAGATTCTTCCAACACTGGAGGAACTCGGTATTGGGTTCGTCCCGTTTAGCCCGCTTGGCAAGGGATTTTTGACCGGAGCCATCTCTGACAAGACCGAGTTCGCGCAGAATGACTTCCGCAACATCGTTCCACGCTTCTCCGCGGAAGCCAGAAAAGCGAATCAGGCGCTGGTCGATGCTTTGGGGAAGATTGCGGAAGAGAAGAAAGCGACCAAGGCGCAGATCGCGCTGGCGTGGCTGCTCGCGCAAAAGCCGTGGATCGTGCCAATTCCGGGAACGACAAAGCTGCATCGGCTTGAAGAGAATCTTGGCGGCGCAAGCGTGGCGCTAACGGCGGACGATCTGAAGGCGATCCACGATGCTGTCTCGGCGATCGATGTGCAGGGGGATCGATATCCTGCCAGCTATCAGACCCTGATTAATCGCTAACAGGAGAAAGCATGAGAACGAAACTTCAAATCATCGCATTCGCGGCGAGTCTTCTATTCATCTTTCAGGCGCACGCACAGACCGGAGACGCAATTTTCCCAAAAGGTGAATTATCCACCACTAAAAATCACACGGGAGATATCTGGCTCAACGAGTTGAATGTAGGAGACAGTACGTTCGATTCCAGTATTGCCGTAGCAACCTATGGGCCCGGCGCAAAGCTGGATTGGCACATTCATCCGGGTGGCCAGGTTCTCCTCATCTCCGAAGGCGTTGGCTATTATCAGGAACGGGGAAAGCCAGTGCAGATCGTTCACAAGGGAGATGTGATCAAGTGCGCTCCTGGCGTGGAGCACTGGCACGGTGCAACCCCGAAGAGCAGCTTCGCCTATATAGCGGTCACACCGACTCAAAAGGGAAAAACAGTCTGGTTAGAGCCTGTTAGCGACAAAGAGCTACAACGGCGTGAAATAGAGATCTGCGCCCAACGAGACCGAGCGCCACCACTCGTAAATGAAGAAGCATAGCGCAATGAGAGTTCACAGCATCGGCCCGGTAATTTCGATTGCCCTGCTGGCGGCCGCGTGCGGGGCAGAGCAGCCTGCCGCGCAAAATCCGCTCCAGAATGCCGAATCTTCACTTCGTTGTTGTCTCTGAGTCGATAGTTGTCGATGAAGAAAAAGGCTGAGAGTGGTTTCTCTCAGCCCTTTTTGAATTTGGCAACTGACATGCCGCGATTTATAAATTCGGGTGTAGACCGCTTACTGGGCTTACCTGCTCAAGAAGCGACGCAATGTAGAGAATCGTGGACTCGGCTTGCCAATTACCCACGATTTGTACGCCGATCGGCATTCCTTCCTTGCTTGTGCCGAACCGCATGGAAACGCCCGGCAGGCCGGTCACGCTCAACGGCGTGGTCGCGGACATGATGCCCATGACGTTTACAGTCTGGCCGTTGATCAGCAACTCCGCCTGGCCGTGCTTGAAGGACGGTGTAGGCAATACCGGAGTGAGCAAGACATCGTACTTCTGGAAGTACTCGGCATAACCATCCTTCAGCCGCTCCACAGCCTGCGCTGCATCGATGTAGTCCGCCGCTGGAGTGTCGGGCAACGAGAGCATGAACCTGGCCATGTCGCCAATTTCATCCTCGCTGCGCCCAGCCGTCGTCTCCACGAATCCGGGCTTCATCTCGAGGACATGCAGACGGCTCCACACATCGAGGGCAAAATCGCGCTCGAGTGCCGGGATGCGCACGGACTCGACAGTGTGCCCGAGATCCTTGAGCGCTGCTGCGGCAGCTTGCACGGTCGCCGCGGTCTCGCGGTCGACCGGCCCAAAGCCGGGCTCCACCAGCCAGCCCACACGAAGCGGACGCTTGTTGGAACTTCCAATGCCGCTATCGAACGGGACGGCGCTGCTTGAATAGCCGTCCTGTCCGTCTGGTCCAGCGAGTTGCGAAAAGGCCAACGACAGATCGCGAATGCTCCGCGCCATCGGTCCCACATGCCAGAAGCGACGCGGCTCCCGAGGCCAGATGCCGGTCATAGGGACTCGTCCGTGTGTCGCCTTCAGCGAGACAATACCGGTGTGGGCTGCCGGACCACGGAGAGAAATCGCAAGGTCGGTACCCAGGCCAAGTGGTGACATGCCCGCCGCGATCGCTGCCGACTCTCCCCCGCTGGAACCGCCTGGCGTGAGATCCAGGTTCCAAGGGTTGTTCGTGCGGCCCGTGAGAAGATTGTCGCTTTCGACCCCATAGGAGAATTCAGGAAGATTGGTCTTCGCAAGCAGAATACCTCCTGCTTTCTTCATGCGAGCAACGCTGGTCGCGTCAGTCTCGGGCGTTCGTCCCCTGAAGATCGGCGATCCACGTTGGGTTAGCACCTTTGCGGTGTCGATCGAATCCTTCACCGTGAATGGCACACCGTGCAGGGGACCGAGTTCATCTCCCCGTAGTACCGCCGCTTCTGCTTCTTTGGCGGACTCCAGGGCACCGTCGGCAATCGTGACGATCGCATTCACCCTGGGGTTGACGGCCTCGATGCGATCGAGGTGTGCCTTCATGACTTCGACCGGAGAGATCTCGCGTGTGCGGATCAGTTCGGCCAGCTTCGTTGCGTCGGAATAAATAAGTTCTGTGCTCATGGTTCACCTCTCTCCACCTGCCAACAGGCAGGTTATAAGGTTGAGATTCTACCTGCCACATGGTAGATTCAGGAAAGTGAGAAGTTTTTTTCGCACGGATTTTGGAGGTGTGTGATGAGCGCAAATGCTCGCGAAGACATCCTGGCCGCCGCGAAGCTTGTTGCCCAAGCTCACGGCTATGCGGGGTTGAACTTTCGTGATTTAGCACAACAGGTGGGCATCAAGGCGGCGAGTATCTACTATCACTTCCCGAGCAAAGCCGACCTGGCCAGAGCGGTGGCGAAGCGCTACTGGGAGGATTCTGCAGCTTATCTTGAGTCTCTGCTGCAGAAATCAGCGAAGCCGCTAGACGCACTCCGCCGCTACCCCGAGACCTTTCGCTGGGCACTGGAGAACGACAATCGCATCTGCCTTTGCAGCTTTATGTCCGCGCAATTCGACGATCTGCCCGACTTGGTAAAGACAGAAGTTCAAGCTTTTGCTGACGTCAATATTGCCTGGCTGAAGAAGACTCTGGTTGCCGCTAAAGTTGTCAGCCCCAAGGGGGCCGAGAAGCGAGCGCGTGCCATCTTCTCTGGAATCATGGGTGCTCAACTGATGGCGAGAAGCCGGGCAGACATCACGCTTTACGATAGCCTGATCGAAACTTATCGCACAGCAGGATTGCTTCCTGTCTAAGGGCGGATTCTTACTGCTAAACGCGCTCCTCGCCATTTGGCCTTCGGATGATAGTCTGATCGTAAAGGTCTGTGTGATTTAAACAGAATGACAATTGGGTTTGGAGGGGTCGAGGAGGTTAAGAAGAAAAGGGCTGAGAGTGGTTTCTCTCAGCCCCTTTTGAATTTGCCAACTATTACGTTAGCGATGACCGCCGCCACCGTGTGAACCACCACCGCCGCCGCCACCGCCGTGGAAGCCGCCGCCGCCACCACCGCTCATGCCGCCGCCGTGGAAGCCGCCACCGGAGGGAGCAGAGTAGCCGCCTCTGGCGCCGCCGCCTTGAAAGCTGCCGCCGGAGGGAGCGGAGTAGGTGCGCGCGCCGCCGCCGTAGTTCTGGCTGGGTTGGGAGAAATTACGTCCACCGCCGGTGCTGTAGCCCTGGCTGGGTTGGGAGAAGTTGCGGGCTCCGCCGTTGAAGCTCTGGGTGGGCTGAGCAAAGGTGCGTCCACCAGTAGCGCTCTGGACTGGCTGAGCGAAGTTGCGCCCGCCGCCGTTATAGCCCTGGTTCGGCTGAGCGGTGCGTGAGTAGTTGCCGGCGCCATTGTTACCGGAGAAGCTGCGTGCGCCATTATTGGCGTTGCCGTAGTTGCTGGCTGCGTTGTACGCACGTGAGTCGCCGTGAACGTTGTTTGCGCCGGTGTAGGCCGCACGACCGCTGCCCTGAGTGTAGTTCGAGGTGCGGCCGTTGATGCTGGAACCGCGGTAGCCGGTATATGCTCCGCTGTTGCCGTATCCGCCGCCATGGTTATTACCGTATCCGCCGCTATGGTTGTTGTAGCTGGTGCGGGTGAAGCTGGCGCCGCCGGCGTGTCCGTTGTAGCCGTTGTAGGGACGGTTATAGACGTTGTGGTAGTTGTAGCCGCGGCCGAAGTTGCAGTAGGCGCGGTTGTAATAGTAGCGACCGCCTCCCCAGTATCCGCCGTAGAAGCCGATGCCGAAGTAGCCGAAGCCGTAGTTGATGCCGCCGTAGTAGCCGACGTAGGGACCCCAGTAGCCGGCGTTCCAGAAGTAGCCGCCGTAGCCGTAGCCCCAGTAGCCAGGTGTCCAGAGAGCGCCGGTGTAGGGAGCTGCGACCCATGCGCCCTGGATCCACTCATAGCCGTAGCCGGTCCATGCCCAGTAGCCGGGCGTCCAGATATAACCGTCGCCGGGAGCGGGAGGCTGTTGGTAGTCCGGGATGGCGGGAGGCGCTTGTGCGATGCCTTGAGGAGCGCCGGGTTGTGGCGCGGCATCTGCATGGCTGCGTCCTGCTGCATGCTGTCTCGGGTGGAGCGGATTGACCCTGTATTGACTCTGGTTGCCGTTGATCTGGAGGCGGAGGAGCGCTGTCTTGTGCCTGAGCGGATGGGGGCGACCATGAGAGCTGCTGCAAGGGTTGCTGTCTGCAATGGAGGTGCTGAAGAGACGAGTGGACGTCATGGTTTACCTTCCTCCCCGCCTTCGTTTGTCCGGCAATGCGTCGATCCCGGAGTTCGCGGCGAGCAAGGATGAGTTCCAGCCGGGCAAGTTCGCCCCGGTCAAGTGCTCAGTTGATTAGACACGAGTTTGCACTATTTGTTGCATGAAAGGGAATAGCGATCTTTGGCGACAGGTTTCGGTGGGTTGCCTACGGTTTGGTGAAGAGGATTTTGGGGCACATGACGTGGACACCGCTCTTGGTATCAACGAGTTGGGTGATGTCGACGTCACAGGCGACGGAGATGAGAGCGTAGGCGTCGTCGCGGGAGATGTGGGGGTGGTCGGGATTCTGCTCGGAGAGGAAGGTGATCATGTTGCGGATGGCCATCTCGGTGGCGGTTTTGAGGTCTTCGTCGAAGCCCATGGCGATGTACTGGGTGGGGGTTTCGGCGCGGGGCCAGAGGAGGCGATGGGCGTTTTCGCCTGAGGGCGCTTTGTGGACGATGAACTGGAAGGTTCCGGTGAGCTGGGTTTCGAGGGCGGTGATGTCGACTTCGCCGTTGCCCTGGGCGGCGTGGCCGTCGCCGGCTTCGAAGAGCGCGCCTTTGGCGTTGACGGGATAGAAGACGGTGGTGCCGGCGACGAGTTCTTTATTGTCCATGTTGCCGCCGTGCATCCAGGGCGGGGCGGAGTTGTACTTGCCGGCGGACTCGGGCGGTGCGATGCCGATGCTGCCGAAGAAGGGGTGGAGAGGAACGTCGATGCCGGGGGCGAAGTGGCCGATCATCTTTTCGCGATCGAGGGGGACGAGGCGGGAGTGGCTGTAGGGGAAGTCGTTGGGGAGGAAGCCGCGGCCGGCGCCGAAGGAGTTGCAGGACCAGGGAACGTCGATGTCGATTTTCTGGATGCGGACTTCGAGGATGTCGCCGGGTTCGGCTTCGGTGATGGCGACGGGGCCGGTGAGGATGTGGCCGCCGGGACCTTTGTCGGCTGCGGGGACCTTGGTGTAGATGTCGGCGACGTAGGGCGGGATGTCGGCTTCGGCGATGCCGAGGGTCTTGAGGCGCTCGGGTGGGCCGCAGGTGGAGAGGGTCTGGATGGTGACGGTGTCGCCGGACTTGACGGTGAGGACTGGTTTGGCGCGTGCGGAGTAGTAGCCCCAGGCTACGGTGGTGGGAGTGGCGAGGAGAGTTTGCGTGGGTTGCTGCGCGAGTGCTGCGGGAATGGCGAGAAGAGCAGCGGCGCTGAGGGCGGCTGCGCGGGCGAGGACGGTGGGCATGGATTTTATATATCACAGAGGTGAGAGAGGCGGAGAGATGACGCTGATAGAGTGAGAGATTGGTGCGCTTGTTGCGGATGAATTGCGCGAAGCAGCGATAGAAATTGGATTTGATTTTGAAAGTGAGAGACGCCGTATGTTTGTGCCTGGGCACTTTTTGTTTGCGCCGTCGCAACGGATACATTTCATCGGGATCGGTGGGATTGGGATGAGCGGGATCGCGGAGATTCTGCTGACGATGGGATATTCGGTTTCGGGCTCGGATTTGAAGCGGTCGGCGGTGACGGACCGGCTGCTGGGGATGGGGGCGCGGATCTTTGAAGGGCATGCGGCGACGAATGCGGCGGCGAGTGATGTGGTGGTGACGAGTTCGGCGGTGGCGAAGAATAATCCTGAGGTGCTGGAGGCGAGGGAGCGGAAGATTCCGGTGATTCAGCGGGCGGAGATGCTGGCGGAGTTGATGCGGCTGAAGTATGGGATTGCCGTGGCCGGGATGCATGGGAAGACGACGACGACTTCGATGGTTGCCGCGGTGTTGGCTGGTGGAGGGTTGGATCCTACCGTGGTGGTGGGTGGGCGGGTGAATGCGCTGGGGTCGAATGCGCGGCTGGGGAGCTCGCAGTATCTGGTGGCGGAGGCGGATGAGAGCGACCGGAGTTTTCTGAAGCTGTCGCCGGTGCTGGCGGTGGTGACGAATCTCGATCGCGAACATATGGATTGCTATCGCGATATGGAGGATGTTGAGGGGGCGTTTGTGGAGTTTATGGATCGGCTGCCGTTTTATGGAGCGACTACGGCTTGTGTTGATAATGCGTTGTTGCGCGGCGTGCTGCCTCGGGTGCGGCGCAGGGTCTATACATATGGCGAGAGTGCGGATGCGGATTTTCGATTGGAGATGCTGCCGAAGGAGGAGGATTGCCACTCCTGTTTTGAGGTGAACTACAAGGGGCTGGTGTTGGGGAAGTTTCGGCTGCATGTTCCGGGGCGGCATAACGTGTTGAATGCTACGGCGGCGGTTGCGGTTGGAGTGCAGTTGGGAGTTGCGCCGGATCAGATTGCGGTGGGGCTGGAGAGTTTTCGCGGGGTGGACCGGCGGTTTCAGGTGAAGGGTGTCGTGCGGGGTGTGACGGTGGTGGATGACTATGGGCACCATCCGACGGAGATTGTGGCTACGCTGAAGGCGGCTCGGGAGTGCGGGTATGGGCGGGTGCATGTGCTGTTTCAGCCGCATCGGTTTACACGGACGCGGGATTTGATGACGGAGTTTGCGGGGGCGTTCAGGGACGCGGATACTGTGCAGGTGTTGGATATCTATGCGGCGAGTGAGGAGCCGATTGCGGGAGTGGACGCGCAGGCATTGGTGAAGGTGATGAGGGAGGCTAGTAAGAGTGCGGTGGAGTATGCGGGTTCGGTGCCGGAAGCGGTGAAGGCGCTGGTGCAGGAGGCGAAGGATGGGGATGTGATTTTGACGCTGGGGGCGGGGAGTGTTTCGCAGGCTGGGGCGATGGTGCTGGAGGGACTGGCGGCGAATGGGTGAGTTCCTGAAAGGGTACATGCGGAAGAAGTTGGGACGGGGACGGGTGTGGGGCAGGTTATTCTCAGGATGGCGATTCTCGCGGCCTTGCTCAGGCTTGCGACAAAGCGAAGCGGTATCGAAGCGCGGGACAGCGGTGCTAGAGGCGCCTGAGGAGAGGTTTGCCTCGGGGTCTGGTGGCCCACGGCGAGTGGTTGCTTCGCCGAAGAGAAAGCTGCGTCGCGACTTGGTTGAGGATTTTGCGGACGATCCGTTTGAGGATGACGATGCTCCGGTGGGACGGCGGCGGAGCGGGGTTCGGGTTCGATTTCGTGGGCTGCCGGCGACGAAGTGGGGCAGGATCTTTGCCGGATTTGTGCTGTTGGGATGTCTTGGGGTGGGAGCGGCGGTGTATCTGATGGCGAAGAGTTACTTGTTGCATGATGAGCGGTTTGTGATTCCGTCATCCTCTTCGATTGAGTTTGCAGGGAATTCGCATGTGACGCGGGCGCAGCTGCTGGGGATCTTTGGCGGGGATGTGGAGCGGAATATTTTTACGGTTTCGCTGGACCAACGGCGGATGGAGTTGGAGCGGCTGCCATGGGTCGCGCATGCGACGGTGATGCGGCTGCTGCCGAACCGGATGCGGGTGTCGATTGTGGAGAGGACGCCGGTGGCGTTTGTGCGGCAGGGAAGCCGTATCGGACTTGGTGGACGCGAACGGCGTGCTGTTGGATATGCCGGTGGATGCGAAGACGAATGAACATTATTCGTTTCCGGTGGTGACGGGGATTTCGGCGGAGGAGCCGCTGTCGACGCGGGCGGCGCGGATGAAGATCTTTGAACGGTTCACGTCGGAGCTGGATGGGTCGGGAGAGAAGATCTCCGAGAAGCTGAGTGAGGTCGATCTTTCGAATCCTGAGGACGTGCAGGCGCTGATTCCGGATCACTCGACGGAGATCCTGGTGCACTTTGGCGAGGACAATTTTCTGGAGCGGTATCGACGAGTTCAAGGAGCATCTGCCGGAGTGGCGGACGCTGTATCCGAAGCTGTCGTCGGTGGATATGCGGTATGAGCGGCAGGTGGTGCTGGAGATGCCGCCGGGAGCTGCGGGTGGTCAGGCGGCGCCGGCCAATGATGCGGACGTGATGGAGGCGGCGCCTGCTCATGCGGATGAGACTGTTGCGAAGGCTAGTGCCAAACCTGCGGCGAAGCCTGCTGCGAAGGCTCCGCATGTGGTGGCAAAACATCCGGCGACGACGAAGCCTGTTGCGAAGGCCAGCTGGACATGTTCCGGCAAAGAAGAGTGCGCCCAAGGCCAAGACCGCATGTCGCGGCTACGAAGCACCAACCGGCGGCGGCTAAGCCTCGGCGAGTACGACACAATCTCATCCTACCCAGGTGGTCCACCCATGAATCAGAAGCAAGACAATCTGATCACCGTGCTTGACGCGGGCAGTACGAAGAGCTGTGTGCTGGTCGCGGAGCTGCAGGACGGCGTGCTGCGGTATCGCGGACATGGCATTGAACCGTCGCGCGGAATGCGCAAGGGTTTGATTGCCGAGCTGGGGCCGGCGGCGGAGGCGATCAATCGTGCGGCGCTGACGGCGGAGCGCATGGCGAAGGTGGGGATTGAGACGGCGGTGGTGGGGATCGGCGGGACGCATGTGCGGGGAATCAACTCGCGGGGCGGCATCAGCATGGGCAGCCGGATGCGGGAGATTACGCGGGAGGAGGTGCGGGCGGCGGTGGATCGGGCACGATCGGTGGCGCTGCCTCCGGATCGCGAGGTGCTGCATCTGTTGCCGCAGGAGTTCATCCTGGATGATCAGCCGGGGATTCACGATCCGGTGGGGATGGTGGGGAACAAGCTTGAGGTGAATCTGCATCTTTCGACCTGCTCGGGCGGTGTGGCGCAGAGTGTGATTACGTGCGCGAACCGGGCGGGGCTCGAGGTGCAGGACACGGTGTATGAGGGGATCGCTGCGGCTGAGGCGGTGCTGAGTGCGGATGAGCGGGAGTTGGGCGTCTGCATGGCGGACATCGGCTCGAGCACGACGGAGCTGGCGGTGTTTTTTGAGGGGTCGATTGCGCATACGGCGGTGCTGCCGATTGGCGGCGATCACTTTACGAATGATCTTGCGGTTGGGCTGCATGTGACGGTGGAAGAAGCGGAGTATCTGAAGAAGGTTTATGGGCACTGCGTGGTGACGGCGGTGCCGCAGTTGAATGAGATTGAGGTGGGCGGGAATCTGGCGATCTCGGGTGGACAGCCGGCGCGGATGGTGCGGCAGAGATTTCTGGCGGAGATTCTGGAGCCGCGGGCGCGTGAGTTGTTTACGATGCTGCGGGACAATCTGCGCAATGGCGGAGTGCTGGAGGCGCTGGGCGCGGGATGTGTGTTCACCGGCGGCGGCGCGCAGATGGCGGGGCTGCTGGATAACGCGGAGAGTCTGCTGCGAGTGCCGGCGCGGGTGGGGTATCCGGTGCCGTTGTCGCGGATGCCTGCGGAGTTGGCTACACCGGAGTTTGCGGTGGCGATTGGGATGCTGCTGTATACGCATCGGACGCAGGTGCGAAGAGCGAGCGAAGAGCAGGGGCTGCGGGCGAAGTTGAAGGCTATCTTTGCGGGAAGTTTTTAGCTTTGGCCGACTCTCTTCGGCGAAGCAGCTGAACCCGCCAGCAATCCGCCATCGATGTTGAGTTCGGTTCCGGTGATGTAGGTGGCCTCGTCGGAGGCGAGTAAAACCGCCAATGCTGCAACCTCGTCGGCACGACCGAACCGCTGCAACGGAGTGTCCTTGACGATGGCCTGCATACGGAGTTCGCGCTCTTCGCCACTACCCAGCATGGGCTCCCACATCGGGGTGAGGATGGCAGCTGGATGAATCGAATTGCAACGAACCTTCCACCCTTGTTCCGCAGCATATAGCGCCACTGATTTGGTGTGATTGCGAATGGCGGCTTTGCTTGCAGCATAGGCTGCGGCCCCAGGAATGCCGACAAGACCAGAGCGGGATGAAATATTGATGATCGATCCGGCTTGCTGAGAGCGCATGGCTCGCAGAGCATGCTTGCAACCAAGGAAGGTTCCGTCGAGGTTGGTAGTAAGGACGGCACGCCAGTCTGCCAAAGCTGTGTGCTCAGGGTCGTGCGATACCATCGCGTCTTCAAAGCCAGTGATTCCGGCATTATTCACGACTATGTCGAGCTTGCCGCGGTCGCGAAGAATGTGATCGATCACGGCGGACCACTCTGCCTCTTGCCGCACGTCCAGACGGCAGTATTCGGAAGAGCTTCCGAGCGTCGCTGCAAGCTCGCGGCCACGGTCGTCGGCGATGTCGGTCACGGCAACCCACGCTCCTTCCGACACGAACGCCTGTGCTATTGCCGCACCGATGCCTGTCGCGGCACCTGATACCAACGCTACTTTTCCTTTTAGCCGATCCATTCGCCATTCTTTCATCCTCTGGTGATGCTCAATTTCTGAAGAAAATGAAAGCTGAGGGGTTGACAGATTTTGTATTTAACAATATGGTTATTTAACCAAGAGGTTGAATACGGTTATGACGGACCAAATCAGTTCGACGTTTGCAGCACTTGCCGATCCGACGCGCAGAGCGATTCTGGCGCGGCTTGCCCTGGGGGAGACGTCGGTGACGGAGCTGGCGGCGCCGTTTGAGATGAGTATGCCGGCGGTTTCGCAGGCATTTGAAGGTGCTGGAGAAGGCGGGGTTGATTGCTCGTGGGCGGGAGGCGCAGTGGAGGCCCTGCAAGTTGAAGGCGGAGCCGTTGAAGCAGGCTGCCGATTGGCTGGACGAGTATCGCCGGTTCTGGGAGGAGAGTTTCGATCGTTTGGACGAGTACCTGAAGACCTTGCAGGAGAAGGAGAAGGGACATGCCAGGAAAAAGAAATGACTTGGAAGAGAGTGCGTTTGACCGGGAGATTGCTTTTACGCGGGTCACAACAGCCCTGGTCTTCGTTCTCATTATTCTGTTCGTGATCACCACTCCGTTGATTGAGGACCAGTCGATCCGGATTTCGATTTGCGGGAGTCTCGGTGGAGGTGTCGCGTCGACACGAGGTGAAGGCGAATGCGCAGAGGATCCGGAGGTGATTCGTGCTTCTGTGGCGATGCCGCATGAGTTTGATGTGCCGATGGTATGGACGGATCCGAAGCAGGTGGCGCTGTGGTGGGGGTCCAAGGGCTTTACGGCCACGATCGAGAGAGGCAGACCGGCGCCGCAGTTTGAGATGATGGCGACCTTTGCGGAAGAAGGCGAGTAGGACTCGATTGAGAGCGGAACCGGCCAACGATGACGAGCGGTAGGGTAATGCGCGAGCTTCGATCGGTTTGAGGAGTACTTACAGACACTACAGGCGAAGGAGAAGAGGCGTGACAGAAAAACTAATTGAAGTGAATGAGAGTGCAGCTGATCGCGAGATTGTTTTTACGCGGGTCTTCGACGCGCCGCGAAGGATGGTTTGGGAGGCGTGGACCGATCCGAAGCAGTTGGTGCTGTGGTGGGGGCCGAAGGGCTTTACGACCACAATCGAGCAGATGGATGTGCGGGCGGGCGGCGTGTGGAAGCTGGTGATGCACGGGCCCGATGGAACGGATTATCCGAACAAGAGCTTGTTTACGGAGGTTGTGCGGCTTGAGCGGCTGCGGTACAAGCTGAGCGGCGGCAAGCGAGGCGGACCGGCGGCGCAGTTTGAGATGACGGCGACGTTTGAAGACGATGGCGATAAGACGCGGATCACGATGCGCATGGCGTTTGCGTCGGCTGAGGCAAGAGACGAGAACGTGCGGGAGTACGGCTCAATTGAGGGCGGAAAACAGACGCTGGAGCGGCTGGCGGAGCATCTGTCGGATCGTTTGGCAGCGAAGACGGAAGGAGGATTGCGATGAGTACAGCAACGGTGTCTCCGAAGGTGGCTGCACAACATGAGCTGCATATTACGCGGGTGTTCGATGCTCCACGTGAGCTGGTGTGGAAGATGTGGACTGATCCGGAGCATATGAAGAATTGGGCTGGGCCTCGTCAGTTTGCGGCGACGAATATAGTGAACGATCCGCGGCCGGGAGGGAAGTGGCGGCTTCGCCTGTATACCGATGGTTTCGATGTTGGCGACGGTGAGTTGAAGAAGTTTGACCTTTGGCAAGGTGGTGAAAACCTTGAGGTGGTTGAACCGGAGCGGTTGGTCTACACGTTCAAGTGGGATCAAAATCCCGGTCTTTCCGCCAATGTTGAGACCGTGATCACCATCAACCTTGAGGAGCACGACGGAAAGACCACGATGAACTTCCATCAGGCATTCTTCGTAACTGATAAGGACCGCGATGGACACGTTCGTGGATGGAACAGCAGCTTCGATAAGTTGCAGGATTACCTGGGCGAGGTACAGACGAAGGAGGGCATGAATGGGAAACAGTAACGTACTGGAGGCGGGGTTGCTCGAGGTCAGCCTCACGAGACGGATCGCAGCATCGCCGGAGTTTGTGTTTCGGGCGTGGATCGACGCGAAGCATCTGGCGGAGTGGTGGGGTCCGAAGTGTTTTACGAATCCCGTTTGCGAGGTTGACCCACGCGTCGGTGGGGCGATTCGAATTCACATGCGCTCGCCGGAGGGCAAGATGTTTCCGGTGGCGGGCAGGTTTGTGGAGATTGATCGGCCACACCGGCTTGTGTTTACTACGGCTGCACTCGATGCTGAAGGTAGGCCGATGTTCGAGGTGCTGAACACGGTTGTCTTTACGGCTGTCGATGAGGGAACGGAGATATCGCTGGTTGCCCGGGTGACGAGTACGACTCCGGCTGCGCCGCAGTTCCTCACGGGCATGTCGCAGGGCTGGAGCCAGAGTCTGGACCGGCTTGCGGCCCTTGCTGTACTGCTTTGAAGGCTTGCGCTGGCGGCCCTATTTTCGAAGGAGAAGGCCGCCAGCGCAGCTTCGGTTCTTGTCGGCGCCTATTGGAAGGCAACGATGTTTTTTCAGTCGTCTTGCATGCTGACGACGGTCCAACCTTTGGCGTTGGCTTCATCGAGGACCTTGTCGAGACGGTGCGACGAGTTGTTGTGTCGAGTGGAAGCAGACGTTTCCTGCAGATGTTGAACCATTGATGGTACGGGGAGTGGAAAACGAGACACCTGCGATGGGCGCTTCGATGGGAGAATTAAAACACTTTCAAGGAGCAACTGCCGCCATGCCTAATCTGCCGAACGACGACCTTCGTATCCACTATCACGACGAGATTCCGCATGGAGCGCGGATCAAGGTGATCGGTGTAGGTGGCGGCGGCAATAACGCCGTGAATCGCATGATCGCGGCGAACGTTGTGGGGGTCGAGTTCATTGCGGCGAATACGGACGTGCAGGCGCTGCAGGTGTCGAATGCTCCGGTGAAGCTGCAGTTGGGGGTGAAGCTGACGAGCGGACTGGGCGCGGGGGCGAATCCGGATGTTGGCCGACGGGCGGCGCTGGAGGATTCGGACAAGATCATCGAGGCGCTCGAAGGCGCGGACATGGTGTTTGTGACGGCGGGACTGGGTGGAGGGACGGGGACAGGAGCGGCGCCGGTGATTGCGAGCCTGGCGAGCGAGATGGGCGCGCTGACGGTGGCGGTGGTGACACGGCCGTTTGCGTTTGAAGGTAAGCGCAGAATGATGCAGGCTGAGCGTGGCATGCAGGAGCTGCTGGAGTCCGTCGATACGGTGATTGTGATTCCGAATGAGAAGCTGCTGGCTGTGGCGAAGGACGCCGGGTTCTTCGAGAGCTTCCGGATTGCGGACGATGTGCTGCGGCAGGGCGTGCAGGGGATCTCGGACATTATTACGATTCCTGGCGTGATCAATCGCGACTTCGCCGATGTGAAGACGACGATGGCGGGAATGGGCTATGCGGTGATGGGAACGGGTGTGCGGTCGGGAGCGAATCGCGCGGTGGAGGCTGCGATGGCTGCGATGGCTTCGCCACTGCTGGAGGCCGGAGCGATCGACGGCGCGCGAGGGATTCTGATCAACATCACGGGATCGAGCAATTTGAAGCTGAGCGAGGTGAACGAGGCTTCGACGATTATTCAAAATGCTGCGCATGAGGATGCGAATATCATCTTCGGCGCCGTGCAGGACGAGACGATGGGCGACGAGGTGAAGATTACCGTGATCGCCACGGGCTTCAAGCAACAGGAGATGCCGCAGCGGCGGGAGCGGATGCTGGCAGAGTCGACACTGCCGACGATGCGGTATGACGTGCCGATTCAGCCGAGGGTGGTAACACCGCGACCAAGTCCGCGATTTGCCAGCGAGCCTGAGCAGGAGCCGGCGGGCTTGTCTTTTGGCGAAGGGAAGGAGAAAGCGGTGAGTGCAGGTCCGGGTAGTCCGGCAGAGCTGGTTCCGGTGCCGGCATCGGTGTTTGATGACGATTTTTTCCGGGCCTCTTCGTCGCGGGCGGAGTTGATCTCGGAGGCGGAGGGGACTCACTTTACGGGGACGGCACGCGTCCAACATGAAGATGTTCGTCACAAAGTGGAAGAGATTTCGCCAGTCGAGGCATCCGTTCGGTTGCCTTCTCCCGGGGGTGCGGGGTTAGCGGTGGACCAGGCAGTACCGGACGAATTGGACATTCCAGCCTTCCTGCGACGTGGAAATTGATGGATATACTACTATTTAGTTGACGCTAGCACGTAAGTGGGACGGCATGGCCGTGCTTAATGTAGGAAAATAAGAGCTCTATAAGAGCGGATATTGCGTCGATGGCATTTCGATTGCAATCAAACTGAACGTGAGGTAACGCCAGTGTCGGGATTAACCAGGGTTTTGGGCGCGGTTCTGTTCGGCCTCGTATTTTGCGCTGGCGCGGGTGCGAGCGGTGCGAGTGGAACGACGACCACTACCGTCAAGGCCAAACGCCATTCCTCCGGGACGGCACGGGTTGCGACGAAGGTGACGACGCGCACTGGTGCTTCGCGTACGAGCACGAAGAGTGCTTCGGCGAAGAGTGCTGGGACGACACATGGCACAGCGTCGGCGACCAAGGTCGTGGTGCACGGGCATGGAGCCCGTCCGAAGCTTGCAGTGAAAAGGACGCGGTATCGCGAACGGTTCTCAGCGAGTTCGTATGCCGACAATCTGACTCTGGGTGATGTGGTTGAGGGCGAAGATCCGGTGGTTCGTGCCGCGGCGATCGAGGCCCTGGGCAACATGAATGGGACTGCGATTGCCATCGACCCTTCGACGGGACGCATTCTTGCGATGGTGAACCAGAAGCTGGCTCTGTCACGCGGGGCTGAGCCTTGTTCGACGATCAAGCTTACGGTGGCACTGGCTGCGCTGGAGGAAGGGATCGTGCGGCGGGACACTCCGGTCAATCTGGGCGGGAGATATCACCTGACCATGACGGAGGCGCTGGCCCACTCGAACAATCTTTATTTTGAGACGCTTGGTCGCCAGTTGGGTTTTGAACGGGTGAAGCATTACGCGAACCAGTTTGGCCTTGGAGAGCTGGCCGGGTATCACATTCAGGGAGAGCAGCTGGGAGTCTATCCGGACGAAGAGCTGCCCGCAAAGCTCGGTGGCGTGGGACGGATGTGTTCGTTTGGCGAGAGCGTGTCGATGACTCCGCTGCAGTTGGGAGCGTTGGTGGCGGCGATTGCGAATGGCGGAACCCTTTATTACCTGCAACACCCTGAGAGCCCACTTGAAGTGGCAAGCTTTGAGCCGAAGGTGAAGCGGACCCTGGATATTGCTCCTCTGATTCCGGAGATTTCGGTTGGGATGGAAGGCGCGGTTCAGTATGGGACGGCGCGGTCGCTGCGGGCCAACTTCAGTGAGTTTCCGGTGATGGGGAAGACTGGAACATGCTCGAATAACGGGACGCGGTTTGGGTGGTTTGGATCGTTTGCGGACACTCCGAATGGGCGGATCGTTACGGTATTTTTCCTTGAAGGCGGACGGCCGACGTTTGGACCGAAGGCGGCCCAGTTGACCGGGGAGTTTTACCGGGCGCTGTGGGACAAGAGCTATTTTCTGCAGAAGACGACTGTTGCGAGCGATGGCGCTTTGGGCGGCAGTCAGTAGCGATGGCGAACTAAGCAGTTGAGATCGCTCTTCGAGCCAGGCGCTAACAGGGCCAATCTTTGCGCTTAACCTGAGGCAACCTCAAATCCCTTTCAATGGTCTACACGCTGGTGTGACTATGCTTTGAGCCTTTAATGTGGCTCGGCATGGGAGTTCCGTGGTTTGGCTTGGGCCGCGGATTCGCGTAGAAGGGAATAATGAAGATTTTGACGTCAGAAGAGATGGGTGCGGTGGACCGGCGAACGGCGGAGGAGTATCGGGTCCCGCTGGAGTACGTTGATGGAGGCGGCGGGACGGGCGGTGGCGGACGTTCTGTCTGCGGCGGTATCCGGCTGCGACGTCGGGTCGACGTGTTGTGCGGGCAAGGGAATAACGGTGGGGATGGATTTGTTGCGGCACGGGTGATGGCGCGTCGCGGGACGGCAAGTGCGGGTGGTTTTGCTGGGACGGAATGGATGAGGTGAAGGGTGAGGCGGCGGAGGCGCTGAGGCGACTGCGGGACGTGAGGCTCCGTCTGTGAGTTGTCGATGAGGTCGTGGATGAGGCTGGGTTGAGGGTTTGCGCGCCGATGCTGCGCGGATGCGGAGTTGTTGATCGATGCTGTGGTGGGAACGGGGTTCAAACCGCCGCTGCGCGGGCGTGCGGTCTTGCTGCGGGAGATGGTGGAGAGGCTTGATACGCCGATGGTGGCGGTGGATCTGCCTTCGGGGTGGGATGCGGACTCCCTGGAGCAGACTGCTGATGGATCGTTTCGGGCTGACGCGGTGGTGACATTTACTGCGCCGAAGATGGCGCATGTCTTTGGGCATCTGACGCGCAATGACAAGACCGGCGGGACGTTTGGGCCGGTGGTGGTGGCGGGGATCGGGTCGCCGGAGCAGGCGGTGGTTTCGAACAGTGGGCTGACGTGGGCGGGTGCTTCGAAGGGGATTGCGGAGAAGCCTCGCGATGTGAATTCGAATAAGGGCAAGTTTGGCCATGTGTTGGTGGTGGGCGGGAGCTACGGGAAGGCGGGAGCGCCGGCGATGGCGTCGCTGGCGTGTCTTCGCAGCGGGGCGGGACTGGTGACGGCGGCGGTGCCGAAGAGCATCCTGAATACCGTTGCACGGATTGCGCCGGAGTTGATGATGGTGCCGCTGGCGGAGGGGAGCAAAGGTGCGGTGTCGTTCAAAAATCTGGACGGGGCGAAGCTGGACGCGCTGATGGAGAAGATCACTGTGGTGGCGGTGGGGCCGGGGTTGTCCACGGAAGGCGATGCGTCTGCGTTTGCGCGGCAGGTGGTGGAGAAGACGACGGTGCCGGTGGTGATCGATGCTGATGCCTTGAATGCGTTTGCCGGGAAGACTTCTCTCCTGAATGGGAGGGGGAGGGTGATGGTGTTGACGCCGCATCCGGGAGAGATGGCGCGGCTTGCCGGGATGACGGTGAAGGAGGTTGAGGCGGACCGGGTGGGATTGGCGCGACGGTTTGCGACGCAGCATAAGCTGACGCTGGTGCTGAAGGGGTGGCGGACGCTGGTGGCACATCCTGATGGTTCCATTGCAGTGAATACGAGCGGAAATCCAGCGATGGCGAAGGGTGGGAGCGGCGATATTCTGACGGGGATTGTGGCGGCGATGCTGGCGCAGTTTCCCGGCGATGTGGCGCGGGCGGTGGAGACGGCGGTGTATCTGCATGGGCTGGCGGGAGACTTTGCCGCGCGTGCGATGGATGAGCATACGGTACTTGCAACCGATACGGTTACACATCTTTCTGACGCGTTCCGGTACCGGGTGACGGATGGCGACGGGCTGACGTGGATCTGCGGGCTGCGAGGATGAAGGAGAAGCGGTTCAAGACGCGGAGCGAAGCAGGGACGCTGGCGATGGGAGAGAGGGTGTCGGAGATGCTGCTGCCGGCTCCTAAGTTGATTGTTCTGCGAGGGGATCTTGGCACGGGGAAGACGACGCTAGTGAAGGGGATTGCGGCCGCATTGGGTGCGGCGGAGGCCGCGGATGTGACGAGTCCCACGTTCACGCTGGTGCATGAGTATGTGGGGAGTAAGGTGCGGCTGTATCATCTCGATCTTTATCGGCTGGAGACGGAGCGGGAGTTGTTGACGCTGGGGCTGGAGGAGATGGCGGAGCAGCCGGATGCGTTGGTGCTGGTGGAGTGGGGGGAGAAGTTTCCGAGCGTGGTGGCGCGGGCGGATGGCGAGATCGCGATTGAACATGCGGGTGGAGACGAGCGGATGTTTGTGGTTCGGGTGAAGTAATGAGCGCCGAGTCCCGTGGCTATTTGCTGCGGCCGGTGTACCGGTAGATGGCGCACTCTTCGTCGCCGGTGGAGCCGTAGTCTTTTTGCTGGGCGATGGCGGCGAGATCGGCGGCGTGGTCCTCGGGCGACATGGCTACGGAGCCGAGGAAGAGACGGGTGAAGGCGGGGTGCCGGTCGAGGACGGCGCGGCACTCGGCGTTGACGTAGAGAAGGTCGAAGGCTGCGGGGGGAGAGCCTGGACTCTTTGCGAAGCGTGCTTCGATGCGGCGGAGAAGCAGCTTGAGGACAGGGGCTTCAAAGGGGTGAAAGAGGAAGGCCAGAGTGGGGGTGCGGGGGAGGTCGAAGGTGAGGGCGTCCTGTTCGTAGAGGCGAATGGGCGCGATCGGCGAGGCGGTGGCGTCGGCGGCGTGAGTGGCGAGCCAGTGGTCGAGGTTGAGCTGTGCGGTGTCGGCGAGGACGGGGTTGAGCTCGATGCCGATGACCTGGTGAAAAGGGAGCTCGCTGGCGACGAGCATGGCGCGGCCTTTGCCGGCGCCGAAGTCGATGAAGGTGTAGTTGTCGATGGGGTGAGGTGGGGAGGTGGCCAGCCAGAGGTCAATCAACGTGCGGAGGATGCTGGGGGCGACGCCGTAGTATGCGGTGACGTGGGTGTCGTTGGGGTGGCCGGTGATGAGATTGCCGGCGGCGATGAGGCCGCTGGTTTCGACGCCGTGGATCTGGTCGAAGGGGTGTTGTGGTGGCTTGGGCGACGGCATGACCAGCGGTTTTTTGGGTTTGCGAGTGGGCATGTCGTTTAGCGGATCTGGACCAGGTGGGGGTTGCCGTCGAGGCCGAGGATCTTGCGGCCTGCGGGTGTGATGCTTTGTGGCGTCCATTGCGGTTCGTGAAGGAGCGTGATGGTGGTGTGGCTTACGGTCTCGAGTCCGGCGAGGCGATTGGTGATCTGGGCTTGAAGAACGGCGTTGGCGGTGTCGTCGGTTTGTGTTGGCGTGAGTGAGATATGAATGCGGTGTCGCGGAGGGACGCCCGGAATGTTGGAGCCGGGGGCTTCGAGGTCAGGGGTGATGGTAATGGAGTGGATGAGGCCGAGGTCGACGATGTTGCAGGGGACCGAGGGATCGTAGCAGTCTCGGAGCGCTGTGAGGATGTCGGACTCGGTGAGCATCTGTCGTGATGATAGATGCTAGTGGCCGCCGCCTGTTGCGGTTGATGAGATGTTCGACCATGCGAGACCGTCGGCGAGGTTACCGGCGTCGATGAGGGACTGGACCTTCCAGGTCTTGAGGTCGATGGCGGCGACTTTGTGGTCGGCGTTGCAGGAGACGTAGGCGACGAGGCCGTCGGGACGGATGAGAACCTCTTGTGGCTGGCTGGGAACGTCGATCGTGCGGACCACGGAGAAGTTGGAGAGATCGATGACGGCGACTTTCGCCGATTTCGAGAGGCAAAGGATGAGGTAACGGCCGTCATGGGTTGGGGCGCTGCCGTATCCGGTGCCGGGGAGGGGAACCCAGGTCTTGAGCTTGCGGGTGGCGGTGTCGATGACGGCGAGGCGGGGTTTGTCCCAGTCGGAGGTGAAGAGGAGCTTGTCGTCGTTGCTGATGGAGATGCGCTGGACGCGGACGGCTCCGGCCTCTCCAAGGTGGATGATGTCGAGGGTCTTGTGGGTGTCGAGGTCGAGGACTGAGACGGAGCTGGGGCCGACGTTGGTGGTGTAGGCGAAGCGGCCGTCGTGGGAGAGGGCGAACATGTGGGATTCGGCTGCGCCAGTGGGGATCTTGTAGAGGATTTTGAGGGTATGGGGATCGATGGCGGTGATGGCCTGGTCGAGTTCGGTGGAGACGTAGAGGATGTTGCGGTGGGTGTCGTAGACGGGGAGGTGGGGGCGCACGCCGTGGCCGAAGTCGACGGTGGAGGTGATCTTGTGGGAGGGGATGTCGATGACCAGCATCTCGTGGCCATCGGTGCCGGGGCGGCCTACGCCTGCATCGCCGTAGATGGGGACGTATGCGGTGCGACCGTCGGGCGAGGTGGTGACTTCGTGTCCGGTGATGCGGTCTTCCTGGATGGCTATGGTCTGAGTTGCGGTCACCGGGTCAATCAGGGAGAGGGTGTGGTCCTTTTGATTGGCTACGAGGAGGGTGCCTGAGGATTGGGCGAAGGCGGCAGGAATCGCGAGGGCGAGGGCAAGGGCCAGCAGGCGACCGGTGACGGACAGAATTTTCATAAGTCGCGAGTTTACATGCTTGCGAGTACGGGAGGGAAGGTTCCATCGGATGCTCGCGTCCCGAATGTGCCTTTCCTCTCTACATCGTGGAATAAAGCGGATTCAGCCGTGTCTTTATAACAGAACACAATTTCGTCGCTGAACATAAGGCGAGAATCATTGCCCTGAGCCGCGCGGCGCTGCGACGAATGTGAGCGAAAAAAAAAGGAGCAACAATGAAAATTGGCTTTGTGAGCATGCCTTTAGCAGGGCATTTGAACCCCATGACCGCCCTCGCACGCAGACTTCAATCACGCGGCCATGAAGTCGTATTTTTTGGCTTTCCCGATGTCGAACCATTTGCTCGCGCCGCGGGTCTCGACTTCGTACCCTTCGGCGAAAAAGAGTATCCCGTTGGTTCTATTGAGAAAGTCTACAGTTCCGTCGCACAGTTGCATGGCTTTGAGGTAGTACGGCATTCGTGTATGGATCAAAATCCTGACCTCACTCGAGTGACGTTCGCTTATCTGGCTGAAAAACTAGCAATGACAGGCGTTGAGGCTGTGGTGATCGACACGATTCACTTCTTCATCGAACTTGTTCCTCTAAGCATGTCCATACCTTATGTACACATTTGGAATGTTCTTCACCTCGATTTTTCCGGAGCGACTCCGGCATCGCTTTTCAGCTTCCCGCTTGATACTTCTCAGGAAGGCCTCGATCGAAACACTGCAAATCTACATAAAATAGGCGCGATACTTGGCCCGATAGCGGAGATCGCGAGGTCTTATGCCGAGAAGGTTGGGCTCAAGATCGATTGGAATGATCCTGCTGCGACTGTCTCCAAGTTGGCTGTGATAACTCAGACGCCGAAGGAATTCGATTTTCCAGGAATCCCCTGGCCTCCACACTTTCACTATGCTGGTCCCTTTCACGACGATGAGGGCAGGGGGCAAGTGCCGTTTCCATGGGACAAATTGACCGGCAAACCGCTTATTTACGCTTCCATGGGGACGCTGGTGAATGGTCGATATGACATCTACAAACACATTCTTGAAGCGGTTCAGCCCCTGGAAGATGTTCAAGTTGTACTTTCCGTTGGCAAGAATATTGATCCAGAGAATCTGGGTCCTGTTCCTTCCAATACGATTGTCGTCCGCTCTGCTCCGCAAATTGATTTGCTGAAACGTGCAGCGCTTTGCATCACGCATGCTGGACTGAATACAACGCTTGAATCGCTGGCGCATGGAGTGCCCATGGTTGCGATTCCCATAGGCTACGACCAGCCAGGAACTGCTGCCAGAATTGCGCATCATGGCACGGGCGAATTTGTAGAAGTGGATGAGCTAACAACAGACCGGCTGAGAGGTTTGATCGAGAGAGTTTTGCAAGATCCGAGCTATCGCGAGCGGGCTGAATATTTTCAGAGTGTGATTTCAAAGACGCGCGGACTGGATGTGGCAGCCAGCATCATCGAACAGACTTTTCAACAATGTCAGACGGAGGCGCCGCGTGAAAGCCGTGCCTGTTGCACGAGGAAGACTCAAAATGGCGGAGGAGATGCAAGAAGCATGACTGACCTTGAGCACTCTGACTCTAGTTCTTGCGCTCGACGAGGTAGCTGGCGAGGGACTTGAGGGGGTTGGCAGTTTCGCCGAAGGGTTCGAGGGCGGCGAAGGCGTCGGCGATGAGTTCTTCGGCGTCTTTGAGGGACTTGTCGATGCCGAAGACCGCTGGCCAGGTGGCCTTGATGCTGGCGGTGTCTTTGCCGGCGGTCTTGCCTAGCTCTTCTGAGCTTTGGGTCATGTCGAGGACGTCGTCGACGATCTGGAAGGCGAGGCCGGCCTTTTGACCGAAGGTGCGCAGGCGGGCGATGGTGTCGGCGGTTGCTTCGTGGTGCTCCTTCAAGGCAGCCTGGAGCGAGTCGAACTGGGCCTTTGCGGTGCTGGTCATTTCGTTGCTTCTGCGGCCGGGGCTTCCTCCCAGACCCATTGAGCCACGCATCTGACGAACGCCGAAGAGGCCGCCGGAGACGATGCTGGTGGTGATGAGGGCTCCGGTCTTGGCACGGTGGATGGCTTCGACGAGCTCGGCTGTGGGCGGCGTTCCTTCGGCTTCGATGTCCATGACCTGGCCGCCGATCATGCCGGGAGGGAGTTGGGTTTCGAGATCGCCGACGCGGCCTACGCCGGTGCCGATGGCGAGAGAGATCTCGCGGAGGATGGCGACGGTTGATGCGGGCGGGGAGGGGAGAGCGGCGATGGTCTGGAAGGCGAGGGTCTGGAGGGCATCGCCGGCGAGGATGGCGGTGGCTTCGCCGAAGACGACGTGACAGGTGGGCTTGCCGCGGCGGAGGTCGTCGTTGTCGAGGGCGGGGAGGTCGTCGTGGATGAGGGAGTAGGTGTGGAGCATCTCCAAGGCTGCGCCGAGGTCGGCTACTCCTTCGGGGTAGGTTTCGGTGCGTGCGACCATGCGTGCGGCCTCCATGCAGAGGATGGGGCGGAGACGCTTGCCGCCTGCGAAGGTGCTGTGACGCATGGCGCGGTGGATGGAGTGGGGGAGGGTGTCGGTGGAGGGCAGAAGCCGTTCGAGGGCGGCGTCGGTACGTTGGGCGCCGGAGGAGAGCAGGGTTTTTACGTCGGAATGCATTTGGAGTTGATGATAAATGCAGGGGGTGGGAATAGGGATTAGGGGGTTCGCAAAACGGCGCAGGTTTCAGGTCAGCTTCTTCTGGTGACCGGTGAAGATTAGAAGTGCAAGGAATGCAAGGGCCACGAGCGAGATCACGACCCCCAGGGTCTGGTCGAGGGTATGGGTGTAGGCGATGTCAATGGTGAAGGCGGCGGCGTAACCGAGTGGCAGAGCGATGAGGCCGTCGTCACGCTCAATGTGGTTTGGGTGGTTGAGATGCATGCCGTTGGAGTCCGTGCTGCTGATGTCCCAGGATGGGTAGTCGCGGAGATTGAGAATGAGAAATCCGGGCTGTGTGGTTGTGACGGAGAAGTGAGTTGGTGTTGGGCCGGCTTGAGTGTTCTCCGGGGCTTTGGCGTTCGCATCTTGAGAGAGCCAGTAGGGTGGGTTGGTGTGGGCGAGAGAGTCGTTATCGGCGGTGGCGGGGGTGTATTCGTCGGTGGGATCGGTGCCCTCGTTGGAATGGAAGAGGGTGAGGCGGGCTGGTACGGTGTCTTCCGGGTCGCAGGTTTGGTGGAAGATGCGGTAGGCGGGGTAAGTTAGGGCTCCGGCGAGGATTAGGGTTAGGGCCGTGGTGTGAATGGGTTTCAGGGTAGCTCGTGTGAGCGCGAGTGCGATCGCCAACGCAGCGGCTGCGGCGAGTATGGCTACGAGACGCCAGGGGAATTGCAGGAAGGCGAGTTCGGGGGCGTGGTTCCAGATGAATGCGGTGAGTGGGGTGAGAAGGAGGGTGATGACTATGGTGAGGACCGTGAGAGAGGTCAGGAAGTAGGGTGGGATAGGTTTCGTGTGTTCGCGCTGTGGGGAGCGCGTGACGGATGAGATCTCCGGGCTGCGGGAAGAAGACGGGGCAACGGGTTTCCTGCGTCGCAGGAAGAGGAGGGTTGCGGCGGTGAGGGTGATGAGGATGACGGCGATGACGGAGGCGGTGTGGAGGACCTCGTCGTGGAGGGCGTCGGTGGTGTGATGGAAGAGGAAGTTGTCCTGAATGCGGTAGAAGGGGATGATGGCCATCGCGATTTGGACGTAACGGCGTTCGTAGGCGGCGGGGAGGATGTAGAAGGCGGCGAGACCGAGGCCGAGGGCGGTTCCGGCTGCAGTGTTGAGGGCCAGGCCGAGCGGTGTTTGGGATGAGGCGTTGACGGCGCTGAGCGTGGGCGGAAGGAGTTGCGCTAGGCATGATGCCCACCATTTCATGAGACTCGAGATATGGGGCGCCAGGCTTTGTGGCTAGTCGAACGGCGGCCAGGAGAGCGAGGGCGTAGCAGCTCATGACGGCTGCGGGGGCGTTGGTGAGCCAGAGGAGCGCGATGGGGATGGCTATGCGTGGGATGGTGATCTGTTGTCGCAGGATGGCGTGGAGCAGGAGTGGGATGAAGGCCGCGGCGAGGAGTTCGGCGTAGGCGGTGCGCTCGTAGGCGGTGAAGAGCATGTAGGGGTTCACCGTGTAGAGGATCGCGGCGAGCGTGGCTGCGGTTGGGGTGGTGAAATCTGCGGGCGAGGTAATGGAGACTGAGGCCGGCGGCGGTGAGGGCTAGCCAGGTGTAGAGGATCGGGGTCCATGTCCAGGGGAGGATGAGGCCGAGGATGGCTCCGATGGTCCAGGAGAGTGGTGGGTAAAAGACGAAGCGGGGTTCGCCGGCGTTCCACGCAGCGGTGTAGGCCCAGTGCGGGTGAAGGTTGCCGTGGGTGAACTGGCGGGCGGCTTCCATCCAGTTGAGGAGATGGAAGTCGAAGTCGTGGCCGCAGGAGCAGCCGTTGATGAGAAGCGGGATGATGGCGAGGAACGCGGCTAGTGGGATCAGGAGGTACGGTAGCCGGGCTCGGTGCATGGAGTGAGGTTATCGCAGAGGGACGGGTTGATTGCAATGACAAAGACGAAATGCGGGGGTCTCTCCGCTGCGCTGCTCACAAAGTGCGTGAGCAGCTTCGGTCGAGATGACGATTTCGGGGGCAGCTCCCAAAAAAAAAGAAAAGTAGATCCTCCGCATTCGGCGGAGGATGACTACTAAAAGGCAAAAAGGTAGCTAGTGGGCTCCGGCGGGGGCTTTGCCTGGTTTTACTTTTTTGAAGAGCCAGACGATGCCGACGCAGAAGAAGCAGAGGAGGGAGAGCCAGCGGAAGACGTCGACGAAGGCCCAGTTGGAGGCCTGGCGCTGGAGCTCCTGGTAAAGCTTTGCCTGAGCGGGATCGGCGGCGTTGGATTTGCCGAAGTATCCGGTGAGGGCGCGGGTCATGGCGTTGAGGGAGTTCTGGAACTGCTGGCCGGTGAGGGGAACCGAGTTGATGATCTCGTTCTGGTGGACGGCGCTGCGACGGGTTAGCAGCGTCTGGGCGATGGCGATGCCGATGGAGCCGCCGACGTTGCGCATGAGGTTGAAGAGGCCGCTGGCGTTGCCGATTTGTTTGTTGTCGAGCGTGCCGTAGGCGGCGGTGCTGATGGGGACGAAGACGAAGCTGAGGCCGAAGCCGGTGATGAGGATGGGGAGGAGGAGGGTGGTGGGGGAGACGTCGAGGGTGATGTTGCCGAAGTAGAGCGTGGTGAGGCCGAAGGTGAAGAAGCCGAAGGTGAGGAGGTAGCGGGGGTCCACTTTGTTGGAGAGGTATCCGATGATGGGCATGCCGCAGATGGCTCCGATGCCGCGGGGCGCGACGACGAGGCCGGCGGTGAAGGCGGTATAGCCGAGGAGCGTTCTGATAGAAGAGGGGAAGGACGGTGACGGTGGAGTAGATGCCGATGCCGAACATGAAGATGAGGGCACAGCCGAGGAGGAAGTTGCGGTCTTTGAGGACCTTGAGATCGACGATGGTGTTTTTGTCGCGCCAGCAGTGCCAGCAGAAGTAGATGAAGGACGTGATGAGGAAGAAGGTGGCCCAGCGAATCCAGGTAGCGCCGAACCAGTCGTCCTCCTGGCCCTTGTCGAGGATGACCTGGAGGCAGCCGGTCCAGATGACGAGCGCGGCGAAGCCGTAGCGGTCGAGCGGGGCGACCTTGGCTTTGCTGATGTAGGCGGGATCGTGGATGAAGCGGTTGATCATGAAGAGGGCGAGGATGCCGATGGGGATGTTGATGTAGAAGGCGTAGCGCCAGGAGTAGGTGTCGGTGAGCCAGCCGCCGAGGGTGGGACCGAGGACGGGGGCGACGACGACTCCGAAGGCGAAGACGGCCATGGCGGCACCGCGTTTTGCGGGAGGGAAGGACTCGAGGAGGATGGCCTGGGAGAGAGGCTGGAGGGCTCCGCCGCCAGCGCCCTGGATGATGCGGGCGAGAAGCATGATGCCGAGGGTGGGGGCGGCTCCGCAGGCGAAGCTGGCGATGGTGAAGATGGTGACGCAGGACATGAGGAAGCGCTTGCGGCCGAATTTGAGGGAGAACCAGTTGCTCGCGGGGAGAACGATGGCGTTGGCGACGAGATAGCTGGTGAGGACCCAGGTGGCTTCGTCGGTGGAGGCGGAGAGGGAGCCGGCGATGTAGGGGAGAGCGACGGAGGCGATGGCGGTGTCGAGCACCTCCATGAAGGTCGCAAGCATGACCGAGGCGGCGATCAGCCAGGGGTTGACGCCGTGGGAGGCTTCAGCGGATTGATCGGGAGGTGCGACTGCGGCTGACGCCATGTGCTCGGAGCATTCCTTCTTGTGGGAGTGATTCTCTACTATGTAGAGCCCAAAAAGGTAGCACGGGGATGCTTTTTAGCCAGGCAGTGTGCGCGGTCAATGGAAAAAGCGGCAGCCCTGCTTTCGCAGGAGCTGCCGCTTTGGTTGGTGGTGGAGTTTCCGGCTCGTACTCTTGCCGGGGCTAGTAGCCGTTGCCTGGTCTTGGTGGCAACGCCTGGGAGACCGTACGAATGGTGCCCGCCTGGAGCCTGCGGGTCGATGGGGGATGGCGGAGAGCGGGGATCTGAGTGGCTTCGATACTTCGGGAAGGCGCGAGGTCTCACCTGTGGCTGAGGAGTCGGAGCTGAGGGAGTCGCTGGAGACGTGGGTGTAGGAGGCGCTTACGGCGGTGTCAGGGGAGTCGTTGCAGCCGGCGAGGAGGCCAGCGAGGAGTCCGGCGAGGCCCAGAGAGGCAACTTTGAAGAGATTCCGTGTGGTGCGTGAGGCTGGCAGGAAGGACATGAGCTAGGCTCCAAGGTGTTGCATGGGTACTGCATGAATTGAGGCAAGCGTACCGGGGGGCATCAGGGGCGACAATGACACCTTCGGGGGACTAGATTGTGGTGGAAAGAGCCGCTTTGGAGGCTAATTTGCTGTGGTCTGGTATTGATAATAAGTGGGTTGCGAGGCGCTGGGTCATATGTACCTTTATCGGCGGTAACTTGAGGCCGGGTTAGCGGTTAGGAGCATTTCCGCGTTTTTGGAAGTTTGCGAATCCCATGGGGGATAGAGTGCATCAGAATAGTTGACAGTAAGTGACTCAAGGTGAGATTCTTGAGTGGGTCAAGAAAACTATTGGGGGCTGTGTGCCCGGAGGGATTAAAGGATGGCGAAGATTATTGGAATTGACTTGGGAACGACGAACTCCTGCGTGGCCGTGATGGAAGGCGGCGAGGCGAAGGTTATTCCGAACGAAGAGGGCGGAAGGACCACGCCTTCTGTCGTTGCGTTTACGAAGAGCGGGGAGCGGCTGGTTGGTCAGGTGGCCAAACGGCAGGCGATTACGAACCCGGAGAACACGATCTATTCGATCAAGCGTTTTATGGGCCGCCGGCTGAATGAGGTTGGCGATGAGATGAAGATGGTGCCGTACAAGGTCGTTGCGAAGGGCGACAACATCGTCGTCGTGGCGCAGGGCAAGGAGTACACACCGCCTGAGATCTCCGCGATGATTCTGCAGAAGCTGAAGAAGGCTGCGGAAGACTATTTGGGGACTTCGGTGACCGAGGCTGTCATCACTGTTCCGGCTTACTTCAACGATGCTCAGCGGCAGGCGACGAAAGATGCCGGCAAGATTGCCGGGCTTGATGTGAAGCGCATTGTGAACGAGCCGACTGCGGCTGCGTTGGCGTATGGGCTGGACAAGAAGAAGGACGAGACGATTGCGGTCTACGACTTTGGCGGCGGTACGTTCGATATCTCGATCCTCGAAGTCGGCGAAGGCGTGATTGAGGTGAAGTCGACCAATGGTGATACTCACCTTGGCGGCGACAATCTTGATCAACGGATCGTTGACTGGTTGATCTCGGAGTTCAAGAGCGAGACCGGGCTGGACCTGCACTCGAAGGGCAACGAGATGGCGCTGCAGCGGCTGAAGGATGCTGCGGAGCGCGCGAAGATCGAGTTGTCGACGGCGCAGGAGACGGAGATCAATCTCCCCTTCATTACGGCGGATGCGAGCGGGCCGAAGCACCTGGTTCGCAAGCTGACTCGCGCGAAGCTGGAGTCTCTCGTCGATGACCTGCTGCAGCGGTCGATTGGGCCGTCGAAGCAGGCGATGAAGGATGCGGGAATTGACGCGAGCAAGATCGATGAGGTCGTGCTGGTCGGTGGTCAGACGCGTATGCCGAAGATCCAGCAGTTGGTGAAGGAGTTGTTCGGCAAGGAGCCGCATAAGGGTGTGAACCCGGATGAGGTGGTTGCGATCGGTGCGGCGGTTCAGGCTGGCGTATTGGCCGGCGAGGTAAAGGACCTGCTGTTGCTCGACGTGACTCCGCTGACGTTGTCGATTGAGACGATGGGCGGCGTGGCGACGGCGATGATCAATCGCAATACGACGATTCCGACGAAGAAGACGGAGACGTTTTCGACGGCGGCTGACTCGCAGACCGAGGTTGAGGTGCATGTGCTGCAGGGCGAACGGCCGATGGCGTCGCAGAACCGGACGCTGGGCAAGTTCAAGCTGGCGGGAATTCCTCCTGCTCCACGTGGCGTGCCGCAGATCGAGGTGACGTTTGACATCGATGCGAACGGCATTCTGAATGTGACGGCGAAAGACAATGCGACTGGCAAGGATCAGAAGATCACGATCACGAGCTCGTCGGGTCTGAGCAAGGAAGAGGTTGAGCGGATGGCGAAGGATGCCGAAGCTCACGCCGCTGAGGACAAGGAGCAGCGCGAGGCGGTTGAGGCTCGCAATGGCCTGGATTCGCTGGTGTACAACGTCGAGAAGATGGTGAAGGAAGCCGGCGATAAGGTTGCTGAGTCCGACAAGACTGAGGTTGAATCCGCTTTGACTGAGGCAAAGTCGACGCTGGCGGGAACGCCGAGTGCAAGTGAGCTTAATTCGGCCAAAGAGCGTCTAACTACGGTGAGCCACAAGCTCGCCGAGGCGATGTACAAGGCGACTGCGGCCTCCGCGACGGCGCCGACTGACGGAGCCACGGCAGCGGAAGGAACGACCGAAGAGCACAAGAAAGACGAAGGTGTGATCGACGCTGAGTATGTCGATGTGGACGAAAAGAAGTAAGTGTAATCCATCTAAGTTGTATGGACGTACATAAGGTGAGGGGCGTTCCTATAAGGGTGCCCCTCGTTTTTTCAAGATGGGGTGTGGTGGTCGGGCGTGTAGAGTGCGACTTATCACCCGGAAAGGTGTTGAAGTGAATAGCAGCGAAAGGGATGACCAGTACGCGGATTTGCTTTGGCTGGAGAACCTGGAACTCAATCGATTGCTTGGAGGTAAGGCGATGACCGAGACAATGTGGCGATGTGACCAGGTACGCGCGGGACGGTTGTACAACCGGATGATGTTCGACACCCGTGAAGAGGCTGAACAGTTTGTACAGCGCATGCAGCAGATGGAACCAGACCAGATGTTTTCGATTGAGGCGATTGAGGCCAAGCAAGTCTGGAACTAATTTTCTGACGGTGGATTGAGTTGATTTTCTGACGGTGGCGACGGTAGTTCTGGTGTGACCAGTGCCGTCGCCATTGTTTTCTGTTTTTCAGGAGAGGCGATGCCAGAGGGGAATGAGATCCATCGATGGGCGGAGCGGCACTATGCTGCGTTTGGTGGCCGACTTGTGCGCGTAGATGGTCCGCAGGGGCGGTTTACGGATTCGGCGGTGATCGATGGGCGGAAGCTTGAGCGGGTGATGGCTGTTGGGAAGCACCTGGGATATGACTTTGGGAAGGACCGGATCCTGCATGTGCATTTGGGATTGCAAGGGGACTTTACCGAGGGCTCGGGGCCGCTGCTACCTGTTCGGGGGGCTCTGCGGCTGAGGATGTGGAATGCGGCGGCGGTGAAGAAGGCTGCCGGGCCGGATGCGAGTAAGCCGCACCGGTGGTATTCGGAGGACGACGGCTCGGACAATCTGGCGCCGGAGAAGGTGGCGTGGGTTGAGCTGCGGGGGCCGATGGATTGCACGATTTATTCGCAGGAGATGTGGGATAAGCTGCTGCAGCGGCTGGGGCCTGATCCGCTGAATGGAGACGGGCCGGAGAAGTTCGTTGAGAGGGTGAAGAAGAGCAGGAAGACGATTGGGGAGTTGCTGATGGACCAGTCGGTGGCGGCTGGTGTTGGGAATATCTTTCGGGCGGAGTTGCTGTTCAGGGCGAAGCTGAATCCGTTTACTCCGGGCAAGGATGTAGCGGAGAGCACGCTGCGGTCGATATGGAAGGATGCGGGTGTGTTGATGAAGGCGGCGATGGTCGATAGGCGGATTGTGACGACGAAGCCGAAGGACCGGCCCCACAAGAAGGGGCAGGCGTTGAAGGAAGAGGCGCATTATGTGTACCGGCGGCAGGGACGGCCTTGTTTTGTGAGTGGGACTAAGATTTTGACTGAGGTGATGGCGGGACGGAATTTGTTTTGGTGCCCGGTTTGCCAGGCGGCGGCTTAGTGGTTCGACAATTGATTTGGGTTTAGAGGTGCGGAAGAGCCGCGCTGGTTGCAGAATGGAAGAAGACTATGGCGACAACACAGACGAAAGACTATTACGGCGTATTGGGTGTCAAGAAGACGGCGACGGCGGATGAGATTCGCAAGGCGTTTCGCAAGGCCGCGCGCAAGTATCATCCGGACGTAAATCCGAATGACAAGAAGGCGGAGGAGAAGTTCAAGGAGATCTCCGAGGCGAACGATGTTTTGAGCGACGACAAGAAGCGGAAGATCTATGACCAGCTGGGGTTCTACTCGGACAACATCGATCCGGCTGCGGCGGAGGCTGCGGCACGCGGTGGTTATGGCGGGGGTGGCCATCGTGGCTATACGACGCAGACGGGTGGACGAGCGGGGCAGGAGGTGCCGTTCGATTTTGGAGGGTTTGATTTTTCGGACTTTCAGGGCGGCGGGCATGCGGAGCAGCAGTCCGGCGGCGGTTTTGGGGGGAGCTTCAAGGATATCTTCAGCGGGATGTTCAATGGCGGGAAGCAGGCCGCTCGGGGACCGCAGCCGGGGACCGATCTTGAGTATCAGGTGAGTGTGGATTTCTGGACTGCGGTGCGCGGTGGAGTGGCGCGGCTGGAGATTCAGCGGCAGGAGATTTGTCCGACGTGCAAGGGCAAGTCGACTACGGGTGGAAGTGTGGAGTGCCCGGAGTGCCATGGGTCGGGACAGGTGACGCAGATGGGCGGGCGGATGAAGTTCAATATTCAGTGCCCGCGGTGCGGCGGTTCGGGCAAGGTGCAGAATGCGTGCCCGACGTGCGATGGCGAAGGCGTGGTGATCAAGAAGGAGCCGCTGGATTTTCGGATCAAGGCGGGGACTCGGGATGGGCAGAGGATTCGGCTGGCTGGGAAGGGCAATGCCGGAACGAACGGCGGAGCTGCGGGTGATTTGTTTTTGATTATCAAGGCGGGGACGCATCCGGTGTTTACGCGGACTGGCGATGATATTTATGTAACTGTTCCGGTTACGATGACGGAGGCCGCGCTGGGCGCGAAGATCGATGTGCCGACGATTGATACGCATGAGGGCGGAGGACGGACGCAGTTGAAGATTCCGCCCGGGACGCAGACGGGGCAGAAACTGAGGCTTCGGGAGAAGGGTGTGCCGAGTGCTGCGCATGAGGGAAAGCGTGGGGACCAGATCGTTGAGGTGAAGATCGTGGTGCCTAAGGTGCAGGATGAGCGGAGCAAGGACATACTCAGGGAACTGGCTAAGTTGAATCCGGAGGAGCCGCGGGAGGGGTTGTTTGCGGCCGTGTAGGGAGAAAAGCCACGATCGCAAAAATACTTGGTTGAAATGAGCGGTATGGCGTCTGGAAAACCCATGTCCCCAAAACGGGACATGGGTTTTTAGGTTTTGAACAATCAGCTTTGCTCGGGGCGGATTTTCTGTTCGAAGATTGTGTCTGCGGTGTGGGCGGAGACTTTGAGGGTGAAGCCGAGGGTGAGCTGGTCACTGGTGGATGGTTCCGGTAGGAGAAGGTGGTTGGCCAGGCTGGCTAGATATTGGGTGGTGGCTGGGGCCAGGCCGACGATACGGGCGGCTAGCCAGGCTTGCGGGGTGATGGTGATCTCGGCGCGGCCTGCCGCTACGGCGTTGTAGATTTTGTTGGCGGCGTGGCGGACTGAGGCGGCGAGGACTGGGGTTTTCGCGGCGAGGTTGAACCAGCGCTGCTCTTTTTTTGTCTGGCCGGTGAATTCAGCGTGGGCTTCGCCGCCGCTGCGCATAAGGCCAGGGCAGACGGTGGTGACGCGGATGCCTTTGTGGCGGAGTTCGGCGTGGAGGCCTTCGGAGAAGCCCACGAGGGCGAATTTGCTGGCGACGTAGGGGAGCATGTGGGGCATGGCGAACTTGCCGCCGATGCTGGCGATGTTGACGATGGCGGCGTCGCCGCGAATGGGGTTGCGGCGGAGCAGATGAGGAAGCGCGGCGTGGGTGGTGTGGAGCGCGGCGAAGAAGTTGGTAGCCATGGCGCGGCGATAGGCGGCGATTGGCTGGTTTTCGACGGGGCCGACTTCGATGATGCCGGCGTTGTTGATGAGGACGTCGATACGACCGAAGTGGCCGATGGCGTGGTCGATGAGCATTGCGGCCTGGGCGGCGTCGGTGAGATCAGCGGGGATGAGAAGGACATCATCGGGGGACTCGATGGCTTGGCGATCGAGGAGGGTGTGGCGCGCGGTGATGAGTTCTTCGATGTCTCGGGCAGCGAGGACGAGTTTGGCTCCGGAGCGACCGTAGCGCTCGGCCAAGGCGAGGCCGAGTCCACGGGAGCCGCCGGTGATGAGGACAACCTGCCCGGGGCGCCGTTTTGGGGTGCTCAACTTAAGGGCGTAAGCTGCTGCTACGGCGGCGATTCCGGTGAGGAGATGCGCGGTATGGAGGACGGCCCTTGATTTTTTCATTAATCCAGTTAGATGCTGAATTTGAGGATAGCTGAGTTTGTTTGACGGGCGTATGTGGGAAAGAGCTAGACTGCGTAGAAGTAGTCGGGTCGAGGTTTGGTGATGGCGACAAAGCGGAAGAGCAAGGGCGCGTACATGATTTCGTCGGTGGCGGAGATGTATGAGATTCATCCGCAGACTCTGAGACTGTATGAGCGGGAAGGTTTGCTGCGGCCGTCGCGGAGTGAAGGAAATACACGACTTTATACCGATGAAGACCTGGAACGGCTGGAGTTTATTTTGAACCTGGCGCGGGACCTTGGGGTGAATATTGCTGGGATTGGTATTGTGCTGCAGATGCGGGAGCGGATGGAGGAGATGAACCGGCAGATGCAGGGGTTTGTCGATTATGTGCGGACGGAGATGTTGACGCGGATGCAACAGCAACAACAGCCCGGTGCAGGGTTGGTCCCAATGCGACGGCCGGTGGTGATGCCGATGAAGGTCACGTCCGTTAAGACTGGGAAGAAGCGGTGAAACAAGAGGACTTTGGGCTACGGGAGCGAGTCTGCGACGCATCGGAAGCCGATGTTGCGGTGTTGTAGACCATCGAGGGGCGTCTCGCGGTTGGGAACGCGAAGGTCTCTGGAGATGTTGTAGCCACCTTTCATGATCCGGCGTTTTGGGTCACAGGTGCAGACGTCTTCGACCCACTCCCATACGTTGCCCAGCATGTCGAAAAGGCCATAGGTATTGGGCCGTTTCTGGGCCACGTCGTGTGTCGTGTCGCCGCTGTTTCCGTCGTACCAAGCAATTTTGTCTATGGCCCCATATCGCGGTGATTGAATTCCGCCCAGGGCGGCAAATTCCCATTCGGATTCCGTGGGTAGGCGCATGCCGACACGTTTGCAGTAATTTGTGGCTGAATACCAATCGATTTGTTCGGCTGGCCTTTGCGGATTTTTATAACGACTGGGATTCGAGTTCATGAGGCGCTGGTAGGCAGCTTGCGTAACTTCGGTCTGGCCGATCCAAAAACCGTTTTCGATGAGGATTTTGTGTCGCGGCCTTTCCCAACCGATGCATTCTTTATCCTGCGGATCGCAGCCTGTGAGATAAGAGCCGGGGTGGATCCAGATGTAGGTGAGCTGGTCGCGGGAGTTGATCTTTGTACGAGTTGCCGGGTGAGTTGCCGCAGCGTGAGCGCCAGCAGCTCCGGCGACCGCGAGAAGGATGGCGATGATCTGAGTTGCGGGGCGTACTCTTTTGGCAAAGACAGCGTGCAAGCGAGAGCTCTCCCGTGCGGAAATTATCTCACCGAGTTGAAGGAGGATTCTCCTGCGATAAACTGAAGGACTGCGGATCGACGTAGATTCTCCGGCCCGCGCTGGAGGGTATGCAAGGGTGCGATGAGTTTGTTGCTTCGGATCTTATTTTGGGTCGCGCTGTGCGGCACGGTAACCTCGACGATCTATTGCCTGATGGTGATAGCGGCTGCAGTACGCTTTGGAGTGCGGAAGCGGCGGGAAGACCGGGAGACACCCGCGTTTTTACCTCCGCTGAGTGTCTTAAAGCCGCTGCATGGGACGGAGCCGGGACTGGAGCGGAACCTGGAGTCATTTTTCGAGCAGGACTACCCAGAGTTTGAGCTGCTGTTCTGTGCGCGGCATGAGAGTGACGAGGGGTTGCAACTGGCGCGGCGGGTGGGAGAGCGGTATCCGCTGGTGGATGCACGATATGTGACGTGCGGAGAGCCCACTCCGAAGTTCCACAACGCGAAGGTGTACTCGCTGGCGAAGATGGACTCGGTGGCCAAGCATCCACTCTTTATTACGAGCGATGCAGATGTGCGGGTGACGAAGGAATATCTTCGGCGGATGGTGCAGAACCTGAAGGATCCGCGGATGGGGCTGGCTTCGTGCGTGTATCTGGGGACGACGGATCTGGGGACGAAGGCGGGGTTTTCTTCGCAACTGGATGCGGTAGGCAAGAGCGTAGAGATGACCTCGGGTGTGCTGGTGGCGGACATGCTGGAGGGGACGAAGTTTGCGCTTGGCGCGTCGATGGCCGTGCGTAAGGAGTCGTTTCGAACGGCGGGCGGGTTCGACGATCTGGGGCAGTTTTATGCCGACGATTTTGTGTTGGGGAATCGGCTGGCGGCGCACGGGGTTGGGGTGCGGATGGCGACGCATGTGATTCGGCTGATGGTGCAGGACACGCCGTTCGGATTGTCGTTCCGTAACCAGCTTCGGTGGATGCAGAGCACTCGGCGGTCTCGGCCTCTGGGGCATTTGGGTTCGGGGCTTACGTTTGCGATTCCGTTTGGCTTGATGGGACTGATTTGGGGTCTGCTGAGCGGCCATGCTGCGCTTGGCCTTGCATGGCTGGCCGGGACGGTTCTGAACCGATGGGTGCAGGCGGCGGCGATATTGCAAGTAATGGGAGACGAGGGCTGGGTGCGAGGTATGTTGTTGTATCCATTGAGAGATTTGCTTGGCAGTGTGCTTTGGATCGGGAGCTATGGCGGGGACAAATTTTACTACCGAGGAAAGATTTATACGCTCAAGGGTGGGGGAAGGGTCGAAGAGCCGCATTAGGAATTGAATTTATTTCAGAACTTAGAGCCGATGTTCGGCGTCAAAAGTATCAACCCGCGAGACTGACACGTGGAACTCAGGGTAAGAGCCGGGCCTTCGAAACAAGAACAGATTGATAACGTAGACTGGCCAGTGTGCCGGGAGTTGGAGGCAGTTGATGTCCGCAGTGCATTGGGGACTGTTGCTATTGGGATTGTTCGGTCTGCTTACCTCGAGTATCTATCTCGGAATGGTCTTGCTGGGTGCTCGGCGTTTCAGAGTCGCGGCCTTACGAGAGGAAGCCCGCCTGGGAAGGCAACCGGAGTTCCTGCCGGCGATCAGCCTGTTTAAGCCGCTGCACGGGGACGAGGTTGGGTTGGAGTCGAACCTCAGGACTTTTTTTGAGCAGGATTATCTGCAGCATGTTGCGGCCGCTGGCGAGGTGACGGAAGAGAACGGCGTTTCGCGGGTCGAAGTGTTGTTCTGCGCGCGCAGCGAGGCGGACGAGGGCCTGGAGATCGCACGACGGGTGGCTGCCGATTATCCAGAGATCACTACGAGGTTTGTGGCGAGCGGAGCGCCATGGGCTGCGAATGCGAAGGTCTGCTCGCTGGCGGCGATGGCGAAGGTGGCGACCCACGATCTCTGGGCTATCAGCGATAGCGATGTACGCGTGACGCCGGACTATCTGCGCAGGATCGTAATGCCGTTTTCCGATGAGCAGGTTGGCTGCGCGACCTGCCTGTACCGAGGACTGGTGATGAAGGGCGGGCTGTGGTCGCAGCTGGAGGCTGTGGGGATGACGATCGAGATGAGTTCGGGCATCTGTGCGGACAGCCTCGTCGAACCGGTTCAGTTTGCGCTTGGGCCCACGATGGTGACGCGACGAGAACGGGTAGCGGAGATGGGCGGGTTCGAAAGTATGGCGGAGTATTGCGCCGACGATTTTGTGCTGGGGAACTGGATTGCGAAGAACGGGCACAAGGTCGTGCTGAGTGGGCACGCGATCGACCATATGGTGCTGCAGGCGGACTTTATTGACTCGATGAAGCATCAGGTGCGGTGGATGAAGAGCACGCGATTTTCGCGGCCAAAGGGACATCTCGGCACGGGCCTTACGTTTGGGGTGCCATTTGGAGTGATTGCATGGGCCGGGGCACTGATGTTGGGGATGCCGGTGCTGGGATGGTGCGCACTGGCTGGCAGCGTGCTGGGACGAAGTGTTCAGGCTTTGGTGGTGGGGAAGTATGTTGTCCGGGAAAAACGAATCTTGGCGGCGATGATCTTGTTTCCGGTACGCGATCTGATTGGCGCGTTGACATGGATGATGAGTTACGCAAGCAATCGGATTCAGTGGCGTGGTGAAATCTACGAGCTGATTGATGGTGGGCGGATGCGCCGCGCTTCAGGGAGCAGGACGAATCTTGCAACGAATCGGTTTGCGTCAGACCATGAACGGCGTTAGCGGCTAGCGGTTGGTCAGAACGGTCTTGCCGCCGGCGCTAGCGAGGGTCTGGACGGTGCCGTACGTCGCTAAGACTTTGGCGCGCGTGGTGGGGTCATAGGTGAAGAGGAAGACGCGGCGAGGACCGGCCCAGAGCTGGCGGAGGGAATCTTCTGTCTCGAAGATGCGTGGGGAGTCTGGCCAGAAGCTGCCGAACCAGAGGCCGTTGACGCGGCCGTTGATCAGGTGGACCTGCTGGCCCGTGTAGAAAATCAAGGTTGAGCCGGCAGTCAGTTCTCCGTCGATGATGATCAGGTCATCGGGGCGTGGCGCTCTTTGCTGGGCTTCGTTGATGGCTAGCGCGGGGCCCCTGGAGCCGAGGATTGGGTAGAAGCGGGTGAGGCCGTCGTGCGCGGCGAGAAGGGTGAGAGTCATTGCCGCGGCGAGGGTGAGATTTGCGGCGTAGGTGCTTCCGCGGCGCCGGAGAAGATAGCTGCCAAAGCCGATTCCCAACATTCCGAGTGCAGTGGCCGCGAGTGGCCCGCGGAAGAAGCCCATGGCGGCTCCGGTGAGGTCTGTGACGTGGCTGAGCGAGAGGTTGTAGGCTTCGGTGCCTCCGGCCATTGCGAGAAGAGAGACGATGTCGGTGCCTGGGGCGGGAGGGTGGGCGGTGAAGGCGAAGTATCCGCAGATAATGGCGACGAGTGTGGTGAGGGGGACGAGAAGCCATGCCGACCAGCGGAGGAGACTGCGTTGAACCTTTGCCCTGTCTGCGAGCCTGTTGTCTGCGACGGCGAGTGCGCCTGCTGAGAGGAGTGCGAGCGCGGGAAGGGCGGGAAGACCGTAGTACTCCTGCCGGGCGGAGAGAGTGAAGAAGCCGAGGACGATGCCGATCCAGAGGAGCAGGGTGATGGCTGCCTGACGGTTGCGCCTGATTGCCGCGATTGCAGATTTTTCCTTGTGTGCGATGACCTCGGCTGGAGCGTCACTGTTATGCGCGAGAACAAAGGCCTGCTTGCGTCGAAGTGCGCGAAGGATTCCTGGAATAGAGGCAGGGATGAAGGCTACCCAAGGGACCATCCAGAGCGCGGTGAATAGCCAGAAGAGCCAGATGGGGGTTTGGCCGTAGTCGTGGGGGATGCGTTTGGAGAGGAAGCGAGCGATGTGCTCGTTGTAGAGATAGAACCACGCCCAGCCGCCGGTTGCGGGAAGGCCCACGCCTTGCGGGAGAGCGATGGCCGGGGTGCGGAGTGCGGCGAGGATGTGCCATGGTGCTGCGATGAGGAGGAAGACGGCTGTGCTTGCGAGGAGGTGGAGCCTGAGCAGGAGATGGAGTTGTTTGGTTATGGCCAGATAGAGAAAGACGAAGGCGATGGGAAAGACCAGGCCTATGAGGCCTTTGGTCAGAACGTTCAGGGCCATGATTGCAGCGAAGGCTAAGCAGGGGAGGAGTGCACTTTGTGCCGGGGTTGCGTTGATTCGATCGAGGGCTATGAGGAAGAGGTGAACGGCGAGGGTCATCCAGAGGGCGAGGAGGATGTCGGGGATGTAGAAGCGGGTGTAGAGGTAGGGGCCGACGCTAGTGGCCATTGCGAGTGCTGCGTAGAAGCCGCCGCGGTCGGGGTTGGTGCTGGGAGAGACTGTTGTGAAGAGACGGATGCCGAGGGCGTAGACGCTCAGGAGAAGAGCGAGAAAGCCCAGGGCAAGCGGGATGCGCGCGGCCCAGTCGTGAATGCCGAAGAGATGCATTGAGCCCGCGGCCATCCAGTACATGAGGGGCGGCTTGTCGAAGAAGCGGATGCCGTTGATGTAGGGAGTGACGTAGTCGTGGCGCTGCATCATCTCGCGGGCGATCTCGATGTAGATGGAGTCGACGTCGTCGAGGAGGCCGGGGGTGAAGAGTCCGCCGATCTGGAGGATGAACCAGCTGAGGACGAGGACGCGAGGGAGCGGGGGCTCCATCGGCGGGGGACGGGTTGGTTGTCAGTTGTCAGTTGTCAGTTCTCAGTTCTTAGTTGTCTGTTCTCAGTCAGTGATCCATTATTGACTGAGAACTGATCACGGAGAGCTGAGAACTGTTCTTGTCGAGGGGGCGGTCGGTGTAGAGGGATTTGCCGGAGCTTTCTTTGAGTAGAACTTTATGGTCGCCGAGCAGATGGTCGACTTCGTCGCGCTTTTCGATGGGGACGAAGAGGATCTTGCGCTCGCCTTTGCCCCAGGTGTTGAGAAGATCCTGCGGGTGAGGAAGATGGGTGGAGCGTCGGGGAAGGTGCTGCCGAAGAGCATGGAGGTGGAGCGGCCTTCGACGAGGGAGACGTCGCGGCCGAGGTAGAAGGGGATCGATGAACCGTAGGCCTGGTCTCCATAGAGGAGAATTTTGTTCTGGGTGGAGATGGCGTGGCTGGCTTCGAGCTGCTGGATGGTTTCGGCGAAGCCTTTTGAGGAGAGCATTGGCGCGAAGCGGGCGAAGGCGATGTGCGCGGCGATGAGAAAGGTTGCTGAAGTAATGGCGATGGTTGTGGTCGCGGCAAGATGGCGGCGCTGCGAACGGAGAAGCCACGCTATCGCGGGGCCAAGGGAGAAGGCGAGCGCGGCGAGGATTGCAGGGACGCGGAGTGCGGCGAAGCTGGGGCCGGTGAGATCGAAGAGGGCGGACATGGAGAGGGTGTAGTCGCCGACGCCGCGATGCGCGAGGAGGTCGCCGATGTCGGGGACGAAGGCGAGGTGGCGGGAGGTCCAGAGGCCGTAGGCGAGAGTGAGTGCGAAGGCGACACCGAGAATCGTGAGAGTCGCGTGGGCGACCGGTGATCCAGCGGCGGGCGGCGATTCGTCTTCAGAGTAGTTGTTTTCGGCGCGTGCGAGTGCTGCGGCGATGAGGACCAGAAGTGGGAGGTATGCAGGGAAGGTGTAGTACTCCTGATTGGTGGAGAGGGAGAAGAAGACAAGGACGAGAGACGCGAAGACGCTGAGGAGGAATGTGGTGCGTTGAGAGAAGTTGGCACTTCGGAGGAGAGGCGTAGAGGTTGGAGAGGTGCGCTGGCGTCTGCGGAGTGCTTGGAGGAGGAAGAGGACGAGCGCAAGGAGCACGGTGAAGAAGTAAGGGACGTGCGCGGTTTCGCGGAGAGCGAGACCGACGGCGACGACGGCAAAGGGCTGCCAGAAGAGGGTTTGGTCTTCGAGGATTGGGTGGGCCTCGCAGTAGCGCTGGAAGGCACGATAGGCCCGGAGGATGAGAGCGCCACAGAAGAGAGACCAGGGGAAGAGCCAGACGAGGTGAAGGCTCCAGAAGAGGGAGCTGGGGAGCTTGTTGTAGTCCATTGGGTAGCGTCGACCGAGGAAGCGGAGCAAGTGCTCGTTGACAAAGTAGAACCAGAAGAAGCCGTGGCCGTTCATTCCGCCGGTGTTACGTAGACCCGCGAGGATGTGCCAGGGAGCGGCGATTGCAAAGAAAAGCAGGGCGCCGGTTAGCGGTTTGAGTTTGCGCCACTGTTTGTAGTCGCCGGTGAGGCTGAGATAGACGATGGCAGCGCCGAAAAAGAAGACCAGGGCTACCAGGCCTTTGGTTAATACGGCGAGGGCCAGGGCTGTCCACATGATGTAGGCGTGGGTGGGTGGGGCAAAACGAGAAGCAGATTTCTCCACTGCGGCGGCAAGTGCGCCGCCTCCGGTCGAAATGACGGATTTTGGGTTAGGTGAAGGAGAGCGGGTCACGCTATCGCGCGAATGCGTACGGTGAGTCTGCATGAATGATGCACCCGCAGTTGTAGAGGCGGGCTCTTCGAGGCTGCGAAGGAGGCAGTAGAGGGCGGTGCAGAGGAAGAGGGAGAGCAGGACTTCGGGGATGAAGTAACGGGTAAAGAGGAAGATGCCGGTGGAGGTGAGGGTGGCGAGGCCCGTGTAGAAGGCGGCGTGAGCGTTGAAGGCGCGCTCGGCCCAACGGTAGCCGAGGAACGCGAGCAAGAGAACGGCGATGGCCTGTGGGAGGTGTGCGGCAAAAGTGTTGAAGCCGAAGAGACGAAAGCTGAGGGCGACGAGCCAGTAGGGGAGAGGAGCTTTTTCGAGATAGCGGACGCCGTCGACGCGGAGGGTGACGAGGTCGCCGGTGAGGGCCATGTGACGGGCTGCGCTGGCGTGGGTGGCGTCGGCGTCGTCGAGCAGAGGTGGCGCGAAGAGTGCGGCAAAGAAGATGACCAGCCAGAGACCGCTGAGGATGAGGAGAGCGGTGGAGCGTCGAGGGGTTCCGGTGTAGAAGGTCGCCGGACGTTCGGCGGGTGTTTCGAGGAGGGTTTGGTTCATCATGAGTTCATGGTGCTCTTTCAGCATAAATGGGTGAGATGGATCCCACGTATGAAGAATTGGATGCACGGCGGCGGGTGTTGGTGGATGTAATCTGCTGGAGGCGGGATTTTTCCGTCTGAGGTGATGCAAGGACGATGCCTACGTTTGCCGCGATAGATATTGGATCGAATTCGTGCCGGTTGAAGATTGCTTCGGTGCAGATGCACCGGCTGAAGACGCTTCACGAAGACCGCGAGGTCACGCGGCTTGGGGAGAGTGTCTTTCAGACCGGGGTGATCTCGCCTGAGGCGATGGCTGCGACGATTCGCGCGCTGAAGCGGTTTCATAAGGCGGTGCAACTACATGTTGTGGACAAGGTCCGCGTGGTGGCGACGAGCGCGATGCGGGACGCACGGAATGCGGCCGCGTTTACCGAGTGGGTGAAGGCGACAACGGGGTGGAGCGTTGAGGTGATCTCGGGCTTGGAAGAGGGCCGGTTGATTCATCTTGGCGTGGTAACGCATGAGGTGGGAGCGCGCGGGCGGTGTCTGCTGATCGACCTGGGGGGAGGGAGCTGCGAGGTGACGGCGTCCGATGGCGGGCGGATCAAGACGATGGTGACAATGCCGCTGGGAGCGGTGCGGCTGCAGGAGGAGTTTCTGCAGAGCGATCCGCCGGCGAAGGAGGACGTGGCGCGGTTGAAGCAGTTTATCGAACGCGAGATGCGGCGCGCGGAGAAGAAGCTGGGGACGCCGCGTGTGGGGTTGGTGATCGCGACATCCGGGACAGCGGCGGCGCTTGCAGAGGCAAGCGGGCATATACGCAATGGGCGAGCCACGAAGAAGACGCTGGCGAAGAAGCGACTGGAGCGCGTGGGGGCGATGACGGCGGATACTCCCGATGTTCGCAAGCTGGCTGACCGGCTGGCGAAGATGAGTAATGCGCAACGGGAGGCGGTGCCTGGAATCGGGCCCCGGCGGTCGGAGATTATTGTTGGCGGGTCGCTGGTATACGCCAGTCTGCTGGAGCGGCTGGGGCTGAAGGGATTTCGCTACTCGTCGCTGGGGCTGAGGGACGGAGTGCTGGCGCAGATGCTGGCAGAGGTCGATCTGCGGACTTCAGTGCACCAGAAGATCGAGAATGAGCGGTGGGCAGGTGTGTTGGAGGTATGCAAACGGTACAACATCGAACAGCGGAGTGTGGAACCGGTACGGCAGCATGTGGTGGAGCTGTTCGATTCGCTGGCGAGGGTGCATGAGCTGCCGGAGGACTACAAGCTGTGGTTAGAGGCCGCGGCGATGATGCAGGATGTCGGGAAGTTTATGAACCACCAGGGGCACTATCGGCATACGCAGTACATCATTGCGAACTCGGAGATATTCGGTTTTTCGCCGGAGCAGCGCATGATCGTCAGCGCAATTGCGCGGTACATGGGCAAGAGCCGGCCGGAGCCGATGGATCGTCCGATGCGGTGGATTCCTGTGGAAGAGCATGTGCATGTGACGCGCGCGGTAGTGCTGCTACGGCTGGCGGTGGCGTTGAACCAGGATCGGGCTAGCGCGGTCCTGCAAGTGAGGACGCATGTTTATCCGAAGCGGGTGCTGCTGGAGTTAGTCCCAGGACGAGGTGGGGCGGAGCTTGAGGCCTGGTCGTTGCGGAAAGAGGCGGATTACTTCCGCGAGGTCTTTCGGCGCGAGCTCTTTGTCGAAGTAGCGTAAAGCGCGCGAACGGTCCGGGGATCGAGCAGACCCTGCAGGGTGGCCGGTCCGCGCGTGAGAATGACGCGGGCGAGCGAACCTTTGCGGAGGCGAACCTTGGCCTCGGGCCCGGAGGCGGGCACGAGCAGCGAACCGAGGAAGCTGGTGAGATTGGGATTGTGACCGACGACGAGCAGATTCTCACGATCTCCGCATTCGCGGAGTAGCTTCTGGAACTCCTTGAGTGTGGCCTCCGGGGCAAGTGCAGTGGAGTGAAGGATCTGGGCCTCGTAGCCGGTTTCAGTGCCGACCAGGGATGCAGTCTGCAGGCATCGCTTCAAGGGGCTCGAGACGATCAGGTCGAACTGGATATCTAGAGCATTCAATACGTGAGCGAGCTGGATGCAATGTTTTTTGCCTTCCTTGTCGAGAGGGCGCTTGGAGTCGAGGAGTGGATTCGGGCGTCGTAGGCCAGCACTTGCGTGTCGAAGGATAAACAAATTCATAGTCTATTAACATTTTAGCGCAGATCTGTTTCTGGATGGTGTCTTTGCGGTGAATGTGTAGTGAGACGTGGACTCATTGTGGTGGTTTGACGGGATAGTGGTGGAAGACGCCGGGATCGGGCTCATCCAGTGACGGAGAAGCGGGCTCGGGGTTGGCGATGGGTTCGAGTGTAGCGGGACTGGCGTGTTCGGGGGTGAGCTGGATGCGGCGGGTTGGATCGGCTACGACGGCGATGGGGACGATCGGCGGGACCGATGGCGCGGCGATGGGGTGTTGAAGGGCGAGCGAGGTCTCTACTCCGCGCTGCCAGAAACGGGTGAGGAGCATGAGAAAGAGACCAAGCTGAGCGAGTAGGAATGTGGGCCAGACGCGGGGTTGCGCGAGCATGTGCATCGAGGTGCGGGCGGTGAGGACGACCGCCGCGAACCCGAGGATGGTGAGAAAGAGGAAGATGGACCACGCTTGCGAGAAATGAGTGCGAAGAGTATGCCAGGCGGGAGCGAGGGCGCGGTGAACACGGCGGTCAGGATTGCCGTTCGGTCTGAGTTGGAGGCCGAGTTGGACGGTATAGACCTCGACGAGATCGAAGTAGAGACGGAGGACCGAAGCGACGAGGAAGATGACGATATTTCCGGCGAGGGTTTGGAAGAATGCGGCGCGTCCTACGGAGTGATCATCAACGTAGTCTGCCCACTCGCCCTGCAGATAAAAGAGTGGGCCGAGGACGATGACGGAGGCGAGAAGGACGATGAGGGTAATGCGAACGAAGCGCCAGAAGAGGGCTAGACCTTGCTGGAGTAGAGTTCCGAGCCGGGCTGGGGCGTTGGTCTGATAACAGAAGAGGGTTCCGGGTACGAGCAGGAAGTAGACGAGGAGATAGAGAAAGACGGAGGCGTGTCCGAGGGCGATGCCCGCGTCTCCCATGGGACCTTCGTGGAGGTGCAGGAAGATTTCGCCGATGGGCCCGAGGTCGAAGCCGCTTGAGAGCCGTTGGGCGGCGAGGGAGTGATTGAGAAGGGTGGTGAGTTGCAGGTTGAGGCCAATCGAAAAGAGTAAGGCGAGTGCGAGGTTGAAGGCGTAAGTCCAGAGCAGCGCGGGAAGCCTGCGCAGAGTGAGAGACAGGCCGTGAGTGAAGATGTTGCGGTGTTGAAGCATGGTGCGGGGCCTCTCCTAAAATGCGGCGGCGACACGAAGCTAGGAAGAACAGAACAAGGATCGGTTACACGATCCAGGAGACGAGTTGAGCTACGAGTTGATTGAAGCTCAGCCAGAGATTGGTCAGTTTGTGGGCTGGCACCTTGTTTGAGGCGGTGGTGTAGCTGTTGTTGAAGAAGTTCGAGTCGAGGAGGACAGAGTGGTCGGGATCTATCTCGGCTGAGACAATTTTGGCGTTGCGGGTGTAGGTGAACTTGACCCATCGGTCGACGCCGTTCCAGTTCTCGCGGATGCGCGTGCCGTCGTCGAAGACTATCTCGGCGGTTACGGGGTGGATGAAGTCGTCTTTGCGGCGGAGATAGACGGTGGAGAGATACTGATTTTGTTTTTTGTCTTTGGATGCAGGCAGCCACCACTGCACCGGGTCTGAGGATATGCTGTCGACGGAGTAGTCGAGCACTTGCGTACCGTAGACGGCCTGGTCAAAGAATGGGCGGAGGCTGGACACAGGGAAGACACTTTGACGATCGGGCGAGTTCAAGAGAGAGGCCAGCTCGGGATGGAGCTTCATGAGATTTGCTTCATCGGTCGCACCGCCAATGCCGGCTTTGCCGGTTTCGAAGGTGACGTGGTACTGATTCTGAGCTGTGTAGTGGTTGGATGAGTCGACAGTACCACCGGTGACTTTGGCGCGACCGTTCTTGATGGCGACTTCTTCGATGGTGCGAAGAAAGTCTTCCGTGGTGGGGTGGGTGAAGCGGTAGCGCAGGAAATAGGTGCGCATTGCTTCGTCTATGGCGTCGCGGCCGATAAGTGTTTCGAGGGTGGCCAAGAGGGTGGCAGACTTGCCGTAGGTGATCCCGCCGTAGGAATAAGTGCTGCGGAACTTGAAGGCCCAGCGGGTGACGGGATCGTAGTAGGGCATGAACAAGTATTGGAGACGCTGCAGTTCGTAGTCTCCGGCATTGGCGTAGGAGCGATTAAAGAGGGAGGTGTTGTGGCCAAGGATGGCATCGAGGACGGTGACCTCGGTGTACGAGTTGATGCCTTCGTCGAGCCAGGCGTCCTGGAACTCGTTGGTGGCGACCATGGCGTACCAGTACTGGTGGCCGAACTCGTGTTCGACGGTGACCTCGGTGATGTGGGTCGGGTCGTACCACCCTGTGTCGGCAGTGAAGAGGGTGGGGTACTCCATGCCACCCATCTCTGAGCCAGGTTCCGGGTCAATGAGGGTGATGATCTTGTAGGGGTAGGGGCCGTAGCGCTGATCGTACTGGGCGAGGGTCTTTTGCAGGATGTCGAGATAGCGTTGGCCGCCTTTGGGGTGTGCGGCTAACGCAAGAACGTGAACCTTCACAGGGCCGAGTGAGGAGAGGAAAGTGCCATCGGTGATGGTGAAGTTAGGGCTCGCGGCCCAGGCGAAGTCGCCGATGTCTTCTCCGACGAAGCTGAGGGTCATGGTGCCGTTGGGATTGACGAGTTCGCCGGTGGGGACGCCGCTGGCTCCTACGATGTATCGGCGTGGAAGGGTGAGGGTGACGTTGAAGGTGGCGAAGTCGGAGAAGAACTCGGTGGTGGCATGGTACTGATGGCAGTTCCATGCGCCGTGCCAGAAGACACCGGGTTTGGGATACCACTGGCCTCCCATGATGAAGTCGCGCTTGTAGCCGTTGCGGGCGACGGAGAGCGGGAACTGATCGTGGAACGCAAGGTGAAAGGTGATGGAGTCGATGGGGGCGAGTGGGTGAGGAAGTGGTATCTCGGCGACGGTGTGATCCTGCGCATTGCCGTCGTCGGGGGCGATGAAGTGCATGGCGGAGGTGAGGTCGCCGTAGCCTTCGGCGTCAATGTGCGAGATGGTGATGCTGCCTAGCTTTTCGTCGGGATAGTCATTCCCGCTCTCCGAGTCGCGAACGCCGCCGTTGAGGTGGGTCTCGCGGGAGAAGGAGGACTCGGGGCGGAAGGCGTTGAGGTAGAGGTGAAATGGAACGGTGTTGAGAGGCTGGCCGGTGAGGTTCTTGTAGGTGATGGTCTCGGTGGCGTCGAGGGATTTCTTGTCGGTGTCGAGGCGGGCGTCGATGGTGTAAGCGACGACGCGAGTGGAGAGAGGTTGGCCGTTTGGGGCGTTCGTTGCGATGCCGTTTTGCGCTTGCAAGGCGACCGATGCGGAGAGGATGGCGGCGACGGTGAGTAGGTGTGTGCGCAGCATAGTACGGATTGTAGGGTGCTTCCAGTTTGATGTGGGAGAAGTTTGTGGGTTGGCTAGATCTGCCAGAGTTCTGTGGTGAGGAGGCCAGCGAGCCGATGCTGTGCGGAGATTCGGGTAAGGCCGGCTTGCATGAGTGGTGTGGCGTGATCGGGGAGGCGGGTGGTGCGGAGGCCGGTGAGGAGGCGGAAGGCGAGGTAGAGACTGCGGACGAGGAGCCGGGCGGGGAGGCGCATTGGACCGGGCGGAATGCGGAAGTCGGAGATGAGCCAGAGCGCTCCAGGGGTGAGTGTGGGGGCGATGCGGGTAATGAGGGCGTTGAGGTCGGGCTGGGTGAGGCAGTCGAGGAAGAAGTGTGTGACGACGAGATCGTAGGGGCCCTCGAGAGGGAGGGTGAGTGCATAGGCGTTATGGGTGCGGAGGCGATTGGTCGTGTTGGGAGTCGCGCCTTCACAGCGCTTGCTGAGGAGTTGGAGCATGGTGGCGCTGATGTCGACTGCGTCGGCGCGGAGATGTTGGTTCTGCTTGAGGAGTTGGGCGAGGAAGCGGCCGTCGCCATCGCCCAGGACCAATGCGTGGTCCCGGTTATGGAGCTGTGGGAGATAGTAATTGCGGCAATGTTCCAGCGCCGTACCGAGTGTGAGGTATTCGAGCCATCGATATGGTCGGGCTATCAGGTTGAAGTCGGGGTCGGTGGAGCTCATTGACGAAGGAAGGGCAGGAGGAGGAGCGGAGTGGTGAGGGCGAGGTCTGCGGCGGCGCGGAGGGAGACGGGGTTGATTACCAGATGGTGAGTGTGAAGAAGGAACAGAAGTGCTGCGCAGTATGCGATGGCGCAGGGAACAGACCAGGGAGTTTCGTGGCTGAGCAAGGTGAGGGCGGCGCCGCAGAGCGCGAGCAGAACCGTTAGCAGTGGGAGGTTGCGGATGGCACGGCGCGTGATCGCGTGGGCAGGATGGTTAGTGCAGTCCTCCTCGTGTTCCCACGCGTAGATGAAGAGGCAGTTGAGGCTGCAAAGTGTGGCGAAGAGGAGGGCGGAGGGAAGGAGAGGAAGTCGAAGGTCGGGACGGCGGGCGACGGTGGGGATGAAGGTGGCGGCGGCGAAGAAGAGACCGACGGCGATCTCCTTGGGGAGTCGATGTGCGCTCCTTGTGGCGTGGATGAGGAGGAAGTAGCCGATGACGAGGCTTCCGAGGATGAGATAGAGGCGAATGGCTTCAGCGTCGAGGTGAGGAAGGAGCGCTGCGAGGGCGATGGAGGCGAAGAGGATTCCGGTGAGGAAGGCTGAGCGGAAACGGTGGTGGAAGTAGTGACGAGCTTCGAGGTCTTCGTGATATGTCGGGTTCATGTTAAGGACGCGTGCGTCCAGGAGACGATCAGCGGCGTAGAGCATCCATACAGTGACCGCCATCGCGAGGGTGGAAGAGAGGGGAAGGTGGACGTGGTTCGCCGAGGCGATGAACCACGTCCAGAGAGCAGCGACGGTAGGAGCGTCGAGGGAGAGAAGATGCCAGAGTGCCAAGGGGCTTCGGTCGCGGCTGATTGCTGTGAGTGGCGGCTTGGTGGGGGTCGCTGTGGCCATTGATATTTGCTGCCCTTTACTTCGTTACAGACCGAGTTCTGAGAGGCCTGGGTGATCGTCAGGGCGTCGACCCAGAGGCCAATGAAACTTGCGCTCCGATTCCTTGATTGGGAGATCGTTGATGCAGGCGTAACGGTGGTGCATGACGCCGTTTTCGTCGAACTCCCAGTTCTCGTTGCCGAAGCAACGGAACCAGTTGCCTGAGTCGTCGTGGCACTCGTAGGCGAAGCGGACGGCGATGCGGGCTCCGTCGAAGGCCCACAGTTCCTTGATGAGGCGGTAGTCCAGTTCGCGCTTCCATTTTCGGGTCAGGAACTCGACGATCTCTTTACGCCCGTTCACGAACTCTGCGCGGTTTCGCCATTTGCTGTCCACCGTGTAGCCGAGTGAGACTTTTTCGGGATCGCGCGAGTTCCAGTTGTCCTCTGCTTTTCTTACCTTTGCGGCGGCAGTCTCGCGTGTGAATGGTGGTACTAAAGCCTGTGGCTGCGTGCTCATGGCTTCGCTCCTTCGTACTCATTGCCAGAATTCAACCTGTTTCTTGGATGTATGGCGGCGAAATTGAGCTTCATGTTTTGTCGGACGCATTTCATTCGTCTTGAGCAGCGTGGTCCGCCTGCGCATTTTTCCCTGACCAGATGATCTGCGAGGTCCAGGGTGCCGGGGGGTGCGACCAGAAGGGGTCGGTTGGGGACAGGCCCAGTGGCAGCCATACTGCGCTGCAGAGGTAAAGGCTTCCGGTGGAGATGTAGGTTTCTCCGAGGCCGGGTTGATGGCCTGCCAGGCCGATCTGGAGCCAGCCGTCGGTGGTAAATGTTCCGGAGGGTCCTAAAGTGCGCTGCATGACTGCGGAGAGAGCGCCGCGGACTTGGGGTGGAGTGAGGCCTTCGGGGAGGATGTTGCGGCGCGAGGCGTCGGCGAGGAGATGGAAGGCTCCGCATCGATAGGTGATCGAGCGGCCGATGGCGGGATAGGAGCCGTCGGGGGCGATGAGGCGTTCCTGGATTGCGGCGTAGCGTTGGGCGTGCTCATGGATTGGTTTGCGCATGGCAGACCATGCGGGGGATTGGTCTCCGAGTGTGTCCATGAGTTGGAGGAGGTAAGGCTGGATGACGAAGCTGTTGTAGAAGTCCCAGTGGAGGTGGGGGCCGTCGCCGTAGGTTCCGTCTCCGAGGTACCAGCTCTGGAGCTCGCGCAGGGCGTAGTCGACTCGCATGCGGTCCCAGGACTGTTGCAGCGTCATCAGGAGAGCTTCGTTCATGGCGGCGAAGAGGAGCCAGTTGTTGAAGGGCGGTTGGACTTTGCGTTGGGTGATGAGTGCTTCGGCGAGACGTTGTTTGGTCGTTGCGTCGAGCTTTTGCAGGAGCTGCTTTGGGGCTCGGAGCAGGGCGAGGGCGAGGAAGGAGGAGTCGACGAGGGTCTGGGAGGATTCGCCGAAGTGCATGTAGTCGGCGGCGGAGGGATCGAGGGCTGAGGTGATTCCGGCGAGGGCGCAGTCGCGGTAACGATCGCGGAGGGCGGTTTCCTTTTTTGTTTCTTCCGCAGAGGGTTCGAGTTCGAGCCATGGGGCGAGTCCGGAGAGCAGGCGGCCGAGAGCTTCCAGGTGGGTTCCGACGGAGCGAGCCTGGGTCTGACCGGGTGCGGCTTCGACGGGCATTTTCTGGCGGAGATTGCCCGCTTTGAGTGCGTTCAGGACTGGGTTGGAAACCAGCTCTACCTGCTGGAGCCAGTAGGTGCGGTCGTGTTGGGGTGCCTGGGTGTTGGCCGTCTGGGTTTCCGCGGGAAGGGCAGCTGAGGCGCCAGCGGCGAGGGTGCCGAGGAGGAAGTTGCGGCGGTTCGGGCCTGGTGCTTTGCTTGTCGGCATGGTTTCCAGTTATTTTCCTTCACTGCGTTGGTGCGAGTTCAGGGTGCCCCGAGTGTAATTCGCCCTTCGATGGTGGGGTCCCCCCCCTATTGCCCGGGCGTAACCTATTTATGTTCAGTAGTTTACGGGTGGTCGTCTTCTGCAAAATAGTCATAATAAAAGGGTTGCGTCCAAAATATTCTATCTAAACGAGTTAGCCCCGGAGCGAGTCCGGGGCCGGCATTGTTTTGATCTATATATCCAGTATAACGGGTCGAGTGTAACTTATACGCCACGCGGATCTTGTTGGTGGGTAATGGTTTAGGTGGTTTTGGGGCTTGACATGCGATTTTTGGCAGAAAAGGCGAAAAAATAGATGCAACGGCAAAAGCAAAGGCGATAATTCAGTCCTTTCGCCCTTTGGGCTTCACCCTGGCCGAGAACTAAGAGCAACAGCAACAGCAGATCCCGTTCGGGGATGACAACAAGAAATGCAAAGGCAAATGGGCTTCTTTGGTAGAGTGAATGGCGCTTGTGATTCTGCCGCAGGGGCAACTTCTCTGGAGAGATTATGGCCAATCCCGCACCGCTGAGCTATGTCATCTACATCGCCGCCACGCCAGAAAAAGTCTGGGACGGCTTTGTATCGAAGGAGTCCAACCGCATCCTCTTCATGGGAGCGGAGCTTGAGGCGGATTGGAAAGCCGGCGGCTCGATGGCATGGGTGGGGCCGGGACCTGACGGTAAGCCTATGAAGTATGTTCATGGAACGGTGCTTCGGTTCGAACCGCCGAAGGTGCTGCAGTATACGTTTGCGATGGGGCAAGGCGAGACGACCTCCCGCGTGACTTTGGAGCTGATTCCTGAGACCGAGGCGACCAAGGTGACGGTGTTGCATGACGAGTGGGCCGAGAGTGATTCCGCTTACGCTGGGACGGCCGACGGTTGGCCTCGGATTCTTTCGCGGCTGAAGACCCTGATCGAGACTGGCAAGACGTTCAAACCGCATTGAAGCGTGGGAGCTGCGGTGGGGAAGCAGATTTCTCCACTACGCTGCTCACGATGAGACCGTGATCAGCTCCGGTCGAAATGACGGTTCAGGGGTGGATGCCAGGAATTTCAAACTCGGATGGTGGGGAGTAGAGTCTCTTGTACGAACTGCTTCTGTGGGCTGGGCTGGGTTTGGAGCAAAATCTGATTGGTGAGGTGAGAGAGATGGCGGGGAACATCGATCCGTTGGAGGACTTCTCGTTTGTCGTGGATTGGGGCGGGGTTCGGACAGGGATGACGCGGGTGAGTCCTTTGAGGTGGAGCACGACGGTTGTGAATCATCGCGATGGTTCGGACCCTACGCATTCCCCTCAAAAGACGCCTGGGCTTACGGCTTACGATCCGATTGTGTTGGAGCGAGAGATCGTGCAGGGTGATTTGGAGTTTCAGGCTTGGGCGAGCGAGGTGGTGGACGCTGCAGGAGGAGGAAGTACTTATCGGCGGGACATCATGATAAGGCTACTGGATGGACAGCGGAATGTGGCCGTGGCGTTCCGGCTGAGAAACTGCTGGCCGAGTGCGTATGAAGCGATCACGGAGCTGAATGCGGACACGTCGCACATCGCGATCGAACGGCTGACGCTGGAGTACGATTCGTTTCTGCGGAGCGACGAGTAGACAAGCAACAGCAGATCCCCCATTCGACTTCGCTCAGGGCAGGCTCTTCGGGGATGACAACAAGAAAAGCAAAAGCAAAGACAACGATAGAAGCAGCGACTGCGATAGCGGCTATGGTTTTTTGGGAGTGACGCCTTTTTCCATTGGGACGCCGTCGTACTTTGTACTATCGGCGACTAACCTTTGGGCCGCTTCTTCGACGGCTGCCCGTGACCTGGCCGCTGTAGCGCGGCCTTTTGCGGAGGGCTCGGCGATCTGGCGTGCTTCGCTGGAGGTGGTGGCGTCGTGGCGAGTCTCTTTGGCTCCAGCGACCCATAGGCCGGGGTCGATGTCGGGGAAGACCCCGTCGCGGCGTTCGATCTCGGCGAGGCGCTCGTCCTGTGCCTTGGTGATTGCGCCGGCGGACTCGAAGCTCTGCCAGATGGCTTTGACCTCGTTGAATTGATCGTTGTGGGTGAGGAAGCGGATCTCGGCGTAGTCGCGGGCCGCGCCGGTGGTGATGAGGAACTGCCAGTCGGAGGATTCGAGGAGCAGGAGCTCGCGGCAGAGCTGCTGCATGATGCGTTTGCCGAGGGCGGAGTTGCGCCAGTGGCCTGCGGTGCAGACGTCGCGGGTGTAGAGTTCAGCCGGGTAGATGTGGGTGTAGGTCCAGGAGGTCTCGGGGTTCATCCAGACCTGGTTGGTGCCCTCGGCTCCCCAGGAGCCTTCGTGCATGGCGATGAAGCCGGCGCGAGGATATTTTTCGAGGTACTCGGCGCAGGAGATGAGTTGAATGCCGGTGGCTCCTCCGGCGTGCTGGTCGTGGAGGTTGCGAGCGATGGCTTCGAGCCAGAGGACGCCTTCGAACCACCAGTGACCGAAGAGCTCTGCATCGAAGGGGGAGCAGAGGATGGGCGGAATCTCGTCGTTGAAGCCGGACTTGAGGGCCTCGTAGACGAGATGGATGAAGTTTGCGGCGTGTGCCTTGGTGCGTTCGGCGGCCTGCTGGGGGTAGTAGGGGAGCTTGTCGCCCATGTCGACCTTGTGGCCAGTGACGCGCCAGTAACGATGGCCGCCGGGCCAGCGCTTCTTGTGGAAGTCGAGATAGACGCCGTCGCCGGGGTAGCCGGTGTCGCCGGACCAGACCTGGACGCCGGTGCGCGGGTCGCGAGGGAAGATGGTGGTGGCGAAACGCTTATCGTAGGGGCCGTCGACGTAGTAGGGCTGGTAGAGAGAGCGGTGTGGCTCGTGCGTCATCTGCTCGAGCTTCTCTTCGCGGGGGACGGCGCCGTTGAGGAGCTCGTAGGGTGAGGGGATGCGCTCGGACTCTTCGACGAGATGGGTGTCGACGAAGAAGAAGTCGATTTCGGATTCGGAGAGGGCCTGTTCGACGCCGATGCGGTCGAAGCCGGGAGGCGTGGGACTGCCGTCGGCGTTGGGGACGGGGTAGTTCCAGAAGCCGGCGGGCCGATAGCCGCACTCGGGGGCCCAGATGCCCTTGGGGTGTTTGCCGATGTGGCGGATGTGGGTGTTGACGGCGGTGCGGATTTGGGCGCGGACGCTCTCGTCGGTGCCGAGGAGGGGCATGTAGCCGTGAGTGGCTCCGCAGGTGATGATGTCGATGAGGCCGATGTCGTTGAAGTGGCGGAAGCCGGAGATGATGTTGCGATCGAAGTGGTTGAAGTCTTCGAGGGCCTGCGAGAAGAAGCGGTGCCAGAAGCGGGCGGTCTCAGCGAGGTGGGTTTCGCCGGATTGAATGAAGAAGGCCTCGTCTTCGCGGGCGGCGACTATTTTGCGGCCGAGGTAGTTGGGGAATTCGGCGATGAAGACGGGGTGAGAGAGCTGCTCGAGGAGGATGGGTGAGAGATTCAGGTTGCAGTTGAAGCGGATTTTGTCGCGCTCGAGATTTTTCAGGACGCGGAGGAGCGGGAGATAGGTTTCGGCGGCGGCTTCGTGGAGCCACTCCATGCCGTGAGGCCACGTGCCGTGATTGACGACGTAGGGCAGATGCGCGTGCAGGGTGAAGGTGAGAAATCCTGCTGGGCGGTTGGCGGTTGCCTTCGTCAAGACGAACACCTCAGTGGAAATTTTCGGTAGGGGCGGCATCCTGGACGGAGTGTCCATCCGGACTGCTGCTGTTGAGTTTACACCAGCCTGGAGAAGGTGTTTTTATGCGAAGTGAAATTCTCCGCATGTTGGATTTGATGCAGTTGCGGCTTACTGCGGTGGTGGATTGGACGGCCGAGTCTGCAGTTCGGGGGCGGAGGTTGTGCTTTCTGTCTCTTTGGTCGGAACCCTGATGTTGAGAGCGTTGGTGAGGTTGAAGCGGACGAGGGTTTCTGAGGGTATCTGGACCTGCTCTCCGCGGGTGATGGTGTTGGCTCCGGCTCCGACACCGCCTCCGGCAGCGGCACCGATTGCTGCACCTTTGCCTCCGCCGATGATGCCGCCGAGGATGGCACCGACGGCGGCTCCGCCACCGACCTTCGCGGCAGTGTTTCCACCACGGCCCTTGCCTTTGACGCTATAGGGCTCGGTGGTGACGGCGAGTTTTTCGCCACGGCGATTGATGCTGGTGAGTTCGATGGTGAGCAGAGAGCTGCCTTTGTAGTGGGCGGCCTCCTGGACGGCTGAGACGCGACCGGAGACGGGTGTGCCCTGGCGGAGGACGACGAGACCGTCGATGATGACGTCGGTGGCGACGGTGCCGGTGAAGAGGTCGCCCTGTTGCGTGGTGGCGCTGTCGAGTGTCTCGGTAATGCGAATGGGAATGGTGGTGCCCGTGGCGACGGTGATGTTACGGAAGGCGGGTGGCGGTGGAGGCGGCGGAGGTAGATTTTGCACCGGTGGAGGAGCAGGGGCTTCCGCAACCTGAGATGGTGGAGGCGGCGGAGGTGCGGCCTGGCGGACGATCGGTGCAGATTTTGGCTTTGCGGGAGGTGGGATGTTCTTTGATTTTGGTGAGTCCGGCGCGGGAGCCGGCGGTGGCGGTGGCGGTGCGGCTGCGGCGCTGATGGCCGGTTGGAGGCGCTTGAACGGTGAGATTATTGACTACGGTCTTGATGCCTGGGACCTGTGCGGCGTCGGCTGCGGCGAGGGAACGGGCGGCTTCGTTGCTGACCGTGCCGGTCAGGGTGGCGACGCGATTCTGGACGGCCGACTGGATGGGTTCGGCGCTGAGAGCGCCATCGCCGGCGATGCGGCTCTGGAGGGCGGTGGTGAGGCTGGCGTCATCGGTGGGCGGTGCGGGTGGGGAGCTCTTGCATCCGGCGAGGCCGAGGGCGAAGGTGAGAGCTACGGCGGCCACGATGGCACATGATGTGGGGAGAGATTTGCGGTCGTACATTGGTCTCCTATTTCTGCGTTGTGCGGTTGCACTCTGGAACACTGTAAACCACCGGACTGCTATCTGATGCAAAGGTTTCGAAGGAGGTTCCATTCGGGAGGAAAAGACCACCTTACGAATAGGACGAAGGGAACTGCAGAAGGTGATAGAAGAGGGCGTGCGAGCGGAAGTATGCGATCGTTTGATGCTTTGGAGATTGGGTGAAGATGAATGGAGGACGGCAACCTAAAGGTCTGGAAGGGCATCCACCTAAGAAACAGGCCTGGACTGCGTTTCGCTGACTTCAGGGTATGCTGGAGACGCGACCACCAATCCACAGGCTGAACACGAATTTAGAAGTTGAGTTATAAAAGCGGAGAAGCAGATTCCGCCATTTGAAACCTGAACAGGAGAAGGAAAATGTCAGAGAACGACAACGAGAATGGAGTTAGCGGATTGGGATGGTTTCTGGCGGGTCTTGGGGTAGGTGCGCTGGTAGGCGTGCTGTATGCACCAAAGGCCGGTAAGGAGACCCGTGAGGACCTGGTGGCGAGCGCACTTGACGCCAAGGACCGGGCTGCGGTGCTGGCACAGCAGGCCCAGGACAAAGCGGCCACCTATGCTGCGCAGGGCAAGCAGCAAGTGGGCGAGTATGTTGACCGCGGCAAGGAGTATTATGAGCGCGGACGCACGCAGTGGGCTCAGTATGTCGAGAAGGGCAAAGGCCTGGTGCAGGAGCATCAGGAAAAGGTTTCGGCCGCTATCGACGCGGGCAAGGACGCGTATGCCAACACGACGAGCGATCATAGTTCGTAGGATTGATTAAGGTGGACAGGCCCGGTCAGCCGTCGAAGGTGGCCGGGCCTTATGATTGTTGCTCATACTTTTTACGAGAGCGAGAGACGTTATGGAAGCAGTGCGAATCGTGATGTCTGGAATGTGGCTGCAGGATGCGGGTTCGCTTTCGTCGGGAAACTCGACATTGTTGCTATGGTTAGTCGGTCTGATTGCGCTTGGGATGGTCGTGCAGGCGATTGCTGTGATCGCGATCGCAGTAGGTGCGGCGAAGGCCAGCAAGCGCGCGCTCGAGATGGCGGAGGAGCTTCGGGGGAAGGTATCGCCTCTGATCGACACAACGCATGGTCTGATTCAGGATTCAGCGCCGAAGGTGAAGATCATCACCGAGAACCTAGTGGAGACGAGCCATGTGGTTCGGAGCAAGGCTGCGGAGTTCGATGTAACGGCGAACGATTTGAACATGAGGACACGCGCACAGGCGGCACGGGTGGACGGCATGGTCACTGCGGTGTTGAATACGACTGCTGATATTTCGGATTCTCTGCAGAAGGCGGTGAAGGTGCCGGTGCGGGAGTTGACGGGACTGGTGAATGGATTCAAGGCTGGGGTGGATGTTCTGGTGGGACGCGCGAAGGAGTTCGGTCGCGGCAAGGCGACTGGCGCGCGGGGCCGCGACACGGAGTGGTAGAGAAGCAGTGAGTTAGATTTGACTAGATAATCCAACCACCCCCGACTACCTCGTCTTCCTGATAGAAGACGGCGGATTGGCCGGGGGTGATTGCACGTTGGGGCTCGTCGAAGAGGGCGTGGACGGTGTTTTCGTCGACGCGACTTAGCGTGGCCATGGCCGGGGTGTGGCGATGGCGGATCTTGGCGCTGACGCGGATGGGCTCGGTGAGTTCGGGGATGGAGATCCAGTTGAGGCGATTGGCCAAGAGGTCGCGTGAGCGTAGATCGTCGTCGGAGCCTACCGTGACCTGGTGCGAGTCGGGGTGGATTGACAGAACGTAGAGCGGGTTGGGTGAGGTGAGGCCGAGGCCCTTGCGCTGGCCGACGGTGAAGCTCTGGATGCCTTCGTGGTGTCCGATGACCTCGCCGGTGGATGTGACGAGTTCGCCGGAGGTGTCGGGGAGCGCTTCTCCCTGCTCGTCGAGGTAGGCCTTGAGGAAGGTGTTGTAATCGCCGCCGGGGATGAAGCAGATCTCTTGCGAGTCGGACTTCGTTGCGACGGCGAGGCCGGCTTCTGCGGCCATGATGCGGACGGCTGGCTTCTGCATTTCGCCTAGCGGGAAGAGGGTGCGGCTGAGCTGGTCCTGCGTGAGGCCGAAGAGGAAGTAGGTCTGATCCTTCGAGTGATCGGCAGGGCGGGAGAGGATCCAGCGCTGTCTCTCCTGGTCAAAATGATTTCGTGCATAATGCCCGGTGGCGATGCGGTCGGCGCCGATCTGACGGGCGGTGATGAGGAGCTGGTCGAACTTGAGGTGGTTGTTGCAGAGCGTACAGGGGATAGGAGTGCGGCCGGCGAGGTATTCGCTGACGAACGGCTTGACGACTTCGGCTTCGAAGCGGTCCTGCTGGTTGACGACGTAGTAGGGGATGTCGAGCTGCTCGGCTACGTGGCGTGCGTCGTAGACGTCGTCGATGGAGCAGCAACGGCCCTGGACGGCCTCGGGCATGCCTTCGTGCCCGGCGAGGCGGCGCTGGTTCCAGAGCTGGAGAGTGAGGCCGATGATCTCGTGTCCCTTGGCCCGCAGGAGTGCGGCGACGGCGGAGGAGTCGACTCCTCCGGACATGGCTACGGCTATGGTTTCGCTCTCGGTTTGGGGCGTAGTGGACATTCTCTTGTTACAAAGCTTCTGCTTCTTCTATTTTCGCATTTTTGAGGGATTTGGAGGCGTGCGGCGATTTTGGGCGGTACGCTGTCCGCAAATGAACGCGAATTTGCGAAAGTGAACAGAGTCTTTTGGGCTTCGCGCAAAAACCGCTTGGAATCAGGCGATTTGAGTTGATCGATTTGGTGAACAACGTGCATCGATGTTGCGTATGAGCTGGACAGGAGGAATGCAAACTGTGATTGATAACTTGCGCTATGCGGTGCGGCAGCTTTTCCGGGCGCCGACCTTCACGATTGTGACCATTCTGACGCTGGCTCTTGGCGTGGGTGCAAATACGGCGATCTTCAGCGTGATCCAGGCAGTGTTGCTGCATCCATCTGGTGTGCAGGATCCGGAACGCGTGGTGTCGTTTCATGCGAAATATACGCAGTTGAATTTGCCGAGTATTGGGGTGTCTGCGCCGGATTTTCAAGATGCTCAGTCGATGCATGGGTTGGTGGATACGGCTGCGATGGTGCAGGCGGCGAGCTTCAATGCGACGTTTGATGGACGCACACAACATCTGATTGCGGCACGAGTGTCGCAGCAGTGGTTCCAGGTGTTTGGGGCCGAGCCTATTCTTGGCCGTACGTTTTTGCCGGAGGAGGGCCAGAGCGGGGCGGACCGCGTGATCGTGCTGAGCTACGCGGCGTGGCAGAGAATGTTTGGCGGGCAGAACGATGTGATCGACAAGACGCTGTTGCTGGATGACAAGTCGTATCGCGTGATTGGTGTGATGAGGAGCGATTTTGCGTGGCCGAAGAGCGTGGAGTTGTGGACTCCGCTAGGGTTGGCGCCGACGGCGTTTGCTGCGAATAATCGCTTCAATGAGTCGTATGGGAGCGTGCTGCGTTTGAAGCCGGGTGCGACGGTGGCGCAGCTGAACGCGGGGTTGGAGCAGAAGAGGCTGGAAGAGATTCGGCGCGAGGGAACCGGCGGATTCACCTTTGGACAGACTTCAGGGTGGGGGATGTTTGCGCAGCCTTGGACGGAGGACGCTGCGGGAGATTTGCGCAAGCCGCTGTTCGCGCTGTTTGCGGTGGTGGCGATGGTGCTGCTGATTGCGTGTACGAATATCTCTGGGTTGATGCTGGCGCGGGCGTCGTCACGGATGAGGGAGCTGGCGATTCGGACGGCGCTGGGTGCGTCGCTGAGGCAGATTGCGATGCAGTTCGTGCTGGAGACGGCGCTGCTGGCGGGGACGGCGACGTTGATTGGAGTGGTGGCCGGGCCACTGCTGGGCAGACTGCTGTTGCTGGCGATTCCTCGCGACCTGGCGAAGGGCTTTGCCGTGCATACGGATTTGAGGGTCGTACTTGCGGCGGCTGGATTTGGATTGCTGGCTGCGTTTCTTGCGGGGCTTGCTCCGGTGGCGCAGCTTGCGCGGACTCACAAATCTCTGCGCCTGACGGAGCACAGCAAGAGCGCGACGGCGGGGGCGGGAAAGCAACGGTTTCGCAATGCGCTGGTGTGCACGGAGATCGCGCTGGCGTTTCTGCTGGTGGCTGGATGCGGGTTGTTTCTGTCTAGCTTGCGACAGTTGCAGATGGTTGATCCGGGGTTCAGAAGCGATTCGGTGCTGACGGGCAAGGTGACGTTGAATGCGACGAACTATAAGGATCAGGATTTGAAGCAGGCGAATTTTGTGCGGGATGTGACGGCTCGCTTGAGCGCGCAGCCGGGTGTGGTGGCGGCTGCGGCGGTGTTTCCGGCGCCGTTTGCGAGTCAGATGTTTCCGTCGGGGAGTTTTGGGATTCAGGACCGGCCGTCAGGGCCTGATGATCCGGGGCCGCATGGAGACAGACGATGGGCGACGCCAGGGTATCTGGCGGCGATGCAGATTCCGCTGATGCAGGGGCGGTGGTTCGGGGAGGACGACCGGATTGGAACGCCTGCGGTGGCGGTGATCGACGAGATGCTGGCGAAGGCTTACTGGCCGGGGAGGAGCGCGATCGGACAGCATGTTCGTTTTGGCGCCGATAAGTCTCCGTGGGTTGAGATTGTAGGCGTGATTGGCCATGTGCGGAGAGATTCGCTGGAGGTGGAGGAGAACAAAGGCGTGATCTATCGGCCGATGGCGCAGCAGCCTGTGGATGAAGCAGTGTTTGTGGTGCGGACGAAGATGAGTCCGGATGCGATGCGGACGCCGCTGGTGGAGGCGGTGAGGGCGGTGGATTCGACTGAGGCTGTTTACGATGTTGCGACGCTGAGCAGTTTTGTTGGGGATTCGCTGGCGGCGCGGCATCTTCTGGTTTGGCTGTTGACGATGTTTGGCGGCCTGGCTTTGTTGCTGGCGGCGATTGGGATTTATGGGTTGCTGAGTTTTACGGCTTCGCAGAGGACGACGGAGATTGGGATTCGGATGGCGCTGGGGGCACAGCGTTGGCAGGTGGTGTCGCTGATGCTGCGGGAGTCGATGGTGATGATCGGGGGTGGGATATTGGCGGGGCTGCTGCTGACGTTTGTGGCGCAGCGGATTCTTGTCCATGCGTTTGCGGCGATGGATTCGGGGTTGTCGGTTTCGCTGGTGTTTGCTGCGTTTAGTTTGTTGGTGGCGGCGGCAGTTGCTTCGATTGTGCCGGCGCGGCGGTCGGCTAGTGTGGACCCGGTGATCGCGCTGCGGAATGAATGATTGTGGATGGACCGTTGCAGCGAATTACTTCGCTGCAACGGTTTTGTTTGGGTAGATGGCCTGGATGGTTAGGATTTCGTAGGGCTTGATGGGGACTGTGACTACGTCGCCACTGAGGGCGAGGTGGGCGCCTTCGGGTTTCTCCATCAGGTTGGATTCGATGGCGTAGGTGGCTCCGGGTGGGATGTGGAGCTTTACGTCGCTGGCGGTGCCGGCCCACTCGTACATGCGGAAGACTAGGGCGTCGGAGTCTTCGGCTTTTTTGATTGCGGTGAGGGTGACGTTGGGGTTTTCGATGCTGGCCCAGGAGTGTTCGGCGGGCAGGGTGCCGGTGTGGGGGAAGACTTGTTGGGCGGTGAGTGGGTCGTTAAGTTCGTAGCCGCGGCGGACGGTTTGGGCTTGCTTCCAGGTTCCTGCGTGCGGGTAGAGGGCGTAGGTGAATTGTTGGCGGCCTTTGTCGGCGACTTCATCGGGCCATGTGGCGGAGCGGAGGAGGGTGATGCGGAGTGTGTTGCCCGCTGCGTCATAGCCGTACTTGGAGTCGTTGAGGACGGAGAGGCCTTGCTTGGCGTCACCGAGATCGGCCCAGCGCATGGCTGGGACTTCGAACTTGGCTTTCTCCCAGGAGTTGGTGCGGGTGGTAGTGCGCTCAATGGAGCCGTAAGGGATTTCGTAGGTGGCTTTGGGGCCTGTGGCGGCTAGAGGGAATGCGGCTTTGAGGAGGACATGAGACTCTTGCCAGTCGATGTCGTTGGTAATGAGGACGGTGTCGGCCCCGGCATCGAGGGAGACGTCTTGGATGAATTTGGAGGATTGCCAGGTGCGTGTGACGCGGACAGTGTCACGGAGAGGGCCTTTGGTGAGGACGGTGACGCTGTCGATGTTGGTGATTGGCGTCATGTGGTCGAGTGTGCCGGGGTCGATGTTCCAGGCGTCGTATTGCTTCGGTGTGTCTTTGAATGTTTGGAGTTGATTGCCGCAGGCGTTGGGGGCTAGGGATTCGGTATTTGCGGGGAGGGAGACGAGACTCGTGATGCAGCCAGTCTTCTTGTCGATGGTGAGCTTGATGTGAGCGTTTGCAAGAGAGAATGCGGATGGAGTGTCAGTCATTTGAAGATCTGTAACGCGAGACTTCTCATCTAAGTTGCCTTCCGCATGCAAGACCGCATAGCCGAGAGCTGGAATGTCTTCGACACGGGCGAGCACTTCGAATTGATTCGTGCCAGGAGAGTGGGAGATTACCTGTGATAACAAACTCGCCCCTTTAGCGTTCGATATATGGATAGTTTCGGCAGGTTCAGGAAGCTGAATGGAGAGAGCTGCCGTTTCGGTACGAGGCCAAGCCATCGGATTAAGCGTGAGGATGGGAACACCATTCTTTATACGAGTATCGATGGTTGCGGAGAGTGTTTTGATTGCGTCGTCCGTGATTTCGTTATCGACGTGGAAGACTTCGGTGTAGTCTTTTTGCGCGTCTTTGTAGATGACGCCGATGCCAGAGCCAGCGGCGAGGTCGTGGAACTGATTGAAGGTGATTTTTTTCCAGTTGTCGGTGAGTTGATCAGCGGGGTACGGCTTGCCGTTGAGCCATGCCAGTGAGGCTAGTTTTTCGGCGTCGAGTGTGGCTACTTCGCTGGTTCGCATGTTTCGTTTGTGTGCGGCTTGTGTGGTGAAGATGCCGCGGTGGTATTCGAAGTAGAGCTCGTCTTTCCAGGTGGGGAGGCCGATGGCTCCGGTGGAGGAGGCGGCGGGAGCGGTGTAGCCCTTGGCGATGGAGTCGTAGTCCCAGGTGGGGGAGTCGGGGTTGAGGTTTTTTTCTACGTTGGTGAAGTAGCTTTGCGCGGTGTGGTAGCGCATGGTGGGGACCGCATCGGTTTTGCCGGAGGTGATCCAGTGGTCGGCCTGGTCGAGCATGGCGCGGGTGGGGCCGCCGCCGTGGTCGCCGATGCCGTAGAGGTCGAGGAGCTCAGAGGTGCCGGGGTTGCGCTGGGCGGACTCGGCGAAGTCGGCGGAGATGCGGGTGGGGTTGACGTTGTCGTGGACGTAGTCGGTGGGGAAGTAGGTGAGGACTTTGCTGCCGTCGGGGGATTCCCACCAGAAGAGACGGAAGGGGAGTTGGTTGGCGTCGTTCCAATGCATTTTCTGGGTGACGAAGTAGTCCATGCCGGAGCGTTTGTAGATCTGCGGGAGCTGCCAGTTATAGCCGAAGGAGTCGGGGTTCCAGCCGATGCGAGCGGTGACGCCGTATTCCTTTTGGAAGTAGCGCTGGCCGACGAGGAGCTGGCGGACGAGGGATTCGCCGTCGGGGAGGTTGAGGTCGGGCTCGACCCACATGCCGCCGACGATCTCCCAGCGGCCCTCTTTGACGCGCTGGCGGATCTGGTCGTTCATCTTGGGATATTTTTCGGCGATCCACGCGGTGTACTGCGCGGCGGACTGGGAGTAGGTGTAGCTGGGGTACTCGTCCATGAGCTGCAGGGCGGTGGTGAAGGTGCGCTTGACGACGTCGATGGTTTCAGAGCGCGGGCCAGAGCCAGGCGGCGTCGATGTGGGCGTTGCCGGCGAGGTCGACGGTGGCTTGAGCGAGGACGGGTTGGAGCGTGGTGAGGATGTCCTGCGATTTGCGTAGGGATGCGTCGAAGGCGGACTGGTCGCCTGCCTTGAGGGCCTTGAGGTCGATGGCTTCTACTGCTTCTTCGACTTTGGGGAGGAGGTCTTTGCGCGGGGTTGGCGAGTGCGGGCAGGATGTTGGCCGCGGAGATGCACTGGATGCGGATGTCTTCCGGGTTGGGACGAGCTGCGCTACCCGATGCTGATGGGTTGGGTTCGATCTTGAGGTTTACGCCGGCGAAGGTTTTTTCGTCGACGGTGCGAAGGAGTTTGACGGCTACTAGGATCTTGTCGCCGGGTTTGGCGGGGTCGAAGAGGACGATTGGTTCGAGGTCGTCGCCGAGAGCGACGCGGCGGCCGTTGAAGTAGATGATCTCGGGCATGGGGCCGTTGGCGTCGGCGCGGAACTGAAACCAGATGCGGGAACCGGTGAGGTCGTAGCCGTTGAGGGTTTTGGGGACTTCGATGACGCGGCGGTACCAGACGGCGTCCTGCGTGGCTTTGGCGCGAGGCTTTTGAAGTGGCCAGGCGGAGTCGTCGAGAGAGGGGGATTCGCCGTGGGGGATGTCGCCCGCGTGGTAGTGCCACTCGCCGACGGGGAGAGAGTTGAGCATCTCGAGGGTGTGGAGCTTTGCGATGGCGGCTGGGGAGAGGTTCTTCTGCTCGCGGATGGGGGTGAAGGACTGGGCTAAAGCGATTGAGCAGGTCAGCGCTAACGCGAGAGGGAGATGTCTTAAGTGCATGGGCGCAAGGGTAGCAAATTCGAGGGACTTTCGAGAAATCTGCCGATTGGGAGTGGAAGTTACTGGCTGACTTTCTGGTGGGCACGCTGGTAGTCTTTCGGGCATGACGAAATTGCAGGTTCGAGCGGCGGGCGTTCTGGGGTTGGTGTGTGTTCTGGTTGCGGCTTCGCCGATGGTGGCGCAAAACTGCTGTGCCGTCGGCTACGGCGAGCGGAATCGATGCGGTGGCGGCCGAGGTGTTGAAGTCGACGGGTGTGCCGAGCGCTTCGGTGGCGGTGGTGCAGGGTGGGAAGGTCGCGTATGTGAAGGCGTATGGGATGGCGCGGCTTGATCCGCCGATGACGGCTGAGCCGGCGATGCAGTATTCGATCGGGTCGATCAGCAAGCAGTTCACGGCGACGATGGTGTTGCTGCTGATGCAGGACGGCAAGCTGAAGCTGGACGATCCGGTGGGGAAGTATCTGCCGGAGTTGACCCGGGCGAATGAGGTGACGATTCGGCAGGTGCTGTCGATGACGTCGGGGTATCAGGACTTCTGGCCCGAGGACTATGTGATGACGTCGATGATGAAGCCGACGACTCCGCAGCAGATATCTGGATGGGTGGGGGAAGAAGCCGCTGGACTTTGACCCGGGAACGCAGTGGCAGTATTCGAATACGAACTATGTGATTGCGGGGCGGATCGCTGAGATTGCGGGAGGGAAGCCGCTGATTGATCAGCTGCAGGAGCGGATCTTTCGGCCGTTGAAGATGACGGGAGTCTTCAACTCCGATGCGAGCAGGCTGCCTGCGACTGATCCTACGGGGTATTACCAGCATGCGCTGGGGCCGTTGCGGCCTGCGCCGGCTGAGGGGCAGGGGTGGATGTTTGCCGCGGGAGAGCTGGCGATGCCGGCGAGCGATCTTGCACTGTGGAACATCAGTTTGATTGACCGGACGGTGCTGGCGCCTGCCTCGTACGATGAGATGTTTACCGAGGTGAAGCTGAAGGACGGCAAAGGCACCGGGTATGGGCTTGGGGTCGAAGTAGGGACGAGGAATGGGCACAGGTTTGTGGGTCATAGCGGCGAGGTGTCGGGGTTTGTGTCGCAGAATATGGTCTATCCGGACGACAAGGCCGCGGTGACGGTGCTGACGAACGAGGACGCTTCGAGCGCGGCGAGCGCGCTGGCGGCAAAGATTGCGCCGCTGGTGCTGGGTCAGGCGCGAGGTGCCGGTGCAGATAGCGGTGCTGCGGCGGCGGAGAAGAGGGCTCTGGAGATTTTTACGGGTTTGCAGGCGGGTAAGCTGGACCGGTCGCAGCTGACGACGTTGTGCGATGCGTACTTTACGGCAGAGGCTGTGGAAGACTTTGCGGCGAGCCTGAAGCCGCTGGGGGCGCCGAGCAGCTTCAAACAAGTGGTGGAGACGAAGCGGGGAGGAATGACGTTTCGCGTGTTCAACGTTGGGTTTCCGGGCAAACAGCTGCGCGTGACGGTGTATGAGATGCCGGACGGCAAACTGGAGCAATACCTGGTGATCCCGACGGGGAGTTAGGGCTGTGGTTCGGTAAGGCCGCTTCGCGTTGAGGTGAGCGGCGCAATGAACGATAATAGTCAGTGGTCGAACGGTGCGCGAATTGGCTGGCGTGCCTCCACACCCCTCTGTTTCATTTGCTGTAACGGTTTTTCTTCCTTGGTTCCATAGCACCGGAAGGGAAGTGAACAATGAACCTTTGGACGGAATACGAAGGACGAACTATCGCCGGGGCCTACCCGCTGACAAAACTGATTCGGCCTGAGGGCCGGAGCGCTTTCTTCTCGACGTCAAACGGTACGGGTGTGCCGACGGTCATACGGCTGATCGAGTCGCATTTTGACGGCGACGAGATATTGACACGTTGGCGCGGAGTTGCGGCGCTAAACAATCGGAACCTCGTCAAGCTGAAGAGCTTTGGGCATGTTGTGGTGGATGAGACCTCGCTGGTGTATGCGGTGATGGAGCCGGTTGATGCCAATCTTGGCGAAATCCTGAAGGAGCGGCGGCTGACGGAGCTTGAGACGAAGCAGATTGCGACCAGTCTGTTGGCCGCGATTGAAGCGCTGCACTCCAACGGCTTTGTGCACGAGCATATTTTGCCAGAGAACGTGCTGGCAGTGGGCGAGGAGATCAAGCTGCGGAGCGACTGCATTCGGGAGACGCTTGAGGGCGAGGAAGGGCTGCAGCTGAAGCGGAAGGATGTGCGCGATTATGCCACGGTGCTGTTGCAGGCACTGACTCAGCAGAGGACGCTGGAAGCCGCGTCGCGGCAGCCGCTGCCTGCGCCGTTTGAGCAGATTGTTCGCAAGGGTATAAGCGGGGAGTGGGGGCTGGCGCAGATCGGTGCGGCGTTGAAGCCGCCTTCGGTTGCGCAGGCTATTGTTCGTGCGGGAGTGACGCCAGATGCGCCTAAGGTTGAGAGGCCGGCTGCGGAACCTGTTGTCGCTGCGCCGTCAGCAGCTGGGACGTCTGTCGAGGCGCCTCTTGCCACTCCGCCTTCTGTAGCGAGGAGGATTCGGGTTCCTGTCGACGATGAACCGCGAAAGCTTGGGCCGAAGGGGATTGCCTATGGTGTGGGTACTCTGCTGATTGTGTTGCTTGGGTGGTACTTCGTGCATAGCCGAGCTTCGGATTCTCCGGGTGCTTCGGGTTCGAGCGGATCGGTGCAGGAGACGCCAGCTCCGGCTGCCGCTCCGGCTGCACAGGAGAGCACGCCGGCTACTGCGAAGAGCCCGGCCGCGACGGAGGCTGGATCGCATCCTGCGCCGAGTGCTCGTGTAGTGTCGGGAGATGCCACCGCGCCCGCGGGCCAGAATGCGGCGGCTGATAGCCGGGGTCGTTGGCGGGTGATTGCCTTTACGTATAGCCGGGAGGATCAGGCGCAACAGAAAGCTGCAGAGATCGCTCAGAGCCATCCGGATTTGAATCCGACGGTCTTTCGGCCGAACGGGCGTGGGCCATTTGTAGTGACTCTAGGTGGCCCTATGACCAGGGAAGAAGCGTTTGCGTTTTCGGGTAAGGCGAAACGCGAGGGTATGCCGAAAGATATTTACGCACAGAACTATCGGAGAAGCGAGAACTAGGTAAGCATGAGAGAGCGCCCATGTCTCTGAACTGAGACGTGGGCGCTTTTTTATGCCGGCTTGAAGTTGTAGTTGGGATGGCGACTATTTTTTATCGGTCTGGGCGAGGAAGTCGATGAGGTACTGCTTCCAGACGGCGGCGACGGTGTGGGTGCCGTGGCCGCGGGTCGCGTCGGAGATGGGGATGAGGATGAACTTGGCGTGGGGCATCTGCGTGACTAATTTTTCTGGGATGCCTAGCTCGGGTGGGTTGATGAAGTCGTCGGCGGAGTTGATCCAGAGGACCGGGGCGGTGATGGTGGAGAGCTTGGGCGCAGGGTTGTAGTTGCGCGAGGCGTTGACGTAGTAGAGGAAGTCGTTGGCGTCGGTGTGGGCGATGTCGGCGGCGATGATTTTGTCGACGTAGACTTCGACCTGCGCGCGGGTGGGGTAGTTCTTCTGGAGCTGGAGGGGTGCGCCGCCGGCGATGACGAAGAGGTCGCTTGCGCCACGGAGGCCTTGAACGGGTGGCGTGGTGTAGTTGCCGTCCTTCCAGGCGGGATCGCTTTTGATGTCCTGCATGGCCATGTAGCGCCACATGCGGTTGCGGCCGGCGAGTTCGACGGGCTGGCAGGCGAAGGGGGCGAGAGCGTCCATGAACTGCGGGAAGGTTTCGCCCCAGACGAAGGATTGCATGCAGCCCATCGACGTGCCGAGAATGAGGCGGAGATGGTCGACGTGGAGGCCTTCGAGGAGCATGGTGTGCTGGGAGGCGACCATGTCGTCGTAGTCGTATTGGGGGAACTTCATGCGGAGGCCGTCGGAGGGTTTGGAAGACTGGCCGTGGCCGATGTCGTCGGGCAGGATGAGGAAGTATTTTGTGATGTCGAAGGGCTGACCGGGGCCGAAGAGGACGTCGGCGAAGACGGGATTGAGGAGTGAGTGGGCGTTGCCGCCGGTGCCGTGCAGGAGGAGGATGGCGTTGTCGGTGTGGCCGGCTGCGTCGCGGTGGGGCTTGCCGAGGGTGAGGTAGTGGAGGTGGAGCTTCTCGATCGTCTCGCCGTCCTTGAAGTGGAAGTTGGCGATGTCGTAGCTGCCGTCCTGGGTGGGCCATTTGCTGGGGGTAGCCTGAGCGTTGGCGGCGACGGTCGCGGTCGAGAGGAGCGCGAGGAGGATGAGACGGGTAATCATGATGAGGGTGGTCTCCATGGAGCTTTGGGTTGGGTGGGTGACTTGAGACGGATGGCTGCCTTCTAAAGTTCCTAGTCCTTCATGTTCTCCTGCGCCCTGTAGAAGGGGTAGTTGCTGACGTGGACCCAGCCACGAAACGGACGATTGACGTCGGCGATGGCAAGCAGGACCAGGGTGATGAGGAGGGTGAAGGAAAACACCTGGAGGGCGTGAAGCCAGCGATTCGCCGAGCCAAACATCGAGGCGGAGGTGATGGTGAGAAATCCTCCGATGAGAAGGACAGCCCAGAAGATGGTGGGGAGACTGTACTGGCTTTGCAGTAGGCGGGTGCGGCGATGTTCTGTGAGTGTGCTTAGTTCGGTGAGGGCGTGATCTTCGGCGACGATCTCGGAGGGTGTTGCCAGTTTGACGGTCATCAGGGTCTTCCACATGGCTTGATTGACCTCGTGGCTTTGTTCCGGCGTCTGGTTGTTGGCCATCGCTGGCCAGTCCTGATTGATGACCACGTCAGCATAGGAGCGGGCTTGCAACTGGAGCTGGATGCGTTGCTGTTCCGGTAGGCCTTCGGCCAGACGGTAGATATTTCTGAGAGCGCTGGCCTCAAGGTCAACGTTGAGATTTGCAGCGCCGTAGTCCGTCCACACGGTGTAGAGCATGAAGCCGAGAATGACTGCGTAGGTGGTGCCGATGATGTTGAGCTGCCAACCGATCAGGTCGTTGTGAGCTTGACGCTTCTCCTGCGGCCAGACGCGGTTAAGCGCTGCCATGAAGAACATTGAACCGGAGATCGTGAGGACGAGGATGACGATGTTTAGCGTGAGCGTCAGCATGGAATTTGATCTTCTCCGGGCGATCACCAAGCTTATCGAATTTCGGCGGGGTTGCTTCGACTAAATTCGTGCGTGTTCTTGCTTCGAGTGTCGATCTGATGCTGGGTCGCCTGCCGAGACGAGGACGGCGTGGAGGTTTTAGCCGCCACGCCGTGTCTGGTGAGAGTGAGTTGAGAGTTAATCGACCGCGTCTTTCTTATCTGCTGGTGCTTTCTCGGGTGTTGTGAGGGGCTTTGTGATGTCGTCGAGGTAGTCGGGGGTGCCGTCTACGCGGACGAGTGAGGGATAGCGTTCGCCGTCGTGGTAGTCGAGATCGGCGGTGGTGACGAAGGTGTCGCCCTGGAGGATGAGGTGGATGGGTTCGGTGTTGCCCTTGGCTTGCTTGATGGCTGCCTTGAGGGCGTCGCCGGAGAAGACGTTGCCGTTGACGGCGATGATCTTCTGGCCAGGGTAGAGCTTTGTCTTGTCGGCGGGGCCGTCCCAGCGGACGTCGGAGACGGTTCCGTCGCCCGTAACGCGGATGCCGATGGAGTACCAGACGTCGATGCCGCCGCGTCGACCACCTGCGGAGGCGATCGTGCGGGCGGAGCGGGTGGGCTTGTCGGTGAAGACGAGCTTGTAGCCACCCTGTTCGATCCCGGCGAGATCGGCGTGCGGGGTGATGGCATCGACACGGTCGTGCATGAAGGTGGCCCAGTCGTATTTGGCGACCTGGTTGAGGTCGGCGATGAGCTCGTCGCGGTTGTAGGTGACGATGAGCGGGCCGGTGTTGCCGCCTTTGGCAAGGAAGATGTGGAGGAAGTCGGTTAGGGATTTTTTATTGTCGGTGAGCTTGCGGATGAGGGTGTCGGCGTCGAGCCAGAAGAGCTCGCCCTCCTGGTAGTAGTCCTGTCCGCGCTTCCAATTGGACCAGGCGAGGTTGCCGCCGCGGAGAATGCTGGCGGCGATTGCGGTGTCTTCCGTGCTGCGCCAATCGCGGCCGGGCTTGTAGTCAAGATTTGCTGCGGAGGCGGCGAGCATGTCGCGGTATTGTTCCTGCGACTTGAGACCAGAGCGGGCGGCGAGGACGTTGCCGAGGTATTGGGTCATGCCTTCGTAGACCCAGAGGAGGGAGCCTTCCTGCATCTTGGCGAAGTCGTCCTGGTAGAGGTTGAAGGGGCGACGGTACTTGCCGTTCCACGAGTGGGTGAACTCGTGGGAGAGGAGGTCGGATTCGGCGAGCTGGTGGGCTGCGTCGGAGAAGCCCTTTTCGCCGACGCCGTTGTCGGAGGATTGGCCGTGCTCGAGGCCTTCTCCGCCGGCTACGTCTGAGAGAGTCAGAAGGAAGTGGTAGACGTTGTAGTGGCGCGAGTTGTAGGCGGCGCCGGTTTCGCGGACGAGGTTGTTGAGTTCGCTGAGGAGCGCGGGGCGGAGCAGCGAGTCTTCAGGGCTGTCGGCTACGACGTCGATGTAGTGTTTGGGAGTGACTTCGGGGGCGAGGGCGAACTCGTGGAAGTACTCACCGGTGATGATGGGGGAGTCTTCAAGCTGCTCGACGGTGGTAGCGGCGAAGTGGGTGAGGCCGCCCTTGGGGTGCTGCGGATCGTACCCGTCGGTTGGAGTGAGCGCAGTGCCGATGCCCCAGCCTGCTGGAACTCTTACGGATGGTTGGATAGCGATGTCTTTTACCGGTGTCTTCGCGGGGTACAGGAGGAGCTTTTCCCACTCCAGGACGGCCAGCTTTGCGCTGAGCCGCGCGGTGACGATGCAGTCGAGGTGCGCGTGGAGGGTGGTGATGCCGGCGGGGACGGTGACGTGGAACTCGTAGAGGTCTTGATCATCGCGACGCCAGGGGAGAACCTTGCCGTTCGCGGTGAAGACGACGCCGGTGATCTGGTCGACTGGGCCGGTGGGGCGATGGTTGCCGGGAATCCACTTCGGCGTTGTGAGAGAGACGGGACCGGGCTGGACGGGGATGTCGACCTCGGCGTGGTAGATCTTGCGGGGGGCTTCGGAGAGGTCCGCGGTGATCTGAATGGGGGTCTTTTGCGCTTGCAGGAGTGTGGGTGACACCAAGGCAAGGATGGCCAAGGGGACCAAGGTACGGCGGACGATCATGAGCGAGAAATTCCTCTCGGGAGTGGATAGGGATTTTAGATATTACAAGGATAGACGACCGGGGCGGGGTTGGGGACGCAGGCGATTTTTGATCGCGCTACGCCCCCTGATGGGATGGGACTTATAGACCGGGATTGAGACTAGGACTTGAGGGCGGATTCGATCGCGGCGACGATGGTGGGATCGTCGGGGAGGACCTCCGGCGAGAAGCGGGCGGCCACGTTACCGTTGCGGTCGATGAGGAACTTTTCGAAGTTCCAGAGGATGCCGGGTTCGGCGTTGGTTGTGGCGCCGTTGTGGTTGCTTTTGAGGAAGTTGTTGAGGTTTTCGCGGAAGCTGTTACGGGTAGGGCCTATGGCTTTGGGTTGGGCGGCGATGAGGGCCTGGTAGAGCGGATGGGTGTCTGAGCCGGTGACGGGGATCTTGGAAAACATGGGGAAGTCGACGTTGAAGGTGGTGCGGCAGAAGGCCTGAATGTCTTCGTTGGAGCCGGGTTCCTGCGCGCCGAAGTCATTGGCGGGAAAGCCGCAGACGGTAAAGCCCGAGTCTTTGAAGCGGGTGTGGAGTTTTTCGAGGGCGTCGTACTGGGGGGTTAGGCCGCATTTGGAGGCAACGTTGACGACGAGGATGACCTTCCCGCGATAGTCGGCGAGCGACGCACCTTCGCCGGTGATCTTGTTGACGGGAATATCGTAGACGGAGGAGGTAGACATGAAGGGCTCCTGGATATGTGTTTTCAATCGATTATAGGTGGGCTGCCAAAGCTCAGAGAGCTGGGGTCGCAATGGTGGAGTCGCTGGAACCTTTATGGAATCTTTACGACTTTTTTATGGGGGGACGCAGTTTAATGCAGTGCGCCGAGCCGGTTGAGTTGACAGAGGCGGTACGATCTAAATCGTATGTCTTTAACAGATTCAATTATTGGAAAACCTTTAGCAACAAGTGAAGAGCGGGCCGAACACATCGGCGTCGCGGCCGGAATACCGATCTTTGGATTAGATGCACTGACCAGCGCGGCGTATGGGCCTGAGGCGGCGATGACGCTGCTGATTCCGCTGGGATTGCCGGGAATTCAGCACTATATCGTGCCGGTAATTTCGGCGATCTTGATTTTGCTGGTCATTGTGTTCTTCAGCTACCGGCAGACGATTGCTGCGTATCCGAGCGGTGGCGGCTCGTACACGGTTGCCACGGAAAATCTGGGTGATGGCGCAGGGTTGCTGGCGGCAGCCGCGCTGATGATCGATTACATTTTGACGGCGGCGGTGGGAATTTCGGCTGGCGTGACGGCGTTGACGTCGGCTGTTCCGCACCTGGCGCCGCATACTCTCGCGTTTTGTCTGCTGATTCTGGTGATTCTGGCGGTCGTCAATATGCGCGGCGTGAAGGACACGGGCGCGGCGTTTATTCTGCCGACGTTTTTGTTTGTCGGGACGCTGCTGATCCTGATCGGTGTCGGGGTTTACAGGACATATTTGAGCGGGGGGCATCCGATGCCGCTGGTGGCTCCGCCGCCTGCGCTGCCGGCGACGGTGAAGTACCTGGGGATCTGGCTGCTGATGAAGACGTTCGCCAGCGGCTGCGCGGCGATGACGGGCGTGGAGGCGGTGTCGAACGGAGTGATGGCGTTCCGCGAGCCGCGCTCGAAGAATGCGCAGCGGACGCTGACAATTATTGTCATTACTCTGATTGTGCTGCTTTTTGGAATTGCCTATCTGGCGAAGTCGTATGGGGTTACGGCGATGGAGCCGGATGCCAAGGGATACCAGAGCGTGCTGAGTATTCTTGTCACCGCAGTATTCGGCCGCGGGTGGTTTTACTTTCTGACGATGGCGTCGGTGCTGGCTGCGCTATCGCTGAGTGCGAACACTGCGTTTGCAGATTTTCCACGACTGGCGCGGGCGATTGCAATCCGTGACTATCTCCCGCATGTGTTTATTCTGCGCGGGCGACGGTTGCTGTATTCGCACGGCATCTATGCGCTGACCGGGTTTACGGCGATCATTTTGATCTTGTTCGGAGGCGTGACGGACCGATTGATTCCGCTGTATGCGATTGGGGCGTTTCTCGCATTTACGCTGTCGCAGGCCGGCATGGTGGTGCACTGGCTGAAGATGGAGAAGCATCCGGGGCGACTGTGGCACGCGTTCGTGAATGGCTTTGGCGCAGTGGCGACCGGGATAACGACGATTGTGGTGCTGGTTGCGAAGTTCATGGCAGGGGCGTGGGTGACGGCGCTGCTGGTGCCTGTGCTGGTGGGGATCATGCTGGTGGTGAAGCGGCACTATTCGCGGGTGAAGCGCGAGATGGCCGATATGACACCGCTGAATCTGGTGAATCTGCAGGAGCCGATTGTGGTGATTCCGATGGCGCGGTGGGACCGGATTACGGAGAAGGCGATGCGGTTTGGGCTGCTGCTGTCGAAGGACATCAAGGTGGTGCATGTCCACTCGGATGATGAGGAGGGCCGACTGGATGAGATATGGGACGAGCATGTGCTGGCGCCGATCAAGCGGGAGGGGCTGCAGGAGCCGGAGCTGGTGATCATTCCATCGTCGTACCGCTTTATTATCAATCCGTTGATGGACTACATTCTGGAGCTTGAGGAGAAGAATCCGGGGCGGAAGGTGGCGGTGTTGCTGCCGGAGTTGGTGGTGCGGCACTGGTGGGAGAATGCGCTGCATAATCAGCGGGTGCAGTTGCTGAAGCTGCTGTTGCTGCTGAAGGGGAATCAGAGGATTGTGGTGGTTAATATTCCCTGGTACCTGTGAGGTGCGTTTTTGCAGGGGTTTTTGCGAAATGCGAGTGTTTTGTGGTGGTTTTTTGATGGTGAATTCGTGGTGAAATGCGTGGTAAACGTGGTGAGTTAATCACCAGTTTTGTGGTGCTTAAAAACACGCCAAGGTTTTGGGATTTATTTTCTGGTATTTTCCCGAAGTGGGAATTTAGACGGCGACGGACTCGCGGCGGCTCCAGGTGGGGGAGAGTTCGCGGAGGCGGGCTACGGCGGTGGGGATGATTTTGAGGGCTTCGTCGATCTCTTCGTCGGTGGTGAGGCGGGAGAGGGAGAAGCGGACGCTGGCTCGGGCGCGGGCGGGGGAGAGGCCCATTGCGGTGAGGACGTGGGAGGGTTCGGCGGCGCCGGACTGGCAGGCGGAGCCTCCGCTGACGGAGAGGCCTTTGAGGTCGAGGGCGATGACGAGGGCTTCGGCTTCGAGGTGATTGAAGTAGAGGTTGCTGGTGTTGGAGACGCGGGGTGCTTCGCCGCCGTTGATGCCGGTGTCTTCGATTTGGGAGAGGATGCCTTGTTCGAAGCGGTCGCGGAGGGCGGCGAGTTTGTCGGGTGCTTCGCTGGCGAGCCAAGTCGAGGACAGTTCGAGTGCTTTGCCGAGGCCGACGATGCAGGCTACGTTTTCGGTTCCGGCGCGGCGCTGGCGCTCGTGTGTGCCGCCGTGGAGCATGGGGGCGAGGCGGACGTTGCGGCGAACGAAGAGGACGCCGATGCCTTTGGGGGCGTAGATCTTGTGGCCGGAGAGGGTGAGGAGGTCGACGTGCTTGAGTGGGCCGTCGGGCTGAGGTCGAGCGGGAGCTTGCCGGAGGCCTGGACGGCGTCGGTGTGGAAGAGTGCGCCGGCGGCGTGGGCGATGGCGGCGAGTTCGGCGATGGGCTGGATGACGCCGGTCTCGTTGTTCGCGAACATGATGCTGACGAGTTTGGTGTTGGGGCGGATGGCTGCTTGTAAGTGCTGCTGGCTCGATGAGGCCTTGCGGAGTGCACTCGAGGAAGGTGACTTCGACGTTGTTTTTTGCGAGGGACTCGGCGGCGTGGAGGACGGCGTGGTGCTCGATGGTGGTGGTGATGAGGTGGGCGGGTTCTGTCTCGATTCGGAGAGGACGCCGAAGAGGGCGAGGTTGTCGCTCTCGGTGCCGCCGGAGGTGAAGACGATCTCGGAGTTGAGGCAGTGGAGGAAGCGGGCGACGGCGGTGCGGGCTTGTTCGACTGCTCCGCGGGCGTGCTGGCCCTGCTGGTGGATGGAGCTGGCGTTGCCGTAGTGCTCCATCCAGAAGGGACGCATGGCTTCGAAGACTTCGGGGAGGAGAGGGGTGGTCGCGTTCGCGTCCATGTAGATCCGGCGCATGGTTCTATTTTACAGGGCGGGTGAAGGGGAGAAGGAGATAAGAGGGCCTCTCCAGGCTAAAGCTCGGGCGAGCTGCTAAGCAACCATTCCTTGTAAGGCGAAGACGCTAGCATGGGACTCCCATCAGTGGGAAGCTACAATCTTCGGGACATGAGCGCATTTCTGGCTCTGCAGTGCTCGAGATTGGACTACGGATCTTACTTCTAGCGAGCTACGTTGGCAGTAGGCGATTACCTCTTCGTCTTCGGTTCTGACCCAGAGCCACGGCCGAGCGGTAGCTCACGACGAATGACAGAGGCGATAGCTGGCTGTGATCTTGTTTCCGCCTTCGTCGAGTCTGCCACGTGAAACCTGCTCTCATGCCTTCTAGGGACTTTGCAAGTTCGAACCTATCTCATGTACGAGCTGAGGCTCGTACCCTTCAACGCAATGATCTTTAAGCTGTCGCTGGAAGTGAAGCGGAGTGGGATTGGGGCTTTTTGCGGAGGATGGCGGCGGAGATCAGGGTGATGACGAGGCCGACGGGGAAGGGTTCTATGAAGGTGTAGAGGGCGTTGACGAAAGGGTTCTCGTAGAGCTGCTGCGAATGGCGGATGGCGGCGACTTTGGCCTGGATGGCTTCGGGGGTGCCGGGTGTGGATTGAACTTTTTGGATTTGATGAGCGAAGTAGCTGTCCATGAAGCCGTGGAGGAAGTTGAAGTAGATGATCTCCCATGTGACGACGTAGAAGAGGCAGGAGATGAGGGTGATGCCGATACCGATAGTGAAGGCACGGCCGAAGGTGATGGCACCGTTGGAGAGGTTGTCCCGGTAGGAGCGGATGCCGAAGAAGACAAGGAGAAAGGAGAGGACGATGGCGGTGTAGCCGAGGTAGTAGCCTGTGTTGCCGTGGTTGAGGTCGCGGAGGAAGGGGACGGTGCCGCACATCATGACGGAGGAGAGAACGCCGGAGATGAGGCCGAAGGTGAGGATGGTCTTCTTCAATGTGAGGCTCCTGTGGAGGTGGACTTGAAGACACTTTGGGGGGCGGAGGCGATATTTGTCGTCATCCTTTTGGGTGATTTTAGGGGATGGGTGGGGAAATCATGCTTTGAGGTGACGGGTTTAGAGCAGTTTACTGTCACTGCGCGCAATTCGAGGTATGCGAGTGCCGTTTTTGTTTGGGGAGAAACGGGTAGTGGTTAGTTGATGAAACGACCCAACTTGCCGCAAACCCGACTTTGCGGGAACTACGCACGAAGCCATTCAAGACGTGGATCTTCCAAGTAGATGGCGTCGCAAAGTTTGTATGCCCGAGTCGCGATTTCACGTCCGATCACTTCGTCTCGGCTCAAGGCCCGACAAATGAGCGAGCTACTGGCTACAGGTCGCGTATGCGCGTCGATGACCATGAATGCAGGGCCAGTGTCCAGTTTGCGGAAATCCAAGCTAACAGCCTCTCGTGAGGACCTGTCGGTATCATCCCCCCATTCTCCGACGATGAGATCGAATGCAGCACTTCTGGCGTCATGCCCCGGGTCCATTCAACAAAATATGCAGCATCAGCTTGACCATCGTGTAGACGAATCCCCAAACCCGCGTTGTCATCTCACCGCAGCAGGCACAGGGACCGAAGGTCTTTTCGCCACTCATTTCAACGGTCATGTTCCCTTTGCTCATCGCGAGACCAGTTTACCTATCGGCAACTTCAACCGAACTTGCCGAAAACCCGACTTTCAGGACATGCGATCCAGACTTCCCTAAAAAACAGAAACCGCTTCCGTTTGCGGCCTAGCACGCTCGGAGGGCCGCAAAACAATCACTTGGTATGGGTTCGGCACCATCAACCATGGAGTGTTGAACGTTCCCCTTTCCGCCATTCGAACGTACTGGTTTCGCAGTGGATCTCTGTTGCATCGATGCGATATTGGACTCGATCAACACTGGACATGGAGTGCGGCCCGGTGTTAAGGGTTTGCCGTCCGTGTGATCACAAGTCCGCAGGTCACCGCTCTGAAGCGTGACACAGGAGCGCGCTAGAGTACGCTCAGCTTGGTATCGCCCCATCTGTTCCGAACTCAGATCATGCCGTTTCCTCGTTGCCTTGAACTCTGGCAGCCGGTGAAGCCAACGAAGCCCGTAGCTTTGGCAAGGTTCCGTCTCCACCGGAACAGTCTTCAAGGGTCCTCCCTCGCATGCGCTATCCGAGATAGATTTTCCGCATCGCAATTATTCGCCGCCCGCCGCGTTACTCCGAAGTCAGCATGTCGGTAGTAATCCAATCGATGTGAATGAGTCGTTCCTTGAAAACGGGGTTTTCGGAAACGGCTTCCAGATCGTGCCGCAGGTGAACTTGCCGACACCCAACATTGCAGAAGAGGACCCGGTTTCCATGTGCCGTGGACCTGGTGGCCCGTTAGACGCCGAACTGTGACAGGTGATGGTCGATGTGTTTGTACATGAGAATCGCCCACTGATTTGGTTTGAGCGGCCCAAAGAAAGGATGTGGGTGTCGAGAGCAGCGAGCTTCACCCACGGAGACAAATCCATCGACAGCTTTGATGAGCTGGTCCCGTTCGCGCTCAAATTCGCACTGCGCGGGATCCGCCGTGAAGAGTTCCTGCACGGAGGGCGAGTTACGGCGCAGGGGTTTGTCGTTGCCGAAGACCAAGGGTTTGATGAGTAGGCCGATGACGTTGCCGGGAAAGGGTGCACGTTTGGGGTTGATGGTGCCCATGGCCATCTGCAACCCAGAAGTGCAGTGCGCGAGCACCAGGGCAACGGGCAATTTACCCCACTGCCGTTCGCTGTCGGGACGCAGGCGCATGATGCGCTGCTTTACATCTTCCACCGTGGCCGGGTCAAAGAGATTTTTCATGCTAGTTGGTCATTTTGTTCTGGCTGCTTCTTGCTGACAGTTTACCTATCCGCACATCAACGCATTTCCTCGAAGACGGATTTTTCGGAGAATGGCCGGACCCTCAGTTGCCGAAAACCCGACTTCACGGAAATGAGGTCAGGGTGAACGAACTACTGTGCATAATATCAATCTGGCGAGAGAGTCAGTCATATCATATCTACCTCATCTACTTAGGCAGATCTGGTAAAGTCGAGGGCAACTCAGACCTGACTGGAACCCAGCATGGACTTCATGAAGTTGCTCAAATCCCTCGACGACTTCCTGTATGAGGTTGTCGGCTGGATCATCTTTTACCCGATAACTTTTATTCGGTCGGTTTTGAACCCTCTCGAGATGTTGCGCTACTCGGACCGTGAACTTCTTGAGCCTGATGAAGAACAATACACAGACACGATCAATCCGCCTATCTTTCTCCTCATCACGCTACTGATTGCTTATCTGCTCGGTAAGGTGATTCAGCCGCAGATAAAACTCTCAGGCCTTCTCTCGAGAGATACCGATGTGCTGCTGTTCCGCGGCGTAGTATTCAGTATCTTTCCAGTGCTGATGGCTGTTGATCTGTTGAAGCACCAAGGCAAGCGCATTGACCGGGTGGCGTTGCGTCCACTTTTTTATGGTCAGTGTTTCATTGCCGCACCATTTGCGCTCGTTGCTTCTATCGCTGGGCTGCTTGTTGAGTTCCAGAAAGGGCCGTATGTGATTGCAGGCATTCTGGTCTTTTTCCTGGCCTTCTGCTGGTACGTGGCAGTCGAGGTAGTCTGGTTTTCATCGAGCCTCAACGTCACAAAAGTTCGTGCCACGTTTCACGTTCTCGTTGTCGTATTCCTGGCCAACATTCTCGTTGTTTTGGCTGCTCTTGGAATTAACTACGCCTCCAAGCACGCCTCCTAGTCGTGGCACTCGGCCCATAGGAGCGCGCTCGGTTTCCGGAAATGCGACTTTAAGGGAGATTGAGGTTCAGAGCTTGCGAGCGGGTGGAACCGTGAAACGGCTCTAGGGGAGTAGGCCTAGTTGTTTTCCTAGCTGGACGGCCTGGGTGCGGCGGCGGGCGCCGAGCTTGTCGAAGGCTCGGCTGCAATGGGTCTTGACGGTGTTCTCGCTGACGAAGAGGCGGGCGGCGATTTCGCGGTTGCTGAGGCCCTGAGCGATGAGGTTGAGGATTTCGAGCTCGCGGGGGGTGATGCCGAGGGCATCGAGCTGGACTTGGTTGAGGGTGAAGGTGGCCGGCGCGGCTGGTTCGGCGGTGGTGGGGATGAGGACTTCGCGGAGGACGATTTTCTCGCGGGGTTTGGTGAGCTTGATGCCGAGCCAGATGCCGAAGACGACGAAGATGATAGCGACGATGGCGCCATAGATTTCGAGGGAGTGCTCGATGACGAGGAATTGGTACTCGGACCAGCGGAGGATGGCGATGAGGACGCCGCCGACGAGGCCGAGGGACGCTGAGGATGTGGCGCTTCATGTTGTTGGGTGGATTTTACTGCGGTAGCCGATGCCAAGGCTAAAGCACCTTTTCTTTTTGTGGTCGAGGCCAAGGCTGAAGCGTTGCGGTCACCTAGAAGCAAAGGACAAGCAAAAACGGATAGGGGCCTCTTCACCGCGTAACAGACGATGAGACCGTCTGTTGCTTCCGTCGAGATGACGGATTTGGGGGCAGGGGCGGTTCAACGCTTCTGGTACGGGTGGAAGATGTAGTCCTTCGACTTGACGGCCACATGGCACGTTTGTCCGCAGTCTGAGTGGCTGGCGGCGTCGGCCGAGAACTTGTCCGACTTGGCGTCGTAGTTGAAGACCGCGTATCCCCATCCGCCGGTCTTCGGAAATCTCTTGTTGTCCATTTCCATAACGAAAGCCTGGCTGAAGACGTCTGGCACATCCACGACGAAGGGGGCCTCCGTGCTCTTCTTAAATTTCCATTGGAGCTTGGCAATCTTGGAGCCCTCCGGGAAAGGCTGGCCGTTGCCGGGAATGCCGGCCTTGTAGGCCTGGATCATGATCGGATTGGCGACGATGACCTTGAGCACTTCGTCGGTCCGCGCGGACGAGACGACCGACCAGTCCTCGTATCCCTTGAAGTCGGAGAAGGCGATTCCGCTCGGCGATATCAGCGAGTATTTTTCCTGCGCGTAGACGGCCATGGCGCCGAGGACGGCGAGTCACTGGCATGGCTGTCGCAATGGTGAGTTTGATCTTGCGCTTCATGGCTGGACCTTTCTTAGGGAGAATGGCGACAGCGTATCACACGCAGCGGATGCTCTCGGTCACGTCCTTCGTGGAAAATGCGAAGGATGGGACGACAAAAGCAGATCCCCTTCGGGGATGACAACAAGAAAGGCAAGAGCAAAAGTAAGGCAAAGGAGACGCTTGGAGCCCGTCTCCTTTGGTGGTGGTGATGGAAATATCTATTTCAAGACGGTGGGGGTTGAGGGGCCGTAGAGCAGGCCGTTGAAGAGGAATTTGAAGGTGGCGTGGGGTTGGCCGCGGAAGGTGATCTCGGGGCCGTAGAGGAGGACTTTGCCTTTGCCCATTTTTGCCTGCGCTACGGCGATGGAGTTGTTGAGGTAGGTTTGGCCCCAGGCCCAGCCGCTGTCGAGGAGATTGCCGCTGCCGTACCAGGCTATGGTTTGGATGCCGCGCAGGTTTGCGTCTGGTGTTGCGTGGAAGGCGGGGCTGTGGTCGAAGAAGACGTCGACCTTGGTGGGCATGCCGTAGGCTACTGGGTTGGTTGTGTCGACCTGGGTGCGGATGAGAGAGCCGGGGATGTAGAAGCGTTCCGGGGAGACGGGTTGGTCTTTGCCTTTGACGATTTCGGTGAGGGCGTTTTCGAGCGGCAGGTTGAAGTAGTGAGAGATGCTGGTGGAGCTTCCGATGGCAAGGAGAGTGCCGCCGTCTTCGACGAATTTTTGGAGTTGTGGAATGGTTTTTTCTGTCGTGATGGTGCCTAGCCACGGGCGGTTTTCGGCGGGGATCTGTTCGGGTTTTGGTTGACGGCCGAAGCGGCCTTCTTGCTGGCCCTGGCCTTCGCGTGGTGCGGGGATGGCTCCGTCGCTGAAGATGATGTCGTCAAATTTTTGATGGAGGTCGCCGGCGTCGAGAGTTTGAGGGTAGACGACGGTGAAGGGGAATTCGAACTGTTCGAGGAGCCAGCGTATCCAGCCGGAGGGCATGAGGCCGCCGTACTGGTCGTAGAGGGCGATTCTTTCGGCGTGGAGTTGCAGGCTTCGCCGGTTGGTTTCTTTGCTACGGCGAAGGCGTTGATGCCGAGTTGTTGGGTTGCGGTTTCGAGGATCTTTTGTGTTTCGGCGGAGTGGGGGAGCCAGAGGGTGCCGGGGGCTAGTTCTTTGTTATCGACGGTGGTTTTTGTGGTGAGCCAGTAGACGGGTTGGTTGGCTTTGAGGAGGCGGTTGGTGAGGGTGTAGGCGTCGTTGTAGTCGTGGCTGACGAGATAGCCGGCGGGCTTTGCGGGGCCGGTGATGGTTCCGGGGATGGGGGTCGCGAGGTTGGTGGTGATCTTGGTGAAGGGGCCGGTGAAGGGTTCGAGCTCGCGGTCGAACTGGACTCCCATCTGGAAGGCGAGTGTCCAGCCGGTGGCGTCGTAGGGGCGGTTGGGTGGGCCGCCGGGGTAGGCGAAGTCGTTGGGGTGGTCCTGCGGCTCGAACATGTCGAGGACGTGGGGGCGGTAGGCTTGCGCGCAGAGGACGATGTAGGAGTTTTTGGGGTAGTGCTTGCCCGCGACGGTGAAGTCGGCAGTGGCTTGCTGGATTTCGACGCCGCTCTTCATGAGGGCGTTGATGAATTTGGTTGCGGTGGGGAAGTCGGGCTGGTCGGCGGAGAGGATGTAGCCGCGTGGGTCGCGTTGGCGGGATCGTGGAGGACTTTGTTGTAGAGGTCGGCCGGCGCGGTGCGAGCGTTTTCGAAGGAGGGGGCCGCGGGGCGTTCGCTTGGCTTGGCTTTGGCGGCTTCGGCTTCGAGAGCTTCGATGCGTTTGGGGGTGATGGTCCAGGAGTCCTGATTGCCGCGTTCGATGGAGTTCTTCGCCATGCGGTAGGTGTCGTAGAGGAGATGCTCGCGCTCGCGGGAGGCGTAGTCGAGGATGGCGCGGTTGTTGGTCTGCTCGTAGGCGATGGATTGGCTGAAGTGCCAGGTCTGCGGAGCGACGGGGTAGGGAAGATCGTTCGACGGGAGTTGGCGTGCGGGCACGAGCGGGAGTTGCATGGGCGTGGGGCTGCCGATGATCTCGGTGAGGATGCCGGTCATGTTGTGGAAGTAGGTGATGGTGCGGAGGCCGCCGTTGTACCAGGTGGAGTAGTTGGCGGTGCTGCGCATGCCGGAGCCGGGTTTGTTCTCTTCGACGAGGCGCTCGTGCATGGCGATGCCGACGGCTTCGATCTTGAGGGGGACGAGCGGGTCGTAGTGGTAGTTGAAGGGGTCGCGGAAGGGCGGCATGAAGATGACGGTGCCGAGAGGGCCGGTCTGGTGGTGGTTGTACATGATCTGCGGGTACCACTCGCGGAAGAGGATGCGGGAGATGTTGGTGCTCTCGGGCATGTTGTTCATGTAGAAGTCGCGGTTGTCGTCGTGGCCGATGTAGTGGTGCCAGAGGCGCGGGGTGCCTCCGGCGGGGCCGTCGGTGACACGTTTTTCGGGGACGGGTTCGCGCATGTACCAGTCGGCGACGAGGTCGAGGCCGTCGGGGTTGTCGAGGACGCAGAGGACGATGTCGTCGTGGAGGAGGCGGAGGGTTTCGGGATCGGTGAGGGCGTTGAGCTGGTAGACGGTTTCGATGAGTTGCTGGGCGCCGACGGTTTCGCTGGCGTGGAGGCCGCCGTCGATCCAGACGATGGCCTTGCCTTCTTCGGAGAGGGCGTGGGCTTCGGCGTCGGTGAGGTTTTCTGCGCGGGCTAGCTTGGCGGAGATTTCTTTGTAGTGGTCGAGCTTGGCGATGTTTTCTGGCGAGGAGATGATGGCCATGTACTGGTGACGGTTTTCGGCGGTGGGGCCGATGTCGACGAGCTTCATGCGGTCGGATTCTTTGGCGAGGGTTTGCCAGTAGGAGGTTAACTGAACGTAGTTGGCGAGATAGTAGTCGTCGCCGATGTTGAAGCCGAAGGCCTGTTTCGGGGTAGTGATCTTGCGCGGCGTGTCGGGGGTCTGGCTGGAGCAGGTGAGGGCTGCAAAGAGGCTCAACGCAAAGATGGACAGAGAGAGGGGGCGCAGCTTCATAGGGGCCGGAGAACTCCTTGGGGTGTTTGCCTGTTATATCAGGAGGGAAAGTCTTGAGTCGAAGCGATTGGTTGGGTGAACGGTCGCCTTTTGTGACGAATGAACGGATGGCGGAGGCCGGTGACGGATGGAATCTGGTAGGCTTAGCGCGACTCTGCGACTTTGTGTCGCGGCGACTACTGAAGGACTGGAGAACAATGATGATGAAGCGAGTGTTGGTGATGCTGGCGGTTACGTGCTGTTGTACGACGGGTGGGAAGGCGCAGATGGCCCAGACGGCCCCGAAGGTCCCTGCAGGGACGATCATTGAACCGGGGAAGTCGCTGGATGGGCTGTTGAAGATTTATGAAGACCAGATTATGGGCGCGGTGAATGCGATGCCGGCGGAGAAGTACAGCTTTGCGCCGAGCCAGGCGATCTTTGCGCCTTCGCAGAAGGTGGATTTCGACTCACCAAAGAGCGTGAACACGTTTGTGCAGACGGTGGCGCACATCGCGCAGGCGAACTACTTCTTCTTCAGCTCGTTGGGCGGAGCGAAGCCGGATGCTGATGTGAAGGCGATTGGCAGTATGACGTCAAAGGAAGATACGGTGAAGGCGCTGGCGGGTTCGTTTGCTTATGCTCACAAGCAGCTGGCAACGTTGACCGCGGCGAATGCGTTTGCGTCAGTGAAGGACGACCAGACCAAGGTGAGCCTGGCGGCGTTCGGCATTGCGCATATGTGCGACCACTATGGGCAGCTGGTGGAGTATCTGCGGATGAACGGGATTGTGCCTCCAGCCAGCCTGAAGCAGTAGTCCTGAGGTTTAAAGAGAAAGAGCAGTCCTTTATGGGCTGCTCTTTTTTTGTGATCGACGGATGTTGGCTAGCGTTTTTCGATGGGGACGTAGGGCGCGGGGTAGGTGGGGCCGATGTAGTCGGCGCGCGGACGGATGAGGCGGTTGTCGTCGTGCTGCTCGATGACGTGGGCGGCCCAGCCGGAGATGCGGCTGACGGCGAAGATGGGGGTGAAGAGGTCGATGTCGATGCCGAGGGTGGTGTAGGTGGAGGCGGAGTAGAAGTCGACGTTGGCGTTGAGCTTCTTCGCCTCTTTGACGAAGAGCTCGATCTTGCGGGACATGTCGAACCACTTGGTGCTGCCGGCGGCTTTGCCGAGCTCCTCGGACATGCGGCGGAGGTGGGTCGCGCGGGGATCTTCGGTGTGGTAGACGCGGTGGCCGAAGCCGGAGATTTTTTTCTTCTCGGCGAACATCTGCTTGACGTACTCGACTGGGTCGGCGCCGGCTTTGTCGATGGCGTAGAGGAGGCGCATGGTGGCCTCGTTGGCTCCGCCGTGGAGTGGGCCTTTGAGGGCGCCGATGGCTCCGGTGATGGCGGAGTGGATGTCGGCGAGGGTGGCGGCGATGACGCGCGCGGCGAAGGTGCTGGCGTTGAGCTCGTGGTCGGCGTGGAGGATGAGGGCGATGTCGAAGGCGCGGGTGGCGGTGTCGGAGGGCTTCTCGCCGTTGAGCATCCAGAGGAAGTTGGCGGCGTGCGAGAGAGTGTGGTCGGCCTCGACGACCGGCTTGCCTTTGCGGATGCGATCGAAGATGGCGACGATCATGGCGATCTGCGCGGTGAGGCGGTAGGACTTGCGGACGTTGGCGTCGTGCGAGCTGTCGGCTTCGTCGGCGTCGTAGATGCTGAGGAGCGACGTCGCGGTGCGGAGGACTTCCATCGGCGTGGCAGTTGGTGGGGACGCTGCGGAGGAGGTCGATGATTTTGGGGTCGAGCTTGCGGGCTGCGGCGAGTTGTTTCGTGAAGTCGGCGAGTTCGGTGGCGTTGGGGAGCTTGCCGAACCAGAGGAGGTAGGTGGTCTCCTCGAAGGTGGAACGCTGGGCGAGCTCGTGGATGTCGATGCCGCGATAGGAGAGGACGCCGGCGTCTCCGTCGATCCAGCAGATAGAGGAGCTGGTGGCGACGATGCCTTCCAGGCCTTTCGGTGCGACAGCGGTGGACATAAGACGCTTCTCCAGAACGAAACTTAGTACATCTGGTTATAGCGCAGCGGAGAAACGGTTGTCACGGAGGGCTGCGCGAATATCGGTATTGGTGTGCGACTAAGGTGTTATGCGTGTGCGGGTAGGAGAGAAGGGCTGGAGGTCGATAGAGGGGGCTTCGCCTAAGAGAAGCTGCGCCATGACGTGTGCGGTGGCGGGTGCGAGGAGGATGCCATCGCGGTAATGGCCGGTGGCGAGGAAGTGGTTTGGGTGGGCGGGCAGAGCGCCGAGGAGAGGGAGACCGTCGGGAGTTGCGGGACGAAGGCCGGCCCAGGCTTCGAGTTGAGGGGCGTGGGCCAGCGGGGGAAGCAGTGCGGCGGCGAGAGCGCGGAGATGGGCGATGTCGGAGGGGTGGACGGTCTTGTCGAAGCCGGCATCTTCGATTGTTGCGCCGATGATGGCGCGGCCGGAGTTGGGGCCGGAGGTTCGGGGGACTATATAGATGTCCGGTGTGCGGACGACGAGGTGGAGGGGAAACGATGGGGGTAAAGAGACGGAGAGCATCTGGCCCTTTTTCGGACTGACCTGGATGTTGGGCAGGGGTGAGGTGGCGGAGGCCCAGGCTCCGGTGCAGTCTACAAACTGTTTTGCGTGGAGGATGCTGGTGGGCGTGTGGATCTCGATGGCGTTGTCGGAAGAGCGAGTGGAGAGGACGGCGGTGTTGGGGCGGAGGTCGATGGTGGTGGCATGGACGGCGGCGAGAAGTGCGGCGGCGAGTTGGCGTGGGTCGAGGCTGTGCTCATCGAGGAGGATGAAACGGTGGTCGCCGGGGTTGAGTGCGGGAAGGAGGTGGGCGAGGTCTTTGGGGGTGAGTTCGTTGCTTGTGTTGGGGACGGTGGGCGGGATGGCTTGCAGGGTGGTGTGGGTCTGGAAGGGGACGCGAATGCCGGAGAGAATGTCGGAGGCGGTCGAGGAAGTCGGGATAGAGTGAGAGGCTGAGCTCTGCGAGGGGGCGGAGTTGGGGCGGGTTGTGGGGATCACGGGCGGCGAGCATTCCGGCAGCGGCGGTGGAGGCTTCGGCGAGTGGTGTGGCCTGGTCGAGCACGGTGACGCGGACGCCGCGGTGGTGAAGTTCGAGGGCGAGGGAGAGGCCGATGATGCCGGCTCCGGCGATGCAGATGTCGGGGTGGTGCATGGAATAAGTCTAGTTGGGTTGCGGAGAGGTTATAGTTTTGGTGTACCAGTTTGCAGGCGGATGAGGTCTGTGAACTGGCGGGTCGGATGTCTCGATTCAAAAGCGGGACCAGGAGAGTGGAATGAGCGACGAAGGGTACGTGGAACAGAGGTCGATCGGGGGAGCATTGCTTGGAGTGGTTGCGGTTGCGTTACTGGCTGCGTTGGGCGGGCTGATATGGTGCTACGGTCTGCAGAACCATCTTGGTGCGGCTGAACAGAAGATTGCGGCGGCGGACCAGAAGAACGTCGAGCTGACGCAGCAGCTGGAGGCGACCAATGCCCGGCTTCGGGCGACGAGCGAGACGCTGGGGCAGAGTGTGGGCATGACTCAGAAACAGATTGAGCTTCGGACGCAGAGCATCATTGCCTCGCAGAAGGCGGCGGAGGCCAAGCTGGAGCAGCAGCAGGCGGCGACGAGAAGCAGATTGGCGCGGTGTCGACCGATGTTGCCAGCGTGAAGACGGACGTTGGTGGCGTGAAGACCGACGTTGCGACGACCAAGACCGATCTGGAGGCGACCAAGACGCAGTTGACGCGCGTGATGGGTGATGCGGGCGTGATGAGCGGGCTGATCGCTACGAACCACGATGAGCTTGAGATCCTGAAGCACAAGGGCGACCGTAACTATCTTGAGTTCACCCTGCAGAAGGGCGCGAAGCCGACGCTGCTGTCGACGGTCAAGCTGCAGTTGAAGAAGGCGGACGAGAAGCATTCGCGCTACACGCTGATCGTGAGCTCGGACGATCGCAACATCGAAAAGAAGGACAAGGGGCTCGATGAGCCGGTGCAGTTCTACAACGGCAAGGACCCGGTGCTGTATGAGCTGGTGGTGAATGTGATCGAAAAGAACAAGGTGTCGGGATATCTGTCGACTCCGAAGAGTGGAGCGAAGGCTGCTGTAGCCCAGTAACGACGGGGTAAATAACACTGAAGACGCAGAAAGGGGGACGCTCATCGCGTCCCCCTTTCTGGTTGCCTTAGTTGAACTACTTCTTTTTTGCTGCCTTCTTCGCTGGTTTCTTGGCTGCCTTTTTTGCTGCTTTCTTAGTTGCCATTTTGCCTATTCTCCCTAGTGATTAGACATCGTCTTTACAACACGCTGCATTGCAGCTAACGAAGGTATAGATTTACGTAAATTCACTGTCAAGAAAAAAATGAAGGAAAGCCAAATTCTTTTTTGCGCCTGAGAGTGAAAACGGACCTGGGATTGACTTTTTATATTGCGATTTTGGTCTGCGCGAGGCGATGCGATGAAGAAAAAAAGAGAGACCTGAGGTGCATGTTCGGTTGCGGAACGCCGTGGGCTATAGTCATGGAAAGCAAAAAAACAAAGGTCGTTTGTCTGCGACTGATTTGATTTCGACACCACGGAGAGCGCTTGATGCGTGCAAAGAACGTGATCGCGGCAGTTGTCTGTCTTCTTCTTACGAGCGCAATATTTGCGCAGAAGCGAAACATTACAGAGAAAGATATCTTTAGCTTTACGTGGATCGGCGATACGCAGCTTTCGCCGGATGGACGCCGCGCAGTCTATGTCCAGACGACGGTGAATGCGAAGCGCGATGGCTACGATACGGCGCTTTACCTTCTGGATACGGGCCAGCCGATGGTGCCGGCTCGCCGGCTGACGAATGGACCGCATGATGGACAGCCGCGGTGGTCGCCGGACGGAATGCAGATCGCTTTTACTCGTGCGCTGGAGAAGGATGGCAAGCCGCAGCCGCCGCAGCTCTATCTGCTTTCGCTGGCTGGAGGTGAGCCAGTGCAGGTTTCGGCGATGGAGAAGGGAGTTGGTTCGCCGCGGTGGTCGCCGAGCGGCAGCTACCTCGCGGTGGTAAGCGATACGCCGATTGTGCCTGAACCGAAGGCCGAAAAGAAGGAAGGGGCCAAGGTCGAGGAGCACAAGAGCGATGTGCGAATCATCACAAAGGCTGTTTACCGGAGTAATGGCAACGGATACATCGATGGGAAGGATGAGTCGCAGCTGTACCTCTTCAAGGTGGCGGAGGCGGGTGCGAAGCCGGTGACTGCGCTGCAGATGACGGCGGGACGGTTCTCGGTAAGCGATTTTGCATGGCATCCATCGTCGAGCCACATCTATTACACGTCGGAGCATGTCGACGAGCCGTACTTTGACCTGCCGCACAATGAGATCTATGTTGTGGATCCTCCTTCGGACGGTCAGGCGAACGGGGAGAAGGCGCCGCCATCGAGTGCGCTGGTTGCGAAGCTGACCTTCGAGGCTTCAGGGCTGGCGATCTCGCCGGATGGGAAGCACGTGGCGTTTCATGGTGAAGACCAGCCACTTGCCAAGCCGAGGTCGCATCAGCAAGGGGACATGTTTGTCATGGATATCGATCCGTCACAGCCGGTGCCGGCGACGCCTCAAGTTCATAACCTTACTTTGAACTACGACTATGAAGTTGGCGGAGGGGTAGGCGGTGACAATACGGCTCCGCGAGGTGGCGGAAGAGGGGGGCTGACCTGGACCTCCGATAGTAAGTCGCTGATCGATGTGGTGGGGAAGCAGGGGAGTGCGCTGTTGGTGTCGATCGATGCCACAACAGGAGCGGTGAAGGAGTTGACCGCCGAGAAGCAGGCCGTGGTGGGGTTCGCGGTCAAGCCGGATGCTAAGAAGATGTTGGCGCTGATCTCGACGCCAGTCAATATTGGTGACCTGTTCTCGGTTGCGATGGATGGCTCGAAGCAGCAGACGCAGTTGACGGATGTGAACAAGGCGCTGTTTTCGCAGTTGAACCTGACTATGCCTGAGGATATCCAAGTAACTCCGACGGCGAATGCGAAGGACATTCCTGGGAGCAAGATCGAGTCGTTTGTGCAGTTGCCGCCGGACTTCGATAAGACAAAAAAGTATCCGCTGATCCTGAATATCCATGGCGGACCGCATTCGGCGTATGGGTGGGTGTTCGACCATGAGGTGCAGTGGATGGCGGCGAAGGGATATGTGGTGGTGTATCCGAATCCGCGGGGGTCGACGACGTATGGGCAGCAGTTTGCGAATGTGATTCAGCATAACTATCCGGGTGATGACTATCACGACCTGATGGATTGCGTAGATGCGGTGTTGAAGTTAGGGTATGTCGATCCCGGGAAGACGGGTGTGACTGGTGGGAGCGGAGGCGGGTTGCTGACGGACTGGACGGTAACGCAGACGACGCGGTTCAAGGCGGCGGTGTCGCAGCGGGATATCACGGACTGGTCGAACTGGTGGTACACGGCGGACTTCACGCTGTTTCAGCCGACGTGGTTTGAAGGTGCGCCGTTCGACAAGGTGGAGGAGTTCAGGAAGTACTCGCCGATTACATACATCACGAAGGTGCAGACGCCGATGCTGTTCATTCTGGGCGAAGCGGACTATCGCACGCCGCCTACGGCCGGCGGTGAGGATTTCTTCCGGGCGCTGAAGTACAGACACATCGATACGGTGATGGTGCGGTTTCCTGGGGAGAGCCATGAGCTGTCGCGCAGCGGGCAGCCCTGGCATCGGGTCGAACGGTTGGAGAATATCGTCAACTGGTTCGACAAGTACTTGATGGGAATGCCTGAGCCGCAGTACGACATTGTGCCTCCGGGTGCGACGCCAGCTAGTGTGAAGGGGAACTAGAGGAGTAGAGTTTTCCTCGAGGTGTTTCTTTCGATGAAGGATGTTGTGATTGTTGCTGCGGTGCGGACGCCGGTGGGTAAGTTTCAGGGGGCGTTCGCAGAGATGACGGCGGTTCAGTTGGGTGCGATTGCGGTTCGCGAGGCGGTGAAGCGGGCTGGGATCGATGCGGCGAGTGTGGATGAGTGTCTGATGGGTTGTGTCCTGCCGGCGGGGCTGGGGCAGAATCCGGCACGGCAGGCGGCATTGCAGGGTGGTTTGCCGGATACGGTTTCGGCGATGACGATCAATATGGTCTGTGGGTCGGGCCTGAAGGCTGTTGCGTTGGCTGCGCAGGCGGTGATGGCGGGTGATGCGGAGATCGTTGTTGCCGGTGGGATGGAGTCGATGTCGAATGCGCCTTATCTGCTGCCACAGGGACGCAAGGGGTTTCGCATGGGCGACTCGGTTGTGGTGGATTCGATGGTGAAGGACGGCCTGTGGTGTGCGTGTGAGGACTATCACATGGGCATTACAGGGAGAGAACGTCGCGGAGAAGCACTCGATTACTCGTGAGGAGCAGGATGCTTATGCTCTGGCCTCGCATCGGAAGGCTAGCGCGGCGTGGAGGGAAGGGCGGTTTGAGGCGGAGGTCGTGCCGGTTTCCGTGCCTGGGAAGAAAGGTGCAGTCACGGTGGTTGCGCGGGATGAGAGTGTGCGGGACGACGCTTCGATTGAGGCGCTTGCTGCGCTAAAGCCAGCGTTCAAGAAGGATGGAACAGTGACGGCGGGAAATGCTCCGGGGGTGAACGATGCGGCGGCTGCGGTGGTGGTGATGTCAGCGGCGCGGGCGAAAGAGCTTGGGTTGAAGCCGATGGTGACGATCAAAGCCCAGGCTACGAGTGGCGTCGCGCCGAAGTGGGTGATGCTGGCTCCGGTGACGGGCGTGCAGTTGGTGCTGAAGCGCGCTGGTTGGGAGCGCGACGAGGTGGATCTGTATGAGTTGAATGAGGCGTTTAGTGTGCAGGCTCTGGGAGTGATGAAGGAGTTGGGGCTGGATGCGGCGAAGGTGAACGTGAATGGTGGGGCGGTGGCGATCGGGCATCCGATCGGGGCGAGTGGAGCCAGGGTGCTGGTGACGCTGATTCACGAGATGATGCGACGGGATGTTCACAAGGGTGTGGCGGCGCTTTGCCTGGGTGGTGGGAACTCGGTGGCGCTGGCGGTGGAGCGGGGATAAATTGCGTTTCTGTGGGTCCTGATCACGAAAACCCTAGTCCACCTGACATGCCATCACCGAACAAACTGTTCCCATACGCAATACTCCATCGATCTGAAACCGTTGAAAGAAATCGCGCAGTGCTTGCTGCATGCCCGCATACTTCGCATCGTCAGGCATCGGAGCCACTGACGACGACTGCGTCTGCCCGAGAAACTCCTCCAGCGTCAGAGTTTGTTCCCCACGAATTGTCTCCCGCACAACCACACCTTCAGGGAACACCGGAGCCATATCGTCATATACCCGATACTCGCTCTGCAGCTCCCGATAGTCCGTCCCAAACTCCATCAGAATCTCTTCATACTCCTTGGCCTCCGCCGAACCATCTTTACTCCGGCGATTCGTCACCAGCACGAGCCATCCACCTGGCCGCAAAATCCTGCGAAACTCCACTACGGCACGCTTCCGATCGAACCAATGCCAGGCGCGCCCGACCGAAACGAAATCAATCGAAGCAGCGGCCAGCGTCGTGGCCTCGGCAGCCGCTGCGATCACCGATAGACCGGAATATCGCTCGCGCAATCTCTCGCAAGCCGCGCGCATCTCTGCATTCGGCTCAACCGCAATCACCCGATTGCCATTTTCGAGAAACAACTCTGCGAGCATCCCCGTCCCAGCTCCGACATCCGCAACTACGCTTGAAGTCGTCAGGCCGCACCGTTCTTTCAGTACGTCCAGCACGGCGGCTGAATATCGCAGTCGGTATCTCTCGTAGTCTGCAACCCGTCCCGTAAACCGCTCTGCATGTTCTGTCATTGAGTTCCTCAGCACTCGATGATGTTGAGGGCGAGGCCCGCGAGGCTGGTTTCTTTGTAGCGGGATTGCATGTCGAGGCCGGTCTGGTACATGGTGGCGATGACCTGGTCGAGGGAGAGCTTGTGGTCGCCGGTTTCGTGCATGGCCATGCGGCTGGCGTTGATGGCTTTGACGGCGCCCATACCGTTGCGCTCGATGCAGGGGATCTGGACGAGGCCGCCGATGGGGTCGCAGGTCATGCCGAGGTTGTGTTCCATGGCGATCTCGGCGGCGTGTTCGACCTGGGCGTTGGTGCCGTTGAGGGCGGCGACCAGTCCGCCTGCGGCCATGCTGCAGGCCACGCCGACTTCGCCCTGACAGCCGACTTCGGCGCCGGAGATGCTGGCGTTTTCTTTGTAGAGGATGCCGATGGCGGCGGCGGTGAGGAAGTAGCGGATGATGCCTTCGCGTTTTTCTTCTTCTGTTCCCTCGATGAAATGGGTGTAGTAGTTGGCGATGGCGGGGATGACGCCTGCGGCTCCGTTGGTGGGGGCGGTGACGACGCGGCCTCCGGCGGCGTTCTCTTCGTTGACGGCCATGGCGTAGACGGTAACCCAGTCAATTGGAGCCAAGGGGTCTTTTGAGCCGATGGTGTTGAGGCGTTCGGCGAGCCGGTGGGCTCGGCGGCGGACGTTGAGGCCACCGGGGAGGATGCCTTCGGTGGCGATGCCTCGTTCAGTGCACTGCTGCATGGCTTGCCAGAGGGCGAGGATGCTGGTGCGGATCTTCTCTTCGGGCGATTGAGATGGTGTTGACGTGGTGAGTTGTGGCCGGTTGATGGTGATTGCGTTGTCGTTGAGGAGAGCGACTTCGTTTGCGAGCAGAAGATCGGCGATGGTCAGGTTGTGCTTCTTGGCGGTGGCGAGGAGCTCGGCGGCGCTGCGAAAGGGATAGGGCACCGTGCGGGCGCTGCTGAGGGATTCGGCGGTGCGTTCGGCTTCGGAGACGATGAAGCCGCCGCCGACGGAGTAGTACACCTCATCGGCGAAGGTGACGCCGAAGTTGTCGAAGGCGGTGAAGCGCATGCCATTGGGGTGGGAGACGACGGCGGTGTCGGGGTACATCTGGTTGCGGCGGAAGTGAAGGTCCTCGAGTTCGATGAAGGGGACAGACTTGCTGCCGTTGAGGGCGAGAGTTCCGGTGGAGCGGACGGCGGCGATCTTCGTTTCGACGGAGGCGGGATCGACGGTGTCGGGCGCTTCGCCGAGTAGGCCGAGGAGGATGGCGCGGTCGGTGCCGTGGCCGATGCCGGTGAGGGCGAGCGAGCCGTAGAGGTCGACGTTTACGCGGGCGGTTTTTTCGAGGAGACCTTTTGCGGCGAGTTCGCGGGTGAAGCGGAGAGCGGCGCGCATGGGTCCGACGGTGTGGGAGCTGGAGGGGCCGATGCCGATTTTGAAGAGTTCGAAGAGACTGGTATTCACGGGGCCTATTTTAGGGGGCGACGAGTTGCTTTGGCCGGTCTGGCGGCCTGGGCGGATTTCTTTTGCGCCTTCTTCTCGGATTGTTTTGCGTGGAGGTTCTGGTAGGCGGTTTTGAGGGCGCCGGCCATGATGGATTCGTCGGCCTGGTCGAGTTGGATGAAGGTCATGCCCATGCGTCCCCATCCTCCCTGAACGGGAGAGAAGATGTGGGGCTGGTCGGCGACGAAGGCTGCTTGCTGTTCGAGGGTGAGTTTGAGGACGCCGCAGCCTTGTTCCTGGTAGGCGAGCGTGGCGAAGATCTGGTTGTTGAGACGGAAGTCGGGATGGTTCATGTGGGAGCTTTCGACGGCTCCGGGGAGTTGGAGGGCGAGGCGGCGGTAGAGGGCTATGCGCGAACTCAGTGTCATCGTTGGTCGGTCCTTTCCACTGTAAAGGGGTACCCCCCTTTGCCCGCGTGTAAGCCTTTTCCTTTCATTGGTTTACGGGTGTTCGATGTCCGTAAAATATTCCAACGAAAGGAGTTGCGTCCAAAATAGTGCAAATAAACGAGTTAGGGTTTGAGTACGTCCGCGGTTCGTCTATTTTTCCTACTGTTTTAAGTATAGCCAGTTTGACCTAACTTATACGCCAAGTCGATCTTCTGCTTTTTGAGTGGTTTAGGTGGTTATGGGGCTTGACATGTGATTTTTGGGCGGAATTTGACGGAAATACTTTTGGAGTTGGTCGTGGAGATGGTGGGAGGAGCGTTTGCGATTTCAACAGGTGTTTTCTCATTTTGCAATGCCTTGGAATTTTGGCGCATTGAATGCTTTTTCTTTTATGGAAGTTTTGAGGAACTCCCATCGCACGGTCTGCGTATCATCGGTCAGGGGGTCATCCCATGAGTCGCTTTGCTCTATTCACAGTCGCCCTATTTGTCCTCGTAACCGTCGGTTCCCAGTCCCGGCACAGTGGGAGTTCGCTTAAGGAAATGTGCGTTTGCGTCCCGGCTCGGGCGAAATTAATGTTGAAGTCGGCGATTGTGAAGGCGCAGGCACAGTCACCTGAGCTATTTGCCGCTGCCCAGTAACAGGAACCGGGTGCGTTGCTGATGGGGTCCGCCGGCCGAGCGAACTATTTGGGCAAGGACCTGCGCCGGGCTCGGTAATCCAGCGTCTCCTCGAAAAAAAATGAAAAAAAAGTTTGATGTCAAAAATATTTGACATCGATGCGCGGTTCACCTACAGTTCTCCATGTCAAAAATCTTTGACATGGAGGTTTCATGTCCCGTATCAGCTTTCAGGAAAAGATGCTCTGGGCGCAGCTTGCCGGCATTGTGGTTGTCGTTGTCTTTTACGGGCACTTTCTGGTTCATTCAGGTCCGGGACACCACTACTTCCACGCCGTTCTTCTTGTGCTGCTCTTCCTCTTTGCTTCTGTCCGGACGTTCTTCCGCTGGCGTTCCGGCAGCGTCGTAGAAGACGAGCGTGACCGTTCCATCGCCGCAATTGGATCGCGTTGGAGCAATATCATCCTCTGGCTCGGTCTCGTGTTGATCCTCGTTTTGTATTGGGATCACGGCAGCATTCGCTCAGCCAATTTTCTGATTGGCATCCTGTTCCACCTGCTGGTTCTTGCGGGCTCGGTGCGCATCATCCGCGAACTTGTCGCCTACAGGATGGCCGCGTGAGTTCCTGCCTTCGCAATACCATACGAGAGCTTCGCGGCGGGCGGTCGATGACACAACAGGAGCTTGCCGACCTCATCTTTGTCACGCGCCAGACCGTGATTGCGATTGAACGCGACAAGTACTCGCCCTCGCTTGAGGTTGCGTTTCGGATCGCCCATGTGTTCGGGGTCCCGCTTGAGCAGGTGTTCCAATACGAGGCGCCTGCGCGACGCGCGAAATAGTTCGATAGCTTTTTCTACTTGGGCATGGGGATGGACATGACCTTGCCGGTGGCGCGCTCGGTGAACCAGAGTGTATCGCCGGCTGGCTCGACAGCGGTTGGTGTCTTGAGTCCTTCCTTGAGTACCGTGACGCTGGCCTTGTCGCCGTTGACGGTGAGGACGGAGATCTTGCCGCTGGCGTTTTCGGCGACGAAGAGCTTGCCGTTTGCTGCACGCATGCCATCGGGTCCCTTGACCGGCTGGTCCATCCAGATATCGTCAGGCTGTCCTGGCTTGCCCGCGGCGTCGACTGGGATGCGGTAGAGCTTGTTGAAGAACACATTGTTCACGTAGAGCGTGCCATTGAGGAAGGTGATGCCGTCGATGCCCATCAGCGTGCGATGCTCGAGGTAGAGTTCGGCGGTGGAGGCGCCAGCGGGCAGCCTGTAGATTTTGCCGTTGGCGGTGTCGGTGATGTAGAGGGCTTTATCGGGGCCGATCGCAATGTCGTTGCAGGTATTGTTGTCACCGGGTAGGTTCCAACGGATCTTCGGCGCACCGGTGGCGAGATCGAAGCTTCTGAGGGCGGTGTGCCGTTTGACTGGAGTGGTGTCGGGCACCGGGGTGAGTTGGCATGCCCACAGCGTGTTCGTGGAGGCGTCGGCGAGCATGCCGAAGAAAAATGTCCCAGGGCCTTCGGCGGTGGCGTCGATGAATTTCTCGGCGGTGGATGAACCGGGACGCACCTTGTAGACGAATGGCGTGCTGGCGCTGCCGACGATCAGGACGCCACCGGGCGCGACGGTCATGCTTTCCGGCTGTGATTTTGCATCGGCGATGAGGATTTCAGCGGCGGACGCGGTTTGCGCAAAGCTGATGACCAGAGCAATGCAAGTGGCGAGGCGTCGTGCATTCGAAAGACACATCGTCTAGTCTCCTTGGAGTAGAACGGAAGTGATGTTGGATTGGCGGGTCCAGTATACGTAAGCGATGGGTCGGTTTTTGGGATGTGATCTTTTCTTTGCAAGGCCGAACTCCGGTTCGCCAAAGTTAGTCCGGATGGCTCTGTTCTTTCTGCTTTTTGTAGTAGGCAGGCACGCCCTTTTTGAACGGAGCGTAGGTTTCGCGGGCTTGTTTGAAACGGGTTTGCATGTCGAGCAGGACGTCGGGATGGGTGTCGGCGAGGCTGTAACTTTCGGAGATGTCGGTTGTCGCGTCGAAGAGTTGTTTGTACTTCCGGTTACTGAAGTCGGTGATGCCGCCGCGCCAGTAGTTCTCGTCGACGAACTTCCATTGCTGTGTGCGGATGCCGACGACGTCTTCGTTGTTGAAGAGCACGATTTCGTCGTGCGGTGAGGGCGCTCCGCTGGTGAGTACCTGCGAGATGTCGCGGCCGTCGAGTTCGACTCCCTGGGGCAGGGGCAGGCCGGCGAGGTGACAGAAGGTGGGGAGAAGATCGATCCCGCTGATGATGGAGTTGGTTTTGGTGCCGGGTTGGATGAGGCCGGGCGCCCAGGCGATGAAGGGGACGCGGGAGGCGCCGTCGTATGCCATTCCGCCTTTGCGGTCGCGGAGTGGGCCGGACGATCCCTCGAACCATGGGCCGTTGTCGGAGGTGAGGATGACGACTGGTGTTCTGGTCGAGCGAGAGGGCTTTCAGCTTGTCGAGAAGACGGCCGACGATGGAGTCGATCTCGGTGATGACGTCGCCGTAGGGGCCTGCGGTCTTGTGAGGTTCCTTTGAATTTGTTGTTGGGGTACTCGGGGAGATGGGGCGCGCTGAGAGCGAGTTCGACGAAGAAGGGATGGTTGCGGTTCTGCTCGATGAACTGTTCTGCGTGGGCGTAGAACTGTTGCTGGAGGTTGGGGTAGTCGGGTGGGGAGGTTTTCACGTCGCCGGTTTTTGCATCGGCGTCGTAGACCGCGAGTGGAAGCATGTCGTGGCTGTAGGGGATGCCGTAGTAGGTGTCGAAGCCGTGATGGGTGGGAAGCCAGTCGGGGCCGGTCTGGCCGAGGTGCCATTTGCCGAAGAGGCCAGAGACGTAGGTGGGCTTGAGCGCATCCGGAATGGTTTTTTCGGAGAGTGGAAGGCCGCGATCGTCGCCGGGTTGGATGACCTCGTAGGCGAGGCCGGTGCGAATGGGATAACGGCCGGTGAGCAGGCCGGCGCGAGATGGAGTGCAGAGATTAGCCGGAGAGTAGTAGCTGGTGGCGAGGATGCCCTGCTGGGCCATGCGATTGATGGCAGGAGTGGGGATGGAGCCGCCGAGGGGTTGGACGTCGCCGTAGCCCATGTCGTCGGTGAGGATGACGATGAAGT
>CAVRHK010000034.1:0-82564 GCA_963720955.1 uncultured Acidobacteriaceae bacterium | reverse complement strand
CATTACCGTGTTGGCAGCAATCGTGATCTTCAATACCGTGATCTTCGGTTGGCCTGCAGGATAGGCCTTGTAGGGCGTCCCATCCCACGACGCAGTACTCTGAAGTAGAGTCTCCATCTTAATTTCCGAGGACTGGTCCTCTGCCGCCGCAGAGCACACAAGAGCGGATGACAACAACGCAGCAACCATTACCTTCACAAATCTCTCCGTAGCAGTTAGACTCCACGCGACGGGTGGACCATCGCAACCTCACATGTCTCTGATGATCCGACTGTGCAAAAAGTTTCGCATCCAAAGTTCCCAAGTCAGCGACAGATGGCGTGCCGCGATAACCTGTATGAAATGAACTCGGCGCATTCGCCATGAGGAAACGATGAGACGTGCTCTTCCCTCCTTAATCCTGAGCCAGAGAGAATCGGCTATGTTCATTCGGCCAGACCGTCGCCGATTTCTGCTCGGTGCCGCAGCAACTGCGTTCACCGTGGGACACACAAACCTTCTGACAGCAGCCCTCGCATCCTCACCCGATCGCACAGACGGCCCATTGAAAATAGAGGCCGTCGAACTGATCGAACTACACGGCCGCTACACCGAGGAAGCGGGCGTCAACAGGCAACAGCAGGTCAACCCCCTCGACATCTACGACGATCTCCGCCCCGTTCCCTACACCGACAAACCTTCCGGATCAAAGGAAGTTCTCACCACGGCGATCTACCTTCGCATCCGAACTGCCGGCGGCATCGACGGGCTCTACGGCCCGATCGAAAAAAGTGCCGCAACCGTCGTGAACGACGAGCTTCGCCCCTTCCTCATCGGCAAGGATGCGCTCGCCGGCGAAAAACTCTGGGACCAGATGTATCGTTCCAATCGCCACTCGCGCGACGGCTTCTTCATGATGGCCATCAGCGCCGTCGACAACACCCTGTGGGACATCCGAGGCCGTTACTTCAATGTCCCCGTCTACCGCCTGCTCGGAGGCCCGACGCGCCCCTCCGTAGAGATGTACGCCAGCTGCCTCGGCTTCTCACTCGAGCCCGTGGCCGTCCGCACGCGTGCACTCGCACTCAAGAACGAGGGCTACCGCTACCAGAAGTGGTTTATGGGCTACGGCCCAGGCTCCGGACCCGAGGGCATGCGCAAGAACGTCGAGCTCGTGCGCATCCTGCGCGAAACCGTCGGCGACGACACCGAACTCATGTTCGACGCCTATAGCGGATGGACCCAGAACTACGCCTTGGAGTGGGCCCATCAGGTAGAGCAATACCGGCCATATTGGATCGAAGAAGCAACGCACCCCGAAAAAATCGACAGCTTCGCCGTCATGCATCGCAGCACCACAATCCCCATCGCATCCGGCGAGCATTTTTACGGACGCTGGGAGGTTGAGCGTTACCTGGAGGCAGGAGGACTCTCAGTCGTTCAGGCCGACCCCGAGTGGTGCGGAGGCATCTCCGAACTCCTTCGCATCGGCACCGTCGCCTCACTCCACGACGTTCCCGTCATCCCGCACGGCCACAGCCTGCGCGCCGCCATCCACACCATCGCAAGCCAGTCGCCCATGACCTTCCCGCTGGGCGAATACCTCATCAACAAGATGCGCCACTACTACCACTTCGAAGCCAACCCACTCGTCCCAGACAAGGCCCACATCGCATTGCCTACCGGCCCCGGCTTCAACGTCCAACTTGATCCATCAAAGATCGAATCGCAAACCACACTCAAAGCGGGTTGAAACCATCGCGGCTCGGCATCGTGCTTTTTTCACCGAGCCCACTGGATGATCTCTTCACCTACTCATACCGCAACGCCACCATCGGATCGACACGCGAAGCCCGCCTCGCCGGAAGATATCCAGCGACCAACCCCACTGCCAACAAAATCAAAACCGCCATGACAAGACTCGCAGCATCGGTCCCGCGCAACCCAAAGAGCATATGCGAGACCAGCCGCCCGCCGGCCAGCGCCACCGGAATCCCGATCGCAATCCCCACACCCACCAGCACGACAATCTCACGCATCACCAGCCAGCGCACATCAGAACGTGCAGCTCCCAGAGCCATTCGAACGCCAATCTCACGCGTTCGCATGCTCACAACATACGACATCAGCCCGTAGATTCCGATACACGAAAGAAACACGGCCAGCACTCCGAAGAACGTCGAAAGCTGCGCCACCAGTCTTTGATTTGTGATCGAGCGCGCCACCTGCTCATCCAACGTCGTCACACGCGTGATCGGCAGATTGCGATCTACGCTGTGGATCGCCTGTTGCACCGCCGCCGAGACGGCGCTGAAGTCGCCCGTGTACCGGACCTCGAAGTCCGACAGATACTCAGTGCGCTGCGTGTACGGAATATAGTCGAGCGTCTCAGGAGCCTCCTGCAGATCGCCGAACTTTACGTCCTTCACAATGCCGACCACTTCAATATCGTATGGATTATCCATAGAGCCAATGTGATAGTGATGCCCAATCGGATTGCCCTTCGGAAACATCGTGCGTGCCATGCGCTCGCTGATCACTCCCACCCTCTGCGAAGTCGCAGTGTCCTGCGGTCCGAACACGCGACCGGCCACCAGCGGAATCTGCATCGTTGCAAAATAGCGATTGCCAATCACATTGTGCTTCACATTGATGTTAGGATCCGTGTCGAAACCAGCAACATGCACGTTGGTGTTCCAGCTTCCTTCATGGAAGGTGAACGACGAGAAGCTCGCCGCACTCACTCCATGCAGCGCGCTCACTCGCTCCTCAATCTGTTGATATAGGGCCGTTGTGCGCGGTTCATCCACCTTGTAGCCGATCGAACTCGGGTCAGCCTGCAGACGAAGCACGTTCTCCTTGTTGAAACCCGTATCCACGTTCGCGAGATTCACCAGGCTCCTTAAAAACAATCCCGCCCCCACCAGCAGCACAAGCGACAACGTGACCTGCGAGACGACCAGCGCTTTGGCCACCGGACTCTTCGTTCCCTCCGCGTGCGATCCTCGTCCATCCTTCAGCGCGTCAGTCAGTTGCAGCTTCGTTGCACGAAGCGCCGGCATCGTGCCAAATAGCACAGCCGTCAACACCGTGACCGCCACCGTGAACATAAGCAGTCGCATATCGATCGAGACATCGAGCGGCACTTTGCGAGGTCCGCTCGACACCATGCGAATCAAAAGGCGGTTACCTATCGACGCCAACCCAACTCCCAGCGCACCCCCCGCAAAGGCAAGCAACATACTCTCCGTAAGCAGCTGCCTCACAATTCGCACACGTCGTGCACCCAGCGCCTGCCGAACGGCAAGCTCACGCGCCCGCGCTGTCGACCGCGCCAGCAGCAAATTCGCAATGTTGGCACACGCAATCAAGAGCACCAGCGCAACCACCGCCATCAGCACCTTCAGCGGCTCCGAAAACTTCCCCCGCAACGATGACAACCCTATCGCCATTGGCGTCAACGGCACGTGGGTACCCGCCAGCTTCTTCAAGTTCTTTTCCGTCAGAGGAGCATCGGGAAAGCCGCGCAGGATCTGCTGGTAAACCAGATTTACGTTCGTCGTCGCCTGACCTCTGCTCACACCGGGCTTCAGTCGTCCCATTACATAAAGCGACTCCGAAAAATTGTCTTTATACCCCGTCCAGTTAGGCGGCACCTGCTGCATCATTGACAGCGGAATCCAGATATCGGGCGCCTCCCCTACCTTCGTTCCAAAAAACTCCGGCGGCGCGACCCCGACAATGCTGAACATCGCATCGCCAATCTTAAGTTTCTTGCCCAGAACCGAAGGATCCTTCGCCAGGCCGCTCTTCCACCAAGCGTAGCTGACCACCGCCACAGGATTTCCGCCCTCAACCTTGTCGTCTTCGTCCGTAAGCGTGCGGCCCATCACCGCATGAACACCCAGCGTCGAAAAGTACGTGCCTGAGATCAGCTGCACACTCATCGGCTCCGGCTGATCGCGTCCTTCAACCGTTCCATGAACGCCATTCAACATGCTGAAGATCGCCGCAACATCCGAAAAAACTTCATTCTTGCGCTGCATCTCGCGATAAAACGGATACGAATACAGCTCCGTAATCGGAAACCCATCGCTGATCCCGATCCAGTCTGCAGTACCCAGCAGAACAAGTTGCGATGGCTCCTTCACCGGCAGCGAACGCAGCATCACCGCATCGAGCAGGCTGAAGATCGCCGTGTTTGCCCCTATTCCCAACGCCAGCGAGATCAGCGCCACCGCCGTAAGCACAGGGCTGCGCAGCATAGCGCGCGCACCGTAGTGGATGTCCTGCGCCAGGCTTTCAAACCACTCCCATCCCCATGTCATGTGGCTCTCCTCTTTGATCCTCGTCGCGTTGCCGAATCGTCGCTTCGCGGCCACGCGTGCCTCACCCGCAGACGCTCCTGCCTCCATCTGCTGCTCTTGTCGCAACTCAAGATGCAAACGGATCTCATCTTCAAGGTCCGCATCAAACTGGCGTCGACGCACTAGCATCGCGACGCGTAGTGCGAGTTCTCCGGGCCATTTCATAGCAGCCACCTCGTCAATACATTCATCAGGCCGTCTGAATGACACGCGCAACAGCGCCCATCACCCGTTCAAACTGCGACACCTCAACCCCGAGCTGTTTGCGGCCCGCTGGTGTCAGTTTGTAATAGCGCGCACGCCGATTGCCCGCCGTTGTGCCCCACTCCGCCGTCACCCATCCCTTGATCAGCATGCGTTGCAGCGCTGGATAAAGCGACCCCTCTTCAACCTGCAGCACCTCATCCGAACTCCGCTGGATCGATTCAGCGATCTCGTAGCCATGCGATTCACCCCGCACCACCAGCGTCTTGAGAATTAGAAGATAAAGCGTTCCGGGAGGAATCTCGTCACGGTTCAAAGCTGCACCTCAATCAAGAAGCCGACTGGCATAGTTAAACTATGCCAGTCTCGCGAGAGTAATTATTCTTGTCAAGCACTATGTGACCGGTTGAACTGATATTCCAGAAAAGATTTCGCAAGGGAACAATCGGAGAGATCCAGCGCACGCTGTATCCTGATCCTGTCCATGAAGCTGAAGACCTCAAGCATCAATCGCTTCTTCAACATCGTCCTCGGGGCACTGGCGATGCTCGTCATCGCGCTCCTCTCCGCCTTCATCACCATGCGCCTCGCCATTCACGGCCGCGAGGTCAAGGTCCCCAACCTCGCGGGCCTGACCCTCGCCGACGCCAGCAAACAAACCCGCTCTCTCGGCCTGCGCCTTACCCTCGAAAACCGCTTCTACTCCCCCAACACGCCACCCGGCCACGTCCTCGCGCAATATCCCAAGCCCGGCGTCACCGTTCGCCGCCAGTGGGCCGTCCGCGTCACCGAGAGTCTCGGCGCGCAACAGGTCGCCATCCCCGACGTCATCGGTCAAAGCGAACGCACCGCCTCCATCAACATTCGGCGCCTCGGCCTCGAACTCGGTGCCGTCGCCCACGTCGCCGCACCCGGCGAACCCGGCATCGTCATCGCCCAGACACCGAGCCCCAACGCCGCCGGAGTCGACCGCCCCCGCGTCAGCCTCCTGCTCAGCGGCCCCGAAGACGCCGATACGCCCGAAGCCTTCGTCATGCCCTCGCTCGCCGGCCTCACACTCGCTGGCGCCGCCGCCCGCGCCTCAGCGGCTGGCCTGCACATCGGCAGCGCCGAAGATCTCAATCTCCCGCCTCCGCCGTCAGCCACACCCGCAGCCCCAGCAGCGGCCACGACCACACCAGCTAGCCCGTCCCCCGCGGCTACTCCTCCGACCGCATTCGCAGCTCAAGCCAACGCCGTTGGCATCGTCGTCGCGCAGACACCGCTGGCAGGTCACCGCGTCGTCAAAGGTGAAGCTGTCCACATCACCCTCACCAACTAGTCCTGATCCCGCTCCAGAACCACCGCATAAAAACCATCACACCCATGCACACCAGGCAGTATCCTTAGCACCCCATCGCGCACCGCCGAATCCAGTTCCACCCCGCTCAGCAGTATCCCTTGCTCTCCAAGCTCCGCAAACGCCACATCAACAGGAACTCTCCTCACTCCACCCGCGCCTGCAACGGCCTCCACCACCCGCTCACATTCCTCTGGCTCCAGCGAACAGGTCGAATACACCAGCCGCCCACCCGGCGCCAGCCGCTGCAAGGCTCCCTTCAAAATCGCGATTTGCCTCTCCGCCTGCCGCTCCAACTCCTCTACCTTCAACCGATGGCGAATCTCCGGATTGCCCGCCAGCGTCCCCGTTCCCGAGCAGGGCGCATCACACAAAATCAGATCGAAGCTTCCCTCCACTGCACGCGCATCCGTCGCATCTGCAACTGTCAGCTGCACCCGCTCTGCATATGCATAACGCCGCAGCCGCGCCTCAGTCTGCGACAGCCGCTTCACGCTCACATCACTCGCAATAATCTCGGCACGCGCCAGCCGCCGCGCCAGAATCAATGTCTTCCCGCCGGGCGCTGCGCAACAATCCCACACTCGTGCCGCCCCGGGCATCGCGGCCGCCGCAAGCTCAGCCACCAGCCGCGATCCATCATCCATATGCGGCAGGTCGCCACCAGTCTCAGAGAACATCCCGCCCTCCGCCGGCTCCTGCTGGTTGGCCTCGCAGATCTTTAACGCAACATCGCGTCCATACTCCGTCACCCACCGTTCCACCATCCACTGCGGATGCCCCAGCCGCTCCGCAAACGCCGCAGTCGACTCGTACATTCGCACACCCGGCCTCTGGGCGGCGGCCACCTTGCGCAACACCGCGTTCACCATCCCCGTCGCATGCGGCTCACCGGCCGCCCGGCACAACTCCACGCTCTCGCTCAGCGCAGCATGCGCAGGGATCCGCTCCAGATGCAGCAGTTGAAACGCACCCATCCGCAGCGCAATTGCGACCGCCTCCGCCAGCCTCTGCTCCGGCCGCTGCAGTAGAGAACGCACACGAGCATCCAGCGCAATCTGCCAACGCAGAACACCCATCACCAACGCTGTCGTCAGGTTCCGGTCCTCAGGAGACAACGCGTCCACCCGCGACGAATGCAGCAACTCATCGCTGTGACCTTTGCCCTCACCCACCAGCTTCAAGATCTCAAACGCAGCCAGCCGCGCCGGCGTAATCTTCTGCAACGAGGCCTGTGCCGAAGCCGTCGGACCCGCGGATACTGGACGCTTCTTCACCAAAACCGGTCGGCCAGCCTTTGGTCTTGCCGTCCCTGGCCCAGGTTTGTCCCTCCCAGTTTTGTCCTTCATAGCCCCAACCGCTCGCCGCTTCTCACCTGGTTGCCCCGAAGAAACTCAGCCGGACTCATCCGACGCTTCCCTTCCATCTGCACCTCATCCAGGCGAATCAGACCTCCGCCCCCGCAGCCAACATACAAGACATCGCCGTTAACCCGTACAACGCCAGCCTCGCCATCGCCTGCGTGAGCAACACACATCCTCTGCACGATTAATTTCTTCCCGCGCAAGACCGTATGCGCCCCCGGCCACGGCTGAAACCCCCTCCACCGGTCGTAAACTTGTTGCGCCGTCCGGGAAAAATCAATCCACCCATCCTCTCTCTTCAGAATCGGAGCCAAAGTGGCCATCGAATGATCCTGCGCCTGCGGAAAAATCGCACCGCACTCCAACCCGGTCAGCGTCTTCACCATCAACTCCGCTCCCACCGGAGCCAGACACCCGTACACATCCACTGCCGTCTCCTCCTGGCCAATCGGGCACACCTGCGCCAGCAACATATCTCCTGTATCGAGACCCGCATCCAGCAGCATCGTCGTCACGCCCGTCACTGCCTCGCCATTCGCCACCGCCCATTGAATCGGGGCAGCGCCTCGATACTTGGGCAGCAACGACCCATGCAGATTGATATTCCCAAACCGTGGCAACTCCAGCATCCACTGCGGAATAATCCGCCCATACGCCACTACCAGAATCGCATCCGGCCGAATCTCCTCCAGCCGCGCACGAAACTCCGCATTGTGCTTGATCTTCTCCGGCTGCACCACCGGCAAACCACGCTCCGAAGCCACAAGTTTCACCGGTGGCGCCTGCATCTCCATCCCCCGCCCAGCCGCGCGATCCGGTTGAGTCACCACCAGCGCGACCTCATGCCCCACTGCAATCACCGCCTCCAGAGTCGGTACGGCAAAGTCCGGAGTCCCGCAGAAAACTAATTTCATCGCCTATTCCTCTCGACGACTGCGTCCTGCCGGACGGGCCTCCTGCGCGGAGGGCGGCCACTCCGTGGCGAGTATACCGGTCGTGACAGAATGAGCAGCCTGGGGACGCCCGCTGGTCGTCACGAACATTACGAGCATCGCGAGAGCCCCTGCTATCCATACTGCCAAGTCCACACCGCGGAGCGGTCGAGAACGGCACGAAGTGCTACCACTCGCCGTTCTTAATGAGCTTCTTAATCTTCCGAATCACCAGATCCCGCTTCAACCTGCTTAGCCTATCGATAAATAGCACTCCATCCAGATGATCGATCTCATGCTGCATCGCGCGCGCCAGCAGCTCCTCGCCCTCCACCTCGAACCACTCACCCGACACATCCTGCGCCTTCACCTTCACCTTCGCCGCGCGCGAAACCTTCTCCCGAATCTCCGGCAGGCTCAGGCACCCTTCCTCCTCCACCTGCTTGCCCTCACGTGCGATGATCTCCGGATTAATCAGCGCAATCCTCTCCTCCGGATTCTTCTTGAAGCTCACGTCGATCACCGTAATCCGTTTCGAGATCGCAATCTGCGGCGCCGCCAGCCCAATCCCCTGGGCCGCATACATCGAATCGAACATCTCGTCGACCAGCTTCTTCAGCTTCGCGTCGAACACCGTCACCTTCTCGCCCGGTTTCTGCAGCACCGGGTCCGGCCACTTCACCACCTCGTGAATCTTGTTATTTCCGCTCACTCAATACGCTCGAATCTGCTCGCAATAGCCATTGAAATTTCGCTGCATCTCACGCAGCGAGTCACCGCCAAACTTCTCCACCATCAACCGCGCCACCGTCAGCGCAACCATCCCCTCGGCTGCGACACCCGCAGCCGGCACGACACACACATCGCTCCGCTCATACGCCGCCTTCACCGGCTCACGCGTATCAAAACTCACCGACCCAAGCGGCCTTCGCAGCGTCGAAATCGGCTTCAGATATCCGCGCACCACAACATCCTCACCATTTGAGATGCCGCCCTCGATCCCCCCGGCGTTATTATGCTCCCGCGAAAACTTCGTAAACCCCTCGCCTTCGTACCCAATTGCATCATGCACTTCCGAACCCACCGACTCCGCCGCCGTCACTCCGCGCCCTATCTCCACCGCCTTCACCGCTTGCAGACTCATCACCGCCTGCGCCAGCAGCCCGTCCATCCGCTCATCCCAGTTCGCATGGGTCCCCACACCCGGAGGCAGCCCATGCACCACCACCTCAAACACTCCGCCAACCGTATCCCCGGTCCGAAGCACGGCATCGACCTCAGCCTTCATCGCCGCTTCACTCTCGGCATCCACGCAATTCAGCAGCACCTCATCCTTCAACTGCAACGCCGCAATCTCGTCCCACGTCGTCGGTCGCTGCAACTCCGCCTTGCCCACCCGAATCACATGACTCGCAACCTCAACCCCCAACGCCCGCAACAACAACTTCGCCACTGCCCCGGCAGCCACCCGCGCCGCGCTCTCCCGCGCACTCGCCCGCTCCAAGCACATACCGAGCATCGGGAAAGTCATACTTCAAACTCCCCGCCAGATCCGCATGCCCCGGCCGCGGCGAAGCGACAGCCTTATGCTTCGTCGCATCCCCAGTCTCAACCGGCAATATCTCAGACCAGTTCTTCCAATCGTTATTCGCAATCACCATGGCAATCGGCGACCCGATCGTCTTGCCGTGCCGCACCCCACTCAAAATATGAGCCGTGTCGCGTTCAATCCGCATCCGCCCACCGCGGCCATAGCCCTTCTGCCGCCTCCACAACTCGCGGTCGATAAACTCCTGCTCCACGGTCACTCCCGCCGGCATTCCGCTGACCGTCGCCACCAGGCTCTCGCCATGGCTCTCTCCTGCTGTTGAAAATCGCAACATCCCGCCTCAATCCCTCACAGAACACAAGCCGCAAACTTAAATTGTAACAATCCTCACCCGACGCAGGTCTGCGAGCACAGCACACCGCAAAGTATCCTAGCGCCGCTCGCTTGAAACCAGCTCCGCCAGCTTCTTATCCAAAATCGGCCTCCAGTACGCCTGCGCCGTCGGCTCCATCTCCGCCACACGACGCAACGCCACCCCATACGCCGCCTTTGCCTCCGCCTGGTTCCCAGTCGCCGCCAAAGCATCACCCAGCGCCATATTCGCGTCGAAGCCCTCGGGCACCAACGCCACGGCACTCTGCGCCGAACGAAGCGCTCCCTGCGGATCCTTCTTCAAGCTCCTTCGCGTCTGCTGCTCATATCCAATCGCCGCAGCCATAGGAAACTCAAAGTCCCCATAAAAGACCGCGACGCCGTTCGCAATCACATCATCCGGCTTGCGCTCGAAGAGCCGCTGGTACGGATTCCGCAGCTTCGTCCCAAACTCAAACCCGTTCAGCGTGCCATAGCTGATCAGCACCGGGCCATGCACAACCGGCGGCAACGAGATGTCCTCCTCGGACATCGTGTCCAGCGTCGGCAGAAGCTTGCAGGGAATCCCGTAGTCGCTCGGAAGAAGAAACGGACCCGCAAAGTAAGCGAACCAGCACTCCTTCACGTTATGTGCGTCCACCCACTCCTTCGTCCACTTCAACTGATGTGCCCAGTCCGTCGCAGAATCCGAAAAATAAAGATTCGTCTTCGCGGGCCCGCCCCACAGCACATTCGCATACGGCAGATAGTTCGGGAACATCCGCACCGAATCCACCACATGCCACAGCATCAACACGCCGACAACATAACCCCACACTCTCCTCTGCTGAATCAGCCATCCAGCGCCCGCACCCGCCAACGCAAAAACAAACGGAAACAGCGGCAGCACATGCCGTACACCGATGTTCAACGGCGAAGGGATCGACACCGCAAGATAGAACACCGCAGGCAGCGTCAGAAAGAAAACCTCACGCGGCCGGCGCACTTTGCCACTGGCAAACGCATAGATAGCGAGCACCAGCAGCCCCAGCACACCAGCGCTCCACTTCAACGAGAGCAGCGCCGGAAAGTAGAACCACTGCCCATGCGCGTACACCTTCCCAAAGATGTAGGTCGGCATATCGATCCCCACCCGCTGCACATCCACCAGACCGTAAAGATAGCTCTCCGGCAGCAGATGATATTGCGCACAGAAAGTGATCAGCCCCCTCATCACAGGAGACAGCGGGCCCATCTGACCCGCAAGCGGCGGCATCACAGCGTCCGTCGAATGCATCGCATACCGAAAGCTGTAAACACCCCACAACACAAACACCGCGATCGCCGCAATCGCTCCCATTCCGAACAGCATTCGCTTAACCACCCGGCCCGGCCACAGTCGTCCTTCCTTCCATCGACCCGCCACCTCCCCGGCCGCCAGCAAAAGAAATATCGGTAGAAGCATCACCGTAGAATGCTTGGTCGTCAGCGTAAGACCGGTTACAACCCCACACACCACGGCTCGCTGCCAGGTCATCGCCTTCATAAAACGGTAGAACGTGTACACCGCAGCAAAGAAGCCACACGCCGCTCCCGTGTCTGTCGCGACAAACGGTGCATTGGCCACCATCGTTGGATCGAAGACAAACAGCGTCATCGCGATCAACCCCGCAGCCGTGCCAAACATCTCCCGTCCCGCCACAAAAAGCAGCACAGCCAGCACCAGCGCAAACACAAAAACAGCCATGTGGATGCGGAAGAGCAGAGTATCCGCGCTGTAATGTCCTCCATACTTCGGATCGTTGCGAAACAACAGCTCCCGCCCTCCGTAGTACGCCTCAGACTTGAAGAACCTGCCCTCTCTCGGAGCGACCTTCAGATCAAGCGGCACCAGCGGCAGCGTCGCCACAAGCTTCACCAGAGGAGGATGTTCCGGATTCAAGCTGTATTCGCCGTGCATCCAGTTCATGTAACCGGAATAGATATGATCGCCCTCATCCCAGCTCGGCGACTGCTGCCGCGTCGACAGCCCAACCTCCGTCACCATCACCAGCAGCAGGAGAATCACCGCTCCCCTGACCAACCATCTCCGCTGCATGCACCTACCCCCTGTACTCGAGAATAATAACGCGGCACAAACATTCAACAACGTTTCTGTTCCAGGTAATGAGCGCCACTGAAAACAGCATCACTACCTCACGTCACTTCGCACCATAGGACCGGCCGCGACCGTTGATATACTTACTTTGATGGCTCAATCGCGCACGTTGCTGCTCTTTGACCCCAACGCGCAGCCACAGTGTTGGAATGAGCGCATGTCCGCCAACGAGTACGCGGTCCTTTACTCCGGCATCCAACCTGCCCCTTCCGACGACGCACCTGCAAGCGGCCCCTCCTGCACCATCTTCAGCACCCTCTCGGAAGCAGAAGAGTACGCTGCCCAGCAAGTCGCACTCATCCCCACGCTTCGCTGTCGCATCTACGATCATCACGGTTTAGCCGTCCAGCCCATTCGCGAAATTCGCGGCAGCCAGCACAAAGGCGAGAGCGAAATCTCAGCACGTTTCCGGCGATGGACCGGCTCCATCCTGTTCTTCGGCGGTCTCGCACTCGTGGTCCTCGACTGGACCAACGACTTCAAACTCTCCTGGCCAGCCACGATTGGCATCCGGATGTTCCCCGTCGGACTCGTCCTCCTCGTCACCGAGCTGGTGATCGTCATCACAGCAAGACGCGCCCATCGAGACGTTCATCGAGACGGACGATGACCCCTCTAGCACCTCTGCCCCTCTTCCTCCTGCAACTCGCGACGGTCCTCGTCGTCACCAATCTTTGTGGCGCTCTCCTTGCACGTTTGGGACAGCCGCGCGTCGTCGGTGAAATCACCGGAGGTCTCCTCCTCGGCCCGCTAGCTCTGGGACATCTCCTTCCTTCGCTCTCCGCGCTCATCTTTCCGCCGTCGCGCCTTCATCCTCTCGAAGTCGCCAGCAACATCGGTATCGTTCTCTTCCTCTTCCTCATAGGCGCTGAACTCGATCCCAACGCCACACATCAGAACCGCGGAGCGTCCCTCACAATCACCATCGGCAGCATCGCTCTGCCCTTCGCTCTCGGAGCGGCCATTTCGCCGCTCCTGCTCACCCGCTTCGGCACGCCGAACGCCTCACGTCTCGGATTTTTACTCTTTGTCGGCATCGCCATGAGCATCACCGCACTTCCGGTTCTCGCACGCATCCTTCAGGAGCGCAAAAAGAAAGCGAACTCCATCGATCCTGCCATCGCCTCGACCGCCCTCATCGTAGCCGCGGCCAACGACCTCGTGGCATGGTCGCTCCTCGCAGTGACCCTCACGCTGATCCACACCGATCACACACTCCCCGCAACTGCCCTCCGCCTTCTGCTGCTCGCCGGATTCATCGCCATCATGCTCCTCCTCGTGCGGCCGCTCCTCGCACGCCTCTCCGCCGCAACACAAAGCAAACCCCCGTGGCTCTGGCTTCTCACCATGGTCGCCTTGGCATTTCTAAGCGCACGCATCACCGAATACCTCGGCGTCCATGCCTTCCTCGGAGCGTTCCTCGCCGGCACCTGCGTGCCCGGGTCGTCGTCGAAATCAATCCTCCATCAAAAATTGCAACCGGCCATTCAAATGACCCTCCCCATCTTCTTCGCCATGACTGGCCTGCGAATGCAGCGGGAGATGTTCTCGTCCCAAGGTTTGGGATGGCTCGCGATCATCGTGCTCGTCGCAGTAACCGGCAAGATCGGCGGCGCAACACTAGCAGCCACTGCTAGCGGCACGCCCTGGAAAATCGCTCTCCAGATCGGCATTCTCCTGAACACCCGAGGTCTCGTAGAACTCATCGCCCTCAACATAGGCTACAAAGAAGGCATCTTCAGCCCCGTACTCTTCACCCTCTTCGTCCTCATGGCCCTCATTACAACCGCGATGACCGGCCCATGCCTCGACCTCTCCCGTCGCCTGCGCCCTGACCATCCGGCAACAGCGTCCTGATCTCAGAAGAGACACTCACAAATCCGCGCGTCGCTCACTCCTCAACAAACCGATAGCTCCCATGGCTGTCGTAGTCGATCCCATGCTTCTTCTTCAACTCCTCGATGTACCTCAGCGTCGACTTCGTATGCGGTTCCACGCCCTCGTTCGTATGCAGAATCATCTCCTCGAGACAGCTATCAATACTCATACGCTTGTGTTCTGCCAGATCCTTCAACAGCCCCGCCAGCCGCTTCTCCAACCGTACCGGCACTTCCACCCGCTCGATCCTGATCGGTGGCCCCACGCTGTAGATGTAATGCCCAAACACCAGGCAATACCCACACAGATCCTTCACCACATAGTCGCGAATGCCGTACACCCTGTCGCCAATCTCTTCGGCGACCTCAACACCATTCGCCCGATGAAACTCATACAACGCATCGGCATCGCCAACTGAGAAATAAGCGGCCCCAGTCTCAGCATTCGGTGTAGGTGTACCCTCCTGCAAAAAGATCTGCACCTTGCCCAGATTCACACCCGCAAAACTCGGCGGCTCACCCCACTTAAACCCAAGCTGAAACCCAAGCTTCTTAACATAAAATTCAATAGCGGCCGAAAGATCACTAACCGCCAAACCAGCATGAATCTGCTCGCATTCAACCAACGGCGGAGTTGAGTTCGTCATAAGCTGCGCTCCTTCCCATCGAAACCGAAACCCTAACCAGATCGCGTCATCTGCTTCCGTAAAGATAGAACATAGACAATATCGCGGCACGAGGAGACTCTGAATGATCTATGACGTTGTAATCGCAGGCGGCGGACCTGTAGGTTCATTTCTGGCCTGCGAACTGAAGCTGGCCGGCGTTTCCGTGCTCGTACTGGAGCGGATGGAAGATCCTCATTCACCTCTGAAGGCTGGATGGATGGGAATGCGCGGCTTGAACCTTCCCTCTGTCGAAGCCTTCTATCGCCGCGGCATGCTGGAAGACGTCCGCGCAAACGCTCTCGGCTGGATGAATGTCGGTCAAGACCCGGGAATGGAGCTGCGAGGAGCGGCAGCTACAAACTCTGCGCCCGCTCCCCGCTTTGCAGGCCACTTCGCCGGCATGATGCTCGACGTGACCAAGATCGATTTTTCCAATCGCAAATACGCGATGGCGGGGCCCTCTGCATCAGGCGGTATGGTCAGTCTCGAAGCCATCGAGTTCCTACTAGCCGAGCGCGCGACCGAGTTAGGCGTCGACCTGCGGCGCGGCATGGCTGTCACGAACTTCACCGAAGACGAGAACGGCGTCACCGTCTCTGCCGGAGACGAATCCTTTCAAGCGCGATGGCTCGTCGGCTGCGATGGCGGCCGCAGCGCGGTGCGAAAGCTCGCTGCATTTGAATTCGCGGGCACCGAGCCGGAGTTCACCGGCTACACCGCAGCAGTGAAGATCGCCGATCCCGAAAAACTACGCCCCGGCTTCAATCTCACCGAAACAGGCCTGTACCTTCTCGGTCCCGGGCCCGACCGCATCGGCATCGTCGACTTTGACGATGCATCCTTCGATCGCACGCAGACTCCCACGCTTGAAAGCCTGCAGGAAGTTCTGCGCCGCGTCTCCGGCACCGACGTCACTATCACCTCCATGGACGTCGCCTCTACCTACACCGATCGCGCACGTCAGGCGACAACCTATCGCAAGGGTCGCGTCCTCCTTGCCGGCGACGCCGCACACGTTCATTCGCCCCTCGGAGGACAGGGCCTCAACACCGGCCTGGGAGATGCAATGAACCTCGGCTGGAAGCTCGCCGCCACCATCCAGGGCTGGGCGCCTCCCGGTCTCCTCGACACCTACACTGAGGAACGTCATCCCATAGGAGCCTGGGCCCTGAACTGGACCCGCGCTCAGGTCGCCATCATGAGACCCGACCCTCATGCTCGCGCCATAGCATCGGTGATCCGCGATCTAATCCAGACGCGCGACGGCACAACGTACTTCGCGGAGAAAATTTCCGGCATGTCCATGCGCTACAACCTGCCAGGAGATCATCCACTGAGTCGGCTGCAGCGCACCCGACTTCGAGTTTGCAGACGGCACAAGACTGGGCCAACATCTGCACAACGGCAAGGGATTGCTCCTTGACCTCACAGAAGACAAGAAGCTCCAAAACCTCGGTCAACTTTGGCGTAGCCGATTAAACTACGTCTCCGTCCAGGTCAAAGACAGCAAGGGCCTCACCGCAATGTTCGTAAGACCCGATGGCTTTGTCGCATGGGTCACCGAGTCAGACCCCAACCCGCACGCCGCCGAGCAATCCATCAAGCGCTGGCTTGGCAATGCAACCTAACTCAATCTCTGCGCCCGCCTGCTTCTTTACTTGCGTCTTCCCACAGCTACTGATTCGCCCTCGTTGCATTCGCTTCAGCTGTCGGAATGGGGGCACATGGATTGGGCGCGGCCGTCTGGCCAGGCAACGTCGGCGCGCTTGGCTTTCGCATTTGGCCAGCGGGACACGGTTCCAGAAGCTGCGTAGGTCGTAGGTCCACCGGCAGCGGGGGAGCCTCGACTACGCCCTTCAACTCCTCAACCTTAACCTTCGAGCCCGGCCACGCATAAGGAGCCACCCGGATGGGCCCATAACCCATCACTGGGAATTTGCTCGGCACCGGAAAACTCTTATCAACGAGCACATAAGCAGACTCAGGCGCCTTGCCCAACAAGCGATTATCCGAGGACACCTGCAACACATGTTCGCCCACCGTCACCGTCAGCGTCTTGTCGTCGAAGGCGTGCTTCTCCTCAACTGCGCCTGGAAATGGATCGTTCGAGATAACCGTCGTACCGATCCCCGGCACGTAAATGTAAATGAACTTCAGGTCCTTGATCTCGTAGTTCAACGCAGCCTTGCCCGTCATTCCGTCGACGGTCAATGTTCCACGGCTGATCGAAACCGCAACTGTCTTGGGCGGTTTTTCTTTCTTGGCATGCAGCTTCTTCCCGTTCTCGTCGTATCCCAGATTGTCTTTCGTCTGCCACACTGGCTTGCCTTCGAAGAAGAGCGGATGTCCCTTCTTGTCGCGCTGCTGCCTCACTGGTGGGTTGAACATCAGCTTGCCATCCGGAGCCTGCCGCTGCTTTCCTTCCTCGTCGAGCATCGGCGTCGGCGGCAACTCAACCACCGTCGTCGGACCCGTATACTCTTCCTCGCCCTTCTTCTTGCCCTTCACAACCGCTGTCGTAGTCGCAGCAGATTGCGAAGCCTTGGGAGACGAAGCCACCGTCTTGTCGTCGATTGGCTGATCGGTTAGTCCCACGCTCGGTCGTGGCTCCAGATGCATCCGTCGGCGACGCCGCCGCAGCGGGTTGCGAGGCCGGGGAAGTTGCAGACTGTGTCTCCTGCGCCCCCACGCACTCACTTGAGGTGAACACCAACACAAAACCAAGCAATGCAGAGAGCGATCCAGCATTCATCCTCGTCATCGGGTTCGATCCTCTCACTTTCTTAGCTGCGCGGCCGGTACGTTACCGCATACTGGCCACAAAAATCACTATCGAAAGCATATCCGCCAACGAGAAATCTCCTCTCACACTTTCCTCGCCCAGGCCTACGACTTTAGGGGGTTTACTCTCCGTACACTACGCACATCCGGCACTCTTAATTGACAGCATTGTGCATACTGCTGTATCTATACACCAGTACAATATTCCTCTATGCTCTTTCGCTTGTCACCCACGGTCGGCCAACCGCTCTATCTGCAATTGATGGAGCAGATCCGTCACGCTGTCGAGAGTGGGGCTCTATTACACGGAGACCAATTGCCCGGCATTCGCACCTTGGCAGAAGAGCTAGTAGTGAGCCCCAATACCGTCGTAAAAGCCTATTCAGAGCTTGAACACGAAGGGCTGTTAGAACTGCGGCAGGGCTCCGGGGCATTTGTCTGCGTAAAACGAAACACACGTTCTCAGGTAAGCCGTGTTCATGAGGCACGCATCCAAGTCCGGAAGCTCATCGGAGGTCTCCGAGAGATTGGGCTCAACAACGACGAAATTCGCCGGGTCGTCGAAGCGGAGTTACTTCACCCGGCTGAGATGATGAGCAAACGATGACAAGCATTCCTGTGATTGAGACAACCGATCTCCGCAAGTCGTACGGTCTCGTCGAAGCCGTCCGTGGCATCAATCTATCGATCAAGCCCCATCAGATCACTGCTTTTCTCGGTCTAAACGGTGCCGGAAAAAGCACAACGATCAAAATGCTTTTGGGCATGACTCAACCCAAGAGCGGAGTAGGCAAGGTTTTGGGAAGGAGTATCAGCGATACGGCCGACAGCGTATCGCTACGTCAAAAAGTCGCTTACGTGAGTGAGAACAAGGAACTCTACGATTACATGACCGTAGAACAGATGATTCGGTTCACAAAGTCCTTCTACCCTGACTGGCGACCTCAAATTGAACGAAGGCTCCTGAAGAATTACGAGCTTCCACTCGAACGGAAAATCAAGTCGCTTTCAAAAGGAATGCGCACAAAACTGGCGCTGCTGCTCGCGTTCGCGCGCAGGCCTGAGCTGCTCATTCTGGACGAGCCCAGCGAAGGACTCGATCCAATTGGCATTGAGCAGATGCTTGAGAACCTCGTCGCCCTGTGCGGAGAAGGCACCACCGTCTTCTTTTCGTCGCATCAGATACCCGAGGTAGAACGCATCGCCGACCACGTTTGTATCCTCCATAGAGGATGTTTGGTGCTTGATGCTCCACTCGACGAGATGCGTCACTCCTATCGACAGATCGACCTCGTGTTTCCAATTCTTCCCGACGAGTCCGACATTCGAATGCCGCATGTCGAAAGTGTTCGGACGGCGGGCCGGCAGATGAGGGTTGTTGTCAGCGGAGACTCGGACCTGGTCGTCGAGCGGGCAAACGAACTCCACGCCAGCTCGATTGAAGTCGTCCCAATCGGCCTGCGCGACATTTTCCTCGAAACAGTGAAGGAGGCCTGAAGATGCTTTGGTATAAGGCGTGGCTGGAGACCCGTTCGAGATTCATCATTGCGATTGTTGGATGTACAGCGCTCTGCTCAATGTGGATAGTTGAGTTCAGCAAACTGACTATGTCCTCCAGAGAAGCAGCAGGTCTTTTCTATCTGCTTCATGCCATCCATGGGGTTCTCGCCTTTGTCTGGATACTGTCCGTTGTCTTGCTGATGATGGGTGGCCTGGTGCAGGAGCACGCGGTTGGCACCTCGTCCTTCACCCTCAGCCTGCCAGTAAGCCGATTTCATCTGATGGCGGTGCGGATCGTCATGGGGTTAGCTCAAGCGTTCATACTAACAATAGTGCCCTGGCTCGTAATGCTTTTGGTCTCTGCCTCTGCGGGCAAAAAATATCCCATCTCTCAAGCGTTCTTCCATATCTTCCTTTTGTGGAGCGGCGGTATGGTGATTCTCGCGCTCGCAGTCCTCGCGTCCTCAATCGTGGAAGGGCAATACACAGCCCCTGCCGTCAGCATCGGTCTGTCAGTTCTGTTGGTTAACGCACTGAAGTCTGAAAAACTCAACCCTTATAGCCCGTGGACATTCATGGTGGGCACTGAATATTTCCAAAGACCCACAGGTCTCCTAAGCGGACAATTTCCATTGCTGCATGCCGCGGCATTCTCCGCCGTTGCGATCATCTTGTTGTACCTGTCGATCAGGGTGATCCAACAACGTGACTTCTAAAGCTTCTTTCGGGGTGCCGTCGTAACGCTAGTTATGCCAAGTTATTGCCCTCCTCGTAGAATCAATCCAATGCCCACGAACGCGATTCGGTACACCTTCGCAGCCGCCGCCCTTTACTCGGTCGCCGCCATCACTCAGGCACAATCCCCTTCCATCGCCCCGACCCTCGCCGCCCAAATCGCCACCATCCCCGCCATCGACAACCACGCCCACCCCCTTCTCTCCCCACCCGCCTACGCCACCGACCGCAACTTCGACGCCCTCCCCGTCGACAACATGGAACCCGCCACCGACGCCGCCGGCCTACGCCCCGACCTCCCCGCGCTCCACGAAGCCTGGCAGTCGATCTTCCACTTCAACGGCAACCCACCGCTCGACGCCGCCGGCCTCAAACAACTCGAAGCCGCCCGCGAAGCTACTCGCCGCGAGCAAGGCGAAGCCTACGCCACCTACATCCTCGACCACTCCAACATCGGCACCGAGCTAGCCAACCGAGTGAAACTAGGCACAGGAGTCCAGCCCCCGCGCTTCCGCTGGGTCCCCTACGTCGACGCACTCCTCTTTCCGCTCGACAACTCAGCGCTCGCCGCCGCCACCCCCGACCGCAAACAGTTCTTCCCCCTCGAAGACAAACTCCGCGCCCAATACCTCCAGCAAGCCAACCTCAAAACCCTCCCACCCACACTCGACCAATATCTCAAGCAACTAGTCACCCCAATCCTCGAACAACAAAAATCTCAAGGCGCTGTAGCCGAAAAATTCGAGATCGCCTACCTCCGCTCCTTCGGCTTCGACGACGTCCCCCAGCCCGAAGCCGCCCGCATCTACGCCACCCTCCTCCACACCCCGCACCCCAATCCAGCCCAGTACAAGCGCCTGCAGGACTTCCTCTTCCGTTACATCGCGCACGAGTGCGGCCGCCTCAACATGCCGGTGCACATCCACACCACCTCAGGCGGCGGAGGCTACTTCGACATCGCCGGCGACAACCCTCTCCTCCTCGAGCCCCTCTTCAACGACACCCGCCTACGCAAAACCAACTTCGTCCTCCTCCACGGCGGCTGGCCCTTCGTCCACGAGATCGGCTCCCTCCTCCAAAAACCAAACGTCTACCTCGACCTCTCCCAGCAATCCCTCATGATCAGTCCGCGCACCATGTCCACCTGGCTCCGCGAATGGCTCGAACTCTTCCCCGAAAAAATCCTCTACGCCACCGACGCCTACCCCTACTCCCAATCCATGGGCTGGGAAGAGGCCGCCTACATCGCCAACCAGAACATCCGCACCTCGCCTAGGCATGGCCCTGACCGGCATGATGCAGGACAAACAAATCACCGAACCGCAGGCCGAAAAACTAGCCCACATGGTCCTCCACGCCAACGCCGAATCCCTCTACAAATTCTGACAATCGTTGTGCCATCTCGCGCCATTTGAGACCTGGGTTTCAACCCGGAAGCAATGCGGGTGCCCGACCCATTTCGCGGTCGTATGGCGATTAGGTCGGGGTATTCGCGCTACGCGCGAACAGCCTTGAATTCCAAGAGCCACTCAAACTCTCAGCCTTCGTACCGCCAAAGAAAAGCCACGTCATCTCGACCGAAGCTGCTCACAGTCTCATCGTGAGCAGCGCAGTGGAGAGACCCCCGCATTCGTAGTTGCCGTTGCTTTGTATTTGTACTTGCATTTGCAGTTGCAGTTGCAGTTGCAGCCGTTGCGGTCCACTCGTGCGCTCCTTTCGCTTTTCCAGCCAAAGCGTTGTGCGTTGCCTCATTGCCGTTGCTCCACGGGAAAAGCGTCATGCGTTGCTCAGTGCCGTTGCTCTACCGGTTAAGCGTGGGGCTTCAGCCTCACGAAAAAGGCGCGCCGAAAGGCGCCACCGCTCTGCCGAAGGCAGGAGCGAAGCCCGAAGGGCGAAGCGACAAAATCATTGCCGTTGCCTTCTGCCGTTGCAATTGTTTTTCCACAACCACCCAAAAATAAACTTCAAAACACTGTCGTAAACTTCGCGTTCCAAAAAGTGGTCGTCAAGACACCACAATTCACCACGAATCCACCACAACTTCACCACGATTTACCATCCAAAAAACACGCGAAATCCGCAAAACCCCCTGCAAATACACCCCTCCACCAGCCAGAATAAAGTTACTCGCCCTTCAAATATTTTTGAGAATCAAACAACGGCCGCTCCATACTCCGCACCCACTCCGTAACCTCATCCCTACCCTTCCCACTAGCCGCCGCAGCCGCAAACTCATTCCGCACCGCCTGCATCTTCGCCTCAAGATCATCCAGCGCACTCAAAAGAATGGCCTCCGGCGTCATCGGCAGCTTCGGAGACCCAAACTCATACTTCCCATGGTGGCTCAGAATCATATGCTCCACCAGCATCGCCAGCTTCTCCGGAAACGGAGCCAGTTCCCGCAGCTTTTCCCGCAGCATCCCCTGCGCAATGCTGATATGCCCGATCATCTGCCCCTCTAACGTATACGAAAAGCTCGACTTCCACTCCAACTCCCTCACCTTGCCGATGTCATGCAAAATCGCCCCCGTCACCAGCAGATCCGCATCGACCTCCGGATAAAACGGCACCGTCGCCACACACACCCGCACCAGCGTCAACACATGTTCCAGCAACCCACCCAGCCACGCATGATGCAGCCGCTTCGCCGCCGGAGCGGCCTTGAACGCCGGCCCAATCTTCTCATCATCAAGAAACGCAAACACCAGCCGCCTCAGGTCCGCATTCTTGAACCCGGCAACATACCCTCGCAACTCCGCCCACATCTCCTCGACATCGAACTTCGTCGAAGCCTGATAGTCCTTCGGATCGACCTCCGAATCCGCCGCCAGCCGCAGCTTCTTCAGCGTGATCTGAAACTTCCCTTGATACTTCGAAACGTCGCCCTGCACCTTGACGTAGCAGCCCTCCGAGCAGGTTGCAATCGCGTCGGCAACGTCGTCCCACATCCGCCCTTCCAGCAAGCCCGTCTTGTCGCTCAACGACAACGCGAGGTACTGCCCACCCTGTTTTTTGTCCCGCACCTGAAGCGACGACAAAACAAAATAGCTAGTGACAGTGCAGTTCTCGAACCGTACAACATCTTCAATAAAAAAATCTTTCATCCCCACCAGAATACCCCGCACGAACCACAGCAACACAAAAGGAAACGCGAGAGCCTTGAGCCCTCGCGTCGATTCAAAGCATCCGCAGTCCTACTGCGGCTGAGGTGCCGTTGGAGGCGTAGCCGCCGGAGGCGCCGTCGTATCCGGAGTCTTGGGAGCAGGCGGAAGAGTCCCTTCCGCTGGCGTTCCCCGGTCCGGAGCCTTGGACGGCGTCTCGTCCGGTAGAGGAGCCGGTGCTGTCGGCGGTTTGTTCTGCAGCCGTTCCTTCGGAGCGTTCTTGTCCTTCGGCTGTTTCTTCGGCTTCGAGGTATCGCCATTCAAGCCTAGCGGAGCTGCCTGGGTCTGCTCAGCAACCTTCTCTTCAGGCGTCGCAGCGACCGGTCCCGCGACCTGCTTCTCCTTCGTCTTCTTCGCTTTGGTGGCCTGCTTCGCCGCAGCAACCTCCTTCGCGCGAGCACTGTACCGGGTCTTGCCTGTTGGGGCCGTGGCATCCAATGGGTTAGGACCTACGTCCGCACCGGTAGACGAAGAATCCAGAGGCGCAATCGCTGTTCCCGGAGCTGCGTCGGAAGTCCCCATCGTTCCTCCCGTCGTTACCGCTGCAGACGCAGCACCCGCTCCAACATCGCTACCGGAAGCCGTCTCCTCCGGCCCCGCCGGCAACGAATTCCGCGGTGCCTGTCCATACCGTACCTTTTCGCGCTTCACCTTGGCTGGCTTGGGAGCGGGCGCCGCCTTCGCCGTAGTCGTAGGCTTCCCAGTTGTCGTCGTGGGGGCCGCCGCAGCAGCCGTCTCGCTCGGTGGAGTCGCAGAAGGCGCTGCCGCAGCCGTCGTCTCGGTTGATGGAGTCGTTGAAGACGGATTGGAGGGAGCTGCCGCAGAAGCCGTTTCAGTCGCTGCGGGAATCGGTGGCGCTGCAGCAGGCGCAGTTGCCGCAGTCGCCTTTGCCGTCGAATACTTGGTCCCGCGGTCAAACCGCTTCTTCTGCTGAACTGTCTTCTTCTTCACCGGCGGAGGCGCATAAGCCGTAAACACTGGCTTGATCTCCTTCGAGCTCGCCCCGGAGTCGACATATCCCGCCCGGATATTGATGTATGCGTCTTCCCGCAGCTTCGTCAGATACGTGCGCATCGCAGGCTGAATCGCCTCCACGTACATCGCCTCCTGAACCTGCTGTTCCACGTCCTTCAGCGGCGCCACACCAGCTGCCACGTGGTCGGTTACCTTCAGGATCACAAACCCCTGCCGGGTCCGGATCGGCGCCGTCCACTCCCCTGCCTTCAGAACGAATGTCTGGTCCTCAAGAACCTTGGCCAGCGCCCCGCGCTTGTACATTCCCAGATCGCCGCCCTGCGACGCTGTCGGTCCACCCGAATTCGCCTTCGCCAGCTCTTCGAAGTTTGCGCCACCCTTCAGCTGTTTCTCAAGTCCCTCTGCCTTCGCCTGTGCCTGCGCAATCGCGGCGTCATTTGCATCCGCCGGCGTCGGAACCAGTATCTCGCTCAGCTTGATCTGTTCGGGCTGCGTGAAATCCTGCTTGTGCGCCTCGTAGTAGGCCTGCTCCTGGCCCTGCGTCATCTGCAAACGCCGGCCCACTTCGTCCCGCACCACCATCTGTTGAATCGTTCTGTCCCGGATACCCGCCTTGAAGTCCTCGAAGGACACACCCTGTTGCCGTGCCGCCGCCTCCAGGTCCTCCATCGTCGCCATCTTGTTCTGCTTGCGGATCTCGTCCAGCTGCCGAATCACCTCGGAGTCGACGTTGATGTTGAGTTCCTTGCCCCTCGACAGCAACAGTTGCTTGTCGATCATGTCGCGTAGCAGATTCTTCTGCCTCTCCGCGATCTCTGCCGGACTGGCATTCGACTGGCGGTTCTCGTCAGCCAGAGCCTGCATCGCCCGCTCCACGTCGCTCCGGCTGATAATAAGGTCGTTGACATGGACGACCACGTCCTCCACGACCGTTCCGTTCGGCGTGATCGGCTGCGTCACCGGCAGCACCTGCTGCTGTGGCGCATTCGGCACGCTTAGCGGGCTCTGGTACCGCGGCGCCTGTGCTTGCACCACTCCCGGCAGTGCCAGCAGGCTTACCCCGCACACCACCGCAAACTGCGAAAATCTTAAGGTCATCGTCACTCGTATCTGGTCAACATCCGCGATTTAAGGTCGATCGCCAAGCACGTTCTGGACCTGGCTATTGGACTCACCCTGGCATCGAACGGTATCCGTACCCAATTCTAACTGCCCTCGCCAGATCATGCGAATCCCCCTTTGGAACGAGCCTCGGCTTACCCCCCGATGCTATACTCCGTCTAAGATAGGACGACTGTCCGCGCGCGCAGTAAGCGCTGTTTTTTACCTTTTGAGGTTACCTAAGCCTATGGCTCCCCGCACCCGCCGTGCACTCTTCTCCGCAACCCTTTTCCTCGCCACCTGCGCCATCCTGGGCTCGTTCATCAACCAGAAGGTCGCCGCCCAGTCCGCCAGCGATGAGTCCACCCTGCGCGACTCCCTCCACTCCTTCACCAACGTCTATTCGCTCGTCGAGCAGAACTATGCCGACCCGATGAACACCGACAAGACCGACAAGGCCATCTACGACGGTGCCATTCCGGGCATGCTCCACGTCCTCGATCCCCACTCCAACTTCTATGATCCAAAGGCCTTCGCGCAGATGCGCGAGGATCAGCACGGCAAGTACTACGGCGTCGGCATGACCATCCAGCCCCAGCCCGTAACCAACGGCGGCGGCAAGACCAAGATCGTCGTCCTCTATCCCTTCGAAGGCACCCCTTCCTATAAGGCCGGCATCCGGCCCGGTGACGAGATCCTCACCGTCGATGGCAAATCCACCGAAGGCATGGACTCCGCCGCCGTCGCCTCCCTCCTCAAAGGCGCGCGCGGCACCCACGTCTCCGTCACCATGGCCCGCGAAGGCTCAGCCCGTCCCCTCGTCTTCGACCTCGTCCGCGACGAGATCCCCCGCCCCTCGGTCGATCTTGCCTTCCTCATCCGTCCCGGCGTCGGCTACATCCACGTCTCCAGCTTTATTGAAACCACCAGCCGCGAAGTCGGCGACGCGCTCGACAAGTTCGGCAGACAATCCACGGCCTCGTCCTCGACCTCCGCGGCAACCCCGGCGGCCTCCTCAACGAAGCCGTCAACATGTCCGACAAGTTCCTCCAGAAGGGACAGATCGTCGTCTCCCAACGCGGTCGCGCCTTCCCCGACCAGGTCTACCGTGCCACCCGCGGCGAAGAGGGACCACAAGTACCCCATCGTCGTCCTCGTCAACCGCAACACCGCCTCCGCTGCTGAGATCGTCTCCGGCGCCCTCCAGGATCACGACCGCGCCCTGATCGTCGGCGAAACCACCTTCGGCAAGGGCCTCGTCCAGACCGTCTTCCAGATCACCGAGAACACCGGCCTCGCCCTCACCACCTACCACTACTACACGCCGTCCGGCCGCCTCATCCAGCGCAACTACGACCACGTCTCGCTCTACGACTACTACTACGTGCGCGACGACGACGCCAAGACCAAGGACAAGAGCAACCTCGAGGTCAAGCTCACCGACTCCGGCCGCACCGTCTACGGCGGCGGCGGCATCACCCCCGACGAGAAGATTGAGAACGTCAAGTCCAACCACTTCCAGGACAATCTCCTCATCCACTACGCCTTCTTCAACTTCAGCAAGCACTACCTCGCCACCCACACCGTCACCAAGGACTTCGTCGTCGACGACGCGATCATGCAGCAGTTCAAGGCCTTCCTCAAGGCCAACCAGATCGACTACACCGACGCAGACATCGCCGGCGTCAACGACTGGGTCAAGGAGAGCATCAAGAGCGAGCTCTTCACCTCGCAGTTCGGACAGCTCGAAGGCCTCAAGGTCCGCGCCCAGTGGGATCCGCAGATCGCCAAGGCCATCACCTTCCTGCCCGCGGCCCAGGCCCTCGAAGACCACTCCCGGCTCGCCCAGAAGACCAACACGGCAAGCCGCTAACGATTCCAAAGTCACGAACGATTCAACGATTCAATGACACAAAGAAATGGCGCCCAGGCGAATAGCTTGGGCGCCGTTTTCTGCATCGTCCTGACTGAAAATTAGTGGAGCGGGAGACCGGGATCGAACCGGCGACATTCAGCTTGGGAAGCTGACGTTCTGCCACTGAACTACTCCCGCGTTGAAAACAATGACTTATCTTGAAACCACTGATCTTACTATCCAATATACTATCCAGATTGATACCATGGGCAAGTGCGGACGCGAGACTTTTCGCGTTCGGGATGTCGGCAAATGGATCGGAGTGGATAGTAAGCATGGCGTCCAAGGTGTGCCGCCGCCCAACTACCCTCCTGAGCCGCCCCATCCAGAGCCGGTTCAAAATCCCTTCGGCAATGACGAGCCGCCGCGCGACCCGCTGCAGTTCATCCAGGAAATCCTGCAGCGTCAGCAGCAGATCGACCAGCAGCGACAGTAGGAGCAACAGAATAATCCGCACCCCTGACTCGACGTTGAGCCATAAGCCAAGTCACCGTTGCGTAGTCAGAGGAACGAGATCAAAAGTTTAGCAAGAAGCTACCTTTTGATAATCGGCGAGCGAAAAGCGGTCGTTCCTGAATTCGATGGACACATCCTCACAGTTCCGATCTCCTTCAGGGAGCACAACGCCGCTGGGGCTAAGAGTCTTTATGCCGCACAAGAAGAACGAATAAATCGAGTCGTGGAAATTGCGACGCAAGCCTTCCACCACTCTTGAAGTGGAATCCTTCACCTGGGGTAATCTTTTTAATATCTCAATCCAGGTTTCGGACAATTCGGGTTGATGCGGTTCCATGAGAACCTCTCGACGAGTTCGAACGTGTTTGAAAATATTTCCTTCAACTGCTCCCTCGTCGCGTCGCTTCTACTGGCGCAGCGGCAGCAAATGAATCTGTCCCTCTGCGCGGTCTATGAGGGACTTTTGTATTCGCGGCCACCTTTCAGTAGCCTTTCCATCCGGCATCAGATCGTCGACTTTCAGGCCCGTTGGGGCGAGGTCTTCCGAGTAGATAATCATGAGTTCCTTACGCCTCTGGGCATCCAGTAATCGCACCAGCCGCACATTCATCATCTCGGGAGGCAGTGTGTAGCCCTTAGCCCTGATTAATGCCTGTACGTGCTCCAGGTCGGAACCTTCCTTAGCCGGATCGCTGCTTTTCCCGAATTGGGCTCGCACATATGTGTCGACCCCCGCGAAATTTGCCAGCTCCTGTGGCTTGTAATTATGCTGCAGTTCGGGACGGCTGGAGACATATTGCTCAAACTGTACCCAATACATGTGCTTCACCTGCTTGATGGAGTCTGCCTCTACAAAGACATGAATCTCACAATCGGCGATGCCATAGAGGATCCAACGATCGCCACCAACATATTGTGCCGCCCGGGGCAACTCAATTCGCATGGCTGGATCGCGTTGGGAGATGATGGTGTTCCCCTGAATCACGCGATCGGGTTGAGTGTCCTGACCCACTGCCGTCGCACAGCTCAGCGCCAGCCACACTATTGCAAATTTTCGTTGTAGTTGGCCAAGAGGAGTGAAGAGCGATGTAACGTTCCGAACCCGTTTTTCAACTTGAAGAATCGAGTGCATGACCTTCTCCGCAGGAAGCCAAGATTGTGGTGGAAGGGATAGCGCTAGGTGCATATAAGGGTGGCTGTCCCGACAGTACTCTCTTTCCACCAGTTTCGGTACGCGGAACGGCGTTTTGACAAACTAATGACGTAGTTTCCGAAAAGACGACTTCGCAGGCACTACGAAAATCCCTTCCGCAAAGCTGACTTCTCGATACCTATCTACAACGGTGATCCACGGCCGCGACCCGGCCGATTAACGGGAGTCGCAGGTTTCTTGACAATCCTGCCATGGATTTAGTAAGTAATTTGATCATCAGATACATGATGATTATTTATGGCCAAGACAGTATATAAATCCACTCCGCCAACAGAAAGCGAATTCGCTGAGCAAGCACCTATCGCCCTTGGGCGCCGCTTCTATCAGATCGCAGTCGCCACAGTAGCGGAGGTGCACGAACCCGCCGGACTTACCCCACTCGAGTTTGCCATCCTGATTCATCTGCACGACGCCCCCGGGATTGATCAGAACACGCTGTCGGAGCGAATGGCACTCGACCGGACAAGCACCGGTGCACTCGTCTATCGCCTCGAGCAACAACGCCTCGTTGAACGAAAGGTAAACGGCACAGATCGGCGTGCACGGATCCTGCGACTCGCACCGCGCGGCCTCGCCTTACACAATAAGCAGCGTCCGATCGCGCGCGCCGCGCAAGAACGTCTGTTGGATGTGCTGACACCAGCCGAGCGTCGATCACTCATCGACATGATGAAACGGGTAATTGCCGCCAATCCGCAGTACGCGCGTCCGGGAGCGGGAAGGCGTCGACGACGCACGCTATAGAGGGCCATGGCAACACCCTGAAAGGTGGTTCGTCATGCGGGTGATGCAAAGTACAGAACCTGCCACAGCCAGATTCACGCGAGTGGAATGGTTGGTTATCGCGGTGGCCTGCGGGGGTTTCGCGTTCGATCTCTACGAGACTCTTATGATGGCGCTCCTGGTTCGGCCTGCCCTAACCGAGTTAAGCGGCCTCAAACCAGGAAGCTCTGCATTCAATCTATGGGTCGGACTTCTCTTCTATGTTCCGAATGTCGCGGCAGGCTTATTCGGACTTCTCGGCGGCTATTTCGCTGATCTCTTTGGACGGAAACGCATTCTCGTCTGGAGCATCCTTCTTTACGGCGTGTCGGCTTGCGCTGCGGGTTTCTCTACGTCACTTTCGCAGCTCTTGTTTTTTCGCTGCGCCACGCTGATTGGTGTGTCCGTGGAGTTCGTCGTTGCTACCACGTGGCTCGCTGAACTGTTTACGAATCCCAGACGGCGCGAATCCGTGCTCGCCTATACACAAGCCTTTTATACTGTCGGCGGACTGATGGTCGCAGGCGCTTATTATCTCGCCGTGACATACGGGGAACTGCTCCTTATGGTTCGCGGAGGCCACGAGGCTTGGCGCTATACGTTGTTATCCGGATTGATCCCAGCGCTTTTGCTGCTCGTCGTTCGCCCGTTCCTTCCAGAGTCTCCTTTGTGGCAGCAGAAAAAGGCAAGCATCCGTTTCGAGCGCCCTCATCTATCAGAGTTGTTTCAACCAGCACTTCTCCGAACCACATTGTCTGCCACTCTGTTGTTCGCCTGCACCTACGCTCTGCCGCTCGGCGCCATCCAACACACGGTCCGTATGGTTCCTGGCCTTGCGGACGTGCAAAACCTTCCGCCGCGACAGATTGAACAGATCTCCAGTGGTGTTCAGTTGTTTCAGGAATTAGGCGGTATGGCCGGGCGAATAGCCTTTGCCGTCTTCATCGTCCGTGTCGTCTCCCAACGCCGCCGCGCTCTTCTCTTCTTCGTTCCCTCTCTGATTGTCTTTCCCTTTCTATATTTTTTTGCGGCGACGCGTTCTTTAGCATTGCTTCATCTTGGGATTTTCCTTGCCACCATGCTTTTCAACGGACTCCACAGCTTTTGGGGAAACTATCTGCCCAGGGTCTATCCCACTCGCCTGCGAAGCACCGGCGAGAGTTTCGCGGCGAATATAGGCGGCAGAGCGATCGGCGTTTCCGCAGCTCTGATGACAACTATGCTCTCCAACGTCATGCCGGGCGCTCGTCACACCGAACAACTCGCTCATTCCGCAGGCACAGTTGCAATCTTGTTTTTAGTCTTGGGATTAATCGGCACTTATTGGCTGCCCGAGCCCGAGGGAGATCGTCTCCCTGAATGAGTTCTCTCCCAGCCATACCGGAATGGTACTCATGAGGAAACAACATGAAAAATCACGATGTTCAATCTCGATCCAAGTCGACCTACCTGCTCGACAACGCAGGCTCGCAAGCCCCGGCACGATTCGACGCTTTGTCGGCACTCTTTGACTGCGGAACTTTCCAACACCTAGAGAACTGCGGGGTCGGTCCTGGCTGGAACTGTCTGGAGGTTGGTGGCGGCGGAGGTTCAGTCGCGACTTGGCTTGCCGCTCGGGTAGGCAACACGGGACATGTTCTGGTAACGGATGTCGATCCACGCTTCCTCGACGCGTCAAACTCTTCGAATATGGAGATAATCCGCCATAACATTGTGACCGATCCTCTTCCCCATGCCTCCTTTGACCTGATTCACGCTCGCCTGGTCCTGATCCATATTCCGGAGCGCGAAAAAGTGCTAACACGCCTGGCTGCGGCGCTCAAGCCAGGAGGTTGGATCGTCGAGGAAGAATTCGATTCTCAGTCACTTCCCTCCAATCCTCTGCAAATACCGGGAGAAGTTCAATTGAAGACTCAAGCGGCAGTATTTCGCTTACTGGACGAACAGGGCGTTGAAAGGCGCTGGGGAAGGCTGGTTCACAGCAGAATGCGAGCTCTGGGACTTGTCGACGTCCACGCAGAGGCGCGTCTTTCGATGTGGCAGGGGGGATCGACCGGCGCTTCCCTTACTCGCACGAACTTCGAACAACTTCATGATGCGTTGATTACTCGCGGATACGTGACCGAGGAAGAGTGGGAGGAGGACATTGCAAGGCTCGATGATCCCGAATTCGTGACGCCATCGCCGGTCATGTGGATGACTCGCGGACGTCGCTTGATCAAGTCGATATAAAAGTTCCGAATAGCCCGCCGCTGAAATCGCACCTCTAGTGGGAGGATCTGCCCTCAGAAACGCGCTTCTCTGGACTGATTTGAGGTTGTCACAGTTCCCGATAAACGGGTTTTCGGAAACTTGGATCCTCCGCAACCCCGAACTTGCCGATAACCCGACTTTGGAGGAACTATACTTCCGCCAATGAAGAGTAAGCTACTTCTGGCTGTTTGTTCAGTGGTGATTTCAGCCATCGTGGTCGTGGGCGTGTCAGTGTGGCAGCCCCATTTTGTTGCAGGCTCGGTGCCTGACTTGGCTTGTGAGTTAGTTCTGATGCCGGGGAAGCTCTTTGCCAGCATGTTTCGCGATCCTTCAGTTCAGTCCACCGAAACTTGGCGATAGTCGACAGGTACCCTCGTAATTCGGCAAGAACGAAGTAGTCGCCGGGGGCGATTTTGGCCAGCCTGTAGTTGCCATCGAGATTCGTCTTCGTAAGGTCTCCGCCGTTCACTTTGGGGAGGGTAGAGTTACCGCTGGCGTCGAATGTTGGGATGGGGATAATGAGGACGGTGGCGAGGCGTGCAGGACTTCGGGTGTCGCCGCAGATGACGTGGCCTTCCATAGTGCCTGTCTGGGGCTTTGCTTCAGCGGATGCTCTCTTTTGCTCCTGAGCCTACAGGCCCAGAGTTATGAGAGTGAAACACAGAAGATACGAAGATCTGGCACGAGGATTCACGGAGATTATCTTGCCATAGTGCGATAGTTTGACGGGAGCGGAGATCTGAGCAAGGAGCGGCAGGGGCTGCATCGCGACAGCGAAGATGGCCACCGCTACAGCCTTCGCTATGACAAGGTTTCTTCTGTGCTAACCGTTAAACGATCTTCACTTCGCCAATCCTCATTCTGGACGAGTGATAAATCGCCAAGTCACTCTTCGGCGGACGTATTAGTCCCGGAAAAATTCGGACCAGGGTTTTGCTTTGGCAGCTGGGCGGCGCAAATCAAAGGCGCGAAAACTCATACCGAGGCACTAACGAGCTGCGGCTAACGGCAGTAATAAGATTGCCATGCCTCATCGGATCTATTCACTGGGCTCGTCAACTTGTGCTATCGTTTTCGCATACTGATTGCGGCCCCCCTTAGAGGGATTTGAACTTCAGCGGAGGTCGATTTGGTTATCACTCCCACGTTCACGTCCGGGTTCAACAACAATTTCGGCGTCAATGCAATCGCCGCCAGGGCAGCGTGGATTGCGGCGGCCAAAGTCTTCACCGACGCATTCTCCGACCCCATTCACATCAATATCACCGTCGACGCGGTAACTACGGCGGGAGTATTTGGAGAGAGCTTCCCCGGCCTCGTGTCGATCTCATACGCTGATCTCTTCAATCAGGTCGTGGCATTCGCATCTACAAAGAACGATGCCATCGCCATTGGTCCCGGCGGCTCAATGACCGCGACCGATCCCACGAATGGCACCGGGATCTGGCAGCTGACGCGCGCGCAAGCCAAGGCGCTCGGCCATGTCCCCGATGACACGAATGATGATGGAGGCACTACCTTCGGTGTCGGAAACGCTTTCACGTTCTCCGGTCCAATCGCCCCGGGAACATTTGATTTTCAGGGCGTTTGTGCCCATGAGATCACCGAAGTGATGGGCCGCTTCGGCCTCTCCGGCGGAAACAACACTTTCAGCCTCATCGACTGTTTTTCCTACACCGGTCCCGGAGTGAAGTCGCTGGGCGGTGGTGCCGGGAATTTCTTCTCCATCGACAACGGGGTTACCTTGCTGAAAGAGTTTAACGATTCTTCCGCGAATCATTTAGATACCCGGGACTGGGCGGGCGGCACCAACGACTCGTTCAATCAGTTCTCCAACTCAGGTGTGGTCAATCCCGTCTCGGCTGTCGATCTGCAGGTGATGGATGTCATCGGCTACGGCAGGGTCAACGCGATCGGCAGCTTGATCGAGACCGTGGGCCACATCACGTTCCTACGGGCTCACGAAGTCGGCAGCGGATTCGGCAAAGCACCGAATTTCCTCGACAGTGAAGTGATCGTGGAACTCGCAGAGGATCCGCTGCGCGCGTTCGGCTTCCAACTGCGCGCCGACCAGAACGCACCAGCTCGCATGGAAATGTTCGACATCCTTCGAGCCGCCTTCATCGCCGGGCGGCCCGTCCGTCTCGATTACGTCACAACCGGCCCCCGCGCAGGTGAAATCATTCGCGTCGCGAACCCATAGGAGACTACTCATGTCCAATCTGCTCGAAAAAACCGGAAAGATCGTCTTTCTCCGCGCCCACGACCTTGGTACCAAATTCGGTCCTCCTACCGATCAGCTCGATGTTGAAGCTGTCTTCTGCCTCAACTCAATCGCCGAGGGCGCCTTCGGCTTTCAACTCCGAAATGACGGCAACCTTCCGGCCCGGCAAGCAATGTTCAGCCTCCTGCGGGACGCCTTTGTGAACAACCTTCCCGTCACCGCCGACTTCCTCATCGATACGGGCAAGAAGAATGGCGTAGCGATCCGCATCGCACTTATCAAGAGCCAAGTCGCTGCAACGCACGCCGTGGAGTCACCTCAGCGAATAAGTGGCAAGGTAATGCCGGGCCCCGAAGCAAATGCTAAACTTACAATCCCTCGAAGCAAGGCGAAGCCTCGCAAAGCCAGGTGACTATTCGCGGCCACCGAGGATTAGGAGATCGGCATCAAGGGATTTGGGAACTGGCATTCCCCCCGGACCGGTAGCAACGGCTGAACAGAACTCAGCAAAACGGAAGAAGGAGCTCTGATCACCGGCCCAAGCGTCGTTGTGGCGGACCAAACCAGGATAGATTCCGACAAACGCGCTTGCGTTGAAGAATGTCTGGTTTGTCGGCAATCCAGAAGATTGCACATGGACGAATAGTCGCCTACTCGGACAAGCGGATCTCCACCAGTTGAAACGGAGTTCCCACAAAGCGGGGTTTTCGGCAACTACGATCTGCCCTCCAACTCGAACTTGCCGAAAAGCGGACTTTTCGTGAGGTTGAGCTAAATTCTTCTAGCGAATAGGACAGATTGCCTCAGGTGTGTCGGTGGTACTCGCTCGCAGCATTAGCTCCAAGCGGCACTCACTTTGTGGGCACAGCAGATGTTCGGGCTGCTGGAAACCTCCCGTCTCAGACGGAAGGAAGCGATACTGACCCTTCTCAACCTCTCCCATATCGAAGTGGCCGTCTTTGTCTGTGCTGACTGTTTTCAGCAGGACTTGCCGGGTTGGTGAGACCCACTTGCGTAGTTCAACTTTGGAGAGCCTGAAAGGCGTTCCCGACGGGTCAACCACTGAGCCAAACAAGTGCGTCGTCTCGATGAGTCGAAGATTCGGCTTGACCTGCCGTTTGGCACAATCCTCCGAGTTGCAACAGATGTGAGTCGTCTGGGCTGGTAGGGGCGAGATACACGCAGCGGCAATGGTCAAAGTAAGAAACATCTCAGAAACGCGGACAATTCTGCACATTTGTGAACTTCCGAAGATTGAAATCTGAACCGAACTCGTTCCGAGGAAAATACTACGTTCCCTGCCAGAGAGCCAGGGTTACTCCTGGTAAACGGGGCTATCGGCAACTACGATCTGCCCTCCAACTCGAACTTGCCGAAAACCCGACTTCGCAGGAAATTCGCGACCTCAGGCTAGGTCGGTCGCGCCAAGCTGCAGCGTCATTCCGGCGGCAAAGTATTCTTGGGCCTGCCGTTCGATGTGGAACTGCGCCTCGTCGTCTATTTCACAAGTGGGTTTTGGAGAAATCAAGAAACGAAGGTGCGTCAACCATTCCCTGAGCATCAGTCCCCCTACTTGAGCACCAGTGCAATTGCCGTTGAGATACGGCCCCAGTCTTCGAGCTCAGCTTGAAGTCGCACTTGCCCAGTCTTCGTCAACGAATAAAACCTGGCCTTGCGATTGTTCTCCGAGGCTCCCCACTCAGCCTGTATCCACCCCTTGTACTCCAGCCGGTGAAGAGCGGGGTACAGCGACCCCTGTCCAACTTGAAGTGCATCCTTCGATATCTGCTGAATGCGTTGAGCTATGCCCCAGCCGTGCATGGATTCGAGGGCGAGCGTCCTCAATATCAGTAAATCCAGCGTTCCCTGCAGAAGATCTGTAGTTGGCATTGCTCCCCTCGACATTCAACAAGAGAATGCTTCACTCACCTGTCGAATGTCAAGGGTAAAGATATCTAACAGCGCGTCCTGTTCATCTCACACATGGCTGACAGTGAGTAATCGGGGCGGTCGCTCTCGGGAAGCTTCACCTGCGTCTGACCAGCAATCGATGAGTACCAATAAGTCGGCTTTTCGGGAACTGACCGTAGTTCCTCAAACCTCGTTCCAGAAACTGGCGATCCGCTATTGTGCGGAAACCGACCGTCGCTCAGTCGAACTCGGTATCCGCGAACCAATACATGAAATGCCGCCAACCGAGTGCCACCCAAGCTTTCTGAGCGGGTATGTTGCGAGAATCTGTTGCGAGAATGGATTCCCTGACGTACGTCACATATAGCGTGCACATATCATGCCAAAGAACGATCCCAACTACAGACAGTCCCTCAGGGAAAATTGAGGTTTTTCCGTGGGAAACTGGTCGACTCTCGAACAACTAAATTAGTCCGAATATAGAACCCACCCTTCTTAGCGAATTCCTCAACGAATTCTACTTGTTCTCGTAGAGCCGTTACAGCGGCACGCGCAATGTCCAAACGCGACAACTCAACTGTAGTCAACGGTGGAATTGTCACTTGGGCGATGCGAATATTGTCGAAGCCGACGATGGAGAAATCGTCCGGCACATTCAGGCCCGCGCGATAGAGCTTGTGCAGGACGCCAATAGCAGTCATATCGTTAGAGCACATGACAGCGGTAGGCATCCATTTTGTGGCGAGAAGACCTGTCCATGGCAACTATTCCACCCTCCATTGTGTGGTCTCCTTCGACGAGCCACCCGGGGTTGGGATGCATATTACATTCCTTGAGTGAGGCTAAGAAGGCAACTTGGCGCGACTGTGCGGAATGAAGTCTCGCAGGGCCACTGATGAAGGCTATATCTCTGTGCCCAAGGCGACTAGGTGTTGGACACTTTGTCGGATGCCGTGCTGGTAGTCCACTTTTATTAGGCTGATTCCCGGGCGCGTCGGCCCGACGTCAATAAAGACCAAGGGCACCTTCCGCTTGGCCATCTGATCGAGCAGAGGCTTTTCGATGCCGAAGGTCATCACCGCGACCCCCTCAACCTTTCGTTCTAGCATTCTGCGAATGCAGTGCGACATGCGCTTGGGATCATGATTGGTAGAACTTACCAGAATCTCGTAACCGTGTTCTACGGCAATGTCTTCAAATCCCCGAATCAACTCTGGAAAGAATGGGTTGGTGATCTCCGAGACGATTAGGCCAAAGATCCGGCTGCGACCCGAAACCAGAGAGCGAGCCTGACTGTTAGGAAAGTAGTCAAATTTGTCGATTACCTCCCACACGCGCTTTGCCATTCTAGGATTGACAGTCGCTAACCCGTTCATGGTCCGGGAGACCGTTGCGATCGAGACATTGGCTGCCCGGGCGATGGCGCGGATATCCATCCGCTCCGAAGTCTCATCCCCAGATTTCCGCGATCTTATTTTCATCTCATCCATTAAATTGTGTGTACTTCAACATGAACCCAAAGCCTGGAGTTATGCCTTCTCCGAACAGCCGTTCTCCAAATAGAGCAGTTATCACTCCTTTGAACTGGTGCGCGCTGCTGAAGTCATGTCCTCGCTATAACTACGAATCAGAGCTAGCCGAAGATTCATAATCCCAAACTCAATCTTAAGATTGGGAAATTTCTTGACAAATATGTTTAGGCTTGCTTACTCTTCACGCGATTGAAAATTCAAAAAAAACTTCCCTCTTAAGAAAACGCTTTCTCAAGTACGACACGAAGACCATTGATGTCCATATCGACACAAAAGGTTTCCGACAACTGTTGATTCACCTAAGCAAACTGGCCCCACGGGTCAGAAGTCTTGGAGGCTGTTTCATGGCTATCACCAGAAAATGTACCCTGTGTCTCATAATTCTTTGCGCTTTCATGTTTGCCGCTCGTGGAGCGAATGCCCAATTTGGTGCAACAATCTCTGGCGTTGTTGCGGATCCCAGCGGTGCAATCGTGCCAGGAGCATCGCTTACCCTCCGTAATACCGCTACGAATGAGCAGCGCGTCGCAACCTCCTCCGCCACGGGCCTTTACCAATTCGTCAGTCTGGCGCCAGGATCGTACGAACTCACTACGACGATGAAAGGCTTCAGTACATCCAAAACCGCACTGACACTTGAAACGAATCAACCCCTCAATGTTCCGGTGAATCTTGCTGTAGGCAGCTCAACTGAAACCGTAGACGTCAGCTCCCAGGCGCCACTTCTCGACAACGCCGACACGCGCCTTCAGGAAACGTTACCCACGGAGACGCTATCTGCCCTCCCGCTCGCCGGTCGCAACATGATCTCTCTTGTTACTCTTGCCCCTGGTGTTACTGGTACAGGCGTGACATCAAACGGCAGCCCAGGCTCCGGCCGTGACAATTACTCTACGGAGACTCAAGTCGACGCCAGTGCCAATGGACAAGGCGCCGTCGGCAACATGTACATAGTGGACGGACTCGATGTCAGCAGTTCCATTCGTCCCGGGGTGTTGAATCTAACTCCAAATCCCGACTCCATTCAGGAAGCAACGGTCCAGACCAATACCTACAACGTTGATTATGGACGCGCCAGCTCGATTCAAATGACGATGACAACCAAGTCTGGGACCAGTCATTATCACGGAAACGCGAGCGACTACTTTACCTATCAAAAGTTCCTTGCTGCGACCGAGTTCACACACCATTACAATCCGTTTCACAGCAACAACATCTCAGCCAGCATCGGCGGCCCGATCATTCCGCGCCACGATGCCGGTTTCTTCTTCTTCGCGATCGAACCGCTTCGCGCGTCGAATGCTGTTACCTCCAACATCACGTTTAACGATCCCGCCTTTGCGGCTTGGGCCAAGACCGCCTTTCCAAACACAATCGGAACCTCGCTCCTCAACACCTATCCAGTCAGCAACGTCAGCAATGTTGCAGTCGTCAAGACAGCCGCGGATTTTTACCCGGTAAATACAAACGGCTCTCCCATCTGCGGCACGCCTTCCACATTCAATCTCCCATGCAGCACGCCAATGCTGGACAGTGGCGGTTACTCCGATACGGCGTATCGCAACGGTCTTCAGTACAACGTACGAATCGATAAGAACTTCGGCCTGAAGGAGCGCCTCTACGGCACCTGGTATCGCACCACTCTCAACAACAACGGAACCAATCCACGAGCCGCCTTCAAGACGACGAACACCTTCAGCCAGTACGCCCTTCAAGTGAATGAGACCCATACCTTCAACCCGAGCACATTGAACGAAGCCTCGTTCGCCATGATGCGGGTCGAGGGTGTCCAACCAGCAACTGGTCTCTTCAGTGTCCCTGTAGTAAACGTTACCGGCGGTGGCCAGGGTTTTGGCTCAGGCTTCGCCCAAGGAGACTTCATCCAGCATAACTACCACTGGAGGGATGTGTTGACCCACATCTTCCGTGCGCACAACATCAAAGTCGGATACGAAGGACTCTTCGCCGACGACGTAGAGATCTTCAACGGTCCCTACGATCAACCAACCTTCAACTTCAACAGCTTGCTCGATCTGGCCCGCGACAATGTATTTACTGAGACCGGCCTTGCCTACAACCCAACCACTGGCGAAAAGACACAGTACAGTTGGGATGCAGCCGGTGTGACAAACGGCGCTTTCATCGAAGACACATGGAAGGTCAACCGGAAGTTGACCGTCAACTTTGGCCTGCGCTGGGACGACTTCGGCAACCCGTACTCTCGCACCCCCAGCACAGTGTTTGGAAACTTCTTCATGGGACCTGGCCCAACCTTGCAGGACCAGATTGCGAATGGTTCGGTCATCCAGCACTACCATGCTCTGAATCGTTCCATTACAGATGTCTTCAGTCCCCGTTTCGGTGCCGCGTGGGACCCGACAGGCAGTGGCAAGTGGCTCGTCAAAGGTGGATTCGGGTTCTTCCACAACTGGCCTACGCTCGCCAATCTGCAGGAACAATATCGCGGCAATCCTCCCGGCAATATCTTCCCAACCTTCCAGTCGAATAGCTCCTCACCAGCCCCGATCTTTGGATTGGGAACCTCAAACAACAAACCATTCGGCTTCCCTCACCCCGTTCTGCCCGCAAGACCTCTCAATCCAAAGGGAGGCATCACCGGACTGCAGTTCAACATAGGCGGCATCGATCCAAACCTCGTCTCCCCAGTTACCTACACCTATTCGGCCGCAGTCGATCGTGAGCTTGGAAGGAATTTGGTAGCTTCCTTGATCTACTCGGGCTCCACTGGTCGCAATCTTCTCTCAGGCGGTGGGCAAGTCTTCAACGTCAGCTATGGACAAGACATCAATTCGCAGCAGGGCGACTTGATCATCCACAACAGCTTGGTTCCGACGCGGCTCAATACAAGCTTCGGTCAGGTGAACTACACGCAGAACGATCGTGAGTCGGGATACAACGCATTCATCGTAGCCTTGCGGGGAAGGTTCAATCGGGCCTTCTTCAATACCTCCTACACGCGCTCCTCATCAAAGGATGATACGCAGGTCTATCCCACATACATCAATCCGCATCAGTACTATGCTCCATCGATCTGGGATGCCCCAAACCGATTCTCCCTCGCGTGGAATTATGAATTTCGCGGCTACAACAACGGCGAGGGTTTTCTGGGCAGGGTAGCAACGGGGTGGCAACTCAGCGGAGCGACCATTGCGCAGAGCGGCAATCCGATCACAGTTCAGACCAATGCGCCCTTCGCACCTTTGAAGAACGCAAGTGGTCAGTTTATCGGCTACGCCGCAAATAGCGGAGACTACAACGCAGATGGAGACACCCGCGACTACCCGGATGTACTCAGCTACAGCTACAGCAACAGCAGGCAGGCCTACCTCAACGGCATATTTAACAAATCGAACTTCGCCCAGCCGGCGTTTGGCACTGAAGGAAACGAACGGTACAGCGCCTTCCGTGGCCCAAACTTTTACCAATGGGACGTAGCTCTGCTAAAGAACACGAACATTACAGAATCGGTAGCCTTCCAATTTCGCGCGGAGTTCTTCAACTTCTTCAACCGTCCCAACCTGAACACCATGATCGTCAACATACCTGACGGCAACTTCGGAAAGGCCACCGGACAATCGGTTCCACGCTTTATCCAGCTGGGTGGAAGACTCACCTTCTAAACTCCATAAACAAAACCCGCGGCTGGCCAGTAGGCTGGCCGCGGTTTTTTGCCCACGAAAGAGTTATCGTAGACGTTATGAAGTTGGTCCGGAACAATGCGCGTCTCCCAACGGCAATTGTTCTCTTCTCCCTTCTCCTCGCCTTGTATCCCCGCTGCCTCGCGCAGAAGCCTTCGGCACAAAAACAGGAGATATATAACCTCCTCGCCGCCCACCGCTTCCAGCAAGCTGAGCAGGCCGCGGCGGCATACCTGGCGGCGACACCAAACGACTGTGTTGTTAGTGTCCTTCTCGGCCTCGCACTCCGCGGTGAAGGAAAGCTGGAGCCAGCCTTCAAGACCTTCCAGACCGCAATGGCCCAATGCCCGCAAAATCTCGCGGCCCTTGAAGGCGCCGCAGAAACGGCGTTCCTCCTCAACAATCCAGAAGCCAGGACTCTTGTCGCGCAGGTCATCAAGCTTCGCCCCAATGACGAAACCGCTTATGCAATGCTAGGCGCAATGGATGCGCGCAATGGAGACTGTTCCAGCGCAGTCGAAAATTACGCCAAAGCTCCCACACGCGTAGATGCAAGCGTCGCGGCCTTGCGACAGTACGGCGGTTGCTTAGTCTCGCTCGACCGGCCCGCAGATGCGATAGCCCCGCTCTCCCGCCTGCTTACGCTACAGGACAACAGCACGAACAGGATCGCGCTCGCCCGCGCCCACGCAGCCGCAAAGGATCGCCCCGCAGCCCTTGCAACGCTCCAGCCTCTGCTCGGTGCCGATGCTCGAGACAGTGCCGCATTCTTGTTTGCTGCCGAGCTTGCCGAGGCCGACAACCGCACCCCGCAGGCAGTCGAGTGGTACCGCAAGGCGATCGAACTGAACCCTCGAAACGCAAAAGCATATCTGGCCTTCGCTGAGATGTCGTTCAATCACGGTGCCTTCAAGATAGGTGCGGACTTCCTTACTCTTGGCATTCAACAGCTTCCATCCGAAGCGCGCCTCTACCTCGCCCGTGGTGTTCTCGAAGAGCAGATGACCCAGATGGATGCCGCCCTTCGTGACTTTCAGGAGGCGCATCGTCTCGATCCGCAACTGTCTTTCGCTCAAGATGCCATGGGTATGCTCTTCAGCCAGAAACACGACAGCGCCTCTGCTCTGGCCCTCTTCGCCCAACAAAGCGAGCTTCATCCCAACGATCCACTGATGCAGTATCTTTACGCCGAAGCCCTTTCACAGATTCAAAATGCGGACCAGCAACTCACAGAAAAGGCGATCGCCACCGCTCAACGTGCCGTGCAACTTGAACCCGGCTATCAACCGGCACGAGATCTGCTGTGTGTTCTACTACTTCGTCACAACGATTTCGCGGGCGTCATCGCCCAGGCGGAAGAAGCGAGGAAACTCGATCCCTACGACGAAGTCGCCCTCTATCAGGAGCTCCTCGCCGAACATAAATTGAATCACGCAGACAGAACCGCCGCCCTGGTGAAGCAGTTTCAAGAGGCGAAGGCGCACAATCAGGAAGCGAAAACGAAGTACATCCTTCAGGAGGCGCAACCGCCGCAGTAAGCCGCTATATGCCATACGTCTCTATATAGATAGGGTAATTTCTTCAAATTTAAATTAACTGTAGTCTCACTGAATTTTAGGGTTTTACACACGTTGTTTCGTAGTGCTACCCTCAATTCGCTCGCTGACCGAAGCCAAAAACACGTCGATGAGAAAACGATTTCTCAACATTGCATCATCGATCACGACTACACAAAAGGATTCCAGGATGCCTAAGCCAACTCGTCGAGCTTTTCTCAAAAGCAGCGCTGCCCTCGCTGCCGGTACCGCCGTTCTCCGCAACGCGCGCGCCCTGGCCGCGCCGAACGCAGTCACCACAACAGCCACACCGCTCACACAATTCGACTACAAAGACGTGCAGCTTCTCGACGGTCCCATGCTCGTACAGTTTCAGCAGAACCACGCCCTCTTCCTCAATCTCAATGAAGACAGCATCCTCAAGCCTTTCCGCCAGCTCTCCGGCATGCCCGCCCCCGGCGAAGACCTCGGCGGCTGGTACTCTCCCTCGCCCCTCTTCGATCCGCCCAAGAACATGACCGGCTACGTCCCCGGCCACACCTTCGGCCAGTGGGTCTCCGGCCTGTCTCGCGCCTACGCCATCACCGGCGACAAACCCACCCAGGCCAAAGTCCAACGTCTCGTCGCCGGCTTCGCCCCTACCATTAGCAAAAAATTCTACGAAGACTACTGCATCCCCGCCTACACCTTCGACAAGACCAACTGCGGCCTCATCGATGCCCATCAATTCGCAAAAGATCCGCAGGCCTTCGCCGTCCTCGATCGCGCCACCGACGCCGTCCTGCCGTTCCTTCCCGCCAAAGCCCTCGACCGAACCGAGATGGCCGCCCGCCCGCACAAAAACATCTCCTGGACATGGGACGAGACCTACACGCTCCCCGAAAATTTCTACCTCGCCTACCAGCGCGGAGCCGGCCCTCGATACCGCCAACTCGCCCAGCGATTCCTTCAGGACGACACTTACTTCGGCCCTCTCGCACTGAATAAAAACATCCTCCCCGGCCAACACGCCTACAGCCACGTCAACGGCCTCTGCTCTGCCATGCAGGCCTACCTCACCGACGGCAGCCAGAAACATCTCACCGCAGCGAAAAACGGTTTCGCGTTCGTCCTCGCCCAGAGCTACGTCACCGGAGGCTGGGGTCCCAACGAAGGCTTCGTCAAACCCGACACCGACGAACTCGCCGAAAGCCTCACCAAGACCCACAGCACCTTCGAAACTCCCTGCGGCGCCTACGGCCAATTCAAAGTCACCCGCTACCTCATGCGCGTCACCGGCGACAGCCGCTACGGTGACTCCATGGAGACCATCCTCTACAACACCATCCTCGGAGCCCGGCCCATCCGTCCCGACGGTGTCAGCTTCTACTACGCGGACTACAACAACGAAGCCAAAAAAGTCGACTACGACCAGAAGTGGCCCTGCTGCTCCGGCACCTTCCCGCAGCTCACCGCCGACTACGGCATCAGCTCCTACCTCCGCAGCGCCAAGGGCATCAACGTCAACCTCTACGTTCCCTCTCGCATCACCTGGCAGCAGGGCACCGCACACGTCTCGCTTACCCAGCAGACCCAGTTCCCCGCCAACGGCGACACCAGCATGCACCTCACGCTCTCGCACCCGGAGCGCTTCACCATCGCGTTGCGTGTCCCCGCATGGGCCGGCAGCAAATCCAAAGTCACTGTCAACGGCAACGCCATCGACACCACCCTCACCCCCGGTACATGGGCCAGCATCGACCGCACATGGAAGGACGGCGACCGCGTCGAACTCGCACTCGACATGCCCCTCCGCCTCGCGCCCATCGACGATCGCAACCCGAAAATCGTTGCGCTCCTCTACGGCCCGGTCGCACTCTTCGCCATCGAGCTCGGCGCCAACAAAATCACCCAGAAGCAGCTACTCGCCGCCCAGCGCATCGGCAACTCCTCCGCATGGGAGGTCGCGACAGACAAGGGCAAGGTTCGGATGCTTCCCTACCCCGACATCAAAGACGAGACCTACCGCCTCTACCACCAAACCTAAACCAGCAACAATTCAAAGCGAACCAACGTCTACCATTCCGACCCCGGGCGCAGTGCGGCTCGGGGTGACTTTCAGAGAGCAGTGCTTGGGGAAGGTTGAATGCCCAGTCTAAGGCGCTTTGGGACCATAGCTGCAGCTCTAGTGCTCTCTCTTCTTGCAGGGCTCAAGAGCCCACTCTTCGCCCGCTCCGCCCAACATGCTTCTGCGAAGCTGGTCGCCAGCGGTCCACCTGCGTCCGTCGACTCGAACCAATGTAGAAAATGCCACGCCGAAGAAGTAGCAGGATTCGCGCGTTCCAAGATGGCCCATTCCATGCGACTCGGTGGACAAGAACCCACCGGTGTAGTGACCGCGCCCGGAACAACCATCACAATGCATTCAGACAAGGCGGGATCGTGGCAAACGCTCAACAGCCACGGCACCACAACCATCTATCACGTCGACTACGTAATCGGGTCCGGTACCCACGCCAGCGGATACCTAGTGGACCTGGGAAATCATCTCTTCCAGTCCCCCGTGGCCTATTACCTCAACCGCTCGGCCTACGGATTGGCACCCGGCTACGAAGATAAACCGGATCCGGACTTCACTCGCCCCATCGCGACCGGCTGTGTCTTCTGTCACGCCGGATCGTTCGACGCAGTAGAAGGCTCGCAGAACCGATACGCAGCCGTCCCATTCCCCCATCTTGCAATCAGCTGCAATCGTTGCCACGGGTCTCTCGCCGCCCACCTCGCAAAACCGGAGTCGGGGAACATCGTCAATCCCGCCGATCTGGATCAGGCCGCACGGGACAGCGTATGCGAGCAATGTCATCTCATCGGAGTAGCCCGGATCCTGAATCCCGGCAAAAAATTCACCGATTTCGTCGCCGGAAAACCACTCGAAGAAACCTTCACCATCTACCACAACGAGTCGCCGAAGGGACAGAGGCCGCCTTCAAAGTAATAAGCCACTCCGAGCAACTCGCTCTGAGCAAATGCGCCCGCAGCAGCGGCGGAAGAATGTGGTGTGGCACCTGTCACAATCCGCACAACGAACCGACGGACCCTGTCTCCTACTATCGTGGTCGCTGTATGCTCTGCCACTCGAAGACAACTTTCGTGAGCGACCACCCTGACAAAACAAGCAACTGCATCGGCTGCCATATGACGAAGCGAGAGGCTGGAGATGGCGGCCACAGTGCCTTCACCGACCATCGTATTCAGCGGCGACCGCAAAAGACAGTGGCAGAGGAGAGCCCGGAGACCATCCCCGACATCGTTCCATGGAGACAACCGCCAACCGAATTCGCAACCCGCAATCTAGGGATGGCCCTAGCCGAATATGGCCTGTCTCGAAGGTCGGCAAAACAGATTCTAAGCGGGTACCGGACCCTGACCACAGTGCAGCAACAATTTTCCCAGGACAGTGAGTTGTACAACATGCTGGGCATCGCACTCATCGCCGGGCAACAGTATGGCGAGGCGGTGCAGGCCTTCGCTCTCGCCGCACGTTACGACCCGACCTCTTCACCCAAGGAGACCAGCCTCGGTCAGGCCTACCTCGCTGCAGGGCAGCAGGCTCTCGGAGAGCAACACCTCGAGAAAGCCATGGAACTCGATCCTCTGAACCTGAGCGCCGCCGCTCTTCTCATCGAAGCGTACGACAAGAATGGGGAATCCTCAAAGGAGGACGAACTGTCCCGGAAGATCTCGAAGCTTGTGCAGCCGAAGGTGGTCGCCCAGACGAAGCAAAAATAAAGTTCAAAACGTCGGCGTATTTTTCAGCAGCAAAAAATGACCGTCAACGAACCATCATTTGCCACGCATTCACCACAAACTAACCACAAAAACACCAGGTTCTGCCGCTCGAATTTCTGAAAAACCTCTGCAAAAACACTACTCCGCCACACCAGAAAGAAAGTGCAGAACGTCCTAAGACTCCTTATAAGGGATCCACACCTGCATCGAGGCAGACTCACGATTTGCCCACGCATAGTAAGGAATAAGCTTCACCGTAGTAGGACTTTCAGGCGCCTTCGGAGTAGATGCTGGAAAATAAAGGCCCACACTCGGGTCAGTCTTACTGATCGTGGCCGGGTGGCTCAATACCATGACTCCACCCAACAAATTCGGCTCAAAATGCTCCGCAGTCACTCCATCATGTTGGATCGTATAGCCCGCCAGATTCATCCCCACACCATGGTCCGGCTGGTCCAGATGCTCCATACAGAACACAATCGGACCCCGCTGAAACACCACTCGTCCACGGTCCTCGGTCACTGCAGGATTCGCCTTCAGTAGATGCGTCGTCATGTCGAAACTCAAATCGATCGTGTCATTCGCCGCCCAGAGCCTGCGAATTGCGAGGTATTCCCCGGGCTTAGCACCTGCGATCTCCTTGCCGTTCACCTTGACGCTGTTCTTCCCCGACCAACCCGGGATCCGAACATACATCACAAACTCCTTCGGAGTCGCCGGGCTAACGGTCATCTTCACATCGCCGCTCCACGGATAGTTCGTCTTCTGCTGAACCTTTAGTGCTGTACCGTCGTGAAGGTGCCAGTTCATCTCTGAGTTGTCGTAGAGATGAACGTAAACTCCATCGGCATTTGTGCTGTAGAAATATCCAGAAAGTGAAGCAAACGTCCGCTCCAAATTTGGCGGACAGCAAGTCGTGTCGTACCACGCATTGCGAATCTTTCCATCCACCAAATGCCTGTCTCTCGACTCGCCAGCAGGGTCAAACGCCAATGGATTCCGGTAGCAATACGTCTTGCCGTCAAGTGACATGCCCGAATTGATGCCGTTATACAGCGCCCGTTCAATAACGTCGGTGAACTTCGCATCCCCCGACGCCGCCAGCATGCGCCAATTCCACATCATGTTCCCGATCGCAGCGCAGCTCTCGCCGTATGCCTGTGCGTTGGGAAGCTCGTACTGATCGCCGAAGGCCTCTCCGGCTGCACGCGCTCCAACGCCGCCATTCACATACAGCTGATGCGCGGTCAGGTCGTTCCAAAGCACATTCAGTGTCGTCCAGTACGCTGGATCGCCGGTCTCCAAGTAGTAATCGGTGGCGCCGCAGCACGCATACATCGCTCGGACGGCATGCCCTTCAAGCTTCGTGCGCGATGTGAACGGAATCCCGCAATACATATAAACGATTTGCTGCGGCCGTAGCGGCACGCGCTGGTCCCCATGGAGGATATACCCCGCCAGCTCAACATACTTCGGGTCGCCGGTCGTCCGAGACAACTCTACCAATGCCATCTCAATCTCTGGGTGCCCCGACACAATCGCCTTCTGGTTTGCGCCCGGCCCGTAATTCGGGATCAAAAATTTATCTACGAATCGAATGCCTGCGTCAAGCAGTGTCGGATCCCCGGTAGCACGATAATATGCAATCGCGCCTTGCAACATATGGCCGATGCAATACAGTTCGTGGCCGGTCGTCTGCGTGTCATATTGCATTCGCAACGACTTCCTATCGCCGTTGTAGTACGTATTCAGATATCCGCTGGGTTCCTGGATAGCAATGACATCGCGAATCATCGCATCAATCGTCTTTCTCAATTCGGGATCGTCGGCGACCTGCAACTGAAATCCCACCGCCTCAGCCCATTTGTAGATATCTGAGTCTGAAAAGACCGGCCCCTTCTGCGGATCAGTTGACCTGCCCTGGAGTCGCAGGAAGTTGTTCATCCGACCGTGCTCCAGCAGCTCATCGTGCATGCTCGGAATGCTCGCCATCTGGTTCGTCTTACGTCGTTGCGACCAAAATCCGTCTTGAATAACAACCGCCCGTACCGGTACAGTTTTCAGCTTGGCGTAGGGAGAGTTGTTCAAGTCGATGACTCCCGCGTCCTTCCAATCTGTCTTGGAAGGTTTGGCCGGATGTGGTTCATCAATTAGGAACGCAAGCAAGCCACCACTTTTTGGCTGAGCGTATGCAATAGCGGACGGCACGATCGAAAGAGTAGCGGAAGCTATAAAGTTGCGACGGGACACCCTACGTTTCATTGCAGCGGTTCTCCTGGCAATTCCTCGACAAACCTTTCTATTCCTTCATAGAACCCAACGTCAAGAGAACGTTTTCTTGATTAACCGAAAATGCTCACATATGTGTGGTATAGGTAGTACCAATGAAATGAACCGTAGGCCACATCTCCGCGATCGGTCGATATCAAATTGAAGGTAGCTCCCCATTCAGGAAAAAAGAAAGGTCAACAGTCTCTCGTCGGAGACATTGGCCACGTCCTCACTGACAAGGAAGACCTGACTCAACTGTTGGTCCTCAGGTTCCAGCAGTTGATGAGCGAGGGATTGCTGTCCCCTGGTACCAAACTGCCGTCCGAACGAGAGCTTGCTGCCAGCTTCGGGGTCGCTCGTTCGTCATTACGACCTGCTCTAAAAGTCCTCGAAATTATGGGCGTCATCACTCAGAAAGTCGGCGATGGCAGTTATCTCAACAACGATGCATCCTCGGTCTTGTCTGTTCCCATGGAGTTCCTCTTCCTCCTCGACGATACCTCCCTTCAGGAACTAACGGAGTTGCGCCTCATGATGGAGCCTGCACTTGCCGCTAAAGCCGCGGAGAGCGCCAACGCTGTGCACATAGCCTTACTTCGGCAGTCCGTCCTCGACCTCGAACACAGCACGCACGATCGCGTCCGCCTCGTCGCTTCGGATTTACTCTTTCACCGTACCATCTTTCAAGCTTCAGACAATCGTCTCGCCGGACGCCTCTTTCAAACTATCCACCGCGCAATGCTCAATTTGATGATCGTAACCTCCCAACTTGTCGAGCTCGAGCATACCCTGCAGTTCCATAGACCAATACTCGTTGCAATCGAACAACGTAATCCCCTACTTGCATCACGCCTCATGGCCGAGCACTTGACCGATGCACGCGACTTATTACTTCAGAGTCGCACTCACGGAAACTCTCGCCATCATCGTAACTATTTCCCTATTGGCCTTTCGCTACCCAAGTTGACACGCCTGTCGAAGGAATGAGAATCAGTTGGCATAGTCTGCAAAAAGGTCATTTCTTTTCAACCGCTGCAACCGTGAAAGTCAAGGTAGTCGTGGAGCGAAACGTGCGGCCCGGCCGTAACAAGGTTGTTGGGAATTTCGGTTCATTAGGTGAATCTGGGAAGTGCTGTGTCTCAAGGCAGAAACCCGAGTGTTTTGCAAATGTCATGCCGCGGCCGACGAACCCTCCGTCGAGATGATTGCCTGAATAAAACTGGACTCCTGGTTCGGTTGTCATGACTGTCAGGATGCGCCCTGACTCAGAGTCATAGGCCTTGGCGGCTAGCTTCACCTCTCCACTTCTTCCGTTCAAGACAAAATTGTGGTCATACCCACCTGCAAGACGAAGCTGTTCATATGGCTTTTCGATGCGAGAGCCGATCGCCATGGCGTGACGAAAATCAAGTGGGGTCCTGGCCACAGACGCTTGTTCGCCTGTCGGTATTAGGTCTGCGTTAATTGGCGTATAGCTGTTGGCGTTCAACATGACCTCCTCACTTAAGATGTCTTTTTTATCGTCCCCCGAAAGATTGAAATACGCATGATTCGTCAGATTGATCACAGTGGCCTTATCTGTTGAAGCAGAATAATCGATACGAAGCGAGTTTCCGTTCAATGTATATCTAACCTTGGCAGTCAGGTTGCCAGGAAAGCCCATATCGCCGTCTTTACTGATCAAAGTGAATTCGACGCCATTCGATACTTCTTGCCCTTTCCACACGAGCCGATCGAAGCCGACCGGACCGCCATGAAGAGCATTTCGTCCATTGTTCAGGGGCACATGGTAAATTTTCCCGTCTATAGAGAACGTCCCATTTGCGATCCGGTTGCCAAATCGACCCACCACCCCGCCCACGTGAGTTGTGTCGCGGAGATATTCCTGGAGCGAATCGTAGCCCAGTATGATGTCTGCCATCTGACCGGCTCTATCGACAGTCCTGATACTTACGAGCCGTGCTCCATAGCTCATAGCACGCACCTCAACCTGCGCGCTCTTGAGCGTGTAGATCTCTACTTTTTGACCATCGGAGTTGCGTCCCCATTCAACTGTTTTCACCTCGGCTTCTGTGGCCGCACATTGGATGAAGATCATCAGCACTGCAACCAAATTCGCTACCTTCATGTTCTCTCCCGTCAAACTCTTGATATCGCATGGGCAAATCGTGTTTGGCAAAATGTAGGAGACGCCCGCGATGGTACAACCAATAAATCATGACAAAATCTTAGCTTTTGGGCGCAATTGCCTACAAATTACGAATTATCTTGACAAGTTTTTTATATCGGTACTACCTTTGCAGCCGCTGAGAGAAACGCAAAACCGAACCCATCAAAGTGAGATCGAGGAAATGTATGCGCGATTCAAACGTTCTTTTTGCGCCGGTGATGTTCTTTACGAATTCTAAGGCCAAATACGGCGGTTCAAGTAAACGCTTTCTACTTACTCTAGGGGAGGTCATATACCCACGGGACGCACGCTATGGTGTGAGGAGCATAGTTGCTTTGGCTTTTATCCTATTGGCAAGTGTGTTGCCTTGTTCGGCCCAGTTCAATAGCAGCATCCACGGTGCAGTGCAGGACCCTGCAGGCGCAACGGTAGTGGGGGCAAAAGCCAGCCTTACAAACCTGGGCACAAATATTTCGACTTCGACCACAACGGATAGCAGTGGTTCCTTCGATTTTCGTAGCCTTCCCGCCGGCGAGTATCGTTTACAGGTACAGGCAGTTGGATTCGCAAATGCCTCGATTCATTCCACTCTGCAAACGGATCAAAACCTGAATGTTCCAGTGAAGTTGACCATTTCGGGGAACGCGACTGTGGTCGATGTCCAATCGGAAGCTCCGATGTTGGATACGGCTGATAGTCGTATCCAGACGACTCTTCCTCAAAATCAGATAGAATCTCTGCCGATGCAGGGCCGTACTGTCATCAGCCTGATATCCCTGGCCCCGGGCGTCACTGGATTGGGGCTCGCATCAGGCAGTCCACCCGACAATTTCAATGTCGAAACAACGAACAATGTCTCCGCAAACGGTAGAGGATTTGACGGTAATTTATACGTCGTCGATGGCTTGGACATTACCAGTTCTGTTCGGCCAGGAGTCATTAACACGTCGCCCAATCCTGATTCCGTACAAGAAGTAGCCATTCAAACCAATACATACTCTGTGGAATACGGCAGGGCTGGTTCCATTCAAACAGCAATCACCACCAAGTCGGGCACAAACCGAATTCACGGTTCGGCAAGTTATTACTATACGTCGCAGCAATTTTGGACACGATCGGAGTTCGTCAGCAAATACGCGCCCTTCCACTACAACAATCTCTCCGGAACTATCGGCGGTCCGATTATTAAGAACCACACTTTCTTTTTCGCATCGATCGAACCTCTACGCTCACTCACGACCGTCAGTGCAGCAACGACGTTTGAATCGCCCGAGTTTGTCCAGTTTGCCAAGCAAGCTGATCCCAATTCGATTGGGACCTCTCTTCTAGCGAAGTATCCTGTCAACCAAGCGACAATTACAAGCGTTGCCAAGACGGCGCAGGCTGTCTTTGGCGCGACCTGCGGAACGCCAGCAACCCAAAACATCCCGTGTACTCTGCCGGTCATCGACAACGGAAACTATTCGCTGAGTCCTTACAGGAATGGAACTCAGTGGTCGGTGCGCATCGACGAGAATCTCAGTCACGACAGAATCTACGGAAGCTACTACAACACTGGACTGTCCACTCTCACGGCATCTCCCCGTCAAGGAATGAATCTTGGCAACGCGCAGACAAGCCGGTCCGGACAAGTAAATGAAACTCACACGTTCTCCCCCAAGATGCTCAATGAAGCCGCCTTTGGCTATCTTCAAATTGAAGGTATTGCTGGAACATCGGGTCAATTCGACGTCCCCATTTCAACAATTCAAGGGCAGGGTACCGGTGTGGGAGTGGGGCCGGCTGGTCAGGATTTCATCCAGCATAACTATCATTGGCGTGACACCTTCAATCTGGTTCGCGGGCGTCACAACTTACGCATGGGATTTGAAGGATTTCATGGTGATGAGTTGACGCTGTTCGCCACGCAATACTCTCAACCGTCCTACGTCTTTACGAATCTATTGAATTTTGTGACGGATTCACCATTTTCAGAGGGCAACATCTATTACAACCCCCTCACTGGCTTGCCGAAGCCATTTAGCTTGGGTGTCTCGAGCACCACCTACGGATTTTTCGTACAAGATGAGTGGCATGTCACACCTCGGATAACCCTGCTGCTTGGCGGCCGTTTCGACAACTTCGGTAATCCGTATCCTTCAAAGGCGCTCGGGTCTGTGCTGAGTAACTTTTACGTTGGAACCGGTACTGATCAATTGACTCAGGTGTCGAATGGCAGTTTGAAGAACACCAGCAATGTCTTCAACAATAACCCGAAGGCATTTACCCCTCGCGCCGGTATAGCGTGGGATCCAACCGGGAAGGGTGTCTGGGCGATTCGAGGTGGCATTGGTCTGTACCACGATTGGTTTACAAATGGAGAGCTGACCGTTCCGTTGCGGTCGAATCTCCCTACGTACTCCCTGCCCACGTTTCTAGCCTCTCAAGGAACTAAACCCATCTTCTCAGTGGGTACCAGCTCGACATATCCTTTTGGCTACACACTAGTGACACAGCCACCTTCAGTTTTGGATAGTCACGGCGGAGTCGTGGGCCAGCAAAACTCTATTGGCGGAACGGATCCGAACCTGAAAGAACCAAACATCATTAACTACACCATCGGTGTAGAAAGACAGCTTGGTCGTCATCTTGTTGCTGGTGTCAACTACGCCGGATCTCAGTCCTACAGTTTGCCCGAAGGCAACGTTGCAACCATCAATGCAAATAACGACGTCAATCGCGTGGCAGGAAATCTCATAGTCAATAACAATGTGTTGGTTCGTCCTAACAAGAGCTTTGGCGCGATCAACTACACAAAGAATGGGAATCGATCCTCCTATAACGCCTTCATTGCGACTCTTACTGGAAGATTTGGCTCCAGAGATTCGTTTCAGATGTCCTATACGCACTCGCAAGCATATGACTATGGACAGCAGTATCCAGACGCTAACGTAGACATCTCTCAGTATCGCGGGCCAACAGCTTTCAACGTCCCCAACCGTTTCTCATTGAGCGAAAGCGTCGGGCTGCCTTCGTTCGAAAATCACGGCCTTTTCGTCAAGGCTCTCACTGGCGGCTGGGTCGTCTCGGGTGCTGTGATCTTAGAGAGCGGTCAACCCTTCACCGTACTTACCACCGCGACTTTCCAACCGACCTTCGATGCGGCAAATCATGTAAACGGGCTGAAGGCCGGGAGCGGTGACTATAACGGAGATGGATATAACTACGACTTTCCCAATGCCCCTACCAGCGGCTACTCGCAACCGACAGATCGGCAATCTTATTTGCATGGGCTTTTCCCGGCGTCGGCCTTTTCGATTCCAACGATGGGGACTGAAGGAAACGAAAAGAGGAACCTCTTCAACGGCCCCGGGTACGCAAACACCGACATGGGTCTTCTGAAAAATATTCCGATAAAGGAAGATGTCCGCTTTCAATTCCGCGCTGATTTCTTTAACCTCTTCAATCGTCCGAATTTATCTGGATTTATAAACGATCTATCCAATGCGCAGTTCGCCAAAGCAACATCTACCTTCAATCCACGGTACATCCAGCTTGGGGCCAAGATCAGCTTCTAGAGGGTGCAAGTTCTATAACAGATCGATCAAACCAAAGAAGTGGTTGAGCGTTCCAATCGGCTCAACCGCTTTCTTTTCGAGGTGAGGATGAAAGACCGGTTTTCAAGAAGAGACGTTATCGGCGGAATAGGTGTTGGGCTCGCGGAACTATTATTTTCGAGGAACATCAATGCAGCGGGTTTCTTCGCGGCCACTCCCGCTTCTGAAGCTGGGGCCGCCAACGGTTCGTTGACCTTAGTGGCCTTTAGCGACAAGATTCTTCGAGTTCGAGTTGTTCCGCTATCGAAGCTCGGTCCAGCGAGTGAACTCGGGATTGTGCCCCGAGAATCGGCTCCGCTGTTGGATCAACCTAAGAACCCAGACGGCTCACGGACCGTTAAGTGGGGTACACATACGATTCAGGTTCAGGAAGGGCCTCTGCGGCTTACAATCACCGATGCAGCTAGGCAAGGTAAAGCAGGAATTGCGCTTCGACCCACAAGGCGGTCCAGTGCATTTCCGGCTCGGCGATGGCCCCGTCTACGGTATGGGCGAGGGCGGCCATCCGTTCAATCGACGTGGTACGACCGACACAATGCGTAATGGTCAGCACCGTGGAGACCTTGCGACCTACGGCGCGCGCGTGCCAATTCCCTGGCTGATCGGCACCGACGGATGGGGACTGTTTTTTGCCCACCCCACCGGCACGCTCGACTTGACCGGCGACCAGGGATTATTTGTGCCGTCGCCCGACACGCCGACACGTGACGTCTTCGTGTTACTTGCGGATACGCCATCTGAATTGCTCGGAGCATGGGCGGATCTAACTGGACGTCCGCACATGCCGCCCCTATGGTCGCTGGGCTTTCAACAGTCGCATCGCACTCTGGCGAGCCGGGCCGAAGTAATGGACGAATGCAAGACCTTTCGCGAAAAGAAATTGCCCTGCGATGCCATGATCTATCTTGGCACCGGATTTTGCCCGTCAGGCTGGAACACGGAGCATGGGGCTTTTGCCTTCAATCCGACTGCCTTTCCGGATCCTGCAGCGATGATCAAAGAGATGCACGAGGAGCACTTCAAAGTCATCCTCCACATCGTCAGTCCACCCGAAGACCTACATGGCTCCGTAAAGGACACCGGTGCGGCGGCCGAAGATCCCAGCAACGCCGCCAAATACTGGCTGAAACACAAAGATATCCAAAAGCTGGGCGTGGATGGTTGGTGGCCCGACGAGGGTGACGAACTCCCTCCACCTTCACGCCTCGCGCGCAACCAGATGTATTGGGAGGGTTCGCAGTTATTTCAACCCAACACACGCCCCTTCTCGCTCCATCGCAATGGCTATGCCGGTATGCAGCGATACGTTTGGCTCTGGTCGGGCGATACTCTCTCCACCTGGAAGACACTCGCCGCCCAGATTATGGTAGGTATCAGCACCGGCCTCTCCGGAATTCCATACTGGGGTACCGACACGGGCGGGTTCGTGCCGACAAAGGAACTATCAGCCGAATTATTTGTGCGATGGTTTCAATTCAGTGCGTTTTGCCCGTCCTTTCGGTGCCACGGTCGCACATGGAAGCTGCGTCTTCCATGGGGTTGGAACCTTGGCACGTACGAGCCCGGCGAGTATGACGGTCAATTCGAGTCGGCCACACTTCCCCCATCTCAAGACCTGCACAATACTGCTGTAGAGGGCATCTGCAGGAAATATTTAAACCTGCGCTACCAGCTTCTGCCCTATCTTTATTCCACCGTGGCCGAGACACACGAGACTGGGCTTCCCATCATGCGTGCACTTTGGATCTACTATCCACAGGATCCGAAGGCGACGACGAGCGACGACACCTACCTGTGGGGCTCCTCAATCCTGGTAGCTCCAGTGATTGAAAAGGGTGCCACGCAGCGGAAGACCTATCTGCCACAAGGACAATGGTGGGACTTCTGGACACAGACCAAGATGGACGGTGGAAAGGACGTCGTTCGAGATGTTGATCTGGACACCCTGCCTCTCTACATCAAGGCAGGAACAATTCTTCCGGTTGGACCAATCAAGCAATATGCCGATCAGAAGGTCGCCGAGCCACTCATGCTGAGAGTGTATCCAGGCTCGAACGGCAACTTTAGCCTTTACGAGGATGATGGGATCACATACGGCTACGAGCGCGGGGATTTCACCAGACTCGAATGCGTCTGGAACGACAACGATCGCACACTTTCTCTCAACACAAGTGCGGCCCAAAAGAAACCGCCGACGCGTAGAGTCTTAGTGATCGAGTTGGTGGGGACTGCGGGCAACAAGACAGTCACTTTGAACGACCACCCTCTTGTAGTTAAATTTTGAAGTGCATCGATCGTCGGATTTGATGCTAGATCCAGACCTTGGATTCCGCTTTCATAGCGCTACGGTTACACGCTCCAGTATTGGGTACCGCAATAGCTGCTGTCACAGGGGCAGCAGCTCTACCAGGGCTCTGTTGGGGGGCAGAGGTCGATGCACCAGGTGCGTAGTTCACATTTGTATCGCCTAGGTACTCCACCGGAAGAGCTACGCGATTCATGCGAGCATAATTTGGAATGGCCATCATTGGTGAACCGTCCTGCCATTTCCCAGTGATGACCATCGCACCGCCGAGTAGACAGACAGGATTGCCCTCGCTTGTTCGTCTTGTTTATACTTTCGCGCATCCGCAAGCAAATTGGCCTGTGCTTTTGTTGCACAGAAAATAGGAAAGATGTTGCGAAGGTCAGCTTGTACCTTATTCGTCCTTGCTGCGTTTAGCGTGACTGTGACAGGGCAGACCTTCAGTCAGGAAGAAGGGGAAGTTCGCAGGACAATGCAGGTCTTCTTCGACGGCTGGAACGCTCATGATGTGGACAAGATCACTTCGGTGTATGCGGAAGATATCGATCACATCAATGTGTATGGAGTGTGGAATAAGGGGAAGGCGGCTTTTCGCGACGACATCGCGAGGCTGCATGCGGCTGGATTGGGTGCCCATAAGGATTTCACGATCGAAAAGATCCGGATGATCAGACCGGATGTTGCGGCGATCCAAGTGAAGGCGCTCAGCAAAAGCTGCAACTTGGGAACGTATGTCTTGTCAAAACAGACGGGAAGGTGGTTGGTCGTGAGCTTTTACCAACGTCGTCTGCGACCAGTCGAACGTTCCGAAGTATTAGGAACCAATCACCCGTTGGACTATTTCATGGGAACACATACCTTCCCCACCCGTGGCCTTGAGGACCTTCGCCAGCCCCTGAGCATCGGGGTGAGCGCGGGCAACGGTCTCCCGATTCCGCATGGGGACCAGAAGGTGCTCAGCACCTGTAGCTACCACTTGTGCCGGCAACGAATGAGCAAGGTCATCTATCTCCAGCCCCAGCGCTCCGGCCAGCCCCGGAAGGCCATCGCAGACGTCGCCGAATTGAGGTGATGCCTGAGTCAACACAACCGAGACTGGGTGCTACCCCTCGCAACGAACCTCCACATGCTTCAGAGATTAGCGGGGCAATGTCGATCTCGACTTTAGCAACTGTTCAAGGGAAGGGGAATTGGACCCACATGCCTGATGTGTCCTCCTAGGTGTGCCTTTCTTCCTAAGTTTCAACCTGCTTAGCGAATCATTGCGATCGCATCCTTCGAGATCGTGTCAAAGGTTGTCATTGTCTTCGCGTTGGCCTCGAATGCTCTCTGCACGACAATCAGATTAGAAAACTCCCTCGCAATATTGACGTTCGACTGCTCCAAACCACCACCATCCACGGTTCCCCGTCCACCGACGCCAGCCACCCCGGCAACTGCCGGACCGGATGCGGCTGTTGTCTGAAAGTTGTTCGCGCCCGTTGCGACTAGTCCCTGCTTACTAGCCACCGTGGCTACTGCGATCTGGCCGACCGTCTTTTCCTGGCCATTGCTGAATTGAACTGTAATCATTCCGCTGGGGTCTACCGTAATCCCCGTATAGAACCCGCTGGCAAAACCATCCTGGCTGTCGGGGCCATTTCTACTTACAGACGCCAGTTGGGTGACAGTAGGAGTTGAGCCGTTTGCGTTCAGGTTCCAGTTGAATGTAAGGCTCGGCAACGCCAGTCACTTCCTCACCTGCAGAACTCTATCCCTGAAGGAAGACATGAACTAGAACACGATGGAGAATCTCATCGCCAAAGGAACTTCTGTTGGCGATCCCTCTCGAAGTGCAAATCGGTGTAGAGCAAGTAACCCCGTCGACACTCACTTTTATTAGAACCGCCTGGTTCGTCACCTCATTCCTCGCACGCTCGAACAACAAGTGCATTTGCATTCCGCGAGCCAAAACGGAGGATCTCACTCTTAGAAAGCATTAATGCAATCAACGTTTTTCTTCCGGCCGCAACTTTGTTACACACAGCCGCATATTCATCATTCCCAATCACATCCGAATTCCACGGGGTGTTGATTCGGATTAAGAAGTGGTGCCATTGCTGAACTCTTGAGTCAGGAAGATAAGGCCCACTGAGATTCTGTCGTTTTGGCAGATACCGAGGCCAGAGGATGGCACAGACACGGTACGGACCAGTCGGACGCAGCAAGCCAGCCGAGGTGACCAAGTTGTCCTTGGCAATTGTGAGCCAGGCCATGGTGTTGCCGCAAATACATTATTAGCGGCTCCCATTAAAGACCGGTAGCTAACACCAAAACTGATCCCATAAGGGCTAATCGTGCCAAATGTGACCTGTGGTAGCTGTTGGTACTCGAGGTTCGCGCTCCCCAGCACGATATTGCCATTCATGAATGCAATGGGTGCCAGTGGGAGTACTGTTCCCAGAAGCTGCTACGGTCGCGCTCAGCAGGACAGGCCTTCCTGAGATCGAAGTGGTGCCATTTGTCGACAACGTGGTCACCGTTGGGGTCCGAGCGATAGTCTCGGTGATGATTTGGGTCGATGTGCTACCCGCATAGTCCGCATCGCCCTGATAAGCGGAGGTGATGGTATGCGTGCCTACGCTCAATGACGAATTTAGGTAGATCGCAACGCCAAGCGCGTTGAGAGGCATCGTGGCGAGTACAGTAGTTCCGTCCATAAAGATGACGTTTCCCGTAGGAGTTGAGGCGCTCACCCCGGTTACTGTCGCGGTTAGGGTGATGGGAGCCGCAAACTGCGCGACTGCAGTGCTAGTGGTCAACGTTATATAACGGCTTGTTACGGGAGCTCCAGCAGATGACGGACCTGGACGGTACAGACGGATGTAATCATTGCCCCCCGTTGTGCTCGTAAAAACGAGGTTACCTGAACTTCAAACGTAGGCTCCTGAAGGTGATTGCGAGTACAAACAACGCAGCGATAGCGTCTTGAGCCAGCCGTTTGTCAGCCGTCACCGCCTTGGCATAAATCCCGAGTGTCATCATTGGTGAAGCGTTGCCGCATGAGTTCCTGCGTCGTTTTTGCCGATGCCCCAGAGGACTGTAGAAGCTTACAGTCAAAGGATCTACGTCACGTCTGCGAAAACTGCATAGAGAGTGGCGTATTCAGACTGGCTAGTGTGAAATATCGTCGGCCAGAGAACGGCATCGAACCCAATCAATATCGATTGAGCCAAACGGCTCTTCAAGTTGGGTGTTATATGTGAACAGTGCTGGGCGTGATGCCTTCCACCAGCTGAACGAGAAGGGATTAGTCGATCCGGCAGCTTGAAACGAATGTCCGTCGTCCATACTGTAAGAGTACGAAACATGCTCACCCTCAACATGCATTTGCAGCTGAACAGTATCGGCGGTCAATTTGCCAATCTCATATTCTTCCCCGGTGTTTGCATAAAAAATGAGTCTTGTTCGATTCGTTTGAACGACTCCAATCCAGCTTGAATGGACTCCAAACATAACCAACCCCGCACGCTGGCCATCCTTCATACCAGACACGTCTATTTTCGTGATCAGATTAAAATTCTGATACTGCATCTGCTGCGTTAAAGTATTGCGCGCATGGATGAGATCAGAGGCAAATGACGCCTTCAATCTTAAGAAACCCGGGCGCTCTTTCAGCGACCAGTTGCTATCGTTCGGATTATGATTCCATTCCCATTGCGGACCTAACGCAGTTGCATCATTGAACTCGTCGGATGTTTGCGGTGTTTCGATCGGGTAGCTTCTTCCGCTATTGGGCTTCTTCCACGTGCTTACCGGCTCTCCGAACGATTTCCCTTCTACTGGCTTCCCTACGATTGGCCAACCATCTTTCCATTGGACAGGTTCAAGGTAGAGGATCCGACCATAGCCTCCGCGCTGCGAAAAGTGCAGGAACCACCCTTCGCCGTTCGCTGTCTCAACATAACCGCCCTGGTGTGGACCGTTTACGCTGGTGCTGCCTTGTTCCAGCACCGGCCGCGACTCGTATGGTCCGTAGAGGTTCTTTGAACGAAGCACCGCCTGTGACCCCGTACCCACTCCTCCATACGGCGCAAAGATGTAGTAGTAGCCATCCTGCTTATAGAGCTTCGGTCCCTCAAGTGTAGGAAGTTTCGAATGGTCATCGACAATGACTTTGCCTTCGTCCAGCACCTTCGTTCCGTCAGGACTCATCCGGTGCAGTACAAGCGGGCCCGCTCCGACGCGCGAATGAACGAGATAGGCATTACCGTCATCGTCCCAGAGAGGACATGGGTCTTCGTATCCAGGCCCAGCGAGTACGGCAATTGGAGCCGTCCATGGCCCCTTTGCCGACGGAGCGGAACTCATGAAGATGCCCTCTTTCGGCGTGGGAAAAAACACGTAGTAGCGCCCGTCGTGAAATCGGATAGAAGGCGCCCAGGCTCCCTGCGCATAGCGATCACCGCCTTCCATGTCGTATTTCCGGTCGATGTCGAGTCGAGGAAATACGTGAGCTATGATGTGCCAGTTCACCAGGTCATGAGATTCAAGTACAGGAATGCCGGGCATGAAGTGGAAGCTTGACGCTACCAGGTAATAACTTTTCCCAACCCGAATTACATCTGGATCGGAGTAGTCAGAGAAGAGAATGGGATTACTATAGTGCCCGTTGCCCTGATCGCCAGCTCTTCCCCATAGCTTTGCTGCCCCAATGGATGTAAGGCACAAGAGTAAACATACAGTCTTGGAAAAATGCGCCGCGCGGACTAATGTCGTTGAGGACTTCATGATTTGACCCTCTGGGCGTGCGTATCGAAGCGCTGACCGGTTTGCGCTTCACCACGCTGCCGCTGCTCGCTGGCTGCTGAAACAGGCGCTGTAGTGAGGACTTCGCGGCATGTCGTCATTCGATCTCCTCCAACGCTGTCGGGTGAAGCGTAGTGCTCCTCCATGCGATCAAGCTGAGGTCGCAATGCGAAGTCATAGATAGATTTAGGTCGTGCCAAGAAATACCATTGGCTCTTCGACAGATAGGGTTTCGCAAGCCCGGCCTGGGTGTGCCGAGCCTGCGAAATTCCTACGTTAGAAGAGCAGCTTAAGAGACAACTGCCCAATGCGAGGATCATTGGCCGACGTGATGCGACCGAAAGCTCCATTGGTGACGGAAGCATTTGGATCACCAAAGTTAGTGTGATTCAGAACGTTGAAATACTCCGCTCTGAACTGGAACTGGAGCGCCTCGTGAACTGGGAAGTAGCGCATGACGCTAACATCCCAATCGACGTATTGCGGTCCAACGAAACTCCCCTTTACAACATTGCCGTACGACAGTGGCAGGTTCACCGTATAGCTCGGATTCGTGGAGAAGTTCGCCGTATTCAGGTAGGACTTGCAGGCCGTTGTAACGCTGCCGCAGGCATTTCCGCCATACGGATTGCTCCCGTTCCATACGCCGCGCTCGCGGCCAAGGTTTGTGCCGCTATTGCCAGCACCCGTCACTGTGAGCGGATCCCCGCTACGGAAGAACGAAGATGCCATTCGTCTGCCAACCGTTTACGACGATAGCGCGCAAACGCATTGCCACCTGTGAATTTCGGCGTCTGCCAAACGTACGAGAAGCTAATGACATTGCGGTGATCGTAGTCCGATGGACCGTAGTCGAGCCGCTTGAAATTCGGCTCATAGATAGGAAGCGAATAACCCGAACCCGGCACCACAGCCGTTGCCGATGCGCCAAACGGGAAGTTGTCGATCGCCTTCGACCACGTGTAGTTCAGGAAGAACGTCAGGCCGTCACTTACACGATTCTGCAGCGAAGCCTGCAACGAATGATAGATCGCGTTTCCACCTGAATCGACCAGTGCAATCTGCTGTGTGTAGTTCTGAATATTATTTGTGGAGAAGTAAATGCGCTTTCCGAGGTTCGGGCCTTGGTTCAATGTGGGATTGATATCCGACGGCACGTATTGATGATTGCTGCGCGAACCCACATAAGCCACACGACTGGACAGCTTGCTCGTATGCTGTTGCTCCACTGCGAGGTTCCATGAGTACGTCACCGGAAGCTTATAGGTCGTTGGATCGAAGGTGCTGTACCCAGACGATTGATAGTTCGCCGTCGTGAAGTAGCTTGGCGGAGGAGGCTGAGGTGCGGGGAATGGATTTCCGCCCGAGACGCGCGCGTAGGGGTTGGAGAAATCCGCCAGAGCCGTCGGCAGAAACTGCACGTTGACTGACGCTACATAAGGCACAGAGTTCGCGAAGATGTTATCGAACACGCCAGGCAGACGCGTATCGAAAAACTGCCCGCCTCCGCCGCGGATACTGGTCTTGCCGTCGCCAAACGGATCCCACGCAAAACCGAAGCGAGGCATGAAGTGGGTGTAAATCGGATTGACCATGTTCTCGACAAATCCCGCATCGCCCGGGAACAGCAATCCCGCAAGCGCAGTCGGATGAGTCGTCGAAACTGTTCCGGATGCGCGCGCTGCCGCACTGAACATACCCTGGCGATTGAACTTTTCGTGCTGAGGCGAAAATGGCTCATAGCGAACGCCATAGTTAATCGTTAGGCGCCGGTTTACCTTCCAGCTGTCCTGAGCGTAATAGCCCGTCACGTGATAGCGGTTGTTGAAGTATTGTCCTGACGCTTGCTGGAAGTTCGTCAGGCCGCCAAGCAGAAAGCCCGCAAGCTGATTCGTGATCGATGCATTGCTATTGAATACGAAGATTCCCGGCTGCTGAAACTGGTTATCGACGTCGACCTTTGCCAGCTCTCCATGAAATCCAAATCCAAGCGAATGGCTGCCCACTACCCAATGGAGATCATCGGCAAGCGTGTAGTTATTACGCCGGAACGTCGCCGCCGGGTTATCGCCGATCGTAAAGAAACCTGCGACCTGTATCTGATTAATCTGTTTGAAGGCTTGGCTGCCAGATATTCACGCCGAGATCGTTCACGTTAGGAGCCCCAGGCAGTGGTCCGCGTGCTGCGTTTTCGATCTGATAGCTCAGGCTGAAGTTATTCAGAATCCTGTCCGTAAAGGTGTGCGTCTCCGAGATGAGCGCATTGTGGTAACGAATCGCACGCCTGATCTGAGTAACTAAGCAGGTTGGTCGTATCGAGCACACCCGCGTTGTCGAAGCTGTCGTAAAAATACCGCAGCAACAAGTGGTCCTTCGACCCAATCGACTGGTCTCCACGGGCCGTATATTCGATGAAGTTTTGCTTGCTGGGCCGGAAGAACTGGTAACGTGCCATCGCTTCCGCTAATCGTAGGCAGATACTTAAGAAGTGCTAGCGACGATTTGTTGTAGTCGTTCGGATTGATAGTGCAGGTGTACGTACTTCCCGTCGGTGTACACGGATACGGAGCAAGGGTCTTCGGGTTCAGGATAGGACTCGCAACGCCGGTAAACGTGCCGCCGAGCTGCGCCGGCGTCGGCAGAAACGCAGTTCCGCCAACACCATTCGTACGAAGTCTCGTCGCCTGAACACCAAAGAAGAAGAACGACTTGTCTCGTCCGTTGTAAACGTGAGGAATAATCACCGGCCCGCCAAAGGTGCCGCCAAACTGGTTGCGCTTCAGCGGATCGACCGTCTTCTTTCCATTTACATAGCTGAAGTAGTTGGCCGCATTGAAGACGCGGTTGCGAACAAACTCGAAGGCGCTGCCGTGAAACTTCTGCTGCCGCCACGAGTGATGATGTTTACCACTCCGCCGGCGTTCTGGCCGTACTCAGCGTTGTAGTTGCTCGTCTGGACGCTGAACTCCTGCAGCGCGTCAGGCATTGGGAATGGAGCGTTGACATTGGTGTACTCGTCAACGTTATTGCCGCCATCCAGCATGTAATTAATCTGGTTGGCACGGGTCCCGTTGATAGTGACTGCCGCTACGACCGGAAAGGTCTTCGTCTGCCCCTGGTCGATGTTGGCGCTGGGCGCGACGACCACTCCGGGAACGAGAGTCGTAAGCGTTGCTGCATTGCGGCCGTTCAGCGGCAGGTCATTGACGCGCTTCTCATCGATCACCTGTGACAGTGTTCCTGTCGTCGTATCCACCTGGGGGGCGCCGTGTCCACGTTCACCACCTGAGTGCTGCTGCCCACGCTCAGGGTCGCATTGACCGTGACCGCCTGGTCCGCCTGTAGCACTACACTCTTTTGCAGAAAGCCAGAGAATCCGCCCGCTGTCACCCCAACGCTGTACTCTGCTGGAGCCAGCGACGGAAAGATGTACTCGCACCTTCCGCTGGAGGTCACTGTGCTCTTTTCGCCGGTCGCCAAACGGGTGGCCGTCACCGTAGCGCCGGGAATTGCGGCACCTGTCTGATCAGTCACTGTTCCGGAGATGCGGGCCAAACCCTGGCCAAGTGAGCCATCGATCCCAGGATAAAGAGAATGCAGAATACTGCAAGATATCGAATCAACTTAATATTGTGTTTCATAGGTGGTCTCCTGAAGTATCTCTTGCGGGCTGCCGTAGTGATTTCATGAAGGCAAAGCGCCCACGGCCTGCTTCGGCGCCCTCGTTTGCCTGCTTGCCCCTCGTTTTCACTGGCGTCGAATGAGCGGGTTATTCTTAGACCCGACCTTGTACAGATCGAATGAAACATAAAAATAGACAGGTACGGTTCCTGACTGTCAGAAATAACGCGTAACAATCTGATAATGAGCCACTTATTCAAGTAGACTCTCTAGGTGCCCCATCCTTTGGAAAGATGTTCCGGGGGCTTAGATGAAAACCTAAGCAGCGAAGTAGTCTCACTCACGGACGCATTCATCTATTGCGTCGGTGACGCGAATGGGTACTTTCGAGTTTGCCTCTGTGGCAGCGACGTTGTTGCTGTCCGACACGGCAACGCTTAGAACTGAGCCTCGCCGACTTCATCCTCCATTGCCCGCCAAACCTCGCAGTTCTTAAGAAGTTCGACAATCAATGACCAAGTTGGTTCGCTTCACTCGGTCGATACCGCTACGATCCTGGGAGGACCGGCAGCATCATCAGTCACGGTAGTTGCGAGAACAATTTGCAAGTTGCGATGGGGATCCGCCAGCGGCACTGCTCGGGCAATTTCCTGCATGAACTGCGGCCTCGTAAGAAACTCGCCGGCTGCCTCTGTTCCATAGGTATATAGCCCGCCGATAACAACCACGACGTGTCCCGTGTCGGAGTTCCATATCCGGGACACTAACGCGTAGTCCTGGAGTACCGGGTGGCCGGCAGAGCCCTGATGGTCGCGGGGAAGGTTCGTAGCCCAACTCCAGCTCCGTGAAGATGGATTTCTTGCATCCCTAATATAGATAAGATGTTTGTCTGAATCGAGCGCAAGGCTGTATCGCAATTGACGCGTCAGCCGGAGGCTCCATTCGTTATTGAACGCGCCTACCAGAACGACTGCCCCTTCGCGCAGATCGGAGAACGTACTCGCTCCTTCTCGCCGGATGATGACGTTTTTTCCCTTCGACTCCAGTGTCCCGACGACACGTGCAATCGTAACCGCGTCACCAAAGGGCACAATCTGTGAAGGCGTTTTTTGAACGACAGGGATTGAGTATTCTTGATCTCCAGTTGGTACCGACAACGTGGGGGGGCCATTCGGAACGTCTCCCACCGCGAGTAAGACGGAACCCGGGGTGTCCAGGACCGGTTTCCAGAAAAGGTTTTGTGCATTCGTGGGGCTGAGCCAGCGATATCCAAGTATGCCGGAGAGAAGTGCCAAGGCCACCACTGCGTAAATTGCATAAGAACGATTTAGACCGTGTTTGCGAGAAGTCTCAAGTGTAGCCGCTTCGATGCCTTGATGGGACTCAAGCAATATCGGTGCAACCATTCGCAGTTCTGCATGCTGAGCAGGATCGATGTGCAACCCCGTCCCAGCAATTTCGGATTTTTGAGCAGGTGTGAACTGGGGGATGTACGATCCCGGTACAAGGCTCATCCGCAACTCGGTCCGATGTTTCTCATCCGAGTAGTAGATGGTAAGACGCTTGCGCAACTCCACTGCGGCCGTCCGAACGACATGATCTTCGTTCGTGTCATACAAAGGGCTCCGGCCAAAAACGTCTACTCCGATGGTTCGTTCTTTGATCTGCTCGGCTTGTCCATTCAATGTTTTCTCGACCACATATTTTAGGAACTGGACGGATCGCTTGCTCGAGCGAAACGACGGATCCTGCAAAATAAGATTCAGTTGGACACGCACGGCATTCGCAGTTGATTGAACATCCGGATTCTCAATCATTTCCATCATTCCCAATGTTACAAACGCAAGCTTCTCGATACAAAATGCGATTTTCCAAAAAGTGCCCTTCGCCAATCTGTACTTCGTACCAGAGCAAATTTCAGAACGGAGAAATTTTACTAGAGTCAGCCAATGCAGGAACTTATGACTCACGTTTCTCGCGCCCTCGCACTGTTGTTCTAGGCTTATGCCTGCAGTGTCTCTGGCTCCTGCACGTAAAGCCGTACTCTGTGAGCGAATCTACGCCGCAAAACGGTTCGAAGCCCGTCAATCCTTTGCGAGAGAACACGATAACGACCCGAGCTTAGGACCATTTCTAAAGCAAGGCCCTGCGGTAACCGCATGCCGCTGGCGGTTGTTCCATCCCAGATAGGAGCCGATTGCGCTAATGAGCGCTCGTACGGATCTGTGCTGGGGGCGATCAGCAATAATCCTCCCTACCGCGACCTCACCGAACGCTTCAGCTGCTGAATTTGGACCCCTTGCTGGTTGCTGTTCGTGCCGCGTTGTCATCGCGCGGTCCATCCATAGGTCCATTACGGGGCCAATAAGCGTTGCATCGGGTTGTTTCCGGCTCCTAACGTATTGATAGATATTCCGATGGCCATTTTTAATTTATTGAGCCGAGGCCTGGTTGTTTGAGAATGGTGGGCCAATTTGTTAGCAATTGCCGATTTTCCAGCCTGGTACGAACTTTTCAAAGTATGGAGTACAACTCAGACCGATGTAATTCAACTGCCGTGACTGAAAGGGAGGGTTCCTCTGTTGTCTCTCATTCCACAATCGCAATCTCAACCACTACCAAGCGAAGATCAAGCGAAAGAACTCGCCGGATCAGCGCCGATTGGGCCGAGTAATTAGATCAATTCCAAATCTGCTGATAGATCTCCTCGATCTCATTATTCGTCGGGATGCGGGGATTATTCTGAGGTGAACCTGAGGCCAAGGCCTGTTTTGCCATCGTCGAAATTAGTGAGAAGTATTGCTCCTCCGGGATGCCATACTTTTTCGGAGAAGGTACTTCGAGATCTTGATTCCGCTGGAACAATGCATGAACAAGTTTTCTCCCCGCTTCGACGTCAGAGTCCAATTGACCCGCCACTCCAATTGTTCGAGCGCATTCCGCGTAGCGGGTCTCGGCAGCTTTCACTGAAAACGCAGTGACCGCAGGCAGTAACATTGCGTTTGAAAGTCCATGCGGCACATGGAAATGAGCTCCAATCGGTCGGCTCATTCCATGAACCAAGGCAACGCTGGCATTCGAGAAGGCCATACCGGCCTGAGTCGCAGCAAGCATAAGGGACTCGCGTGCGCGACGGTTGCCAGGTTCGTGAAACGCGATCGGCAGCTCGGCCCAGATCGTTTTCATTGCCGCCATCGCAAAAGCATCGGCGAACGCATTTGCTTTGCGGCTTACGTGAGCCTCGATCGCGTGCGTCAGTGAATCGGTGCCCGTATCCGCTGTTAGTCTCGCGGGCATACTGATCGTCAATTCAAAGTCCACGATCGCCGCATTCGGCACCAGTGACGCGCCTGCTATGAGCATCTTCTCGCCGGTTTCCGAATCGGTGATGACGGTGAATCGTGTCACCTCCGACCCTGTTCCGGCAGTGGTGGGGATCGCTAGATGCGGCGGGCACTTCTTCGGAATCTCGTTCGGTACTTTGTATTCACGTGCCCGACCGCTGTTGGCCGCGAGCATGCCGATCGCCTTTGCCGAATCGATGGAGCTTCCGCCACCCAAGCTCACCAAGGCGTCGTGCCTGCCTCTAGTAAAAACTCGCAAGCCTGCCGCCACAGCGTCAGTCGTCGGATCCGGTACGGTTTCCGAAAAAACGTCACAGGCAATGCCTGCTTTCTCGATTTGCTCGCGCAGAGACTCGACCAGCCCCAAACGCACCAGAAAGGCGTCGGTCACGATCAGAGGATGCTGGACTTCCAATCTCTTCAAGATGTTTGACGCTTCAGCAAAGGCCCCGCCGCCGACTTTGATGATAGATGGAATAAGGACTTCGATCGCCATTTTTGTCCCCGGTTCGTTTCTTACCTGCCCAGCGTAATCGTCGTGTAGGACGCCTAGCCACCATATCGATGTTTTGAGTCTTAAGCGAAGGGATTCAACAGTGTGTTTCCAAAAGTAGTTATCAACTGGCGAGGAATCGATAAACTTCAGCGTATTCGGCGTCAGATCGAACTTCTGACCCGGAATGCGGTTCAGCTGGAGAATGCGTCTTAGGTACTTATCCACCATCTGTCGGCTGGCCCAAAGCGATGTATGTATTGCCGCTCGGAACGCCATACGAGGAGATGTAGTCAGCATCTCCTTCGTCACGGAAGAAACGTATAGCAAAATCGTTCAACAGTAAATCTGTAGTCAGTCTTATGAAGGGCGTCGCTTGGTTTGAGAGATTCTATTAGCTCTTTTTGGCCGCTAAGTATGCGCAACAATCCCATGTCGAATCGCATAGTGCACCAGTTTCGCGATCGAGTTGAAACCCAGTTTCCGGCTGATATTGATCCGGTGCGACTCCACCGTTCGGATGCTGATTTTCAACCGTGTCGCCGCCTCTTTGCTCGACATACCATCGGCAAGCAGCCGCACGACTTCGCACTCGCGTTCGGTCAGTTGGGCTACTTTGCTTTTCATCTTGTCTTTCTCCGTGGGGCCGGCCAGGTATCCACCCAGCACCAGTTCCGACAGCCGCGTCGTAAAGAAATGCCGCTTCCTCGTCACTGCCTCCACCGCTTCCAGCAGGTCGCGGTCCGCATCGCTCTTAAGCACCAACCCGCGAGCTCCCGACTGCAGCACCTCGCGCATCACCTGTTCGGAATCGTGCATCGTCAGCACCACCACACCTGTCTCCGGAACTTTCTCTGCGATCTGCGCCGCGGCCCCCGGGCCATTCAACTCCGGCATGGAAAAATCCAGAATCGCCACATCCGGCCTCAGGTTCACGGCCTTTCGCACCGCATCGTCACCGTTGCAGGCCTCACCCACCACCTTCCATCCGCTCCGCGCAGCGAGCAAATCGCGCACACCGCGCCGAATCAGATCATGATCATCCGCAATCAAAATCCTCAACTCATCCATGGAAGTTAACCTCCGTCGGTATCGTCGCCATCACGGTTGTTCCATCTTCATTGGAATTGATTTGGAACCATCCCCCAAGCTGTTCCACCCGTTCACGCATCCCGCTGATGCCAATACCACTCCTTCCGTCTCGCGCCTGCATCAACGCCTCGCGCGCATGACCCTTGCCCCGGTCGCTTACCGTCAACTCGAGCCAGCCCGCGTTGCGATGCAGCGAAATCTTTGCCACCGGACTTCTAGAGTGGCGCAACACATTCGCCAGCCCTTCCTGCACAATGCGGAAGACTGCAATCTCAACCTCGTCGCGACACCGGCCCAGATCGGGATTCATGTCCAGCGTCACGCGAATCCCGCTACGTTGTTCAAATCCTTCCGCCAGCCAAGGTACTGCCTGCGTCAACCCGGCTTCTCCCAGCAAAGGAGGATGCAGCAGATACGCTACACTCCGTATCCGGGCAGAACACTCATATGCGATCTCCTTAGTCTGTCGCACCAGAGTCTTCAGCGCATCGTCCCGATCGCCCACAAGATTCATCAGCCGCGTCAGGTTCCAGTTCAGCACCGCCAACTCCTGCGAGGTCGAGTCATGCAGATCCCGCGCCAGCCGTCGGCGCTCCTCCTGCTGCAGGTTCTCGAGCTGGCCCGAAATCTCGCGGAACGCCGTCTGTGCCTTATTCCGCTCTGTCACATCCTGATACATCCCATACACGCCGGCTAGTCTGTCATCCACCATCAGCGGTATGCCGTAGATCTCGACATCCAACATCATTCCGTCGCGTCTGCGTCTCTGAGTAATCGTGTGGACTTTGTTCCCGCGCATGACCCGGCCGCTAAGACACGCCGCCTCGTCTGCCATCTCCGGTCCGGCGATCAGGTCGTCCAGATCTGCCGACGAAAGCTCCTTTGGCGTGTACTGAAATAGCTTTTCGAAGGCTGGGTTGCACATCGTATAGCGATACTGCGCATCAAGGACGACGATGGCGATTGGGCTGTTTTCTATGAGAGCGCACAGATACGCTGCAGAAGTGCCTGCGTCCATCCGAGTGGAAGGGAACATAGTATGAGTTTCGAAAAACTCATGCTCTTTCATGATGGCCTCGATCGTGCTATTGCGGGTTAATGCAAAAGCGAGTGGGGCTTGTCGTGAAATCTAATATGTCTGAGGTAGTTAGAGCATAACGGATTTTTACGGCATTTGTCAGTAAGTAGAAATACGGAGATCCTCCAAGGCTCACCCACCCCGGTGGCGATATCTGCCGCGATTTGAAAGGTCAAAGCAATCTGTGACTTACCAGACCTTCTCTTCGAGAGCACACGTTTGTCCACGGTTCAAAGAAACCCTCACTTCGTTGAACCTGTGGAAAAAGTATTCTTCGGGCAAATCGCATGGAGGCCAACATTGCCATCCACCAGCTGCGTAACGACCAGATCCACCGCCACGCTCGACAGCATGTACGCATCATCCCGGGTCATGTGTTCTCCTCAGGAAATCGCGATCATACCGAGCAGCGCATGTTCCGTTCCTCCTTCAGATCGGGGCTGAATCCCATCGCGGAACATTCCTGGGTTGGCAAGCGCGCCCAGCACTCATCGGCTTGGGCGCACAAACCTTAGATTTGTCTAGAAGACATACTTCAGCGCGAACTGAATCAGCCGCGGAGCAACTGACGAGGCGTTGATCACGCCGTAGCTTGCCGTGCCTGCACCTACCCCCGGATTTGCATACTGCGGATGGTTCCAAACGTTGAAGAACTCCGTGCGGAAGGTCAGCGTTGCGTCCTCACGAATTCCCCCCACCCGGGTCATCTTCGATACCGTCATGTCCCAGTTATCGTTCCCCGGCCCACGCGCGGCGCCGATGGAGCTATTGCCATAGTCGATAGCTTGAGGACCTCCAGTAGTGGCAGCAGCGCTAAACGGAACAGCCGGAGCGGTCACAAACACACTCGCGCTCGGATTCAGATAGGTATTGTTCTTGATGCGCGACAGCATCGTTCCCCCGTTCTTATTAATGATGTTTGCATTGCCCATACCGGGCGCGAACTGCGCACGGCTTGCAGTTCCATAAGCGGTACCGTCTCTCGCATCGGTGAAGGTCAGCGGTTTACCCGACTGGAAGGTCGTCACGCCGGAGAACTGCCACCCGCTGGTCGCGACCCGCTCAAATGCATTGCCGTTTCTTCCAGCCCGGAAGCTGCCATGTGTAAACGATCACTACGCGGTTCGTGCGGTCGTAACCGGCCGGACCCCAACGTGCATAGCGATTGTTCGGATCGTTGCTGTTGCCGCTCCCGCCAGCGAAGACGCCGTTGGTGCCATCGCCTCCAGTCACTGTCGTCAAAGCGCGGCCCCATGTGTACGCAGCCTGCAAATACACCCCGTGGCTCATCTGCTTCTTCAGCGTAGCCTGCATACTGTTGAAGTTCGAGAAGCCATACGTCTCGATGCGCGTCACGCCTCCCGGTGTGAAGCCCTGGTAGGGCACGCGCGCCTGAAGGTTAGCAGATGCAACCGTGTTCGTCGTGACGCCGTTGATCGGGTTCGAGGGGCTGGCAAGAAACGCTCGGTTCAGAGCACGCGACTCCGCAAGACGTGTTCCGCGCGTCCCAACGATAACCCATCTCAAGCACAAAGTTCGCCGGCAGTTGCTGCTCTACGTTCAGGTTGTACTGCTCAACGAGTGGCGAGTCGATGTTTTCAGCTACTCCGGTCACCGTCAGGGTATATGCGGTCGAACGTGGACGCCACACGCCAGGGGTAAGAACCGTTGTGTACGGCGTCTGGAACGTAGCAGCAGCGTTGGCCGTTCCACTCAGGCTCGCCGAACTCACGAACGGCTGACCGCCCAACGTCTGCAAAACCGAGTTGGCGTTCGGCAACGTATAGAAGAGACCGAAGCCGCCACGCAGCACAGTTGATGTGCCGCTGCCAAATGGCTGCCACGCAAAACCAACACGCGGACCGAAGTTATGCAGTGGAAGATCGTTGTTCGAAAGGCTCATGCTCCCCAGCCGTGTCACGCCCGCCGGAAGCGTCAACCGATAATTGTTCGGGACAACGAATCCGGTAAATGTTCCGCCAGCTGGAACCGGTTGGAACGGCGTCACCAGTGACGGATAGAAGCTGCTCAGCTGGCCATGGTTCGCGCTCACGCCACTGTTCAGCTCCCAGCGGAGACCGGCATTCACCGTCAGGTTCGGACGCAGCTTGATGTCGTCCTGGATGAACATCGCCATAACGGTCCCGCGATAGCCCTTGTAGTACGAACCCTGCTGGCTTCCGCTCGAATTCACGTTGCTGAACCCCGAACCGTTTTGCGCCGCGCTCTGGCCCAGAAGGAAATCCTGGAAGGTCTGGAAGGTTACGCTGCCGCGCTTGTTGTTTGGATCGTCGAAGTTGAACTGATCCTTCTCGCCAAGAAAGCCGGCACGGATGCTCTGCTTGCCGTGCGTCCAACTGATCTGATCGCTAATCTCAAACGTATTCACCGCAGAAAACGAAACGTCGTTGTTGACTCCACCCAATTGGAAGTAGCCCGTGGTGGAAGTGATTGGCATCAGCGGATAGGTCGGATCGCTCGGCGCCGTCATTCCGATCTGATCGTAGGTCAGGTTCGCCTGCGTCTGTAGACGACCATAGCTGCGGATGTAGCCGATCAACGCTTCGTTGAGCAAGTGTGCATTCAGTGCAGAGGTCAGCTTTAGCACTGCCACCTGGCTGTTGAACGTCGGCGTCAACGCCGTTGCCCGGAGTGCAGGAGCAGGTACTGAACGGCAGGTTCTGCGGATCGTTGGAGTAGAAGTAGCGCTCCGACAAAGTGTGCTTCGCCGTAATAACCCAGTCCGTGTTTACCATGAACTGGTCTTCGCTGAAGTGTGCCGGAATGCTGTACGACGAAAGCCCAACCGGGTTGCCGTTAGTATCGGTGGAGTAGCGCTGCGGCGTCGGAATCAGGTAGGTGCCGTTTGCGATCTTCTTGTTCAACAGGTTGAGAGCAACCGGGTTGATGTTCGACCCATTGCAGGCTACGTTCACTCCGCCATTGAACGGAGCCCAGTTCTTTCCGGTGCTCGAGCCGGGGCATGCAACTTTGGCGATCCCGGCCGCGCTGCGGTCATCCGTGACGGGGAAAAGTGTGAGACTGGCAAACGAGCTGGAGCTAAGACCGTTGACCTGGCGCGTTCCCTGATACGTTCCGAAGATGAAGAGTTTGTCCTTGATGATCGGCCCACCCAGCGTTCCGCCGAACTGGTTCTGCTTCATCACCGCGCGCTTCTGTCCGCCTATCTTGAGAAAAGTGTCGTTCGCATTCAGAACGTCGTTACGGAAGAACTCCCACGCCGATCCGTGAATGGAGTTGCCGCCTGTCTTGGTGACAACGTCGACGTTCGCTCCGGCATCGCGTCCGAACCCGGCGTCGTAGTTGGTCGTCTGGATCTTGAACTCCTGAAGCGAATCAGGATTCGGAATCGCGATTCCGGCTTGCTGCACGAAATCGCCCGCGCGGCCTGAGCCGTAGTTGTTGATGTCGGCGCCGTCCATGTGGAAGTTGTTGCTGATGCTGCTCGCGCCGTTCACATACACATCCTGCGTGCCTTTGCCCAGCGACGCCGCGTTGTTGATGTCACCCGCCACACCCGCCGACATCGTCAGCACCTGGGTGTAGTTGCGATTCGTCAGCGGCACTTCTCGAATCGTAGTACCGTCCACGACCGTACCCAGCGTAGCGTTCTCTACCTGCAGCGCCCCCGCCTGCGAAGTGACCTCTACTGTCTCGGTATTGCTGCCAAGGGACATCTTCGCGTCCACGCGAGCTGTCTCCGTCACAACGACGGTCACAGGCGCCGGCTGTTCCGTCTTGAACCCTGGGGCGGTGATGCTGATCGTGTAGACCTCGGGTGGGAGCAGACCAACTGCGTACTGTCCGGACGAATCGCTCTTCGCCGTACGCACCTGGTCTGTGGCCTTGGAGGTGATCGTTACCGTCGCTCCGGAGATCACTGCCCCGGTCGAATCGGTCACCGTGCCGCGAATTGCGCCCGTCGTTGACGTTTGGCCAAATGTCAATTGCGCCGTCATCGCAAGGACGATGAGTGTAAATACAACTCTGCGCTCTGCAGGAAAGGAGGAAATTCCATTTCATGTCGGAACCTCTTTGGATTGGGGTTCCTTCACTATGCAGGAGATTTCCTCTTTATGTAATTCGCAGAAATACTGCCTTCTGCAGCTTGTCCGCTCCGTATTTTTACTTACGAGTGCGTGCGGCCGACACTCCTCGGCCCGCAACAGAACAAAATCTACTTCGTCGATACAGGCTTCAACATCGCCAGCGTGCTCTTCGGCACCTTGGTCACCACGTTGAACTCCGGATCGACCAGTTCGGTCACTTCGATCTTCATCACTGCTCCCAGCAGCAGCGCGACCTCGCTGTCGGAGAGGCCGTAGTCATGCTTGATCCACGTCGCAAGCTGCGCCGTCGACGTCTTCAGCGCCTCCTGCAGCGAACCCGCTACGCCGAACGAGATGATGTAGTCATTGTCCTCCTCGCGCACTCCCTGCGTCTGGTAGCCCTTGATCACGTCCACCGAGAACGTCACATCCATCGAGACCTCAAGTCCCGTCTGCGTCACCTCGCCGTCCGCCATCGCAGCGTGTCCATCGCCAAAGCCGAAGAGCGCGCCCGGATGAAAGACCGGGAACAACATCGTCGTGCCGGAGACCGTGCCGTTGTAGTCGAGGTTGCCGCCGTACACGCCCAGGTGCGGCCCGGTGAAAGCCTCAAACCCAGGAGGCGCCACCGAGATGCAGCCCAGCATCGGCTTCATCTGCAGCTTGAAGTCCTTCAGCGCGGGCGTCGGAGCAGTGAGCGTCGCAATGCCCGTCGCGTTGTCCAGCTGATACTCGCCATTGAAGCGCGGGTCGTACTTCGCGGCCAGATTGTAGGCCGGCGTCACTCCAAACTGCTGAATTCGACTTCCCTGCCGCGCCGTCTTGCGGTTCGGCTCGATCTTGATCAGGTGGACGACCAGCGTGTCGCCCGGCAGCGCGCCCTCCACGTAGATCGGTCCAATGTTCGCGTTCCCGCCCAGCGCCAGGCGTTTCCCGTTCTTATCGACACCTGCGGAATCGACCGACCAGGTATGCACGATGTCGCCCGGAAAGATGTGAATGTCCGGTTTGTTCCCGGCATAGTAGTAAGCCTGAAAGGTCTTCGGCTCGTAGTTGATCTCTCGCGGCTTGGCCGGCGGCGTCAGCTCGCGGGTCAACTTCCAGGTGACCTCCTGCGGCATCGGCGGGCGCGCGCCGGGAGCATCGCACCACCGGTCTTCGGCCAAGACCCGCCAACGTTCCCGAACCCGCGCCCTCTGCGCCTTCCACCTTCCCCGTCAACTCCCCTGCGGCCGCTCCCTCCGCATCCGTCACCGTCAGCGTCACTTGTGAGCCCTTGACCGATCCCTTCACCGTGTTGGTTCCCCACGTTCCGCTCACCGTATCGCCCGTACTCTCAAGAGTCACGCGTGCGTACACCGGCTCCAGCAGCATCGGGCCCGAGACTTCAGCAACCCACTTGCCCGCAATCTCCGCCGCCGAAGCTCCACAGGGCCACAGCGCAGCCCCAACCATCACGAACACCACCATCCAACGCATGCGCATCGTCATCACTCTCCTTGTCGTCTTTAGAATCGTTTTGCCTGCAGCAACCGTAAGCCGCCAAGACACCTCAGCCCATCTCCAGCCGCACAGTCGTGTCTACCATCAAAAAAATCCGCGTGTGCCGAAATTTATACCACGCCTCCATGGAAGACACAGAAGCGCCGTCTCACCTCAGTCGAAGAACCAAACCGCCGCACTTCATTTCCGTGCGGCAATAATTCACATTCAAATCTGACTATTGATCGCTCGAAACAGATTTTCTTATTAGAGTTGTGCGGGAGCAGCGCCGGGAGCCAGCGCCCCGGAGTAGGTTCTGATTACCTGGTTCCTCGCTAGTTTCTTCCCAGTCGTGGCGTTCCGGTTGTGTGTTCGGCAAACCGCACCTTGCGCTTGGGGAGGGAATCCACAGCTCTCTAAGCTACCCAGACATGAAACGCAGCTCAAGTGGTTGAATGCGGTTGCTTTAATAGCTATATGTTGATTTTTGAAGGGGATGGCGGAAGAGGGCTTCAACGAAGCTGACGTTCTGCCACTGAACTACTCCCGCTTCGAGCCTAATTATAACCTGCGACATCACGATGCTTCCGGCCGTCGGCCCTGACGTGAGCACCTTACTCGGAGCTTCGTTACGCAATTCATCCCGAAGACGGTGCCCGCTGTGAAGCTGGTTATTCGCCGACATTCGACCCGGCGGAGAATCGGAGACCAGTATCGGATTCGGCGACGGGACAGTCGCCGAATCCGTCTTCTTACCTCCCGAAAGATCAGAACGTAACGCGACCCGAGAACTGCCAATCGCGGTTTCCACTCGCTGTCGTTATCTGACCGAATGTGCTCGAAGACGCACTTGACCAGGTTTGGCCAATTCCGGTCGTTCCTGTACCGAACGTCACTTTATTGCTTACGTTGAAACAATCCGCCCGGAAGATAAACCTCACCCGCTCATGAGTGATGTTGAAGCTTCGCTGTACGGCCATGTTCAGGTTGTAAGCGCTGGGCGCCCAGGCATTAAGCGCGGCGCTTCGTGGCGCGTTGCCAATCTTGGTCGTTGCCACAGCGGTCTTGGCCGCATTCGCCGGCAGCGCAAATGTATTCGGCAATTGGAAGGCGGCCGAATCCAGATACGAAATAGCATTCAGATGAGCAGCTGTAATGCCCTTGCCCCAGCTTCCGTTTTTACGAATAGAGCCGGTAAAGTTGGGGTTGATGTCAGGAAAGCAAGTGCCCGACGTCGGAGTCGTACAGCCTGAGCCAATAATTTGCAGCGGGACGCCCGAGCTATACGTAAAGATCCCGGACAGCGCCCATCCTCCAATGATGTTCCGGACCAGGAAGTTATCGCTACCCCACTTCCCTTTGCCGAAGGGCAGTTCGTCCACACCATAGATGTTGAGATTTTGCGGTGTGTCCGTTGCCGTCAGGCCGCGCGACGAACGGTTGTTTCCAGGAATCGCCGTTCCACTCGAAGAGGCAGCCGCCGGTACTGCAAAAGCGCTCCGAACGTTCGTGCTATCGTCGCCCAGATTTTTGGAATATGTGTAGTTCAGCGTATAGCTCAATCCCTTCCACGTCCGCTGCGCCAGCGTAATCTGCAGCGAGTTATAGCTGATATTCGCGACATTGTCCCATGTCGGGCTCGGTGGACTTGAGTACTGTGGATAAGGCCGCAGCATATGGCCGATCGTTGCGGTGGAACTAAGCGCGCCCGCCTGAGCATACTGCGGATACGGCACATTGATGGAGGGGTCCGCAGCCTTGGCGATCGCAAGGTTCGCCGGAGTGGCCTGCGCATTCAGAATATTGGTTGCATTGTCCGTAGCCAGCACAGATCCGGTCGCGGCCACATGGACTGGATCGATCTGACCGGACCAGAAGTCAGGCACGCCGGCTCCGCCAACGAAGTGAGACTGGCTTCCCGCATAGTTGACCGTAATCGTCAGATCATTGGTCAGCGACCGTTGAAATCCAATGTTGTAAAACGAAAACTCCGGTGCCCGTCCCGAAAGATACGGATCGGCATAACCGGCCGCACCCCCAGGCGTTACATACTTCCCATTGCTCACATAGTTTCCAGTGCCGTTGGTCAACACCGCAGCACTTGGAGTCGCCGGCGCCGGGAGCACAAATCCCGGTCCGCCAAAGTTGCTATTGGCCAATCCGGCGGCTTGGAATGTTGAACTATCGTTCAGATAATACGATGGCCCCGCGTTGACGCCGGTAGCTACCGCGGCAGGCAGAATCAGATTCGCAGTAAATCCAGCCTGACCCGTCCCGGTTGAGTCGCCGGCACGCCCACCCACACCGCCCGCACGGGAATATGCGAGAGAATAGCCGGCGCGGATCACCGTCTTGTCATTGACCGAATACGCCAAACCGAGACGCGGCCCAAAGTTCTTCCAGTATGTGTGGACAGGGGTGCGGCACTCGCAGCTGATGTCCGCGCCACGGTTCCCTGCAAACTCGAGTTGTCCCGGAGTCCCCGTCAAAGGGTTGATCGCGTCCGTGTTGAAGAAGCTGAAGCGGTCCTGCACTTCATGGTACGGAGGAAGATAATCCCAGCGCAGCCCCAGGTTCAGCGTCAGCTTGGGTGTGACCTTCCAGTTGTCCTGAAAATAAGGTGACCACGGGTGATAGCGGCCGCCTGTCTCATCGAAAGCCTGGATCCCCGAGCCGGCACTGTTCACCGCTCCAAGCAGAAAGCTGGCATACGAGTAGCCAGTGGCTGTGCTGTTGAGAGAGGTGCCGACGTAGTTCGCCGTCGAGTTACCATTCCAGTTCTGCGTGTAGATGCTCGATGGACCCGAGATGCTCGAGGTATTGTCCTGCAGCCACTGCGTCTGGAATCCAAAGGTCATCGAATGCTTACCCTTCGTCCATTGCAGGTTGTCGACCAGCGTATAGGCGTTCGGCACAACGTTGTGTGTTGCGTCCGCTGCGCCATTCTCCGTCCATGGTGACTGTCCAGCGGGAAAAGCCGTCGTTGCCGCAAAGGCAGATCCCGGAAAATTGTTCGACGACTGTCCCTGCGGCAGATTCCCGATCCCAACGTCCGGACCTGCGCGATACGGTGCAAGGTTGTCAGTAGGGGCGGTCACCGGCTGCGGAAAGCGCGTATATCCATAAACGAACTGATTGACCATGTGCGGTGTCAGCACGATCGAATGCTCGAAGATCAGAACAGTCGGCGAGATGGAAGAGGTGGCGCTGGCCGTATAGGGCAGAGGCAGGTTCGCGCCATAGCCGACAGACTGGCGAAGGCCATGCGAATAAAAGAATGAGACCCGTTGCGAGGCCGTCAGATCGTAGTCAATCTTCGCCGTGATCTCCCAGTTGTCAAATCCCGTAGGAATTCCCCCCGCAAGATAGTTGTTCGCGATAACGCCTGGAGGGCTCGTCGGATCGGGCATGAACTTCTGCTCATATTGCGAGATTGCCGAGATCGCACTCGAAGGAATTACGTTCGCTGTCGGCACCCCATTCTTCATCCCCATGTAGGGTTGGCGGGTACAGGTAGACGGAGTCGGGCAGTTATTGGTCGTCGGATCAAAGAGAACGGGCTTGCTCCCAAGCTCCGTAAAATCGCCCTGCTTCATCAGGATCGTCGGCACCGTAAACTGCGCTGGATTGACGCCGTTGCGGCCATGATATTTGTCATAGTTCGCAAAGAAAAAACCTTTGTGGCGCGTGAACGGGATCGGACCGCCGGCAGAGATCGACAACTCATTCTGATGCTCGACTGGCTTGCCTGCGGGGATAACAGTGCCATTCGGGCCAGGCTTCGTTGCCGCCGGCGCGGTGAAACCCCACGTGTCGAAGATGGTATTGCGCACCAGGTCCACAACCTGGCCGTGGTACTGATTGCCGCCGGATTTAGTGGTGAATGCGATTGCGCCGGCGCCCTGATACTCGGCCGACGGTCCGCTCGAGATAACCCGCAGCTGGTCGACGGACTCCACAGGAATCGAATTCACGATCACGCGGTTGTCGCCCTGCTGGTTCGCTGTCGTCGTCGGAATGCCGTCCAGGTAAACCTCCCCGAGGAAGTTTCCCGTACCGGCGAAGATCGGCACGCGAGTTCCTCCCTGCGCACCCGGCGCCAGAGTCGCAAACGCCGTAGGGTCACGCTGCTGACCGTTCATAATCAGCGGCAGGCTCTCGTAGTTTCGGTTGTCGATGACATTGCCAAGCGTGGCGTTCGTCGTCTCCAACGCCGGCGGAGCCTCCGACACCATCACTATTTGCTCCGTGCCCCCAACCTGCAGCGTCGCATTGAATCCCGTGAGGTTCAGCCCCGTGACAACAATGTGCTGCTGCTTCAATACATTAAATCCCTTTGCCAGCACAGTCACGGTGTACGAGTCAGGAATAAGCGGAGAAATTGTGTACAGGCCCGCCGAGGAACTCGTCCGGCTTGTCGCCACGTTGGTCGACTCCGCAGTCGCTGTGACCACTGCATCTGGCACCACCGCCCCGGTCGAATCCGTGACCGTACCCTGAATTCCGCCCGCTCCGCCAGTCTGCGCGATCGCCGCGGGGACAAACAAAGCAAAGCTCATCATCAGGGCGAACAAAACTCCCGCCCTCGTCATCGGTCGCGCGCCCCCGCGGCACAACATCGATAACGCCTCTCCCAACATGTTCTTCCTGCTCATCCCCATGTCTCCTGAAATTCCTTGAGTTTTTGGTGCATCCAAGAATTCAGTCAAAATGGTTCGACCATGTTGATCGAGTTATGGGCCCGCACAGCAATCTACTGGAGCGAAAAAACAAATGTCAATAGAAAAATTATTCCCTTGGAAACAAACGGCCAATTTCGCGTGCCCATATCCTGAACCCCATCGATTTATCGGTCCAGGCCGCTTCTCAACCAGCAGCCACGTTTAGCGGTAACCGAATTGACGTATGATCGAAAACTGGACATTGAAATCTGTCGGAAAACCCTCCGTCGGCTGCAGTCTGGAAAGCCGTACTTTAAGCGGTAACGTCGGGAAGTCTCCGGCCACCGGTGTCCATTTTGGTCGTACCTTCTATTCACGCTAGGGCCCTTAGGCGTCTGTTCCTCCAGGGCCCTAGACGTTCCTCGGCGCAGATCCACCTCGCTCCGGCGGCGGCTGGAACAGTGGCGGCGAATATCGCGTCTTCTACTACATGGTGCTCGACACATCTGCTGCGACAACGCAGACCTAGACCGGGAACACTCTGACCGCCACTAACGATGCAACCATCCCCAGCACACCGATCGGAGCCTCCTTCAACTTCACCACGAAGGCCAATCAGGTCGTTCAGGCCAAGGTTCGTAGCTGCAACCGAAACAGCACGCTCAGGATCGCCACACCTTGACGATCTACAATTCTATGTGTAGATAATCATAGTATGGGAAAGCCAAGCGACCTCGTCCAGGGAACTCTCGATCTCTTGATCCTCAAAACGCTCTCTATCGAAGCCCGGCACGGCTGGGCGATCGCCAAGCGTATCCAGATGATCTCAGGCGAAGTGCTGCAGGTGCAGCAGGGCTCGCTCTATCCCGCCCTGCATCGACTCGAGCAGCAGGGCTGGATCAAAGCCAAATGGGCCGAAAGCGAGACTGGCCGACTGGCGAAGTTCTATTCGCTCACCGCTGCCGGGCGCAAACAACTCGACTCGGAAACGGCCAACTGGGCCCGACTCTCTGACGCTATCAACCTCGTTGTACGGGAAGCGTAGCCTATGCGGTGGCCGCACAAATTTCTCATGCGATGCCAGATGCTGTTTCGCCGAGGGCGCTCCGGCGACCAACTGCAGGACGAATTGCAATTTCACCTCGACCAGCAGATCGCCGAAAACGTAGCCGCCGGAACCAACCCCGTAGAAGCTCGCCGTGCCGCGCTCCGCAGCTTCGGCAACCCAACCCTCCTGCGCGAGCAAGCCCGCGATACCTGGAGCTGGCAATGGCTCGAACTGCTCCTCCGCGATCTTCGATTC
>CAVRHK010000033.1:0-57503 GCA_963720955.1 uncultured Acidobacteriaceae bacterium | reverse complement strand
AGATGAACGGCAGATGCAGCAGATACTTCACGCTGAAGAGTTCGTGCCGTGCCTCCCACGTCGAGCCGTGCAGCGTCCCTTCGCCGTAGAGCCTGTTCTCTGGTTTGCGCATCTTGTCCGCGCCAAGCATCGCCAGACGCTGCACCGTCAATGGAAGCCCCGCAACCCGGTAGGCGAAGGTGCCATCTCCGTTCAGGTTGCCGCAGGTTGTAAAGTAGCCGGCTAACGGCGAAGGCCGCTCCCACATCTCGCGCCCGCACTCGGCGTAACGATAGTCCTGCTGGGAGAGCTGCTGATGGCTCACAACCCACAGGCATTCCGCCAGGAAAAACAGCAGGAGCAGCGCGGCCAGTCGCTGTGGTCGACCGATCCTGATGCGGGGAAGTGTCATGCGTTGAATTGCCGGCCTTTATATGTCATTTATTGTTGTCCCGCATCCGGCTGTCATCCCGCGACAGGCCCCATCTCTTCACTCGCCGCACCACCCGCGGATGGGCGGCGGCCGCATCTTCAAGTGTATCGTGAGATATATGCAGTCGCTTTCCTTTACCCCAGGCCGCGCTTTTCTTTCTTCCAACTCCACTACCGTTCCGTGGACCGTCGTCTTTGAGGACGAAGGCGTCGCCGGCTACTTCTATGCCTGTGATCGATCCCAGGAGGTCCACGAAAACAGCATTCTCGACGCGATGCTCATCTACAACGTCGCCGCGCTCGCCAAGAGCGATGCTGAGAATCAGCGCCCTGAGCCACAGCGCATCGCTTCGGTCGAGTGGTCGCGCGACGGACTGCGAGCCGTACTGTATCTGGACGGGACCGCGCAGGGACTCTATGACTTTCAGTCGCGCTGTGGCTATTGCCGGATGGACTTTCCCAACTTCCGCGAAGAGCGGGGCGACACGTGGCGCAAATCCACTCATGCGTGGTCCGACGCGGCCCTTCAGCGCTTCGAATCGGCTCTCTACGCCTAGCCCAGAAACAGCTCTTCCACTTCGAGCCAGTCTTTGACTCGCCTGTACCCTGTGACACCGGCGTTGTGCGGCGAACTGAACAGTATTCCCTCGCCCTTGAAACGCCGCAGCTGCCGTGGATTGTCATCGATCAGATAGTCCGCCCGCAGGATGCTCTTATCGCCGCAGTAGACGATGTGCGACGCGGGAATGAACGGAAAGTGCTTCGCCAGCCACCGGTACTTCGCCTGAAAGGACGTGGGAACCTCCATCGCGGCCGTCGCGATGAACACTTCATAGTTCATTTGCAGCCTTTGCAATACCCGCTGCGACTCCGGCATCACCGCCAGCACGTCGAAGAAGTCATCTGACCGCAGATACGCCTCGAGTACATCGTGACGGTCCGACGAGACTACCTCCCACAACCACTTTCCCTGGAGATCCTGCAGCGTGATCTCCTCGCCAAAGTGCCTGTTATAGCGCAGCAAATGCTCTCCAAGAGCGTCCGCCATCACCTCATCCATGTCTACACAAATTCTCTTCACGTTTTCCTGACTACCAACTATTGGTTCAAAGAGAACGAATGATTGACGCCGCGATACTCTCCACCGGAACCGTCTTACGCTGCGGAGAGTCGCGCGCCGGATCGTAGTAGAGCAGCCGTCCGCAGCTCTCGCAGGTCATCATCGTCTCCTCGTTGCCGCGATCGCGCAGATCGTTCCAGCGCTGCGGCCGCACCATCATCTGGCACGCCATGCACTTCTGATTCAACGCCTCCGCAACCGCTGTCCCTTTGGCCTTCGCGATGCGGTCGTAGGTCGAAAGTGCAGCTCTCGCAAATCTCCGCACGCACCGCTTTGCGTTTCTCTTCGACGGCGGCGAGCAGGGTCTTGTCCTGTGCCACCGTCTCGGCTGCGCGCGCCCGTTCGCGTTCCAGAGTCGCCGTCGCATCCGCTACGGCCTCATCGGCCAGCTTCTTTTGCGACTCGAGCCCTTCGCTGCGTTCCATGCTCTCGATCTCGGAGTCTTCGAGACGGGCTATCTCTCCCTGGGCGAATGCGATCTCATGTTCGAAGGCGGTCACCTGAACGGTGGTGGTCGCCATGTCCATATTTTTGCGGAGGCGCGCGATCTTTGCCTGGAAGTCTTTGACATCCGATTCCTGCCGCCGTCGCAACGTCTCTTCCTTGGCGATCAGATCGACGATCACGGCCCGCTGCCCTTCGGTTGCCTTCGCCTTCGTCTCGAGCGCAGCTACGTGCTTCGGCAGCGCGACCATCTCATCGCGCAATCGCTTGGCTTCAACATCGTGGGCCTGTAACACAATCAACTTCTCAAGATCCGGATGCATTTGCGTCTCTCTTTCCACTTCGTCCACCGTGTCGAGCCATCCCGACTCCGGTGGAAACCTCGAAGTCTAGCACCACCCTGTTCCTTAGTTAAGTATGCGCCTTAGGTCTTGTTTACGTTGATGTAGTAGAGATCTGTCGCTACATCAAACTGGTCCTTCGTCAGGGGGGTCTTCATCGTCTGCCACTCCGTCGTGGGGTGGATCGTCTCCCAATGCTCCTTCAAGCCTACGCGTACCGGCATCGCAAACGCCTTCTCGTCGGCAACCCAGCGGTATTGGACTGTGCCCGCCGCGTCATCGAACTTCAACTCCAGCGTCGGAATCGCGGTGTGCCGCAGATACTGGTCGAAGACGGGCGTCAGGTCCATCCCTGTCTGCTGATTGAAGTACTGAACGATATCTTCCGTCATGATGTTCTGATACTTGTACTTCTGGTAGTAGCCGCGAAGCATCGGCCACCATTTCGCATCATCGTTCACAATGCTGCGCAGCGTATTGATGAAGAGTGCCCCTTTGAAGTACTGGTCCTGCGGCGGTTCCGCATTGGTGCCGCGCGCCGTGATGATGGGACGATCATTCTTGACTTTCTTCTTATAGGCATTGAGGTACTTCATCGCATCGTCGTGGCCGTAGGTGTACTCGACGTAGAGGCTCTCGAGATACGTCGTCCAGCCTTCGTGAATCCACATGTCCGACTTGTCGGCTGCCGTTATCGCATTGCCGAACCACTCGTGCCCGCTCTCGTGAATGATGATGAAGTCGAAGCGTGGGCTGATGCCGACGCCGGTCCAGTCGCGTTCGAGATAGCCGTTCTTGAAGTGGTTTCCGTAGGCCACCGCACTCTGGTGCTCCATGCCGGAGTATGGCACCTGAACCAGCTTGTATCCGTCCTTCTTGAAGGGATATTCGCCGAGGTAGTGGTAGTAGGCCTTCATCATGCCCGGCACCTGCGCGAACTGCCGCTTTGCGCCTTCCATATCCTCGGGCAGCACGTAGTAGTCGAGCGATAGGCCTTCGAACTTATCGCCGAAGTGAACGTAGTTGCCGATGTTCAGCGCGACGTCGTAGTTGTTGATCGGGTAATGCACCAGCCAATCCCAGCGCGTGTAGCCATCGCCGAGATCTTTCTTTCCCTTAAATTTTCCGTTCGAAACATCCATCAGACCGTTGGGCACGGCGACGGTGATGAGCATGCCCTCTTGAGGCTCATCGCGCCACTGCTCCTTGTTGGGCCACCAGATGTAAGCGCCATCCCCTTCGCAGGCGGTGTTGATCCACGGGTGTCCGGCGGTGTCCTGTTTGAAGGTGAAGCAGCCGAACCGCCCCGTTTCGGGGGGATTTCCCGAGTAGTGAACGTCGATCGAATAGGTGCGGCCAGTTTGCAGCGTCTTCGGGAAATCCACGTAGAAGGTGCCGCCGTCGCGCTCGTACTTCAACGTCGTCGAACCCATCACGACCTTGTCGATCTGCAGCGTTGGATAGAGCTCGAGCTGGATGCGCGTGCCATCCTTTAGCATCTTGAAGCGAATCGTGTTTGTTCCGCTGATGAACTTTTTCGCTGGGTCGACCCGGACGTCGAGGTGGTAGAAGAGCAGATCGTTGTTCGCTCGATACGGTCCGTTCGCACCACGCAGGAGGTCGCCGGGCGTTGGCTCCTTGACCGCTGGTGGGGTGGCCGCGGGAGCAGCCGGTTGAGAAGTCTGCGCCGAAAGAGAGATCGCAGCACACGCCAACAAAACAACAATCAAGAGGGGCCGATTGCAAAGACCGTATTTAGGCATTAGAGCTAGCCTACCGCGATTCTTCCGAATTGCGTTGCAGGTCAATCCCGCTTCTCGACGAGAGCCTTCATCGTGAGGCTTTCCGCCGTGTTCAACTCAGCCAAACCCCTGGCCACGCCGCTGCGATCCTCCTCCGAGCGGTTCTGGCTGACCTTCCACTTGCCTTCGAGGCGCTCAATAACCATCTCCAACCCGACGATGCCCTTCACCAGCGATGCGACGTAGTCCGCAGGGGCATCCCCAACCTTCCAGGGGACAGGCGAGTCCGCCTCGTGAATCCTGGTCAGATCCGTAAGGTGGGCCATCAACCATTCGCTGTCCTCGATCGCCTTCAGATGGCCGTAGGCATGAACAACAGCATAGTTCCAGGTAGGCACGACCTTCCCGGTCTCCTGCTTTTCGGGGTACCAAGATGGGGTGATGTAGTGATGCGGGCCGGCGAATATCGCTAGCGCCTCGACAGAGGGAGTGTATTCACGCCATTGCGTATTGGCTCGCGAGATATGACCCTTCAAGCACCCCATAGCGCCGTTCTGCTCCAGCACCATAGGAATATGCGAGGCAAACAGGCCGGAGACCCCCATGGTGACGAGCGAGGCAAACGGCTGATCTTCCATAAACTTGTGGAGTACAGGGACACGATCCTCTTTATAGGCGCGGGGAATATACATTGGGGTCCTCGAATGGCTGACTCAGGGAACATACAACCCCTCAAAATGCAACATAAATCATTGTAAAGATTACGTAAAAACTCTGAATCCCGCGTCGAATCGCCACAATCAAATCACCCAACGCATGGCGGCCACAACACTCGAACTCCCTGCGCAGCTGTCCGGCGCCGAAGCACACGACCCGCATCCCGCGGTTGAGAAGCCGTGGCGTCCACGCATCAACCCGTGGATCATCGCCATGACGGTCACTTTGGCCACGTTTATGGAGGTGCTCGACTCCTCCATCGCCAACGTCGCCCTGCCGCACATCGCCGGCGGACTCGGAGCCACGCAGGACGAAGCAACCTGGGTCCTCACCGCGTATCTCGTCGCCAACGCCATCATCTTGCCAGCCGGCGCCTACATGACTACTTTCATTGGGCGCAAGAAGTTCTACATGATCTGCGTCGCGCTCTTCGGCATCAGTTCCGCGCTCTGCGGCTTTGCGCCATCGCTGCCGATCCTCATCTTCTGTCGGGTTTTACAGGGCGTTGGCGGCGGCGGCCTCGCACCGTCGGAGCAGGCCATCCTCGCCGACACCTTCCCCCCCGAAAAACGCGGCCAGGCCTTTGCAATGTACGGCCTCGCAGTAGTGTGCGCTCCCGCAATCGGGCCGACCCTCGGCGGCTACATCACGGACAATTTCGATTGGCGCTGGATCTTCTTCCTCAACGTTCCCATCTGTCTTCTCTCGCTCTTCCTTACTTCACGCATCGTGGAAGATCCACCGTACGTGCAGAAGCAAGTCGCCATCTCACAGAAGGGTGGCATCAAGCTCGACTTCCTTGGCTTCGGCTTGCTCGGCCTCACCTTCGGTTCACTCGAGTTTGTTCTCGACAAAGGCCAGGAGGACGACTGGTTCTCCTCCCAACTGATCGCCTTCTTCACCGTCGCCTGTATCGTCGCCTTCGTCGTGATGATCTGGTGGGAGCTCAAGCAACTCCGCGAAGGCCATCGACCAATTCTCAATCTCACACTCTTCAAACGCCGTAACTTCTCAATCAGTTTTCTGCTGATGTTCGTCCTTGGCTTCTCGTTGTACGGCACCACCATCCTCATCCCGCAGCTTGTACAGACGCTACTCGGCTACACAGCGGAGCTTGCCGGCCTTGTGCTCTCTCCTGCTGGTCTGATGATGATGTGCATGATGCCCGTGGTCGGCTTTCTTTCGAGCAAGGTCGATCCGCGCAAGCTCATCGGTTATGGCTTCGTCATGCTCACGGTGTCGCTTGTCACCATGCACACCATGGACCTCAACATCAGTTACGGACGCCTGGTGTTTTTGCGCTGCTTCCAGGCTTCGGGTCTGGCATTCCTCTTCATTCCGATCAACACCATCGCCTACATTGGCGTGAAGCAATCGGAGAACAATGACGTCTCCGGCCTCACCAATCTCGCGCGCAACATCGGCGGCTCCTGCGGAACGGCCTTCATGGCCACCATGCTCACGCGCCGCACCGCCGCGCATGAGAACAATATGGTCCGCAACCTCACCACCGGCAACGCCGCCTTCATGAATCAGGTGGCAAAGCTCAAGGGTATGTTCGGCGGCCATACCAGCGGCAATCCGATGGTCGGCTCGGGCTCCCACTCGGCCCAGGCCTACATCTACAATCAGCTGCATCGCCAGGCCGCCATGCTCGGCTACCTCGACGTCATCCAGTACATGAGCATCTTCTGCGCATGCATGATCCCGCTGCTATTCTTCATTCCCCGCCCGCCAAAGCACGCCAGCCCCTCCGCCGGCCACTAACCATCCGACCTCCGTTGAATGCGCACGCGCAATCTCAGCGCAGCCGCGATCTTTCTTATTGACATTCCCCTTATCAAGGCGCAAGCTCACTCCGTTCACTGGAATCAAAGAGTTGCAGCGTCGGGCCGCAGTTTGGTTCGAGGCACAGCCAATCTGTGGTTACCAGCCCCTCGTCTTTGAAATCGGCCCCCGCTCTCCCAGCGTCACCTGGCGTACTCGATCTCTGCCGCCAGCAATCTCTTTACCTGATGCACGTTTTTCAGCCAAGGAGGCTGCCAATGAAAAAAATAATCGCGCTCTCAACAGGTTTGTATCTTCTCTTTATTGGCTCCGGCATCGCATCCGCGCAGGACGCAATGGCTCCGCCTAAGGTTCTCGTCATCCAACGCGAGTTTCTGAAACCGGGCAAGAGCGGCAGTCTGCATGCGAAGACCGAAAGTGCATTCGTCAACGCGATGGCCGCAGCCAAATGGCCCGTACACTACTTCGGAATGGATTCTCTTTCCGGTCCGTCACGATCGCTCTACTTTACCGGCTATCCGTCTTTCGAGGCATGGGAGAAGGACAGCCTGGCAATTCAAAAAAACGCGACCCTCTCCGCAGGGATCGACCGCGCGATCATCGCAGACGGCGATCTGCTTAGCGCATCCGAGCAGAGTGTCTCTGTCTTTCGTGAAGATTTGAGTCTTCGTTCGTCCGTGGAGATTGCGCACATGCGCTACTTCGAGATCTCCCAATTTGCCGTTCGTTCGGGACATGAAAAAGACTGGGAGGCGCTCGCAAAGATGTACGAGGACGGATACGGAAAGATTCCCGAGTGCACACTGGGCTGTCTTCGAACGGGTCTACGGAACGGCCAGCCCGGGATGGAACGGCAGCGTCTTCCTCGTTATCAACCCGATGAAGTCGCTTGCGGAAGTCGACAGCGGGTTCGGCGATTCCAAAAAGTTCATGGACGGTATGAGCGCGGACGATAGGAAGAAAATGGCAGAGCTGACGGCAGCCTGTATTGAATCAAGCCAGACCAATCTCTTCGCCTTCAATCCGAAGGAAAGCTATCCAGCCGAGGAATGGATCAAAGCCGACCCGTTCTGGAAGCCTAAAGCGGCGGCAGCTCCGGCAGCCAAACCAGCGCAATAGCAGTTCTGCACGCAATAGCGCGCAAACTGAAGTTCCTGGCTCGAATCAGTTGAGCCCTCCCTTCATCATGTGAAGGGAGGGCAAACGTTCTGCCGCGTTAGAACTTGTAGATCAAGTCCATTCCGAAGAAGAACTGGTTCCGCGCCGTTCCATTGTCGTAACCGCGGTTGTCCCACGAGTGATCGAACCGCAGCTCCGGCCGCAACATGACCGTGCTACCGATGTACTTGGTCGCATACAGCGTGTTCTCCGTATACTTTCCGACGATGCCAGTGCGCTGTCCCTTCTTGTCGTCCAGAAAATCCGAACGGAATCCGACAAGGAGCTTCGAATTGACCTGGCGGTTCACATAGTTCACAACCGCGTACTCAGGAGCCGTACAGGTCAACTGTCCAGCGGCGCAATGAGCCCCATTTGCTCCAAGTTCTGTCGGCACAGGGTTCGCCACATTGCCTGCGACGTTTGGCACCTGGTTCTCGTACATGTACCAGGCCTCGGTGGCCATAGTCCACTTCGCATTGAACTTGTGATACCACGTACCGTCGAAGTGCTGCAGATTGTTGTACGCGTATTTGCCATCGTTGATGCCATTCGCACAGAGATAGAAGTTGTCATGGTTGCTCGCGGTCGAGTAATCAACGCAAGCGATCGCTGAAGGTCTCCGGTCAACCGTCCAAGGCGCCACATCATGGCTCGCCGAAATTCCCGCCTGCACAAGCCACTGCTTGGTCAGCTTCAAAGTCGCAATCGCGCCCGTATCCGTAAATGGATCGATCGTATACAGCAGCGAGTGGGTCATGTTGTAGTTGTTCGGAGCCAGTTGCGCTTCAATGCCCGGCACCGACAGAAAGCGCCCCATACGAATGTTCAGCCCTTCCTTTACAGGAAAGTAGAGGTCCACATATTCCAGCACCGGGTCGAACCCATAGACAAGGTTCTTCTGCAGCAATTGCTGGCTGAAGTATCCCTTAGCCGTCGTAAACCGGTAGTCGATACCATAGAAGGCAGTGGCGTGGAATCCCCAATCGAAATGGGTCTTCTGTACCGTATCCGGTAGCCGCTCGACGTAGATCACTGCCTGGTTCATCTCGACACGATTCGGAAAGATGTCATACGCCACAGGGAAGTTGTTGTTCGATGAAGTACTCGCGTTCACGCTTCCCGCAACCCATCCATAAACCTTCGTCCGGCTGTTCTCTTTTTTCAGCGCAGTCATCAGCGGATACACATTGGTATCCGGCACTCCGATCAGAGGAGATCCGCCGTACCCCCAGTCCGTGCTGGGATACGGTGGCGAGTCAAGCGGCGCCTCCAGTGCGCGGCGGGCGGGCGCCGGAGTACTCGGAAGCTTCCCGGTCCAATCCCTCCAGTAGAACTCTCCCAGCCGCTGAAAGAAATTCCCCTGCAATTCTGCCCCCGTCGTATCCGCGGCAGTCGTCCCCTGCTTCTGCATCTCCGCAGGAACAAGAGGGACATTGTTCATTGTGCCTTCGTTTGCATCATGCGTAGCGACCGCTACGTTCGCAACTTCCTTCGCTTCACCAGGCTCCTGCGCTGTAACAACACCCACAGCACACATAAGAAAAAGGTTCTGGCACACAATTCGCGCCAAACCATGCTTCGTTCTTGACAATCGCATACATCTCCTGCCGCAAGTCACGCACCAGATCCTGATCGATCTATCTGCAAATCGCAAAAAGACGGCATAACCAAGCCTAGGACGTTACTCATAAAAGAACCGTAAGAAAGCCCTAAAGAATACGTATGTAGGATGTATCGTTTTCAAAAAATGATTCGTAGCAGAAGTGTCGTAGAGAACGAAGCACGAACCACAAGGTCGAAGCGGCCAAGTCTGTCGAATGATTTTTATTCCAATGACTTCGTCGGTAGAATTGCTTCGGAGCCTTCATCTCACGCAATCTAACTCCAGAGAAAGGCCTTCCCACTGGTCACACCCACAGCAAAGTTCAGACAGATTCTGTCGGACTGGGCGACTTCAATGATCCTGGTCATCTGCGACCACGATATGCGCGCGATCTACGGGTATCTGAGCGCTAATTCACCAGCCCGCCCTGAGTGAGAGGTCGCATGTCGCGCCCATCCTTCACAGGCATCGCGAAGGATGGGGCACCTCTGCCTACACCGGTCGGGGATTTCTCTCTTCAAACTGTCGCTGATGCCAGTACGGGTATATCAGCGGAACCTCACTCGCCGCATCCAGCTTCGCAATCTGCTCTTTGGTCAACTCCCAACCGATCGAACCGAGGTTCTGCTTCAACTGCTCCTCGTTCCTCGCGCCAATAATCAGAGTCGAAACCGTAGGCCGGCGCAGCAGCCAGTTCAGCGCGATCTGCGGAACCGTCTTGCCCGTCTCCTTCGCGACCTCATCAATCGCCGCGACTACCTTGTACAGATATTCCTCTTCCACCTGAGGTCCTTGCGCGGCCGTCTTATGCAGTCGACTCTCCGCAGGTATCGGCGAGCCCCGGCGAATCTTGCCCGTCAAACGTCCCCAGCCAAGCGGCGACCATACCAGCGTGCCCACTCCCTGGTCCAGCGCCAACGGCATCAACTCCCACTCAAACTCGCGTCCAACCAGCGAATAGTAAGCCTGGTGTCCGACATACCGCGACCATCCATAGCGCTCACTCACGCTCAGCGACTTCATCAGATGCCACCCGGAAAAATTCGAGCATGCAATGTAGCGCACCTTGCCCTCGCGCACCAGGTCGTCCAACGCCCGCAGCGTCTCCTCAACCGGCGACGTCGCATCGAACCCATGCAGGTGATAGATGTCGATATAGTCCGACCCCATTCGTTTGATCGATCGCTCCGCCGACTGAATCAGGTGATACCGCGACGACCCGACATCGTTCGGCCCCTTACCCAGTCGAAACGTGGCCTTGGTCGAGATCAGCACGTCCTCGCGATTCAGGTGGTCGATTGCCTTGCCCAGGACCGTCTCGCTCTGTCCGTCAGAGTAGATGTCCGCGGTGTCGAACATATTGATCCCGGCATCCATGCAGATGTCGACCATCTTCCGCGCTTCGTTTATGTCGTCGGTCGCGCCCCAGGCATTGAAGAATTCATTGCCGCCACCAAACGTTCCCGCACCGAAGCACAGCTCCGGCACCTTCAAACCTGATTTCCCTAACTGACGATATTCCATGAAAACTCCTTGTACTTTGTCTGATGTTTTCCAGTCACATAACGCTTCGGGTCCGGTGCGCCTGTGGAAAGTATTTCGTCGCCACTTCGCTATCGTAAACGGATGAAGTCCATGCCGCTCTTTTCCGACCAGCCTGATCTAACACCAGAGATACCGCCAACATGGTGCGAGGGAAGCGACGTCTTCCACACCATCGAAAAATGCAGCAGGCTGCGGGCGATACCTCGCGACAGAAGACTTCAATCGATGTCCGGCACATCGGCAGCCGGGCTTCGCCATTGTTTCAACTGCGAGGACATCATCCGCACGAAACGCGCAGGATGAATTTCCGAAGAAAACCGACTGATTGCCCGTAGCGCTATTTGGCGGCTTGTTGTGGCAGGTTCGTCGTGTCGTCACGAACAATCTTCCATCCTGCCGGTGTCTTTTCCATTACAAGCAGAAAAAATCCTCCTGCGTTGCCGCCGCCGGCAGCCGAACGTTCCAGATGAAAGCGACCAGTCACAGTAACGAAGTGTTCATCGAGAGGTTGCACCTCCAGCTCGCTGAAGCTTAGAACACCCATCTTCTCCTTGGTGGAAAATGACTTGCGATAACCTTCGAGCATCTGGTCGTAGCCCTTGCTGATTCTCGTTCCCATGAAGAGGATGTCCGGCGAGTTCTTGTAGCCCGAGGCAAAGGCCTCCATATCACCCCGATTCCAGTCGACCACCTGCTTATCCAGCACAGCTCGAATGGCCTGAGTGGGAGCGGAGTTTTGCGCCTGGAGAAAAGGCGAAGCAGCAACGGCCACGAAGGCAACGAGCAAGACGAGAGTGCGGAAACGTCGCATAAACGAAAGACTCCTAATTGTGCGGAACTGATGCAATACTAGCCGCGTCACAACCTATTGCCAACATAGACGGCCCTTACGCCTCCACCGGCTTGTCCACCTGCGACTGATAGATCTCTTCTACCCGCTCCACCGTGTCGATTTCCTCCACCGGCTTGTCGGTTCTGATACGCAGGATCCGGGGAAATCGCATGCGCAAAGCCGCTCGCATGACGCCCGCTGCGCATGATGTTGTTGAACGCCACCTCCAACACCATCAGCGGTTCCACCGTGCGAAAAAACCCCCGGTCTTCGAGCGTGTGTTCCATCATCCACGCGCTCATCTCCGCGATCTCCACGTCGGTCAATCCAGAGTAGGCCTTTCCGACGTTCAGCAATCCGCCATCATTCGCGCGCACCGCAAACGTGTAGTCGCTTAGAATTCCCGCACGCTTGCCATGGCCAAACTCCGCGCCGGTCACCACTACATCGAGCGTTGCCAGCTCGCGCTTAAGCTTCACCCACGCCAACCCGCGCCGCCCCGGCTGATACACCGACTCGGCCGCCTTCAGCATCACCCCTTCGTTCGCCCGCGCCCTCGCATCGGCGTAGGCACGTTCGATATCCACCGCCGACTCCACCAGCCGCGACGGTGAAATCATCAACCTCTCCACGCTTTCGCCCTCAGCTATGGCAAACAGCACTGCCTGCGAATCACGCGCCCTCTCATCCACCACCACCGGTGACACCACCCGCTCCACAAGCCTCTCCACCACCGCCTCCAGACGGTTGCGTCGCTCCCGCAGTGGCTGCTCCAACAACAACTCGCCGCCCGCATACATCAGGTCGAACGCCATAAACACGACCGGCACCTGCTGCCTCCACCCGTTCGAAACCTGTTTACGTCCTATCCTTTGTCCCAACACAGCAAACGGCAACGCCCGCGCCTGTTCCAGATCCCACCCAAGAATCTCTCCGTCAAAAATCAGCGCGCCGTCCTGCTCCGGTAGCACCTTTGCAAACGCCTCCTCCAACTCCGGAAAGCTTTCCGTCACATCCTCGCGGTTGCGCGAGTAGATCGCCACCCTGCCCGGCTGCCCGGCGTCCCCACAATGCACCTGAGCCCGCATACCGTCGTACTTGTCTTCGAGAAATGCGTCCAGTCCGCGTGCTTGCGAAGCTGGGACCCTCTCAGCCGCCGAATTCGCCGGCTCACCCATACCGGTAACATCCATCAGAGGAGCGTCAGAGAACTCCTCTGCATCCGCATCAAGCGACCGTGCTTTCCTACTTTTCCTCGGCTTCTTCTCTTTCACCACGGGAACCTTCTCAGGCTTCCCGGTGAACCGCTCGACTGCCTCCTCCGGCGTCTCAACCGGCGAGGCCAGCATGAACCCGAGCGGATGAAACAACCGCATGCCTGCCTCAGCCAACGTCCCGGCGAACGCCCGCTTCACTGCTCCAGCGAGATCCGCCTCCAGCATCACCGCCCTTCGTACCGCTTCCACCGGCGCGTTCGCCGCAACAGCGATCGCCTCCTCGACCAGACTTTGCTTTACCCCGATCCTCATATCTCCAAGCATCAACTTCAGCAGATACTTCGCCTCGAGCGGAGTCGCCCGCCGTAGCATCTCTTCCACCAGCGACGCACGAATCAGCGTCGTCTTCGCCACCGCCATCCCGGAAAACGCATCCGCCACATCCACCAGCGTCAACTCTGCGGCTCTGCCAGCCGCCACAGACGAAGGCATCAGCAGATCGAAGGCCGCCGCCCCCATATCCCCATGCCGACGGTAAGCCGCCGTCAACGCGACATCGTTCGCCCCGCTCACAGCAAGCAGCGCCTTCGACAGCAAAGCCCCGCCCGCGTTCAACTTGCGTGCATCCGCCTCCGCAAACGGCGTCCCCGCCAGATACAGCGCAAACAACCCCGCATCCTCACTCTCCGGCGCAGCCGCATGCACTGCCGCAATCGCCCCCGCGATCGCCGCCCGCTTCTTCAGCCGGCCCGCCTCATCTGCCAACATCTCCGCCAACTGGGCCAAGTCCCGAAAAAGAGCCATCCTGAAACCTCCACCAGCAGTAGAGTCAGATTGAATTGATGCCGAATTTGTACTCGAAGCCACTCTCGAAAGCCATATTTCTCATCAGCTTGCAGCCGTCGGTAGAATCTGCCACAGTGATCAGATGAAGCTCGCTCGTCTTCTGGTGGTGGTTGTAGCTCTGGCATCCCATTCTCCACTATGTCTGCCGGTACATGGCCAATTCCTCCGCGTAGGAATCAGTGGCACCATCCCGATCGGCAAGCTGGAGCAAATGAATGATGACCTTCTGATCGCCGATCCCACGCCGAAGCTGGACCTTCTGAAGCGCCTGGGCATCGATGCAGACATCGCCGAGGCCGCCACCTCTCGGCGCTTTTTACATGACATCGAGATCCAACCGCTCCATGTGCGGTCAGGGAAGCTCTACGGCATCCTCTCGCTGCCATGCGGTCTTCAGGGTCAAGCCTTCCTTTATCTGCTTGATACATCTGGTGCGGACAGCTGGCATGCGATCGACCACATCGCGATGGACTGCTTCCTCGCAACACCGACCTACCAGTTGCAATCGCTTGCTCCCGGCGAGGACGTCGTCTTCGTACAGCATGCACACGCGGGTCACGGTTCAGGCATCGTGGAAGACAAGGCCGTCCTGTACACCGTCCGGAACGGTCAGATGCACCAGATTCTCTCGACGCTCGACTACCTCTCGCAACAGGATCCCCTGATTAGCTCCCCACCAGTCGAGCGAAAGAGTTCCTTCCTTATGCTGCCAAACCGCGTCATTGAGGAGACGCGTATCACCTCGCAAAACGACTCCTCCGTTCGAGCAGAGCGACGTGTCTGGAGGTGGTCAACGAAGCAAGAAGCCTTCAGTGCAACCCCATTTCACGTGGTGCCTGAATAGTTCCGTTCCCGGCAACTTCCGAAGCCTCCGCGATAGGAGTAACATCTAATAAGTGATGAATGCTGCCGCAAACTCGGTGTTTTCCCCCCGCGTGGCTGAGTCCGCTCTCCCGAGCGCCGACCGTCACGACTTTGCCTAGCTGCGCCCTCCCGCCTTTTCTAACCCTAAGTACTAGCCACTAATCACTAGCCCCCGGAGCACCTATGTTTGACCGCCTCGACCAACTCGAAGCCCGCTATGAAGATCTCGGCCGCCAGATGTCCGACCCCACGCTTGTTCAGGACCAGAAGAAGTTCCAGTCCATCGCCAAGCAGCACCGCGACATGGAGCCCACCGTCGAGAAGTTCCGCGAATATCGCAAGATCAAGGAAGGCATCGCCGAAGCCAAAGCCATGCTCGCCGATCCCGACCCTGAAGTGAAAGAGATGGCACAGGCCGAGCTCGACACCCTTGAGCCGCGCCTCAACCCTGTCGAAGAGCAGCTCAAGGTCCTGCTCCTTCCCAAGGATCCCAACGACGAGAAGAACGTCATCCTCGAACTCCGCGCCGGCACCGGCGGCGACGAGGCCGCACTCTTTGTCGCAGAGGTCTTCCGCATGTACCTCCGCTTCGCCGAGCAGCACAAGTGGAAGGTCGAAGTCCTCTCGCAAACTGAATCCGGCATCGGCCATGGCCTGAAGGACGTCACCGCCATCATCGAAGGCGACAACGTCTACTCGCAGCTCAAGTACGAGTCCGGCGTCCATCGCGTCCAGCGCGTTCCGGCGACCGAAACGCAGGGCCGTGTCCACACCTCCGCAATCACCGTCGCTGTCCTCCCCGAAGCCGAAGAGGTCGACATCAAGATCGAAGCCAAGGATCTGCGCATCGACACCTTCTGCTCCTCCGGCCCCGGCGGTCAGTCGGTCAACACCACTTATTCCGCGGTTCGCATCACCCATCTGCCCACCAACACCGTCGTCAGCTGCCAGGACGAAAAGTCGCAGATCAAAAACCGTGAAAAGGGCATGCGCGTCCTCCGTGCCCGCCTTTACGAGGTGGAGGCCGAGCGCATCCACCAGCTTCAGGCCAAGGACCGCAAGCAACAGATCGGCTCCGGCGACCGCAGCGAGAAGATCCGCACCTACAACTTCCCGCAGAATCGCCTCACCGACCACCGCATCGGCCTCACCAACCACCAGCTCGCCATGGTCATGGAGGGCCAGATACAACCCACCATCGACGCCCTCATCGCGCACTACACAGCTGAAAAACTCAAAGCAGAAACCGCTACTGTCTGACGGGCGATTCGCGTCAACACAGCGCAATAGCTGTGGATTGACACCACCGCGGCTTGATCTGTGACTATGGTTTGCAACGCTCAGCGAAGACCAAAAATAGCGGAACGCTGATTTGGCATTCACGCCCCACCTCGGCGAGAATCCAAATCAGCGCCAAACAGGACACCCTATGACCAGGCAACATCGCACCGCGATCCATCTCGTCCTTCTTGCCCTTCTAACTCTTTCGCCTGCATTCGCCCACGCTCAGGCTGCCACCCCGCCGCCCTTCAACGGTATCGCCCACGTCGCCATTCGCGTTCACGACCTCGCCGCCTCCGTCGCCTTCTACGAGAAACTAGGCTTCGAACAAGCCTTCGACCTCCGCAAGAGCGACGTCCCCTACGAGTCCTTCATCAAGATCAACGATAGCCAGTTCATCGAGCTCTATCCCGTAACGGAGCACGATCCGGCAATCGGCTTCCTGCACCTGTGCTTCGAAGGCGCCGATCTCAACGCCATCTACGAGGACTACATCACCCACGGCCTTCACCCAACCGCAGTTCGCAAGGCCGGCGCAGGCAACCTGCTCTTCACCATGGCCGGTCCGCAGCAGCCATCGGGCCCGCAGAACATCGAGTACACCCAGTACATGCCGGGTTCGCTCCACAGCAACGACATCGGCAAACATCTCGGCCCTGATCGTGTCGCTACCAAGTTGATCGCCGTCGCTCTCGCCATGCAGGACCCAGCCACGGCCCGCGACTTCTACATCAACCAGCTCCACTTCAAACCCATCGCCAACGACCAGATGGACCTTCACATGCCCGGCGCGTCCGGTCAGGAGGTCGAGATCGTCGCCGCCCCCTTCGGCACCAAGGCCCGCCTCACCCTAAACTCACAAAATCTCGGCAAGGCCGCACGCTATCTCCACAAAGAGGGAGTCGACGCCGTAAAGAACGGGGCTACCCTGACGATCACCGACCCCGACGGCAACGTCCTCCTGCTCGAGAGTCGCTAGCCCTCACGGTCGAAGAGAAACAACGAACGCATCTGCCAATGAATCTCCGCCAGGCACTCTCCGCTGCCGCCGAACGACTCGCCGTCGACCCTCATCTTGGGGACACGGCCGCGCGCGACGCGGAACTTCTCCTCCTTCACACCCTGCAGATACCCCGCGTCACCCTCCTCGCCTATCCCGACCGCCAACTAACACCCGGCCAGGACGCCCTCTACCAAAAAAAAATCGATCGCCGCCTGCTCCACGAACCCATCCAATACATCACCGGCCAGCAGGAGTTCTACGGACTCCTCCTCCACGTCACGCCCGCGGTACTCATCCCACGCCCGGAGACCGAACACCTCATCGAAGCGGTCTTGAATCATTTGCAAGCCAACGCGCCCCACAATATCGCCGACATCGGCACAGGCTCCGGAGCCATCGCAATCGCTCTCGCCGTCAGTCTTCCCCAGGCCGAGATCACCGCCCTCGACATCTCCTCCGAAGCCCTTGCCGTCGCCGCAGCCAACGCGCGCGAACACAAAGTTGCCAACCGGATCAGATTCCTTCACTCCGACCTGCTATCGACCCTCGCTCACGAATCCGGAACCTTCGACGCCGTCGTCAGCAACCCGCCCTACGTTCCCGAGGCCGACCGCGACACTCTCCACCCCCAGGTCCGCGACCACGAGCCGGCCATGGCCCTCTTCAGCGGCGAAACCGGCATGGACATCTATCGACGGCTCATTCCACAAGCCCACAACGCACTCAAACCAAACGGCCTGCTCGCTCTGGAGATCGGACACGGCCAGCGGGAAGCCATCGCCTCGCTCCTCCAGACATGGCACAACGTCTCCTTTGTCAACGATCTCCAGCAAGTGCCCCGTGTCGCCCTCGCCCAAAGGCCAGTCGTTGCAACAATTTAGTAAAATCCTTACACGGCGCCACCGCACCTGAAACCCTTCGCCGTGCCGTTCGTATAACAATTGGAGCCCAACGGTATGAGCAACCCTGAACTTCAAGACCATCTCTACTCGCTCGAAGAGCGGCTCCTGCACCCCGACCGCGAACGCGACCGCACCGCCCTGGTCCCTCTCTTCGCCGAGGAATTCAAGGAGTTCTGCATCACCGGCCGTATCTTCAACCGCCACCAGGTCCTCGCCGCCCTGTTCAAGAGCGAACCGCGCCCGGCGACCATCCACAACTACTACGTCGACCGCCTGGCGGACAACGTGGCGTTAGCCACCTATCGCGCCCAGACCGCGCTCGTCATCTCCCACCGATCCTCTCTGTGGATCTTCCGTGATAATCGCTGGCAGCTTTTCTTCCATCAGGCTACCGTCGCCAACTGATGATTCGAACCGCCGAACTGCCCCAGGAAATTGCCTGGATCAGATATCACGTCTGCTACCCTCGCTTCATGCGCTCAAAGTTTCTCCTCCTACTCCTGTCCGCCAGCATCACCGTTCCCGCCTCGCACCTCCTGCCCGCCCAATCCGCCGCCGCCCCCTCCGTCGACTCTCGCCTCGCCGCCCAGAACGCTCTCTTTGAAGAGCTCTATCAGGCCGACCTCAAGAACGCACCCGAGCGCGCCACCGCCTACGGAGACTATCGCTACAACGATCAGCTCTCCGACCGCTCCCTCGCCGCCATCGATCGCCGCCACACCGCCGACGTCGCCAACCTCGCTCGCCTCAAAGCCATCTCCACCACCGGCTTCCCCGAGCAGGACATCCTCTCCCACGACCTCCTCACCCGCGTCCTCCAGCAACGCCTCGACGACTACGACCTCAAAGAGTTCGAGATGCCCGTCGACCAGATGAACGGCGTCCACACCGCCCTGGCCGACCTTCCGCTCAGCCATGCCGTTCGACTCCGTCAAGCACTACGAGGACTACATCGCACGTCTCCACCAGATCCCGCGCGTCCTGACCCAAACCACCGAGGTCCTGCGTGCCGGCCTGAAAGACAACCTGATGCCCGTCCGCTTCCTGCTCGAAAAAGTCCCCGGCCAATGCAACGGCATCATCGAGGCCGACCCGTTCCTCATCCCCACGAAGAAGTATCCCGCCAGCATCTCGCCTGAAGAACAAAAACGCCTCACCGCCGAGATCACCGCGGCCATCAATCAGGACGTCATCCCCGCGTACCGCGCCTTCGCCGCCTTCATCACAACCGACTACGCCCCACACGGCCGCACGACCCTCGCCGTCACCTCACTTCCCGACGGCGCCAAACGCTATCAGAACGACATCCTCGGCCGCACCACCACGCACCTCACGCCGGACCAGATCCACACCATCGGCTTGAACGAAGTCGCCCGCATCACCGACGAGATGACCACCCTCGCCCACAAGGCGGGCTTCAAAGACCTAGCCGCCTTCCGCGCCTCCATCAACAGCGACCCCAAGTGGACACCCACCTCCGCCGAGCAGATCCTCGACGACTACCGCCGCTACATCGCGCAGATGCAGCCCAAGCTTCCGCAGCTCTTCACCTTCATCCCCGGCAGCCCCGTCACCGTCGAAGCCATCCCCGTCTTCCAGTCAGCCGATTCGACCCACTACCAGACCGGAACGCCCGACGGGAAACGCCCGGGCCGCGTCAGCGTCGCCACCAGCGACTACGCCCACCGCACCCTCCTCCTCGACGAGGCCGTCGCCTACCACGAAGGCATCCCCGGCCACCACATGCAACTCTCGGTCCAGCAGCAGCTCAAAGGTCTTCCCAAATTCCGCCTCCACACCGGCTTCGCCGCCTACTCCGAAGGCTGGGCACTCTACGCCGAGCAACTGGGCAAAGAGGTCGGCTTCTACCAGGACCCCGTCAGCGACTACGGCCGCCTCGACTCCGAACTCTTCCGCGCCGTTCGCCTCGTCGTCGACACCGGCATCCACTCCATGGGCTGGACGCGCGATCAGGTCGTCGACTACATGCGCAAGAACGACGTCAACGAGCCACTCATCCAGTCCGAAACCGACCGTTACATCGCCTGGCCCGCACAGGCCTGCTCCTACAAGCTAGGCCAGCTGAAAATCATCGAACTCCGCGAACGCGCCAAAAAAGAACTAGGCCCCAAGTTCGACATCCGCACCTTCCACGACGAGATCCTCAGCGGCGGCGGCCTCCCTCTCGACATGCTCGACGCACGCACCACCCAATGGATCGCCGTCCAAAAAGCGAAGCCAAACGGAATAGTAAGTACCGGCGTTCCAGTCGTTCCCTAGAGACCCGCGTACCAGTCGTACCCCAACTTCGTCCAGTAATCATCCGGCTGCATATCCGTATACGCGATCAACCCAATGCGCTTGATCTGTTTGTAACCGTACTTGATCGGCATATGTAACCGTATCGGTGCGCCATGCCACTGCGTCAGCGGACTGCCCGCCATCTCGGTCACCAGCAGACTCTGCGGATGCTGGCACGCCTGCAAACTAAACCCGCAATAGTAGTCCCCATCCGGCGTCTCCATATATACATACTTAGGCAACGACCCATCCGCCCCACGCGCCGGTGGATACTTCGCAATCAAATCCGCCAGCCGATACCCGCCCCAATGCACCACCTGACTCCAGCCTTCAATGCACTTGAACTCCGTCACCAGCTCCTGGTGCGGCAGGCTCGTTACGTCATCCATCGTCAACAACAGCCCGGGTGTCCCTGAATCGAGCGTATTGTCTGACATACCGGCCTCCTCCTGCCCACGCGGCCGCTTGTCTCCCTGCGCCTTCTTCAGATCCGCAAGCGCCCTTTCGAAGGCCGGAGGCAACTTTGTCTCCTCTTTCTTTTCGCCGCTTCCAGCAACCATCGTGCTAGCCGGACCACCCTGCATCATCGGCCCCTCTCCCGCTCCGGCATCGCTGTTCGAGTCGACCTTCGCCTCATCCTTCGGCGCCACCTTCGTATCATGCTGCACCGGCGCTGGCTCCTTCTTCGCCGCATACTTGTACTCCCACGCCGTCACATCACCGACATACTGCGGAAACCGCTTCGCATTCTCCACCCCTACCAACTGCAGCCGATAGCTCTCCGGCACCAGATCCATCTTCAGCCCATAGTTTCCATTCGTCCTCAACTCCATCGATCTGCTGACCGGATACGTCGGCGCCAGCCCGCGCTCAGCAAACACTCCGCGCGAAACCTTTGCATTGAAGTTCAGCATCTTGCGCAACGGCCGAGGGATCAACTGATCTCCGGGGCTGCGATCGATCCATCGATAAAACCCATACCCACCCGCCGCTGCAGCTGCAGCCACCAAAAAACTTCGCCGAGTCCGCCGTCCCGACTCAGCCCGCATCGCCGCATCCAGCGACTCCACCGCTCGCGAATCTCGCCGCTCTCTATCTCCATCCTTCTCCCAATCGCGCTCTCTCTCATCCTCGCGATCCTTCCGCTTCTCCTCCCATTTGCGCCGTTCTTCCTGTTCCTTGCGCTCCTCCCGTCCGTCACTCATCGCGCACTCCTCTCTTCCTCAAGCGGCGCCTTCGCCGTCGGCACAATCTCATACCCGCTCACCATCGAACGAAAGTTGTTCCATCCCGCAAGCAACACCTGCACTACATGCACCAAAAAAAACGCACAAAACCCCATCGTCAGCCAGAAGTGCTCCCACCGCGCCATCTCATACCCACCGAGCAGTGAAGTGATCCAATGCACCTGCGTCGGCTTATAGATGGAAAGCCCCGTCACCAACGATCCCAGCCCCATCAGAATCACCGCACTATAAGCGATCCTCTGCCCGCCGTTGTACTTCTTCTGCGGCGGCAGACCCTTGCGCAGATGCAGATCAACCAGCGTCACCTGAATTGCATCCCGCACCGACCGACGTTCCGGCACCAGCAGCCTCCACTCACCCGAGATCCACAGATACGCCACATACAGAATCCCGTTGATCGCAAACAACCACATGAAAAAAAAGTGATACCCCAACCCCTCCGTCACGCGGTACGGCGCGTTAATCGCATTCCAGAACCACGGTGGAAACAGCCTTACCAGCGTCAGCGATCCAATGCCCACCCGATACACCGCATGCGGATGCTGGTACGCATTGTCCGAATCGTTCCAATAGATCAGCAACCCGCTCCAGACCATCGTGAACAGCACTGGAAAGTTCACCCAGTGCATCCAACGAATCGCCAGCGGATGCTTCTTTTCCAGGCGTATCGTCGCCACCGCAGGCGCCGGCTCTGTCGCGCCCACCACGGGATCAGGCGCAGTGCCAAGCGAAGGGGAAACAGAATCGGCTATGGCCTCATTCCCCGCAACCGGCAAAACCGTCGGGATTGCCTCTGCGCTGTCCGCACCACGCCCAGCTACTGGCTCGCCCGGTTCAATCTTCCCGCTCCCGTCCATCGGATCCTCTGGCATTTGAGCTCCCATTCTGCGTTCCCGCGCATGGCATCTACTCAAGTATCGTTCGAACCCTTAGATTGGATTTACCCCTCGCAGGTTACACCCTATTTTTCGCCTAGGCGATTACCGCAACCCCACCCGGACCTTCGCGCCCGACCCGTCCACGAACGTAACTTCCTTTGCGCTCATCACCGCCGGCGTCCTGCCACCCGTACCCTCCACCGGAAACACTGCGGCCCTATCCGCATTCGTCCAGCACACCAGCCCAATCAGGCACGCAAGACGCTTCGGAATGCCCGGCAGCTTGTTCCAACCCTGCACCAGAACAAACTCGTGCCGCGCCGAATCCTCCACCATCACGTCATTCGAATAGTTGATGTACAGCCGCGCCCCATCCTCCGCAACGCCGTTCCGCTCTACCTTGCCCAGCGGGTCACGCACAAAGATCCGTTGCCGAAACACCGCCACAAAGACCACAAGCAACAACGTCCCGACGATAAGAATCTTCCTCAACTTATTTCTTCTCCTCGTGATACTCCTGCTCTGTGTTGATCTCCCAGAGCGCTGCCTTATCAACATGCCCAGCCACAAGCCCATCCACCACCGTCATCGCGGTCAACATGCTGTGGTCCTGGTTGTTGTACTTATGCATCCCGTTTCTCCCTACTAGAAACAGATTCTCAAACCCATCGGTGAACTCGCGCAATTCCTCGAAACGGTCATATGTTCCGAAGTACGCCGGATACGTCTTCGGCACTCGCACCACATGCCCGTCCAACACGTCTTCCGCATTCACTATCCCGATCTTCGCCACCTCGGCGATTGCAAACCTCTTCAACTCTTCATCCGGCATCTTCCACAGATCATCCGTGTCGTAACAAAAATACTCCAGCCCAATCCACACCTTTGTCGGATCGGCCACCAGATACGGGCTCCAATTATTGAAGATTTGTAACCGTCCTAGGACTACATCCGGCTCCTGTACATAAATCCACGTGTCCTTCAACAACCCGCCATCCGGCTCCTTCACCTTCAGTCGGTCCACCAACAGCCCAACCGTAATAAAGTCTCGATACTGCAGCCCCGCGCTCACCTCGCGAACATTGGCCGGAACAGGAGCGTCCATCGCCTCCACAAGCTCGCGCATCGGCATCGTCGAAAAGAAATAGTCTCCCGCAAACGTCCGCCGCTCGCCCCTCTCATTCACCGCTTCAATCGAAACCACCCGCTTTACGCCGCCCTCCACAGAGCAATGGATCCGATCCACCTTCCAACCCATGTGGATCTCTCCACCCTTCTCCCGTATCTGGTCCGCCACATGCTCCCACAGCTGTCCCGGACCAAACTTCGGATACATAAACCGTTCGATCAGACTCGTATCCGTCCCCTTCTGCGCCAGATCACCCTTCTTACCTTTGTTACTGAAAGCCTTCTTCACAAAGTGCTTCACCGCTGTGGTCAGACTCAGGCCCTTGATCCGCTGCGCTCCCCACTCAGCGGAGATCTCGTTGCACGGCGTCCCCCACACCTTCTCCGTATAGCTCTTGAAGAACGTCAGATACAGCTGCCGACCAAACCGGTTGATCAGAAAGTCCTCAAGGCTCTTCTCCGGTGTGATCTGGCTCACTCGCGACTTCATATAGCTTGTCCCCACCCGGAACGTTCGCATCAGCCCGAGATTCTTCAACGTAGTCCCGGTCAGCGTAATCGGATAGTCGAAGAACTTTCTCAAGTAGTAGATCCTGCTCTTGCGCGGACGAATTAGCATGACCAGATCGGGGTCCGACGGCAGGTCATGCAACTCGACCGCCGCCTCATCTTCCTGCTCCTCCTCAACCTCATCCACATTTACGTGGTGAAGAATCGGCCCGGCCCCACGCAGCACAGGCTCTTCATGCAAATGAGCGGGCACTGTGACCACCCTGGTTTTGCCCTGATAACTGATCTCGGTTCCACTACCCGAATCACCCGAGACCGCGACCTCGGGCGGCATCAGGTCCACCCACCACTGCATCACCCGGTCGCTCTTGGAAAAAAACCGGTGCCCCCCGATGTCCATCCGGTTGCCTTTGTACTTGATCGTCCGCGAGATCCCGCCAATCTCGTTACTTGCTTCCAAAATGATCGGTTGAAAATCCGTTCGCCGCAGCAGCTCCAGCCCCGCCGTCAAACCCGCAGGCCCCGCTCCAATAATGATCGCCCGTCTACCCATATCCAGCTTTTCAGTATACGGATCGACTACACTCTCGGGCGGCCCGCATCATCTGACTCACAGAGATCGAAGTGCAACGGCTCCTCGGCTTCTACCTCTGGCGCGACGCCGTCAAGGCTCGCATCGACGACTCTCCCGCAAGAAGAGACTCGAAGTGAAAGCGGTTGTCCACAAATCCGCCCCGTACGTCGCCATCCTTAAAGACGATCAGTACAAGTCGCTGGTCAACCGCATTGCACTCCTCTCAGAGATTGGACAATCCATCGTCTGATTAAACGACCGCCTGGCGCCCGGTAACCACGAACTCCAACCCATTCTTGTTCGCCTTCACCTCTACGTGGTCGCCATGCAGCACGCTGCCGTCCAGTATCTTCACCGCCAGCTTGTCCTGCACCAATCGCTGAATCGCCCGCTTCAACGGCCGCGCTCCGTACGCCCGGTCGTACCCCGCCTTGAAGATCGCCTTCCGCGCTCCATCGGTCAGCTCAAGCGTGATCTTCCGATCCGCCAGCATCGCCTGCAGGTCCTTCAGCCGCAGATCGACAATGTGCGTCAGTTGTTCATCGCCGAGCGGACGGAACACCACAATGTCATCCACTCGATTCAGGAACTCCGGCTTGAAGTGTTTCCGCAGCTCGTCCATCACACGGCTCTTCGCCTCCTCAAAGCCCTCTTCGCCCGAGGCCCACGCCGTCGACAACTGCGCCGCACCAACATTCGAAGTCATAATCAGAACCGTGTTCTTGAAGTCCACCGTCCTGCCCTTCGAGTCCGTCAGCCGTCCATCATCCAGAACCTGCAGCAGCACATTGAACACATCCGGATGCGCCTTCTCGATCTCGTCGAACAGTACCACCGCATACGGCCGCCGTCGTACCGCCTCCGTCAACTGCCCGCCCTCGTCGTACCCGACATATCCCGGAGGCGCGCCAATCAACCGTGCCACCGCATGCTTCTCCATGTACTCGCTCATGTCGATCCGCACCATCGCGGCCTCGTCATCGAACAGAAACTCCGCCAGCGCTCTCGCCGTCTCCGTCTTGCCAACTCCCGTCGGCCCCAGAAAAATAAACGAGCCAATTGGCCGCTTCGGATCGCTCAATCCAGCACGCGAGCGCCGAATCGCGTTGGCCACCGCGTTCAAAGCCTCGTCCTGCCCAACAACGCGCTCGCGCAGACGATCCTCCATCTGCACCAGCTTCTGCATCTCGCCTTCGAGCATCTTCGCAACAGGAATTCCCGTCCACTTCGACACAATCGCCGCGATATTCTCCTCGTCGACCTCTTCCTTCAGCATCCGCGACCTCTTCTTCGCAACACCCGTAGCAGCTTCCGCCGCATCCTCGCGAACCGCAGCGTCCTGCTCCGCCGTCAACTCGCGCAGCTCCGCCTCCAGCTTCGGAATCTCGCCATACTGCAGTTCTGCCGCGCGTTGCAGATTGCCTTTGCGCGTCTCTTCTCCCATCTGGAATCGCAACGCCTCGAGCTTCTCCTTCAACTCCGCGATCTTCCCAATCGCCCCGCGCTCCTTCTGCCACCGCGCGCGCAGTCCAGCTGAGGACTCCTTCACCTCAGCCAGCTCGCGCTCCACGATCTCCAACCGCTCCTTCGACGCAGCATCCTTCTCCCGCTTCAACGCCGCGCGTTCAATCTCCAGCGAAGTAGCCCGTCGCTCCAGATCGTCAATCTCCACCGGCACGGAACCAATCTGAATCGCCAGCGCCGCGGCCGCCTCGTCGACAAGATCAATCGCCTTATCCGGCAAGAACCGATCCGAGATATAACGGTGACTCAGAGTAGCCGCCGCCACAATCGCCGAATCCTTGATCCGAACCTTGTGGTGCGCCTCATACTTCTCCTTCAGCCCACGCAGAATCGCAACCGTGTCCTCGACGTTCGGCTCGCCCACATACACAATCTGAAAACGCCGCTCCAGCGCCGCGTCTTTCTCGATGTACTTCCGGTACTCATTCAGCGTCGTCGCGCCAATCGCCCGCAGTCCGCCGCGGGCCAGCGCGGGCTTCAGCATATTGCTCGCATCCATAGCCCCTTCGGCCGCACCTGCGCCCACAAGAGTATGTAACTCGTCGATGAACAAAATAACTTCGCCGTTCGACTCCTCAATTTCTTTCAGCACAGCCTTCAGCCGGTCCTCAAACTCCCCGCGAAACTTCGCCCCGGCGATCATTGCCCCTAAATCCAGCGAACAGACCCGCTTGTTCTTCAGAATCTCCGGGACATCGCCCAGAAAAATCCTGCGTGCCAATCCCTCCACGATCGCCGTCTTGCCCACGCCCGGCTCACCGATCAACACGGGATTATTCTTTGTCCTTCGCGACAACACCTGCACCACCCGTCGAATCTCCTCGTCCCGCCCGATCACCGGATCAAGCTTTCCGCGACGCGCCAGGTCCGTCAGGTCCTTCGCATACTTCTCCAGAGCCTGAAACTTCCCCTCAGGAGTCTGGTCGGTCACCCTCTGCGAGCCGCGCACCGCACTCAGCGCCTTCAAAATCGCCTCATGCGTCCCACCCAGCGCCGCCAGCGCCAGCTGTACCGGATCGTTCTTCGCCTTCGAAAGCGCCAGCAGCAGATGCTCCGTCGAAACGTAGTCGTCCTTGAAGTTCTCCGCCTCTTTGAAACCCTGCTCCAAAACCTTCTGCAGCGCCGCACTCAACCCCGGCTGCCCGCCACCCTGCACCTTCGGCAGCTTCGCAATTGCCGAATTCACCCCCGACAGCAGCTGCTCCACCGGCACCCCAACCTTCTCCAGCACCGGGATCACCACTCCCTCGCGATCCTCCAGCAGCGCCGCCATCAAATGCAGCGGCAACGCCTCCGGATTGCCGTTATCTGCGGCATGTCCGATAGCTGCCTGCACGGCCTCCTGCGACTTCACTGTCAACCGATCCCACTTGATCGCCATATTTACCTCTCAAATCAATGATTTTGAACTTTTCGCATTAAATTAGACGCATAAAGATCCAATAAGATGCGAGAAATGTGACAATAAGTCACTCACATTTATCCAGACCCCCTAACCCAACCTCGTCCCAACCAGCCCACGCCGCCCAACCCATTCAAAAACATCATCCAATTCGCATTTCGCGATACTCTCTGACTGTCCCTCCATCCACCATGCCGCCCTCGGTCACAGAGATTCAACCCGACGCACTCGCCGACGCCATGCTCCTGGCCACCACCGGCGGCCTGCTCGACGCCATCGTCTACCTCAACCATGGCCACGTCTTTGCCAATGCCATGTCCGGCAACGTCGTCTTCCTCGGCATCGCCATCATTGGCCGCGACTGGAAAGACATCGTCCCCCACCTCATCCCGCTGGCGGGCTTCTTAGCCGGCATCCATACCTCAAAGCACCTCCGCACCCGCCTGGGTCTCCGCTTCGTTCTCCTGGGCCTCGGCTTGGAGATCGCCGCCATCTTCGTGCTCGGCTGGCTCCCGGACAGCTTCCCCAAGATGGCATTCACCGGCATCATCGCCTACGCTGGCGCCATCCAGGTCGCAAGTTTCCGCCGCGTCGATCGATTCGCCTACAACTCCACCTTCATCACCGGAAACCTCCGCGACGTCGCCGAGGGCCTCTACGACGCCTTCGATCCCCGTGCCACCCCCGAAAACCGCGAGCATGGCCTCTCCCAGGCTCGCGCCTTGGGCCTCATCTGCCTGTGCTTTCTTGCTGGAGCCGTTATAGGCGCATGGGCCGCCCCTCGTTTCGGCAACCACTCCCTCTGGTTCGCCGAACCCCTCCTCATCACCGTCGCCGCCCTATCCTTCCGCCGCGCGACAACCCCTACCTCACCGCCGCCGTCACCCTCGCATTGAAAAACTGAAACGTGTGCTGACCCTTGAACCGAATCACGCGAAAAACATCCCGATGAACACACGCCACCTCGAGATCACCTGGCTCAATTCGCCGCAACTCCTCTCCGGTGTTCGCATCAATCTCCAGAATCACAATCTGATCGCCTCGATTTTCATTCGGCTTTCGGTACTGCACATAGATCTGATCGTCCGAAGGAATCAGCGTCGACCTGCTGAACCCAGCTACCTGCGGAAGCTTGATCGTGCGCACTGACCCATCGGGAAACGCCTGCAACAAAGGGGTGCCGTCGTCCTTCTGTAACAGCAAAATCGAGTCCTTGTAGTGAGAGAGCTGTGACAGACGCACACTTGCGTCCAACTGAAAGAGATCCTCGCGGTCTTTGTCAGGATTCGTCCCCTTGTCCACGGGCAGCCGAGCGTTAGGATCCTTCCGAGCAAAGTCGGCGTCCGCAAAGTAGTACTGGACTTTCTGGCCAATCATCGAATACCTGATCAACTGGGGCTGCCTGTTGGCCTCATCGAGAGCGAAGATCAGCAGGTCGCCATCGTCGAACACCGCCATCCGATCCAGCTCCAGTCTCGGCAGGTTAATTTCCGTCGCTCCGTGATACATTCCATCCCGATCGAACTGTGCCACGAACCATTTAGTCGCCTCTGTCGGCCTGCCATACTGCGGCCGCCCATCGTGCTTGCTCCCTCCAAGCTGGCCGAACAGAAAATCGACATCATGATCACCCACATCCTGCGCCGTCGCATCCCGTCCGTCCCCGAGAGCAATATCGGTGATTTTTTTGAAATCGAAGCTAACCACCTTACCGCTTGGCGAGATCGTACTCAGTATCCACGGGCCCGGAGCCCTGCGCTGTGACTGATCAAGGACAGGAACAGAGTTCACCACCACGGTGCCATCGCTCGTACATTGAAAACCAGTCTCATACGTTTGGGATGGAAGCTGTGCCGCCACCGGCTCTTCTGTAGAAATCTCCAATCCGTACAATAGGGATCTTCGGAGCGTCTTGGACGTCGCCCTCTCCTGTGCAAGCCGAGCTCCGGACCCACTAAACCAAGCTCCGACAACCATTAGCGCAATCGATCCTCGCATCTTTACCTGCTCCGCTTTCGCACCGTCCAAAATATCCTGATCCAAACCGGATCACAATCGTCAATCTTTTTCGCACGCGCAGCATTCCAAATTGGCGCCAATCTCACCCTCCTGCGCCATCCTTTCTGACGCGAAAGTCGTACGTTCGAACTTCCACTAACTGCTAATCTTGGCATCACTTGCAGCACTCGGGAGACACTCCTTTGCCCCGTTTTTCGAACCACTATCTTGCGTTCTCGCTCGCCGCCTCCGCCCTCCTGAGCGGCTGCGCGGCGTTTCAGGAAAAGCAGCTGACCTCAGGAACCGCCATCGCAACAACCAATCCCCCCGCTCCCGCAACGGTCGCCGGCTCTGCGATCGTCGGCAACGTCCACGGCGGACAGGATCCCGTCGTCGGAGCACACATCTATCTCTTCGCCGCCAGCACCAACGGCTACGGTGCTCCCAGCACCTCCATGCTCAACTCCACCCAACCCGGAATCTCCACCGACGCCATCGGCAACTACGTTCTCACCGACGCCAACGGCGGCTTCAGCATCTCCGGCGACTACACCTGCACCACCGGCCAGCAAGTCTATCTCCTCGCCCTCGGCGGCAACCCCGGCCTCCCCGCCGGACAGGTCAACCCCGCTCTCGGTCTCATGGCAGCCTTCGGAGCCTGCCCTGAAGGCCGAACCGACTTCGCCAGCACCGTGCCCTACGTCTCGCTCAACGAGGTCACCACCGTCGCCGCCGTCTACGCCCTCTCCGGCTTCATGACCGACGCAACCCACGTCAGCTCTTCCTCCACTCCCGCCGCGCTCCAGGGCATCGCCAACGCCTTCCGCACCGCCCGCAACCTCGTCGACATCGGCACCGGCGTCGCCCGTGTCCAGAACCTCGGCGGCAACGGCGACGTCCCCCAGGCCCAGCTCAACACCCTCGCCAACCTGCTCGTCAACTGCGTCAACTCCGACGGAAACGCAGGCTGCACCCCGCTCTTCACCAACGCCCTCCGCCTCGACGGAGCCGCTCCCACCGACGTCATCACAGCAGCCGTCAACATCGCGCACAACCCCGGCGCCAACGTCGCCGCGCTCTTCAGCGCCAGCTCCCTCACCACAGCCTTCCAGCCGACCCTCAGCACCAAACCCAACGACTGGTCCCTCGCCATCACCTACTACGCCGAAAACATGGTCGGTCCTTACTTTCCCGCAATCGACTCCCTCGGCAACGTCTGGGTTCCCGGCTACATCAGCAACTCCCTCACCGAGTTCGACACCACCGGCACCATCCTCTCCGGCGTCGGCTTCACCGGCGGTGGCCTCAACCTCCCCTACTCCATCGCCATCGACGCCCACGACGATCCCTGGGTCGTCAACTTCGGCCCCCCCAACGCCTCCTCCGTCTCCAAATTCTCCACCACCGGCGCCTCGCTCACCAGCTCTCCATACCCCTGCGACACCGCCTGCTTCTTCCCCGCCTTCGACGCCGCCCAAAACCTCTGGATCTCAGGCACCGCCCGCACCACCGTCCTTCGAGGCGACGGCTCCGTGCTCAAGAAGTTCACCACCAGCGCCTACGACTCCGGCATCGCCATCAATAGCACCGGCATCGGCTGGACCATCGGTGAGCCTCACAGCCTCTATCGCTTCACCCTCCCCGCCACACAGACTTCCACTGCGGAGTTCACCACCGCCGCCTCCGGCACCGACCTCACCTCCGTGGCCGTCGACTCCGCCGACAAGGTCTGGTACGCCAGCAACAAGAACAACGCCATCGGCGCCTCCGACAAGAACGGCGTCCTCGTCTCTCCCTCCAACGGCTACACCGGCGGCGGTCTCAAGGGCCCCGCACAGATTGCAATCGACGGCAGCAATCGCGTCTGGGTCGCCAACCGCGAAGGCAACTCCCTCTCGGCCTTCTCCAACACCGGCGCAGCAGCCTCCCCCACCACTGGCTATCAGGCCGCCGGCCTCAGCAACCCCCGCGGCCTCGCCATCGACGCCTCCGGCAATATCTGGGTCACCAACTTCACCAGCAACTCCGTCACCGAATTCGTCGGCCTCGCCACCCCATCCGTAACCCCATCTCCGCCACGCACCCACGGCCAGCGCCCCTGAAAAACGGGGGGAAGGTCCATCGCTTTTTGCACTATTTTTTTGGGGCTGGATAACCACCGTTTTTGCTGGGGGTTTTGGCAAAAACGTGGTGCAGAACGTGGTTTTTCGATGGTGAATTTGTGGTGGACTGCTGGTGAAAGCTGGTAAGTTGACGGTCATTTTTCACGCTCGAAAAACACGCCACTTTTTCTAAATTTATTTTGAGGGATTCCCATTTTGGGAATACCGTTATCGCCTTCTAGTGGAACGGGCCTGAAGAACGGTCGTGTTTCGCATGATGCCCACCTTAGCAACGATAAAGCCGTCGCGAAGGTGGGGCACCCAGTTGTTCGCTTAGATTGGATTTGAGCCACCCGATCGACTTGAGTCCTCGCGTGGTCCTAAAGGCTGACTTTGCAAATACGACGCTACGAAGGACGGCATATGAAGCCAAAAGATCCTCGCTATTGCCTCTTACTTTTGACGCTTTTTATTCCATTGGCAATTGAATCTCAAACCACAACACCACCCATGTCGGAGCCCTCCCCTGAGTTTAGGAAAGCTCATCCAGCTCAAGAGGATGGAGAACTACAATTGTCTATCTCACCAGACCCATTATCCGCGGTAGTGGGCAAAGACATGCTTCTGAACATTGACCTAAAAAACACGTCTGCAGAACCATTTCGGTTTCATTTTACTTTCGGGCACAATGAAGCCGAGTTGAATGGGTTTGTAGTGAAAGTCAAGAATGGCGCCGGAGAAGAATTGCCCATCATTCCCCGAGCGCCCACAAGAGGCATGAAAAGCGGGTCAGCGTTTGAACTTCAATCAGGGCAGGTGGTTCACGATCACATGATCGTGAATCGCCTGGTCGATATATCCCAGCCTGGAACGTACAAAATCATGTTCGATGGAAGTATCGACATTCGGAAAAGTGGATTGACTCCAATGAGATTACTACGGTCGTGACGCCAGAATGAAGACTCCATTCTGCCTGCGCCGGACGGGTGGCCCGTACCACTTCAATCGGGTGCCTCATCTTCGCCACCCAGCCTGAGAAGTTCAACAACAAAAAGGGAAGGCATCAAGCCTTCCCTTTGGTCATCTTACGACCGAATTACTGAGCGGTCTGCGCTTCAACCTGCTTCGTCGCGCCAACCTGCACCTTGATCTGCTTAGGCTGTGCCTCAGCCTTCTTCTCGAGCGAGATCGTCAACACACCAGCATCCGAAGTCGCAGTCACGCCTTCGCTATTCACTGTTTGCGGCAGGGTAAAGCTGCGAACGAAGCTGCCGAAGCGCCGCTCGATACGGTGAAAGTTCTCAGCCTTCTCTGTCGACTCAAACTTCCGTTCGCCCTTGATCACCAGCGTCTGGTTCTCGAGGCGAATGTCGAGATCCTCCGTCTTCACCCCGGGAATCTCCAGCTTCAACACCAGCTTCTCCGCATCCTCATATACATCCACCGCCGGCACAAAGCTCGCGCTAGAGGTATCCGGCCCCGCAAAGTCATTGAAGATCGAGTTCAGCCGCTTTTGCAATCCGGCAACATCCTCGAAAGGTGTACGCAAGGGAACAAACCGAGTCATCGTGGTCATAATAAGCACTCTCCTTAATAAGGTCCTGAAATTCAGGGGTTCTTCACCACCTGCACTCATTAAGACGCAGCGCAGCTCTAAAAGTTGCATATAATATTAGTACAACACACTAAGATTTATGAAATCGACCTCCCGCAACCAAATTCATTGAAAATAAGCGGCTTAGCCACTCCAATAAAAAAGAGGCCGTCCGAAGACGACCCCTTTTCACCCGGGCGACCTCTACTTCCCGTTCTCAGTCCCCCTGATAAACGCCGCCACATCCGCGTGAAAGAGCTTCAGCACATCCTCATTCACATAGACCATGTGCCCGCTCTGGTAGTAGTGGTAGCTGATGTTCGCCTGCAGCTTCTGCGGAATCTGCAGATGATGCATCTCGTACTTGCCCTCAAAATAAGGTGTTGCCAGATCGTAGTACCCTCCGGCCAGCATCACCTTCATCTTCGGGTTCGACTTCATCGTGAACGCCAGGTCCGGCATTACATTCGTCCCGCCATCCTGTTGCGCAGCCGGCGGCCCTCCCGGTGGCTGGTGCTGCAGATCCCACGTAAAATCGGCGTCTGTATAAGCCCCCGGCTTATACGTCTGATCGGCCCCGTACTTCAGCTCCGTCCGCATGTACTGGTTCAGCGCCGCCGTATACGCCGACGAGATCGCATTACTCTGCGGGTCATACTCCGCATCCGAGCTCAGCGGGTCCAGATCCGGCCCCTTGTACCGCGCATCCAGCCGCCCCGTCGTCATCTCGTCATCGAGCTGCAGCTGCTTGCTGAACGCTGCACCCGAAACCCTCAGATTCGCCCGTAGCAAATACGCCACCGGCAGCCCGGTATACCCATGCAGCTTCTCCGCCACAGCCTGCCGCCTCGCCTCTGGCAGATCCGACCCCTGCAGCAGCGCCGACATATAGTCTCCCAGCGCATACTGCTCCACCTCGGCTAGAAAAGGCTCCAGCGCCGCCGGTTGCGTTGGCAGTTTGTGATGATAAAACGCACTCGCCGCAAACGTCGGCAACGCCAGCGCATAAGCCTGGTCCACACCCGGATTCCACCGCGGCCCATCGATGCTGTTATCAAAACTCAGAATCTGTGACAGCAACACAATCCCATTCAGATCCACGTTCTGCAGGTCGGCGGAAAGCACCGCCGTTCGCGGCGTTCCATAGCTCTCGCCAAACAGATACTTCGGCGAGTTCCACCGGTCAAACTTCGTCAAAAATCTTCGGATGAACCGCTCGAACGCATGTGCATCCGGATCCACACCCCAGAACGCCTTCTCTTTGTCCTCGCCCATAATCCGGCTGAACCCCGTCCCCGGCGCATCGATAAACACCACATCGCTCACATCCAGCAGACTGTAGTCGTTATTGACGATCTTGTACGGCGCACCTTCATCGTGCTGCCCATCCGTCGTCACCACCCTCTTCGGCCCAAACGACCCCATGTGCAGCCACATCGTCGAGCTGCCCGGCCCGCCGTTATACAAAAACGTCACCGGACGCACCGCCTCCGGATTCTTCTTGAAGTACGCAACATAAAACATCCGCGCCGTTGCCGTCGCCTCCTCGGGCTTATCCGGATCGGGCGCCTTCACCCCGGTCCCCGGCAGCATCTTCCCATCCAGTCCCAGCATCGCGTCCTGCGAATCCGTCGACCCCACCGTCAACGTCCCCGCCACCGCCTTGTAGGCAATCACCTGCCCGCCCACCGTCACCGAACCATCAGTAGTCGAGTCGCCGGGCAACTCCGCCTCCGTCACCTCCGGCTTTCCCTTCACCACCACCTTCTCGTCCTGCTTCTTGTCCTTATCCTTATCTTTCCCTTTGTCCTTGTCCTGCGCTACCCCAAGGGTCGAAGCCATCAACAAACCAGCAAATACACCAACCCAAACCCGTCTCATAACCATCCCGTACACGCTCCATCTCAAGATAGTCAGAAGTATAGTCGCCCAGAACGCAGCCTAGCCCATTCCATGCCGTGTCGAAACACATCTTTGCCTGACTACTATTTTTGGGGGTTACCAAACCCGCGGCATGTTCATAAACTCCTTGCACCGATTCGCATTTAGAGCCAAGGAGTATTTGCATGAGTTGGAAGTTAAAGAGCCTTCTCGTCGAACGCGCAGCTTGCCTATTCGTGGCTATCGTGTTTCTCCACTCAGTAAATGCGCAGGTCGTCACCGGACAGCTTGGCTCTCCGAGCGCCACGACCACAATCGAAGGGAAACAGATCCCGGCGGTTCCACCTAAATTCGGCGGGGTCATCAAGCCTGCCGCCACAGATTCCACTCAATGGTGGCCACCTCGGGTCGTTCCGCCCAAAGGCGCTCCCAACGTGCTCCTCATCATGACGGATGACCAGGGCTATGGCGTCTCCGGCACGTTTGGCGGTGTCATCCCCACACCCGCCCTCGATCGCGTCGCCAGTACGGGCCTGCGCTACATCCAATTCCACTCCACTGCGCTTTGCTCACCAACGCGCGCGGCGCTGATTACGGGCCGCAACCATCACTCTGTCGGCTCTGGCGTCATTGGCGAACTGTCCACCGGATACCCGGGATATGACTCTATCATCGGCCTTGAGAACGGCAGCATCGGCACAATCCTTCGCGACAACGGCTACTCCACCTCATGGTTTGGCAAGAACCACAATACCCCCAGCTTTCAATACAGCGTCGCCGGGCCTTACGATCAGTGGCCTTCCGGGATGGGCTTCGAATACTTCTACGGTTTCATGGGGGGCGAGACCGACCAGTGGACGCCTTACCTCTTCCGCGATCACACCCAGATCTTTCCATTTGTCGGAAACAAAGACTACAACCTCACTACCGATCTGGCCGACGAAGCCATCAAGCACATGCGCGACCTGAACGCGGCCGCACCTGACAAGCCGTTCTTCCTCTATTACGTTCCCGGCGGCACACACTCGCCCCATCAGCCGAAGCAGGAGTGGATCGACAAGTTCAAAGGCAAGTTCGACATGGGCTACGAAAAGTTGCGCGACCAGATCTTCGCCAACCAGAAGCGCCTCGGCGTCATCCCCGCCAATGCACAACTCACTCCGTGGCCGGATTCGATACCCAAGTGGGACTCGCTCTCCGAAATAGAAAAGAAACTCTACGCGCGCCAGGCCGAGGTGTTCGCTGGTTATGCCGCTTATACCGACTACGAGATCGGCCGCGTCATTCAGGAGGTGCAGGACCAGGGCAAGCTGGACAACACGCTGATCATCTACATCGTCGGCGACAACGGAACCAGCCCCGAAGGCACGCTCTCCGGCGCCTTCAATCAACTCACCGCCTACAACGGAATTCTGAAAGCGCCCGAGGCGCTGCAGATGCTGCACTACAACGAGTGGGGCTCCGACAAGACGTACCCGCACATGTCGGTAGGCGTGGTCGTGGGCATTTGATACCCCCTTCAAGTGGACCAAGCAGGTAGCATCGCACTTCGGCGGTACGCGGCAGGGACTCGCCATCTCCTGGCCCGGCCACATCAAGGACGCGGGAGCGATTCGCACCCAGTTCCACCATGTCATCGACATCGTCCCAACCATCCTTGAAGTAGCAGGCATTCCCGCACCGACCACCGTAAACGGCATCCCGCAAAGGCCCATCGAAGGCGTAAGCATGGCCTACACCTTCGATCCAGCAAACGCCAACGCGCCATCGACGCGTACAACACAGTACTTCGAGATGGCCGGCAATCGCGCGATCTATCACGATGGTTGGATCGCCGCTACGACTCCCTTCGCTCCACCCTGGGACCTCGCAACCGGCAAGCTCCCCGACGTGACTACCGGCTACAAATGGGAGCTTTACAACATCGCTCAGGACTACTCGGAGAACAACGACCTCGCCGCGTCGAATCCGGACAAACTCAAAGAGATGCAGGCGCTGTTTCAGACAGAGGCAACAAAATATAACGTCTTTCCGCTGGACAATACGGCATTCTCCCGCCTGCTGACGAAGCGGCCAAGCGCAGTCGCGGGACGTACCGACTTTACCTACACCGGAGTAAACGCTGGCATCCCTCTCGGCAATGCGCCCAGCCTTCTCGACAAGGACTACACCATAACAGCCGAGATCACGGTCCCCGAAGGCGGTGGTGAAGGCATGATCGCGACGCTTGGCGGACGGTTCGGTGGTTACGGCCTCTTCCTCAGTCAAAGTCACAACTGGTGGCTCAGAAGCACCGTGTTCAAAGTTGTCATCTGGGGCCTGTTCCTTTTGGGACTGCTGCTTACTTTCTTCGCAAGAAGCAGACAGTGGTCCGGCTGGAAGACATGGCCCGGCTACGCACTCTTGCTCCTCGCTCCGCTTTGGTTGATTGCAGGACTCATCACCGGCGTCGCGCAGGTCGGCAGAGGCAGGCCGGTCTTCGTCTACAACATGCTCGACCTTGAGCGCTTCAGATGGTCAGGGCCATCGCTCAGCGCGGGCAAACACACTGTCGTCTTCGACTTCAAATACGACGGGCCCGGCCCAGGCAAAGGTGGCACGGGCGTGCTGTCGGTCGATGGCAAGGAAGTGGATCGTAAGACGATTCCGCACTCGATTCCGCTCATGATGACCATCGACGAAACCTTCGACATCGGTCTCGATACTCGCTCGGGGGTGGACTTCAGCTACGATCTACCGTTCCGTTTCAATGGAACGATCGACAGGCTGAACTACAAACTCGGACCGGAGCAGTTGGCCGCAGAAGATCAAAAGAAGGTGCAGGACGCGGTTGCCAGCGCCAACAACTAGGCCGAGCGAGACGCGCTGCCGGTCCGCCAGGGTAAAGCTTGCATGTCATTGTGGCAAGCCGGTGCGAAAACCCGAATATAGAGCAGATCGACTCATGTTTTTGCTATAGTCCGAGGTCAAGCAGCAACAACGACGCCTGATACGCACAATGCAGATTCCCAGCCGCACCCTGGTTTATCTGGGCATGATTCTTGGGCTCCTGGTAGTGCCTCGGGCACTCCAGCGGTTTCGGCTGCCCGCGCCGCTCACCTGCTTTATCTTTGGAATCGTCGGCGCCGTTCTCTTCAAGACAACTGTAGACGACCATGTTCTTGCTGTCGTAGCGACACTTGGTATCGCATCGCTCTTCCTTCTTGCCGGCCTGGAAGTCGACCTGGTCGAGATTCGCCATCAGCTCCGGCGCCTCATCGGTCATCTTGCTACTCGAGGAGTCTTTCTGGTCGCGTCGGCATGGCTAGCCATCCACTATCTGCATATGTCGTGGCAGGCAGCTTCGCTGTTGGGTCTAGGGCTCCTCACCCCGTCGACCGGCTTCATCCTTGATATATTGCCCCACTCCGGCCTGACAGAGAGCGAACAGACCGAGGTATCGATCAACGCCATCGCCGGCGAAATTATCGCGCTGCTGGTGTTACTCATTCTCTCCCATGCGGACTCTGTGCAGGCGCTGGCCGTCTCGATTGGCGCGCTTCTGCTTCTCGTTGTTCTAACCCCTCTCTTTTTTCTGGCTCTGGGCAAGTATGTCGTTCCCTATGCTCCCGGCTCGGAGTTCTCTCTCCTGCTCATGGTCGGGATCATATGTGCGGTCATCAGTAGTGCGGTCGGTGTCCACGTTCTTATCGGCGCCTTCGTCGCCGGGTTGGTGGCGGGTCTCCTTAAGACTCGGATGACAACTCTGGCGTCCCATGAAAACCTTCATGCGGTCCGGCTCTTCGCCTCGTTCTTTGTTCCTTTCTACTTTTTCCACGAAGGACTGGAAGTCCCTACTGATGCCTTGGTTCTCAAGGCACTCTTCTATGGATTGGCTCTATCAATCGTCGTGCTTCCGCTTCGGATTGCCAAGAGTTGGGTGGAATGCCGCTACTTCTCCCGAAGAACGAACAAGGGCAGCATCCGTGTCGCAGTAGCACTCACTCCGACTCTCATCTTCACGCTGGTTATCGCCGCAATTCTTCACGAGTCGTTCCACATCGATGACGCCCTCTATGGAGGACTTCTGGTCTATGCCACGATCTCGACCATCCTGCCCTCCTTCATCCTTCCCGCCCTCGCACAAAAGGCACTGACAACAATGCCCGCCGATGCGCAGGCCTGACTTGCGTCAGATTCGACCGGCAAGCGATTGATTTCATTGCGCTTGCCCCCTGCTGTTATTTCTCTTTTGTCATTTTCCGCCCAAAAATCACATGTCAAGCCCCAAAATCACGTAACCCATTGAAACAAAGCAAGATCGAGTTGGCGTATTAGTTATCCTCAACCCGATATACTGGATATATAGATCAAAAACAAAGAAGCCCCGGACCATCGTCTCGGGGCTAACTCGTTTCGATGCACGATTTTGGAAGTAAACCATTTATTATCAATATTTTGCAGACAATCACCTGCCGTAAATGCATGAATATAAACCATTTACGCGCGGGCAATGGGGGGAGGGGGTCACCCCACCCGGCAGATCAAACACTTCAGATAACTCGTCTCCGGCAGCGTCAAAACCGCCGGATGGTCCGGCGCAGCTCCCCGAACCTCAAGCATCTGCACCCGCCGTCCCGCATCCGAAGCCGCCGCCGCAACCACCTCGGTGAACTCGGCAAGCGGAACATGATGCGAGCACGAGCAGGTCACCAGAGTCCCACCCGGCCGTAGCATCTTCATCGCGCGCAGGTTCAGCTCCTTGTACCCGCGCATCGCACCTTCGGCCGCGCGCTTCGACTTCGCAAACGCCGGCGGGTCGAGCACGATCGTGTCGTACCGCTCTCCCCTCGCCTCAAACTCGCGCAGCAGCTCGAACGCATCGGCCTCAATCCAATGCACCCGCGCCGCAAGCTCCGGATTCAGCTCAAGGTTCCGGTCCGCCACCTCAAGCGCCCCGCGACTCGCATCAACCCCCGTCACCTGCTGACACCGCTGCGCCAGATGAATCGCAAACCCACCCTGGTACGTACAAATATCCAGCGCCGAACCGCGCCCATACCGCGCCGCCGCCTCATAGTTCAGCCGCTGATCGAGAAACGCCCCGGTCTTCTGCCCCGAACCAGCGTCATAATGAAAACGCAATCCATTGATCGTGAACACAGTCGTGAGTTGCGGCGAATCGCCACTTGAATACAACGGCCCAGGCGAAGGCGCAGCCAACTCCTCCAACTCACGGATCTTCGGATCAGGCCGCTCAAGAATCGTCGCCGGAGTCATCCGCTCCCGAATCACCTCAGTCAGCACAGCACGAACGTCGTCCTGCGCCGTTCCCTGCGTCAACAACTGCACAATCACCAGCTCGTTATAGCGATCCGCGACAATCCCCGGCAAATCGTCCGCCTCCGAGAAGATCAACCGGCAAGCATCGTTCTCCATCGACTCCGGCGCAACCTCGTCCCGCAGCGACAGCGCCGCAACTACCCGCTCCCGCACCTGCTCCAGATAAGCCCCGCGCGTCAGCGCAACCTCCGCCGAAACCATCCTCACCGCAATCTGCGACGCCGCACTATAAAGCCCCGACCCCAGCGGAATCCCGCGACTATCCATCACCGTAACCAGCGCCCCGCCCGGAATCTCGGTCGTCCCAACCGCCAGGCACCAGCGACTCAACATCCGACCGATACACCCACAGATGCCCCGCCCGCAACCGATCCGCCGCCCGCCGCGTCACCGCCGCCGCAGGCCCATGCGGCTGGGATGCAACCACTCGAGGCCCACGTCCTTCAACCTTTTTCAACATGAATCAATGGTCGCACAACCGCAAACCACAACAAATCTAGAATAGAGATAAGCGACTGGAATCCGGATTCAAAGAAAGCAACGAGGAACGCGCGTGCCGAAGGTCGATGTCGTAATCCTGGGGGCAGGCGCGGCCGGGATGATGTGCGCACTGGAAGCCGGACGCCGTGGCCGCCGCGTCGTCTTGCTCGACCACGCCGAACGCGTCGGCAAAAAGATCCTCATCTCCGGAGGCGGCCGTTGCAACTTCACCAACATCCACTGCCGCGCAGAAAACTTTCTCTCCGAAAACCCTCACTTCGCCAAATCGGCGCTTGCCCGCTTCACGCCACAGGATTTCGTCGCCATGGTCGAGAGGCACGGAATCCGCTATCACGAAAAAACTCTCGGACAGCTCTTCTGCGACCGTTCCGCACACGACATCATCACCATGCTGGAGCGCGAATGCGCAGAAGCAGGTGTCCGTATCCTCGTCGGCGCGAAGGTCACCTCAGTCGTACGCGACGGACATTTTCAAGTCCATACCGCAGAAACCATCTTTGAATCCGAAGCCCTCGTAGTCGCCACCGGAGGTTTATCCATCCCTAAGATGGGCGCCACAGGACTCGGCTACAGCCTCGCAGAGCAGTTCGGCCTGCGAATCATTCCATGCAGACCAGGCCTCGTACCACTGGTCTTCAGCGCCGAAGATCGCGACCACTGGTGCGACCTCGCAGGCGTCTCAGCCGAGGTCGTCGCAGATGCCGGAACGCGGCAGAGGCGCGGGACCTTCCGGGAAAAGATGCTGGTGACGCATCGGGGACTGAGTGGCCCTGCGATCCTGCAGGTGTCCTCCTACTGGCGGCCCGGCGAAGCTATCGAAGTTGATCTTGCGCCGGACATCCTTGTGACCGCGCCCTTGCTTGCTCGCAACGCACGACGCGACAGCGCGGCGGCAGGTCTCGCCTTACGCGCAGTGCTTCCGGCGCGCATGGCCGAGCGATGGGTCGCACTTCATCAACCAAAAGATTGGACCAACGCCTCACTCGCAGTTATGGAGCAACAACTGCACACCTGGAAGATGATGCCCGCCGGAACCGAGGGCTACGCCAAGGCCGAGGTGACGGCCGGAGGTGTCGACACGCTAGAGCTCGACGCAAAGACGATGCAGAGCCGCAAGATTCCGGGCCTCTACTTTATCGGCGAGGTAGTGGACGTAACAGGATGGCTCGGAGGATATAACTTCCAGTGGGCATGGGCCTCGGGAGCAAGTGCCGGCCGGGCTGTTTGATTTTGCAGCCTCCGTGCACCTCAGCATCCCAATCCTACTGAACAATCAACGTAAGACTTACGCTTCGCGTCAGTCCACCACTCGTGGCCGAGGCAACCACCGTATAAGTCCCCGCCGGCGTGACCGGAGTCGACGGAGGGTTTGGATTGGAGCCGGTACCCTGAGGAATTGTGCGCCCGGCACCGCATCCCGTTGCCGCAATCAAACAACCGAGGAGCGCAAAGGCAGCAAGTCCCGACCGTCGGGTTCTTAGCAGAGCGAGCAACCCTACTGGCAACAAGGCCGCAAGCCAAAAACTACTTGATCGACCCATCGGCGGCCGTGGTAAGAGGGCCGTCGATGAGACGCCGGTAAGAACAGTGACAGAAATCGTCGTCGTACTGCCAAGCGGAACGTTGGCAGGCGTCACATTGCAAGTGGAGTTCGCTGGGAATCCTGTACAAGTGAAGTTCGCCGTTCCAGGAATGTTTGCAGCAGAAGTTAGCAGCAACGGATAGACGGCGTTCTGACCATTCACAATGGTAAGACTCGTCCCACCATTCGGGTTGAGTGTGAAATCAACGCCCGTACCGACGAGGGACAGCGTCTGCGGAGAGTTGCCGGCATTGTCAGTGACCGTCAACATACCGGAACGTGGCCCTCCAACGGTCGGCACAAACGCAACCTGCATGGTGCACGCCGTACCCACGGCGACACTGGCGCCGCAGGTGTTGCTGCCCGGCACGATCACGAAGTCCCCCGCAATCACAATGCTTTGCACAAGAAGCGTAACGCCACCATTGTTGGTCAGAGTGACCGTCTGCGGAGCAGCCGTAATACCCACGCCAGTAGCGGGAAAGCTAACGGTCGAAAAAGGCGCAAGGGACACGCCTGGCGGAGCAACACCTGTGCCATTCAATGTAACGGTCTGAGTCCGATATTGGTCCGATACAGTCAATTGACCGCTGATCGCCCCAACATTCTTCGGCTGGAACGCTATGCTGATCGAGCACGAGGAGTGCGGGTTGAGCGAGTTGCCGCAGGCGTTGACTGCAGTAAAGTCGCCACTGATGATCTGTGCTGCAATCAACGTCAAGGGCAGATCGCCGGAGTTCGTCAGCACGATCTGCTGAGGAGCACTCGCCGTCGTGATTTGCTGTGCTGCAAACGTGAGCGCAAGAGGCGAGAGTGTGTCGGTTGCAGGCGACACTCCCGTTCCGCTGAGCGACGCAGTCTGTGTCCCAGCGTCATCAGTGATAGTGAATGTCCCGCTACGCGCTCCAGAAGCCGTCGGCGTAAAAGCGATGGCAACCGTGCAACCGACGCTGGGCCCAAGGCTTGAACCGCACGTATTCGCGGTGATCCTAAAATCCGTACCCATAACAGATGGAGTTTGGAGACCTAAGGCAGTTGTCCCGGTGTTTGAAATCGTTATGTTTTGTGCCTGACTCGTCGCGTTGATCGTCGTAGAAGGAAATGTGAGAGTAATTGGGTTGAGAACAATGGGGGCCGCAGCACTCCCGGTACCGGAAAGCGTCGCCGTCGACTGGCCGCCAGACACATTGCCATAGACGGTAAGGATGCCACTACGGCTCCCGGTAGCAGTGGGGAGAAACCGGACCTGGATCGTGCAAGTCGAATTCACAGCAATAGGAGCAGTCGTACACGTGTCGGTCTCGCTAAAGTCTCCTGTCGCCGCAACCATGCTCACGGTAAGAGGAGCACTTCCAGTATTTGTAACTGTAATAGTTTGCGCCGCACTCGACGTCGCGATCGCCTGAGTTCCATACGTAAGGGCGGTCGGGTTCAGGCTGATCCCAGCCTGCGCCGCCGTGGAGGCCGTCAGCAATGGAATCTGCCAAACACCACGTCCGTAGGTTGCCGCGCGAAGCTCACCGCTCCGACCGTCGCCTGTAGGGATACCTGGCGCCGCAGCCAACTCGACGACAGGCGCATTCGGCAAGCTCGTGCCATACACACTCCAGCAGTTTGCAGTCGCGCAAGTCGTCACCTGGGTAGCGACATAGACTCCTGTGTCCATCGCAACGTACACCGTATTCGCATCGTTCGGATCGACCACCACACTGTTCGCAGGAGCGTTTGGAAGATTGCTGCTGATGTCCAGCCAATGTGCGCCCGCATCGATCGAGCGATAGAGATGAGTAGCGTTAACGCCGTTGCCTGCAAATCCCATCACCGTGGCATAGATGGTCTTGCCGCTACCATCATGTGGATCCGCAGCTACAGACGAAAGATCGAACCCTCCTTCGTTGAAGCCAGCGCCTTGGCCATTCGTCACCGGCGACGTTGCAAGATCGTTCCACGATGTTGTACCGCTCGCAGTATTCGCCGTAGTAAGGGAAAAGAGATGGCCTCCAAAACTACCCCCGCCGTCGAGTGCGCCAGCCATCCCGGCATAGAGAACCTCCGAACCCGCGTTCTGCGCGGCGGCCGCATTGCTGGAGGGCCCAGCTGCGGCCAGAGAGCGGACTACAGGATTTGTACTGGCGCAGGACGCATTCTGTGGCCCGCCGAGAAGCTTGCTGATGGCGTTCTGCGAGGACCAGGCTCCTGCGTTATCCGCAGGGCCGCGCCACACCCGGCATGTGCCAATGACCAGGTCTGACGGAAGTGCCGGGTCGAGCAGCCAGGGAGCGTCAACCAGGGAGTCATCATTCGCGATCTGCGCACGTCCTATCGTTGCTGCGCCAGAAAAGTCCGCCGCAGTACAAGCCGCGCCGCCTGTACATTGGTGGACACTGACACCAGCGCCATTGGAAATGTACCAAAGCAGAGGATTTGTCTGGTCGATTGCCACTGTACCGCCTTCGCCGGTAGAGAGTTGCGACCATGATGTCCCACTGGAAGCCGTACCAGTAGATGCAGTCCCGCTTGCACCTAAGCCCACCAGCAGCGCACCCGCATCCGTTGGGTGCTGAGCAAAGCTGACCACCTCCGCAAGCGACCCAAGGCCGCCGTTCAGATTTTGAAAGTGAGTCGCATCATCGGAGGAGCAGGGAGTTGCCTGCTGATTCACTCCATCCAGCGACCGCCAAAGCCCCCCATCGTTACCCAGGTAAATAACCGGTTGCGTTGACGTCGCCAAGGCAGCGATGGCATGTTGTGCAGGCGCGACCTGTGCAGGCGCGGCGCAGCCGTCAACCGAGTTGGTAGTGTTGCGGAGCAGGCATCCAGCCGCAAGCGAACAGCGGTAGAGATCGAGCGTCCCCACATACAAGATTGTGTCCTGAGTCGTGCCGTTAGGCCCCGCCGGCACGGCCGCCAATGCAAGATTGTAGTCGGCTTGCGGAATCACAGTGCTGCCATTGCCGATCTCCATCGGAGACGATGATAGCTGCTTGCTGAAGGTAACGGTCGTGTTGGTACAACTTGTCCCCGATAAAACACACGAGTCCTGCCAGAGACCTTGATCGACATTATTTGCATCCACTGTCAGAGCGAAGGTATCACCCGTATTCGCCTGAACAGCGAGCGCACCCCGAAAGATCGGGCAGGAAGCCCTTCCTATTGTCCCTGGAGCGGTCGGGCACGCAGCCGTCGTCAAGCCCGCTCCTGGCTGATGCGCCAACCGTGTCCAGATCATGCCATCGACCGACTCGTAGTAGCCGTGGTATCGGATCGCTGCATAAAAACGCTTGCGAACCGGGTTCCAGATAACCGCCGTTGCCGCTCTTCCGCCAAGGTCCCCTCCAACCCCCTGCGGTGTCTGGACAATCTGGCTGCCATCCATAATTGTGGACATCTGCCACGTAACGCCGGCGTCGGTCGAGTAGTAGAGTCCCATAACGCTGTTGGTAAGATCTGGAGCATTGACGAGAACGCCCTCCGCTGCCTCGGAGACAGCGGCGACCACCGTTCCCTGCGTCACGCTGCTCCACGCAAATCCGGCGAAGCCAAGCCCGTTGAACGAGTGGTTACCGTTCACTCCGTCCAGTGAATTCTGTATTAGAGTCCAGGTGAGACCCCCATCAGCGGATCGCAACAACCCGCCGCCGTAAAAAGAGTCGGAAGAATCATTGGGGTCGCCGGTACCCGCCAACACCACACCCGACTGCACACTGATCGCTCCGATGCTAAGCGATGGAATCGCCGAGGATCCGAAGTTCTCGCTGAAGACGGGCAGCGTATCGGTCAGCGGTGTAAAGGTCACGCCCGCCGCTGGCCCAGCCGCATTGCTCGACTTCCACACTCCTCCACCCGTAGTTCCCAAGTAAACCGTGTTACCCCTTGCATCATCTGCCGAATCAATTGCAATCGCCGTGATGCGGCCTGTGACATCGCCGTAGGCAATACTCGCGACCCTGCTGGGACCTAGAGGTTGCCATGGCGTACTTAGACTGGAGGCTTGGGGCAAAGCGGCCTGCCGCGCCATCATCGTGGCGTGTTGCTGACGAGCCGCATCCATCGCTCGCGCGGCGGAGACATTCCCCGTAAGCGTTCGACCACCAAGAAACCGCCGCGATCGAACCGCATGCGACCGAAGCGCATCGACCGGAGTAGCATCGCTCGAGGCAGCCGGCGCTGAAATTAGCTGACCAAGGGTGAGAACAGGGAAGACTGCCGTAAGGAAAAGGCTCGCAGCAAAGAAGAATCGGCACGCTCCGCGTCGGAGGAGTCGTCGTGTGCAGCGCGCGAGTTGAGAAGATGCAATCAGGCCCATAGCGTGCGATCCGAACAGCACAGTCAGCTAATCTTGATGCTGCAAGCTGACATCGGACGAGTCAACGCTAGAGCGGGGAGAAGAACGACGGATAGTTCCACAACGGGATGAGAAAATTCTCATCAACGTTACTGGGGATCGTTGGTGTTACTCTGCGGCCATCTCTCAGCGTGTTCAGCGCGGACGATCCCGGAAAATCGACCTACCGCGTGGACGTCCTCAATCTACCACCAGCCGCGCTACGCCACAATCGCCCGCTAGTTGTATAGGTAGCTTCTTGGTCGAAATTTGACCTAAGATTTGATATCCCTAGGATGCTGGCAGGACTCTAAAAGAGAGGCCTCTGCTCCGGCAGAAGTCCCATCTGCTCGATGTATCTCTTCGAGTCGAACTTCTTGCCCGTTGATCCGCCAGACATATACCGAATCTTCCCGAAGATTGGCCGCTCTCCCCACGCCCGGTCAAACTTGCCCAGAATCGCCCACGCAATCCCGGCGTACCCGTTTGGATCGCGCCCATCAAGAAAGTGCCTGTCGTTAAGATAGATCGCATACTTCATCGCGGTCGCAACATCGGGAGTCCACTCCAGGATCTTCTTCGCCCAGTACATCCGAACGTAGTTATGCATCCATCCATAGCGAACCATCTGGAGTTGGCCGGCATTCCACAGGTCATCGTAGGTCTTTGCACCTTCAAGCTGACGCAACGTGTACAAATGTTCACGTTCGTCACGGGCATGTTCCCTAATGGTAGCCTTGGCCCAGCTCTCGGCGCACTCCGGCGAATCGTACTTCTGCGTATAGCGAACGAAGTTAACGGCAAGCTCACGCCAGACGATGAGTTCATTGAAGTAGCTGTCACGCGCAGCCCGAAGCCTTGGATTCGCCTTCACCGCCGCATCAACAGCCAACGCAATCGTAACGGGCCCCACATGCCCGAAGTGAAGATATGGCGACATGCACGAGGTGCCGTCCGTCTCCGGATGATTGCGCTGCGAATCATAGTCTACGAGTAGCCTTCCCGTGAATAACTTAAGCCTGTCGAGTCCAGCATGTGTGCCGCCCTTCCACGCCTCAACAGGAACGACGCTACGATCGAAGTCCTTCCAGTCGCGTGTCATGTCCTCATGCACGGAGTCGGCGCGAAATCCCCGCGGCGCCTTCCACGCATGTTCGGCGCGGAGATTTTCGTAGGGATGCAGATACTCCGGCAGATGACGGTAGAGCCGCGGGCGAATCGTATACGCCCCATACTGCGCCTTTTCCATCAACTTCGACGGAACGACCACATCCGCATCGATCGTCCAGAACGGAATCTTGATTCGAGACGCAAGCTCCTTGCGCCAGCGCTCCGGCTCACGCATAGGATTTTCGTCCCCAATCAAAAACGCAGCATGTACATCCGCCAGCAGCTGCTGATGCGACTCGTGCGGAGCTCGACGCATGACAAATGAGATATTACGCGCAGCTAGATCGGATTCGATGTCAGGCAAACCCTGATTCAGGAAACTGTAGTGTCGAAGATTGGCGTGAGGAAAGTTCGAGACTCCAGCGAAATACACAACCAACGGCAGGCCCAGCAAATTGGCAATCTTTACCCCGAGATCGACAGCATGGTTGTCGACGCCTCGTTGTGCACGCTGCATCCAGTAAACGACGCATTTGCCGTTGCGATCGGGCACCCCGGCACTCCGCACGGTGACACGCGAATCGCCCGACCAGCCGAGAAGCTCTTCGGAAGTAGTCAGACTGCACCCTAGCCATGGCTCAAGTGTACGAGGCGCCTGGAGCTAAGCTTTCACGACAGTAAAAATGCGGCCCGCAGGCCGCATCCCTATCAAAACGAATGAAACTTCTTACCAGAGTCCCCACGCTCGGCTGATGTAGTCAGTCAGTGTCATCGTAGTCAACACAAGAAACGTAAAGAAGCCAGAGATGACCGTCAGCTTCACCAACTTCGACTGATACTTCACATGCATGAAGAACAGAATGACGATGACGGCCTTGAAGCTCGCGATTGCCAGGGCAATAACAGGATTCATGAGGCCTAGATCAATATAGGCTGCTCCGACCGTGACACCGGTCATAACCAGCAGCGTAGCGAAAACAATCGAGTACGTGACTGGTGTCACAATGTGATGGTCAGCATGCTCCGGGTTCACTACGTTCGATGGGTCATGATATTCGGACATAATCTTCTCCTTCCAGCCAGCGTCGGTGGCTGCAACCGCGGCTAGACGGGGTGTCGGTTAATGAGGTAAAGCAACGGAAACAGGAAGATCCACACGATGTCGACGAAGTGCCAATACAGTCCAAAATTTTCAATCGGCGCAACATACCCCGATGAAAACTCCCCGCGATTCGCGCGCCACATCAGCCAGAACAAAAGAACAATGCCGATGATCATGTGGAAGGCGTGCATTCCCGTCATGGCAAAGTACAGGAAGAAGAACACCTGTGTCTTCTGCGCCATATCGGGTGCAAGAGGCTTCTCTTTCAATCCATACGCCTGCGGATTGATGAACTGCGATACGTCAAAGCTAGCGCCCGGAATATGATGCTTCTCCCACTTCTCGTGGTACTCCACTGCCTTGATGCCCAAAAAGGCCAATCCGAACACGGTTGTGAGGACCAGAAAGAGAAGCAGCAGGCCCTTTTTCCTGACCTCTGCCGCCCACACACCAAGCGCCATGAAAAACCCTGAAGCAATCAGGATGGCCGTATTCGCGGCGCCTAACGGAATGCTGAGTTGGTTCGACGACACCACAAATGCCGGGTTATACCAGTTGCGATACAGCAGGTAGGCAAAGAACAGCCCACCGAAGAACATGATTTCGGTCAGCAGGAAGAGCCACATCCCGAATGTTCCGGCCTCGCGTTGCTGCTCCTCCGTCTCGAAGTGATGACGGTGCTGCGGAAGCGCGACATGCTGGTGCTCTGCCGCAACCGCAGTCTCATGCGTATGTGGATGCGTTGCTACAGTCACGTTATCCAACGGTCGTCACCTCTTGTGCAGTCTTGTGTTCGAGCCACTCGTAGTCATATGCCTCATGGTCCACGATCGGTATCTCGATAAAGTTTTCGGTCAGGGGAGGCGACTGGATCTGCCACTCCAGCCCCGTCGCCTGCCACGGATTGTTACCGGCAATCGCGCCATACTTCAGCGACCACGCCAGATAGAGCAGCGGCAGCATATACCCAACACCGAGTACTGTTGCGCCCGCAGTCGATAGCACATTCAGCACTTGGAACTCCTGTGGATACGCATGGTACCGCCGCGGCATCCCCAGATATCCAAGAATGAACTGCGGAAGGAACGTCAGGTTGAATCCGATGAAGGTCGTGACCGCCGCCAGCTTCGAGAGCGACTCCGGATACATGCGACCAGTCATCTTCGGCCACCAGAAGTGAACGCCCGCCAGAAACGCCATCAGCATCCCGCCAACCATCACAAAATGAAAGTGAGCGACGATGAAATACGTCTCGGTCAGGTGGATGTCCATCCCCAGCGCGCCGAGAAACACGCCTGTCATGCCGCCGATAGTAAACAGTCCCAGAAACCCGAAGGCGTAGAGCATCGGTGTCTCAAAGGTGATCGACCCCTTTTGCAGCGTGAAAGCCCAGTTGAATATCTTGATCGCCGAAGGCACAGCCACCAGCATCGTCAACAGCGAGAAGACGAGCGCGGAATAATTCGAGACGCCCATGATGAACATGTGGTGCGCCCAGACGAAGAAGCCGAAGAGAGCGATCGCAACCGACGAAAATGCAACAGCGGTGTATCCGAAGACCCGCTTCCGGCTGAACGTGCTGATAACCTCCGAGATCACGCCCATACCCGGAAGAATCATGATGTACACGGCCGGGTGCGAGTAGAACCAGAAGAGATGTTGAAACAGCAGAGGATCTCCGCCCTTTGTCGGATCGAAGACGCCGATCCCCACCAGCCGCTCAAGACCGACCAGCACAAGCGTGATCGCAAGAACCGGCGTGCCCAGCACCATCAGAATCGACGCAGCATAGTTCGACCAGCAAAACAACGGCATACGGAACCAAGTCATGCCCGGCGCCCGCATACGGTGGATCGTAACGATGAAGTTCAACCCCGTGAAGATCGACGAGAACCCGATGATGAAAACACCAGTAGCGGCGGTCACAACATGAGTATTGAGATAGTGCGTCGAGAGCGGAGTCGTAAACGTCCAGCCTGTATCCACGCCGCCCAACACAAGAGCCGCAAGCGTGAAGAGACCACCAATCCAGTACAGATACCAGCTCAACAGATTAATCTTCGGGAAAGCCAGGTCCTTGGTGCCAATCATGATCGGAATGAGGAAATTCCCCAGCGTGGCCGGAACCGACGGCACCAGGAAGAGGAAGATCATGACGATTCCGTGCATCGAAAAGAACTTGTTGTACGTGTCGGCCGCCACCAGGTCCGGCTGCGGCGTCAGCAACTCAAGCCGGATGAGCCCCGCAAACGCTCCTCCAATAAAGAAAAAGAACGTAATTGAGATCAGGTACAGCATCGCAATGCGCTTGTGATCCCCGGTAAAGAGCCAACTGAGCAGACCATCCTCGTTGTTGATATAGGTCCGCTTCGGCAGCGTTGCTGTCCGCTGATCAGGCAGATTGAGGATCGTATGGGTTGCACTCATGGCTTCACCACCTCTGGCGTCGTCGGCGCCGCTTGGTTCGACTCGGACGTGGTCAGCGTCTGCTGCACACGATAGTTGCTTTGCATAGATTTGATGTACTCGACCAGATCAATCAGGCCGTCTTCGCTGATCTGTCCTTGGTAGGTCGGCATGATCGGCGCATATCCCGCCGTAAGGTGCTGCGAAGGATTGAGGATCGCATCGCGTAGATAGGCATCGTTGACCAGGACCTGCGCCCCGCTCGTAAGCTGCAGCTTCGATCCATACACGCCCGCAAGATTTGGCCCCCTCGCCGCCGCACTGCCGGAGTGGCACGCGTTGCAACCCATGCTCGCGAAGAGTCGCTCTCCGTTTTGCGCCAGCGACATGCCGCTGGTGGACTGAGCTGTCCACTTTTCGTAGTCATCCGGGCTCAGCGCCGTAACCTCACCAATCATCACCGAGTGGTTCGTGCCGCAGTACTGCGTGCAGAAGATGTGATACGTTCCCGGAGTCGTCGCGTTGAACCAAACCGTTGAATAGCGGCCCGGAATCACCTCACGCTTCACGCGGAAATCAGGAATCGAGAAGCTGTGAAAGACGTCCTGAGAGATCATCGTCAACTGCACATTGCGCCCGATCGGCACATGCAGCGCATTGATCTCGTGTTGCCCACCCGGATGCTCCGCCTTCCACATCCACTGTTTGCCAACGACATAGATGTTCATCGAGTTCGTCGGAGGGTTATAGATCCGGAAGTAAAGCAGCGCACCCCAGACAAACACGATCAGAAAGAGTGCCAGCGGGATAATCGTCCACGTCGCCTCAAGCAGGGTCGAACCTTCCACTTGGATGGCGACCGGGTGCTTTTCCTTGCGGTAACGAATCGAGAAACCGAAGATGAGGGCGCCTACCAGTGTCAGGCCCACCACTGTGATCAACAGCAGGAAGAAGTAGAGCGCGTCAGCGTAGGGCGCCATGGTCGACGCCTCGCGCGGAAAGAGCGCGGAAGCGTTGAGCCATTTCACCAAAAATTGCCACAGGACTGGACTGATATGCATCGTTACCCTTTATCCGTTCTCTTTCTTCGTCAGGTCGTGTTCGCGCGCAAGGTTGACGTCTCTCCGAAACATCAGAAACATGAATCCGCCCAGCCCCGCAACCGTAATCATCCCGCCAACCTGCACGACACGGGCAATGATGAGCGAGTGCTTATTCGTCTGCGGATCGTAGTGGTAGCAATAGGTCAGGATATTCGCGACCGGCGAGCCGATCTTGTTGCCGGAGGCGTCAATCAACCCCAGCAGCATGTCCTTCGGCGAGTACTCAACTCCAAGGTAGTACTGTGCAAGCTTGCCCTCAGGCGTCACGATTTCGAGCGAGCTCGCATGGGCAAACTGCGACAACTTGCCGTCAGGCCCCGGAACCTTGACGTAACCGAATCCAACCGCATTCGTCACCGCATCAATCGCGGGTCGCTGTCCCGTCAGGAAATGCCATCCGCCCTCAGTCCCCGGCCGGCCGTAGCGCTTCACATATAAAGCCTTCGACTTCGCGGCCTGCGCCGGAGTATCGCTGGGATCGATGCTGATGATCACAACGTTAAAGTCCTTACCCGGCGTAAGCTTCACCATCTGAAGCGAGCTGGTTATTCCGTCCAGCTCCTCAGAGCAGAGTAGCGGGCAGGTGTAGTAAACGAGCGAAAGTAGTGCAGGGTGCTTTCCGAAGTAGTCTCCCAGCTTGACCGGCTTGCCGGTTTCGTCCACAAAGTCTGCATCCAGAGGCAGTTGCTGATTTAAGTGCTGCGCCACACCGACCTTCTGCAGAACCTGCGGCAGTTGATCGCCCGTATTTTCGCCGCTCTGCTTATCGCCGTAGCTGGAGACCTGCGCGAACATAGGAGCGCTCAGCAGGGCGCAGCAAAGAATCGCCGCCTGCCATCCGCCTCGTATTGTCCGCCTGTCTCTCATATATCTCTTCCACTCTAAATCTTGTTCGTCTGATCCGTTACTTCACTGGAGCCAGCTCTGCCTTGTTCTCACCTTCGGCTTTGCCGTAACTCATCTTTTGCGCGCGAGCTTCAATCGTCTCAAGCTCATATCCCGTGCGAGCAAAACCCGAGGTCAGGGGTGCAAGGACCACAGGCTTCTCATCGCCCGCCATGACAACAGTGGTCGCCGCTCCCTGTGCATTCACCGGAAGTCCACGTTGCGCAATGATCTCCATCGCACGCGATATGGGAATCCGAATTGACCCACCCGAAACTTCGCTGTAGTGATTCAGCAAAAGATCTTCGCGAGCGTGCAGATCCGCCGTCGCCTGATTGCCGTCGTCGATATCCAGCCGAGGTTCAGGGAAGGTCGTCGTCATCTGCTGAAATTCCTTCTGCTGCATCTCGGGGTTGCTGGCAAGATCCTGCCGTTTGCCCTTGGTCGTCTCTGCACCTGCAAACGCGCTGAGCGAATTCCACTTCGTTGTCGGCCCGTCGTCCTTCTTGATCGCACCGTTGATGACCTTGCCAAGAAGAAAGCAAACAAAAAAGAAGATGACCACAGACCCAAACAGACCGGCCAGAAAGACAGCGATGCCGTTGGCATTGACGTCCGTGACCTCGTACCCCGGATGCTCTGAGTCACGTACGTGGGGATCATGTGCCGCGGGTTGATTCAGATCGTGGTCGTTAGTGGGCATGTTCAGGCTCCAGCATCTCTTCAACGTGAGGATCGTTCACGCTGATCAACGGACGCGCTTGCAGTTGGGTCATATAGTAGGCGGCCCACAGCGACAGCACGGCCACAGGAACGGTAATGTAAGCCAGCATTCCAATGTTGCCGCCGATATGCAGATTCCCCGCCGAGTCCGGGAAGTTCGGCTCGATCAGCCAGAACATATCCAGGCAGCGCGCAAAGATCATGAAGCATGTCAGCCAGATCATCTTCTCGTCCGTCGCGCTTCAGATCCCGCGACAGCAACAGGCAGAAGGGAATCAGCCAGTGGCAGATAAAGTCAGCCGAGCAGACCACCCACCATCCGCCGTGAATCCGGTTCAGATACCAGGGAGTCTGTCCTGAAACATTGCCCGACGAGATGATCAGGAACTCCGCGAAGCAGAGATAGATGTTGAGCATCACAAAGGCAAACGCCAGCTGGACCCAGATCGATGCTGTCGTGGCCGCTGCAGCATCGTCTTCATCTGGCTCAAACCGCGACAGCAGAATCACCGTCAGAATGACCCAGCGCGAGCACCGCATAACCCTGTGCAACCAAAAACTGGAGCCCCCAGATCGACGAGTACCAGGTGATGTCGAGCGACTGATCCAGTCGATCGCTCCAATCGTCAGCAGAATGACATAGATCAGAGTGCCGGGCCGGACAGGTTCCAAACTTGATGCGCCAGCGATCGTAGCTCGGCTCCGTGCCGCGCTCAGGGTCAGCGTCACGCTCGAGCGACCACTTGTTCAACAGACTGGAACAACCAGAGAATTCCGAACGATCGCAGTCGGAATAATGACAGCCGTCGGATTGAGCATTGCCCGCTTGGCATTCAGCGTCATCGCCTGCTCAAGCGTCACGCGTCGTCCTCCAGCGCCTCTGCAACAGCTCCCGCAGTCGGGAAGCGGCCCACTGATACAGATGCTTCCAAAGAAATGATCGGCACGAACATCAACCTGACCAGCCAGATCGTCCGCGTCATCGCCTCCAGTGGACGGCGCAAGCAGCCCCACTTACCGCCGCTGACATACTGCAGCATCAGCAACACCAGCCCGCCGCCGGGAAGGTGAAGCAGATCATGTAGCCCAGCAAGAAGCACGAAGGATGTGGTTCTTCTCCTTCATGCGTAAAGGCGAAGAAGACTGAAAGCACCGTGGCGACCGCGAAGACGATCAGCGCACGTGTCCGCCATGCGGAAAGTATTCCTCCGCGTGCAGCAAGCGATGAGGCAGCGTCCGCGGCCCATGATCGCCGTGGTGCCCGCTGTTTCGTTCGTGTCCAGATGACATGCGTCTTCAGCGCTTCCATCCGGAGCTTCCGAGGCCACCGCGCTTCGGTACGAGTTCGTCCGGCAGCGCTGCAGCCGGAGGAAATCTGCGTCGGTGCGAGACGGCGGACAGCTCCTGTTCCGGCTGCTCCGGTACCCGGTGCCGGAAGACAAGAGGCTGTTGTCGGCGAATCCGAGCCACCGCGGTGGCCGGAGGGGCCTCGACGTCGACTGCGAAGGAAGCGGGCAGGCCCTGTCCCTCGACCCATACCGACCACGGCCAACATGCGACCCTGCAGGACGTCGACCTGCGTCGCCTCTCGGTCTAGCCTGGAGTGCCTCGATGTACGCCACATCGTCCAGCGGTCCGCCGGCACCATCTGCCCCGAATAATCCGTATCGCACCATAACCATTGGAGATCACGTGAAAGAAGTGTCTGAGAGGTAGCAGATTCAAGCCGCGCAACAACGGAAGCTCCCGCCTCCACAGGGCCGCGGGCGCCAACAATCATTCCGATGCCATCGCCACGTGCGAATGGCACGGGCGTGGACACACGTCGTATCGCTCCTGCCCGCGCTCCAGCACCGGAGCGTAGCCGGGAGGCATCCCGTCGCTCTTCTTCTGCCGTTCACCAGGCCCGTGTAGAAGCACCGTCTCACGCAACTGGTCCGCGCGACCGTGTCGCCACCTGCGGGCGCACCGAGCGGCATCGCACAAAAAGCGGTGCCGCGCTGCGGGAAGAACTTCGGCGGTCCTGCATGTCCTGACGGTAGCCGCGACAACAGCAGCGAAAGGGCGGCTGTGGCGAGTGTGGCGTGCCGAACGATCTGGTTCACTGTGCGTATTAATGGTTCGACCTCGACCACGGAGACCGCGCGGGAATCTGCCGAGGAACGCCGTGACTGAGTGAGCGAAACATCGGCATCGGGTGACGAGTACAAAGGAAGAACTTATCGTCGTCGCGCTGTTCCGGAAACTTCGGCGCGTCGAAAAGACTGGATGATAGAGCTGTGGCAAGCCATTCAGCGAGAATCATCCCGAAGCAGGCCGAAAATCCCGGCAACAGATCGTCCGATCGTAGGCCGAACAATGAACGCAGGCCACGACTCCAATGGCCGCCCGGCACATCAGCGGATAGGCCAGACGTTGACCGAGGTCTCCATCAGAAGACGTGGAGCCGTCACACCCATAAGTCCGCCGAGCAGACACACCAGCGGGACCCGGTCTTGGTGAAGCGGAACGCCTCCGCTGACCCTCTTCCACCGGATAAGGCGTATAGTACTTCATCCGGCGATATCCGCGCCGGCGCGCCTCTTCTGTTGCATGCACTAACTCACGGGCGTGTCGAACTCGGCCAGCAATCCGGCATCCTTCGCGCGGCGGCATAGTACTTCCTCCTCACTGACAACTTGTGCAATCTTCCCGCCCGGCGTCACCTTGGTTTGCGGCAGCATCATTCGGATCTCCGACATCGGAATCATGGGCAGGAAGCGAACGAACAGGAAGAACAGGAACGTGAACATTCCCGAGCTTTCCCACATAAAATCATGTAGTCCCACTTCGTCGCCCGGTAGGGGCGCCCAAGCTCTACGGCAGGTACTCGCGAATAAAGACTCGTGACGACAATGACGAAGCGCTCAAACCACATGCCGGTGTTGATGATGAACGAAAGAATGAAGAGGTAACGCCGACGTTCGACTCGCAACTTGCGCGACCATACAGTCGTTAGCGGTATCGCAAAGATCAGTCAGGACCAGGATCCAGTACGCCCAGCCCATCGGCCCGAAGTTCGACATCATGAAGAATTCCCAAGTGGCTGGCCGAGTACCACGCCATGAAGCCTCCATGCGCGTAGCCATAGCCCCACTGATGCAGTCCCGTACCCAGCATCACCTTCGCCCAATATCGTCCAGATGGCGCAGCGTTACCAGATCCTCCAGGTGATAGAACTTGCGAATCGGAATCGCCAGCGTGATCACCATCGCGAATCCCGAATAGATGGCGCCCGCAACGAAGTAAGGCGAAACATCGTCGAAACGCCAGCTGCAAGAACTCGCCACCGCGAAGTCGAAGCTGACGACCGTGTGTACCGAAAGCACCAGCGGCGTTGAAAGTCCCGCCAACAGCAGGAAGCCGACGAGCACCGGATCCAGCGCCGGGTCGATCCACGCCATCCCAGGCTCAGCATGCCGTAGAACTTCGCCAGCGGCATCGTCGCCC
>CAVRHK010000032.1:0-348592 GCA_963720955.1 uncultured Acidobacteriaceae bacterium | reverse complement strand
CAACTTCACGCACCATCTGCGCGCCCATGTTCTCAAGCGAATTGCTGAGCTCGATCTCCTTGGCAACGGTGACGCCGTCCTTGGTAATCGTCGGCGAACCGAATTTCTTCTCGATTACGACGTTGCGACCCTTCGGTCCGAGCGTCACCTTCACCGCGTCGGCCAGAATGTTTACGCCGCGCAGAATAGCCTGACGCGAATCTTCTCCATGCAGAATCTGTTTTGCCATTGTGTTACTCCTGTTTCTCGGTCATCAACCGATCAAACTTGCTTTGAGTGAGGCGCCCGAAGCGCCGATTATGCGGCGGAGCCGCGAGTATACGGCACGAAGTGCTACTTCTTGAGGATGCCGAGGACTTCTTCTTCGCGCATGATCAGCAGCTCTTCGCCGTCGAGCTTGATCTCGGTGCCCGAGTACTTGCCGAACAGGATGCTGTCGCCGGCCTTCACGTCGAGCGGGAATACCTTGCCCTCGTCGTTCGACTTGCCCTTGCCGACCGAGATCACCTCGCCCTGCTGTGGCTTCTCTTTTGCGGAATCGGGAATGATGATGCCGCCACGGATGCTTTCGCCCTCTTCAATGCGCCGGACCAGAATCCGGTCGTGCAGTGGTGTAAACGATGTTGTTGCCATTGCTTTACATCTCCTTGTTTGCGAAGTTTCTGTTGCGATTGTGGCGAACGGAAGCCGTCCGCGTTGTATTGCGCAACCTCACCGGTCGATCTCCCCGGCAAACGTCGCAAATGGTGTGGAATCGGCCTTGGCCCGGCCCATTTGAGGGTCTCAAACTGCCGTTAGCACTCAAGCCTCCCGATTGCTAACGATAGGCAAGCTCGATACGTATGTCAAATCGGCAGGGTGAAATGTGAGTGAAAGTCACGCAAGGCCTGTACTTCCCCCCTCGACGCCCCTCAAGTCCCCGGGAACACGGCAAAACGTCGTAAAATGGAACCCATGCCGTTACGCCGTTCGTCTCTCAACTCGCCCTTGTCGCCGTGTTGCTCTAGCCGCCTGCCTGCCCGCCAGGGCACAGGACGCCCCGGAAAAGCGTGGCCGTAAATACAAGGCGCCGCCCGCCGACCTCGCACATCGAAGTCACGGTACTGAAGAAGTTCAACGGCAAGCCCATCAGCAACGCTGCCGTCATCTTTGACGCCACCCTCGACGGCAAGGACCAGGGCAATCTCGAGGTCAAGACCGATCCCGAAGGCAAGGCCGTCATCGACCTTATTCCTACCGGCAGCACGGTTCGCGTGCAGGTCATCGCCAACGGCTTTGCCACCTATGCGGACAGATTATCTGGTTGACCGAGCCGACCAAGGAGATTACCGTCTCCATGATCCACCCGCAGGAACAGGTCTCTTCCTATGAGGACAACGAGGCAAGGCGCGACGAGAAAGCCGGGTGTTCAGGAGCCGATCCGGCCTACGACGCCACCGCCAACCGCCAGCACCCGCTCCAGCTCCTGCAACAACCCCGCCGCCTCCAAACGCCCCTGATACCACGCCAAAGCAGTAACAGTTCGCATCTTAATGATGGATAAGCTGCTCACCGGGAAAGACCGTGCTCGTCACCGGTGCGGCCAAGCGTATCGGCCGTGCATTGCGCTCGCCCTCGCCGAGACGCGGGGCGAACGTCGCCATCACCTATCTTGGCTCGCAGCCCGAGGCGGAGGCGACCGTTCGCGCCCTCGCCGCTCTCGACGTCGATGCCTTGCCGTCCGCTGCGATCTTCGCGACCCTGAGAGCATCGAGGCAACGATGTCCGCCGTGATCGAAGAGTTCGGGCAGCTCGACCTCCTCGTCAACAACGCCGGCATCTTCGAGTCCGAGGCGCTCGAGAACATCTCAGTCGAGCAGTGGGATGCGATGTTCGCCACCAACACTCGCGCGCCCTTTCTCGTGGCCAAGGCGGCCCATCCGCACCTTCGTGCGGCCCGGGGGCGCATCATCAACATCGGCTCCCTTGGCGGCCTGCATCCCTGGGCCACCCACGCCCACTACTGCACCTCCAAGGCCGCCCTGCACATGCTCTCGCAGACCATGGCCAAGGCCTGGGCGCCCGAGATCAGCGTCAACTGCGTCGCGCCGGGAATGATCGTTCAGGGCGAGGTCGAAGAGGCCTACGAGCACTTCGCGCGCAAAACGCCGATGCAGCGAAACGGTACAGCGCGACGACGTCGCCGCCGCAGCCGTCTTCTTTGCCACTGCTCCTCACTTCATCACCGGCCAGCTCCTGGCTGTCGACGGTGGCCTCGGCCTCTAATTCCTGGAACCTACCGCCCGATCAGCCTCCGCCACCAGCTTTTCTTCTCCATATCGTCATAGAGATTGAGCGGCTCCAACTGAGGTGGCAGGCTTGCCCAGAAATGCAGCGAGCGGGTTCGAGACGCAGAGCAGGTGCGCGTAGTCCGGCGCCATACTTCTTGGCGACCAGTTCGAACGCCTCGTGCATCTTCGGCGGTCGCGACGTGGTATTGTGAGCGTCGGTGGCGAGAAAGTGGACCCACCGGTTCGCCAGCAGGTCATGCGCCATCCGCTCTGCGTGTTTCCCCATGCGGCCCACAACCGATCCCGCGGTCACCTGAACCAGCACGCCGCCGCGCAGCCACTCCACTATGCGCGCGGTTGATCGGTCTGCAGCGTTGGATTGCGTTCCGGATGGGTCAGGATCGGAGTCAGGCCGGCGAGCTGCAGCTGGTAAAAGATCTCGTCATGCCGCGCGGAAGGCCGTAGTCGGGAATCTCCACCAGGAGGTAGCCCAGTCCGTTGATGCTGAACTCGCGCGGGTCTAGCCTTGGCCTCCTCAATGTTGTCGTACGACATGTGGAAGTCGCATCCGTGGCCCAGCTTCAGCGGAATCGCTTCCTTGTCCAGGAGCCGCTGTAGCTCGCGCGATCTTCTCCGCGATCGCCTGCGGCTCGTAGGCGTACGTTGCCATTCGCATGCGGAGAGCAGACGATGTGCGTGATCCCATCGGCGGCGGCGATCCTTGCCATGGCGACCGAGGTTTCGACGCTCGTCGCACCATCGTCCAGTGCCCCACAGAAGGTGATGGTGAATATCAATCATTGCGTAGCTAGGGTACCACCGTGCCTACCGAGCTGCGAGCCGCCAGAGACTCGGCCATCGACTGGAAGAGCAGCAGTCCATCCGCGGAGCCCAGCAGCGCCTCGCTGGACCGGTCCGGATGCGGCATCATGCCGAGGACGTTGCGTCCCTCGCTCAGGACGCCGGCAATGTTCTCGAGCGACCCGTTGGGATTCGCCTCTGCGGTTATCTCGCCCTCGGGCGTGGCGTAGCGGAAGGCGATGCGGTCCTCGCGACTTCAGCGTCGCCAGTGTCTCGGCGTCGCAGAAGTAGTTGCCTTCCATGTGGCCGATCGGCATCTGCAGCACCTGTCCCTTGGTGAGCCCGTGCGTAAAGGGCGAATCGATTGTCTCCGTGCGCAGATAGGTCTGCTTGCAGATGTAGTGCTGGCTGGCATTGCGCATCAGCGCTCCGGGCAGCAAGCCCGCCTCGCAGAGAATCTGAAAGCCGTTGCAGATGCCCAGGACCAGGCCGCCACTCTTGCGCAAACTTCGCGACCGACTGCATGACCGGCGCAAACTTCGCAATCGCGCCCGTGCGCAGATAGTCGCCATAGGCGAATCCGCCGGGCACGAGAATGGCGTCGCAGCCCTGCAAGATCCTCCGACGCATGCCACAGATACGTCACCGGCTGCTGCGCAATCGCGTCGACGACGTGATGGGTATCGTGGTCGCAGTTGGACCCCGGAAAGACCAGAACGCCAAACTTCATACCTTAAGGATATCACTCAAGAAATGGAAGTAGCGCGGTGCGCACCCGCCGCTCAGGACAGGGCGCATAGACCGCATAGCCGCGCGGCGGGGCAGGGAACTCGGCGTTGCCGTCGGCGTCGGTGGTGCGCTCGTCCGGATGCGCGATGTCGTGGCCATCCCAGGCGACGGGCGTGAACTTCTGATTCTGGCCACTTCGTCTTGACCGAGGTGCCCGACCACTTATCGCCGAGATTGTTCAGCACGTAGATACAGCCCGGGCTGCTCGTCGATCGTCCTAGCCATGCGCTGCATGATGTAGAGATCAGGATCGGCGTGAAGGATCTGCGCGTCGCCATCGGCATACTTATGGTGTGCGTCGATCAGCGCATCGATGCCGTTGGGCGTTCCGGGCGTGCCAGGCCGTTGTTGTAGTAGTCGTACCAGAAGATGCAGGGATAGCCCTCGTGCACCATGATGAAGGAGTAGGCCATCAGTTCTTGTCGTTGACGATCTCGTTGTCGCCCATGTCGTGGTTGTCGACAAAGGTGGCCGCGTTGAATGGTCGCTTCGTCACCACCGACCCCTCGTCGGTCAGGTTGCGCAGATCGTAGTTCGGAGTGTCGCAGACATCCTTCAGCTTGTAGCGCAGCGGGAAGTCGAACGCGGCAATCTGGTTGTCGGTAACGGCGTTCACGCCGTCGAGCCAGCCCTCGATGTCCTCTGGCCCGACCAGTACTCGCCGACGACGAAGGGCGTGAACTCCTTGCCGTCCCGCTCGTAGCGATACTTTGCGAGCAAGCCGATCATCCACGCGCCGAAGCCCTTGGCGAAGTCGAAGCGGAAGCCGTCGAAGCCCAGCTCCTCGATCACCATGCGCGCGTACTCGAACATCGCCGTGTAGACGCGGGATTGCGATGGCAGAGATGAGGAAAGCCGGCGAAGTTCTCCCCCTCGATCATCACCCGCTCGTAGCGGCTGGGATGAAAGCAGTTCCAGTCGCGAGGAAACTTGCCGATCTTCGGGTTGAACTTCGTCCACCGCTTCTGTCCGTCGAGCGGATTGACCTCTTCCTCGTCGGCGCCGGAGTTGTGGTTGATGACCATGTCGGCGTAAGCGGACGATGTTGTGTTCGTGCAGCTTCTTGATGAGCGCTTCCAACTCCGCGCGATTGCCATACAGCGTCTTGACGCCGCCCCTTTGGTCGAAGTCGCCAAGATCGAAGTAGTCGTACGGGTCGTAGCCCGTGAGAGCGGTGCCTCCGCGCCTTTGCAGATCGGAGGCAGCCACAGGCGTTGATGCCGGCCTTGCCAGCGTCTCCGCTTTTTCCGCGAGCGAAGTTCCACCACTCGCCTTCGTTCTGTTCTTTGATCGGGGAATCCCAGTAAAACGCCTGCATCATTACAGCCATCTCGTTGCTCCATGTCGTGCCCGGCGCACGCAGCAATCGCACCCGCGAAGTGAATCGCATCGAAAACAGTAGCTATGCGATATAGTTCTGTCCCAGCAGGTCTGATGCGGCGCAGGACGGTCAGGTTGGTATGGACATAAGAAACAGCAACGCGACGACACATCTCAAGACCGCCGGCAGCGCTCTGGTCGGCTGGTGGCGAGCGGCGACGCTCGACGCGCTGATCGTTGGCGTTCTCTGGCTGATCGGGCTGGAGCTGATCCGCGTTCCCTGGGCGCCATTCTGGGCGATCCTCGGCGGCCTGCTCCAGATCATCCCCACCTTCGGAGGCATGATCGCGCTCATCGGCCCGGTGATCTCCGTAGCGTTCACCGCGGACGACGATTGGTGGCGTCTAGGCCTGGTCCTTGGCCTCTATGGCGTGATCGTCATCCTCGAAGGCCTCGTAATCGGTCCCTACGTGCTGCACCGCACAACCAAGATCCCCTGGTGGGCAGCTTTCTTTGGCCCAATTGTGCTGGGCATCATCATCCCGTTCTGGGGTGTCTTGCTTGCTCCGCCTCTGCTGGCGGTCGTCTTCGCCTTTCGTAAGCCACGCGTCACCCTCAACCGTCCGTAGGCTTCATCCGAGCTTGTATCGCGTCTCCGCCAGCCGATACAGCGGCCGCCACACCAGCCGATTGATCGTGACCACCATCATCGCCATCACGATGGTAGCCAGCAGCAGAATTTGAAACTGCCCGCTGTCGGTCGCTGCACTGATCACCGCGCCAAGCCCCACCGTCTGCAGCGTCTGGTTCTTTAGCCGGAAGTACTCCGCAATAATGCTCGCGTTCCACGCACCGCCCGACGCCGTCACCATTCCGGTAATCAGAAACGGAAAAATCCCCGGCAGAATGACCGTCTTCCACCGCTGCACGGTAGTGAAGTGAAACAAAGTCGCAACCTCTTTCAGATCTGACGGAATCGCCATCGCACCGGCAATTACATTGAATAGGATGTACCACTGCGTGCCCAGCAACATCAGGGCAACGGAGCCGATACCCATCCCGCCACCCAGTCGGACCAGTGCAAGCAACAGGACAGGGAAGAGCGCTGTAGCTGGAACGGACGCCGCAATCTGCGCAAGCGGTTGGGCGATCCGGGCAAGCCGCGGGTTAAAGCCAATCGCAACTCCTACCGGAATTGTCCACGCTGCCGCGAGCACAAGCGAGATATTGACGCGTAAGAAGGTCGCAGCCGCTCCTTTAAGAATCTCGCCAACCTCTGATCCATGCACCTCACGCAACAAAGCCAGTGCTTCCCACGCGGCGTAAATAACTGCCACCGTGGCGACCGCTACAACGCCCCACCGCAGCACCGCAGAGGCTTTGAAACGCATTACCCTCGTACCGGTTGTCTTGGCGAGAGTCTCCGCCGCTGGATCTTTGCGCCCCTCCGCCAGCCGTCGGTACACTCCCTCACCCAACGGCACAACCGTGTGCTCCCGCAGCGATCGCAGCCCACGCGAATGCTGCAACAGGTGCAGCAACGGCGAACGTACCCGAGATCCGCTCTCGACTTGTTCGAACTTGAATTTGTCGCTCCACGCGATCACCGGCCGCCAGACAAGCTGATCGGTCGCGACGATGATCGCAATCATCGTCAACAGTCCCCAGGTAATCGCAACGTAGTTGCCCGTTCCGGCTGCTGTCTGCAGATACGACCCAAGTCCCGGCAGCCTGAAGTCTCTCGTTCCAAGGACGAACATCTCGCAGGCCATCAGGAAGAACCATCCGCCTGCCACCGACACCATCGAGTTCCACACCAGGCCGATCGCTGAGTACGGAAGCTCCAGCTGCACTAACCGCTGTAGCCGCGAAAATTGATAGATGCTGGCAGCCTCGGACAGTTCCCGGGGAATGCTCTTGATCGAGGAATAAAAGCTGAACGCCATGTTCCACACCTGGCCGGTAAAGATCAGCACGATCGCACCCATCTCCACGCCAATCTGCCGTGTCGGAAACAGCGCCACCATCGCCAGCATGACGCCAGGTAGAAAGCTGAGCACCGGAATCGACTGCAGAATATCCAGCCCGGCAATCATCAGAGCTTCAAACCGCTTGTTGTACGCGGCCACGTATCCATAGCCGACGGCGAAGACAAGGCTCAGCAGGTAGGCGAGCCCGATGCGCACCACGGAATAAAACGCGTACAGCGGCAGCGCGCGCGGGCTCTGCGAGATGACGATCTCCGGCGTAGCGTGCCCGAACCAGTACCGCGCAATTACGACGATGCCATAAAAGCAGGCGAGGCCGATTCCGGCGACGCACAGATCCAGAACAAATGGCCAGCTGCGTTGCAATACCTGCGAGCGTGCAAATGTCTCCCGCCCAGGAATATTGCTGAAGCTCTCCGGAAACTGCATCACGCGTCGATCTCCGCGGTTGGAGCGGCCTCCGACTCATGATGTAGTGCCTCCGGCTGGATAAAACGGCGCCGCGAAGCATCGAAGTCGAACAGCTCCGCGTACCGTCCCCAGTTAATCGCGGTCTCCAGCTGTCGCAGCGTCTCCTCTTCGCTGAACTGCTCGTCCAGCACGTCGTGGAAGAACTCCTCCGGCACGCTCCGGTCGCTCTTGGCCTCGATCGCACGCACGATCTGGCGAAGCAGCAGCACATTCTGCACGGCCGCGTTGCGAAACAGCTCCTTCTGCCGCAGGATCTCCGAGTTGGCATACTCCGCCCCGGTCGGCGTAATCGCCGCATCGCCTTCGGTCACCTTCAGGAAGCCCAGCAACTGCGCGGCATCGACGATCGGCAGCAGGTCGTCGATCTCGAACGCCAGATCGTCCGCCAGTCGGTAGATGTCGTCCTTGCCGTTATGATCCAGCACCAATTCCAGAAGTCCTGCAATGCCGCCTGGCCGCGCATGCGGCAGCATCTGGTAGTGCATCGCCCGCTGGTCGCGTACGCGCTTGCCGGTCGCGGTCTGAGGCAGCGCCGGCGGCTGCGCATCGGGTTGCGTCAGCACCTTGTAGATATAGTCGACCAGCTGCGTAAACGCCGTCGCCTTGCGGTCGCGCGGGTGTTGGATCGACACCCTGAAGTCGGTCCGCACATGGCCTGGGTTGCGGCCAAGCACGATGATGCGGTCCGCCAGCAGAACCGCCTCTTCGATATTGTGCGTGACCAGAAAGATCGCCTGGGTCGGAATCGTCTTGTTCTGCCAGAGCTCCAGCAGTTCGCTGCGCAGGTTCTCTGCGGTCAGCACGTCCAGCGCGGAGAACGGCTCATCCATGAAGAGGACCTCCGGCTCGACGACCAGCGCCCGCGCGAAGCCGACCCGCTGCCGCATCCCGCCGGAGAGTTCCTTCGGATAAGCCGCCTGAAAGCCGTCAAGTCCGACTGTGTCGAGGATCTTCAAGCTCCGTTTGCGTCTCTCTGCCGCCTCCATGCCGCGAGCCTTCAGCGGCGCCTCGACATTCTCCAGAACGCTAAGCCATGGAAACAACGCAAAGCTCTGAAACACGATCGACACATTCACCTTGGCTGTTGCAATAGGTTGTTCGTGCCAATAGACCTCGCCTGCCGACGGCGTCGACAAGCCGGTCAACATGCGCAGCAGCGTAGATTTACCCGAACCGGATGGCCCCAGCAACGCCACAATCTCTCCCGCCGTTATGGAGAGGTCTGTCGGCGAGATCACCTGGATGCGGTTTTCGCTCGGTTGCGCATAATATTTCTCAACTCGTTCGGCGCGTATGATGGCTGGCTGCATAGGGATTGTAGTAAAGTACGGGTTCTCTGTGAATTGTGACGGTTTGTACATCAACCGGCTCTTCGCTCAGCGTATCATTATTGAGTAGGACAAAATACGACCTAGAGACTGCGGACGTTACATTAAAATTGAACTTTTATCTTCAAATTTGGGGACAATCAGCATGGCAGATCCAACGACCGCGGCCACAATAAAACCTAAGGTGCTGGTAGCAGACGACGAGCAGGTGATTGCGAATACGCTCGCGATCATCTTGAATCAGGCGGGCTTTGAGGCACGCGCTGTATTCAGCGGAGAAAAGGCCATCGAGTCGCTCGATAGCTTTCAGCCAGACATGCTCATCAGTGATGTCATTATGACCGGCATGACCGGTATCGAAGCCGCAATCATCACACGCGACAGGCTGCCGAAGTGCAAGATTCTGCTCTTTTCAGGCCAGGCCGCCACGGCCGATCTGCTCGAAAAAGCACGCGCGCAGGGCCACGAATTCGAGATCCTCGCCAAGCCAGTCCACCCGACCGACTTATTGGCAAAGTTACGCGGCTAGTCCTCTCACAACCAAGGAAGGCGGAGTTGCGTGTCCGCCTCCACTTTGCTTAACGCACCAGCCACAAGGCGCTAATCCGACCGTGGACCACCCGCATCAAACCGCCGCCGCTCCTTCACCTTGACGGCAGGCACCCCTGCGTAGACCGTCCAGGCATCCAGGCTTCGCGTAGCAACTGATCCCAACCCAAGCACCGCACCTTCGCCCACATTCACTCCGGGCGCGACTGAAGCTCGCGCACACACCCACGCATACGCGCCAATATTCATGGCATACGCGATCAGTGGGAATGCAGGATCGTCATAGTCGTGAGTGGCCGCGCACACGTAGGCGTCCTGAGACAGAATCGCATGCGACCCCAGTGTGACCGGCGCAGGATTGTAGATCTCGGTGCCGTCTCCCGCAGTCACCTGGTCCGCGCATACTAAATTCCACGGCGCCCAAACCTTGGAGCGTGGATAGAAATGGCAATTCGGCCCCATCGTCGCGCCGAAAAGACGCAGCAGGAACGACCTCCACGAATGTAACGGTCTTGGTGACGTTCTATACAGCAAGGCCCAGCAGAGATTCCAGTTCAGCCTCCGCAACCGGTCCCGAAACGAAAACGCCGGCCGAAGATAGGGGTCGGCAGCCGTGTCAGCTGAGATATGATCCGCCGCGTTGTAGTGGACCTGCTTTGGCATCGAGGCCAACACCTATTCCGAATCAACAGCGGCGGGAGTAAGAACCGTGGCGGTCCCGAACAGCCGAATAATCGCCTTCGCATTCTCTCGCATATCGTACCGGCGATGGAAGCATTGATAGGCAAGCTCCGCCATATGCTGGCGCTCTTCAATCGTCATGCCGATCCATCCCCGCAGCAGCCGCAACGTCCCCTCCGCGGTATCCAACTCCATCAGCCCCGCGCCATCCTCAGCAATCTCTTCGGCAATATTCACCTTATCCGCGAGCAACACAGGTTTGCCGCATCCCAAAGCCTCGGCCACCGCAATGCCGAAGTTCTCCTGGTGGGAAGGCAGGATAAAGGCCTCACATCCGAAAAAGGCCCCCCACTTTGCATCGCCGGTAATCAAACCAGGCCAGAAGACGCGGTTCTCGATCCCCGCAGCTGCGGCCGTGGCCTTCAGCTTGGCGCTCCACAGCTGTTGATCCGGTCCAGCCATCACCAGGTAGAGGTCGGGATCCTCGGCAGCGACCTTCGCGAACGCATCGATCAGAAGATCGCACCCCTTCTTGCGATGGATCCGCCCAAGAAAAAGCAGATACCGCTTGCCCTTCGCCTCGGGGCACTTCGCGAAGAAAGCCCGTTTCTGCACCTCGGGATCACCCGTCGGCCCACTCGCACCATACGGCACGACATATGCGTTCCAGCGATGCATCCAGAAGCTCTCCTCAGCCAGGCGCTTCTCCGCCTTCGAGGTGAACAGAACGCGATAAGCTCCCCGTAGAATCCAATACTCTGCTGGAACCCAGTACAGCCATTTCTTGATGTGCTTCAGCGGAAACGCATGCTTGAAGTACGGATCGAGCATGCCATGCGTGAACACGACATAAGGTGTATTGCCCGCCAGAGTGCGCCACGCCGCATACCCGCAGTACTGCCACAACCCATTCACTACGACACCATCAAAACGGTGGCGGTTATCTCTCAGCCACGGCAGCAGCTTCGAATTGAACCCGTACTTGGTAGTCGTCGGACCGAGGGCATGTACCGGAAATCCGATGTCGCTCAGGTAAGGCGCCGAAGGATCATCCAGGGTGACAACCTCGCCCGTGTAGCCGATCGGTCCGTAGCTTAGCAATACCCTCACGGACTCCGTAGGGCCGCCGGCCGCAGGATCCAGTGTTCCAATAATGTGGAGAATCCGCATCAGTTTCTGCCCATTCCTATTCAGAATATCAGTAGGAATGTCGCCGATTTGGTGATGTGACCCCGTCGCCATTATGCTGTTATCTTCCTGGTGACCTGCGCAACTGCGTGCCTCAAACCACGAACATCTTCTTCAAAACCCCACGTCCGGACCTTCGCCAGGCCCCGCTGGCCCATCGCGACCGCTGTCTCGGGAGTTGCCAGCACCTTTCGCAAAGCAGCGGTCAGGGCTGCTACATCTCCAGCAGGGAAGACACAACCTTCTACACCATCCACGACGAGGTCCGGCTGACTTCCAACCTCATTCGAAACAATCACCGCCCGCCCGGCGTTCATCACCTCGTTCACAATCAGTCCCCACGGCTCATGTCGCGATGGCAACACGAAGACCGTTGCCAGGTCGAAGAACCTCGGCAGCTCCGACTGGTTCCTGAATCCGCAGAACCGAATTCCATCCAATTCACTCGTGGTCGCCTCCTTCTCTAAAGGAACCCGCTCTTCGCCGTCTCCCACAATTACAAGATAGGGAAGCGGACCAATTCCCGGAGTCGAAGCGAGGTTCTTGTACGCCGCCACCAGATCCGCACATCGCTTCCGCCTCTGTAGCTTGGATGCAAACAAAATTACAGGGCGCACGGGATCCAATTTTAATTCGTTCCGCAGAGCGTCGCGCCCTCCGCGGGCCTCTTCGCAGCGACTTTGAAAATAGTCGTTGTCGACCGCATAAGGCATCGGGTACAGAGGAAAATCCCCGCCCAGATAATGCCGCCAATACGCTGCATTCAGCGTCCCAATCGGGAGAGCGCCATCGATCAATCCTCGCAACATTTTGAAGAACAGCTCCTTCACCACCAGCGTTGGCCCGCTGCGGTCGCGGTCTCCAAGCCACGGCTCTGCCCGGACGAGTACTGGTATGCCCAACGACTTCGCTGCAAGCATTCCCTGCAGTGCATTCACCGAGGAGTATCCATGAACCCACAGCACGTCAAAACCCGCCGCCTTTGTGTGCCCACGCAAGCGGCTGAAAATACCGTAGTTCACCGGACTAAACGTCCCGGGATTGGCATTGTCTCGAATCACTGGCAGAAATTCATGACGGTACCCATCCAGCAGAGGCACGTCCCATTTCACGCCCACGCCGAATCCTTCGTCCTTGTAGTCGCGTACGGAAAAGTCCGAGCCGAAGAAGACGGTCAGATCGATGTCCGGCTCCTGCGCGATACGGCGCAGCAGTGGCGCTTGATACTGAATCGGATGGCTTACCAGATAAGCCAGCTTCACCTTCTTCTTCGATCCGTTTTCACTGTCTGATGAACTTAAAACCATATTTTGCCGGGTCTCATAAGGCATCCTGACTTGTGCACCTGGCTGTCGATAGTCATCGTTACTGTTGAATGGCAATGAGAAGGATCGACGCAATGCCCAGCAAGGTACCGATCCCCCCGGATTTAATCGCGGCCTTCATCGAGTTGGAAGGCAGGAACACAATGTCCTCCGCCTCCAGTACCGGGTCGGGCGCTTTACCGTTGATCACTTTTTTGATATCGACACGAACTACCTGGCGGCTAAGCCCAGTCGAACGAATAATCCGGAGATCGTTATACTGGCCCTCAAAACCGGGGCCTCCTGCAAGCGCGGCCACCTTCATCAGCGTTATTGGCGAATTTTGTTGAAGCGGGATCGCACCCTGAATCTTGAAGGCGCCAAGCACATAGACCACTCCCACACGAGGGACAATGATCGTGTCCCGGGGAAAGATCGGGATATCGGCCAGCGAACTCCGGGCGGGATCTGTTCCCAGATCGATGGTGATTGGCTCAGCTACGCCAGGACGGTTGATCGTAATGATGTGGCTCGCGGTGGCCGGTATTCCGCCACCTCCAACCACAACCGTAGTGCTCGCAGCCGCGAATCCGCCTCCACCACCAACCGCCGACAATACGTCGTACAAGCGTCTTTCCCCAATGATAGGCACGACCCCGTGCATCTCTCCAATAACCGTCGCGATCAAGTTTGGAGACTCCGTGATCTGGATCGACACCTGAGGGTCCCGATACATGCCGGCACTTATCAGTTTTTGCGCAATCAGGTCCTGGGCCTGATGCAGCGTTAGCCCTTCCACCTTCACACTGCCGATCAGGGGAAGTTGAATCGTGCCATCGAGACCCACCCGCGCAATCGGACGTATAGTCCACGTTTCCGTAAATACGGATCGTGAGAAGGTCCTCACGCCCAAGATAGACATCCCGATGTCCCGGATAAAGGATCGCCGGATCGGTCGTTATGGTCACAGGCGGATTGATCGGGGTAGACGCTCCAAGCGCCGGTCCACTGAACTGAGCTTGTGCGGGCAGGCCCGAAGTGACTATTGCGAGAAACAGAGCGAAGACGATCCACGCACTGCGGCCGCCATTCCGCAGCACGCCCTCGACCCCCGCGCCCGTCCGGAGATTGCGCTGTCCCTTGTTCATCGTTTCGTCTCCCCGGCCTTGCGCGCCTCCGTCTCCGGAGGCCGTCTGCGATTCCCAGCTATCGGAATCCACGCTCGCGTACGAATAACCTGAGTATCCGTAATACCCGTAGTACTCCGGCGAGTTGAGATCGACAGCATTCAGCACAATACCGGTAATGCCTGCGCCCGAGCGCAGCAGGATGTCCCTGGCCCGACGCACTACATGTTTACTCGATTTACCATGACGCACTACAAGCACGACTGCATCCGCCTGTCGCGCGAGAATCACGCCGTCCGTAACGGACAGAATCGGCGGAGAGTCGATCACAATATAGTCGTAAAGATCTCCGCAACGTTTGAGGATGGCCTCCATGGCTCCTGAGCTCAACATCTCTGTCGGAAACGGTGGTACAGGCCCGCTTGGCAGAATGTCGAGATTCGGAATCTCAGCGACCTTCTGTACCGTCTCTTCCAGCGTCGTCGCTCCGGTCAGAACCGTCGTCAGGCCGATCTTGCCGTTCAATCCGAACCGGTGATGAATATTGGGTCGGCGAAGATCTCCATCGATCAGCAGGACACGAGTGTCCCGTTGCGCCAGAATTGCCGCCAGATTGCTCGCTGCCGTTGTCTTACCTTCCGATGGCGTTGCACTCGTCAGAACAATGAATTTAGGCGGGTGTCCGGCGGTCGATAGCAGAAGTGATGTGCGCAGCGAACGGAACGCCTCCGCGAACTGCGACTTCGGCTGTGTCAATATCCCAATGTTTCGCTGCGCTGTAGTCAGAGTCCCTGCCTGATCGGCAGAGGTCCGCCGAGCTCGCGGAATGATCGCCAGCGACGGCAGCTCCGTGATGCTTTCGATCTCCGCGATGCTTCGCAACCCGGTGTCCAGGCTCTCCATCAGGAAGGCCAGCACGATGCCTGCAAGTATTCCGAAAACCAGGGCCGTTAGGATCACTGTCGACTGTGGCCGAAGCACAGGGTATGCAGGAGGTAGCGCCGGATCGACGACGTCGATCTCCAATGACTCCAGCCCGGATTGCACGCTTGCGGTCCGCAGACGCTGTTGCAGGCTGTCGTACAAAGTGCGATTGGCTTCAAACTCCCGTTGACGAAGGGTGTATTCCACCAGCTGGTCGCGCAATTTGTAAGCGTCTGTCTTCTGTGCTTCCAGTGCGGCCGTAGTTTGGTCTTCATTCGCCCGCGCCACGATGTAAACCTGTTTTGCCTGCACCAGCAGGCGGTCTAGCTCGGCGCTGATCTCTTTGATGAATTCATCGATCTGCGCCTTCAAGGCCTTTGATTGAGGATGGTTGGGCCCAAGCGACGATTCCATCAGCGCATAATTTGCCCGTGCGCTGGCAAGCTGGCCGCGCAGAATATTTAGCTCGCCCGGCGTCGTCCCGGGAGTCATCTCGATCGTACCTTCAATCGTGTTCGGGTCGGTTGAGCTTAGGACGCGGTAGCGTGCCTCTGCAATAATCCGCGCCAGCTTGGCCGCCCCTGCCGCCTTGGAAAGATCCTCAAGCGAACTGCTTAGTTGACTATGGGTTGGGTCGAATGCGAGGATCCCCAATCGCCGCTGCAGGTCCATCATCTGCTCTTGCGACGTCTCTACCTCTTGCTTTAGGCCTTCCAGGGTGCCCGAGAGGAAGTCTGAAACCTGCCGCGAGGACTCGAATCGCGTCTGATAGCTGCGCTGCTTATAGTCCCGAATGACCGTATTGACGATGTCGGCAGACAACTTCGGATTGGGGCTGCTGTAGCTGATGCGGATAATGTCTGTCTTCGGGACGAGCGAGACGTGCAGAATGCTCTGCAGCCGATGGACCGTGGTCTGCCGGGTTTCTCCATCATCGAGGCTGGTGCGAGGATCTGGTGCCTTCCTCTCAAGAAAATCCGCGTTGTTTGAAAGATCCATCTCACGACAGACCTTCAACATCAGGGAATCGCTCTTTATGATCTCGATCTCGGTCAGCATCTTGGAACTGGCGTCCCCGGCGTAACCCTGTACCGCGCTCACCCTGTATTCATTCGACGAACCCGACCGCACCTGGATCCGGCCATAGGCGTCATACACCCTCGGTTGAGACTCTGCCTTGAAGACCCCATACGCCAGACCGATCATGACGCAAGCAATCAAAATCCAGCGTCGCTTCCGCAGCACGATTATCGCTTCAGACAGCGTAGTATCTGTAACCGTCGTACTGAACCCAGACTGGCTCGTCTCCGGAACACTCACGTGAGGCGGCTGCGTATTTGTGGAACCCATTGCCCTTAGTCTACCCGAGGGGACCTTTCAGAAGGAATATTAGATCGACACCTCAGTGGACAGGTCCAAAAGAGCCCGGATTTCCGAGAGACATTCTCGATAACTCCAACATTCGGTTATCCTCAAGAATGAGGAATAACACTAAAGCACCATGAGTGAAAACATCAAAATTGCCGTCGTCGGATCGGGATATGTCGGACTTGTAGCCGCCGTCTGTTTTGCAGAAATGGGCCACGACGTCATTTGCGTGGACAATGACGAGCGAAAGGTAGCCGCTCTTCAGGGAGGCGACTCGCTCATCCACGAAGACTCTCTCCCCGAACTCCTGGAGAAATACCGCAACACCAAAGTCCGCTTCATGACCGATCTCGCAGAGGCCACCCGGGAGTGCGAAGCCATCTTTATCGCCGTCGGCACCCCCCAAAGTGAGGCCGGCGACGCCGATCTCTCCTACGTCGAAGCCGTCGCCTGCGAGATTGCACGCTCCATCACCAGTTACAAAGTCATCGTCGAAAAGAGCACCGTTCCCGTCTACACCAATGAGTGGGTAACACGTTCGATGGAGCGCAATGGTGTTGCCCGCCAACTCTTCGACGTCGTCTCCAACCCCGAATTCCTCCGGGAAGGAACGGCCGTCAGCGACTTCCTGCATCCCGACCGCATCGTCGTCGGTGCGGACAGCGAACGCGCCGCGGCCGTGCTCCGCCGCATCTATCTTCCCCTCACCAGCGGCGACTACTACGAGCGAAGCGGCTCCATCGCTGGCTCTTGCAACGTCGCCGACCCGCCTCCACTCCTGTTGACGTCGACCAAGAGCGCCGAGATCATCAAACACGCTTCAAACGCCTTCCTGGCACTGAAGATCTCGTTCATCAATGCCGTCTCAAATCTCTGCGAAGCCACTGACGCGAACGTCGAACAGGTCGCCCGGGGCATGGGTCTCGACAGTCGCATTGGCCCCAAATTTCTTCGCCCCGGAATCGGGTACGGCGGCTCCTGTTTTCCTAAGGACGTAGCTGCCTTCCGTTCTGTCGCAGAGCAGCTGGGCATCGACTTCAACCTCCTCACCGAAGTCGAAAAGATCAACGGACAGCAGAAGAAGCGTTTCCTCAATAAGGTTCGTTCCGCCCTGTGGACCCTCCGTGGCAAACGTATTGGCGTTCTCGGCCTGGCCTTCAAGGGAGAGACTGATGACATTCGCGAATCACCGGCCATCGATGTCGTCGAAATGCTGCTCGCAGAGGGCTGCTCTATCGCTGCCTATGATCCCGCCGCCATCGCCCGAACCCAGGAGGTTCTTCCGGCCGCCTCCAATCTTCGTTACGTAACCGACGCCTACGCCGCAGCCGAAGATGCCGACGCGCTGCTCATCCTGACCGATTGGGCTGAGTTCTCCAATCTGGACATCGACCGGCTCAATCAGGCTCTTCGTTATCCGATCGTCATTGATGGCCGCAACATGTACGATCCCGATACCATGGTCAAGCACGGCTTTACCTATCTCAGCATTGGCCGGCCCGCAGCGTATCCTGTGCGTGACCTGACTGCACCCTCTGCTAGCTAGTACCTGCGCCAAATCCCTCGCGAGGTACTGGACACACATTCGTTCCACGAAGGCGCATCAGATCGTAGACGCTTTAATGGAAGAAAGGTAGTACATGATGTCGCGAAACATTCTTGTCACTGGAGCGGCCGGCTTCCTCGGTTCTCATCTTTGTGACTCTTTGATTGCTGAGGGACATTCCGTCATTGGTGTCGATAACCTCAGCACAGGCAACCTCGCCAACCTTCACCACCTCGAGCGCGAGAGCCGCTTCAGCCTCCTAGAAAAGGACATAACGAAGCCCTTCGACGTGGGCAAGATCGATTACGTCTTCAACTTTGCTTCTCCAGCCAGCCCGATCGACTACACCCGGCTCGGCGTAGAGACCCTTCTTGTAGGTTCCGCCGGTACCATCAACACCCTCGATCTCGCCCGCAAATATGGCGCCGGTTACCTCCATGCCTCCACCTCCGAGTGCTACGGCGATCCCGAGATTCATCCGCAGGTCGAGTCGTACTGGGGCCACGTCAATCCCGTCGGTCCCCGCTCCGTCTACGATGAAGCCAAGCGCTTCTCCGAGGCTGCCGTCATGGCCTATCACCGCTACCACGGTGTCGACACCCATCTCGTCCGTATCTTCAACACTTATGGCCCCAGGCTCCAGCCCAACGACGGCCGCGTCATCTCGAACTTCATGGTTCAGGCTCTGCAAGGCGAACCGCTGACCATCTACGGCGACGGCTCTCAGACGCGCAGCTTCTGTTATGTCTCCGATCTCATCGACGGGATCCTGCGTCTCTCGCGCTCACCGGAACACTTTCCCGTCAACATCGGCAATCCCGACGAATGGACGATCCTCGAGTGTGCCCGCGAGATTCTCTCGGTCACCGGCGCTAGAAGCGAGATAATCTTCCATCCCCTCCCACAGGACGACCCGACGCGCCGACGCCCCGACATTACCCGCGCGAAAGAGCTCCTCGGCTGGGAACCGAAGATCAAACTTCGTCACGGTCTGGAAAAGTCCCTCGAATATTTCAAGGCATGTATCGTCGCTCGGCCTGCCTAAAGCCGTCCAGCCCAAGCGCTAACGTACCTCTGGATAGTTGCGCAGCTTCGGATACCACGTCAGTTCCACCGCACCCGACGTATTTTTCTGCAGACCATCCTTGTAGACCGGTGCCTTCCATCCTTCGTACTGCACCCACGCTTTCAGCTGAACATCTTTGCCAAGCCGCTTCACCACGCTGCCCGTGAACTGGTTCTGCGTCGTCCCACCGGGAATGAAGTTGAACGGCGTCTTTTTGTTCAGATACTCCAACTGAACCCACTCATTGGCCGAGAGGTGATAGGTCAACCATGCCTGGCCGCCCTTCGCTTCGCGGCCAATCCAGTCACCCATGATGAATCCCTTGTTCGTGTACCCCTGCCGTTGGATAACCTCCCAATAGGCAAACTGCCCTGCGTGGGCAGGTGCGACGCCCGGATCGGTCGATACCGCCTCGACTCTGAAATCCAGCCTGTTCAGCTTGGGAATCTGGGAAACATATAACCCAGTCCGATAAGACGCTCGCCGCGGAGCGCTGATCGGTGTCACGTCGTCATGTGAAATCGAATCAGCGAAGAAGGTCACGTACTTGCGCAGTTTAGGCAGCCGGTAGGAAAAACTGAAATCGCTGAACCGCGCGCCCGGATCATCAGGCCCCGACTTCTCGTCGCCAACCGTATCGCTGAAACTAAAAAAACTGCGAAAAAATGTGTGCAGCGTCACCGGAACGTGGCCCTCTCCGCCCCAGATGACCGTTCGCTCAAATGCAAATTCGAAGTTTTTTGTCGGTCGGAAGGAAAACTCCTCAGCATGAACCCACGGCCCCTGCGGAACGTTATGTCCCTTCAGGCTCCCAACAAAAAAGTCATACCGTAGCGGCCCCATTACCTTCGACACGAAAGGGATGTACAGCGGTTCCACGCGATTGATGCGGAAAGAATAGATATTCTCTGCGTTATTCGACCACGCCATCGCTGCGCCCGTCCCCGGCCCAAGCCACGCGTCCGTCTTGCCGCCCGAAATCTCATGTCCTAGCAGATGGAAGGAAGCGTAAGCCTCAATCAGTCGAAAAGGATTCTGCGACGCGATCGGACCCACGGGAATCGTGGCCTGCGGACCCGTGTATTCGATCTCATCAATCAGGGATAGTTGGGTGGCCAGCGGAACCGAGTATCCCTCCGCCGACGGTGCATGCTGGTACTCTCCTCTCACGTACAACGAAAACGGTCCCCACTCCTCCGCCGTCGAAGCTCCCGTAATCGAGTTGAAACCTGTCTGGAAAGGCCGTCCGTAGTCGTTGCTGATCGTCTGCCCAAGGTGGTAACTATCGGTCAGAACAGGCCCGCCGATCCCAAGAAACCGCGTATACGCCGACTCCATCCCATAGACAGCACCGCGGTCAACATTGCCGCTCGGAACCTCCGCGCTCAACGCGTAAAGCATCTTCGCCAGAATGTCCTGCGCCTGTTCATTGTCGCTGTTGATAATCGCATCCTTCGACTTCAACAGCATGTGCAACACACTCCGGCGCGTATAAGGCCGCATCCCCAGGAACATCGAGTCGACGAATCCCATCCCGTACAGCCGCGTCAACGCCGGGTACATCCAGTTATCCACTGGAATATAGACCGACCCCAGCCAATCGATCGGGGGCCTCGGTGGCTTCGGTGGCTCCGGCGCATACGGTTGATAGCCTATATACGGAGCCTCTGGCGTCGGCTTCTCAGGTGGCGCTACCGGAGGAAGTTTCTGCTCGGGAGGCGGTGCAGCCGGAGGTGCCGTCTGCGTTTGCGGCTGCTGTTGCGGCTCTGGCGAATACGCCGGGGCCGTTGGTGTCGTTCCAGGGGTTGGTACTGGCGCGGATGGGGAAGCGGGACTTGGAGGAGGTGGAGTGGCCGGCGTCTGCGCAAAAGCAGTCGAGGCGGCACACAAAGTCAGCGCCGCAAAAGAAAGAGAACCCCTGGTCCGCACTCGCACCTCAATACCTTTGACTCAACACCTTTGACTCACATCAGGTTACAGTGTAATCGTCCAAAGCCCGGGGTCGTAGTTGCTATTGAGCAACTCCCTAAGTGCATGGTTCTAGTGCTTTGTCGTCGCGATCCGTCGGCGCAGACCATTCGCAGCGCTCTCCAGCCACTCCTTCGTGCAAACTTTCCGGCTCAGCAGATTCTCCTTCATCTGGACCAGCGGATCGACCGATGCGCCCCCGCCTTTGCCTCCCACACGAAACTCCACGCACTCAATCAGCACCGGGCCATCGCCGCCTCGAGTCCTCCCCAACGACTCCTGCGCCACCCGGTACAGCGCCACGGCGTCTCCCACATCAACAGGAATGACTGGCACGCCCCACTGAGCGGTCTTCGAGCCCAGGTTCTCCATTCCGTCCCGCTTCACACCCTTTACCGCAGGCAGAACCACAAAGATCACCGGCAGCTCCAGCCTCGACGCCAGCCCCAGCACCACTCGCCATACTCCTTTTGCGACCTCTCGATGTCGAACATAAGCGATCACGACATTCTTGCGTCCCAGCGTCTTGAATGAGATCGCCGCGCCCGTCGCCATCCTCAACCGCTCGCCTGCGTCGTCAATCCAGGGCAACAGTCGTCCTGAAACACCCGCCGATGTCGTTTTCTCAGCCTTCTTTCCCGAATGAAATTCAGCCACGCGCTTAAGCAGGGAATCAACCTTCGCCCCGGCAAGCAGGTCCATCACCGCCCCCACCTGTGAGTCGCTCACCAGGTCACCCGAAACCAGGTCAATCGCCGTGCTCACCCTGCAGGCCTCCTGTCCCCGAGTCGAATCCAGTCTCCGCCGACCCTTCACGTTTTTCTGTAGCCGCACGATGTGCTCGTCCAGCACCCTCGCCTCAGCCATCGCTACATACATCTGTCGCAGTTTCTTATTGGGTACCAGTGGATTCTCATGCTGCTCTGTCTCGCTCAACCAACCCTCCATTTGCAAAAAGAGAGGGTCCCAATCGGAACCCTCTCTGGTTTATCGCAACACCGAAACTCGACTAGGCCTTGGCCGGATCCGCCGCTTCCACATTCAGACCAAGATCTGCCAGCGCCTTCTGCGCGTCGTTCGCTTTGAACTTACCTTCACGAGCCAGCTTTGACAATGCAGCGCCCACGATCGACTCCGCGCTTGATCTCGAAGTGTCTGCGCAGATGTTCGCGATTGTCGCTCCGTCCAAACCCATCCGTTCCCAAGCGTAACCAGACGCGACGGCAGCCACGGAGACAGTACATCCGGCACCGACTTCATGTAGTCGCTCGCAGCGACAATCGGCCCCTTCGCATCGCCCAACGCCGTCAGCAGGTAAGGCACCTTTTCCTTCTCCGTCGGATGCAACCGGTTCCATCGCTCTACCGCCAGCGCATCCCGCCGCAGCTCCGTGTAACTCGTCACGCTCCAAACGTCGGCGTTTACCTGATACTTCGTCGCCAGAATCTCCTGCGCGCGAAGCACCTCGTTCAGAATCGTCCCACTGCCAAACAACTGGACCGTCGCCTCGCCCGCCGCTGCCTTCAGCTTGTAGATTCCTCGCAGAATCCCCTCAGCCGAGCCGTCCGGCATCGCCGGCTGGGCATAGTCCTCGTTATACATCGTGATGTAGTAGAAGACATCCTCGTCGTTCTCATACATCCGCCGCATTCCATCCTGAATCACCACCGCCAGTTCATACACAAACGCCGGATCGTAAGTTAGACAAGTCGGCACCGTGCTCGCCAGCACCACGCTATGCCCATCCTGGTGCTGCAACCCTTCGCCAAGCATCGTCGTCCGCCCAGCCGTTCCGCCCATCAGGAAGCCCTTGCCGCGCGAGTCCGCAAACGCCCACACCATATCCCCGATGCGCTGAAATCCAAACATCGAGTAATACATATAGAAGGGAACTGACGGCACCTTGTAGTTCGCATATGCCGTGCCGGCCGCCGTAAACGAAGCCATAGACCCCGCCTCGGTGATGCCCTCCTCCAGAATCTGTCCATCCTGCTCTTCGCGATAGCTCAGCAGCATGTCCTTGTCATGGGGTTCATACTTCTGACCCTCAGGAGCATAGATGCCCACCTGCTTGATCGCGGACTCCAGCCCGAACGTGCGTCCCTCATCCGGCACAATTGGCACAATCAGCTTGCCGATAGCGGGGTCCTTCATCAGGTGCCGCAGAATGCTCACGAATCCCATCGTCGTCGAAACCGCGCGATTGTTCGATCCCCGAGTCCATTCGCCAAACTGGTCCAGCCCCGGAGCCTTGAACTCCAGCTTCTTAACCTCGCGCTTCGGCAGATACCCACCCAACTCCTTGCGCCGCTCCTGCATGTAGACGAGCTCCGGTGCATCCGGTGCAGGCCGGTAGAACGAACCGTCCTTCGCCGACTCCACGGGAATCGGAATATCGAACTGCTTCACAAACGCCGCCAGGCCCTCATCGGTCAGCTTCTTTTCGTTGTGCGTCGCATTGCGAGACTGCGATGTTCCCATCCCATAACCCTTCACCGTCTTGGCAAGGATCACTGTCGGCCCGCCCTTGTGTTCCATCGCCCATTTGTACGCGTTGTAGATCTTCGCCGGATCATGTCCGCCGCGATGCAGCCTCAGCAACTCTTCATCGCTGTAATCCTTCACCAGCTCCAGCAACTCGGGATACTTCCCGAAGAAATGGCTCCGAAGGAACGCGCCATCCTTCGCCTTGAACGTCTGGAAGTCGCCATCGACGCACTCTTCCATGCGTCGCAGCAACAGCCCGGTATGGTCGCGCTCAAACAGCGCATCCCAGTCCGAACCCCAAATCACCTTGATGACGTTCCATCCCGCTCCACGGAACACGCCTTCCAGCTCATCGATGATCCGCTTGTTCCCGCGCACCGGTCCGTCAAGTCTTTGAAGATTGCAATTAACCACAAAGATCAGGTTATCCAGCTTCTCCCGCGCACCCAGGGAGATCGCGCCCAGCGAATCAACCTCATCCGTCTCGCCATCTCCCAGGAACGCCCAAACCTTGCGGTCCGTCGGCTGAATCAGTCCACGGTTCTCCAGATACCGCATAAACCGCGCCTGATAGATCGCATTCAGCGGCCCAATCCCCATCGACACCGTAGGAAAATTCCAGAAATCCGGCATCAGCCAAGGGTGCGGATACGATGACAACCCCGGCGTATCGCGCAGTTCGTGACGAAAATTCTTCAGCCTAGCCTCATCGAATCGTCCTTCAAGAAAAGCCCGTGCATACACACCTGGCGAAGCATGCCCCTGAAAATAAATAAAGTCACCCGGTTGGTCCCCCTGTCCATCAGCCCCGGGATACTTCGCGCGGAAGAAATGATTGAACCCAACCTCAAGCAGCGTAGCCAGCGACGAGTACGTCGAAATATGTCCGCCAATCCCCGGATCTTTCTTGTTCTGTCCATGCACCATCGCCATAGCATTCCAGCGCAGCAGCGACTCCACCCTCTTCTCCAGCTTCCTGTCGCCCGGATACGGCACCTCATCATGCTTCGGAATCGTGTTCCGGTACGGCGTCGTCATCTCGCTCGGCGTCGGCACTCCTGCCTCGCGCGCACGCTGACGCAACGCACCCAGCAGCTCCGCACCCTGCTCCCAGTCCTGCGCTACGACGTCATCAAACGCCTCAATCCACTCCGATACTTCAGCTTTAAAGTCCTGCTTGGTCGCGTCGTCAATCTTCGTCGTCATAATCTTTGTGAACTCTCCAGTCCCAGGGACCGCTGCAGATCGCCATTCGGCGAGCAATCGGTCGCACTTATAACGATATAAGGCTTACGCGAAAACGTCATCTTGCAGGAGGTCACACCTCAATTCGCCCGCGCAGCCGTCCTCTTCAGATCACCCAGGTACTGCTTGATCGAACCATCCTCACCCAGCACATAGTGCCCCACAAACCGCCACATCGCGGGTCCGGTCGTCCCCTGCTCGGTAATCGTCACCTTCGTCGCATTCTCCCCGGCAGGTTCCAGCAGGTACGTCCAACTCCCCCCAAACGGCAGTTTCGGATCGGCGATCCGCACCACCTGCTTCGTAGGCTCCTCACGCACGTCCGCACAAAGGGCCATCGTCATCGAACTCTGAGTCTCAGCCCAGCAAGGTGCGCCATTCTCAGACGGCAGCATCGTCACCGACTTCAGCCCTGTCCGCCAGTTTGGCTGCGCAGAAACATCCGTAATCAGTCCCCACACCTTCTGCTCTGATGCCGGCACGACCTCGGTTACGCTCGCCGTATGCGTCTCTGGCAGTCTGCTACCCAAAAACAGCGCCGCGCAGATCGCCACCACAATCAACACACTCAGCCATCCAAAAAAGCGCAGCACACGCATTGTCACCTCGAGCGGTCTCGCGAAAGTCTACCTCTGCAATCAGGCCCGAACAACGCGCTTCGACAAACTAGGTCGAATAGTCTGCATTGATCCGTACATATTCTTCCGTCAGATCGCACGTCAAAAATCGACACTCCGCCTTGCCCTGCCCCATATCCATCCGGATCGTGTAATCCCGCTCCAGCATCGCAGCATGCGCGGCAGCCTCGTCGAACGCCGGCGAGCGCAAACCCAGCTCGAACACCGGTTCGCCACCGATCGTGATGTTCACCAGCATCGGATCGAATGCCACCCCGCTATATCCCGCTGCAGCCAGCAGCCGTCCCCAGTTAGGGTCGCCGCTCGACCACGCCGTCTTGCAGAGCGGCGAATGCGCAATCGCCTTCGCAATCTGCTTCGCCTCCGCCTCGGTCCGCGCCCCGGTCACATGCAGCGTAACCACATGCCCCACACCCTCACCGTCGTCCACAATCTGATAGGCCAGCGACCCGCAGACCTCCTTCAACGCCTCCGCAAACGCCACGCCTGTCCGTTCATTCAGCTTCACCCCACTCGCCCCGCTCGCCAGCAGCAACACCGTGTCGTTGGTCGAAGTATCACCATCAATCGAGATCGAATTAAAACTCCTCTCTACCGACGGCCCAAGCAGGTCGCCTAACTCCTCAATATCGGCCACCACGTCCGTAAACAAATAAACCAGCATCGTGGCATGCGGAGGCCCCAGTTGCGGATGAATCATCCCCGCACCCTTGGCTGCGCCCCAGATCCGCACCACCTGAAGCTTCTCGCCCAGCAGTCCTTCAATATCCACCGCCGCCCGAGCCACCTTCATCTTCGTATCGGTTGTCATGATCGCCCGCGCAAACATCTCCGCGTGCGCCGGCGTATCGCCCAGCGCGGCCTTCAGCTCGGGCAACGCAGCAATCACCTTCTCGCCAGGAAACGGCACACCAATAATCCCCGTCGAGGAAGGGAAGACCTCATCAAAAATGCAACCAAAGCTCTCCGCCGCCGCCGCACAAGTCTGCACACACGCATCAATTCCCGGCTGCCCGGTAGCGCAATTCGCATTCCCCGCATTTACCAGCACCGCACCCACGCGCCCGCCCGTAGCTGTCAGATGCCTCCGCCCCACCGTCACCGGAGCCGCAACAACTTGGTTCTTCGTAAACATTGCCACGCCATTCGTGCCTTTAGCAGCCACAGCAGCCGCCAGGTCAGGCTTGCCGCTCGCCTTGATCCCCGCCTTCACAGCGCCCCAGACAAACCCCTTCGGCAGCCCCTCCTCGATCTTCACCGGCTCATCACTCTTCATAGCTTTACTCTACCAACACCATCCCCCAAAAACGTTTACCCTAGCCATTGACCGGAGAAACCCATGCTCCTCAAAGAACTTCGTACCCAGGTCCTCGAAGCCAACCTTGAACTAGTCAAGCGCGGCCTCGTCCTCTACACCTTCGGCAACGCCAGCGGCATCGACCGCGACAAAGGCCTCGTCGTCATCAAGCCCTCCGGCGTCGACTACGACGAACTCATCCCCGAATTCATGGTCGTCACGGACCTCCACGGCAAGATCATCGACGGCAAACTCAAACCCTCCTCCGACCTCGACACCCACACCCTCCTCTACCGCGAGTTCCCGTCCATCGGAGCCGTCGTCCACACTCACTCCGAGTTCGCTACCAGTTTCGCCCAGGCCGGCCTCGCCATCCCACCCCTCGGCACCACCCACGCCGACTACTTCTACGGACCCGTCCCCTGCACCCCACCCCTAACCGACGAAGCCATCGGCGGCCGCTACGTCCACGAAACGGGCTTAGCCATAGTCAATTACTTCCAGCAAAACAAGATCGATCCCCTGGCCATCCCTGCCTGCCTCGTCAACGGCCACGCCCCTTTTTGCTGGGGAAAGGACGCCCACCACGCCGCTCACAACGCCGTAGTCCTCGAAGCTGTAGCCAAAATGGCCTACAACACCCTAACCCTCCGCTCAGACTGCGCCGGCGTCTCCCAATCCCTCCTCGACCGCCACTACTTCCGCAAACACGGAGCCAAAGCCACCTACGGCCAATAAGAAATTAGATTGATGTGAGCTCAGCGATGACGACCGAACAAACCTTCGACATCTATCCAATCGGCCATGTTCGTTCGACACTCAAGGACCGCTCCAGCGCTCCCAAGCAGGCATCAGAAAACGCGCCCAATGCAACCATCGAGATTCATCCCGATTTCGTTGAGGCACTCGATGGCATTCAATCGGGCCAGCAAATCTGGATCTTCACCTGGCTTCATCAGGCAAAGCGCTCCGTTCTTAAGGTCCATCCAAGAAGCGACCTTCGTAACGCCATCAAAGGAGTCTTCGCCACTCGGTCCCCCGATCGGCCCAATCCAATCGGCCTTCACCTCGCAAAAGTCCTGAGCGTCGACCCGAACGGTTCGTTTCAGGTAGAAGCACTCGAAGTGATCGACGGCACCCCAATCATTGATATCAAGCCAGCGATCGAATGTGCCCCGCGTAGTTAGAGCTCGTCTCCATCCAGATCCACCCGCTCCTTCACCACCTCCAGCCGATCCCCCGCATCCCGCATCTCATACAACTTCCCCCGAGCCCGCTTGAACGGCCTGTGCAGCACCATTATCAACTGCCCATCGAACGTCCGAAACAGCATCCCATGCCCGCTGTCCTGCTTCACCAGCGGCTCAAGCTGCACCCACGGCCCGTTCAACTCACCCGAAGCAGACCGCGCCACCGTCTGCACATAATGACTCTGCCCGTCCTCGTCGCTCAAATGTTCATAACTCGACCAAAGCATCAGCAGATGTCCATCCTTTGTCCGAAACAACTCCGGCCCATCCGTCACATACCGCGACCCAGAGTTATTCGGCACTGCCTGCCCATCGATCCAAGGCGCGTCCGAAGCCTTGAACAACGAAATCGGCTTCCCGCTCGCGCTCGACAGATCTTCCTTCAGCGGCACAGCCTCCATCGTCCCATCCGTCACCTGCAGCCACTCATGCGCATAGACCATCCACGGCTTTCCCGCAGGATCGACATACAGCGTCCCATCCAAAGTCATAAAATCCGCAGGCGGAATCGGACCATCATTCTTCACCGGAACAAACGGCCCCTCCGGCGAATCGCTCACCGCAATAATCGTCCCCCGCATATAAGTCGCATGCCCCAGCGGACGCGGTTGCGCCAACTCCTTTTTCTCGTTATGCAGCGTCGTGAATAAATAAAACTTCCCCTTCCACGCGTGCACCTCCGGAGCCCACCCACCCTGTTCCGCCCAGAACCCCTCCGGCACAGTAAACACAACCTTCGGCGCAGCCCAGTGCTTCAAATCCTTACTCGCATAAACCATCGTCCCAACGCGCTGCACATGCGTCAGAGCAGCCACATTCGACGTGTAAAGGTAGTAAGTCTTCGTCGGCGCATAGGCCAAAATAAACGGATCATGCAGCGGCATCTCCGGCAGCAACATCGAAAACTCCGACACTGCACTCTGCGCCCTCGCCACCGATCCCCACCCGATCACCAAACCTAAGCTCAGCCCCAAAATAAGTACAGAGATCAGCCCAAACCGCAAAAAAGCTCGCACTCTAAAACTCCACCTTCAAAGTCTTTCCCACCGTCCAACTCTCCCGCGCCATCTCCAGCAGCTTCACGACCCGATACCCATCCTCAGGCGTCACCGCCAGCTTCGCAGTTCCATTGATCGCATCGCGAACGTTCGCATAGTACCCCCGATAATCCCCCAACTCCGTCTTCACCTGCGTCCGCGTCAACGTCGCAGGATCCGCCGGCACCGGCACCACCGTCAAAGTCCCCCAAGCCGACTCAGGCTCTGCCAGCCACTCACCCTCACCCAAACGCGGCACCTTCGCCCCACCCAGCAGCGTCGGCTCCTGCGGATCCAGCCCGTACTTCTTGAAGCTCCCCTTCGTCCCATGCAGCAAGAACCTCGGCGCGGCATCGGCGGCCAACATGCTGGACCGGCAATGCGCTCTCAACCCATGCTGTCCCGAATATCCGGGATACTCCAGCGTGATATCGAACGCATCCTCAATCCCCGTCACATCCCGATCCTTCCGAACACTCCCCGTGATCCCCGCCGGCGCTCCAAACAACGTCAACGCCTGATCCACAAGATGCGGCCCCAGATCAAACAGCAATCCATTCGCCGCATTCGCACCCTCCTTCCATGTATTTTCACGAGGCATCGGCCGAAACCGGTCGAAGTGCGACTCGTACGTCACCAGCCGCCCCACGGCGTCCCCCGCCAGCAGCTTCTTCACCGTCAAAAAATCCCCATCCCACCGCCGATTGTGAAACGGAGCCAGCACCACACCCTGCTTCTCCGCCAATTCCTTCAACTCCTTCGCCTCTGTACTCGTCGCAGCGAACGGCTTATCGATCACCACATGCTTGCCCGCCTGCAACGCCTGCTTCGCCAGCGCAAAGTGCGTCTCATTCGGCGTCCCCACTACAATCATCTGTACAGCCGGGTCCTTCAGGGCATCCTCCACCGACCGCAGAATCCGCGCCGAAGGATAAGCCTTACCCGCCTCATCACCCTTCCGCTGCACGATTGCCTCAAGCTTCAGCCCAGGAACCGCATTCACAAACGGGGCATGAAACACCTGACCCGCCAACCCAAACCCAATTACCGCAACGCCAATCTCTGCCATCACACTCTCCATTTCATTTCCATTCGAATTGTCATCCTGAGCGAGGCAGCGGACAGCTTCATCGTCCGTTGCGTAGTCGAAGGACCTGCGGTTGCACCTGCAGATCCACGTCCCTCACGCCCTACTACCTACCCTGAATCGTCTTCAACGCCGGATAGATCCGCCGATACCGCTCATAAGCCTCATCCATCACACCCGCATCCTTCGGCGCAATCGTCTCCGCCACCCGCACCGTCGCCGCGCAGGCCGCCTCCACATTCGCCCACACACCAATCCCCGTTCCGGCCAGCAGCGCCGCACCAAAAGCTCCGCCCTCCTCTGCCTCCAGCAGCTCAACCGAATGCCCATACACATCCGCCTGAATCTGCCTCCACAATGGCCCCCGGGCCCCGCCCCCGCCCAGCCGGATCGCCTTCACGGGCACTCCAAGCTCACGAAATAAGGTAAATGTATCTCGCAGGCTAAACGCCACACCCTCAAGTATCGCTCGAATAAAATGCCCCTGCGTGTGCGAAGCGGTAATTCCAACAAACGCCGCCCGTGCCTCCGGATCAAGATGCGGCGTTCTCTCCCCAAATAGATAGGGTGCCCACATTAACCCGTCCGATCCAGCAGCCACCTCAGCCGCCAGCGCCGTCAACTCCTCATAGCTGATCCCCGGAGCAAAAGTGTCGCGAAAATACCGCAAGCTAAGCCCCGCGCCATTCGTCACGCCCATCACATGCCAGCGCCCCGGGGCAGCATGGCAAAACGTATGCAGCCTTCCCAGTCTGTCCTTGATCGGCGAATCCGTAGCAGCAAACACCACGCCACTCGTCCCAATCGTCGCCGACACCGAACCCGGAGCAAGAATTCCCATCCCCACAGCCCCGGCACCCTGATCGCCCGCGCCCGCCGCCACCGGAGTCCCTGCCGCCAACCCCGTAGCCCCCGCTCCTGCCACACTGATGCGTGCACAGATCTCCGGCCCCTCAAAAAGCCGCGGCAGCCACTCCATCGGAATCCCCGCCTCTTCGGCCATCTCCACCGACCAGCGCCGATTCGCCACATCCAGCAGCAGCGTCCCGCTCGCCTCCTGCATATCCATGGCGAACTCGCCCGTCAGCCGGTACCGAACATAGTCCTTAGGACAAAGCACATGCGCAATCTTCGCGAATATCTCTGGCTGATGCTCCCGCACCCATAGCAGCTTCGTCAGCGTAAAGTTCGGCAGCGCCGGATTACACGTCAGCTCGATCAGCCGTTCAAATCCAATCTTCTCCGTCAGCCAGTCGCACTGCGGCTGCGTCCGTTGGTCGCACCAGATCAGGGCCGGGCGCAGCACCTTGCCCTCCCCATCCAGCATGACGCACCCATGCATCTGCCCCGTCAGACCTACTGCTTCGATCTCGGCCCCGGTCAACTCGGTCGCCGCCATAGCCCCGGCGATCGCCTCACGCGCCGCTCTCCACCAGTCCTCAGGGTCTTGCTCAGCCCAGCCGATATGTTCCGACTCGCATTGGCGCATGTTCGCTGGCAAACGACGCCAGCACCCTGCCTCCGCGGTCAATCAGCACCGCGCGCGTCCCCCCGGTCCCTACATCGACCCCTAAAACCATCTCGTATCGTCCTCAAACGAATCTAGTTCAGAGTGTACCGAAAGCATATTTTGAAGATTCTGCACAAACCACTGCATCCCATACTTATGCACGATAGTTTGATAGGGCGGATTTCTACGTCCGCTTTCCATAAACTAGTCGAAGAGCTAAATCAAGATGCAGGTTACGATTAACCGTATGAGTCAAAGCAAAACAGCGCCCAGCGCCCTCACAATATGTTCAATTTTAGGGCTCTTCCTGCTCCTGGCAGCAGGTCAGACACAGGCGCGCGCCCAGTCTACAGGACCGGCGCAGCAGAAACAGCCCAGCGGAACCAGCACCGCGGCCGATAGCTCTCCGGTCGCAAACGCCCAGCAAAATCTCTACAACGCCTCCGGACAAAATGGCGCACAGCCAACTCAGGACTCCTTCCATGGCAGCATCGTCATCGACAAAGCCACCAGTGGTGTCCTCGATCTCTCGCTCGATGACGCCATCCAGCGCGGCCTCCGGCAAAATCTCGGCCTCATCCTCCAGACTTCGTCCGTCAAGAATGCAAACGGTCAGCGACTCGAAGAGCTGCAGGCTCTTCTCCCCACCGTCAACGCCACCGCCAGCATTGAAGTCCAGCAGATCAACCTCGCCGCCTTCGGCCTCTCGTTCCCCGGCCTCAACCCCATCATCGGTCCCTTTCAGGTCGTCGACTTCCGCGCCTATCTCACCCAGAACCTGGTCAATATCTCGGCACTGAAGAACTACATCGCCGCCAAGCACAACTTCCAGGGCGCCAAACTCACTGCGGAAGATGCCCGCGACCTCGTCGTCCTCACAGTTGGCAACGCGTACCTTCTCTGCATTGCAGATGCCGCTCGTATCGAAGCCGTGAACGCCGAACTGGCGACCTCGAAGGTCTCGTTAGACCAGGCGACCGCAGCCCACGACGCCGGCACCAGCCCTAGGCTCGACGTTCTCCGTGCCCAGGTCGACTATCAGAACGAGCAACAAAGTCTCATCTCGACCAAAAATAATCTCGAGAAGGACAAGCTCGCTCTCGCCCGTACCATCGGACTCCCGCTCGACCAGGCCTTTCGCCTGACCGATCTTGTCCCATTCAAGGGGCTCGACCACGTCGATCCGGAACAGGCCTTCCAGCAGGCCCTCAAATCTCGCAAAGACCTCGCAGCCTACGCCCAGCAGGTCGAATCAGCTAGTGCAGAAAAGACCTCCGCCAAGGCCTACCAGTATCCTGTCGTCAGCGCAGCCGGCGACTACGGTGACATCGGCACCACTCCCGGCCATTCCCACGGCACCTTCTCCGCGACCGGACAGATCAGCGTCCCCATCCTGCAGATCGCCAAGACCAAAGGGCAGGAGCAGGTGGCCGACGCGCAGTTTGAGCAATCCCGCGCCAAACTCTCCGACCAGATCCAGCAGGTGAACCAGGACGTACGCAACAGTCTGCTCGATATCCAGTCCGCGGCAAAGCTCGTCGAGTCCACGCACTCGAACGTAGAACTCGCTACCGAGGCCCTTAGCGAAGCCCAACAGCGCTTCCGCGCCGGTGTCTCCGACAACCTGCCCGTCTCCCAGGCACAGTCGCAGACCGAGCAGGCCAACGACCAATACATCAGCGCGCTCTACCAGCACAACGTTGCCAAGCTTTCGCTGGCCCGTGCTCTGGGCGCGGCGCAGACAAATTACAAAGATTATCTCGGAGGAAAGTAACTTGCCAGAGCAATCAGAACATACAGACACCCAGACCGCACAGATCAGCGGCACAGTGCAGATCAAGCCGAACAGCGACAGACAGTCCGACGCCAACAGGCAGGACGAGGACGACGCGCCAGCTCAGAAATCCGGCCGCAAGTTCATCATCATCGCTGTCATCATCCTGCTCGTCATCGGCGCGGGCATCTTCTACTGGCGCTCCACCTTCACGGAAGACACCGACGACGCCCAGGTCGACGGCGACCTCTACCAGGTCAGCTCACGCGTCACCGGCCAGGTCATCAAGGTCTATGTCGAAGACAACCAGCAGGTACAAGTCGGTGCCCCTATCGCCGAGATCGACCCCAAGGATTATCAGGTGGCGCTCGAGCAGGCCCAGGCAAACCTGGCCAGCGCGCAGGCCGCCGCCATCCAGGCCACGGTCAACGTGCCCATCACCAGCATCAACGTAAACACCAGCGTCGACACCACCAGCTCCGACGTCCAGGGCGCAACAGCCTCCGTCGAGCAGGCCCGCAAACAGGCCGCTGCCGCCGAAGCGCGAGTAGCCGCCGCCAAGGCCAACGCCCTCAAGTCGCACCTCGACGTCGAGCGCTACACCCCTCTCGTCCAGAAGGACGTCATCTCAAAGCAGCAGTTTGACGCAGCGGTCGCAACAGACGCTTCCAACCAGGCCGCCGTACTCGAAGCCGAAGCCACCGTCATCGCCAATCAGGCCCAGGTCACCCAGGCCCTGCAGAAGCTCTCCCAATCTCGCTTCCAAGCGGCGCAGTCCGTCAAGACCGGCCCCGATCAGGTGCGAGCACAACAGGCCAAAGCGAACGCCGCCATGGCTGACGTCAAGCAGGCCCAGGCGAAGGTCGATCAGGCTGCCCTCAACCTCGGCTACACCCACATCACCGCGCCGGCCGCCGGTATCGTCAATAAAAAGAACGTGCAGGTCGGTGCCAATGTCAGCATCGGTCAGGACCTCCTGACCATCATCCCGCTGACCAACCTGTGGGTCACCGCGAACTTCAAGGAAACCCAACTGGCTCAGATGAAGGCGAAACAGCACGTCACCCTGAAGGTCGACGCACTCGGCGGCCGCAAGTTCAACGGCACCGTCACCCAGATCGGCGGAGCCACCGGGTCGCGACTCTCTCTCTTTCCGCCTGAAAACGCCACCGGCAACTACGTCAAAGTCGTCCAGCGTATCCCTGTCCGTATCGATTTCACCAACCTGCAACAGGAGGATGGCGACTTCGCTCTGCGCCCCGGTATGTCCGTCACGCCCGAGGTCACGGTCAAGTAATTAGGAAACCGACCGCCACCTCGCAGCATCTCAGAAGTGAAAGAAAAAGAGGTGTTAAAGATGGCAGTTGCAATCAAGAAAATCACCACCGACGCCAACGTCGCGCCTCACTGGCACGCCCACGCGAAGGAGATCCAGAAGTTCGGCTCCGTCATCGAGGACATGCCGCACCCGCTCGGCGCCAAAGTACGCGCCGACATGGTGGCCAAACTCAACCAGCTTCTCGCCGACTCCATCGCCCTGCGCGACATGTACAAGAAGCACCACTGGCAGGTCTCCGGCCCCACCTTCTACCAGCTTCACCTGCTCTTCGATAAGCACTTCGACGAACAGGTAGAAATGGTCGACACCATCGCCGAGCGGGTTCAGCTCCTCGGCGGCGTCACCATCGCCATGGGCGGCGACGTAGCCGAGACCACCCGCATTCCGCGCCTGCCGCGAGGCAGGGAAGAGGTCCCTGTCCAGATCTCACGCCTCCTCGAGGCCCACAAGATCATCATCCAGAGCTGCCTCGACATCTCCGATGCAGCCGACAAGGCTGGCGACCAGGGCACCAACGACCTCGTCATTAGCGACATCCTCCGCCCCAACGAGCTGCAGTCTTGGTTCATCGGCCAGCACTTGGTAGAGATGCCGCTGATACTCGAAAAATAATCGCAAAATACCGCAAACGCCCGAAGAATCGCAGCCCGGCGCACAAAGCGTCCGGGCTGTGTATCCTTAAACTCAAACCCGCATCCAACGGGCTGGCCGAGTCATCTATAGAGTTTGGATATTTAAAGATTAAGTAAAATCCCATGCCGATCGCCCTCGTCTTCTTCGTTCATTACGCGTACCTCATCATCTTCCTCTGGGTGTTGGTGGAGCAGATCGGCATCCCGATTCCCAGTGTGCCGGTCCTCCTCACCGCAGGTACGCTGAGTGCAACCCATCGCGTCAGCTGGGTCGGCATCACCCTCTCCATGCTCTTCGCCTGCATGGTCGCCGACACCCTCTGGTTTGCTCTCGGCCGCCGTTATGGCAACAGCGTGCTAAAGCTCCTCTGCCGATTCTCCTTTGAAGCCTCCACCTGCGTCAGCAAGACCGAGGGCTACTTCACACGTCGCGGCGCCGTCACGCTGCTCTTCGCAAAGTTCGTCCCCGGACTCAGTACCGTCGCCGCGCCCATCGCCGGCCAGACCGGCATGTCCTTCGCCCGCTTCCTGGCTTGGGACCTTGCCGGCTCGTTCATCTGGGGCGAGACCTTCATCCTCGCCGGACGCTTCTTCGGCGACATCGCCAAAAAGAGCGCTCCCTTCTTCGCCTGGCTCGGCCACTTCGCCATCGTCATCTTCGTCCTGATGGTTCTCGGCTTCCTCGCCCACCGCATCTGGAAGCAGCGCAAGTTCCTCCGGCAGGTACGCGAGATGCGACTCGAGCCCACCGAATTGAAAGAGATGCTCGATGTTGCGGAAAAGGGCGGCTCCACACCGCCCTTCATCGTCGACCTCCGCCATCCGCTCGACTATCTCCCCGATCCCCGCGTCCTCCCTGGCGCGCTCCGCATCGGCCCCAACGAACTCAAGCAGCACAGCGAGATCATCCCCCGCGACCGGGACGTCATCCTCTACTGCACCTGCCCCAGCGAAGAGACCTCCGCCAAGCTCGCTCTGCAGCTTCATAAGCTCGGCATCTACCGCGTCCGTCCTCTCCGCGGCGGCTTCGATGGCTGGAAGAACGCCGGCTATCCCTTGGTTGACTACGTCACCGACGTACCAACCTCACCCGTTGTTCAGCAGATCCTCCCAGCCAACTCCGGCTCAGCCGTACCTTTGGTCTGAAGAACTGGTGTCAGTTGTCTGTTCCCACTTCTCAGTCACGACAACAACTGAGAACTGACAATTGAGAACTGACAACCGTCCTACCCTCCCATGCGGAAGTTCACCGTAATCCTCGTCTGCACCTCAGTTGGTTCTCCATTCAGCCGGTAAGGCTGATACCGCGCCGCGCGAATCGCATCGAGCGCCGCCTCCCGTAACATCGGCGGCCCGCTCACCACACGCAGACTCTCAATCGTTCCAGTCCGCGAGATGATCGCCTCGACGATCACAGAGCCTTCGACATGAGCGGCCTTCGCAATCGCCGGATACACCGGACGAATCGGAGCAATCAGCATCCCCTGCAACACCCCCGTCGAGACATTGAGCGGCGGCAGCAGACGCTCGTGCAGGAGCGACCGACACAACAGGCCCATGCCCAACCCCAACCCCGACCCCAATCGGTAGCGCATCCGTCATTCCGGTGCCAATCGGCACCAGCGAAGGAGGCTCGTTCGTCGCCATCTGCATGCCGCGTGATGAAGGCAATATCAGCGGCCGAGTCACGCTCTCCGCAGGCAATGTCGCGCCAGCCGCAGCCGCCTCCCTCTGCGTCTGCACAACAGGCACAGGAGGCTTCGGCATCAGCGGCATCAACACCTTCGGCGCATCCCTGTGGAACGGCAGCGCCTCCGGATGCAGCAGAGGCAAAACAATCACCACACTGGCAATTGCAACCTGCAAGCCGACCGACGCCAACGTCGTCCATCGCCTGCTCGAAGAGACATGAAAGACCTGCGACTCAACCAGACTGTCCTCAAACATAGAAGCACCCTCCAAACTTCGGATTCAGGTGCGTCCAGCGAGGAACGCGGCCATTACAACGTTAGACACCGGGTGCCCCATGATCGGCGCAGCATCACCGCGACTATCGTGGGGGTCAGTCTCCAATCCACCCGCCCAACCTCCAACTCACAAATCTTCCCAATGCGGTCCCCCATGAGCGATCATGGATCACCATGCAAGGCACCACAACGGCCATCGCGACAGCTCCCGCCCAAGCCACCACACAGGCCCCTGCGCCCGCGCCCGCTCGCGTTCTCTCCGTCGACGTCCTCCGCGGCCTCACCATCGCCCTCATGATCCTCGTCAACGACCCCGGCGACTGGGCCCACACCTACGCCCAGCTCGACCACGCCAAATGGAACGGCTTCACTCTCACCGACTTCGTCTTCCCCAACTTCCTCTTCCTCGTCGGCGCATCCATCATCTTCTCGCTGCAATCCCGTATCGCCCGCAGCGCCAGCGGCATTTTAGATAAAGCAACAAAGAAAACCCTCGCCCTCCACATCTTCCGCCGCGCCTTCCTCATCTTCGCCATCAAGATGTTCCTCACCGCCTTCCCCTACTTTCACTACACGCACTTCCGCATCTACGGAGTCCTGACGCGCATCGCCCTCTGCTACCTCGTCGCAGGCCTCATCTGTCTCGTCACCCAGCGCGCCCGCACCCTCATCGCGATCACCGCCGCACTCCTCATCGGCTATTGGGCGCTCATGCGCTTCGTGCCTGTCCCGGGCCTCGGCATCCCCACCCACGACTTTCCCATCCTTGACCCCGACCGCAACCTGACTGCCTGGCTCGACCGCGCCATCAGCGCCTTCACCCAGAGCACTATCCACACCGGAACCCTCTACGAGCACACCCGCGACCCAGAAGGCCTCCTGAGCACCCTCCCCGCCATCGCCACCACACTCATCGGCTCTCTCACCGGCCTCTGGCTCCGCCGCGTCGACCAACTCGCATCAACCCTCAAGACGCGTCACCGACCGGAGCGTAGCGGAGTGGGGGACCCCCGCATTTTGCTCGGCAGTCACCGCATTACCCGACCCACTGCCTCAACGGCCTCATCGTCACTGGCATCGTCTCCATAGCCGCCGGCCTCCTCTGGAACCTATCTTTCCCCATCAACAAAAACCTCTGGACAAGCTCCTTCGTCCTCTACGCCGCCGGCTGGTCCCTCCTGACCCTGGCCCTCTGCTACTGGCTCATCGACATGCGCCGCCTCAACGACACCCCCGCCGGCAAAGCACTCCTCTGGCCCTGGCTCGTCTTCGGCTCGAACGCCATCACCGCCTTCGTAGTCTCCAACCTGATCGTCAAAATCATGCTCTGGATCAAGGTCTCCGACAGCTTCTCCACCACCGGCAAACCCGTCACCGCCTGGCTATGGACCTACCATCACCTCTTCGCCCGCAACGGCAGCACCAACATCACCTCGCTAGCCTTCGCCATCGCCGTAGTGGCGGCCTGCTTCCTCCCCAACTGGCTCCTATGGCGCAAGCGCATCTTCCTCAAAGTCTGATGTTGCAGTGGTCGAATTATTCATAATTTCCCACGCAACCGCCCGAATGTGTTCCTGCGCTTAAGTTCCATATGCGAAAATTCTCGGGTCATTCAAACCAGCGTTCGTTTTCTTCCGGAGCGATCAATATGCCTGAATCCGAAAAAGTTTTAACCTTTGAGATCGAACCTGACGGTCACACCGCCGTGGTGAAATGTCACGGCCGATTGGTGATAGGCACCGCCGATGAGCTCTACCACGCGGTGAAGCCTCTATTCCCACAGACAAAAGTAGTCGTCATTGACTTAGCTGACCTGACCTACGTAGACAGCATGGGACTTGGCACGTTGGTGCGACTCTACGTGTCATCCCGGCAAGACGGATGCGAGTTCAAGTTGCTTCACCTTGGTAAGCAGCTTCGCAACGTGCTTAGGATGACGAACCTCCTTTCGGTCTTCAGCCAGGCGGAGGACCACGGCGTGAACATAGCCTGATCGCCGTTGCCGTTGCCGTTGCCGTTGTCGTTGCTGTTGCCGTTGTGTTGTCGTTGTCGTTGCTGTTGCGGTTGTTGTTGCTGTTCTAGTTGTCATCCCCGAAGGGGATCTGCTTTTGTCTCTCCGTTTCCCACCCGTCAAAACTTGACAAACCCAACCCCACCATCAAAGGGCTAAACTAAAACAAGCATCACAGAGTAGCCCCGAGGTCCCCACCTAAAGTCTCTCGTTCGAAGACTTTGCACACTTTTGCCGGGGATGGGGGATACCCAACCCAGGAGAATCAATTGGCCTACACCGACCTGCGCGACTGGATCAAGACACTCGAAAAATCCGGCGAACTCAAACGCATCACCGCCGAAGTAGACCCCATCCTCGAGATGGCCGAGATCGCCGACCGCGCCGCCAAGCTAGGCCGCGGCACCTCCAAAGCCGGAGGCCCCGCCCTCCTCTTCGAAAACGTAAAAGGCCATCCCGGCGCCCGAGTCCTCATGAACCAGTTCGGCAGCGAACGCCGCATGCGCCTCGCCCTCGAAACCGACTCCCTCGACGACATAGCCGACCGCATCCGCACCCTCCTCAAGCCCGCAAACCCCCACCAGCTTCATGGACAAGGTAAAGATGCTCCCCATGCTAGCCGAGGTGGGCAGCTTCTTCCCCAAAGTCATCCCGGCAAAAGACGCCCCCTGCAAGCAAGTCATCCATCGCGGCGAAGACGTCAATCTCCTCGACCTCCCCATCCTCAAAACCTGGCCCCAGGACGGAGGCCGCTTCATCACCCTCCCCTGTGTCATCACCCGCGATCCCGCGCAGCGGGAAGCGCAACGTAGGCATGTACCGCATGCAGGTCTACGACGGCAACACCACCGGCATGCACTGGCAGCGCCAGAAGGTAGCCGCCGAACACATGCGCGACCGCCTCCGCGAAGCCTCTCCTGACTCCGCAGCCCGTGTCGACCTCATGGCCCTGACCGCCGGAGGCACCACTGCCGCAGCCTCCCTCGAAACCCTCGCCACTACCACTGTCACCAAGATCCGCGAAGACCGCATGGAGGTAGCCGTAGCCATAGGCACCGACCCCGCCACCACCTTCAGCGCCATAGTCCCCGCCCCCCCGACGTCGAAGAGTACCTAATCTCCGGCTTCCTCCGCCAGAAGCCTCTCGAACTAGTCAAAGGCGAAACCGTCGACCTCGAAGTCCCCGCCAACGCCGAGTACATCCTCGAAGGCTACGTCCAGCTCGGCGAGCTCCGCACCGAAGGCCCCTTCGGCGACCACACCGGCTTCTACACCATGCAGGAGGACTACCCCGTCTTCCACATCACCTGCATCACCCACCGCAAAGATCCCATCTACGCGGCCACAATCGTAGGGAAACCCCCCATGGAAGACGCCTGGATGGGCAAAGCCGTCGAGCGCATCTTTCTCCCGCTCATGCAACTCACCCTCCCCGAGATCGTCGACGTCAACCTGCCCCCCGAGGGCGTCTTCCACAACCTCATGATCGTCGCCATCAAAAAGTCCTACGCCGGCCACGCCCGCAAGATCATGAACGGCATCTGGGCCATGGGCCAGGCCATGTTCACCAAATGCATCATCGTCGTCGACGAAGACTGCGACGTTCACGACCTCGCCGAAGTCACCCTCCGCACCACCAACAACATCGACCCCGAGCGCGACATCCAATTCACTCTCGGCCCCGTAGACTCCCTCGACCACGCCAGCCGCCTGCCCAACTACGGCAGCAAGATGGGCATCGACGCCACACGCAAGTGGGCCGCCGAAGGCTTCACCCGCCCCTGGCCACCAATGCTCACAATGAGCCCCGAAGTTAAAGCAAAAATCGACGCTCTCTGGAAGAAATTGGGCATCGACTAACCCAAAGAAAATATCGCTGAGTCGCTACTCAGCGCTCTTCACCGTAATCGCACTAAGATTCCGCACCCACCGTTGCGGCTTTTTATCCCCGCTATCGATCAACTTGAATTGCCCATCCTCACCCAGCGGCTTTCCTCCCACGTTGGTCGCCACAATCACGTCGCCGTTATGCTCCGAGCCCTCAATCTCCGTCACCGAATAGAGCACCCAGTACTTGTCCGTGCCCTCTGCAATCAAGTAGCTCCGGAGCATCTTCCGGTGCGTTGTCTTATCCACGGGAAACCCATACTTCGCCAACAGATCGCCTAAAAGCACGCCCGCGTAAGTCTCGTCGGCCTTCGTATGTTCATTGTGGACGGTCACCGTCTTCTGCGGCATCGCCTGCAGCTCCGCAACGGAAAGCGTTGTTGCCTTGCCGTCCACTGTCAGCGTCAAGCTCTTCGAAGGAGACGCCGGCGCGTGCTCATGCTCCGCCATCGCGCCCATTTCAGTCTTCGGTGCAGCCTGTGCAAGCGCACGAACAGGACTCATCGCCAGGAAACCCAGCACAATCAGCGTCGAGAGGGAAGAGGCAGCCATCTTCATGGCTTTCAGCCTACCGCGCCCCCGTCGTATACTCAAGATATGTCTATCGTCAAGGACGCAGCCGCCATAGCCAAGGGAATGAGCATCACGCTGAGGGAAGTCTTCCAGCCGACTGAGGTAGAGAACTACCCCGACGGCAAAGGACCCATGCGCGGTGCAAAATTTCAGGAGCGTTTCCGCGGCAAGCACCAGCTCCAGCGCGACGAAAACGGCCTCGAAAAATGTGTCGCCTGCTTCCTCTGCGCCGCTGCCTGCCCTTCGAACTGCATCTACATCGAAGCCGCCGAAAACACCGAAGAGAAGCGCATCTCCAGCGCCGAGCGCTACGCCAAGGTCTACAACATCGACTACAACCGCTGCATCTTCTGCGGCTACTGTGTCGAGGCCTGCCCCACCGACGCCATCACCCACGGCCACGGCTTCGAGCTCGCCAGCCTCAACGCAACCAATCTCGTCATGCGTAAGGAAGACCTCCTCGTCCCGACGCCGATGCTCCCGGACGTCGTAACCTCGGACAAGGACAAGGCCGAGATCCTCGCCTAGAACATTCAGGTTGAAGCGTGGAAACGAACGGTGGCCATAATGGCTCTCCGTACTACGATGGGCGCGAGAACGCACCGCGCGACCAGTGAAGGACATCAGATAGAGATGACGACAATCCATCAGCATCCTCTGGAAAAGATTCTCGAGAACCGCATCGCCATCATCGACGGAGCGATGGGCACGACGATCCGCACCTACGGCATGAAGGAAGCCGACATCCGCGGTGACCGCTTCAAGGACTCGACCAAGGACATGCTGAACAACGGCGACCTCTTCTCGCTCACTCAGCCGAAGATGATCTGCGACATCCATCGCCGCTTCCTCGAAGCCGGTGCCGACATCATCGAGACGAACACCTTCGGTGCGACCAGCATCACGCAGAGCGAGTTCTTTGTAGACGACCCGCGCGAGCACGGTGGCCGTAAGGATCCCGGAGTTCTACCAGAAGATCATCGACGATCCGATGCTCAGCAACCTTGCCTGGGAGATCAACGAGCAATCCGCGAAACAATGCCGCGAGTGGGCCGACCGAGTCGCCAACGAAACCGGGCGTCAGCGCTTCGTCGCCGGAGCGATCGGGCCGCTGACCGTCTCCCTCTCGAACTCGCCCGATGCCGACGACGCAGGCTTCCGCGTAGTCACCTTCGATCAGGTGAAGACCGCCTACGCGGAGCAGGTGCGCGCCCTCATCAGCTGGCGGATCCGACCTGCTTCTCGTCGAAACAATCTTCGACTCGCTCAACGCCAAGGCCGCACTCGTCGCCATCCGTGAGGTCTTCGACGAGGATGGCAAGACAGTTGCCAGTAATGATCTCCGCCGCAGTGGGCCGCGGAGGCGAGACGATGATCTCCGCACAGACCACCGAAGCCTTCTGGAACGCGGTGAAGCACGTAAAACCGCTCTCCATCGGGCTCAACTGCTCTCTCGGTCCCGACCTGATGTATCCCTTCCTGGAGGAGCTCTCCGAAAAGGCCGACGTCGCCATCTCGTGCTACCCGAACGCCGGCCTGCCGAACCCCCTCTCGGTCACTGGCTTCGATCTAGAGCCTGAAGACATGGCCCGCTATCTCCGCGACTTCGCAAAGGGAGGACTCATCAACATCGCCGGCGGCTGCTGTGGCAACACCCCCGAGCACATCGCGGCCATCGCGAAAGCACTCGAAGGCCAGCCCCCGCGAAAGCTCGGCCAGATCGAGGTCGCAGCGTGAGCGAGGCCGCACAAATCAAGGAGACCAAGCCCCTCCGTCTATCAGGATCGCAACCATTCACGCAGCAGAATGGCGTCTTCATCATGATCGGCGAGCGAACGAACGTCGCCGGTTCGCCCAAGTTTGCAAGGCTCGTCAAGGAAGGCAAGTACGAAGAAGCGGTAAGCGTAGCCCGCCAGCAGGTCGAGAATGGCGCCAACGTCCTCGACATCTGCATGGACGAAGGCATGATCGACGGCGCTGTCGCAATGACCCGCTACCTGCAGTTGCTGGGGAGCGAACCCGAGGTCGCCAAGGTGCCCTTCATGGTGGACTCCTCGAAGTGGGAGGTCATCGAGGCAGGCCTCAAGTGCCTCCAAGGCAAGGGAATTGTTAACTCGATCTCGCTGAAGGAAGGCGAAGACAAGTTCCGCCAGAACGCCGCAACCGTACTGAAGTACGGCGCAGCAGTAGTCGTGATGGCCTTCGACGAACAGGGTCAGGCCGCGACCTACGAAGAAAAAATCCGCATCTGCGAACGCGCCTACCGAATCCTCGTCGACGAGGTCGGTTTCCCGCCCGAAGACATAATCTTCGACCCGAACATCCTCACCGTCGCCACCGGCATGGAGGAGCACAACAACTACGCGGTCGACTTCATCAACGCCACCCGCTGGATCAAGGCCAACCTGCCCCACGCAAAGGTCAGCGGTGGCGTCTCAAACATCTCATTCAGCTTTCGCGGCAACAACAAGGTCCGCGAGGCGATGCACTCCGCGTTCCTCTATCACGCCATCGCCGCCGGTCTGGACATGGGCATCGTGAACGCCGGCATGCTCGAAGTGTACGAAGAGATCGAGCCCGAACTGAAGGTGATGGTTGAAGACGTGTTGCTCAATCGCCGTCCCGACGCGACCGAGCGCCTCGTAGACTACGGCGAGGCCTTGAAGGCCGCAGGCGAGGACTCAGCAGCGACAGAAAAGAAGGCCGAAGAGTGGCGCAGCGGCACGGTCGAAGAGCGTCTCTCGCACGCACTCGTCAAAGGCATCGACACCTACATCGAGATCGACGCCGAGGAAGCCCGCGTCAAACTCGGCCGCCCTCTCCTGGTCATCGAAGGTCCGCTGATGGACGGCATGGGCGTCGTAGGCGACCTCTTCGGAGCTGGCAAGATGTTCTTGCCGCAAGTGGTCAAATCCGCCCGCGTGATGAAGAAGGCCGTAGCCCACCTGACGCCGTTCATGGAGGCCGAGAAGGCCGCAATGGAAGCCGCTGGCCACGTGGTCAAGGCGCAAGGCAAGATCCTCCTCGCAACCGTCAAGGGCGACGTGCACGACATCGGCAAAAACATCGTCGGCGTCGTCCTCGCCTGCAACAACTACGAGGTCATCGACATGGGCGTCATGGTCTCCTCCGAAAAGATCCTCGAACGCGCCAAAGCCGAGAACGTCGACCTGATCGGCCTCAGCGGTCTGATCACGCCGTCTCTCGACGAGATGGTGCACGTCGCTCGCGAGATGGAGCGTCAGGGTTTCAAGCTGCCGCTGCTCATCGGCGGAGCAACCACGAGCCGCCGTCACACCGCCGTCAAAATCGCGCCGCACTACAGCGAGCCCGTAGTCCACGTTCTCGACGCCAGCCGCGCGGTACCCGTCACGACCAGCCTCCTCAGCGACGACGGCAAGGCAGAGTTCGTCGCCCTTCATCGCGCCGACTACGAGGCGCTCCGCAAGGCTCACGCCGCGCCGCGCCAGACCGTCGTCTCCCTCGAGACCGCCCGCGCCAGGCGCACACCCATCGAGTGGCGCCCCGAAGATCTGCCCACACCCGCATTCACCGGCGTCCGCGTGCTGGACAACTTTCCTCTCGCCACGCTGCGCGAATACATCGACTGGACGCCACTCTTCCACGCATGGGGGCTCAAAGGCGTCTACCCACGCATCCTCGATCATGAAGAGCAAGGCGAACAAGCTCGCCAGCTCTTCGCCGATGCCAACAGTCTCCTCGACCGCATCATCGAGCAAAACCAGATCACCGCACGCGGCGTATACGGCCTCTTTCCCGCAAGCGCTGTTGGTGACGACGTCGAACTCTACACCGACCGCACACGCGAAAAAGTCCTCACGCGATTCCACTTCCTCCGCCAGCAAGCCAACAAAGAGGGCAGCGAGCCCTGCCGCTCGCTCGCCGATTTCATCGCACCAAAGGAAACCGGCCTGCCCGATCACATCGGTGCCTTCGCAGTCACCAGCGGTATCGGCCTGAAAGAGCTGTGTGACCGCTTCAGAGCCGACAACGACGACTACAACGCAATCATGGCCGAAGCCGTCGCCGATCGCCTCGCCGAAGCCTTCGCCGAGTGCCTTCACAAGCGTGTCCGCGACGAATGGGGTTACGGCTGTTCAGAAAATCTGAGCCCCGCAGACCTGATCCAGGAAAAGTACAGAGGGATCAGGCCCGCCGCAGGCTATCCGGCGTGCCCGGACCATACAGAGAAGGGCCCGCTCTGGAACCTGCTCGACGTGCAGAAGAACACCGGCATGCTGATCACCGAGTCGTTTGCAATGTGGCCCGGCTCCAGCGTGAGTGGCCTCTACTTCGCCCACCCGGAGTCGCGATACTTCTCGCTCGGCAAAATCGACCGCGACCAGGTCGCCGACTATCACGAACGCAAGGGGATGAGCGTAGCTGAGGTCGAGCGCTGGCTGGGCCCAAACCTGAACTACGACCCCGCATAAAAGTCATCTTTTCCGTTAGCCGCATAGACAAGATCAGAGTGTAGGCTGAGTCTATGTCGTGTAGCCGACATAGACTAGAGCTCTCGAAAACACTGAACGCCCGGTAAAATAACAGGTGGTCGTCTCTCCCAGAGTCGCGTCAGCGATGATCAATCGTGTCACCTGCAATTGTTGTTGCGAAGACAAGGAAACAGGACGTACTCTCTCTACCGAAAACATGACAGACACAACTACAAGCCAAAACCCCACAAACAGCCAGCGCACCGTGCTGCACATCTGCACCCGCGAAACAATCCGCCCACTTCGCGATCGCGTCCTTGCCCTCTCAGGTTTTCAAGTCGATTCCACTCTGAGCCACACCGAAGGCCTGTCCATGTTCTGGGCACGCCAGTACGATCTTGTTCTCATCGATGTTGAGGGAGAGACCGGTATCCCGGCCGCAGAACATATGTGTTCCGAGATTAAAACCGCGCAACCCGGGCAGCTCGTAGCCTTCGTCTGCAACTGGCGTGTCGCCATCATGACCGACTGTCCGGACGAGATTCTCCGCACAGAGTTCGACCCCGCCGCATTCGCCCAGGGAGTGCGCGAGATCGTCCCGCCCACCGTCAAGCCTTGACTATTCCTGTGGCACCGGAATCATGTGTTTGTCAGGGCCAACCATCATCTTCGGCCCGGTGGACGTCGTCGTGCCCGGCTGAGCATTCGGAGCCACCGCCGTCTGCGTCGTAGAGCTATCGGCCGAGGCCGCTGGTGCAGTCGCCGTCCCGCTCTGCGGTTGGCCTGAGATGGTGGTATTTGCGGCCGGTGCAGTGCTTGACGTCGAACTCGTGCCCCTTTTCTTCGCCTTTGTGGTCGACGTGGTCTGCGCCATAACCATCGAACCCGTCATCAGGAACGCGCTCATCCAGAAACCTGCAGCAAACTTCAGATATCTCTTCATAGAGGTCCTCTCCTGAGCCGGCTTCCGACTCCCATCACACCTTTCCAGTACACCCAACCCCAACTCGCTCCGTCGATACAACTTCCGCGCCACCGTACCCCCAGGGTTGCGGCCCTCCACCTGCTGTGATACAAACGAAGTATTCCAGTCTGCTTCGGCAGATTTGAATTTCATGCAGAGTGGTTGAGGGACGAGCCCTTTGACGCCACGACAACCGGACAGAACAAAGGCGTACCGGTGTCAACTCTCTCCTGGATGGTTTCAGCCCAGGGAACATGAGATTCGGTACACGCAGCCGGAATAACGGTCTGCACCCGCATTTCACCTTCCCGACGCACCCCCAAAGAGAAAAGTCAAAAAGCTCAGAACCCTTTCCCCCTCGGAAAGAGCCTCATGAACTATTCCTGTAGCCGGTACGAGCTGAAGTGCAACGAGTGCGGTAAAGCGGTACGGCAACCAACCCCTCTCCGCCTGCCCCGATTGCCTCGCCCCCCTCGAAATCATCTACGACCTCGAAGCCGTCCGCGGCATCTTCACCCGCGAAAACATCGCCGCCGGCCCAGCTAACATCTGGCGCTACGCCGCGCTCCTCCCCATCCCCGACGGCTTCCAGCCCGACCTCCCCGTAGGCTTCACCCCGCTCGTCCGCGCAAAGAACCTCGGCAAACGCATCGGCGCCACCAACCTCTACGTCAAGAACGACGCCGTCTGCTTCCCAACCCTCAGCTTCAAAGATCGCGTCGTCTCCGTCGCCCTGGCCAACGCGCAAAAGTTCGGCTTCGAGACCGTCGGCTGCTCCTCCACCGGCAACCTCGCCAACTCCGTCGCCGCCCAGTCCGCCCGCCTCGGCCTCAAGGCCTGCATCCTCGTTCCGGCCGACCTCGAGCCAGCCAAAATCCTCAACACCCAGGTCTACGGTGCGCGTCTCGTCCGCATCGACGGCAACTACGACCACGTCAACCGTCTCTGCACCCAGATCGCCGACGAGTACGCCTGGGGCTTCGTCAACGTCAACCTCCGCCCCTACTACGCCGAAGGCTCCAAGACCGTAGGCTACGAGATCGCCGAGCAACTCGGCTGGCGTCTCCCCGACAACGTCGTCGTCCCCATGGCTGGCGGCTCGCTCATCCGCAAAATTCGCAAGGCCTTCAACGAGCTCATCTACCTCGGCCTCGTCGAAGAAAAGCCTGTCCGCTTCTTCGGAGCCCAGGCCACCGGCTGCTCGCCCATCTCCGTCGCCGTCAAGCAGGGAACTGACGACGTCGTTCCCCAGCGCCCCAACACCATCGCCCGCTCGCTCGCCATCGGCAATCCCAACGACGGTCCCGCCGCCGCCAAGATGATCCTGCGGTTCGGGTGGCTGGGCCGAGGACGTCTCTGACCTCGAGATCGTCTCCGGCATCCAGGAGCTAGCCGAGACCGAAGGCATCTTCACCGAGACTGCCGGCGGCGTCACCACCGCCGTCACCGCGCGCCTCTACGCCGACGGCCGCATCGGCAAAGACCAGATCACCGTCACCTGCATCACAGGCAACGGCCTCAAGACCACCGACGCCCTCAACGGACACTACCAGCAGGAGCGCGCCGTCCGTCCGCGCCTCGCTGACTTCGACGCCTACCTCCGCGAGCTCGACGGCCTCGCAGAACCAGAACTCGTCGCCGCAGGAGGCAAATAATGTCGATCAAAGTCACCCTACCCGCAGCCTTCACCCGCCACACCGATGGCCGCAAACAATTCAACTCCGCCGCCGACAATCTTCCTGGTCTGCTCGCCGACATCGACCAGACATTCCCGGCTCTCTCCACCCAAATTAAAGGCGAAGACGGAAAACTCCGCCGCTTCATTAATATCTACGTCAACGACGAAGACATCCGCTTCCTCGGCGGCGAGACCTACGCCTTCCAGGACGGCGACGAAATCATGCTCATCCCCTCCATCGCCGGTGGCACAAAATAACCAGAGGCGAACAAAAAAAACTGTAACGGTCGCCCAACAACCCTCACAATCGAATATCCTGCTCACCATAGGTAATTTTCAAGGTCATAGTTAGACCCGAGCTGGAACCGTGAGGTCGTCCGATTGTCGAGTTTCCTCCGTAATCTCCGCTACTCCACCCGTACGTTGTGGAAGAACCCCGGCCTCGCCCTCACAGTTCTACTCACTCTGGCCCTCGGCATAGGCGCAAACACGGCCATCTTTACCGTGGACTATGCCACTCTCCTCGCCCCGATGCCATACCCAGACCCCGATCAGCTCGTCGTCGTCTGGTCGAAGATCCAAACCTTCCATAACAGCATCTCCGCCGGAGACTTCACCGACTGGAAGCGCGAAAACTCCAGCTTTCAGGACATCAACGCCTTCACCGGCGGCTCCTTCAACATCGCCAGCAAGGACCAGCCCGAAAACATCGACGGCCGGCAGGTCACCGCCGGCTTCTACAAAATGTTCGGCCGTCCCTTCCTCATGGGTCGCGACTTTCTTCCCGAAGAAGGCGTCGAGGGCCGCGATCACGTCGTCATCCTTACCCACAAGCTATGGGCGCACCTCGGCTCCGATCCCAAAATCATCGGCCAATCCATGCGCATCAACAGCGAGCCCTACACCGTTGTCGGCGTCCTCTCCCCAGGCCTCGACGATCGCAGCAACTCCCAACTCGCCGTGCCCCTCGTCTTCAAACCCGAGCAGCTCAACCACGACTTCCATTGGCTCCTCTCCATCGCTCGCCTCAAACCCGGCGTCACCGTCCAGCAGGCGCAGGCCGACATGGACTCAGTCGCCACCCACATCGCTCAGGCCAACCCCAAAAGCAACAAAGGCTGGGGCGTCTTCGTCGAGCCGCTCAAAAACGACTTCCTCCCCAGCGAACGCAAGCAGACACTCTGGCTTCTCCTCGGCGCCGTAGCCTTCATCCTGCTCATCGCCTGCGTCAACGTCGCCAACCTGCTTCTCGCCCGCGGCCTCGCCCGCCAGAAAGAGCTCGCTGTCCGCAGCGCACTCGGAGCCAGCCGCAGAACCATCTTCGAGCAACTCATCACCGAAAGTTTATTGCTCGCAGTCGCCGGAGGCCTCCTAGGCATCGGCGTCGGCTACGCCATGCTCCAGGGCCTCACTGCCATCATGCCGCGCGGCACGCTGCCGGACGAAGCTGATCTCCACCTCAACCTTCCCATCCTGCTCTTCACCCTCCTGGCCACCACGCTCGCCGGCCTTCTCTTCGGCAGCGCGCCCGCCTGGTACGCCTCCCGCGTCGATCCCGGCGAATCGCTCAAAGAAGGCAACCGCACAGGCGTAGGAACGGGCCGCCACCGCCTGCGCCAGGCCCTTGTCATCGGCGAGTTCGCCCTCGCCCTCTCCCTGCTGGCCGGCGCCGGCCTGGCCATCCACAGCTTCCTCAATCTCCTTCGCGTCGACCTCGGCATCCGCACCGACCACGTCCTCACCTTCTACCTTCCTGTTCCCGACTCGCGCCCCAAGGAACCCGAAAAAATCATCGCCTACTACAAGCAGATCCTCTCCAGCGTCAGCGCCGTCCCCGGCGTCACCTCAGCCTCCGCCATGACCGGCCTCCCTCTCTTCGGGGCCGGCTTTGGCATGCCCTTCACCATCGTCGGAAAGCCCGCCTTCAACGATCCCTCCATGCGCCCCAACACCGGCTTCGGCATGGTCACGCCCGACTTCCTCAAAACCTTCGGCGTTCGCATGGTCAATGGCCGCTTCTTCACCGACCAGGACACTGCGTCCAGCGTCAAGGTCGCAGTCGTCAACGAAGACTTCGTGAAGAAGTACTTCAAAGACGTCGACCCGCTCCAGCAGCGCGTCTCAGTCGAGCAACTCATCCCCGGCGTTGCCAAGCTCGGCCCACCCGTCGAGTGGCAGATCGTCGGCGTCTACCACACCATCCATAGCCGCGACTCCCGCGACCCGCGCCCCGAGATGGAGATCCCCTTCTGGCAGATCCCCTGGACCAGCGGAGGCATCGGTGTCCGCACCGTCAACGACCCCGCCACAATGGTCAAGAGCATAGCCGCAGCCGTCCACGCTGTCGACCCCGAGATCGCCCTCGCCCAGCCCCGCTCCATGGAAGAGATCCGCGAGTTGGTTCTCTCCAACGACCGCTTCACCCTCGTCCTCTTCGTTTGCTTCGCCGCCGTCGCGCTTCTTCTCGCCGCGCTTGGTGTCTATGGCGTCATGTCCTTCTCCGTAGCGCAGCGCTCGCACGAGATCGCCCTTCGCATGGCCCTCGGCGCAAACCGCGGCCGCGTCGTCGCCCTCGTCGTCCGAGAAGGCCTGGTTCTCGCCTGTGTCGGGCTCGCCATCGGCCTCATCGGAGCCTACTTCGTCGGCCGCGGCATGCAGAGCACACTCTACGGCATCGGCAAGCTGGACATCTCGGTCTTCGCGTCCGTCGCGCTGCTGCTACTCTTCGCCGCAATCATAGCCTGCCTCGTCCCCGCCCGCCGCGCAGCCTCAGTAGAACCCATGCAAGCCCTGAGAGCAGAGTAAACAGACCCGCGAGGAACCGGCATTTCGACCGAAGCGGAAATCCACTTCCTCTACCTTTTTGGCCCTGAGCCTGTGTTCGCGCTCTTGCCATGAGCTTTGTCGGCCATCGCATTTATTTTTTCCATTTTCCGCCCAAAAATCGCATGTCAAGTCCTCAAACCATCTAAACCATTACCGATCAATAACATTTGCGTGGCGTATTAGTTCCGCTCGGAGAGCTATACTGGACATATAGATCGAAAAACGACTTAGCCCCCGGACCCATCCGGGGGCTAAGTCGTTTCGCTGGAATATTTTGGACGCAACTCTTTTGTTATGAATATTTTGCAGGCGATTAAAGTCCGTAAAATATTGAATATAAATGACTTACGCGCGGGCAATAGGGGGGGGGTCCTCCGGGAAGTCGAATTGGTCATCAACAAAGCAACGAATCCATAGCGCCTAGGCTCCTATGACCTGATACATTGCGCCTCGTGCGCGAACCTCTAATAAGAAAGAAGGTCATTCCATGTTTGTCATTTTGGCTGTGGTGCTGGTTTTGCTTTGGCTCGGCGGGTTCTTTGTCCTGCATGTAAGCAGCTTCCTGATTCACCTGCTGCTTATCTTTGCCTTGATTTCTATCGTCATGAACTTCGTGGGTGGCAGACGCGCGGTCTAGCTGATCTCAGGGAAAAACAAAGGCCGAACCCTTGGGTTCGGCCTTTGCAGTATCAAGCAGGCTCGTTTTACTGATGCGCCACAGGCTGCGGAAGATCGATCCCTGGAACCGGCAACACAGGCGTCAGCGCCTCCGGAGTCTCTTCATGCAGCTCAGGCAGACTTCCTTCCAGCGCCAGCTTCAGCACCTGATCCATCTCCTCGACAAAGTGCAGTTTCATGGTCGTCTTGATCAGCTCCGGAAGGTCCGCCAGATCCTTGCGGTTCTCCTCGGGCACAATCGCCTCGAAGATGCCCGCACGATGCGCCGCCAGCAGCTTCTCCTTCAAGCCGCCGATCGGAAGCACCTTGCCACGCAGCGTAATCTCGCCGGTCATCGCGACATCGCGCCGCACCTTGATCTTGGTCAGCGCGCTCGCAAGTCCCGTAGCCAGGGTAATACCGGCCGAAGGCCCATCCTTCGGGATGGCACCCTCCGGAACGTGCACGTGAATATCGACGTTCTTATAAAAATCCTTCGCCAGCCCAAGATGATGTGAACGCGATCGAATATAAGTCAGTGCAGCCTGCGCCGACTCCTGCATCACGTCGCCCAGCTGCCCGGTGGCGGTCATCTTGCCCTTACCGTCGAGCACCTGCACCTCGGTCTGCAAAATTGTTCCGCCCATCTCCGTCCACGCAAGGCCAGTAACGAGACCAATCTCGCTCTTCTCATGCGCCTGCGAGTCGCGGAACTTCGCCACGCCGAGAATCTCACCGATGTTCTCGCCGGTAATAATCTCCTTGTGCTCGGAGCCGTTCTTCACCACGCGCCGCGCAACCTTGCGGCACACATTGCCGATCTCGCGCTCCAGGTTTCTGACACCAGCCTCGCGCGTATAACCGCGAATGATCTGTTTGAGCGCATCGTCCTCAAACACGACCTGCTCTGCAGTCAATCCTGTGCCTTCACGCTGCTTCTTCACCAGGTACTGCTTGGCGATCTCCAGCTTCTCAACCTCGGTATAACCATGCAGCCGCAGAATCTCCATGCGATCCTGCAGCGGCCCCGGAATCGTATGCAGAACGTTCGCCGTCGCCACAAACAACACCTGCGAAAGATCGTACTCGACGTCAAGATAGTGGTCCTGGAACGAAGTATTCTGCTCCGGATCCAACACCTCAAGCAGCGCACTCGCCGGATCGCCGCGGAAGTCCGAAGCCATCTTGTCGATCTCATCCAGCATGAACACCGGGTTCTTCGTCCCGGCCTTCTTCATCGACTGGATAATCTGCCCAGGCAGCGCACCGATGTAAGTCCGCCGATGTCCGCGAATCTCCGCCTCATCGCGAACTCCACCCAGCGACATCCGTACAAACTTCCGCCCCGTAGCCTTGGCAATCGACATCCCCAGCGAAGTCTTGCCGACACCCGGAGGCCCAACAAAGCAAAGTATCGATCCCTTCGGATTCTTCACCAGCTGCCGCACCGCAAGAAACTCAAGGATCCGCTCCTTGATCTTCTCCAGCCCATAGTGATCTTCGTTCAGAATCTGCTCGGCATGTTCAATGGAGCGAATCTCCTTCGACCGCTTCTTCCACGGCACCGCCAGCAGCCAGTCCAGATAATTCCGTGACACCGTCGACTCAGCCGACATCGGAGGCATCGCCTCTAACTTTTTCAGCTCCTGGAGCGACTTTTCGAGTACATCCTTCGGCATTCCCGCCGCTTCAATCTTCTTCTTCAGTTCATCAAACTCGGACTTCTCTCCGCGTCCAAGTTCCTTCTGGATTGCCTTGATCTTTTCGTTGAGGTAATACTCCTTCTGCGCCTTCTCCATCTGCCGCTTCACCCGCGACTGAATGGTGCGATCCATATTCAGCTTCTCGATCGCTACGTCCAGCACATCGGCAACCTTCGCCAGCCGGTTCTCCGGATCGAAGACCTCCAGGAGCTGCTGTTTCTCCTCAATTGACAGCTGCAGATTGGCGGCGATCGTATCGGCCAGCTTGGCGGGCTCATCCGCCCTCACACTCGCGGCCATGGTCTCGTAGTTCAACGATTGCTGCAGCTTCACATATTGCTCAAACAGGGAGTGGACGCGCTGCATCAGCTGCTCCACCTGCGGCGTCAAGTCCAAATGAGTCTGACCAGTGCGCACCGTCGCCACAAAGAATCCGTCAACGTCATTGACCTCGGTTGCCCTCGCCCGCTCCACGCCTTCAACCAACACTTTAATATTTCCATCTGGCATCTTCACGGATTGGACGATATTGCCGATGGTGCCCGTGTCGTAAATGTCGTCCGCGCTTGGCTCGTCGACCGACGCGTCGTGCTGCGTCGCCAGAAAAATCTTCCTGTCACCCGACAACGCCTCCTCCAGAGCCCTCACACTGGACTCGCGCCCGACAACAAACGGAGTCATCATATGGGGGAAGATGACCATGTCACGAATCGGCATCATGGGTAGCTTGCGAACATCGCCGCTCAGCGTTTTTTTTGGTTGATTTGTCATCACTCTCCAATTAGACGTCTAAACACCGATTACGATGCATCGGCGTCGCGGCTTCAGGTGATTGTAATGCGTCGGGCCACGCCGTGCATCTGGCAAAGTGCAACGTCTGTGGAATTGGCGAACACAACGGGGTTAAAGCGGCAAATTGCCAAGGACGCCTTATTCGAGGCTACGCAGGGGAATACTCAGGACCGCAAACCCATCATTGTGAAGCTGCGCGCTCGCTTAGCCGGCCTTCTCCAGCAGCATGGGCAGCGTCAGGCTGTGTTTCTTTACCATCTCAGCCGTAATAGAGAGGTCCTTGACCTTCTTGTTGCCCGGAACGAAGTACATCAGGTCGAGCATCAGCTCTTCGAGAATCATCCGCAGGCCTCGAGCGCCGACCTTACGCTGCAGCGCCTCCCGCGCGATCTCCCGCGCAGCCTCGTCGGTAAAGGTGACTTTCACGCCTTCAAACTCGAACAGTTTCGCGTACTGCTTCAGAATCGCATTGCGCGGCTTGGTCAGGATCTCGATCAGCGCAGCCTCATCCAACTCGTCCAGAATCCCAAGCACTGGCAGCCGTCCGACAAACTCCGGAATCAGCCCATACTTCAGCAGGTCTTGCGGCTCAGCCTGTCGCAACAACTCCGCATCGCGCTGCGCCCGGATCGGTGTCACATCGCCGTCCTTCGCATCTGGGTCCGCAATGGCCTTGAATCCCAGTGCCTTCTTGCCAATTCGTCGTCCAATCACTTTTTCGAGACCGACAAAAGCACCGCCGCAAATGAAGAGAATGTTCGTAGTATCGACTGCCGTAAACTCCTGGTGCGGGTGCTTGCGTCCACCTTGCGGCGGAACATTGGCGACCGTGCCTTCCAGTAGCTTCAGCAGCGCCTGCTGCACACCCTCGCCCGAAACGTCTCGGGTAATCGAAGGGTTCTCGTCCTTGCGCCCGATCTTGTCGATCTCGTCGATGTAAATTATTCCGCTCTGTGCACGCTGCACATCGCCATCGGCGGCTTGCAGCAGCTTCAAAATAATGTTCTCGACGTCCTCGCCCACATATCCGGCTTCGGTTAGCGTCGTCGCGTCTACTATCGCAAAGGGCACATCCAGCATCTTCGCCATAGTCTGCGCCAGCAGCGTCTTGCCCGAGCCAGTCGGTCCTACCAGAAGGATGTTCGATTTCGCCAACTCGACATCGTTGCCGCGAGTCTTGTTCATCTGGATGCGCTTGTAGTGGTTGTAAACCGCCACGGCCAGCTTCTTCTTCGTCTGGTCCTGCCCAATCACGTACTCGTCGAGGAACGCCTTCACCTCTTGTGGCTTCGGCAGATGAGCCGGAGCTGCACCAGGCTGAGTCTCGGTGCGATCGTCCTCGAGGATCGAGTTGCAGACCGCCACGCACTCATCGCAGATATACGCCCGCGGATAATCCGACGGGGAAGAGATCAGCTTAGCAACGGCGTCCTGCGATTTATGGCAGAAGGAACAACGAAGAGATTCGTCTGAGCCCCGTGACGTTTTCATAAATACGACAACTCCTGGGTGGTCCGCGCAACACAACTACAGTTAAAGTTTACACCCGATTGATCCTGCAAAGCAGGAACCGGGTATCCACCGCTGTACCCCGAAATGGTCATAGACTTGCTTGGGTGTACACGCATAGGAGCCCGAACCATTGGTCCGGGCTCCTCAATCACTTGACGACTCGAACTTGACGTCGCGCAACCTACGTCCGCGGCCGATCGATAATGTCGTCGATGATCCCATACTCCTTCGACTGCGCGGCCGTCATGATGAAGTCGCGTTCCACGTCCCGCTCGATCCGTTCCAGTGTCTGGCCCGTGCTAGCGCTCATTAGCTTGTTCGTAATCTCGCGAATACGAAGAATCTCTCGAGCGTGAATGTCGATATCAGTCGCCTGTCCGCTCAGCCCACCCATTGACGGCTGATGGATCAGGATCCGCGAGTTCGGCAGGGCAAACCGCTTGCCCTTCTTGCCCGCCATCAACAAGAAAGCTCCCATGCTCGCTGCCTGTCCGATGCAGAACGTCACCACATCGTTCTTGATGTACTGCATCGTGTCATAAATCGCCAACCCGGCAGTGATCGACCCACCCGGCGAGTTGATATAGAGCTGAATGTCCTTCTCTGGATCCTCACCGCTCAGAAACAGCATCTGCGCAATGATCACATTGGCGATATTGTCATCGATCGGCGTCCCCAGAAAAATGATGTTGTCCCGCAGCAGACGGCTGTAGATGTCGTAGGCGCGTTCGCCCCGGCTCGTCTGCTCGATCACCATCGGTACTAGTCCCATAACACTCTCTTTCTTCCTTCCGTTATGCAGCCCGACACTTACGCTCTACGATGCAAGCTTTTCGTAGAGCACGCTTCCTGTCTTCTCGCGCCGCATCTGCTCGCGAATCCGGTCCAGTCCACCATCGTGGGATAGTCTCTCACGCAGCGCTTCCAAAGGCTCGCGCGACTGGATCGAAAGCATCAGCAACTCGCGGTCAACATCCTCCTGGCTGACCGTTACGCCCTCGGCCTCGGCGATTCGGTCGAGAATCATCGAAGCCTTCACCTCGTTAATCGCCTGATCGCGCTGTGCCTCACGCAGGCGAACAAAGTCCAGTTTGCGCATGTCTTCCACTGACATGCCTTGTTGCGCTAACGCACGCAACCCACGATCCAGCCGCGCTTCGATCTGCTGTTGCACAAACGACTCCGGAACAGGGAACTGGAACCGCTCGATCAACTCACCGAGCAGCTTGTCCTTCGCGCCGTTATCCAGAGCGCTCTTTTTGCGGTCTGCAGCATGTTCGCGAAGCTTCGTCTCGAAGTCGTCCCAGCTCTCATAGTTTCCGAGTTGCTTGGCAAACTCCGCATCACGCTCCGGATAGCTTTTGTGCTTGATCCCCTTCACGGTCACGTCGTAGCTGACGCTTTGTCCCGCGAGCCGCCGCTCGCCGAAGTCTGCCGGATAGTCAACCTCAAACTTCAGCTCCTGGCCAGGCTTCGCACCGCGCAACGCGTCGTTGAAGGCAGCCAGCGTATTCTTTCCACCGATCTCGATCAGGACATCCTCGCCAGTAATCGGAGCCTGCGTCGAAGCGTTCTGCACCCCATCCTCAGTCACCGTCTGCGCCAGGTCCTTCACCTCGCCGCGAAACTGGATCTCTGCCCAGTCTCCGTCTACCAGTGCGCGATCCTCCTCGACCGGCTCGACCGTCGCGTGGCTATCCAGCACACGATTCAGCTCTGCATCGAACTCCTCGTTTGTCAGCGCAGCATCGGGCTTGCTCACACGGACACTGTCGTAACCGGTGATGTCGATCTCAGGAGCAACCTCAAACGCCGCCTTGAACTTCAGCGGCTGCCCATCGAACAGCTGCATGTCTAGCAACTGCGGCTCCGAGACAGGACGCAACTTCTGATCATCGATCGCTTTGCGAAACCGCTCCGACACCAGGCTCTCCAGAACCTCCTGGCGCACCTCTTTCGCAAACTTCGAGCGGACCAGCGACTCCGGCACCTTGCCGGCGCGAAAGCCCGGAATCCGAGCTAGCTTCTGGTATCGCTTGACAACCGTCTTAAAGCTCTTCGATACCTCGTCTGCTCCGACCTCTACCTCAATCTCGCGGGTCAGTTCAGGGTTCAGCGACGGAGCATGCTGATGCTCGTGATCGTGCGTGTGCTCGTGTGTATGCGCTACTTCGGACTGCTGCTCCGCAGTCTCATTCGTCTCTGTCATCTCAGTCGGGGTCAAATCAATGCCTTCCAGGAAGCGTCTGTGTCTGCCGCGTCGTCCGCGATACGCTGCGAGCGCCGGCTCGCTTCTTTACTACTGTACGAGGCTTCGATAGACAGGGTCAAACCTCCGGCCGTGCCTGACCCCGGCTCGAATGCCGGTCCGCCTGCCAACCAGTCGTTGGCGCACCACTCTGGGCCGGTCTACATATGGCCCGTCTGGCTTGAACTGAGCGAAAATATCTCCAGCCGTATCCGCCACTGCGTCGACTCGCCCGGCTGCAACACCACCATTCCTGTGTCTTCGTCCTTCGCCCACTCACGTCCAAACGGATCGTCATAGTTGAATTGCGGCTCGATCGAAAGAAACGATCCATCCAGCGGTGCATACACCCGCATTGCTCGAATAGTCGATGTCATCGCCGTAATTCGAAGGCCGTAGTCGTTCTCGGGATCGCGCAACTCCGCGACCGGCCCGTTCTCCATCAATCCCGTCCGGAGGTGAACAAAACTGTCATCAAGATTCAGGGCGCCCAGCTTCGCTCCACCATGGCTGGTAAAGTCGTACTCCGTCCCTTCGACCGGGAGGAGCTTTCCGCTTAGCTGCCCTGTGCGGCGGTCTTTCACCTCTACTCGAAGTCCCTGTGGTAACCGCAACATCATCTGTCCCCGATGCCCGTTCAGAATCGCAAAGCGCGGATGCCAGCCTATACCGATGGGTTCAGCGGTTGTGCCGGTATTGCGGGCGGTGATCTTTATCTGGATCGACCTGCCGCTCATCGCCACGGTTGTTGCGATCTCTGTCTTCGATGGCCAGCGTCCGCCAAAATCCCCTGCATGGAAGGTCGCCTGGGCCTCCCCGCCATCCGGCATCACGCTGCTGTTAACCGTCTCCGAGGGTTGTTTCAGGAACAATCCACCCGCTGCCGCCTCGCCCCCCACTCCATAGCTGTCCTTCGCATCTGTTGGCAGTACCAGATGAACTCCTCGCCATACCGCGGTCAGGGCCTGTCCATCTGGTGTCAGTGTTCCATATATCCGGCTTGCCCACGGCGCTTCAATTGCTGCCCCCATCTTCAGGCTCATCGCTCCGGCCGCATCGGCTCCTGTCCCGGTCATTAATCGCCCCGCTTCTTCGAGCGTCGGAGAGGCAAGCAGATTAACCTCTCCTTTCTGCGGGAGATACGCCTTGATCTGCAGCAGATTCATCCCGCGGCCAGGAAGCAGCGTCGCCGAAAGAAACTCCGGCCCGTTACCCCCAATCATCTGTGAACGCTGCAGTTGAATGATGTCCTGTCCGCCGGGTTTTACCGTCACATCGCGGACCGGTTTCTTGCTCAACTCCCTCTTCAATTGGGCAAACTGACCCATTCTGTGCTCACGCCACCCAAACGCCAACCCCACCAGGACAAGCGTCAGCACCAGGACGGTCAGCAGCCCCGACCGCATCACTGCCGCACGCCATATACTTCTGCGCCACCTGCCCATCCACCCCTTCAGGAGCGCCCAGTACATTCTGCTAAGCCTTGGATCTTCCAACTTGCCGCCTGTCCTTCGCTCGTTGCTTATTGATTCTGAACCATTTTACGTAATCATCAGACTACGCCAGGTCCGCCGAACTCCCACTCCTACTATCATGGGATGCAGTGACACTCACCAACGCACAGATAACGCCCCAGGCCCTACAGCAGATTCATGAATCCATCATCACCTGTGAACGGTGTCCCCGTCTTCGCGATTACTGCCGTGGTATCGGCGAAACCAGGCGCCGCGCCTACCAGGACCAGACCTACTGGGCCCGTCCCGTTCCCGGATTTGGCGACTCCCGCGCCCGGATCCTCATTCTTGGACTCGCCCCAGGCGCCCACGGGGCCAACCGCACCGGCCGCCCCTTCACCGGAGACGGCTCTGGCGACTTCATGTACCCCGTCCTCCACGAACTCGGCCTTGCCAACAAACCGCGTGCAATCGACCGCGAAGACGGCCTCAAGCTCCGCCATACCTGGATTGCGTCCGTCGTCCGCTGCGCCCCGCCCGGCGACAAGCCTCTGCCTCTAGAGATTCGCAACTGTGCCACCCATCTCGCCGCTGAAATCCAGTCGCTCCCCCGCGTCCGAGTCGTAGTCTGTCTCGGAAAGATCGCATTCGACGGCTATCTTGCCTACCTCCTGCACACCGGCGTGATCGCCCGCAAATCGGAATACAGCTTCGCACACGGCGCCCAATATCTCCTCCCCAACGGACTGCACCTCCTCGCCACTTACCATCCGTCCCTGCGCAACACCAACACTGGCCGCCTCAACCGCACCATGTTCACGCGAGTCTTCCTGCGGGCAAGGGAATTGGCCGGTTTGGCCGATTGAAGCGGTAGGCTCACACCATTCCAGGCTAATCTGTAGTACAACCAACCAAAGGCAATTCGTCTGAATCCAAGGGAATAGAAGAAGATCAAACTAAAGCACGAGGTAACGTCAAAATGAGTGCAAAAAATTATTGGTTCGCCTTCGGCATCGGCGTCACCGCAGGCGCCGCGATTGCTCTTCTCTACGCACCTCAAACCGGAACGAAGACGCGCAAGCAGCTTCGCAAGGGAGTCGAAGACGCAGGAGACTATCTCGAAGATGCCGCCAATTACCTCAAAGAGCAGGCAGAGCGTCTCAGTAAAGAAACCGAAAGAGCGATCAAGCGCACCCGCGGCCAGGTAGAGTACGCCGTCGACAAGGCCAGTGACGTTGTTCAAAGCGCCGTCAAAACGGCCCAGTCCCTGGTCTAGAATTGCTCAGGGAGAAGTAAGCCCCGGGGAAACCGGGGCTTACTCATTTAATTTTCGAAACCGAAACGCGACTGGCATGCTAACGTCAATCGCATGCCCCGACCCGACCTGGAGCAAGCTGCAGGCCCGAACCCTTCACCTGAAAATGAACGCTCCTGGCCCTTTGGCCTTCTCATCGCACCGGTTGCGATTCTATCGAACGGCCTCATCAGCGGCGCCCTCTCCTACCTTCTCCGTAAGCAGGGAGTCGGTATAGGCCGAAGCTCTGAGATCATCTCGCTCCTCATCCTCCCGCAGAGTATTTACTTTCTCTGGAGTCCTATCACCGACTTCTGGATACGCCGCCGCAGCTGGCTCATCGTCGGTGCTGTCGGGACGGCCCTTACTCTGGCGGCAGCGTTCCATGGTGTCAGGCTCGACACGCCTTCAGCCGTTGCTCTCATGTTCCTCAGTGCCTGTTTCGGCCAATTGATCGTCGCCAGTTGCGGTGGATTGATGGGTGCCCTGCACAGTGAAGCCACTCGCCGCAAAGCCAGCGCTTTCTACCAGGGAGGCTCGCTCGCCTCTGGTGGCATTAGTATCTTCGTGCTCACCATGCTTACCGAAAAATTCTCCATGGGGCCACTCGGCTGGATCACCGCCGCTTTCATCGCCATCCCATCCTTCGCTGCGCTTGCAGCGCCTGAGCCACCTCCTGAAAGATTAGAGGTACTCTCCAAGATCGCCGTCAAAGATTTACAAAAGAAAAACCAGATCCTATCCGGCCCTCTTTCGATAGTGGTTTTGGTCATCGTTTCGCTGATCGTCCTTTTGAAATTGCTAGGAGTGCCTTACTTCGGTTGGATCGCAGGCGTGATCGCTGTTTTGCCGTTACTGGGGGCAGGGGCAGTCAAGCTGCTTCCGAAAGAACAGGCGTCAGCCCTCAAACAAACCTTCGCCTGCATCGGCTACGAGTTCAAAACCACTTTCTTTCGTTGGCGAGCTGTTCCGTACACCTTGGTCATGCTCTTCCCAATGTGTAGCGGAGCCGCAATTGGCTTGCTTCCCGGCATCGCGCAAGACTACGGCGTCACCGGCCAGCAGATGGCATGGATGAATGGCATCGCCGGAGCGCTCCTAACAGCAGCAGGCTCCCTCGCGGCTACCCTTATCCCGACTCGCGTTCGGGCCCCGGTCGCTTACCTGTCGGTCGGTCTTATCAACGAGGCCATGATTGCTATCCTCTGGCTAGGCCCGCTCCGTCCCTCGACGTATTTTGTTGGGGCCACTCTCTTTCTTTTCACCATCGGAGCCTGTTACTCGCTCTTTACTGCGGTCGTGCTCGAGTTCCTTGGCAAGTCAGGCAAGAGTGGCTGCGGCCGCTACTCCATCATCAACTCCCTCGGCAACGTCCCTGTCGCCTATATGACTGCAGTGGACGGTCACGGCGGCAAACTTTGGGGAGCGCGCGGTCTCGCCGGCACCGACGCCGTCGTAGGAGCCATCGGCGCCGCAATCCTCCTCACCTACTTCCTCACCCGCAAGCGAACGCAAGCGCCAATTGAAGCTCTAACATCGACCTGAAGTCACCTCTACTCCGGCGGCCCTACCGTCACCACAAAATAAGTCACAGGCTTATCGCTCGTATTCGAGACGTAGTGTTTATCTCCCGCCACACAGATTCCCACATCCCGCCACCATTGTTCTTGCCACACCGTTCGTCGTCAGCTCCGCCGTACCTTCACGCATCAGCCAGATCTCGCTATGCAGATGCGTCCCCACCGCCTCATGCTGCGCTCCCGGCTGAATCGTCGACTCATGCATCTCCAGCCGAATATTCCCCGCCTTCAACATGCCCTTCAGATAGCTGCTCGAGGTGTGTCCCGCCATAGACCCCGCCTTCGCAGGCGTTGGCTTGTACACACCCGACTCAATTACAGGCAAGCTGACACTCTGAGCCTCAGCACTCTCCGGCACCAGAGCCGGCGCAGCCAGCAGAGCCGGCAGCAAAGCTGCAAATTCACGACGATCCATAAATCAAAAATCCTCCCAACAAAACAATACGCCCCGGCAAGCAGCCGGGGCGCACGGTTCTTTAGGGAAGGAAAGACTACACCGTACTGAGTGCCATCCCTGCCATCTTCTCTTCGCCGTCCGCCGAAACCGGCCGGTAGAACAGCTGATTATTCGACATGTACACCTCAAGGAACGCCGGACGTTCGACGATACCGCCACCGATCAGCGCCTCCGACAGTGGGTCTTCGACAAATCGTTGCAATGCCCGCCGAAGAGGCCGCGCACCATACGATCGGTCCGAAGCTGTCTTCTCGATGATCCACTTCTTCGCATCATCCGTCACCGAGATCGTGATTGCCTTATGCACAAGGTTGGTATTCAACTGTTGCACCAGCAACTCGAGGATCTGCATCAGGTCCGCATCCGATAGCGACGTAAAAATGATGATCTCGTCCAGACGGTTGAGGAACTCGGGATTGAACGTCCGTTTCACCTCGCCACGGACCAGTTCCTCCATCTTGTCCAGCACCATGTTTTCCTTATCGCTCTGGAAGCCAAGTCCCTGCCGCTTCTGCAAATGCTTGGCCCCAATGTTCGAGGTCATGATGATAATCGTGTTCTTGTAGTCTACCGTGTTGCCCAATCCATCCGTCAGCTGCCCGTCTTCGAACACCTGCAGCAACAGGTTGAACACGTCCGGATGCGCCTTCTCAATCTCATCCAGCAACACCACGCAATACGGATTGCGCTTCACACGCTCCGTGAGCTGACCGCCCTCCTCATACCCGACATAGCCCGGAGGCGAACCAATCAACTTGCTCACGGAATGCTTCTCCATGAACTCCGACATATCGAAGCGAATCAGCGCCTTCTCCGAGCCGAACAAAAACTGCGCCAACGTCCGCGCCATCTCCGTCTTGCCCACGCCGGTAGGTCCAAGGAACAGGAAGCTGCCGATCGGCCGTGCCGGATTCTTCAACCCAGCCCTCGACCGGCGAATCGCCCGCGCCAGAGCCGAGATCGCCTTGTCCTGCGAGATCACGCGCTTATGCAGCTCTTCTTCAACCCGCAGCAGTCGTTGCGTCTCCTCTTCCTTCAGCGAAGTAATGGGAACACCCGTCCAACGGCTCACGACATCCTCGATGTCTCCACGCGTCACAATGCCTGCCGATGAATCATCCAGGTGATATTTGTCACGCAGCGCTCGCAGATTCTCCCGCTCCTTGCGCTCCTCATCCGAGTAGAACCGCGCCTTCTCGAACTCATGGTTCGCAATTGCGTTCTCCATTCGGTGCACGATGAACTTGATCCGCTTCTGAACTTCGGTCAGTTCCTCAGGCATCGACGTCTGCCGCAGCTTCACACGCGCACCAGCCTCATCGATCAAGTCAATCGCTTTGTCGGGGAGGAAGCGATCCGGAATATAACGGCTCGAGTGCGACACCGAAAAAGTAATCGCATCATCCGTGTAGGAGACAGCATGAAACTTCTCATACTTTTCCTTGATCCCCATGATGATCTTAATCGCATCTTCCTCATTCGGCGGAGGCACCTTCACCGCCTGAAAACGCCGCTCTAAAGATCGATCCTTCTCAATCGACTTCCGGTACTCCGCAGGAGTCGTTGCGCCAATGCACTGAATCTCGCCACGGCTTAACGCGGGCTTCAAAATATTCGCCGCATCGAGAGAGCCTTCGGCCGACCCAGCTCCAACCAGAGTATGCAGCTCATCAATGAACACGATCGAGTTCTGATTCTCCATCAGCTCCTTCATAATCGTCTTCAACCGCTCTTCAAACTGTCCACGATACTTCGTGCCAGCCACAATCAAGGAAAGGTCCAGCGCCAGTACTCGCTTGTCAGCCAGGAAACTCGGCACCTCACCATCGGCGATCTTCTGCGCCAGCCCTTCAACGATCGCCGTCTTACCCACACCCGGCTCGCCGATCAACACAGGATTGTTCTTCGTCCGGCGGCACAGTATCTGGATCACGCGATCAACCTCCGCATCGCGTCCAACCAGCGGATCAAGCTGCTGGTCCATCGCACTCTGCGTTAGGTCGCGCGAAAACTCCGCCAACATGCTCTGCTCGCCTCGTTGCGCCTTGCTGCCCTGTGATGAAGGCACCTTCTCCTGTGTCGTACGCTGCAACTCTTCGCGGATAGCCGGCAACCGCAACCCACGCTCCTGCAGAATCTCCGCCGCAAAGCACTTCTCCTCGCGCAACAGACCAAGCAGCAGATGCTCCGTTCCAATATGTTTGTGAGAAAGCCGCTCGGCCTCTTCAGCTGCATAGGCCAGCACCCGCTTGCATTCATTCGACAGCGGCAGGTCGACCGAAGTCGACACCTTCTCCCGAATCGTCGTATGCCCTTCAATCTGCTTGCGTATCGACTCCACCGACGCGTGCGACCGCAAAAAGCGGTTTGTCAGAGCTTTGTCCTCCCGCAACAAACCAAGCAGTAGGTGCTCAGTCTCGATATAAGGCGACCCAAACTGACTTGCTTCATACCGGGCAAAAAAGATTACCCGACGCGCCTTCTCCGTATAGCGTTCGAACATGTTATCCCCTTCAAGCCGGCCACCCTTCAGCCCGAAGGCCGAAAAGCGCCATTGGTCCCAACAACCGTCCCCGTACCACTCAACCTAAGGGGACCAACCAGGCTACTTCAAGCTACAAAGCACCCATCCCACTACTACAGTGTAGTCGTGTGCACCAAATTTTCGTAATCCCTCAAAAGTTATGCCTAACTTAGCATTCTTTTAGATGCTTGTTGTGCAAAACTCGCACCAAACTAGGTGCACCCTCATCGTTGCTCCTGCTGCCTATTGGACGTCAACTGCAACAAAAAGCATGATTTGAAATCGAATCTCCTTCGTCTCAAACTTTCCCCGCCTCTGTAGGCGATGTCCTGGCGTCCACCAGCCGCCCCTCCCGCAGCTTCAAAACCCGGTTACACCGCTCCGCAAACTCCAGATTATGCGTCACCAGAACACTCGTCAGACCATGAGCCTCATGCAGCCGCTGGATCAGCCCAAACACGGCATCTGCTGTCTTTCCATCTAGATCGCCCGTAGGTTCATCTGCAAGTAGAATCTTCGGTTCCGTCACCAGCGCCCTCGCCAGACTCACCCTTTGCTGCTCTCCTCCGCTCAACTCTCCCGACCGGTTCGCCGTCCTGTCCGCCAGCCCCACCTGTCCCAGCCAGTACGCCGCCTTCTCGAGCGCCGCCGCCCTCCCCATGCCGCGCGCCAGCAACGGCATGGCGACATTCTCTGCCGCGGAAAACTCCGGCAGCAGATAGTGAAACTGCCACACATACCCGACATCGCGATTGCGAAAGTCCGCCGCCTGCTTCGGCGTTAGTCCACTCAGCCGGCTCTCCCCGCACCACACCTCCCCAGCGGTTGGTACATCCAGAGCGGCCAGCAGATGGAGCAGGGAACTCTTGCCCGCCCCGCTCTCCCCCACAATAGCGACCATCTCCCCCGCATGCACCTTCAGATCAAGCCCGCGAAAAAGCTCGAGTGCAGCACCTCCCGAACCCGCCTTGCCGGAAACCGCTGAATAAATCTTCGTCAGCCCCACCGCCCGCATCACCACTGTCCGCTCCCGCACGACTGGCAGCGGCTCCAGAGAGCCTTCATTCTCAAACCGAACATCCCCTTCATTCGGATCGATCAAGCCGGCACCCCGCTGCCATGCGAAGAATGCGTTCCCAGCGCAATCGAGATCCGGTTCCACGTATTGATCGTCGCAATCAGCAGAGTCAAGTTCACCGTCTCCACATCCGTGAACTGCTCCCTCACCGCTTGATACACCGTATCCGGCGCGTGCCCATCCTGAATATTCGTCACCGCCTCAGCCCACGCCAGCGCCGCCCTCTCCCGCTTCGAAAAAAGTTCCGAGTTCGGCCAATCCTCCAGACCCGCAATCCGCTCCGCCGTCTCATTCACCTTCTTCAACTCTGCCGTATGGAACCGCACGCAGAACTCACATCCATTCACCAACGAAACCCGCAACCGTACCAACTCCCGCAACGAAGCCTCGATCCCGGCCCCATTGTTCAGGTAGTGCTCCAACTCCCGCAACTTCGCCAAACCTTCCGGCGCCAGCACTCCGTACTTCAACCTCACATCACTCATACCTTAGCGCCTCCGCCGGCAGCACCTTCGCCGCCGATCCACTCGGATAAAGCGTAGCAATCAAACTCACTCCTAACGAAACCGCCGCCACAATCACACCATCCCAAATCCTTGGCGCAAATGGCAAATGGTCGATCGAATAAACCGCCGCATCCAGCGGAAATGGATAGTGCCCGCCTACCCAACTCAACCCATACCCCAGGATCAGTCCCAGCACCGTCCCAATCACACTGATCAAAAATCCCTGTAGCAGAAAAATCCTCCGCACCTGTTCCGCCCTCACGCCAAAGCTCATCAGCACGGCGATGTCCCGCGTCTTCTCCATCACCATCATCGTCAGCGCAATCAGAATATTCAGCGCGGCCACACAAACAATCAGCGCCAGCACAATAAAGGTCACGATCTGCTCCAGCTTCAGCGCGCGAAACAGTTCGCGATTCTGCTCCATCCAGTTCGTCGTCTGAAAGCCCTTCCCAGCCTCCGCCTCAATCACCCGCCCCACCCGGTCCGCGTGATAAAGATCATCCACCTTGAAGCTGATCACCGAAATTAGATCCGGCTCGCTGAACAACTTCTGCGCATCCTTCAATCGAGTAAATGCATAGCTCGAGTCATACTGATAAAACCCCGACTTGAAAATCCCCACCACCTGAAACCGCTGATACCGAGGCACCAGCCCCAGTGGTGTCAACTCACCCTGTGGACTCGTCACCAAAACTCCATCCCCTATCTTTACCCCAATCGTCTCCGCCATGTCCTGTCCAATCACAATCGGCGGAACCGCGTGCATAGCAGCTGAGCCCGACGTCGAATCGAAGGGTTCCAACTCCGCCGCCGACCCCTGTTTCACACTCTGCAATAAATCCCCCACAGTCTTCTCATCGCGAGGAATCACCCCTTTGATCAACCCGCCGCCACTTCGCGCTCCATGCGAGATCAACACCTGCCCATACAATCCCGGCGCCGCGGCAACGACATGCGGCACTTTCCGTAATCGCTCCAGCAGAGGCCGCCAATCCCGTATCCCGTCTCCCGCAATCCTCATCAGGTCCACATGCGACGTCGACCCCACCAACCGTTCCTGCAAATCCCTCCGCATCCCATTCGTAATCGCCAGCGCAATAATCAACGAAGCCACACCAGCAGCTACACCAATCACAGAAATAGCCGTGATCACTCCCACCACAGCCTGCCGCCGCTTCGCCCGCAGGTACCGCGCCGCAATAAAAAATTCAAATCGCATCGAATCCCAGCTTACTATCCACCACAGGAAAACAATGCGCGCCCAATATCATTTCCGCCAGTCGCCCCAGGGTCTCCGCGCCTGGAACATTCACCGTCTGGTGGAACTCTCCGCCGACTTGCCGCTGGAGCGAGTGGCGCTGTCCGCCATCCGCGAACTCGACGAGTCCTACTGGTCCGGCGATTCGACAAAACCCATCACCTGCCGTCAAATTGCTGAACACGCCCAACTCATCCACGACTGCGACCTCGCCTTTCCTGTCATTCTCTCCAGCGACGGCCGTGTGATGGACGGCATGCACAGAATCTGCAAGGCTCTGCTCGAAGGTCTCACCTACATCGAAGCCGTACGCTTCCACCATGATCCGGAACCCGACTACGTAGGCTTGCATCCTGACGACCTTCCCTATGACGACTGACCCTTACCACCACAACCGCAGTCATCACGCTGCTAACGCACAATCACCTTCGGCAAATTCCAATGCTCCCACGCCGCCACCATCCGCAGCACAAAACAGACGCCGGCACCCAAACTCATCGCAAACCCGCGCGGCATCTTAACCTTCAGACCAATTACAACCACCGTAGCGCCCGCCAGCGCTGCCGCAGCATAAATATCCGAGTGCAACACTCCCGGCACCTGCGCCAGCAGCACATCCCGCACTGTCCCGCCCCCGGCTCCTGTCACCGCACCCATCATGATCGCCAGCAGCGGCGTAATCCCATACTCAAGAGCCTTCCCCACGCCAGCCACCGCAAACAAGGCAAGCCCCGCAGCATCGAGCGTAATCATCAGATGCACCGGCACTCGCTCAAACAGTGGATGAAAGAAAAACACCGCGCCTCCTCCGGCAAACGCAGTCGCCCCATACCGCCAGTCCCGAATACTATTCGGCGGAATCGCGCCAATCAGCAGATCGCGAATCGTCCCGCCGCCCAGTGCCGTCACAAACGACAGCACCAGCAACCCAAACACATCCAACCCCGCGCTAATCCCCGCCAGCGCGCCCTCTACGGCAAATACAAACGTCCCGATCAGATCGACCACCAACAGCAAACGGTCTTGGCTGAACTTCGGAAACCGTGCCGTCAGCCACCCTGGCATCAGCGAACGACCGCCTTCACCGCGACCACATTCTCATACCGGTCGTACACCCTCACCGCCAGTACATGCTCCTTCGCATCCGCCACCGGAGCGGTCGCTGCCGGCACCGCCACCGTAAAGTCATACCGCTCCGTCAACGAATCCGAAACCTTTCCCACCGGCTCCAGATACTGCCACGGTCCCGCATCCAGCGAGTACTCCGCATGCGCAATCGGTGAAGTCGCGTCATGAGCCTCCAACGTCGCCTGAATCGTCGGACGCGCTGACGCGGTCGTTCCCGCAACCATCGTCGCGCTCAACACACCCGGCACCGGCGGAGTCGTATCCACCACGAACACCTCGCCCACGCGCTCTCCACTTAGCGCCTCCGCATCCGTATGGTCCGGAGAATCGCTCGCCACCACCTTCATCGCATAGCTCCCATCCGGCAGAAGAGCCGAATCGAAGCTGTACACCTTCTCCGATATCTTGTCCTTCAGCAATCGCCAGTTCGTCTCACCCACCCCGCGATACCACACCGCAAACATCAGATCATCGCCGTTGTCGTCATGCGCCATCCACCGTACGGTCACAGAAGTCTTGTCCTTCTGTGCCATCAGCGGACTCGTACCCGCATCAGGTGTAAACGTCACCGCCGGCGGAGCTCCCGCAGCCGGAGGAAAGGCCACCTGCACCGTACCCGCATTCGGAGGCGCGGCATTCGCATTGATCCGGGCACCCGGCTGCACCACAATCTCATCCACCACCGGCGGCACGTTCTTTTGCAGATAGTTCAACGCCACAGAATCCACCGAGCTCCCGCCTCGCAGCACCGCCTTCCACTGCACAAACCGTCCCGCTGGCACCGTGAACGCTCCGTCCGGCCCGATCTTCGCCCACTCACTCCATCCCATCAGCGGACTCTCCACATTCCCGCTCCGCACAAACAGATCGAACCCCGCCGCCGCGCTAGCCCGAATCTCTGCCCGTCCCCACTGCGTGAAACCCTGCGCGTCGAACACCTCACTCGTGTACGTCGCATTGGGCGAGACCGCATCGCCGAGTCGAAACACCTTCCCGCTGTTGCTCGTCGCCACCAGCAACCCGTCCTTCACGGGTGCAAACGCCATCCCTTGCGAGGCCTCCAGGTGCGCGATATCCGTAAACCGCCCTGTCGCTTCCGTATCGACTCGATACACGCGGCCTCGATTGCCCGTGGCTGCCAGCAGGCTCCCATTCCGCACCGCCAGCGCATACACCACATCGTCCTTCAACGTCAGAAGCTTCTGCGGAGAACCATCTACAGAGATCCGATAAATCTCCGATCCATCCGGTACCAGCCCATTCGATCCCGCCGCCGTCGAAGAACCAGGTTGGACAAACGTAATGGACACCCCGACACTCCCGGTCACCGGCAGTGGCGGCAGCGTCGTACGACCCTTCGTTCCAACTCCAGCCGCATAAACATTCCCCGCCGCATCCATCGCCAGCGAAGTAATCTCTCGCCGCCCGGCCGCATACACCGCAAATGGCTTGGCTCCGACAGTCCATGGCGCAAACTTATAGATCACCCCGGAGCCATCCGACCCAGCCCACAGCGTCCCATCAGGCCCCAGCAACAGAGACCGGATATGCTGGTCCGCCGTCTTGAACAAAACCTCCGCCTTACCTCCTCCGGCGGGCACCCGATACACCACCGCAGGCGCCCCCGCAGCCACATACACCTCACCACCTTTACCCACCGCCAGGTCCCAGAGATACTTAGGCTTCTCCTCCGTCGTCGCCGGAGTCAAAAACCACCACCGGAGAATCACTACCACCCGACGCCGGCACCCGATACACCTTCCCATCCGGCGAAGTCGCGACAAACACGCGCCCGTCGGCAGTCACCCGCAACGCCTGTACCGCCAGCTCCTTGCTCTCAAATATCTGCGAGCTCTTCCCCTCAGGCGTGACCTTCATCACCACGCCCGATCCCGAGGCCGTTCCACCCAGCCCCAGATAGGCGTTCCCCGCCGAATCGCTCCCCATCGACCAGACATAGCTCTTCCCGGTCCCATAAAGCAGGGAACTCGCCGGCCCCGCCTCCAACCGTCCATCGCTGCGAATTGCAACGCTCTCGGTCGAGCCCTTCTCCATCTCGTCGTAGCGCCCCACGCTCCATAGCTTCGTGCCCTGCGCACCCGCCATCCCCGGCAGCAGGGAGATTCCTGCTACCAACACCGTCACCAATATTCGTCGCATCATGCTGATGATGAGTCTAAAGCACCATCCCGGCGCTCCAGCCGCCCAAACGGAAAAAGGCGAGAGCCATGGGCCCTCGCCTTCGATCCATTCACCAGTCAAGCTCTAGTTCGCAAGGACAGCGCGGTATCGCACTTGGCTCTTCTTCACCCGTGCCACCGCATCGTTCGCCTTGGACATCGCAAACCGCTCTGTAATCGCCTTCACCCCATGCCGCCCTGCCACATCCAGCATCTCGAACAGGTCCCGTGGACTTCCGGTATTGCTTCCCGAAACCGCCTTCTGCCCGCCGATCAGCGAAAACGCTTGCACCTGGACCGGTGAAGGCGATGCCCCCACAATGCACAATGTCCCCTTGGGCCGGAGCGCCGCTACATAGGCCGGCCAGTCCTGGTCCGCGCTCACCGTCGACAGCAGCAGGTCGAACGACCCCGCCACCTTCTTCAGCGCTCCGGTGTCCCGCGTATTCACAAAATTGTGCGCTCCCATCTTGAGCGCTTCTACCTCTTTCTCCTTCGAAGTGGAGAAAGCGGTCACCTCTGCGCCAAACGCCTTCGCAAACTGAATCCCCAAGTGCCCAAGGCCGCCAATTCCGATGATCCCCACACGCGACGACGGCCTCACCCCGTAGTTTCGAATTGGGCTGTACACCGTAATTCCACCGCACAACAGCGGAGCAGCGTTCTCGCTCTCCAGCGACCTCAGGTATCGGAATCGCAAACCGCGAATTCACGCGAATCTTGTCGGCAAATCCGCCATTCCGGCCCACGCAGGTCGGCTGCGACTTCGCACAAAGATGCTCATCTCCCTGCCTGCACCACTCGCAGATGCCGCAACTGTCCGCCTGCCACCCTACACCCACTCGTTCACCAACAGACCGATCCTTGACACCCGAACCCACCGCTACAACCGTCCCCACAATCTCATGACCCGGAACAAACGGATACTTGCTCATCCCCCAGTCGTTGTCGATCAGGTGCACATCGCTGTGGCACACGCCGCAGTGCGAGATCTTGATTTCAACCTCATTGGCACCCAACGCACCCGGATCGTATTTGTAAGGCAGTAATTGTGCGCCGGCCGCGTGCACACCAAGTCCATGTATTTCACTCATTCGAAGTCGTTCCCTTTTAGCGCCTACGTATTGTCGCGCCTACCCTCTGATGCTACAACACCCAAACGAGCAAAAAAAATCTGAGTGCCTGAACCTGAAGTCTCAGCCTGATCCCTAAAAAACACCAGTTAACTTTTATCGAATCGGCTCAAGGCCCAAACCCCTGCTACTTCACCAGAAGGTTCAACACCTGCGACCCGCTCACGGCGTATCCAGCCTCCGTAGACCCCGCCTCGATGACGCTCTCACCCGTCAGCTGCATCTTCTGCGCATCCTTCAAAGGTTCCAGCACGTTCGCCATGGAAAGCGGCACTCCCGGCATCGCCCCACCCTCCAGTACCGCCTGCGTCGCATGGTCTAGCAGCGTTACATACACCCGGTCGTTCGCATGCATCCGGTTCATCGCCGCTACCATATCAGCCAGCCCCACCTGCTGTTGCGTCCCCGTCCTCATCGTGAGGCGATCCACCGTGGTCCCATCGCTCACCACCACCCGCATCGTCCCGGGACTCAGCTTTGCCGGCAGCTTCACCTTTACCCGCACCATCCGCGCCTCGGCCTGGTAAGGATGCAGCGTCACCTCGACCTCCATCTCATCGCCTGCGCGCGCGTCAATTCTGCTCAACCGTGCCGACTCCAGCACCGCCGTCATCCGAGCCGGAATCGCCTCCGCCTTCAGCTTTAGCCCCGTCACCACCGGCTGCTCCAACGCATTTCCGTACACCTTGCTGAACCTGTCGTTCACCAGCAGCGCCGCATTGATCGTCCCGGGGAAGAGCTCATTCTGCGCCATCATCCCCTTCATCCGGACAGGCGGCAGGCCTTTCACCCCAATCTCTCCCGTCAACCGGTAGCTCATCTCTTCTGCGGCCGTATTGTTCGTCTGCAGGCTCTGATACACCGACACCAGCATCGTCGAAGGCGTCAGCTGTCGGTTGTCCAGCACCTCAAAGTGAAGCGTCTTCGCCGCCCCTGCCGGTCTGTCCCCAACCACCGGTGGCACCACCTCCACCTCCACCGGAATCATCCGCGCCTGCACCCCAAACCGCCCCATAATCGCCGACGCACGGTCCTCCGTAAACGCCCCCACGGTCTCCGTCGTATTGATAATCTTGAACGAATTCAGAGGCGACGCAAGAGAAGTCAGCACCTCAGCCTTCGTCATGGGCATATCCACCGGCCCATACTGAGTAATCGGGTGCCCGCACGCCAGCAGCCGTTTCGGGTCGACATATGTAACCGTGCACGTCCCCGCCATCGACAAATCCCCCCGCACCAGCACCGCACTCACCGCACTGCCCGGCACCAGCGGCTCAGGTTGCACCGCCTTCGGGTCCGCCCCACCAAGCCCCGCCACCGGCATCAGCCCCATCGCGCGAAACCTGTCCCCAAACCGCTCCACCGCCTCCTGCGTAAATCCGCCAAACATCAGCGGAGTCTCCATCGCCCGCAGCTCCGGCTGCCCATCGCCTCCCGAGCTCTTGATCTCCGCCCGCTGCATCCCCACCGAAGAAGCGCCGTTCTCGTCCCGCACCTGCAGCATCGACTCGATCGGCGTAATCCCCGCAATCGGCTCCTTCGTAAACTGCCCAATCCGATAACTGATCGCCCCCACCAGTCGCCCGTCGATATACACCGGGCTCCCGCTCATCCCTGCCACCACGCCCGTATACTCCGGCTTATCTCCATGCAGTCGCGCCAGAATCATGTCCTGCCCTGGCCCCAGCGCGTCCCGCAACACCCCCAGAACCTCCACCTGCATCGGCTCCGGGTTCACTCCCTCGAACACCGTATACGCGACGCCCTTCATCCCTCGCTTCACCTCAGCCAGAGGGAAAAATTGCGTTATCGCCGGAGCCGCTGCCGGCATCGGTATCGGAGTCCACGCACCCGTCGTCCCCGCGACCATCGTTGCTCCAGGCGCCTGTGCCCGAGCCCCACCCACCACCAGCGTCCCACTGAATGCCAGTCCGTATATCAGCCGCCGAAGCTTTACCGCACAAATCACGTCTACAGAGTACTAGAGCGGACCCACGACCGTCGCACCGCCGCACAAAATCCCTGTTCTCACTATCGCCTGATAAAGTCGTCAAATATTCGGAGTAAAGTTTCAGATGATGACCACCCAAACTCACCATCCGGCCCGCATCCTCCTCCTCGCCGCCTGCACCCTCCTCCTTCCGCTGCCCCGCGCCCACGCCCAGACCCCCCCACCGGCCCAGCAGCAGACCAAGCCGACGCCCTCCGTCCCCCGACGACGCCGGTCCGCAGACCGACAACGGCTCCATCGTCATCAAGAAGAAGAAAGACGCCGAGGAGGCCGCACCTGCTCCCGCCGCGCCAGCTGAACCCAAGGTCAAGAACCCCAACAACGAGACTTACTCCCTCCGCATCGACGTCCCCATCGTCAACATCGACGCCAACGTCATCCTCGACAAGACCCACCAGTTCGTCCCCGGCCTGAAAGCAAACAACTTCCTCATCCTCGAGGACGGTGTCCCCCAGACCATCACCAGCGTTCGCGTCGCCCAGACCCCCATCACCGCAGTTATGCTGCTCGAGTTCGCCTCCAACAGCTACTACCTCATCAACGACATGCAGAACGCCTCCTACTACTTCTTCCGTTCGCTGCGTCCCGAGGACTACGTGGCCGTCATGACCTACGACCTCCGCACCCACATCCTCACCGACTTCACCAACAACAAGGACACCGTCGCCCAGGCCCTCCAGTCCCTCATCATCCCCACCTTCTCCGACACCAACCTCTTCGACGCCCTCTACGAGACCCTCGACCGCTGCAGCCGCATCGAAGGCCGCAAGTACATCATCCTTATCGGGTCCGGCCGTGACACCTTCTCCAAACTCACCCTCGACAAGATACTCGCCAAGGTCAAGTCCTCCCAGAACATCACCATCTTTTCCATTGGCACTGGCGCGTTGCTCAACGAGATGTATGGCGGTCGGGGCGGCGGCATGGGTGCAGCCATCGCCAACATGGACTACCTTCAGGCCCAGAACCAGATGAACACCTTCGCCGCGATGACCGGCGGCATGAGCTTCAACCCGCTGTTCCAGGGCGCGCTCCCCGACGTCTTCGCCCAGATCAACGACTCCATCCGCAACGAATACATCCTCACCTACCGCCCCACCAACAACAAAAATGACGGCAGCTACCGCAAGGTCAAGGTCCTCCTCGTCGACAACGAAGGCCACCCCCTGCGCATGCAGGACGAAAAGGGCAAACCCCAGAAGTACTCCGTCATCGCCCGCGACGGCTACAACGCCAAGCTACCCGTCGAATAGTTCGGTTGTGGTGGCGCAGTTTGCAGTTGTTTCAGAAAAAATCCGCAAACCAAAACCCTGTCATCCTGAGCAAAGCCAGTTCGCGCAGCTGCGAACTTCGCAGTCGAAGGACCTGCGGTTGATGTTGCTTGTTCTCCCGCAAGACTCAAAACTCTTGTCATTCTGACCCTGAGCGAAGTCGAACGGTGAAGAACCCCCGCATTTGCTGTTGTTTGTTTTCGCCTGTCAGCCGTGCTGAATACCACTATGCTAGAGTCATTCCCGTATTCCCCGCAGGAATCTATTTCTCATAGGAAATTGAGTTGAACCAAAACTGGAGTAAACCTGGGCCGTCCAGGCGACAGCTTCTAAAAGCAGGGACCATCTGCGCAGCCGCAGCCGTAGCGCGCCCGATCATGGCAAGCCCACCGCTGGTCCGCGTCTTCGACGTCGCAAAGTACGGAGCCGTTGGCAACGGCACAACATTGGACGGGCCCGCCATCCAACGCACCATCGACGAGGCCGCTGCCTACCGCGGCAAATCTCAGGTCCTCCTGCGCGGCGGAAAAAAATATCTCGTCGGAACCCTGGTCCTCAAGGGCGCCATCGATTTCCATCTAGCCGACGACGCCCAACTACTCGCAAGCCTCCAGGGCGAGCACTATCTCGGTGGCCTCGCCGGCTCGGCCGACGCCGACTCCATGGCCGCTGCCGCAGGCGCAATGATCGTCGCCACAGGAGCCCAGGGTCTCCGCATCTCCGGCACCGGCACCTTGCAGGGACGCGCCCGCGAGTTCATGAAACGCTATGACCCAACCAACGAGTGGTGGCTGCCCAAAGACTTTCGCCCCAAAATGTTCGTACTCACCGAATGTAAGGACCTCGAAGTCCGCGACATCACCTTCGCCGAAGCTCCCAACTGGGGCCTGCACATGCTCGGCTGCGACGGCGTCCTCGTCGACAACGTCAAAGTGCGCAATCTCCTCGACGTCCCCAACTGTGACGGCATCGATCCCGACCACTCCCGCAACGTCCAGATTAAAAATTGCGACATCGTCTGCGGAGACGACGGCGTCGTCGTCAAAGCAAGCCGTCAAACCAAAGACTACGGCCCGGCAGCAAACATCAAGGTTCAGGACTGCATCATCGAAACCCAGGACGCCGGCCTGAAGATCGGCACCGAAACCACCTCCGACGTCCACGACATCACCTTCGAACGCTGCACGATCAAGAAAAGTTCACGCGGCCTCTGCATTCAACTACGCGACGAAGGCAGCGTCTACAACATCAACTTCAAAGACATCACCTTCGAATCGCAATACTTCTCTGACCCATGGTGGGGACGAGGCGAAGCCATCTCCTTCACCGCCATCCCCCGCAAGCCCGCCGCAAAACTCGGCACCCTCCACCACATCACCGTACAGAACGTCTCCGGCCGCGCCGAAAACAGCGTTCGCATCTGGGGAAGCCCCGGCAACCCAGCCCACGACATCCTGCTCGACCAGGTCGACGTGACGCTCGGTCGCTGGACAAAATACAAAGGCGGAATCTACGACAATCGCCCCACGTCCGCGATCACTCCGCTCGAACCACATGCAACCGCTGGCTTCAGCATTCAGGACGCGAACAACGTAACCTTGCGCGACTGCAAAGTTAGTTGGGGCGCCAACCCGCCGGAGTACTTCGGCGAAGCGATTCAGCAGAAAGACGTCACCGACCTCAAGGTCGAACGATTTCAGGGCGACGCAGCCCACGCGAACCACAAAGAAGGTGCGGAGTGATACGTTCACCCTGGCGTTTAGCGTCTCTTGCAACGTTGCTGACAAGCAGCGTAACTCTCCTTGCGCAGCAGATGCGCCCGGTGCAATCACCTCCGGTCCTGCGCGAAGAGCGGCAGGGAACCGCCCCGCCTCCCGCACAGATCTTCAAAATCTTTCAATTTCCCGCTGACAAAATTCCCCGTATCGACGGCGATCCGATCGACTGGTCGCTCGTCCCCGAGAGCTACTCCGTCGGGCTCGACCAGATGCACGACGACGAGCACAAGCACACAACTCCTGACGCAAAAAATCTCGACATCCACGTCAAAGTCGGATGGGTCAAGGGCCTCAATCGCCTCTACTTTCTCTACGAGGCCTACGACAACTTCTGGGATTTCTCTGACCCCGGTCTCCACAACGACACCTTCGAGATCGTCGTCGATGGCGACCGCTCCGGCGGCCCGCTCATCCCCCAATTCCGCAACAACGCCGACCAGGAAGAGTACGACGCCCACTTCTCCATGCACGGCGTCCACGCGCAGAACTACCACATCTTCACTCCGTCCGAAGGCAAGGACTGGGCGCTCGCCTGGGGCTGCCAGCCCTGGGACAAGGAACTCCCCTGGGCCAACCACGCGCAGAGCTACCACTTCAAGCACGGCGAGAGCGGCAAGTACGTCTTGGAGTTTTACATCACGCCATTCGACTACGCCGGATGCGAAGGCCCCCAGCGCGCAGTCGAGTCGAAGCTCTACGAGAACAAACTGATCGGCCTCTCCTGGGCCGTCATCGACTACGACGGCGACACAAAAAACAACGGCTTCTGGAACCTCGGCACCGAACACACCATGTACGGCAACGCAACCTTGCTCCGCGAATTCCGCCTGATGCCGCTCGAGCCCGAACTCCAGAAACCGATCGAAGCAAAATGGACATTCAAAGTCCTCGACATGGACCGCAGGCTAGTCGCATTCGAAGACGAATCCGTAGGAAAAATCACAAGCTGGCGTTGGGACTTCGGAGACGGCACCAGCTCCACCGAACAACATCCCCTCCACACCTACAAGCAAGCCGGACAATACGTCGTCGCCCTCTACATCGAAGGCCCAGCCGGAAAATCCCGCATGTCCAAAGTCTGGGACGTCACCGTCCGCTAAATTCTTCGGCGAAACAGACCACCGAATCATCCCAAAAGTAGCCGCAGCTCCCAAAGGTCGTGATTTCGACCGGAGCGCAGCGGAGTGGAGAAATCCGCTTTTTCTCCTACCCTCGCTTGACAAACCGCTCACCCAAACATGCCCAACAAATAAACAAAAAGTAAGTAATCCCACCGAAGTCCAACCCTAAAGTCTCTCATTCGAAGACTTTGCACACTTTTGACGGGGGAGGGGGATACCTCTGACAAATAGCCCTTCTCAAAATGCGATACTGCAAAAAGTATGCGCATCGCCTCGCTCCAACCCTCGATCACAATCACCCTCGCCGCCCTCAACAAACTCGACCACCTCTGCGCCTGCACGCGCTATTGCCTCGAAGCCCTTCCCGAGCTAGCCGCCCAAAACCCCCACATCCTCCACGACAGTTGGACAGCCAACACCGAAGAAATTCTCGCCACAAAACCCGATCTAGTCCTCGCCAGCGTCCCCTACAGAATGGAATCCCTCGCCGCGATCCTCAAATCCGGCCTTCCGGTTCTCACCCTCGCTCCACACTCGCTAGCCGATGTCTACAAAGACATCCGCCTCATCGGCGCAGTCGTCGACGCAAACGCCGAAGCCGAATCCCTCATCACCGAAATGCAGTCCACCATCGAAGCCACTCGCCACCGCAGCGAGCAACGCACCCACACTCCAATCGTCTACTGCGAAGAGTGGGGCAAACCCCTCATCCACTCCCAATCCTGGGTAGCCGAACTAATCGAAGTCGCCGGCGGCGAATATCTAGGCGAACCTGGCGCCCACACAACCGCAGAAGCCATCGCGAATGCTGACCCCGACGTCCTCCTCTTCAGTTGGTGCGGAGCAGGGAACCGCGTTCCCCTCGAACGCGTCATCGAACAACGCAACTGGCATCACCTCAAAGCCGTGCCGCGAACGCCGAGTCTTCTGCATCCCCGACCAGTTCCTCAACACCCCAGCCCACACCTTCTCGAAGGCCTGGCCTGCATCGCCGCCACCACCCACCCGAATCTCCACCCACCCCACCCCGAACTAATTCAACTTCAGCTCACCGAGGGCGAGGCATCGTCAGATCGAGATCCTTTGCCAACATCTGCTTCGTCACCAAAATAATCTGCCCCGTATGCTGTTGCACATGCCCCACCACCTGGCATATCGCCTCCAGCACACTCACATCGCGTCCCTGTGGAGTAATTCTTTCCACTAGCCGTTCCGCCGGCACAGCTGCAATCACGCTCTTTGCTTCGGTCATCGTCGCCTCGAACAGTGCAACCAACTCCGCTCCACTCATTCCGCGATCCGCACTGAACTCCTTATCCCTCACCCGCACATCTGGTGCTCCACCGACCCCATGCATAATCCACTGCCGCGCATTCCCGCACAGGTGTAGCACCAGATTGCCGACAGCGTTTTCATGCGCGCCCTGCCGCTGCCAAACCTGTTCCTCCGTCAACTTCTTCACGCAAGTCGTGAGATACTCCGTCATCAGCCCGAGCTTGCGGCAAGAGACATCCAGAAAGTCAGCGGCAATCTTATTCTGCAGGTTATCCATTCCCGCATTTTAGTCTGCCTACAACTGCGGAGAACACTCGCCCGCACGTTGACCTTATCTGTCTCTCCTCGTACACTCTAAGAGGCAGCCAGCAATCACCAACTGCGGCTCCTTTCAATCTGTTGCCCCCTCGTTCAATGGTAGGACTGACGACTCTGACTCGTCCAATCGGGGTTCGAATCCCTGGGGGGCAACCACGAATTTTTTTAGCTAGTCCGTGTCCAGCTACCGGAAGCGATAGCCGACCCCGATAGAAAAGATCGGAAAAAAGCTGGCGTAGCTCAGGTTGTGATCGTTACGCGCTTTGAACTCCGCGAGGTTTTGTTGAAAGCCGGCATCATGATCGACCGATTGGCACCCGATCGACGGCGGATAGTTCGGATCACACGCGCTTCCCGTGAAGGCTACCTGCAGGCTCGGTTGACCCACATAGAAAATGCCAATCTCAACCGGGACGCTGAAGTGGCTCTTGTCTCGTGGAATGAGATTGCCAAAGCCAAAGCTGAATCCAGGTGAGGCTTTGCGAAAGTCGACCCGTCCTGACCCACGGAGCGGATCCGAATAGCTGCTGATATAGTCCTGGCCGCTTCAGAGTGACAGTGCTCCCCGATGGGATGACGGCTGTGGCGAGGATACGGTCGTTATTGCCGAAGACGAACTGCGGACTGAGGCGCAGATGGCCTCCGAAAGGGAACCAGTCCAGAGCTACATGGCCAGTGCGTAGGTGGAGATTCACGCCGACGTTTGCGCCTTCTTCCTGGAAGTTTGTCCCGTAGTTGAAGAAGTCCGTGCCAACGCGCAGGTTGAATCTAGTAGCCAGCGTTGTGGCGAAGTCAAAGCCAGTTCCGCCAAACCCGACACGGGTCGCCACACCGAGGCCAGAGAAGGGCCGATAGGTTCGTGACACCCCGATCGAACGTGGGGCACGCTCACGACCCCGCCTGATCCTCCGAAGCTCTCTGCGTGAGGCAACTCAGACGTGGTGTTCAGTGCGGCATTGTCGAGGGCTGACAATTGCGCGGTTGCGCTGTGAGCGGAAATGCTGAGAGCGACCGTGAGGGCGCTGAATGCGAGGATGTGTAACTTCATGGGCGTCCGTTCGGAGAGAGTCCGTGTTGCTCTTGGAATCTCTATCGGCAGCAGACCTAGATCGTTTAGGGGCCGACAACTCGTTTATGACTCCTTCGTAACCCCTCCATTGAAAGCCTCAGAGGATCGAATCCACCTCCTCATTTTCAAAAAAACAAACTTGAAAAAGGTGGCCCACCCCACTTGACATCGCCTTCATGGAGGAATAATACATAACCGTATGGTTAAGTATTCGACTAACCTAAACACCACTTTCGGAGCCCTCAGCGACCCGACCCGCCGAACCATCCTCACCACGCTGCAGCGCGGACACGCATCCGTTACCGAACTCGCGCGCCCGCACGATATCTCCATGCCCGCCATCCTCAAGCACCTTCGCGTGCTCGAGCAGGCAGGCCTCATCGAGCAGAAAAAAACAGGCCGTGTCCGCATGTGCCGCCTCACCGTCGCACCCATGCAGCAGGCCGCCGACTGGCTCGCCCTCTACCGCGTCTTCTGGGACAACCAGCTCGACAATCTCGGCAAATTTCTTGAACAAACCGATCCCAAAAAACAGGAGAACAAAGCATGTCGCAAGCCGCCGTCGCATCGCCTACGTCGCTCGTAATCTCCCGCACTTATCCCGCATCGGTCGATCGGGTCTTCAAAGCGTGGACCGACGCCAACCAACTCGGCCAGTGGTTCGCCCCGACCGACGACTACACCACCAAGGCCAACGTCGACCTTCGCGTCGGCCACGAGTACCGCATCGCCATCACCCACAAAGGCGGCAACGTCCACACAATCCTCGGCACCTACCGCCTCATCGAGCCGCCCCGCAAGCTCGTCTACACCTGGCGATGGGAAGGCGGACCCATGGCCGACACCCTTGTCACCGTCGACTTCGCCCCCGAAGGCGAGGCCACCAAGGTCACCATCACCCACGAGCAGTTCACCAACACCGAAGACCGCGACAAGCACAACGAAGGCTGGAACGGATGCCTCAACCGCCTGCAGCGCAGTCTTATAACGGCCGTCTAGTCTTCGTTACGGATCGACCGAAAATCGATCCCTTGAAAACCGATCAAGACAGTCTTTGTTGTTGCTAATCGGCACCAGTCACCAAAACCGGCACTAAGGAGAGATCATGGAAAATCCGTTCGTCTACACAGAACTCAACACCACCGACCTCAGCCCCTCAAAAGCCTTCTACTCGAAACTCTTCGATTGGAAGCTCGAAGACGTACCCGGTATGGGCACGGACTACACCTTCATCAAGAACGGCGATAGTCCCATCGGTGGCATGATGAAACACCCCATGCCCGGCGCACCCTCCATGTGGCTGCCCTACGTCGGTGTCGACGATATCAAAGCCGCTACCGCCAAGGCGAAATCACTCGGCGCAAAGGTCATCGTTGATGTTCGCGAGGTCATGGGCTACGGCCAGATGAGCGTTCTCACCGACCCTACCGGCGCCACCATCGCTCTCTGGCAAGCAAAAAAAGCATAGCCACGAATCTACCGCTCAGCGCCTCCGGTGATCTCCGCTTCCCTCAGGAAGTCGAAGTTACCGGACGCTCGCGGCCGGACATTTACCACCCGCCGCGTGTGCACCACCTCATTATTCGGATACCACAGCGGAATCCCCGGCAGCTCCTCCGCCAGTATCTGCTGCACCTCCACATAATCCTTCTTCCGAACCGCCCGATCCGAAGAAGCCGAGGCCTCCGCCAGCAAAGCATCTACCCGCGCATTCGAGTACCGTCCTCGATTTCCCCCTTTGGGCGGAAAGCTCCCCGACCCGTACGCATATCGAAAAATATCCGGATCTTCATTACTTCCAATCCAACGCAGCGCATAGATCTGAAACGCACCCTTGGTCACGTCCGCGTAAAACGTTCCAAACTCCGTCGAGCGAATCTCCAGCCGAATCCCCGCCGCTCTCAACTGTTGCTGCAACACCGCCGCCATCAGCCGAGTCGTCTCATCCGTACTTGTCTTCATCGTCAAACGCATCCGCACGCCGTCTTTGCCGGCAGGGAAGCCCGCCTCGTCCAGCAGCCGTTGCGCCCGAGCCGCATCGTGCGGATACTGCGCTAGCTCATGATTCGTCGCCGCCGCCCAATGTCCCGTGGGCAACAAACTATTCGCCAGCCGAGCCTGCCCACGCCATATCGCATCGACAATCGCCTGCCGGTCGATTGCGCAAGCCACTGCCTGCCTCACCCGCTTATCCTTCAACACCCCATCTGTAACATTAAAAGTCACATAAACCACCGGCGACCCCGCTCCCGACTCCACCTTCAGGTTAGGCTCCGCCTCCAGCGTATGCACCATATCCAGCGTCACCACATTGCTAGCCAGATCAGCCGAACCTTTCTTCAACTCCAGCGCGCTCGTAATCGTGTCCGGCACCACCGTAAACCGAATCCGCTCGATTCTCTGCGCCCCGGGCGCCACCTGAGGCGTCGCATCCATCCGATCCGCCCAGTAATCGTGGTTTCTCTCCACGATCACCTCCTTGTCCTGTACCGCGCTCACAAACTTGAACGGCCCAGACCCAACGGGATGCAACCCAAAATCTTTGCCTGCCCCCCGCGGCACCACCCCAAACAAACCATCGCTCATATTGAACAACAATCCAGCATCCGGCCGTTTCATCCGCACCACGACCGTAAGCCGATCCCGTGCCTCGGCCCGATCCACTGCCGCAAAGCTCCCACCCTTTGCCGTCACCAACGACCCATCGATCAAACTCTCAATCGTATAAACCACATCCGCTGCCTCAAGCGGCCGTCCATCATGAAACCGCACCCCATCACGCAGATGAAACACCCACGTCAGAGCATTCGGCTGCTCCCAACTCGTCGCCAGCCACGGCTGCAGCTCATAGTGCTCATCCTTCTTCACCAGCGCATCGAAGATCTGCCCACCCACCCGCTCCGACTGCGCATCCGTACCCACCCGCAGATCCAGATTATTCGGACTACTCTCCAGAATCATCACCACCGACCCCGGCTCTTCCACCCGAGCACTGCACCCAACAGTTAACCCGCACCCGATAACCATCAACGCAACAAAAATGGGTGCGCCCCATCCTTTCCCTGTCGGATCGCGGTAGGGTGGAGTATTCGCGAAGCGAACTGTCTTTCGTTTCGCGATCGCAAAATTCATCAGCGACTAACCTTCCCCAAAACCACCGCCCTCCGCGCCCCCGTAGCCGTCGGAACATTCCCCGGCAACCCGTTCCAACTAAGCCAGGCCAGCAGCGCAAACGCCACCGCCTCCTTAGCCTGCGCCGGAACCCCCAACTCCTCCATCAACCGTACCTTCACCTTCAGCGGCTCCAGCCCATCCCGCAGCATCCCCATCAGCACATCATTCTTCGTCCCGCCCCCAGCCACCACAAACTCCACCGGCGACAGCGGCGCTGCTTGCCCCACATGCCCCCAAACAAACCGCTGATACGCATCCACAATCGAAGCCGCCGTCAGAGCCGTAGCCGTGGCGACCACATCCTCATCTCGGTCCTCTCGCCCGCCCACCTTCCGGCACATCGCAATAAATCGAGAAACAAAAACCTCGCCAAACTGCTCTCGCCCACAAGACTTCGGCGGCAGGGCAGAGAAGTACCCCTCCTTCAAAATCTCTTCCACCACCTCATGCAACACCCGCCCAGTCCTTGCCACCGCCCCGCCCTGATCAAACTCCCGCTCATACAGCCGTTTCATGCAATCATCGATCACCATGTTTGCCGGCCCCGTATCGAACGCCATCACGCCATCGACACCAGCCTCAGCAGGGATCGCCGTCAGGTTCCCAATCCCTCCGAGGTTTTGCAGCACACGGCTCACCTTCGCCGAGCGAAACATCACGTAATCCAGCATCGGCACCAGCGGAGCACCTTGCCCCCCAGCCGCCAGATCTGCCGGCCTGAAGTCACTCACCACCGGCAGCCGCAGCCGCTCCGCAATCACCGATGCCTCGCCAACCTGCCAGGTAGCCCGCACATCTTTTCCTAAATATTTTTCGGCAGCGCCCTGGTGATACAACGTCTGCCCATGACACCCCACCAACTCAATCTTCACCCCCAGCGAACTCTGCGTCTTCTCCAGCCGCATCCGCATACACCTCACCCAGTCGCCAGTTCAGTCGCGCCAACTCCGCCACCGAAATAGCCTCCGCATCCATCGCGCCGAGGACCGCTGCCCGTACACCCTTCGGATACGCGGTTCCCACATGCCCAAGCAACTCCACCTTCGGCGTCCCATCCTTCACGCGCGAGGGGGAAATCCGACACACCGCCACATCCACCCCATCCGCCGAAGTCCCACTCATCACCCCAGCCACCACCATGCTTTTCGCCAGACGTTCATTCATCTCTTATCACCCAAAAGAAAAGCGTAACGGTGATCCAACCGATAAAAACAGATAAAAATAAAACAGTTCGTTGCGTCGCGCTTATCCGTCTTTATCCCATTGATCACTGTTACGCCTTTAACTCCCGCTGCAACTCCGCCAGCAAGTTCAACGCCTCTCGCGGTGTCAGCCCATCCACATCAGCCTCCGCCAACCGGTCCACAATCCTCTGCGACAGCGGTGTAAACATAGTCATCTGCATCTGCACCGCCGCAGGCGCAGCCTCCCTGACCTGTTGCGTCTCCGCCCGCTCATGCACCTTCAGCACCTCACGCGCCCGGGCAATCACACCCGCAGGCAACCCCGCCAGCTTAGCAACCTCAATCCCGTAACTCTTACTGGCCGGCCCTGCCTCCACCGTATGCAGAAACACAATCCCCCCCGCGGTCTCCTTCACCGTCACCCGCAGATTCGTCAGCCGCTCCAGCCTCTCCGCCAGCAACGTCAGCTCATGATAGTGCGTAGCAAACAGCGTCCGCGCCCCAATCCGGTCATGCAGATGTTCAACAGTAGCCCACGCCAGACGAAAGCCCATCATAGGTAGCAGTCCCGCGCCCCATCTCATCCAGCAACACCAGCGACCGGTTCGTCGCCGTATTCAAAATCGCCGCCGTCTCAGTCATCTCGACCATAAACGTCGACCGCCCCCGCGCGACATTGTCGCTAGCCCCAATCCGCGTATAGATCCGATCCACCAGCCCTAGCCGCATCCTGCTCCGCCGGAACAAAACACCCCATCTGCGCCATCACCACCAGCAGCGCCGCCATACGCAGATACGTACTCTTGCCACCCATATTCGGCCCGGTAATCAACAACACCGCCGGCCCGGCATCCGCATCCATATGCACCGAATTCGGCACAAACCGTCCACCGCCCGATTCCTCCAGCCGCCTCTCCACGACCGGGTGCCGTGCCTGCACAAACTCCAGCACGCCCGACTCCTCCACCTGCGGCCTCACCCATCCACGCAGCGCCGCCAGATGCGCGAAGCATCCTAGCAGATCGATCTCCGCGACCTTCCTCGCCGTTTCGCGCATCCGCCCTGCGGCCTCCAGCAACTGCCGCCTCAACTCCGCAAAGATCCTCCGCTCAATCTCCCCACTCCGCTCCTGTGCCGTCAGAATCTTCGTCTCATACTCCTTCAACTCCGGAGTAGTAAACCGTTCCGCATTCACCAGCGTCTGCTTCCGCTCATAGTCCGCCGGCACCGCCTTCGCATTCGCCTTAGTCACCTCAAGGTAGTACCCAAACACAGAATTGAACCGCACCTTCAGCGATCCAATCCCCGTCCTCTCACGCTCTCTCTCTTCAATAGCAGCCAGCGCCTGCCGACCACTCTTGCTCAACTCCCGCAACTCATCCAGCTCCGCATCCACACCCTCGCGAATTGCCCCACCATCCCCCAGCGAAACCGGCGGCTCCTCTGCAATCGTCCGCACAATCATCTCGTGCAAATCCTCCAGCGGATCGACGCTCACCCCCAGCTCACACCAACGCGCCGCCTCAAACATCTTCACGGCGGACACCACTCCCGGCAGACAACCCAGCGTCTTCGCTAGCGCCATCACCTCACGTGGCCCAGCCGAATCCAGCGCCACCCGCCCCAGCAGCCGTTCCAGATCGAGCACCCCATCCATCGATCGCCGCAACCCTTCGCGCCGCCGCAGATCCCCCGCCGCCTCACCCACCGCCTCCAGCCGAGCCTCAATCTCCCCCAATCCACTAGCCGGCCGCAGCAACGAAGCGCGCAACAGCCTCTTTCCCATCGGCGTACAACAAGCATCCATCGTGTAGAACAGCGTAGTCTGCGCCGACTCCCCCGAAAACAACGGCTCAACCAACTCCAGGTTCCGCACACTCACCGCATCAAGCTCCATGCAAGTCGACCGCTCATAAAATCGCAGCCCATCTACATGCTCCAACCCACCCTGCTTTGTCTGCCGCATGTAGTGCAGCAGCGCACCCGCCGCAACGGCAGCCGCCTCATGCCCACCCAGCCCCATCCCATCCAGCGAATGCACCTTGAAGTGGTTCCTCACCAGTGGCACTGCATACTCCGACGTAAAAACCCACTCATCCACTGCCGTCTTCGTTCGAATCCCATCCAACGCCGCCGTCTCCGACGAAACCTCCCCCGCAAGATTCACAGCACCCAGCAGTCCCGTCCCATACAGCAACTCAACCGGCCGCACCCGTCCCAACTCGTCCACAGCCGCCGCCCAGGCACCCACCCCGGCAAACTCCGTAGCTCTGAACTCACCCGTCGACAAATCGAGCAACGCGACGCCGCAAACCTGCGCAACTCCGGACCCCATCACCGCCACACTAGCCAGATAATTGCTCTGTTCCGCCCCCAACGTCGGATCGAGCGCCGTCCCCGGCGTCAGCACCCGAGTCACCTCCCGCCGCACGATCGTCTTCGTCTGCTTCGGATCCTCCATCTGCTCGCACAGGGCAATCTTGTACCCCAGCCGCAGCAGCTTTTGCAGATAGACCTCCGCCGCATGGTACGGAACCCCGCACATCGGCTGCTTCTTCTCTCTATCTCTCGCCGTCAGCGTCAGTTGCAGCTCGCGCGACACCAGGATCGCGTCGTCATAAAACAGCTCGTAAAAGTCCCCGATCCTGCAGAACATCAGGCAATCCGGGTGCTGCTCCTTGGCCGCAAAATACTGCCGCATTACCGGAGTCAACGTACTAACGTCGCTTGTAGTGTCATTTGCCACAGGAGAGCCCAGAATACCGGATTTCAGAAGCCCAAGTGGAAATGGAGGACCCATTCCAAGGTCCAGTCGTACGAACGATGATCCGCCACTTCCACGAAAACAGCCGCAACTATCGCCTGTTGCGCAGCACTCGCGCTCGCGTTTGATCATCTCTCCATACCCGATATACTGAAGATTCGCGAGTTTAGCGCTGGCGAACGATCACTATGTCCCTCCTCTGGCTCAGAGTCGCGGTCCTCCTATACGGCATAGCCGCGCTCGCGGTCCTGCCCGCCGCCCTCTACGACCGCCCCCGCTGGCGTCACATAGCCATACCCGCCACCATCGCAGCCGTCCTCTTCCACTTTGTCTCGCTTGCCGAGATGCTCAGCGCTGCCCACCATCGCCTGCCAGTCGACACTCACGAGACCCAGACCTTTCTCGGCCTCCTCCTTGCCCTTGCGTTCCTCGTCGTCTATTGGCGATACAAGACGGTTTCTCTCGGCGTCTTCATCCTTCCCATCTGCTTCCTCCTCGGTCTCCTCCCCGCCTTCCACCCCGGGCAAGAGAGCACCACCTTTCCCATCCTCCACACCGGCTGGATCTTCCTCCACGTCGCCCTCCTTCTTGCCGCCTACGCAGCCCTCCTTCTTTCGCTCCTCGCCTCTCTCCTTTACTTGATTCAGGAACGCCGCCTCAAGCAAAAGCTCCCCACTCTCCCATCACTTCCACCCCTCGAGACAGCAGATCAGATCGCTCTCAAGGCCCTCCTCTTCGGCCTCCCCTGCATGACAGCAGGCCTTCTCATCGGCTCCCTTATCGCGCAAGCCACCGTGGGCATATCCTACTTCCGCGACCCCAAGATCCTTCTCGCCTTCGCCATGTGGCTCGTCTACATCGCGATGATCTACATCCGCCGCCACGCTGGTCTCCGCGGACGTCGCGCCGTCTATCTCTCCAGCTTCGTCTTCTTCGTTGTCCTGGCCGTCTGGGCCGCAAACCAGTTCTCTGACGTCCACAGGTTCAACGCCCCATGAGCCAAGCGACACAGGGACGCCTCGTCCTCCTCGGCATCAACCACAACACCGCGCCCATCGAGGTCCGTGAGCGCCTCGCCATCCCCTCCACCCGCCTAGCCGACGCCACCCGCAGCCTCCTCCATCAGCCCGGCATTCGAGAGGGCCTCATCCTCTCCACCTGCAACCGCGTCGAGCTTCTCACCCTGCAGGACGACACCGGCGAAGCCGCAAACACCCAACCCCAAACCAAAGCCGACCTCCTCCGCTTCCTCCACGAATACTTCAGCGTCCCGCCCAACGATATCCAGCCCCACCTCTACGAATTCCGCGAACGCGAAGCCGTCCGCCATCTCTTCCGCGTCGCCAGCTCACTCGACAGCATGGTCGTCGGCGAGCCGCAGATCCTAGGCCAGGTGAAAGAGTCCTACACCGTCGCCCGCGAAGTAGGCGCTGTCTCCACTCACCTGGAATCCCTCCTCCAGCGCACCTTCACTGTCGCAAAAAAAATCCGTTCCGAAACTCAAATCGGCTCAAGCAGCGTCTCCATCGCCTCAGTCGCGGTCGATCTCGCCAGAAAAATCTTCGGCTCGCTCCAGGGAAAAACCGTCCTCCTTGTAGGCGCAGGCAAGATGTCCGAGCTAGCCGCTCGCCACCTTATCCACCAGGGCGCAGCCTCCATCCTCGTCACCAACCGTACCCACTCACGCGCCGAAAAAATTGCCGCTGACTTCGCCTCCTCCGCAGTCCACACCGAAGCCATCCTCTTCGACGACCTCTACGCCCAGGCCCCCCGCGCCGACATCGTCATCAGCAGCACCGGAGCCCCCCAAAAAATCTTCAGCCGATCACACGGACAGCACTTCCTGCACGCCCGCCGCAACCGCCCCATGTTCTTCATCGACATCGCCGTCCCGCGCGACGTCGACCCTCGCATGAACGAGGTCGAAGGTTGCTTCGTCTACGACATCGACGACCTCCAACAAGTCGCCGCCGCCAACCTCGCCGATCGCAGCCGAGAAGCTGCGGCAGCCGAAACCATCGTCAGCAGGGAAGTCGAAAAGTACCACGAGCGTCTTCAGTCCCGCGACGCCGTCCCCGCCATCAAGGCTCTCCAGCAGCAAGCCGAAGAGCTCCGCCAGGCCGAACTAGCCCGATCGCAATCGAAGCTCGCCTCTCTCACTCCAGAGCAGCAAGCCGCAGTCGACGCCCTCACCCGAAGCCTCACCGCAAAGCTCCTCCACCCGCAACTGGTCGCTCTGCGACGCGCTGTTGAAGACAACACCGATCCGCAAAAATAGTTGCGTGGCCCCTAAGCGCTATCTCATTCTCCTGCAATAGCTTCCCTTGCGACCTTTCATCCTCTGCCGCATCTACTACAACAGAGGTTTCTATGATGCCAAGGTTGAAAGCGATCTTACTTTCCCTGGCGACTCTGTCCGCTACCGCCCTCGGGCAAGCAGCGAACCAAGCCCGCCCAGGTACTCTCAATTACGTCGAGGGACAGGCCTCTATCGAAGGCCGTCCTGTTACTCCCAACTCCGTCGGCAACGCTGTTCTCGAAGGCGGGCAATATCTGTCGACCGCTAACGGCAAAGCCGAGGTGCTCCTGACTCCCGGCGTCTTTCTCCGCCTCGGTAACGACAGCACCGTCCAAATGGTCTCGCCAAACTTGACTCAGACTGAAGTCAAGCTCGAGCGCGGCCACGCCAATGTCGAAGTCGACCAGCTCTACAAGCAAAACGTCATCCTCATTGACCTCGAGAAGGGCCAGACTCAACTCCTCCAGAATGGCCTCTACACCTTCGACGCCGACAGCTCCACCGTCCGAGTATTCGACGGCAAAGCCAACGTCTTCCCCGGGTCCAATCTCCAGGCCGACGTCAAACCGATCGACGTCAAAGGCGGTCGCGAACTCACGCTCACAGGCGAGCCTGTCAAGCCGCAGCACTTCGACAAAGACAAATCCCAGGATGACCTTTATCGCTGGAGCAGCCTTCGCTCCGAGTATCTCGGCGACGCAAACGTCGACTTAGCCGAAGAATACGCCGGTGCCGCAGAACTTCTACCCCGGCTGGTATTGGGCTGGCGGACCGTACGGGTACACATGGCTACCCGGTGACGGACTCTTCTGGAACCCCTACGGCTACGGCTTCTACTCGCCCTACTACCTCTACGGCGGAGGATTCATCTACGGTCGCTACGGTCGCGGTATCTACCCATACCGTGGCGGCAACTTCGGCTACCACGGTGGCCACACCGTTAGCGGAGGCTTCCGAGGAGGTAGCGTCCACGGAGGCGTCGCAGGCGGTGGAGGCTTCCACGGCGGTGGCGGTGGTGGTTTCCACGGTGGTGGCGGCGGTGGTGGTCACCGCTAACCTCATCTAGCTGAGCCCACGCAATCGTCGCAAAAGAAAAAGGGCAGGCATCTGATCTCAACCGGATGCCTGCCCTTCTTTTTGGACCGCGAAACCGTCACCCCTCGCTGGCCTTCGCACCCGGCAAACGTTTCAGCAACAAATCGATCTGCCCTGCGTGGTGCGATTCGTGCTCGCACACATGAAACCATTTGCAGTAATTGTTGGTAGGCCCCCAACCCCACTTTTCATCCACTGTCATCAGCCACGCATCGTCGCGCTTCTTGAACTCTGCAAGGGACCGATCCCTTGTCTCCTTCAAAATATTCAAATAGAAATCCAGATCGTGTCCCTTGATCGTCTTCCGTCCCGCATCCCCCAGGCTCATCGCCGGGTCCCACTTCTGTTTCACCGCATCGGACCAACTGCCCCACTTCATACCGTCAAAGGTATTCATCTGGTAGTACGTCTCCGTCGCGGCCAGATGCAGTAGCAGCGCGCCGATCGAGTTTGCATTTGCGTCGAACAAAACATCCAGGTCCTTCTGCGTAATCCCTTTCATATACCGCGTCACCGCCGGTCGAATAAATCCCAGCATCGAAACCAGAGTCCCAATCTGCGGCGTATAGCCTGGCCTCGGCCCAATAATCGTCATGCTCTCAGCTGGAGGAGCCGCCGAAATCCCTTCTGGCACTACGATTCCCGCAGCAGCCGCAGCGGACACCTTCAAAAACGTTCTCCGGCTCGCAATTGGCAAACTCGTCATAGGGAAACCCTCGCTAAATTAAGGAAATTGAAACCATCCCGGTTGCTATTCGCGTCAGTATATCGGGCGAACCAATCCCCAGCGCATCCCGTATCCTACTTAAGACATGAGCAGCGAGCACAACAATCCCCGCAACCCCATCCGCATCGGCAGCCGAGGCTCTCAACTAGCCCTCTGGCAGGCGAACCACATCCTCTACGCCCTTCGCGACGCCGGCTACCACGTCGAACTCGAAATCATTCGCACCACCGGCGACCGCATGCAGCAACCCGGCTTCGTCCCGCCGCCAAACCTCGACGGCAAAGGAATCTTCATCAAGGAAATCGAAGAAGCCCTCGAAGAGGGCCGCATCGACCTCGCAGTCCACTCCCTCAAAGACCTCCCGACAAAACTCGCCCCCCAGTTCACCCTCGCCGCGATCCCCAAACGCGCCGACGCCCGCGACGTCTGGGTCTGCGAAGAATACTGGGCCCTCCACACCCTCCCCACCGGTGGACGCATCGGCACCACCAGCCCGCGTCGCCGCGCGCAGATCCTCGCCCTCCGCCCCGACGTCACCTTCGTCGAAATAAGCGGAAACATCGACACTCGCCTCAAAAAGCTAGCCGACGGAAAATGCGACGCCCTCGTCCTCGCCGCCGCCGGCCTCGACCGCCTCAAGCGCACCGAGTCCGTCCATCAGCGCTTCTGCCCCGAAGAGATCTGTCCCTCGCCTGGCCAGGGTGCTCTCGCCCTCGAAACCCGCAGCCCCGAACACCCCATCGACGAAGCCCGCGACACCTACATCCGCAACGCCATCGCCTTCCTCGAACACCCCCACACCCGCTTCGCCGTCGAAGCCGAACGCACCACCCTCGACGCCCTCGGCGGCGGCTGCTCTCTCCCCATCGGCGTCCACTGCATCCCGCCCGCAACCGAAGCAGGGAAGTGGCGCATGCTCGCACAGGTCGTCTCCCCCGACGGCGAAGCCATGGTCCAGATCGACACCGAAGCCACCTACTCCACCACACCCGCGGCCCTCGGCCGCTGGGTCGCCGACGATCTCATCTCAAAAGGCGCCCTCGATCTTCTCCCCGCCTCCGTCGCCTGACCGGTCGACTGCATTACCCTTCATGACCGGGCAAAAATACTAGTGTTATTTCTCCCTTAAACCAGTATTTTTGCTACTTCTTACCTCCCCAAGCTTCAACGTAGACTCCCGATGAGATCAACCCCACTGTCTACAACTGCAGCGACTGGAGAAAGATATGCAAATTATTTCAAGAATCTTCGAATCGAAAGTATTCAGGATCACCAGCAAGGCTCTGGTGGTTGCCGGGATTGCACTGTTGGCGACGCATCCTGGATTTGCCCGTGACAAGTACGAAACCATTGAGGCACAGGCTTGGGGAACCGGCACGCAGATGGGCGCAAGCATCGGCGTGACGCTGAACATCTACGAGTACTCGACGCCCGCCGACAGAGTCAACTTGGTCCAGGCCTTCGAGAAGGGCCAGAACCAGGGACTTACCACTGCCCTGTCGAAGATGAGGGCCGTAGGCCACGTCGAGATCACGGGCACACTCGGCTACGACTGCTCCTACATCAGGATGACTCCAACACCGACTGGCCGCAAAATCGTCTTCGTCACGAATCGCCAGATCCGTTTTGGTGAAGCCTACACCGACTCCCAAACGCAGGCCTTTAGTCTGACTGCCGGCGTGTTCGAACTCAACTCCCAGGACAAGAGCAAGAGCGTGGGGACCCTTTATCCCGCGGCGCAGCTGATCCTCGATAAACAAGGCCAGTTGCAGTTGGACTTGAATCAGAACCCGTGGAGACTCTCAGACGTCCTCGATTGGGCCGGTACGGCGGGCGTCAACTAGCAGCAGATTATTTGATTCAGCCCTGCGCATTTGACTTCAAATCCAAAACATCAGGCCGTCCCTCTACGGGCGGTCTGAATCTTCCTTCTTTATGAGGCGAATCATGACTACGAATCGAAGCTTTGCAGTCAGGTGTACATCGCTCCTACTGCCGATCGTGCTGCTCTCAAGCTACGCAACAGCCCAGAAGAACGTATGCACGCAGCCGAATCCCGCGCAGCTGTGCACCGCAGCCAACACCTGCGGCTCAGCCTCCAACCCATGCAGCGTCGACGTAAAGCGGACCGCCAACGCCGCATCGGCAACACCCAGTATTCCGAACGCGAAGGGCAATTCGCTCTTCTGCATAAAAGCGGGAACGTCGGTAGAGTGGAAGAGCACAAGCAAAAACGTTGGCTTTGTCGTCGATTTGGGCACCACCTCTCCCTTTCAGCCGGGTGGCGCCATTATCGGCGGCAGCGACCGTTCCGTCTCAGTCGTAGCCAAGACCCCCGGATGCTACAAGTATTCAGCCGGCGCTTGCGTGTCAGGCGCCATCTACGGAATGTGCGGTCAGGCCAACGCCACGCTCATCATCACCCCATAACGAATCACCTCGAGGCCGTCTCGCAATGAGACGGCCTTCGTGCGTCAGAATGGCGCCTTGATCTTGTTCGCTGCCTTGTATTGCGGCACAGGAAACGCCGCATGATGTGGTGCCGTCACCACCGCAGGGTTCCCGGGTATTTTCACCCACACCTTCCACCCCGCACCCGCCGCATACTCCCTGAAGTCGGCAAACCCCGACGCGCTCGGTTGCCACTGATCGTCGCTCCCTCCCACCCGGACATACAACTCGCCATGCGTGCCAACAACCCGCGCAGCATACACTCCAGCCTGCTTTGCATTCTCCTGCATGTCCACGTTGCTGCCGGAGTTCACTCCCGCAACCTTGCGCGCATTGATCAGCGCCTTGATCTTATTCTGCAGATCCTGTCCCCACTCAAAGTAGTGCTTCCAGTAAACGCAAGGCACCCCAGGATGCGTCAGTAAGAACGCATACGCCTGCTCCACTTGCCAGTTATTCGCAAACGAATCCGACTCGTGCCCCGACTCCGGGCTACCATCGCCGTTCGTTCGAAAACCCGTGTCATGGTTCTCCGCGAACGTTACCGCCCGCTCCTTCCATGGCATCCCGTCCGTCGTATCGCCAACCAGCCCGATACCATTTCCAAACCCATAGAGTTCCGTATACCTGCTGTTTGTGATCGCCTTCAAACTGAACTGCGTCTGAAAATCGAACACATCGCTCGAAGTCGTCAGATGATCGGCGCCCGTCGCCTCACTCGCAACAGCTGTTGCCCAAACCCATCCCCTTTGCTCCGCCTGTTGCGTCCAGTCGTACTCTCCAACTGAAAAGGTAGGCTCCGTCGTCTTGTTGTACAGCGCAATCCATTGCGCACCGTACCCATGCACCATGTCATACCGCCACCCGCGATATCCCAGCGACTGTAGCTGCAGCAGGTACCTCACAATGTCGCGCCGCACCCGAATCTCCGTGTGCGCGACATCGCGGAACGAGGGATACGCATACGTCGTCCCAGGCCGGTACGAGACATGCTCTTCACACTTGCCTCGTTGCGCCATCGGTGTATTTGCAATCCCCGACGCACTATTGCTGAACGCTTCATCGTCCTCGCAGATCGCCCATGTCCCCCACACCGGGTTCTGAAAATCCGCCCACCCACTCGTTCCGTCGCGATGGTTCACGACGATATCCGCCACCGGCTCCAGCCCGTTTTGCAACAGCGCCACCATCGCCGCCCTGTGCTGCTTCAAACTTCCATAGCTGTTATCCAGCCGGAAGAGCTGCTTCGGGTTGTACCCAACACTCATCTCCCCCGCATAGGCCGGCGGAGGCATCCAAACCAGGTCGAAGTTTGCATTCGCGATCGTCGCAGCGTCCGACGCGACAATCTCATACCAGACCTTGTTGCCCATCGAATGTCCGAACCGCGGCGACTCCCAATAAAACCCCTGCAGCATCACGCGGTCATCGCCGAACCCCGCCTGCCCCCACAGCGGCATTGTCACGATCGACAGCAGGCTCGCAACAGCCAGTACGAAGACGGTCACCCTCGAACGAATCCGTCTCGCAAACTTCACACCGTTCGATATAGGGCGCATGTCTCACTCCGGGGAGCAGGAGCTGGTGGCATAGACGGCCCGTAATCGTTCACACCGGCTCATCGTTCACTCCAGCTTAGTGCAATTTCCTCAAGAGTGATGTTGGCGCTCACGCCAGGCGATCGAATAACCGTGGTCGTGGCAGCCAGAGAGTACTAGGGCAGAGCAAAGTGTTTCAGTGCTGCAAGGTTCGTGCTAAGCCACAGCCAATCGGGGTTCAGCGACAACGTGGATCGCACTTGGACGCTTCCACTCGCCCATATAACGGCTCAGCAGAGCAGATGCGCAGCCCTCGCCGCAAAGAACGATAATGTCATCCTCAAAAGCAAGATTGATGTCCCAGGGCATGAATGTAATTCCGGTCGGCGTCACCTTCGCCAGCACCCAGTGATTGGTGGTTTTCTTCTGGATTCCGCACGTGCATGTAAATAATGATGTTGCTGCCATTTCTTGCCTCCTTTAGTATTCACGTCATTACTTATGTCGTGTGTGCTACATTTTGCATAGTTGCAAACGGAATGCCAGTCTCTGCTAAACCATGGGGAACCCTTATTTATCAACAAAGACGGGGCATCCGCGCAGACGCAGGCCCGCATCGTTGCCGGAAAAAAGTGGAAAATGTTTTCCTATTTTCCCGTTCCAAACCCCACTTACCCGCAGCCACCGAGTAAACACTACCCTCCACCCGCGCGTCTCGAGCGTCGCTCCGTCTCAGTTTGGGTTTTGGGTAGTGCCCTCAGATCCAATAAGCCCTAAAGACTCTGGATGATAGCCCGATACTCGTCCTCCGTGAACGCCCGCGAGGTTTGGGTCGTAATCCCTCCTTTAGAGATAGTCGAAAGCATCGACTTCGCCATTGCCTCATCGTTCGGCGCCTCGCAGATGATCACCATGTCATGGCTGCCCGTAGTCATATAGAAATTCAATAATTTGACCCCATTCGCCGCGAGCGCCTTCTTCGCGGCCTCTAACCTGGTCGGACTTTCCTTGATCGTTTGTGCTCCTTGCAGCGTCCATCGGCAGAGCGAGATATAAGTTGGCATGTAGTTCCTCCATGGCGCGGCATCCTAGGCCCTAAACCCAGCAATGTCAACGTTGCACAGGCCTTAAAAGCCAACCTGCCCACTACCGCCAGTTACATTTCACCCTCCGCACCCTCTGCCCTCGAACCGCCCTCACGTGATACACCAAAATAAGGCCCCAATCCTCCAGCGGAGACGTCCCGATGCGCCCAATTCTCCTCGCCGTTACCCTCACGGCGGCAATCGTCTCAAGCCAAACCTCGACGCAACCCTACCCCTTCGCCCCACCGCCCGGCCCACAAACCTACCCGCACCCCCTCAGCGCCAGCAACGAAGGGTTCCACCCTATCTTCGACGGCACCCTCAAGAACTGGGACGGCGACCCGCAGTACTGGTACGTCGAAAACCACATCCTCATCGGCGAAGTCACCCCCAACAATCTCCTCAAACAGAACAGCTTCCTCATCTGGCGCGGCGGCACACCCAAGGACTTCGAACTCAAAGTCGAATTTCGCATCTCCGACCACGGCAACTCCGGCATCAACTACCGCAGCGTCGAGATCCCCGGCACCAAGTGGCTCCTCCGCGGCTACCAGGCCGACATCGACGGTGCCGACAAATACACCGGTCAAAACTACGAGGAGCGCGGCCGCACCTTCCTAGCCATGCGCGGCCAACTCACCCGCGTCGACGCCACCGGCCCCACCGTCATCGCCTCCCTCGGCTCATCCGACGACCTCAAAGCCTTCATCCACCCCAACGACTGGAATCAGTATCACCTCATTGTCCGCGGCAACCTTCTCATCCACATCCTCAACGGCCACGTCATGTCCGAGGTCATCGACGACGACGCCTCCAACCGCAAGTTCGAAGGCCTCATCGGCGTCCAGGTCCACGTAGGCCCACCCATGAAAATCGAGTACCGCACCATCCTCCTCAAACCTCTTCCGCAATAGAACGCCATCTACCTCAAACTCTCGTCAATTGACCTTGAGCTTATCGAAGGGGAAGAACCCGCATTAGCTCTTTGCTTTTGGGCTGCCGTCGCTTGTTCTCAACTAAACCCACCTCAAACTCTTGTCATTTTGAGCGAAGCGAAGAAGCCTCGAATTTGCATACTAAAAAGCCGCAGGCTTTAATGTCGACTTGAACAAGGTCTTGAGGACCCCCGCGACCAGCGAGTTCCGTCCCCAGTCATCTCGCTTCGTCCATGGAGTTCCGGCCTTCTAAACCGTTTGCAAAAAGTAGCGAACGGCCACGCAGCCTCAAAACCCCAGCAAATTCACATGTCAAGCCCCAAAACCTCAAAACCCCTTACCAGCCAGCAACATACCGTTGGCGTGTAAGTTAGCTCCAATCTGCTATTCTTAAATAAGTGAAGGAAACGAGTCCGGCGAAAGCCGGACTTTCCATTTAACTCAGAGCCTGCAAAACGAAGTCCAGACTTATGTCTTTTTGCTGGAAGACTTTGCACACTTTTGACGAGGGAGGGGGTACCGCCGATGGAGAACACGAAGCGGTCTAAAATCGCCACAGTGCAACCACTCACCAACAAACGAATCCTCATCACTCGAACCCGCCACCAGGCCTCCGACCTCGCCGCTCAACTGGAAGCCCTTGGCGCTACCACCATCCTCATCTCCACCATCGAGATCGTTCCCCCAAATTCCTTGCAGGCACTAGACGCCGCCCTCACCTGCCTCGGCACCTACGACTGGCTCCTCTTCACCAGCGCCAACGCCGTCGAAGCCTTCCACCGCCGAGCCCTGTTCCTCCACCTCACTCAACTCCCAAAAAAAATCGCCGTCATCGGTCCCGCAACACTCGCCGCCGCCAACGCAATCGGCCTCACTGTCGACCTCGTCCCCCCGCACTACATCGCCGAATCCCTCACCGAAGCCCTCCTCCCCGAAGCCCCCGGCAAATCCTTCCTCCTGGTCCGCGCCGCCGAGGCCCGCGACCACCTCCCCGAAACCCTCACCGCCGCCGGCGCCACCGTCACCATCGCCGAAGCCTACCGCAACCAGCTCCCGCCAGAATCCATCCCCGCCCTGCAAACTCTCTTCGCCTCCCCCGAGCACTACCCCGACGCCATCACCTTCACCAGCGCATCAACAGCTCGAAATCTCTGCGCACTCCTCGAAGCCGCCAATCTCAATCTCCCTCCCCACATCACGCTCGCTTCCATCGGCCCCATCACGAGCGAAGCCCTCCGCGCCCTCGGCCACACCCCCACCATCGAAGCCGCTGAACCCACCATCCCGGCCCTGGTCGAATCTCTCCGCATCCAGTTTGCAGAAAGCCGGCCGCATGCGTAACCCATCTCAATCTCCGCGCAGAAGTTCCATGCTCGTCATCGTTATAGTTGCGATGATCATCGTCCCCGCCGCTCTCACCCTTCACACCGTCCATCTCTCCGCTCTCAATCCAGCAACTGCGACAACTCCCGGTGCCTCTCCCTACGGCTACACTGTCAGCCTTCTTTTGTTTCTCGTCCCCATCCTCGTCATCGCATTCTGGTTCGTCCCGCAGCAATCCGTAAAGATCGAAAAGAAGAGCTTTCTGTGGACCATCGGTCTTCTCTTTCCCATCGGCGCAGGCCTCGACTTCTTCTTCGCCCGATACTTCTTCACCTTCCCCAACCAGAGTGCAACCCTCGGAATCAAAGCCCCAGCCCTCGGCGCGCCGGTTCCCGTCGAAGAGTACGTCTTCTATCTCACCGGATTCCTCTGCGTCCTGCTCCTCTACATCTGGCTCGACGAATACTGGCTCGCAGCCTACAACGTCGAAAGCGAGTCCGTCCAACGAAAACAGTTCCACCGCCTCCTGAAGCTCCATCCCGAATCTCTTGTCTTGGCGGTAATCCTGGTCCCCGGTGCCATCATCTACAAGAAGTACTTCTCGCCTTACCCGATAGGATTCCCGGGCTACTTCATCTTCCTCGCGTTGACTGCACTCGTTCCATCGTCCGCCCTGCTCCCATCCGCGCGACCCGTCATCAACTGGCGCGCCTTCAGTCTCACTGCTTTCTTCGTTCTCCTCGTCAGTCTCATGTGGGAGGCCACCCTCGCCATACCCTACGGCTGGTGGAACTTTCGCGACGAACAAATGCTTGGAGTTCGAATCACCGCATGGGGCGATCTCCCCATCGAAGAGGTCTGCCTCTGGATGGCCGTCACCTACGCAACCGTCATCGTCTACGAGACCGTGAAGTGCTGGCAGGCCTCCGGAAGATCAATGCGCCACGCGCTCTTCGGCTAACCGGTCGAGCCTAGTGTGACCGCCAGGTCTTATCCGCTGAATTACAAATCTTCTCCAGTGTGCAGTCCACACAACGTGGCTTGCGCGCGATACAGACCTGCCGCCCATGATGAATCAGCTCATGCGAAAACGCGATCCAACGATCCTGCGGAATGATCTTCATCAAATCCTTCTCTACCTTCTCGGGCGAGGTCTCCTTCGTCAGCTCGAGCCGCCGCGACAACCGCATCACATGCGTATCGACAACAACTCCCACCGCAATCTTGAACCACGACCCCAACACCACATTCCCCGTCTTTCGCGCCACCCCCGGCAGCGTCAGAATCTCCTCCATCGTCTGCGGTACCTTGCCCCCAAACTTCTCCGTAACCACCCGTGCCGCACCCTGAATCGACTTCGCCTTATTCCGAAAAAATCCCGTAGTCCGAATCAACTCCTCAAGCTCCGGAAGGGAAGCAGCGGCCATCGCCTTCGGAGTAGGAAACGTCTTGAACAACTCCGGTGTCACCAGGTTCACCCGAACATCCGTACACTGCGCCGACAGAATCGTCGCAACCGTCAGCTCCCACGCATTCTTGTGGTTCAGCGCACAAACCACATCCGGATAGGCCTTCCGCAACTCCACCAGAATCGCCGCGACGCGCTCCGGGTTCGTCGGATTCTTTGTCGCACCGCGCTTTTCTTTCGCAGAGACGGGTTTAGCGGCAACGGCAACGCGAGCCTTTGCAGGGCGTATCGATTGAACAGACTTTGTCGGCACGATTAAAGTCTACCTTCTCGACGACGCCCGACAATAAAGGGCCGGAAATGAAATGATCGGAAGCACGGTCCAACAATGTTCCGATAAGATGGCCGTGCCGCAATCGAGTAACCAGCTCCGCTATCGTTCTAGCCTTGAAACCTGATCCCTCCACCAGGAGCCCCGCGCATGATTTGCAGAAATCTCTTGATCAACATACTTCGATTCGCAACTCTCGGAACATTGACAGCTGCAGCGATCGGCCAGGCACCGCCCCCGGCAGCGCCATTTGTCACTCACCAACTCAAACCAAACGTCTACTGGATCGAAGGTGGCGGCGGCAACAGCACCGTGATCGTAGGAACCAACGGCGTGATCGTCGTCGACGCGAAGACAACGAAGGCAGGCGGCCAGGAGCTGCTCGACGACATCGCGAAGATAACCCCGAAGCCCGTGACAACCGTAATCCTGACCCACAGCGACGGCGATCACGTGAACGGTCTCGCTGCCTTTCCCGCAGGCGTCAAAGTCGTCGCCCAGGAGAACAACAAGAAAGAACAGGAGACTGCTCTCGCTGCAGGAGGCCGCGGAGCTCCGCCTTCCGACCATCTGCCCACGCAGCTGATCACAAAGAGCAAAGAGACGCTGACAATCGAAGGCGAAAAGTTGGAGCTCTACCACTGGGCGCCCGCGCACACCAGCGGCGACCTGATCGTCTACCTGTCCAGCCAGAAGATCGTCGCCACCGGCGACATCATCTCGACCGGCAACCCCTACCCGCGCATCCACGACGAGAAGAACGGATCGACCGAAGGCTGGATCACCACAGCCAAGGGAATCGTCTCTCTCGACGCCGACACCTTCGTCCCCGGCCACGGCAACATTCAAACCAAAGCCGACATCCAGAAGAGAATCGCCGACGCAGAAGCCAGGCGTGCTCAGGTGAAGGAGATGGTCTCGCAGGGCAAGTCACTCGACGAGATCAAGGCTGCGCTCGGCGAAACCGACAAGCTCAATTACAAGAGCTGGACACAGGTCTGCTTCGATGAGATGACGAAGAAACATCCATGAGCGAGATGGGGACAGTCACATCCTGGCTCCGTCAACCCAACCGATCCAGCATCTCCGCAGCCGGAACCCGGACACAACTAAAGATCGGCGTGTCCTGCAGCGTATACATACTGATCTCCGTCTCCCTCAGCTGCTGCACCAGGTCCAGAAAGTCCTCCGGAAAGTTCGTCTCGAACGCCACCACAAACTCCTGGTCATCGATCCCGAACGAGTAAGTCGTATTCAGCTTCACCCGCGGATACATCAGCCCAATTCGGATATGCTCATCCATCAACCGCTTCCGCTCCGTCGCCGGCAGCAGATACCACGGCCGTGTCTTCCAGAACGGATAAATAAAAATGTACTTCTGTCCGCCCGGGCGAATCGCGCCGCGCCCTTCACCTTCACTCTCATCCGGCCGATCGATCTGGTACTGCGACCGCTTCGTCATCGCCAGAAAGTTATGCGGCGAGTTCAGATACCCGCCCAGCGGCGTACGCATCAACTCACTCCGCATCTGGTTCAGCTCATCCACGCCATATCCAATCGACCACACGCACATATCCACATCCCCGCGTGTGCCAATCGTCGAGTACGTCATCGACAGAAACTCCCCCGGCTTGTTCCACTTCGCCAGCACCTCGGCAAACACCGCCTTATGCGCAGCCTTCTCCTCAGCCGGCAGCCTCCGCCACTCCGGCATCACCTTGTAAAAGCTGAAGCAAACAATCTGCCGCTTCACCGGCGGCTTCGAAGGATCGTGCGGCGCTGCCCCATAGCTGCTGGCCGGCCTGCCAGACGAAGCAGGAGCAGTTGCGGTGGATGAAGAACTCACTACAGCGGGAGCAACAACAGTATCTGACATGGCAAATCTCCTCAACACTCAATGCTAGCGCATCTGCGTCCATGGCTTCATCCCGGTATACTGCACCAGAATGTCTGAGAAAATCATCACCACCCTCGCCGCCTTCATCATCGCTGTAATCTCCGCGGGCGGTTACGCAGGCATCGCTCTGCTCATGGGTATCGAGTCGGCCTGCATTCCTCTCCCCTCCGAGATCATCATGCCCTTCGCCGGCTACCTCGTCCACACCGGCCAACTCAAGCTCTTCTGGGTCGCCACCGCCGGCGCCATCGGCTGCAACCTCGGCTCCATCCCCGCCTACTGGCTCGGAGCCTGGGGTGGCCGGCCCGCAGTAGAGCGCTTCGGCCGCTATATCCTGCTCAGCCGTCACGACCTCGACCGCACCGAGCACTACTTCAGCAAATTCGGCGGCATTACTGTCCTTATCGGCCGCCTCCTCCCCGTCGTCCGCACCTTCATCGCGTTACCCGCCGGCATCGCCCGCATGAATCAAGTTCGCTTCCACCTCTACACCTTCATCGGTTCCTGGCCCTGGTGTTACGCCCTCGCGTATGTGGGCATGAAGCTCGGCGACCGCTGGGAGACCGATCCCCGCTTCAAAGCCATCTTCCACCGCTTCCACCTCGCGGTCGAAGTCATGCTCCTCGCCGGAATCATCTGGTTCGTCGCCTCGCACTGGAAGAACCGCATCCGCACCGAAGCGGCCTGATCGGACGTCAAAACCACGTTACCGCTAAAGCCTGCATAAACACTGCATTCGTTTGCACCCCCTCTCTCCCTGCGCGATACTTAAATGTCCGCCTAACGGAAAAAATCGCAACAGAGAAGGGTACTACCAAGAATGTCGACACCCGGAGCCGCAACGCAAGCCGCGGCCAGCATCAAGCCTGCAACTGGAAAATTAGGCGTCATGATTCCCGGCATGGGAGCCGTCGCCACCACACTGATCGCCGGCGTAGAAGCAGTCCGCCGCGGCCTCGCCAAGCCCATCGGCTCTCTCTCACAGATGGGACACATTCGTCTCGGCAAGCGCACCGACGGCCGCAGCCCACTCATCAAGGACTTCGCCCCCATCGCCGATCTCAACGACATCGTCTTCACCGGATGGGACATCTTCGGCGGCAACCTCTACGACGCCGCCAAGACCGCCCAGGTCCTTGACCGCGATCAGCTCGAACAGATCCGTCCCTACCTCGAATCCATCGAGCCCATGCCCGCCGTCTTCGACCAGCACTACGTCAAGCGCCTCACTGCCAAAAAAGTAAAGACCGGCAAGAACAAGTGCGACCTCGCCAACCAGATCCGCAACGATATCGCCGAGTTCAAAACCAAAACCGATCGCCAGGTCATGATCTGGTGCGGATCAACCGAAATCTTCCTCGAACAGACCGCCGTCCACAAAACTCTCGAAGCCTTCGAGAAAGGCCTCGTCGAAGACGATCCCGACATCTCCCCGTCCATGCTCTACGCTTGGGCCGCTCTCAAAGAAGGCATCCCCTTCGCCAACGGTGCACCCAACCTCACCGTGGACATCCCCGCCCTCAACGAGCTCTCCCGCAAGATGAACGCACCCATCTGCGGCAAGGACTTCAAGACCGGCCAGACCTTCATCAAGACCGTTCTCGCCCCGGCATTCAAGACCCGCATGCTAGGCGTCAGCGGCTGGTACTCCACCAACATCCTCGGCAACCGCGACGGCGAAGTCCTCGACGACCCTGAGTCCTTCAAGACCAAAGAAGAGTCCAAGCTAGGCGTCCTCGATGTCATCTTCCAGCCCGAGCTCTACCCCGACCTCTACAAGGACCTGTACCATAAGGTCCGCATCAACTACTACCCACCCCGCGGCGACAACAAAGAAGGCTGGGACAACATCGACATCTTCGGTTGGCTGGGCTACCCCATGCAGCTCAAGGTAGACTTCCTCTGCCGTGACTCCATCCTCGCCGCGCCCCTCGCACTCGACCTCATCCTCTTCATGGACCTCGCGGCCCGCACACCCTCACTTCGCAGCTTAGGCATTCAGGAGTGGCTCAGCTTCTACTTCAAAGCTCCCGACAGCGCCCCCGGCGTCTATCCCGAGCACGACCTCTTCATCCAATCCATGAAATTAAAAAACACCCTCCGCCACATCATGGGCGAAGGCCTGATTACCCACCTCGGCCTCGACTACTACGGCGAATAGATCGTCAAAAAACAAATGGCGGCCGCGGAGATCTGTCTTCGCGGCCGCCATTTTGTTTGAATCATTAAGGTTGGACTACAGGAACCTCCGACGCCACCTGCAGATCAACCAGCATCGTAAGCCGCCGGTCCAACTGGAAGAACAACGCAGTTTTCTTACCGGAGATCACTTTGCTGAAAATCGGCACATACTTCAGGCGCAACTGCCCCACCGATTCTTCAATCCCGATGATCTGCCGGGTCAACGCCAACGCCTTGTCGTCGGTAAGAGTCGAATAGTTGGCCGCATAGTCCTTAATAGCCGCAACCTTCGAATCGTTGATCTTGGCGAGTTCCGCTGCGTACTGGTCATATACGGGCCAGAACTTCGGCGACTCGGCATCTGTCAGTTGCATATTGGCAGCGATGATCTGCTTTTTATCCGAACGGATATCCTTCCGCAGCAGGGCGATATCCTGATCCACGCTGCTCTGAGCCGAAGTTGCCTGCGCCTGAACGTAACCCACTGAGATGTTCGTCAAAATCACTACAGCCGCCATGCTCATCGATAGAAAATATTTTCTGATCACAAAACTCCTCCTCATTTCCGAATTGTTTGTTTTAAAGTCGATCGCGAGACCGATCGATCGAATACGGATTTCTGGGGGGCCCGGTTTGATATTCAGGCAAATGAATGCAACAGCCAATGAGACAGCTTTGCCGGAGGCTCGATTGTACTCCGGTAAATCGCAATAGTCCGTTCCTCAGCGAGCATCACTCTGCCGCTTTCATCAGCCTCGCCAACAGACAGCTCGTAGACCCCCTACGGTTGGACCATAGGAATCGCCGCCGCCAACTGCAGGTCAATCAACGCCACCAAACGCCGGTCAAGTTGGAAAAATAACGCCGTCTTCTTACCCGAAATCACATTACCCATAATCGGCACATACTTCTCCCGCAGTTGCGCTACCGATTGATCGACACCGAGAATCTGACGGGTCAGGCTCAGGGCCTTATCGTCGGTCAACGTATCGTAGTTCGTCGCATAGTCCTTGATAGCCGCATACTTTGCATCGTTTATTTTGACCAGCTCAGCCGTGTACTGGTCGTAGAGCGGCCAGAACTTCACCGCCTCCGCATCCGTCAGTTGCAGATTCGCAGCGATGATCTGCTTCTTTTGCGAACGAACATCTTTCCGTATTAAATCGATGTCCTGGTCCACCGAACTCTGGGCCGATGCATTCGCAGGTTGTTGCGCCGAACTCTGCCCGCGAGCGCCGGCTGTCAACATCACGACTGTTGCCACACTGATTGCTAATAAATTCTTCTTGAACACAGTGTTCTCCTTTGTTGTCGTACCAATACGAGTGAGGTGAGCCCCGTGAAACCAAAAAATCTCACAAGAGCCCGCACCGCTGACCCAGTCGTGTATCCATGAAATCTCCAATTGCCCCACACTGCCACTGTTAAAAGTGATAGCACCGGCGAAGTATTCGGTCTTCGGGAGGGATTCTGGCGAGTAAGCCCTCAATTCTCCTTCGCAACCATAAGCGCAGGGCTGTCGCAGGCTGCCCTCTTTCACGATGCGCCCACCCGCAGACCCGAAGCCGGGAGCAGCGTCCCGTTCCTTACCCAGGTCCGAACATCGGGTGAAAGGAGGAGACGTGAGAGATGTTCACTCCGCCACTTCCATCATCTTCGCCCATAGCGCCTTCGTCCCAGCGTCCGTCTTCGCCGAAACCGGAAGAATTTCCTCCACGTCATGCGCCTTCTTCAGCGCAGCCATCGACTTCGCCAACTGATTATTCGACAGCTTATCCGCCTTCGTCCCCACCACCAGAAACGGCCTCTGCGTCTGCTTCAAATATGTAATCAATTGAGTATCATTTTCCTGCGGCGGAATATTTGTATCCACCAGGCAAATACACAGTGCCAGCGTCTCCCGCTCGGCCAGGTACGGCTCAATAAACTTCGGCCATTCTGCCGAGATCGACTTTGAAATCTTCGCGTACCCATATCCCGGCAAATCTGCGAAGATCAATGCTGGCCTCACCTTCATCTTTTCGCCCGCACCCTCATGCAGCGCAAAAAAGTTAATCGCCCGCGTACGCCCCGGCGTCGACGACACCTTCGCCTCGCGCGACCCAAGCAGGGAATTGATCAGAGAAGACTTCCCCACATTCGATCGCCCCAGAAACGCCACCTCCGGCGCTCCATATGTCTTCGCTTCAGAAGGGAAGTGCGCGACATCAGTTGCAGACAATAAAAAAACCGGATTCAACCGCATCAATCCAGTCTACCGCCAGCACCTGGCGTCACCCGCGAGCAATCACAACTCGCTCGCTCAAAAGAAAAGCACCTGCTCTCAAGAAGGAACAGGTGCCGGTCTTCAACACTCTTGCAAGAACTATTGCGGTGGCTCCGCTGGTTCCTTCGCTTTGACCGTAACCGTCACCGGCGAAGTCAAGTGAAAGCTGATAGTCGACTCCGACGGAATCACCACATCCTTATTACCGGTGAACGCCGCTCCGGCAGTACCTGCGCCGGCGCCAATTAGGCCGCCGATCAAAGCGCCCTTACCGCCCCCGGCCAACCCGCCGATCAGCGCTCCACCACCCGCGCCACCTCCGATAAAGCCAGCCGTCCGTTTGCCCTTACCCTTCTGCTCCTTCTCATAAGCACTTGTGCTAACCGACATTCCGGAGATTGAAGTCACCTGAATCCCCAGCGCACCTGATCCCTTGAACTTACCCTGACCCTTGGCGGCGACCACAGTTCCAACCACATGAGCCCCACGAGGAAACACCACTCCGCCGCCCGAAGACTTCACCGACTGTGCAAGAACGCCCGTAAACCCATCTCCAACATTGTTCTTGCTGGCGCTCAATTGTTCGGTCACCGTCACCACCACAGCAGCACCTGCAGGCGCCGTCACCCTCACAGGCTCCGGCGGTGGCGGCGGGGCAGCAGCAACAGGGGCTGGCGTTGGAGCGGGCGCCACAGGAGCGGCTGCAGGTGGGGCACCGGCCGCAGGCGCCGCGCTAGACGGGGCAGCCGCAGGCGGTGCACTCCCATCGGAGGTTGCAGCCGGTGCCGGCGCGGAGGCCGGGGCCGGTGCCGGGGTTGAGCTCTTGCATCCGCCCAGAATTAAGGTGGCCGAAAGAGCTACGCTTGCGGCAAAAGCAAGATATTTCTCACGCATTGGATCATCTCCGATAAAACGTTCGTTGAAAGTAACCTACTCGGATAGATTAGTCTTCTGCAAGCCCAGTTGCCCATCCAGGAAGTTGAATCCGGTCTCTAGGTCTCCCTCCCGAGTGGTTTGTCCGAGAGTCAGGCGGGGCACTCGACTCATCAGGCATGGGAACTTCATACTGGGTCAAAAATCGACGAGATGTGCTCGAAATCCACACCCCCGGAACAAAGTTGGGCAACAGCTGACCCATGAAATTCAAGCAGTTCCGCTTAGCCCGTTCCGTACCCCAAGTCTTCGGCGGAGATTGTCGTCCTTTCGAGAAGATCCCGCTATAACCTCATTCAATCATGCTAAATGCTGTAATAACTATACTTACGTCACCATCGATCTTTGCAGGCGTTGGGAGAGGAAGACGAATTTTCCTGGTCTTTTACCCCTGTACAACAAATTGTGTTGAGATGAATGACCCAAAAGTATCATGAGCATTTAAGTCCCATAATGGAAAACCTCGGGTATGCTCCATCATGAGATGTACAGATATGCCCTAGTCCGGTAATTAATCTCCCACAAAGGGGTTATTACTTCCACTTTTGTTAGCATGATGCGTTCGAATTTGGTTAGATTCTTTTACATTCGACTTTCAATCAGGTACCTTTTTCCGAAGCCTGTCTTCTCTATTAGGACTGCGATTTCCCCCTGGTCACCCACAACCTGTCGCCACGGCAACTACCTTGTTTAGCAAACCGCATCACCACCTTTCGGAGGGAACTTCCATGATTGGCAATTATTTCGCCCGGCTGACGGGCTCAAAGCGAAATCTGCTCGCGCTGGTTGCGTCGAGCGTCGTGCTCACCGCTGGCTGCGCGAATATGTCGTCGGTGGCACCAACAGGCACAAACCCATTCAGCTCGCCCGCCACTCTTCGCGGGACCATCCATGGCGGTAATCAACCGGTCATCGGCGCCACCGTCACACTTTGGTTCGCTGGTCAGGGTGCTCCTGCCATCAAGGCGGCCACCACAACGACCGACAGTCTCGGGTTCCTTCAGCTTCACCAAAGACTCGGCGCCCGGCGGCCACGATGGCACCACCTCCACTTATTCCTGTCCCACCACCGTGGGTGACCCATTGGTGTATGTCGTCTCAAAGGGTGGCAACACGCAGAACAATGGAGGGACGCAGAACAACGATGCAGCGGCGTTCATCGCGCTCTATGGTAGTTGCGCCACTCTCAACGCAAGCAACTTTGTTTACATGAGCGAAGTCACCACCGTCGCCACCATGGCTGCTGTGCAGCAATTCTTCAATCCGGCGGCTGATTCGAATGGCAACAATGACACCCTGAGAGCAGACGCCACCGGCCAGCAGAGGCTCATCATGCTCAATCTTCCCAACACCGTGAAACTGCTGGCCGATGCGGCGACCGGCCTTGCCGTTCCGTCTACGTCACTCACACCAGCTGCTGGCGGCAATATTGCCCCAGGGGTAGCGCTTACCGCGACTCCGGAGACCGCGAAAATCAACACCCTTGCGAACATCATCTCCGCTTGCATCAACGCAGCAACCTCGGCTACACCGGCCTGCGGCACGATCCAGCTGTCGGCTGCTCCCCCAATCCCAAATACGACGAGCCTCAATACCAGTTTCGCCCCGGCCACCGATTCACTTCAGGCCCTGTTTTACATCTTCACCAATCCGACCAACTCCAACGCAACGAACATGTCGGCCCTCTTCGGTCTCCAGCCCGCGGTTGGCGCGCCTTACCAGCCCAGCCTCGCTGCCGTGCCGACCGATTGGAGCATCGGCATCAGTTACGCCAGCACTGGCGCCAGCAGCAGCTGCGCCTCCGGCAACTTTATCTCTTCGCCAAACGATGTCAGTGTCGACGGACAGGACAACGTGTGGTTCGGAAACTCGCAGGCTGGCGGCAATCTCTCCTCGATCTCCGCTGCGGGTGCGCCCTTAGCTTGCATCAACTTTGATCCAGGCACCTCGGCCACCGGAGGCACCATCGATTTGGCTACCAACGTTTGGTCCGCGGGTGGTACTACCCTCTACCGGTACAACCCGACTACACAGGCCACCCTCGCCTTCCCTGTCGGCGTAAATCCCCTGGCAATGACGGCGGACGGCGCGGGCAATGTGTACTTCTCCGCCGCCTCGGGTGGCGTTGGGTCGGTCTATCAAATACCGAATGGTGCAACTGCAGCCGCGGCGGTGGCGCCTGTTCAAATCTCGAGCACAGTTGGCGCCGCTCCGCTGCGCCTGATGGCCGACGCTAGCTCCTCTACTCCGAAGTTGACTCCTGGTAATATCTGGGTCTCTTCCGGCTCAACCTTTATCTCGCAGATCACACCCGGTACTGGAGGTGCCGCTCTCAACGGTTTCATCACAACTCCGTTCACCACCTCCGGAAACTCCTGGGGAGTCGTAGTCGATCGTGCAAACAACGTCTTCGTCTCGGCGATCGACACCGGTGCTATCACGCAACTCCAGAAGAGCGGAACCACCTGGGCTTCGCCCGGCGGTGGCTGGCCCTTTACTCTTGCGACCGCAGGGATCTCCAGCCCCAAGGGCCTCGCAGTGGACGGTCGTTCCAATAGTTGGATCGCCAACAGCGGCGCTGCAAGTCTCAGCGAAGTTAGCTTCTTTGGCGCTCTACCGCTCTCACCCACGACTGGCTTCCAGAAGGCCTCCACCTTCTTCAACTCAAACCGCAACATCGCCGTCGATCAGGCCGGAAACGTCTGGATCGTCGGGGTTGGCAACAGCTTCGTCACCGAGATCGTGGGTCAAGGCGTTCCGATCTTCGCTCCCTACGCGCTTGGCATCAACATCGGGCGCTTCCAGCAGATCCCCTAACTCAAACAATATCCAACGATGCAGAAGGCCCCGGGAACAACCTCCGGGGCCTTCTGCATTTTTCAAACTCACTGAGCCAAAATCGAATTGCCCCGAATCGGCTGCGCGCTACTGTTCATCCAAGTTGAACACCCGCTCCATGACCATCCAATATTGGTCGGGCCGCGCCCCCGGCAACTGCTGTTGAAAGCCGTGCATGATCGTCTCCCACTCCTGCACCTTCGCATTCGCCAGGTCCTTGGCCGCTTTGGCTGAGAGAGAAAACGAATCATTCACATCCATGATCATGAACATTCTCGTCCCTAGCAGATAGATCTCCATCTCCACCACACCCGCGTCGAACAGGCTCTGTTTCACCTCTGGCCATATCTTCACGTGATACCGCTTGTAATCCGCTATCGCGGTCTTATCGTCTTTCAAATCCAGCGTTAAGCAATGACGTGGCATTCTTCCTCCGCAAAACCCTTTCTCAATTGACCCCGCGATAGCCACAAGCTCCATCGAAGACTATCATCGACAGCCGCCCTGGCACGCCAACTGAACAGTCAAGCTCCCGCGGAAATGCCATTAGCGCAACCTGCCACATATGCGTAGTATCGTGTTACATTAAAAATGAAGCACGATACAAGGCCGGTACTAGCGGGAGAAGGCAAGATGGAACCCAGGAAGCAGTTCAAAGCTAGAAACGCCGAAAAGCCAAGAACCGAAACCCTTACCTTCCGGCTCAGCAAACGCCTCCGCTCGCTCGCTGAGGTAGCCGCCCGCAAAAAAGGCGTTACCCTCGCCAACCACGTCGAAAGCGCTCTCGAAGCCAGCCTCGAAGAGCCCATAGATTTTCTACGTGGCGCTTCTATCGCCGCAGTCGCCGACGAGCTCTACGACGAAGACGAAGCCCTCTGCTTTCTCAAGCGACTCAAAAAGTATCCCTGGGCAATGAGCCCCGAACAGAAACGCCTTTTCGACCTCATCCACACCAGCCCGCTGTTCTATCCAAGCTTTCGCATCTACAACACCGCTCTCATCACCCAGCACTGGCCCGAGCTCTCCGCAGTTGCATCCGGCACAGCTGACATCAGCATCCTGCCACCCGATCTCTTCGACGGCATCGACGTTGAGTTCGCCCTGATGAGCGAGGCCGAGCGCATCGCCCTTTACCAGAAAGACCCCGAAGACTGCGCCCGGCGAACGCAAGACTATATGCAGCGAACGAAACGCCCCACTCACCCAGGCACGGACACGCAGCCCACTATTCAAAAGTAGTGGCCTGCGTTCAAACCCCATGAGGTAAAGTTAGGTATGGGTCCGCAGCCGCACTGCGAACCAAATCAATTCGCAAGCAGCATCCGGACCATCTCTTCATGGGTACGCAGAGCATCACACACCCTCCTCGCTCCACACACGCACCGCTGCGGATTGCGCTCATCCTCCTGCTCTTCCTCACCTCGTCTCTAGCAGCGCCCGCCCAAATCTCCGCTCTGACCGTCCCCCTTGCTTTGCCCTCAGCAATAGCCTTTGACACCACCGGCAACCTCTACATTGCCGAGACCGCGAACCACGTCATCCGCAAAGTCGACACCGTCGGCAACATCACCACCATCGCCGGAACGGGAGCGCAGGGCTTCTCCGGCGACACTGGCCCCGCCGTCTCCGCCACATTCGACTCTCCGCAAGGCCTCGCTCTCGACACTGTAAACAATCTCTACATCGCCGACAGCCACAACCACCGAATCCGCAAACTCAACCTCAACACCGGCGTCATTACCACCATCGCCGGTACCACACCCGGCTTCTCCGGTGACAACGCGCTCGCCACCACCGCCCAACTCAACCTCCCCACGGCCCTGGCGCTCGATACCCACGGCAACCTCTACCTCGCCGACACCGGCAACCACCGCATCCGCAAAATCACCGCCGCCACAGAAATCATCACTACCATTGCCGGCACAGGCACTCAAGGTTTCTCCGGAGACACAGGCCTCGCAACCGCTGCCGCTATCGACTCACCCACCGGTCTTGCCCTCGACTCCGCAAACAACCTCTACCTCGCCGACACCCACAACCACCGCATCCGCCGCATCGACACCACCACCAGCATCATCACCACCATCGCTGGCGCCGGTGCTCTAGGTTTCTCCGGCGACAACACCGCTGCGACCAACGCTACTGTGGCCCTCCCGCACGGCCTCACCCTCGACGCCACCGGAAATCTCTACCTCGCCGACACATCAAACCATCGCATCCGCCGCATCGACGCCACCACCGGCATCGTCACCACCGTAGCCGGTGCTGGTACTCAGGCCTTTGCGGGCGACGGAGGCCCCGCCACCGCCGCCTCTCTCGACACCCCGCGCGGTACCGCAATCTCTCCTTCCAGCCTCGTCACCCTAGCCGACACCGGCAACCACCGCATCCGTCAAATCACCGGCACCCCCACTACGATCCAAACCATCGCCGGCCCCGGCAGTACGTCTCCCAGCACCCTGACTCTCTCGGCACCCGCAGTCGTCGTCTATGGCAGCGGACAGTTCACCGCCACGCTGGCATCCGCCACACCTGCCACAGGCCTTGTTACATTCTTTAACGGCACAACCACCCTGGGTACCAGTCTTCTCGTCTCCAACATCGCCACCCTCCCGATAACAAACCTCCCTGCGGGTCACTACATTCTCACCGCAACCTACGCCGGCGACCAGACTCACAGCGCAGCTCAAGCTTCCGCTGTGGACCTTACGATCACCCCACAGCAACTCACTGCGACCATCGCTCCCATCCCACTGCTCTACGGCCAACCCGTTCCGACCATTAGCGGAACCATCAACGGAACACTTCCGCAGGACGCGTCAAACCTCACCGCCACCTTTACAACCACCGCCACTACTCTTTCGCCCGCTGGAACCTATCCCATCACAGCAACTCTCTCCGGCCCAGCAGCAGGGAACTACGCGATCGCCTCGCCCGTCGCGACACTAACCATCAATCCGGCTCCTGCGCTCGTCACCCTGAGCAATCTCATCGCAACCGCCACCCCAGGAGCTTCCATCACACTCACCGCCCACGTAGCGAGCACTACAAGCGGTTCACCCACCGGCTCAGTGACACTCCTCGATTCAAACAACCCTATCTTCACCTCATCGCTCTCGAGCAGCGGAGACTCTGTCTTCACCGTCGATTCGATTACTCAGGGGTCGCACTCCTTCACCGCCTTTTACGGCGGCAACATGAACTTCACCCCCAGCTCTTCTACCGCTCAACTCATCACTGCGGGCCCCACCACCAACTCAGACTTCGCTCTCACCCCTACCGGCACAACATCGCAAACCATCTCCTCCGGCAGTTCTGCCAGTTTTACCTTCACCGTCCAGCCTCAAGGCAGCATGTCGAGTCCCATCACACTCGCCGCAACCGGCTTTCCCGATCTCGCCAAAGCCTCTTTCAATCCTCCGACTCTTCCGCCCGGACTCACCACCAACACCTTCACTCTGACCATCGTGACCCCGAACACCACCGCATCAACGAGTACTCCTACCCATCCGCCCACGACGTGGGCCTTTTTGCTATGTCCCATCGTGTTCTTTGTCGTGCGGTCCCGCGTTCATCGCATCGCAGCGAAGCTCTGCACCCTTGCGCTCGTAAGCGTCACTCTGCTTTACGCCACAGGATGCGGAGACCGCATCAGCACCGGAGACTCCCTGGCACCATCCGCGAAGGCTTACACCATCACGGTCACCGGCACGGCCACAACATCCACCGGTAGCATCCTCCAGCACTCTGCCACCGTGACACTTCTAGTCCAGTCTCCGACGGAGTAGCGAATCCGCCCTAAACCGGCCCCAGCAAGCGAAGCAGAAAAAACACCACCACACCAACAAAGAACACCAGCGCCATTCTGATCCCCGGCTCTCGGTTCACCTCTGGCACGAGGTCAGTCGCTGCGACATAGATCGTCACCCCGGCTGACAGAGGCAATCCAACACGCACCCAGCTCGGTTCTAGATTAATCACCAGCACGCCCAGCACCGTCATCGCCCCAAGAAACAGCGCCGAATTCAGTGCCATCGCCGGCCCCCGTCCCCCAGCCAACATTACGCTCGCCATCGTGAAACCCTCAGGAATCTTATGCAGGAACACTGCGAAGAAAAGTATCCACCCCAGCCAGTGCGACAACACAAACCCCGACCCGATCGCCACCCCATCGAAGAATGTATGAGTAGCCAACCCCAACAGGACCGAGTAGCTCGTCTTCGCCGAAAGAAACTCATGAGGATGCGTCTCTTCGCCAAAGTGAAAGTGCGGCACCAGCGTATGCTCCAGCAGATGCACTCCGCAGTATCCAGCCAGAATCAGCAGCGGCGTCCACCGCGGATTCATGCGCATCCCCTCAGGAATCATCTCGAGCACAGCAGCCGCCAACATGAAACCCGCGCCGAGCGCGACGAAATAGCGCAGTGCCTTGGCTGAGGGCGATCGCCTCACCAGCAGAAACCCACCCAGAAAGTCAGCAAGGCCCGCGACCAGCCCCAGCGTCAGGCTCAGCCACAGAGCGGACACAGCTAGTTGATCCGGCAGATGTGAATCACATCGCCGTCGATCTTCTCAAAAATGGGCAACCCACCCCGCCGCCGCAAACCATCCTCATCAATCTTCATGGTCTAACGATTTTATCTGTCTTCGGCTTGCCCGTCTCCGGCCACTGCGACTCGCGCGACAAAACAAACACCACCCCAAGCCCACACAGCAGCACCAAACCCTCCAGCCGCTCCGACAGCCTGTGCAGCCGCTCAAAATCCACCCGCCCTTGATTGTCCAGTGACGCCGTCTCCACCTCGCCACCCGCCAGCGCGCGGTCCGCCTCCATCGACGGCAATATCCAAAACTGAGAGTAAGCCGTCGCCAGCAACATCACCGCGGTCAATACCAGTTGCCGCGCAAACCCAATGCGCGCCGGCACCTCAGCCCACAACCACAACCAACCCGTTGCCAGACAAAAAGCGATCCCACCTATCAGCCCAATCCAGTGCAGCACCCGCAGCGTCCCACCCACCACAACTCCCGCCTCATGCGCGCTCGGCAAGCTACCGAACGCGACAGGCGCAACCACAAAAGCGAAGAACGCCAGTCCCCCTACCCACGCCACCATCGCATACAGCCGCAGTGCCCGCAAAAAAGTCTGCATCCTAAACGTGGTCCCTTCCAATCAGCCGCTGAATCCGTTCCTTCATCGGAGGATGCGTCGAGAACAAACTCGCAATCCCGCCGCTCCCGAGCAGCGGAGCCACAATGAACAGATGCGCATTCGAAGGCGAAGCCTCCATCGGAATCCGCTTCGAATAAGCCTCCAGCTTCTGTAGCGCTCGCGCCAGCGCATAAGGATTGCCCGTAGTAGCCGCGCCCGTCGCATCCGCCTCAAACTCCCGAGTCCGCGAAATCCATAACTGAATGAGCGAAGCTGCGATCGGCGCTACGATAATCATCAGCAGTCCGCTCAAGCCACCACCACTCCGCTCCCGTCGATCGCCGCCGCCATAACCGCCAAACAGCGAAGCCCAGTACCCCATCCGCGCCACCATTGTGATCGCTCCAGCCAGCGTCGCTGCAATCGAACTCGTCAGAATGTCCCGGTTCTTCACATGCCCCAGCTCATGCGCCAGCACACCCTCGAGCTCTTCATCATCCAGCAGCTGCAGAATTCCATGCGTGACCGCGACGGAAGCGTGTTGCGGGTTCCGTCCCGTCGCAAACGCATTCGGAGACTCCGTCGGTAGCACATAAATCTTCGGCATCGGCAGCCCCTGCTTCGCCGTCAACCGCTCCACCGCCGCATACGCTCGCGGCAACTGTTCCCGTGTTACCGGCTGGGCGTTGTACATTCTCAACACGATCTTGTCGGAGAAGAAGTAAGTCCCGAAGTTGAACCCGACCGACAGCAGAAACGCCAGCAACATCCCGTTCCACCCACCAAAGTGCTCCCCGATAAAAAGCAGGAACAACGTCAGCACAACAAGCAGCAAAGTCGATTTGAAGGTGTTCATCTGTGGTCCCTCACACAACCTGTCCGCTAATTAGACGTCTCCGCCACACGTTCGCCGCGCAACAGCGCCCGCCGCAGCACTACCTCCAACGCCGCCTTCTGCTCCACGTACTCGCTCTCGCTCAACCGCCCCTGCAGCTTGTCCGTCTCCAGCGCAAACAACTCTTCCTTCATCGCTGCCAGCAGAGAGTCACCCCCGGCTGGAACACCGCTCCCGGTAATAGCAGGAGCTACAGTCTGCGCCGGCCCATTCTTCAGCATGATCCCCGCGCCCACAGCCATCACCAACCCCAGCCCGCCCAGAATCCACCACTTATACTTCGCCCACGGATCGTTCGTCCCCTCAGGATCCAGCGGCATACCCAACCCGCCACCCGGACGCGTATCGCTCGCCGCCGAAGTCGCTGCACCACCCGCACCACTCGGCGCCGAAGCGTCCGCCGTCGCACCACCACCGGCTGCAACGGCCGCACCCTCGTCGCGAGGCATCTGCCCCGTTCCCGAAACCGTAAAATCGAGCGCCTGCGACGGCTGCGCATTCCGCGCCACGTACGTCTGTGCCGTAGTCTCCTCCGTCACCGGCGAATACGGCGACGACGGCCCCGGCTTGAACGTCATGCTCTTCGGCATCATGATGGCAACCGTGTCGGTCGGCATCATCACCCGCGGAGCAAACTTCAGACTCCCGCTGTAAGGCAGCCGGTACGAAATCTGAAACCGAGTCTCGCCCGGCCGGATCGGAAAGATAAACGCATAATGATTCGGCTCACCCAGCGGCACGGGCGAAGCCTGCACCGGCATCCCACCCGGAGCCAGTGCCGCCGACCCTTCCACCACCGCGCCCTCCGGGAGATAAAACTCAAACGGCCTGTCGCTGAACTGCGTCAGCGGAGGATTCGACTCGTTCTTCACAAAAAAGTTCTCGATAATGCGCAGCGCCTTCCCGCTCTCATCAGTCTGGATACGCATCACATCGGCTTCGCTGGTTACGCCCTTCACCTTCGCCGCCGCATTAAAAACGTCAACCTCAACCGACTGCGTCCCCGGAGGCGCCGGCCGAAAGTAATTCGCCTTGTCATGCGTTACCCGCACCAGATGCATTCCGTTATCGTCATTGGGAACTTCGAGCGTAAAGTGGCCCTGCGAGTCCGTCTTAGTGCGGCTCGTCTCCTGCATCCCCTGAGCGAGACGAATCAGGACCACGTCGTCACCGCCAGCGGGCTTGTTCGTCGTCTTATTCGTAACGATGCCGGTGATCGAATCGCCAAGCGCAAAGCTCGAAAACGCCGCCACCACAGCAGCAACCGCAACAACACGTCGAAAGAAAGTAGGGAAGAGGCTCACCCTTCAAGTCTACGTCAAATCACCCGCGAACTAGAGACTGCTCACGCAACTACCACAACTCTCCAGTCTCTTTTCTGGTTGTCATCCCGAAGGGCATCTGCTGTTGCTCTTGTTCCAGCAGTTGCCCTTACAGTTGCGGTTCAACGCCGCGAATGGAGGGGCCCCAACCCTTCCTCTTCTGCACTCACGCCCTGCTTCGCCGTCCAAACACACCCCGAGCCTCAAGCGCCTCCATCTCAGCGATCACCCGCGCCGCTTCATCCTCCAACCCCGCCCGCTGCTCCATATAGTCCGGTTCCGGATATTTCCCAGCCAGAAACTCAAAGTTCAAATCACGCAGGTTCTCGTAGATTGCATCTTTACGCTCCCGCAAATAATCCACCCGAGTCTTATCCGCCTGCACAAACGGGTTCTTCTCCGGCCAGAACATATACCCAAACAACGCGAGCGTCAGCACTACGCCTGCAATCATGCCCATGTCAGTACTCCGTCTCCCGCCGAATCCGCTCCCGCAACTCGTTCCCGCCAACGTCCGGTCCCGCCGCACTCACGGGCACATGCCGCCCCGACCGCAACGTCCACATCCGAATCAAAAATCCCACGCCGACCGTCGCGAGCAGAAAAACCGCCATCGGCGCAATCCACGCCACATTATCAAAGCCCCCACGAATTGGCGCAGCCAATATCGTCGCCCCATACTTTGCCGCAAACCAATTCAGAATCGAAGTGTCCGTCCCTCCCGCGTTGATCTGCGCCCGCAGCTCCCCTATCATCCGGTCCGAGTCCGGACACCCCACATGGTTGCACTCGAGCAACACCTGCCCACACCCGCAGGCGCACATCATCTGGTGCCCCACCTTATTGAATCGCGAAGAAGGCTCTGCCCCCAGCATCACCACCGCCAGCAGACAAACCGCACAAGCATGCAGCCACCGCTTCAACCCAAGCCTAAACATGATGGGCCTCAGCCTCAACCAGCCTCGGCTCCGCCACCGTAACCCGCGCCGCGCTCCGTGTCATATTCGGTACCAAGGCCAGGAACGTACCCGCCACCACTATCAACACCCCAATCCAAATCCAGTTCATCAGCGGATTCAAAAACACCTTGATGATCGGCTTATCCGTATCCGGGTTCCGTCCCTCATAGATCACATACAAATCGCTAGCCAGCGTCGAGTGCAGCGCTACCATCGTCGACGACGTCTGGCTCGCGTGATAAAAACGTCGCTCCGGCGCAAGCTGCGTGATCTTCCTGCTGCCCTTATAAACATCCAGCAGCGCATACTCCGTATCGAAGTTCCTGTTACTGTCCTGCGTATACGTCTGGCAGATCAGCCGGTACGGCCCCAGCGCCAGGGTATCGCCGGACCCCATCTCCTGCTCATGCGACTGGTTGAACGCCCCACCAGCGATCCCAATGAACATCACCACAATGCCAAAGTGGACAATATACCCGCCATACCGTCGCGTATTTCTGCGCACTAGAATCACCGTTGAAGCTGCCAGATTCTTCCCGGTCTGGGTCGCAACAACCGAAGCGCCACGCAAAAATTCCGCCCCGATCGCAGTAATTACACCCGCCGCCAGGGTGAACGTCACCAGAGAAAACAGTGTGCTCTGCCAATCATCGCCGGCCGCCCAAGGCTTCACACCAACTAGCATTAGCACCACCAACGCAACGCCCATCGCAACGCCAGGCAAAATAAAATTCCGTCGAATCGACCGCAGCGAAGTCGACCGCCACGCGAGCAGCGGCCCAATCCCCGTCAGAAACAGCAGAAACAATCCAATCGGCAGATTCACTCGGTTATAAAACGGCGCGCCCATTGTAACCTTCGTGCCCTGCACATACTCCGAAAGAATTGGAAACAGCGTCCCCCACAACACCGTAAAACAAGCCGCCAGCAGAATCAGATTGTTGAACAGAAAACTCGACTCCCGCGACACCAGCGACTCCAGCCGATTCTCCGACTTCAAATGGTCCTTCTGCCTGAAGAACGTAAACAGGCAAACGCCAAACACAATCAAGATGAACCCATAGAACCAGGTCCCGATATCTGAAGATGCAAATGCATGCACCGAACTCACAATCCCCGACCGCGTCAGCAGCGTCCCCAGGATTGTCAGCATAAATGTCGAGAAGATCAGCCACACATTCCAGGTCTTCATCATCCCGCGCTTCTCCTGCATCATCACCGAATGCAGAAAAGCCGTCCCAGTCAGCCACGGCATCAACGAAGCATTCTCCACCGGGTCCCAACCCCAGTACCCGCCCCACCCCAGCACGCTATACGCCCAGTGTGCGCCAAGAAAAATCCCGCACGTCAAAAACAGCCACGTCACCATCGTCCATCGCCGAGTGATGTGGATCCACTTCTCTCCCGGATACCGCATCATCAGCGCACCCAGCGCAAAAGCAAACGGAACAGAAAATCCGACGTAGCCCAGATAAAGCATCGGAGGATGAATCACCATCTCCGGATATTGCAGCAGCGGATTCAACCCAAATCCATCCGTCGCCACCGGCCCTGGCTGAATCGCAAACGGAGGCGCCGCAAAATTCAGCAGCATCAAAAAGAAAACCTGGATACCTGCCAAAATCGTCGAAGCAAACGCCGACAGTCGTACATCCACCTTATGCCGCATCCGCAGAACAAACCCGTACGCACTCAGCAGCCACGCCCACAGCAGCAGCGAGCCCTCCTGCCCCGACCACAGAGCAGAAAACTTGTAAGCCGTACTCAAATCCCGATTCGTGTGATGAAGAATGTACGAGACCGAGTAGTCATTCGTAAACGAAGCCCACACCAGCGCAAACGCCGCGCAGGTCAGTGCAACAAAGCTCGAAATCCCAGCCCGCCTGGCGGTCTCCCCCAGCTTGTCACCTTGCCGGTCCACGCCCGCGGATACTCCGCGCGTTCGCCACAACGCCACCCCACCCATCACCAGCGTATAGACACTCAGCGCCAGCGCCAGCAACAGCGTAAAACTACCAAACTCCGGCATCGGGTGCAGTCGCATGAGGTCCTCTACCCATTCTCTCAGGGGCCGCGCGGAACAGCAATAAACTATCGTTTACCGGACACAAAGGCACAACGGTTCGGCCGAACTAGGACACCGCCGACAAACAAGGGCCTGCCCCACCAACCAGCCGCCCAACAACCTCCAGCAGGTGATCCGGCAGCAACGGTTTCATTCGGAACGTGACATCCAGACCCGCGTACTCCTGCTCCGCCTCTTCCAATCCGCTGATCACCAGCACCGGCATCGTCGGATGCGTCCTGCGAAGTGCGCGGACGAACTCCGAGCCGCTCATTCCCGGCATCAGGTGGTCCGTGATCACCAGGCGTATCTCCTCCAGAAACTCGCCGCTCTGGATCTGCTCCAGTGCCCGCGAAGGATTCAACGCAGCGATCACAAAATAGCCGGCTCGCCTCAGGATGGTTTGCCGTGTTGCGGCCTGCACAGCGTTATCGTCGATAAGAAGAAGATTGGCTGGCATGCGCGATGTCAATTGCTCCAAGGGAATAGATACAGTAAGGCTCATTGGGACGGACCCATTCGTTGTCCTCCTCCATTCCTCGCGGCTGGAGAGGCGTTCTGTCGGTGACTGCTAGTGCGATGCACAATTTTTGGTTCGCGTTGGTATCAATTATGAATTTTTTTCATGTCGTTACTGAATCGACACGTTCACTCTTGCATTTCCGGTGCCACAGTAACTCGTGACTGGGCTCAGAAATCTGGACGACAACCGAGAAAGGAGTTACAGTTGCCCCCAGTACTATAACGAGTTAGCACGCTCTCAACACATCAAACCGAACACTAAGGGTCAACGTGAATCTTTCCACTATCGACTGGCTCATCATGCTGGTCTACTTCATCTTTGTTCTGGGCATCGGCTTCGCCCTCAAGCGCTACATGCGCACCAGCAACGATTTCTTTCTCGCCGGACGTTCCATCCCCGCCTGGGTCTGCGGTCTCGCCTTCATCTCCGCGAATCTCGGTGCCCAGGAAGTCATCGGCATGGGAGCTTCCGGTGCCAAGTACGGCATCATCACCAGCCACTTCTACTGGATCGGCGCCATCCCCGCCATGATCTTTGTAGGCATCTTCATGATGCCCTTCTACTACGGCTCCAAGGCCCGCTCCGTACCCGAATACCTTCGCCTCCGCTTCGACGAGAAGACACGCGCCGTAAACGCTTTCTCATTCGCCATCATGACCGTGCTCTCCTCCGGGATCTCTATGTACGCGATGGCCCTCCTCATCCAGACCCTCGGCCTCCTCCACGGCATCGTCCCCGACGCCTACATCTTCCACGTCTCCGTCTTCGTCTCAGCCATCATCGTTCTCGGCTACATCTTTCTCGGCGGCCTCACCAGCGCCATCTACAACGAAGTCCTTCAATTCTTCCTCATCGTCGCCGGCTTCGCTCCTCTCGTGTGGATCGGCCTCCGCAACGTAGGCGGCTGGCAGGGAATCAAGCACACGCTTCCCGCCAATATGACTCACTCCTGGCAAGGCATGGCCCACGCCTCCACCAACACTCTCGGCGTCGAATGGTTCGGTCTCGCCATGGGTCTCGGCTTCGTCCTCTCCTTCGGCTACTGGTGCACCGACTTCCTCGTCATCCAGCGAGCCATGGCCGCCGACTCCGAAGTTTCCGCCCGCCGCGTCCCCCTCATCGCCGCCATCCCAAAAATGTTCTTCCCCTTCCTCGTCATCTTGCCCGGCCTCATCGCCGTCAGCGTCACCTCACACATGGCAGGAACTCCTACCGCAGCCATCTCCACCATGACGCCCAACGGTACGGCGTTCCCCCTCGACGACTCCCACCCTCACGGCATCATCCCCGTCAAAACCGACCCACTCAGCGGCAAAGCCGTATTGAACGCCGACGGCACCCCGGTCTATAACTACGACCTCGCCATTCCCGTCATGCTCCTCCACTTCTTCCCAACTGGAATCCTTGGCCTCGGCCTCACTGCACTCCTCGCCAGCTTCATGTCCGGCATGGCCGGCAACGTCACCGCCTTCAACACCGTCTGGACCTACGACATCTATCAGGCCTACATCAACAAGAAGGGAACCGACGCCCACTATCTATGGATGGGCCGCATGGCCACCATAGGAGGCGTAGCCCTCTCCATCGGCGCCGCATACCTCGTCACCAACTTCAACAACATCATGGATGCGCTCCAACTCGTCTTCTCCATCGTCAATGCGCCACTCTTTGCCACCTTTCTCTTAGGCATGTTCTGGAAGAAGACCACCGGCCACGCCGCCTTCACCGGACTCATCTCAGGCACGCTCGCCGCCCTCATCCACCACGGCCTCACCCTCCCCGCAGACGCCGTCCCCGGCATCCACGGCGGCTGGATCACCGTCCTCCACCACTACCCCAGCGATATGGCCCAGAACTTCTGGACCGCCATCTTCGCATTCTCCACCAATCTCCTCGTCACCATCGCCATCAGCCTCGTCACCAAGCCACGCCCCGAGCCGGAACTCGTCGGCCTCGTGTACTCCTTAACCCCTAAACCCGTCGAAGGCCACCTAAGTTGGTATCAGAAGCCCGCGACCCTCGCTGTCGCCGTCCTCGCCATCCTCATCGTCCTCAACCTCGTCTTTGCCTAACGCTAGCTGTTAGCCTTTAGCTCGTGGCCCTTAGCTAAGACCTAAGAACTAACGGCTAAAAGCTGCGACACCAAGGAGCACCAATGGGACTCGACATCCGTATCCCCCTCGGCCTCATCTTCCTCCTCATCGGCGGCCTCATGAGCATCTACGGCCTCTTCACCCGAAACGCCGCCGACATCTACGAGAAGTCCATGGGGATCAACCTCAATCTCACCTGGGGAGCCATCATGTTCGTCTTTGGCCTCATCATGTTCCTCGTAGGACGCCGTCAAAAGTGGCAGGACGATCCCGTCAACCCACGCCCCTGGGAAGCCAAGGATCGCCCCCGCCACTAAGGCAGCAAACCACCCGATCCAACCCACATCGTGAACTTGTCGTCGCAACAGAAGCCGCTCACAGCACTATCGTGAGCGGCTCATCATCTTTACCCATAAATCAACACCTGCCATCACTTGGCCAGCAGCATCGCCACGCCAGGAGGGAAAAACTATGTCCCTTCCCGTGGGCAAATCTTTTCCCCCGCCACAAGACCCCTTCCCATGTCGCAAAAACTTTCACAGGATTCCCCGCAAATCCGTCAATTCTCCGCGAAATGCCTTTGGCAAATCACTTGCTTGTAAGTCAAGGCACAGAACCACATACAACCACCTTGCACTAATTGGAGAACCTAATGTCCTTGTCCAAACTCTCTATCCTGGCGGCGGCCGCCGTCACACTGACTTTTGGAGCCGTGGCGCACGCCGACACTCTCAACCTTGGAGATTCGGTGGGGTCCTTCACCTTCCGTTTCAATGGCGACACCCAGACCGCAGGCGGCGGCAATTTCGTTGGCTCCTCCGCCGTCATCGGCGGCAAGACTGTCGACTTCACCGCAGTCTACTGCGTCGATCTCAACCACGAGATCAACGAGGGCGACAGCTACAACGCCACCTTCAAGACTAATGGCGTCGTCAATGGCAGCACCGTCCACAATGACGCCGCGATCGCCTGGCTCCTCCTCAATTTCGGCGCATCCGCCGATACCAAGACCGAGAGCGAAGGCCTCCAGGCCGCCATCTGGGAGGAAGAGTACGGCAACAGCTTCTCCATTCTCAGTGGTGGTGCAATCGCAAACAACGAAGACAACTACCTTGACGCTCTCCACAACGCTATCAACCACGGCCAGGTCACAAGCTCTCTCGTCAGCCAGGTCGAGTGGATCACTCCGCCGACCGTCAAACAAGGCAAGGGTAGTGAAGATCAGCAGGGCCTCGTTGGCCTCGTCGATCCGCCGCCAGCCGTCCCCGAGCCTGCAACTCTGTCCCTTTTTGGAACCGGCATCCTCGGTCTCGCCGGCATGGTTCGTCGTCGCCTCTCCGCCTGACTCTCGCGCAACCCCCTGTGTCTCTTGCTCTCGACGCCTCAGCCTCGCAGTCATTTGCAGAGCTGAGGCGTCAGACTTTAACCTCCTGTTGTTGTTGCACTTCGCTGGTCTTTTCATCTTCCACACGTCCACACTTGCAATAATGAAGTCATGAAGCGCCGCGAGATAAAGCAATACGAGTTCGTCCGCAAGATCGGAGCCGGCGGCAGCGGAGTCGTCTACCTTGCCAACGACACCCTCCTCCAGCGCCCCGTCGTCCTCAAACTCCTCAAACGCGGCAACCTCACCATTCAGCAGATGCGCGCCACCCAGCTCCGTGAAGCTCGCCTCGCCTCCGCCATCGACCACCCCAACGTCTGCGCCATCTACGACGTCGGCGAAGCCAAAGAAGAAGACGGCAACGGCGAAGAAGCCTACATCGTCATGCAGTACATCCCCGGCAAGTCACTCGACAAGCTCATCGCCGAAGGCCCCGCCAGCCTCCAACTCGTTCTCTCCGCCGGCATCCAGACCTCCGACGGCCTCTCCGCCGCCCACACGCTCGGCATCTTCCACCGCGACCTCAAGCCCGCCAACGTCATGCTCACCGACGGCGGTCTCATCAAGATCCTCGACTTCGGCCTGGCCCGCCGCCTCCGCCCCGACCAGGCCGAGTTCGACCCCGGCGGCCCCGTCAACAAGCGCAAAGTCGGCTCCCCTCAGGCCGTGCCCGGCCCAACCTACACCGCCCGCGGCGGCACCATCGCCTACATGGCACCCGAACAGTTCGTGACCGGTCAGTCTAGCGTCCAGTCCGACATCTTCGCCCTCGGCCTCATCCTCTACGAGCTCGCCACCGGCCGCCACCCCTTTCACCGCCCCGACGCACCAGAGTTTCAATCCATCCGCGCCATCCAATACGCCGACCCGCCCTCCATCCGCGAGATTGCCCCCAGCCTTCCCATCGAGCTCGAGTCGGTCATCCTCCACTGCCTCGAGAAACAGCCCTCTGCCCGCTTCGCCTCCGCCGCCGAGGTCCGCGATGCCCTCAAGACCATCATGCGCGCCATGCAGCTCGACTCCGGCCTCCTTCCCGGCGACAACATCTCCCTCCGCCCCTCTCAGGGACGCCTCCCACTCGACACGCCCGAAGAAGAAAAGCGCACTACCGGCATCCTCTCGATGCTCGCCGAGCGTTTCCGCGAATCCGGCACCAATGCAACCCATAATCAAAACAGCATTGTCGTACTCCCCTTCGTCAACTTCGGCCCCGCCGACGTCGCGCCACTCTACGGCTACGCCCTTGCCGACGCAATCGCTACCCGCCTCACACGTATGTCCACTCTCGTCGTCCGCCCATCCAGTTCATTGATGACCGTCCCCACTCAACAGCTAGACCCCCTGAGCGTCGGGAAAAAACTTCTCGTCAACTTCGTCCTCGCCGGCAACTTCCTTCGCTCCGACCAGGGCTTCGACCTCAACTGGCAGCTCCTCGACGTCCCCGGCCAGAGCGTCCGCGCCGGCGGGTCCATCAACGTCGCCTCATTCGACCTCGTCAGCGTCCAATCCGAGATTTGCAACGAAGTCTTCAGCACCCTGCAGGGCTTCGGAGACCTCCAGCCCCCACACGAAAACCACCGCTCCCCAGCTCTCAGCCCCTCGCTCAACCAAGCTCTGTCCGAGGAGTACCTCCAGGCCCGAGCCGTACTCTCCGCCTTCATGACCCGCACCGGCAGCCGCGAAGACCTCGACCGTGCCCGCGAGCTCTTCGCCTCCGTCGTCAATCAGGACGAAAACTACGCCCCCGGCTGGTCCGGCCTCGGCATCACCCACCTTCAGTACGCCCGCCACGGTCTTGGCGGCCAGATGCACGTCCTCGAAGCCCGCCGCGCCTTCGACAAAGCCCTCGCGCTCGACTCAGGCTCCGTCGAAGCCAATCTCTACCGCGTCTATATGCTCCTCTCCCGAGGAGAAAAAGAGTCCGCCCGCCACGGCATCGAAAACCTCCTACAGACTGCCGGCAACGACTGGAACGTCCGCATGGTCGCCGGCATCACCCTCCGCATCGACGGCATGTACGACGAAGCCCTCGACCAGTTCAACGCCTCCCTCCGCATGAACCCCGCCAACGCGGCCATGATCTACAACCACCGCGCCCGCGTCTACCAATACCAGAACCAGCTCGAACTAGCCGCCGACGAAATAGAAAAGGGTCTGACCCTCGAACCTCGCCAACCTCTCCTCCGCACCTCACTCGGTTACCAGCAGATGCGCACCGGCGATCTCCCAAAGGCCATCGAGACCCTCGAAAACGTCATACGCGACGACTCATCCCTCCGCATCGTCTATCCCACCATCGCCCTCTGCTACGTCCAGCTCGGTGAGCGCGAAAAAGCCGCCACCTTCATCGTCGATGAGACCCTCTCCGCCGCCGAAGCCGACAGTGAGATGGCCTACCGCCTCGCAACATATTTTGCGGTGGAAGGCGACGAGTCCGAAGCTCTCCACTGGCTCCGCCGCGCCATCTATCTCGGCAACGAAAACTACCCATGGTTTTCGAAAAATCCCGCATGGCGCAATCTCGGAGGCCACGGCGATTTCGAGCGCATCCTCGAAGACCTGAAAAAGTCCTACCGCCGCAACCAGAAAAACTGGAAGCGCCTCCTCGCCCAGGTCCGCGACTAACCACGTCAGTCCTTATGGTTGTCATCCCCGAAGGGGATCTGCTGTTGCCTTTGCCTCTCCCAACGACCAAAAGCAATGGGTCGGGGGAACGCCCCGACCCATAAAATATACTCATCCGAAACTAGCCAACTTACTGTGCCGCGCCAAGCCCTCCGGGCCCACTCACACTTACGCTGCTAACCGCCGGCCCATTCATCGGCATCGGCGTTAGGATCATCGGTGTCGTCAAGCTGAACACCAGCGTCACATCCTTTGGCAGCGTAGCCTGTCGATCCTGCTTCAGCCAGATCACCGTACTCACGCCAGCTCCGATGCCCGCGCCAACAGCCGCTCCAACGCCGCCGCCAATCATCGCTCCAGCCGCTGCGCCCGCGCCTGTTACTCCGCCCATGATCACCAGGTTCTCTCTGGTATGGCCCTTCTTCTTCAAAGTTCCTTCGCTCGAAACATTAAAGTCGCTTCTGCCTGTCTCGATGATCTGGGCATGCACAATATAGTGCGTCCCATCCGGCAGCGTCACGTTCAACGTCTCCAGGTGAAGCAGCGCCCCACCCGAAATTCGTCGTCCGCCATGAACCTCCGTCACTCGCCCCTCAAGAATGGATCCAACCGGAATAATGACCTTGCCATTCCTCTCGATCGGCTCCGTCACCGATGCAGAGAATCTTGTCCCCTGCAAAGTCGAGCTCGTCGAAAGCGTATCCATCATCTTCGTCTTCAGCAGTGTCCCTGCCCGAAGCTCGCCATTGCGCTCCGGCACGCTCACCACAATCATGGCGTCCAATGGGTTCTCCACTGGAGCCGTATGCACCACAGGAGGAGCGCTCGCCACTCCTGGGCCCTGGTAAGGGATGTAAGGTCCATACACCTCACCCGCGGGCGCCGTCGCTGGCACCGCTGCACTCGGACGTGGCGTCAACGGCTTTGGCGTTGGCACTGCATCATCGCTCGTAATCACCGAAGAGTCTGGACGAGAGACCCCGGTGGCCTGGCCGAACAACGGAGCAGCAGCAAGAACAAGAGCAGCGGTCGTGATGCGTAAAGTCATGGCGATATCCTCGGTAACAGATTCGAGCGCTCAGCAGCACTCCTGTTAACCAAAAGGTTAGTGCCCCTGTCCCACGCGCGGAGCAAAATCACTGGAAGGGAACCGAACCTGCTAATAAGTCCTTCAACGCCCTCCCGCCCAACCCCGGCAACGAATCTATTCAAAATCCATCACAAACCGAGGAATCATGTCATTTCAACCGAAGCGCACCGAAGTGTAGAAATCTGCTTCTCTACCGCCGCCTTCAACTCACCCAAAATCTGTCTCTCCGTTCGATCCGCGTCATCGGTGAAAATCAGTGTTAGGCCTTGAGCCGGTACCCATCGCCAATTCACCCATCCCTTACCCAACACTCCCAATCCCTTGCTAAAATTCATCAGGTGAGCCCATCCGACGCAGATTTGGTGCAGACAATCTCCATAACCGGAGGACGCGCCGTCCCAGTCGACCGTCGCCCAAAGTTAAACGAACGGTTGAATCACCGCGTCGTAGCCCAACATTCTTCAACATCGAACCAATCGAAAAACAGGAGCAACATGACCGAGATCGTCTCTATCCATGCACGCGAAATCCTAGACTCCCGCGGAAACCCCACCGTCGAAGCCGACGTCATCCTCGACTCCGGAGCCAAAGGTCGTGCCGCAGTTCCCAGCGGAGCCTCCACCGGCGAACACGAAGCCGTCGAACTCCGCGATGGAGACAAGGACCACTACCTCGGCAAAGGCGTCCTCCACGCCGTAGAAAACGTCGAATCCATCCTCGGCCCCGAACTCACCGGCATGGACGCCTCCAATCAACGCCTCATCGACGCCACCATGATCTCCATCGACGGCACCGAAAACAAATCCAAGCTCGGCGCCAACGCCATCCTGGCCGTCTCCATGGCCGTCGCCCGCGCCAGCGCCGAAGCGTTGAAGCTGCCCCTCTACCGCTACCTCGGCGGAGTCAACGCCTGCCTTCTCCCCACGCCCATGATGAACATCCTCAACGGTGGCAGCCACGCCGACTCCAACGTCGACTTCCAGGAGTTCATGGTCATGCCTACCGGCGCCGAAACCTTCTCCGACGGCCTCCGCTGGGGCACCGAAGTCTTCCACACATTAAAAGGAGTCCTGAAGAAGAGGGGCTACAACACCGCCGTAGGCGACGAAGGCGGATTCGCACCCTCGCTCAAATCCAACGACGAAGCCCTCGACCTAATCCTCGAAGCGATCCAACTCGCCGGTTACACTCCCGGCGAAGACATCAACATCGCCCTCGACCCCGCCTCCAGCGAGTTCTACAACAAGGAGACTGGCAAGTACGTCTTCAAGAAATCCGACAAGCGCGAACTCTCCTCGGAAGAGATGGCAGCCTTCTGGGAGAATTGGGTCAACAAATACCCCATCGTCAGCATCGAAGACGGCCTCGCCGAAGACGACTGGGCTGGCTGGGCACACCTCACGAGAATTCTTGGCGACAAGGTCCAACTTGTCGGCGACGATCTCTTCGTCACCAACACCCAGCGCCTCCAGCAGGGAATTGAGCAAAAGGTAGCAAACTCCATCCTCATTAAAAGTCAACCAGATCGGCACTGTCAGCGAAACCCTTGAAGCCATCGAACTGGCCCGTCGCTTCGGCTACACAAGCATCATCAGCCATCGCAGCGGCGAAACCGAAGACACCTTCATCGCCGACCTCGCTGTAGGCACAGGCGCCGGCCAGATCAAAACCGGTTCTGCCTCCCGCACCGATCGGATCGCCAAATACAACCAACTCCTCCGCATCGAAGAAGAGCTAGGCCAGTCCGCCGAATTCCTTGGTATCGAATCCGTCAACTTCGGCGAATAACCTCATCCACAAATCACGTGCCCACGTCCAGAACCTCGGACGTGGGCACGTGATCGTTCTGATGCATTGTGCCTCTGAATTTCTTGTCGCCATCACAGGTGTCTTCACAATTCCCTGACATCAATTCCACCAAAATTTACAAACCCTTCAAGCGAGTGACGACAAGCCGCCCTCTAAGATGAGCGGCGTCTCTCCACTCCACATTTGAAGGGAACTCCGTTGAAGAAGTAGCTCGTTCCAAGCCATCCTCCTCGCCACATCTCTGGCAACCGTCTCTGCACCATTCGTCCGTCGCACAACCCACCCTGATTGCAAAAGGAACGCTCACCAGCAGCCGCGCCGGATCGTACACCGACCTCTCCGGCCTTAAGGGCACTCTCGAAAATGGCGTATCCGCCAATCTCCTTGGCGGTCTCGGCTCTGGCATCGCCCACGTCTCCGGCGACCAATTTCTCGCCGTTCCCGACCGTGGCCCCAACGCCGTCCCCTTCGACACTGACATCGACGACACCGCCAGCTACATCAACCGCTTCCACAGCATCAAAATGAACCTCAAGGCGAACAAGGGCGCAGGTCTGCCCTTCACCATCGAGCCAGAACTCGAATCCACCACCCTCCTCTTCAACCTGACTCCGCTCGTCTATGGCTCCGGCACGGTCTCGGCGTTGGCCCAGGCGCGCCGAAGCAGAACAACTTCCTCCAGCACTTCTTCACCGGGCGCTCCGACAACTTCGATCTCGATCGCAACTCCGGCGATCCCCGCGACGCCCGCCTCGACCCGGAAAGCATTCGCGTCTCCAACGACGGCCTCAGCGTCTTCGTCTCCGACGAGTACGGTCCCTACGTCTATCAGTTCCTACGCTTCGGCGGCCTCCGTCTCCGTACCTTCCAGCTGCCCGACGAAGTTCTTCGTCAGCAACGCTTTCGCCCATGGGTAACACCGAAATCTCCAACAACACCAGCGGCCGCGTCGCCAACAAAGGCATGGAAGGCCTCGCCATCACCCCCGACGGCCGCACCCTCGTCGGCATCATGCAGAACGCGCTCATCCAGGACGCCAGCGACGGAGCATCCAAGCTCCTCCGCATCGTCACCATCGATATCCTCACCGGCCGCACCACCCACGAGTATCCCTACCTCCTCACCACCGGCTCGGGAGTCAGCGACATCGTCGCCCTCAACAACCATGAGTTCCTCGTCGACGAGCGTGACGGCAAGGGCCTCGCCGATGCGCCCGGAGAAAAAGCCAAGATCAAGCAGATCTTCAAAATCGACCTTCAGGGCGCAACCGACATCAGCGACATGAACGGCTCCGAAGCGCAAACTCACGCCGTCACCAAGACGCTCTTCCTCGACATCGTCAAAGCCCTCAACGCTGCCGGCATCCCCTCCGATCAGATCCCCGCCAAGATCGAAGGCACAGCCTTTGGTCCCGACGTCGTCGTCAAGGGCGTCAAGATGCACACCTTCTGGGTCGCAAACGACAACGACTTCCTCCAGGACTACAACGACGTCCCTAACAGCAATCCCAACCAGTTCTGGGTCTTCGCAGTCGCTGATGCGGACCTGGACGGCTCAGCGTACATCCCCCAGAACGTACGCCCGTTCTAATCAAAAACCTCTCCTCAACCCAAAACCCCGAAGGCGCGGCTGAATCCCACCGCCTTCGGGGTTTTCGTTAAACGCAACCTCAGTTACAAAATCCGAAGTATCGTGACAAGCATCATCTTGCCCGGAATCACCATCACCGAATGGTGTCATTTAGACAAGAGCTTCACATAGCCTCAACGTGCGATGCGCAGTGGAGAAAACCCGCTTCTCTCCCATACACTGGACGAGCATCTCGACTACCATGCGCCTCACCTTCCAAGACCGCCTCTTTGTCCTCACCGGCGCCGGCATCTCAGCCGAAAGCGGCCTCGCCACCTTCCGCGGCTCCGGAGGCCTCTGGAACGGCCATCGCGTAGAAGAGGTCGCAACCCCCGAAGCTTGGCAAGCCAACCCCGCGCTCGTCTGGCGTTTCTACTCCCAGCGTCGCCGAGACGCTCTCGCTGCAGAACCCAACGCGGCCCACAAAGCCCTCGCAAAAATCGAGCAACGCCTCGGCAACAACTTCTACCTCTGCACCCAAAACGTAGACGACCTTCACGAGCGTGCTGGATCGCACCGAGTCCACCACATGCACGGCAGTCTCTTCCAGTCTCGCTGCACCCGCACCAACGAACACTTCACCGACCACTCCTTTTACGAAGACCCCAACGACCTCCCCATCTGCAAAACCTGCCACGGCTCCATCCGTCCGCACATCGTCTGGTTCGGAGAAGTCCCTCTCGACATGGACTCCATCTATCGCGAACTCGACCGCGCCACCGTCCTCCTCGTAGTAGGCACATCCGGCTCCGTCTATCCCGCCGCCGGCTTCGTTAATATCGCCAACCAGCGCGGCATCCGTACCATCTACGTAGGCCCCGAAGAGCCTCTCAACTTCGACTCCTTCGATGAAGTCATCCTCAGCACAGCCACCGAAGCTCTGCCCTCAATGGTGGAGTAAGCCGACAAACCGCAAACCCGAAAACCACGCCGGCAGCGGGACACCTCCAATTCGTTTACAGTTAATCCATGGCGAAACCGTCCAAGGTTGACCTCGTCGGAGTAGGACTCAACGCCACCGACACTGTCATCCCCCTCTCCCTCTACCCCGCGCGCGGTTCCAAGACCGAATACTCCACCGTTAGTACCCTCCCCGGCGGACAAGTCGCCACCACCGTCGTAGCCTGCCAGCACTGGGGCCTCCGCACCCGCTACGTCGGCAAGCTCGGCGACGACCTCGCTGCGACCCTTCACCGCGAAGCCTTCTCCCACGCCGGGGTCGACACCCGCATCATCACTGTCCCCGGCAGTGCCAGTGCCCAGTCCCTCATCCTCGTAGACGCCCAGGGCGAGCGCACCGTTCTCATCCGCCGCGACTCTGAAGCCCGTCTCGCCCTCCACCCCACCGACCTCCAGCGCGAATGGATTACCAACGCCCGCGCCCTGCACGTCGACGGCTACGACACCCAGGCGGCCATCCTCGCCTCTACCTGGGCACGCGAATCCGGCATCCCCGTCATCGCCGACCTCGACGAGCTCTACCCCAACGTCGAAGATCTCCTCGCCAACGTCGACTACCTCATCGTCAGCCGTGACTTCCCCTCGCGCCTCATGGACGAGCCTGACCCCGAGCAAGCCCTCCGTAAAATGCGGCGCCGTTACGCCTGCCGACTCGCCGCCGCAACCCTCGGCCAGGAAGGCGTCCTCGCCTTTGACGGCAAGCAGCTTCTCCACACGCCCGCCTACCGCGTCCCTGTCGTCGATACCACCGGCGCCGGCGACATCTTCCACGCCGGGTTCATCTATGGTCTCCTGCAGGACTGGTCCCTCGATCGCCAGCTCGAATTCGCCTGCGCGGCCGCTGCCCTCAACTGCACGGCGGTCGGCGCCCGCGGCGGCATCCAATCCCTCGACGAAATTGCCGAGCTCATCGCTACCGGCTCCCGCTACCACACCACCTCCTACGTCTCCACCGTAGGTTGACCGCACGACATTCGGAATTGAACTGCTTCACGCAAAAAAAAGCTGGGACCTTAGGTCCCAGCCGCAGTTGTTTGATCAGCGTTATGGCACTTGCTTGATCGCCGGTAACACCCATGACCCATCAAGAATGGTCGGTGGAGTTTCCTTTGGCCAATACAGCCGAAGCATCGGAATGAACTTCGCCTTGGGAGCGGGCAGCCAATTGGCTTCCTTTGCCTTGCCGGGAGACTCGGCCTGAAGATACAGGTCGACCGACCCGTCTGCATTGGTAATGAATTTATTGCGCGAGCTCAGCGTATAGCGGTTCAGAGCATTCGGCACAAAGAAATAGCCGGCGTCATACATCGTCAGCGACCAGAACCCATTGACCGGCGGGAACTGTCCTTTGTCGACATGCATCACGTACTTATTGCTGGCGCCGTCATACTCCTTGCCTGCCGCATCCTTCTCTGATGTCGGATAGATCGCATCCTGAGGACGGTTCGCTCCGAGCCCGATCGCCGTTACCAGCGCCCGATCCAGATACTCAGTTCCATAAAGCCCGGTTTGCGTAAAGTAAGTCCATCCATTGATGACCTTGCCCGTCTCCTTCATGTGGCCGATGATCTTGAGTTGGGCTGTCTTGGGTACTGCACGAATGGCTTCCTTATCGAAGGCTCCAAGCTTGGTCGGATCGAATTCCTGTCCCGGTACAAGTCCGATCTTCGCCATCCTCGCCACGAGAGGTGCGTCCGCTGCCGCTGGTGGATTCGTTTTCATCAGTTGCGCGAGATAATTGAAGTACGCTGTCGTGTCCATCGCATCGACGAGGTCCCGAACCGATTTGCCTTCATCACTGCTTGCCGGATCGACTACACCCGGAGGCGGAGTGTAGGGCTTGCCATACGAACTCAGCGGAACCAGTGTGAACTTGTCCTGCAGCGCGTGGACAGCCGCATAGTCCTGAGGCGTTCCCGTGCAATAGATGCGACCCAGAATCCAGACCATCGCCGTCGGCGACTTGTATTCCGTAACACCTGCGGGGAGAGTCCCGGACCAACCCGGCCCGGTGATCGCATACTTCTGCGCCTTCGTCCCGGTGGTCCGTTTTCCCGGCACCTGGAAGACATCCGTCCATCCGCTGAGCATCGGCATCAGGAAGTAGCGATCGCCCATGTCCGGAATGCCGAAGATGTAAGGCTCTTTCGAGAGGTCGAGCCACGCCATCGTGTACAGCGTATCGGCGTTTGGAGCGGTTACTGCATGATTATCAACCGCCGGATAGGTCCGCAGCTTGAGCAACTGTCCCATAGGAGCATGGCTTGCATCCGGACTGACAACGTTGGTCAGCCGCTTACGAGTCATGTCCATCGTGACCAGCGGATAACCGTAGACGTAGGCATCTGTCGCGGTGCTCACAGCCTCTTCCAGCCCCTGTGTGCCGGCGGCTGGTTCCTGTTTCGAGTTACAACCAACCGATGCCAGCATTAACGCTGCAATCGGCAAGAATGCTAGATGCTTTGTCTTCATAGGCTCCCTTTATGTGCGCTAAAAGACGTTAGCTTTTTTTATTTTCTGGCAACACTAGCAAAACTCACGTAAAAGACGGATAACTCGCGGCCGGCCACATATTCCCTAATAAAGAGAGCCCAAGGAGCTATCACTTTTGCTAGTTGCCTGCGACAGACGCCCCGCAGAAGATTCGATGAGACCTGTCTCGCTGCGTTTCTGCATCGATAAACAGTGGTCCGCCGCCGTTTTTGTAGGAGTTCACAATGAATCTGCTACTTGGCAAAAAGATCCTGTCAGCCGCCCTGTGCGTCCCGCTGATTGCCTTTACGACTCCCATCGACGCGATGGCATTTCAATCCACCCCACCCGCGTCCACACCTGAATATTCGGGTCAGGGAGCACCTATGACCACCGCCGAGTTACAGGCACTCGTCGCCCCCATCGCTCTTTACCCCGACGCGCTCGTCGCCCAGATCCTCAGCGCCTCGACCTTTCCCGATCAGGTTGCCATCGCCGACAACTGGCTCCAGACAAACAAGTCCCTCACGGGAACCGCACTGGCGCAGGCGGTAGATAAACAAACATGGGACCCAAGCATTAAAGCCCTCACACAGTTCGCATCTGTCCTCGACAAGATGGCGCAAAGCCTGGCCTGGACCTCATCCTTGGGCGAGGCGTATCACAACCAGCAAGCCGACGTCATGAAAGCGGTGCAAACCCTCCGCGCGGAAGCGCAGAAAGCAGGCAATCTCAAGTCCGGTCCTCAGATCACTGTCGTGCAGCAATCTCCGCAGACCATCGTCATTCAGCCCACCAACCCGCAGGTCGTCTATGTTCCCGAATACAACCCCACGGTCGTCTACGGCACTCCATACGTAACTCCGGGATACAGCACCGCAGACGTGGTCGCCACCGGAGTAATCGCCTTCGGAGCCGGATTGGCGATCGGCGCAATGATGAGCGGCGGTTATGGTTGGGGATACAGCTACTGGGGATGCAACTGGTACGGCGGAGCAGCTTACTATCACGGCGGGGCCTACTACGGTAACGCCGCCTGGCACGGCGGATACTACGGCTCCAGCGCGTCCTACTACGGAGCCTACGGAAGCGCTCATGCCTCCGCTGGCTACAACCCCGCCACAGGCACCTACGCGCGCGGCGCGTCAACTTCAACCGCCTACGGAACCCAGAAAGTAGGACAGGCCTACAACCCCTACACGGGAGCCTACGGCGCCACACACCAGGGCTCGAACGCCTATTCCAACTGGGGAAGCTCCACCGTCTCGAAGAACGGTCAGACCGTCGACACCCAGCACTACTCGAGTGCCGCCGGAAACTATGGAACAGCCGAGACCTCCAGCGGCAACAAATACGCTGCTGCCAACGGTAACACCTACAAGAACACCGGCAGCGGATGGCAAAGCACATCGGGCTCAGGCTCAGCTGGAGCCCACGGCTGGGGTGACACGTCGTCCTCTGCGTCCCACAGCGACTACAGCGGAAGCGGCAAAGGATCAACAGCCTTCAGCGGATTCGGCGGAGGAGGCGGCGGCGGCGGTTGGCAATCGCGCTCCTCAAGCGCACGCGGTTGGGGCAGTGGCGGCGGCGGTGGTGGCTGGGGTGGTCGCAGCGCCGGCGGTGGCGGATGGGGAGGTGGTGGAGGTTTCCGTGGTGGTGGTGGTTTCGGACGAAGATAGCACTCGCTCAACCGGCAAACAATGTCAGAAGCCAGACGATCTCGCAAGCCCCAGAAACCTCCTCATCAAGTAACAACCAATTACGTTACAGGGAGAATCGCAATGCTAACGGTAGCGCCAAATCGCACGATGAGTCCCTCCCGCATCCGGACAATGGCCGTGGTCCTCGCGACGCTCCTGCCGCTCGTCGCCTGCAACCCAACGAAAGTATCGGCGCCCACCGAGGCAGGCCCCAAAACATTCGCAACACCCGACGAAGCCGGCGCAGCTCTGCTCTCCGCCACCAAAGCGCAAGATCGTAGCGCTCTGCTTGCAATCTTCGGCTCAGGCTCAGCAGACCTTCTCTTCTCCGGCGACGCCGCACAGGACAAGGCGACCGGCGAGAGCTTCACCTCCGCATATCAGACCATGAATCGCTGGCGCAAACAGACCGACGGCACCGAGGTTCTTCTGGTCGGAGCTGACAACCATCCGTTCCCGATTCCCCTCACGAAGAACAGTGCAGGGCAGTGGTCCTTCGACATCGCCGCCGGCAAGACGGAGATTCTCGCGCGTCGCGTCGGCGACAACGAACTCGCAACCATCGACGTAATGAATGCCATGGCGGACGCCCAGGCCGAATACTTCGCTCAACGTCACGATGGCGTAAAGCAGTATGCGCAAAAGTTCATCAGCGACGAAGGGAAACAGAACGGCCTCTACTGGAAATCGCCCGACGGGACACCCCGCAGCCCGCTCGGTCCCTTGGTAGCGTTCGCCTCCACAGAAGGCCTCACCCCGCAGGCAGGCAAGCAGCAGCCATTTCACGGCTACTTCTATCGCATACTCACCAAACAGGGCGCCGATGCCAAAGGTGGCGCGAAAGACTACATCGTCAACGGGAAGATGACAGCAGGCTTCGCCTTCATCGCCTATCCGGAGAAGTACGGCGACACGGGCATCGCAACCTTCATCATCGGCCAGAACGGTGTCCTCCTCGAAAAGGATCTTGGTCCCGGCACAACCGAAAGCGCCAAAGCGCTAACAGAATTCAATCCTGACAAGTCCTGGAATCCTGTACCGTAAAAAAGATTTCCCCAGCATCGCGCACTCGCGGTTGCCCGTTCTCCTGTGGGCGGCCGAGGAAAACGTAATTTCGACCCAGGCGGCGCATTTGCCGCCGCAGTGGAGAAAACCACTTCTCAGCCGAAAATTTTCCCTCACCTCATCTCGTTTCTTCCTCACCGCTCACAGCCCAAAGCTCAACGCTACTTGCTATCCTTTACTAAGCATGTCCAAACCCATCGTTCTCACCATCCTCGACGGTTGGGGCTATCGCCCCGAGACCCACGGCAACGCCATCGCCCAGGCCCGCAAACCCACCTACGACAAGCTGCTTAGCGAATACCCCAACACCCTCCTTCGCGCCAGCGAGCACTTCGTCGGCCTGCCCGACGGTCAGATGGGCAACAGCGAAGTCGGCCACTTGAATCTGGGTGCGGGAAGAATCGTCCGCATGGACATGACCCGCATCGACACCGCCATCCTCGACGGCAGCCTCTTCACCGACCCCACATTGGTCCGCGCCTGCGAACTGGCCGCGCAAAAGGGAAGAGCGCTCCACCTCATCGGTCTGCTCTCCGACGGCGGCGTGCACTCGCACCAACGCCACCTCGAAGCTCTCATCCGCATGGCCGCGCAACATAAGCTGACCCACGTCTTTGTCCACGCCTTCATGGACGGACGCGACACCCTGCCCACCAGCGGCCTCGCCTATCTCAAGCAACTCCAGCACACTCTTCGCGAAACCGGCATTGGCCAGATCGCCTCTGTCAGCGGCCGCTACTACGCCATGGACCGCGACCTCCGCTGGGAAAAAGAAAGACAAGCCTTCGACGCCCTCGTCACAGGCCATCCCGAAGGCGGACGCTATCCCGATCCCATCGAACGAATCAAAGAACTCTACAACAACGGCATCACCGACGAGTTCATCCCGCCCTTCACCTGCCTCAACTCTGAGGGCGAACCCATCGGCCCCATCCGCGACCACGACGTCATCATCAACTTCAACTACCGCGCCGATCGCGTCCGTCAGATCACTCGCGTCCTCACTCGCCGCTCCGGCCTCACCGCCGACCCCGTCGGCAGCCAGGGCCTCCAACTCCCCAAAGCCGCCGAACTCGACGTCGAGATCCCCCTCCACGCCGTACCCACCGGCCTCCACTACGTCTGCATGACTCAGTACGACAAAAACTTCAAGCTCCCCATCGTCATCCCCCCCGAATCGATGGACAACCTCCTAGCCAACCTCATGTCGCAGGCCAACCTCCGCAACCTCCGCGTAGCCGAGACGGAGAAGTACGCTCACGTAACCTACTTCTTCAACGGCGGCATCGAGAAACCCTTCCCCGGCGAAGACCGCGCCCTCATCCCATCCCAGAAAGTCGCCACCTACGACCTCGCCCCCGAGATGTCCGCCTCCGGCATCGCCGACGCCGTCATCAAAGCCGTCAACGACACCGCCTTCGACGTCATCATCGTCAACTTCGCCAACGCCGACATGGTCGGCCACTCCGGCAAGATGGAGCCCACCATCCGCGCCGTCGAAACCGTCGACACTCAGCTGGGCCGCATCTACCAGGCCATCCGCCAGCGCGGCGGCAGCCTCCTCGTCACCGCCGACCACGGCAACGCCGAGATGCTCATCGACCCGCTCACCGGTGGCCCCCACACCGCCCACACAACCAACCCTGTCCCCTTCATCTACATCACCGAAGAAGGGAATACCCCCACCCTGAGTACGGGCGGCAGCCTGCGCGACATCTCACCAACAATATTGTCGCTACTCAAACTCGACAAACCCAACCAGATGACCGGCGGCAACCTCCGTGCGTCCTGATTCCCCGACACAACACCCATCGTCGCCACGGTCATAGTGAAATAAACAGCGCCGCCGATAAAGGTAGCAACAGTGTCGCCTGTGCGGGCCGATCCCCACAGGGCGGCGTTGTGCAGGCAACTGTGCCAAATCGGCGAAAGGGCAAGTTCGATGTCTCTGATTCAGACCTGTAAATGCGAAGAGTGCGACATGCAGAAGTCATTCGCAAATCACTGGGTAATGTTGTACGAAAGAAACGGCAACCTCGTGATCCTGCCGAAGTGGGATGCAAAGATGCTGCGGCGCACGCGGCACTTCTGCGGACGCGCCCATGCAAGCAGGTATGTGGAACGTTGGATTGCCGGTCTCGCTCTCAACCCGGTGCCTGACGCTCTGCCTGAACTTGGTCTGCAAAAATCCACGCCGCCTCAGTTCGCACAGCAGATCATCTCCGACGAGGAGGACGAGGCAACCGCCCTCGAGTTGGCCGTGAGATATCGATAAGGCGGCGACGACGCTGTAGCGTCTCAGAAAATTTATCGGAACAGGCCTCATCCTCTCGACACCACCGCCGATAGGGTTCAGTACGAATGCCGCAAATCCGAGGAGTGTCGGCAGAAGCAAAAGGGAGGGTGTTTTGACCCGTTATCGGATCTACAGAAACTCGGCAGAAGAGACAACCTATATCTCGACCCACGACTGCAAAACACGACACGATCCACAGCAGTTCCCAAATCTGAACGTCGCTCTGGCCGTGCTCCGGGACAGCGGAATACCCGAGTACGAGATCCGCCGAGTGACAAAGGAGATGGCTGCAATCAACGGCGCAATCGTGCAGGTGGCAGAGACGCTCGTCTTCGACCACACCACCGCCCAGGCCAGCTACAGGTAAAGTACGCGGATCGCTAAAACTCCCGCCGCCCTTCCATAGCTCGCGTCATCGTCACCTCATCGGCATACTCAATATCGCTCCCCGCCGGAACCCCGGTAGCAATACGTGTGACCTTCAGATCGCCCTTCGCTACTCGCAACTCATGCGCCAGATAAGCCGCGGTAGCCTCACCCTCCGTCGTCGGCGAAGTCGCAAGGATCACCTCATCCAACTCTCCCAACCGAGTCAGCAGATTCGCAATTCGCAACTGCTCCGGCCCCACCCCCCCAATCGGCGACAGCGTTCCATGCAGCACGTGATACACCCCGTTGTAACTCCGCGTCTTTTCAATCGTCGCAATATTCGTCGGCTCTTCCACCACACAAACCAGTCGTTGATTCCGCATCGGACTCGTGCAATACCCGCAAGGATCGACATCCGTAATGTTGTTGCACACCGAGCAGAGCCGCAGATGCAGCTTCAACTCCCGAATCGCAACCGACAGCGCCTCAGCATCCTCGGCCGACGACCGCAGCACATGAAACGCCAGCCGCTGCGCACTCTTCGTCCCAATCCCGGGAAGCTTCCTCAACTCCTCGATCAACCGCGCCATCGGCTCCGCAAACCGGTTCGAGTTTGTACCGAAAGAACCCGCCACCTAGCCCAGCCCCGGCAGATCCGGCAGTCCCAACCCACCCATCATCCCCGCCACGCTCGCCTTCATCGCGTCATCCGCACGCCGTCCGGCCTCATTCACCGCCGCTGCAATCAGGTCTTCCAGCAGCTCCAGATCGCTGGCCGAACTCCCCATCGCCGTCGGCTCAATCTTCATCCGAAGAACCTCTTTCTTCCCATTCATCCGCACCGTCACGACGCCACCGCCGCTCGAAGCCTCCACCACCGTCGCAACGAGCTTCTTCTCCATCTGCTCCTGCATCAGCTTCGCCTGCCCCATCATCTCTTTCATCTTGCCCAGATCGGAAAAGTCCATAATCACCCTCGCTTACTAATCCCGTTGTTGCTCTAAGAATCCCTTTGTTGCCTTAGGAATCCCCGTCCCGCAGATCGATCACAGTGCGAATCTCTGCATTGAACAGCGTCTGTGCGCGCTGCACAATCGGATGTTCCATTGCCTTAGCCTGTGCACTCCCGCTCTTTGCCGCCCTGGGTTTCTTCGCTGCAGCAGCGGTCTTCACGCCCGGCAACAGCACCAGCTTCAAGGCCCCCGCCCCTGCCTCGCGTAGCGCACTCTTCACCAGCTTCTCCGTCTCGCTGTTGATCACCATCGACAGCATCGTCTTCGAAAGCTCCGTCTGCACCCGTACTTCGCCGTTGGTCACAGTCCACTCAGCATCCGCCAGAGCATCCGCTGGCGTAGCCTGATTCTTCACCTTCGACAAGGCATCCACGGCAGCTGCCTGGAGTGCCTCCGCATCAACGCGACGAGGAAGCTTGCAAATCCAAGCCGGGGACTACCGCAGGCTTTTCCGAGACAGCCTCACTTCGCTCCCCATTGGATGGCAAGCTGGGCTCCAGGGCGATTGGCAACTCCACGGCGAAGCGGCCACAGCAGTTTCAGCCAGATCACCTACTTCGATAAGTGCAGCACCAATCGCATCGCCATCCGTAAGCACCATCTCCGTCGGAGTCGGTAGTGTCACCGGCATAGCCACTGCCACTGGTATCGGCATCGGTGTCGCGATTGGCACAGCCACAACGGCCTTCTCGTCAAACCGTCTCTTGACTCTGGTCCTTTTCGAACGGAGAAAACGCTGGCCTCGCCACATCAACACTTGTATCCAGCGCTCGCGCAGTCGCGGCTCCGCTAACCAGGTTCCTCGGTGGTCCCGGAGCAGGCGCCTTCAGGTTTTGAGCACTGGCCACCCCGGGGCCTGGTCGCGACCCACCACCGACAGGGAACTGGCTCAACACCTCTTCAATCGGCAACAATCGCCGTAGATGCACCAGCTTCAGCAGTCCAAGCTCAAAGTGAAACCGCTGCTCCTGCCGGTATCCCAGCTCATCAAACGTCCGCAGCATCACCTGCAGAAACCGCGTCAGCTCCTCTTCGCTAAACAGCGCAGCAGACCGCCCCGCACGCCGTTGTTCATCCGCCGAAATCTGCAGCAACTCGCCCGCCACACCATCGGCACCCGCGCCATCCACACCAATCCCCGCAATCTTCGCAATCACGCAGTTCCGCAGATACCGCACAAACTGCCGCGCCAACTGCGCCGGAGAGTTCCCCGCATCCAGCAGCTGGTTCGCCACCGTGATGACTTCAGCGCTCCGATTCCCATCCACCGCCTCAAGAATCCGCTCAAACACCGCATTCGGAACCGTTCCCATCAGCTCACGAATCTGTCCCGCATCCAGCCGCGCCCGTCCATCCTCCACCGGAGCACTCGCAATCGCCTGGTCCATGATCGAAAGCGCATCGCGCATCGACCCATCGCCGGCCTCGGCCAACAGGCTCAGTGCCCCCTCATCCGCATCCACCCCTTCGCGCTCTGCGATCCCGCGCAACTCGCCCAGAATATCCACCAGCTTCACCGCATGAAAACTGAAGTGCTGGCATCGCGACCGCACCGTCTGCGGAATATCCTCCGGCTGCGTCGTCGCCATCATGAAGACGATGTGGTCCGGCGGCTCCTCCAGCGTCTTCAGCAGCGCATTAAACGCCGCATCCGTTATCTGGTGCGCCTCATCCAGAATGTAAATCTTGTACTTATCCCTCGCCGGGCGATAGCGCGCCGCGTCCCGCAGTTCCCGAATCTCATCGATCCCGCGATTGGTCGCAGCATCGATCTCGATCACATCGACTGCATTGCCCGCCCTGATCTCCGTGCAACTCTCGCACACCTCACACGGCTCAGCCGTCGGCCGTGCCGGCGAGCCAATCGCATTCCGGCAATTCAACGCCATCGCCAGGATGCGCGCAATCGTAGTCTTTCCAATGCCGCGATGGCCGCTGAAGATGTACCCATGCGCAATCCGATTCTGCGTCAGCGCATTCATCAGCGTGACAGTCACGTGGTCCTGTCCCGCAACATCCGCGAACCGTTGTGGCCGGTATTTTCGTGCAAGTACCTGATATGCCATAAATAACTAGAAGACCGAATGCGTAGCCAGGCTGCGACCGCCCTCGCAACCTCTATTGTATCGCCCACACCCTGCCAAGCAGCAGTGGAGAACTTTACCGCTTGACCGCCTTCGCCGCAGCCCGAGCCTTTCTCGCCCGCCGCTTTACCTCATCCTCGCTGAACATCGTGCCGCGGCACTTCTTCGCCCCGCAATAGCAGTTCTGGTCTTGGTCGTCGCTGTCATGAAGGTTGTATTCGTAGGTCAACTCCTCGCCCGCAGCAATGTTCCGAATCGCCACAACATAGACCCGCCCGTCCATGTTCTCGGACTCGCAATTTGGGTCGCACGAATGGTTGATAAACATGGCAATGCCGAACCCATCAATCACCGTACCGTCATCCCCACAGCTGAAGAGGTAGGTGATGTCCCGGTCTTTATATCGCTCATCTGCTTCATCTTTAGAGAATCGAGGCCCGTCATACTCGCAGACCCGCTTACCTTTTCGAATCGCCCGTGTCGTATAGCAGCCCGCAGCGTGAATCGACGAGGAACGAATAATCAGCCCATCAACCATAGTCAAATAAATTCCATCAAATAAAATGTCGGCAGGGAAGCAGCCCAGGTCTGCTGACTATAACAAACCGTCGTGCAGCACAGTCAAAGTATCGGACGCGTACTCTAGAACAGATGGCAATTCACCCCGCAATTCGAGCCGTTCAGGTAGCCTTCCTCCTCTCCGCCGCCTGCCTCGCACAGACCACACCCCCGCCGGCCCCTTCCCCAGCGCCCTGCCCAGCTCCCAACCAAACCACCCCGGCTCAAACAACCGATCAGTCAGCCAAACCGTGCCCCCCGCCAGCCCCCGCCGGAAGGAAACCATCGACCGCCGAGCAGTTCCCATTCCCCGGCGAAGCAAGCAAACCCGCACCGGCACCCAACGCTCCCGCGCCCAACGCTCCGGCTCCCGCAACCAGCCCCTCCGATGCCGCGAAGGAACATCCGTTCCCTACACAACCTCCACCAAAGTTTCCTGGCGACGACTCCAGTAGCAGCTCCAGCTCCAGCAACGACGACCCCAGTGCCGCGCCCGACGAGAATCCAGCCGCCAAAGGCGACCCTCCGGAGGGTACCTCCGTTCATCGCAAACTTCCCAAGGTCAAAAAAGTTCAGACCGACGACGAACGCGTCGATGAAGATCTCGCTGTCGCAAAGTTTTATCTGGGAAACGAAAACTACCAGGGTGCCTACCTCCGAGCCAAGGATGCGGTCTCGGTTCAACCCGATTACTCCAAGGCCCACTTCGCCCTTGCTGAAGTCTTGCAAAAGATGAAGAAGAAGGAAGAGGCGGTCGCCGAATACCAGACCTATCTCAAACTTGATCCCGAAGGCGAAAAGGCCAAAGCCGCCAAAAAGGCGCTCGCTGAACTTCAGTAGATAGAAACTCTCCCGTCAGCATGATTCGACGCAACATCGCAAGCCGTATAACGTGGTGTTGCCATGAACGTCGTCCTCCGCCAGCTCCAGAGCGAGATCAACTCCACCCTTCACGGCCTGAATGCCACCCAGACCCAACTCTGCCCGACCTCCCACAAGCATAAGTGGAGCATTCAGCAGAACATCGAACATCTGCTCCTCACCTATTCCAGCACCGAAACCGTCATCGACGGCCGCCTCGCCAAGCGCACCCCAACCCGCGCCACACCCACCGTCGCAAACCGCATCTTTCAGTATGCAGTCACTCGCTGCGGATACTTCCCCACAGGCCGCAAAGCCCCTCTGCTGGTCACACCGCAACCAACCGCCCATCCACTCTCAGGCGAAGAGCTAACCCTGGCGACCGATGATCATCTAGTGCACCTCGATCTGCTCTTTACGGAGGCCGAGAATCTCTTCGGCACAGCCAGCAAATGCGCAACCCACGCAGTTCTCGGCCCGCTCAACATCTCCCAGTGGCGCAGGTTTCATCTCATCCACGGCAAGCATCATCTCAAACAGATCGCAGCCATCCGCCGAACCCACCACATCTAACTCATGCCCAGCGAAGCGGTTAATCCTGCTCTTCCAACTCGTTCTCCATCTCGACATCTTCCTCCACCAGCTCATCCTCCACCCGGAGATATCGCCGCATATAACGTAGCGGTTCCTCAGACGCAGCCAGCTCCTTCAGGTGATAGAGCCACGCGTCCTCTCGCGCACTGCGCCGCGTGTATCCCTTGCGCTTGACCGTGCCGATCGTCCCGTCCTTCATCCTGCGCGTAAACGTTTGCGTCGGCACCTGGAAGGTCATCACCTCACCCGGCTTCCAGAAACTCGAAGCAAACTCATGCGAGAACAGCAATGCGTAGTATCGCCGCTCCGCTGCCAGCGTCTCCACTGCGTGCCGAGCGTTCTCCCAGCGCAGTCCCATCTTGCCGACGTACCACCTGCGAAACTCAAACCCGTTACTGCGCGCCTGCCCGACTAACAACTGAAGCAGCTCAACCCGTGTCATAAAGTCCGTTTCAGTTCCAATGAATGTACAACGACTCCGGAGGTTCCCGGCATCCAGAGGGTATAGTTTACCGAGGCGCGCGTCCAATGCTGTATGACCAACGTCAAGTACTAGCATCTAAATCTGCATCAGAAGAGAAAGATTCTGTCAGGATGAAGAGTCCTGGAAGCGGAGAAGAACCATAAAACGCAGCGTAAAAACCCTGGCCCTGATTCTTGCCTTCCTCCTGGCAGCCCCCGTTTACCCGCAGCCCTACAACCCCGCCGCTCATACCGACCCCATCAACCTCACCCCACAGGTCCGCGAAGCCCACGAACACTTCTACAACCTCGACTACGAGGGCGCTCTCAGCCGCTTCGAAGCCATTCAAAAGGCGAACCCCCAGAGCGCCATTGCAATCGGCTACATTCTCATGACGCTCATCTTCCGCGAGCTCTACCACCAGGACCTGCTCGACACCACCTACTACGCACACGACTCCTTCCTCACCTCCAAGCGCAGCGTCCCCGTCCCCCAGGCCACGCGTGACCGCATCGAATCCCTCACCAACTCTGCCATTGCCCTCGCCGACGAGCAGATCAAAGCCAACCCCAATGACGCCAATGCCTTCTTCGCTCGAGGCTACGCCCGTGGCATGCACGCCTCCTTCATCACCCTCGTCGACCACAGCTTCTACGCCGCTGCGCGCCAGGGCTTCGCCGCCCGTGGCGACAGCGAGCAGGCCCTCAAGATCGATCCCGACTACGCCGACGCCAAGATGGCCATCGGCATTCAGCAGTTCGCCGTCGCCAGCCTCCCCCGCGTTATCCGCATCATGGTTGGAATCGCAGGCGTCAGCGGCAACAAGGAAAAGGGCCTCGATCTCCTGCGAGAATCCGCCGCCCACGGCATCGTCACCCCCATCGAATCCCGCACCGCGCTCTCGCTCTTCCTGCGCCACGACGCGCGCTACTCCGAGGCCATCGTCGTCCAGAAAGGCCTCGCCGACCAGTTTCCCCGCGACTACCTCTTCCGCATCGAGGTCGCCAATCTCACCAAGGACTCCGGTAACGGCCCGGGTGCGATCGCCATCTATCGTGAGATTCTCGCCGATGCCAAGAAACCCGGTTACTTTGTCGAGCCACGCCTCCACATGGCCTACTTCGGCCTCGCCGACACCCAGCGCGGTCAGAACGACATAGCTGCTGCAGCTCAGAACTACCTGCTCGCTGCCGCCGAGCCCACCTGCAGCGACTGGCTTCGCCGCCGCGCCCAACTCAACGCCGGCGAAATGTTTGATCTCCTCCACAACCGCGAAGAAGCCATCAAGCAATATCAACTAGCCTCAGCCGGCGGCGGCGACCAATCCCAGTCTGACGCCGCCCACCGCTACCTCAAGACCCCCTACACCGGCAAATAATCTCCACCGCGCTCCTCGCGCCTCGTGAGTAGGACCGTTCGAACGCATTAAGGTACGAATAGCGTTGCTGATCCTGTCCACTTCAGCCGATCATGGTCTCTGTGGCAAAATAGTATCTTCGGAGACGCGCCCATGTTCTGCTCTAATGCGGCAAGCAAGTCGAACCATCCTCCCGTTTCTGTCCAGCCTGCGGAGCGACCATCTCCGCCGCTCCTCCGCCACCGCCGGGCTACTACCCAACCAGCAGCCAGCTCACGCGCCCGCGGCAGAATCGCATGATCGCCGGGGTCTGCGCCGGCTTCGCCCTCCACTACGGCTGGAACCTCAACGTAACCCGCATCCTCACTGCGCTCTTCGTCATCTTCACCGGTGTTGGCGCCATCGCCTATCTCGTAGCCTGGGTCATCATCCCTGAAGCCCCCTACGCCCTGCCTGCAAAGGGCCTCTAAGTTTGCCAAAAAAAATCGACACAGCCAGCGCCCGTCCCTTCACCTACCGCAACCGTCTCCTTCACTGCGACGAAGCCGATCTCACAACCCTCGCCGCGCAACACGGCACGCCGCTCTACGTCTACTCCGCCCAGCAGATCACGCAGCGCTTCCAGCTCTTCGAGCAAGCCTTCGCCAGCCGCCCCCACACCATCTGTTACGCCGTCAAAGCCAACTCCTCCCTCGCCATCCTTCGTCTCCTCGCAAAGCAGGGAGCAGGCTTCGACATCGTCTCCGGCGGCGAACTCGAGCGCGTCCGCAAAGCTCACAAACCCGCCCTCACAAAAGTAGTCTTCTCCGGAGTAGGCAAACAGCTCTGGGAGATCGACGCCGCCCTCCAAGCCAACATCCTCCTCTTCAACGTCGAATCCGAAGCCGAGCTCGACCTCCTCGCCGCCCGCGCCGAAGCCCTCGGCAAAGTCGCCCGCTTCGCCCTCCGCGTCAACCCCGACGTCTTCGCCGAGACCCACCCCTACATCTCCACCGGCCTCAGCGAACACAAGTTCGGCATCGACATCAAAGCCGCCCGCGCCATCTACCGCCGCGCAGCAAAATCAAAATGGCTCGACCCCGCCGGCGTCTCCGTCCACATCGGCTCGCAGATCCGCAAAGTCGATCCCTTCGCCGCCGCTCTCACCCGCGTCACCAGCCTCATCGCCGATCTACGCAAGGACGGCCACAACATCCGCTACGTCGACGCCGGAGGCGGCCTCGGCATCGACTACGGCGCCGGAACATTCGACCCCGCAAAACAGGTAGAAAAGTACGCCGCAGCTCTCACCAAAGGTCTCGCCGGCGAGCCCGCACACCTGCTCCTCGAACCCGGCCGCTTCATCGTAGCCCAGGCCGGCGCCCTCCTCACCCGCGTCCTCTACGTCAAGAAGAACGGTCGCAAGACCTTCGTCATCACCGACGCCGCGATGAACGACCTCATCCGCCCCGCGCTCTACCACGCCCACCACGAGATCATCCCCATCAAGCAGCCAACAAAATCTCGCAAACCCGACCCGCAGGTCGACGTAGTAGGCCCCGTCTGCGAGTCCGGCGACTTCTTCGCCCGCGACCGCGCCCTCCCCGCAGTCAAACCCGAGCGACCTGGTCATCCTCCTCGACGCCGGAGCCTACGGCATGTCGCAGACCTCGAACTACAACACCCGCCCACGTCCCGCCGAAGTCCTTGTCGAAGGAAGATCCACAAAGCTCATCCGCCGCCGCGAGACCATGCGCGACCTCCTCGCCCCCGAACTACTCGACTAACCGCGCCTCTTGCGGAGAGCCGCAACCATCCGAGGATCGGCACGCACTTTTTCAGAGGCAAGCAACTCCGGTGTCACCTCCGAGCCTGCAGCAACCAGAAGAGCTGCCACCTCGTAGTAGCCGTCGCTCATAGTCCCGGGTGAACGATCGAGCCATCCGTGAAACGCCCACTGCAGCGGAATACCACTCCACCTTTCGTCTTCGACATCCACCGGCGCCTTCCATTCCAGCAGCAACTTGACTACCTCAACATGAGCGCCATGCGCAGCCCAGTGCAGGCCAGTCTCGCTGCGATGCCTTTCGCCCACATCAATGCCTCGCTGCAGCAGAAAATCCACGACGTCGAGACGGCCATACTCGCAACCCCAATTGAAGCCCGACTTCATCTGCTCTCTCGTCGCATTCGCATTCAAACTGCCATCTTCGTTGAAAAAACTCTTGACGACATCGAGGTGTCCTACACCGGCTGCACCTTCGAGATCCAGTCGCGCCCCGCGCTTGGCAAGATACGCTGCGGCTTCCCCGCGCCCATTCGCCAAACAGGCATTGATGATGCTTCCTCTCGTATAGTCCGGAGCCACGCTGCCGTCGAAGCTTGCGCCATGGGCCAGCAACGTATCAATCAGAGCCTCCTGAACTCCGGCGCGCAGCGGATGGATGCTAGTCGCCACCAATCCCAGCGTCGTCGACCCGCCATACATCTCCCCAACCGCGTTGACGTCAGCGCCCGCTCTCAGCAGCATCTCCGCAATCGTCACAGCGTTCTTTGGAGACCTCTGACGATAATCCTCTACACCGTTGGCTCCCACATAGAGCAAAAGGGTTGAACCATGCCTCCGTGTCGAGCGCGCTCGAATCAACTCCGGGTTCTCGCCCAGCAACCGCTCGAGTGTGGCGATATCGCCCGCAACGACGGCGCCCACCGCCGACTCGAATCGTGAAGTAGGGGAACTCTTAAGGCTCAACGCCTCGACATGTTTCGCAAACCTGGGCCAGCTTTCGAAACCATGCTCGCGCGCAAGAATGAGTTGTGCATCAGCGAGAGCAAACTTGGCGCCTCGCAGTTCAGCGTCCGGCAGCTTACCGAAGCGAGGATGATGCTGCTTGATGCGCTGTAGAGTCGGAGCATCACCGGACCTGTAACTCTTTAGAAAGTCCTTGGCCTGTTTTTTGTATTGCTCCAGGTTCGGACGAGTCGGTACTTCCTTGGCGTCCATACGAAGCTCCTTTCAAAATACGCCTGGAGTCCGCCCACGTCAGGCTGAAAGAAGGTTCGTCGACTTCTCTTTGTTTCAGGTGGGCACGGCCCTTTCCGCGGACTGGATGCGCCCTTCGCGCTGGCGCAACTCTAGCGCGGCTCTGGTCGCGAAGTCAATTCCATCGAGACCCTCCCGCCCCGCCCCCAGCAAGCTTTCACCCCGCGCAACATGCTAAAATCGCAAGGTCGCGCAACTCCGCAATCCACCGCAGTCAAGCGCAAAATCACCACAGAGGTAGTCCATGTCCGGCCATTCAAAATGGGCGACAATCAAGCACAAGAAGGGCGCGCTTGACGCCAAACGCGGCAAGATCTTCACCCGCCTCATCAAGGAAATCACCATAGCCGCCAAGACCGGCGGTGGTGGAGATCCGGACGGTAACCCCCGCCTCCGCGGAGCAATCGCAGCCGCCAAAGCCGAGAACATGCCCGCCGACAACATCAAGCGCGCCATTCAGCGCGGCACCGGCGAACTCGAAGGCGTCTCCTACGAGGAGATCACCTACGAGGGCTACGGCCCCGGCGGCGTGGCCATCATCGTCGACGTCCTCACAGACAACAAGAATCGAGCTGTCAGCGAAGTCCGTCACGCCTTCTCCAAGAACGGCGGCAACATGGGTGCCGAAGGTGCAGTCGCCTGGATGTTCACCAAGAAGGGCGTCATTGCCATCGCCAAATCCGCCGCCAGCGAGGACAAGCTGACTGAAATCGTCCTCGACGCCGGCGCTGAAGACCTCTCCGACGAAGGCGATAACTGGGAGGTCCTCACCGACCCCAAGGACTTCGAGGCCGTAACTGAAGCCCTGAAGGCCGCAAAGATCACCCCTGAGCACGCGCAGGTCACCAAGATCGCGTCGACCTACACCAAACTCGAAGGCACTCAGGCCAACGCCATGATCCGCCTCCTCGAAACCCTCGAAGACCTCGACGACACGCAAAACGTCTACTCCAACTTCGACTTCGACGAAGCCGCTGTGGCTAGTGCCAGCCACTAACCAACCGGTCGCCCATTCAAAACGGCCGCCGTTCACCGGCGGCCTTCTTCTGTCACCCCAACAACCGGAGCCTTCGATTGCCCAATAGCAAGCAACGCATCGCCGCAACGACCGTCATCTGGGTCGTGGCCCTCCTGCTCGCCGCCACTCGATTCGCCTCCGCGCAAGCCGCCCCCACCGGCGACACCAACCCATTCCATCAAGATCTCTCCAGCCACCAGCCCCTCGAGATCGGCGCCATCGTTCAGGGCGGCTTCGGCGTCACTCAGAACCGTGACGACTTCAAATTCCTCATGGCAGGTGTGCACGCCGGCAAAGTCCTCACCCCCAACGTCGGCCCCGGCCCTCTGCACGGCAACTTCGAGTACGCCGTCGAGGTCTTCCCCTTCTGGCAGTCCTACACGCCAAAGTTCCAACGTCCCTTCTGCACGAACCCACCCGGCACCCCGCCAGTCTGCACGCCGTTCTACACCGTAGGCGGAACCTTCACCGGAGTCTCCGTCACTCCCATCATTCTCCGTTGGAACTTCGTCGGCACACGCCGCTTCTCCTTCTGGGGCCAGGCCGCCGGTGGTCTGGTCTGGACCAACCACAAATACCCCGCGTTTGGCGGCCCACCCTACAACTCACAAAACGACGGCCCCAACGCCGACGCCAGCGTCTTCAATTTCACCCCGCAAGGCGGTGTCGGCGTACATTACTTCCTGCGGCCCCGCCGTTCCATCGACTTCAGCGCCAACGGTGTCCACATCTCCAGCGCCTCCTTGGGAGATCGCAATCCCGGCGTCAACGCCAGCGTTCAATTCTCCCTCGGTTACACGTGGTGGAAGTGAAACGCTCGTAAACTAATCCTTGGGCCCCCGTCCGTGCTCTTATGAATCCAGAAGCCATCATCGAATGCGTTCCGAACTTCTCCGAAGGGAACGACGCAGCCAAGGTCACCCAGATCGTCTCCGCGATGCAAGTCGACGGTGTTCGTCTGCTGGACTGGTCCCTCGATAAGGCCCACAACCGTTCCGTCGTCACGATCGCCGGCACTGCCGCCGGCATCGTCGAAGCGGCCATTCGCGCCGCAGGCAAAGCCGCCGAACTCATCGACCTCACCAAACAGAGCGGCGTCCATCCACGCATCGGCGCCGCCGACGTTATCCCCTTCATCCCCGTCAGCGGGGCATCCCTCGCCGACTGCGCCGTCCTCGCCCGCCAGGCAGGGCTCCTCATCTGGCGTCGCTACGGAGTTCCCGTCTATTTCTACGGCGCCGCAGCCGCACGCCCAGACCGCATCCTCCTAGAAGATGTGCGCAAGGGCCAGTTCGAAGGCCTCCGCGACGCCGCACGCCGAGACGCCTCACGCCGTCCCGATATCGGCGGCCCGGAGCTTCACGAAACAGCCGGAGCGAGCGCCGTCGGTGCCCGCAGCTTCCTCATCGCCTACAACGTCCACCTCAAAGGGTCCGACATCGCCGCCGCGCGAGCCATCGCCCGCGACATTCGCGCCGCCAACGGAGGCCTTCACGGCGTCAAAGCCATTGGAGTCTTCGCCAATGGCCGCGCCCAGGTCAGCATGAACGTCACCGACTTCAACCTCACCCCAATGCGCCACGTCCACACCACCATCCAACACCTCGCGCAGCGACACGGTGTCCTCATCGACGACGCAGAGCTCATCGGATTGATCCCCGAGGCTGCCTACGAGCCCAACGCCGAATGGGTCCGTCAAATAACCGGCTTCGATCCAGACGCCAAGGTGCTCGAACGCAAACTCCACTCTCCGATCGCATGGCCATAGCTGCCAACACCCAATGAAAAGTTTTGGCAATGAATAACGGCCTGGAAGCCCACCGCAAACGACCGTCTGCAAACCTCACTCCAAACACCGCGAACTAACACGAAAGTAGCAAGCTTGCTAACAAATCAAGCCCCGTACAGTCTTGTTACTTGGGCGTATTCACGAAACAATACAACTACTGACGCTACACTGGTAGTAGCTCAAGGAGTAACGAGAACTATGACATCGATCAAGCAGAACATCTTCACCGCGGCCGTCGCCATCGCGACCATCATGGCCCCCACATTCGCATTCGCAGCACAGCTCTCCAGCGACGCCAAGTCTGCCATCCCCAAAGACATTCAGCAACTCATCGTCGTCGACTATCACGCCATGCAGAACTCCCCCGCCGCGATGGAACTCAAAGACCGTGTCCTTCCCCCTGAACTCAAGCGCCTCGAGACCGCCCTCAAAAGTTCCGGCCTCAAAGTCGATCAGGACGCTGACGTCCTCGCCTTCGCCGCTTTCCGTGATTCAAAAGGCGAGGGAACCCGTATCGTAGGCATTGCCCAGGGACAGTTCCACACCCGCGAGATCCTCGCCAACTTCACCAAGAACAAGACCAAGCCCTACGTGCTCCGCAACAACAACGTCTATCCAATGGGCTCCAACGGAATGAGCGTCGTCTTCCTCAATCAGACCACCATGGTCTTCGGCGACAGGGAATCGGTGAAGGACGCGATGGACGCCCGCGACGGCATGATTCCTGACTTCCTCTCCAACAGTGACATGGTCAACGAGATGGGCATAGTCGACTCCAAGGCAGTCTGGAGCCTCCTCGACGCCAAGGGTACCCAGACCATGATGAAGGGCGTTCTCGGCGATGCCGCGCAGCTCGCCGACTACGACACCGTAAAGAACCGAATGAAGAGCAGCCGCTACACCATGGACTTCCAGAACGGTGTTAAGTTCGACATGGCCGTAGTCATGTCCGACACTCTCACGGCAGCCACCGCAGCCACTCTCATGAAGGGTGTATCCATCATGCGCAAGACCTCAGGCTCGCCCCTCGAAAAATCCGCGCTCGATCAGACCACCATCGACTCCAACGCCGGCACCCTCACCGTTGCGTACTCTTCCACGGACAGCCAGTTTGCCAGCCTCCTCACCTCGCCGCTCTTCCAGTCCGTAGTGAAATAAGCGAAGCTCGAAACCAACAAAGCCCGGCCTTCGCACTCAGCGGAGACCGGGCTTTTTCTTTCCTGCCCGCCATCATCACAACTTCAAGCAACGAGCGGCCGATTGAGCTCCGTTCGCCACCCCGAAGCATCCGCTCCCGACTCCGGTCCCACAACATAGCACTCCATCAGATCGGGCCGCGGTGTGTACCCTACTGCTGCAATCCATCGATCGAACTCGCCCCACGCACTACCAAGACCCTCGTACGCACCGTGGTACACCGTTCGCGCCACCGTCGTCGGCGGCCAGCGGCCCAACTCAACGCGGCCAGTCGCAGTAAAACGGGTCGTAATCGGGACACATATCTCAAAGTCGAAGATATCCGGATCCATCTTCAGATGATGTGTGAACCACGGCCCCGCAGCCGCGATGCCTTGCGCCGCAATCGCAGCCCGAACCTCGCTTAGCCCCGGACCCATCACATTGCGAATCTCCGCCCGCGGAACAGTGAGATGGAGATTGGCCGTCAACTGAGAAACGGTCTGAGTGATCTGCGGTGCATCGATCATGGTGGTCCCTCATTTCTTTGACGAACTTCGTCTCGCCTGCAGTCTGCGATCAGAACGATCGGACTGAATATTCACAACCCCGCAACAACTGCATGGCGGCAGGATTCTGCCCTTGGGCGACTCTCCCTTACGGATTACTCAGTGTATTCGGTGCATCCGTGGGCGTCGCGCGTTGCAGCTTCGGTAGTTCTTAACATTCAATCTGTTGTTGCCTGAAACCCTGTTGCACACCGGCAATCGGCGACACATGCCTTCGCCAAACGACGGCTTCTCCAACTCCATTCAAAATCGCCCTGCAATTATTTTTCCGCGTTTTCTGCCCAAAAAACGCTTGTCAAGCCCCAAAATCACCCAACCCATTACCAATCAGCGAGATCCACATGGCGTATGAGTTACCTTCAAACCGCTATACTGAATATATAGATCGAAAACAAGCAGCCCCGGGAGTACTCTCCGGGGCTAAGTCGTTTCGCAGCAGGAATTTGGACGTAACCCATTTATTATGAATATTTTGCGGGATATCTAACGTCGCAAAATACTGAATACAAAAGAGTTACGCGCGGGCAATGGGGGGGGAGGGGTAGCCCTCTAGAAGGCGAGCACCACCCCAAAGACATTTCCCTGGAAGGAATAGTTGCGACTGAACTTCGTTCCGAATTGGGTCCGATACCCCTCAAGCCCATCCCGCGTCACAGCAGGAGTTGAGATCGAGCAGTCCGAATCCGGATTGGCGAGTTTGCTCTTCCAGCCGCCAGCGATCATGTTGCAAAGTTCCCCGATCGCATCGTCGACCATCGGATCATGTGGCTCAGACGGAGTTCCAAGCAAAGCCTCCGCCGTCACCGATGCCGTCGCCTGGCTCGCATAAAGAAGACACTCACCATCGACCGTGCCGGTAAATCGGATCCTCGCCACGATCCTCCTTTCGACCGTGTCGACCTCGCCCTCCATAGGATCGCAGCTTCGCTCCAGCATCGTCTCAAATACCTCCGAGACGGCCGAGTCGAGCCGGGTCACTGCCTCATCTTGCACGTTCGTCACGCTCGTCCTCTTCCCGCTTCAAATTTTTGAAACCCAGCAATGCAAACACTGATCGGCTAAGCAGCCCGCAGCAACGGCAGCACACGCACCTTCACCTGCTCCGCGGTAAACGGCTTGCAAATGTATCCCTGAGCGCCGGCAGCGATCGCGCGCAGAACAAAGCTCTCATTGCCTTCCGTAGTAATCATCACGACCGGAACGCCCTGTGCCAGATTCTCCTGCCGCTTCGTCTCCAGAAACTGCAATCCATCCATCACCGGCATATTGATGTCACTCAATATCAGTGCCAAAGGAGCGGAAGCACCTTGATTGTCACGAAGCATCTGCAGCCCCTCCTCACCATTCGAGGCTTGCAATACCTCAGTCAGCTCAAGACCGGCCTGTCGCAGCGCCCGTTCGATCACCTTCCTCATCACCGTTCTGCAAGCGAGAGATCAGAAGTTGCCAAGCTACCAGAACGCGCTTGACAGTTTTGCCTTCGCCTTTGGAACACAGGTGAACCAACAGAACGAGCTGGGTGTCGACGATAACGGCAACCCGGGAGCTGCGCTCTTCAGCCTTCCGGCTAATCCAAGCGGAGCAGCGGCGTTGATCCAGGTTACGACTACTGATCCGAAGGCGGTTGCCGCGGCTGGACCAAGTGAGGGATCTGCGGGAAACACAAACGCGACGGCGCTTGCTGACCTTTCTAGCGCCAATATTGTTGGCGGTCAGACGGCTTCGGGATTTCTTGCGTCCTTTCTTGGGCAGATCGGCAGCGATACGGCTGCTGCGACGACGAATAACAGTGCACAGCAGGCGACGCTTACACAACTGACGACTCAGAGAGATTCGTTGTCCGGTGTTTCTCTCGATGAAGAGGCATCGAATCTGACACAGTATCAACGTGCCTATCAGGCAGCGGCGCAGGTCTTCAACATTGCCAATTCGGTGATGGCGAGTGCGCTTAATCTGGGCGTCCAGACGTCGGTGACCTAAAAGGCGGCGATGAGGCATCACCGAATTCCAAGACTGAAACTCAGGAGCACCATCATGCGCGTCGATCCGAATTACGTTACTAATCTGACTGCAGCGGTCGATCAATCGGCCAGCGAAGAGGCTATTCTTGCGTCCGAGTTATCAAGCGGATTGCGTGTCTCGTCGTTACAGGACGATCCCGTCGCCGTTGCGCAGAGTCTGCTGCTGGGAAGCGCGATAGCGAAGGACGATACCTTCGTTCAGACTGCTTCGAATGAGTCTTCGCGGTTGCAGGTCGCCGATTCGACGCTGGGCGAGGTTGTCACGCAGGTGACTTCGGCGATTGCCACCGCTGTGTCGGGCAACAATGGGACGCTCAACGCGAACGACCTCGCCAGTGTCGCTCAAAAATTGAGCGGAATCCGCGATCAGGTACTTTCTCTGGCGAACACGAGCTACCAGGGCCAGTATCTGTTTGGTGGCAGCCAGGGGTCTGTGCCTCCGTTTGCACTGGATACCAGCACCAATCCTGCAACGGCAACCTATAACGGGGACAGCAAGCTGCAGTATGTTGAAACTCCGAATGGGCAGAAGATCCAGGTCAACCTGCCCGGGTCGTCAGTCTTCGGCGCTGCTGGCTCCGGTGTGCTGGGTGCGCTGAACCAATTGATCTCCGATTTCTCCTCGGGTGCGGCGACAGGTACGCTCACGGCGGACACCTCGGCGTTGACCACAGCGCTGGGGCAACTTTCGGCACAGCGCAGCACTCTCGATAGTTCCCTGAGCCGAGTGCAGTCGACCAGTACCTATGTCCAGACTCAGGAGAGCCAGTTGAAGGTCGCGCAGAGCAGTCTTGTTGCAGCTGATCCTGCGGCGGTGGCAACCCAGTTGTCTCAGACCGAGACCCAGCATCAGGCTTTGTTGAGCGTCATCAATGCTCTGAGTGGCTCCGACCTGTTTAGCCTTATGAGGTAGTCTTCCTTTGATTGGGGGGACCTCCCCCCCTATTGCCCGCGTGTAAGTTGCTTGCAATCAATAACTTGCGAGACATGGCGATCCGTAAAATAGTGATTGCAAAAGACTTGCGTCCAAAATCGTGCAAATAAACGAGTTAACCCCGCAAAATGGTCCGGGGTTCTCCGGTTTTGATCTATATAACCCAGTATAGCGGTTTGAGTGTAACTAATACGCCACGCGGATGTTGTTGAGGTGGAAAGGTTTAGGGTGTTTGGGGGCTTGACATGCGTTTTTTGGGCAGAAAATGGCAATTAAAAAAGGGCTGTCGCAGATAACCAAGGGCACGAGCTAGGATTGACAGGGATGCGGAAGAGATTGGGTCGTGAAAGCCAAGAGACGGATCATCGTTTACATTGCGACGAGCGCGGACGGCTACATCGCCCGGCCAGACGGCGATGTCGAATGGCTCAATCGCCGTCCGGACACGATCGATTACGGCATGACCAAGTTTTATCGGACGATCGACACCATACTGTGGGGACGCAAGACCTACGATTGGGGTCTCGCTTATCTCAAAAAAACAGGCAGCAAAGACGGGATGTTCGACACTAAGCTCGCCAACTATGTGTTCTCGCGGAGACCGCCGAAACGGGCTGCAAAAGGTGTGGAGTTCGTGTCTGAATCGCCGAAGGCATTTGCGCAACGTCTGCGCGCTACACCGGGAAAACACATCTGGATGATGGGTGGCGGCGAACTGATCGCCTCATTCCTCGATGAGGGCGAGATCGACGAATTCGACATTCACGTTATGCCCACACTCATCGGTGAGGGGATTCCGCTTATGGCGCCGCGTCATCGGGACATCACGCTTCGCTTGAGTTCCGTCAGGAAATATTCTGACGGCGTCGTCCGACTACGGTACGAGGTCGTCAAGTAGATCCCTAACGATGTGCCTAATCGCAACAGATTCGTGGTGAGTTGTTTCGGATCTCTATCTGGGGATGAGGGTGAAGCTCTGAATGGCGACCTTTGGTGCGCCGCGGGACCGTTCTTTCGCCTGCTGGAAGACTATGGTGATCTCGTTGAACCGTTGAATTGACGCGGAGTGCGAGATGGGGAAACGCAGCACCTCGTCCACGGGCGCGCGGTTCAAGGGAATGTTGGCGACTGTGCTGGATACGATCGTCCGTGGCGCGAGGTCCTCAGATGGCTTTCCGATGGAGGCCGAATCCGTGAGATGTATGGTCAGAGCAATTGTTCCGGGACGAACATCGGCATTGGAGATGGCAACGTCGATCTCGCTGCAACAGGCCAGGTCGATTGATGTTCCGAGATTCTGGTAAGCCTTCATCAATAGAGGCGCTGAATCGGTTGAGTGTACGTTGACGTAGGTGGCCCTTCCATGAGCGATGTGGGCGCGTGGACCGGGTCTCTCACTCGGCGCCTTAAAGTACCAGTATTGGCCGTCGAATGGAATGACTACGGGTTTGGATGTTCTTCCGATCGAGAAGGAAGGGGAGTGCGGTTTCGGTGGAACGATCTCGGTCTTCTTTATGGGTGGTGGCCACAGGATGATGCCGACATAGTCAGAGCCGGGGACGTCGGTTTCGTTCGCTTCGTGGGTAATGAGTGCCGGCCTGTGAGCTCGAGCGTTCCGGTTAGAGCTATCCGATTTGCGACCGACCCAGGGGATGAGTGCAAGGACCGTGAAGAGGATGGCGCAGGCACAGAGCAGAACTGACTGTTTTCTGCCGGGAAAGTTCCTGGTGGTGGCAGCTTGTTCGCTCCATCGCCATGCCAGCAGAAAGAGGCAGGTTGAGAGGAGGACTGCGGCAGAGAGGGGGAACTCCAATGCGGCCAGAATGAGCGATGCCTGAAGGCAGGTGGCAATCATCAATGCGCGGATGGGACGGAAGTTGGCTATGGGCAGGCCGTAGAGAGTTTGAAGGTCGCCGGTGTGCCAGATTGGCCGCTGGCTTTCTTCTCCTTCGGTTCCGGTGAGGAAGAGCCGGCGGAGACTCAAGGAGGCGGCTACGGTGGCGAAGGCAAGGACCACAAACATGCCGGGTGATTGCTGGCGATACAGCAGAGTGACGCTTGGGAAGAATATGCAAGCAATCGCAACCCTCTGCGATAGGAACGCGAGACGGAACGACGGTTTTGCTTTGAGGAAGAGCCAAGGAACAGAGATGCCTGCTGCGCCTGCTGCCGCTGCGAGCGCGACGAGTGTGACGGAACGGAAGAAGATTACGCGCCACGAGAGGGCGTGCGCGACCGGCAGGCGGCAGGTGAGGGAGATGACCATGGCCGCCGAAAGACACCCAGTGACGACCAGGGACCAGATGTCGCCGGAGTTCGCGTTGAGTTGGGTGGCTTCAGGAGCGGGCGTGCTACCACCGAAGAGAATTCTCCTGGTGGAGTGGAGAGGGTTGGCCCTCATCGCAGATGGTGATTGCGTTCGATTCATCGCGCCATCCGTCAACGGGTAGGTAGCTTCCGTTGAACTGATTCCTCTTCTGGCCGTGGCCGATCTTTGAGGCTATGTAGTGAACTACTAGCCGCTGCTCGAACAATAGTATTCTACATAGTCAAATTTTGCATGAATAAATTTCGGTGGTTGTATGTTCCTCTTGTGCTGAGGTCTGTGGCGTGTCGGTTCGCCGCTATACTTTGATGAGGGGCGAACGAATGGGCGAGGAGTTGAGATTTTTGTGGAATGCGACGCGCGGCAATCGGTTGCGGCCGTGGCGGAGCCCCTATCTTCGGTGGCGGGTGGAGACCTACTCGGGGCAAAAGGCGGACACGGTGCGTGCGCGAGATTTCTGGAATCTCTTCTGGAATGAAAAGAGACAGTTTTTGAGATTTCTTCGGTGGACGCGTGAGATGAAGAGCTATTCGGATTCGGGGAGCAGTTCGTAGAAGCGCTGTCGTTTCGTGCAGGCCTGCGTTGGACGATTATCGTTTTCGTTTACCCGTTTCGCATGCTGCTTTTACTTTTATTTGACAACCAGCGAATGCAAATTAACAACTGAACTCGATATGATGGAGTCATGAGCGATTGGATTAAGTTGAAGGCACAGGATGGTCATGAGCTGAGCGCGTACGTTGCCCGGCCCGCGGGTGAGGCAATTGGAGCGCTGGTTCTGGTGCAGGAGATCTATGGCATCAATGCGCATGTTCGCAGCGTTGCGGACGGGTATGCCAAGGATGGATTTCTTGTGGTTGCGCCTGCGATCTTTGACCGCTTCGAGCGAGGACTGGAGTTGAAGTACAGCGGCGATGATCAGAAGCGGGCGATGGAGCTTTATCCGAGGCTGAAGCCTGAGCCTACGTTGATGGATGTTGCCGCAGCGTATGGAGGCGGCGAAAGGAGGCCGGGAAGGGAATCGGCGTCATCGGGTACTGCTATGGCGGGTTGACGAGCTGGCTGGTTGCGACGCGTGGGGAGAATTACAAGATGCAGCCGTCGTGCTGTGTTGGCTACTATGCGGGCGGGATTGGGTCAGTCGCCAAAGAGGAGCCGAGCTGTCCGGTAATGCTGCACTTTGGGGCGCAGGACGATCATATCGGCAAGGACCAGATCGAGGCGGTTCGTGCGGCGCATCCTGAGGTGGAGATCTTTGTATATGAGGGTGCAGGGCATGCGTTTAATCGGGATGTCGATCCGGGGCACTATAACGCAGCCGCTGCGAAGCTGGCGAGGGAGCGGAGTCTGGCATTTCTAAAGACCCACATAGCCTAAGTTATCTGCAAATCTTTGAGTGTTTTGGGCGTAGGTGGTTTGCCGCGTTTGGCTGGCAATGCTATCCTTATGCAGACACTAAGAGTGGACTAGAAGAATCAGGAGCAGAAAAAAGCTGTGTTGGCATCCGCTAAAAAGACAGACATTATTGCAAAGTTTCGTACGCACGACTCCGACACCGGGAGTCCAGAGGTCCAGATCGCGATTTTAAGCGAGCGCATCGGCGAGTTGACGGAACACTTCAAAGAGCACAAGAAGGACCACGGCTCGCGCCGGGGACTATTGATGCTTGTGAGCAAGCGGCGCCGTTTGCTGGACTACCTGAAGAAGTGCGACGCAGACCGGTACCGCGAGGTGATCGGCAAACTCGGGATCCGCAAGTAACCGCACCATCTTCGGAGATACCGTTCAAACTATGGAAGTACACACGGCCCGTTTATCGTCGGCTGCAACATTCGTGCAAGGTCAGGTAAGACCTTGTCGCTGGAGTTGCTAACGATGACAGATGCCGTAGTGACCTCCGCGGTTGGTGGCTCTGACGAGTACACGACTCCAAACGATCTCTACCAGCGCAGTTCTCTGGCGGCCAAGTAGCCGCGCAGTGGAACTGCGCTTTTTCGCGCCCGTTCGAGGGATGACGCGATACAAGCTTAATTGAATGAAAACGAGAGAAGAGAGGCAACATGAAACAGGACGTGACAGTTGAGCTTGCCGGCGGCAAGCAAATTAAATTCGAGACCGGACGCATGGCGAAACAGGCCTCCGGCGCGGCGCTCACTTCAAGTGGCGACAATGTAATTCTAGCAACGGCTGTGGCATCGCCGGACCCGAAAGAGGGTATCGATTTCTTCCCGCTGACTGTGGAGTATCGCGAGTTCACCTATGCAGGTGGCCGTATTCCTGGCGGGTTTATCAAGCGCGAAGGACGTCCGAGTGAGAAGGAGATTTTGACGAGCCGTCAGATCGATCGGCCGATTCGTCCGCTGTTTCCTGAGGCGTTTCGCAATGAGACGCAGGTGGTTGCGTTTGTGTACTCCGCGGATAAGGAAAATGATCCCGATGTGCTGGGCATCAACGGCGCCAGCTGCGCGCTGGCACTGAGCGATATTCCTTTTCATGGGCCGGTAGGCGCGGTACGGATCGGGATTGTGGACGATCAGTTTGTCGTCAACCCCACGTACGCCGAGCGGGCGAAGAGCACGTTGAACATCATGGTCGTCGGGACGAAGGACGGCATTGTGATGATCGAGTCGGGCGCGAAGGAGATTGCGGAAGGGCGAGTTGTCGACGCGATCGAGTTTGCGCATGAGCAGATCAAAAAGATTTGCGCTGCGATTGATGATCTGGTCAGCCGTGCAGGCAAGACCAAGCGAGTGGTTGGTGCGGTTGAGATCGATCATGAGTATCTGAATGGGCTGACGGCGAAGGTTGGTGCGAAGCTGAAGGATGCGCTTGATACGCAGAAGCATCCGAAGTTTGAGAGCTATGCCCTGGTCAAAGAGATCAAGGACGAGCTGAAGAAGGAGCTGCCCGAGGGCGACGCGGACGCTGCGAAGAAGCTGAGCAAGTACTATGAGCTGCTACGCGAGAAGATCTTCCGCGACCAGGTTCTGGTGGATCGGATTCGTCCGGATCATCGGGCGTTCGATAAGATTCGCGATCTGACGATCGAGGTTGGTGTGCTGCCTCGGGTGCATGGGTCGGCGCTGTTTACTCGTGGCGAGACGCAGGCGCTGGTGAGTGCGACGCTGGGAACTACAGACGATGCGCAGCGGCTGGAGAGCTATGAGGGAGAGCAGAAGCGACGCTTCATGCTGCACTATAACTTTCCTCCGTTCTCCGTTGGTGAGGTTGGACGTATGAGCGGCGTAGGTCGTCGCGAGATTGGTCATGGCGCGCTTGCGTCGCGGGCGATCGAGGCGGTCTTGCCGGCTGAGGATGAGTCGCCTTATACGTTGCGAGTCGTCTCGGACATTCTTGAATCGAACGGATCGTCTTCGATGGCGACTGTGTGCGGCGCTTCGCTGGCGCTGATGCAGGCGGGCATTTCGCTCAAGGGGTCAGTCGCGGGTGTTGCCATGGGTCTGGTGAAGGAAGGCGATAACTATGCCATTCTGACGGATATTGCCGGCGCGGAAGATCACTACGGCGACATGGACTTCAAGGTCGCTGGTACGCGCAAGGGAATTACGGCGCTGCAGATGGATATCAAGATCATGGGGATCACTCCGCAGATCATGCGGGAGGCGCTGGAGCAGGCCCGGCAGGGACGCGTGTTCCTGCTGGATACCATGGACGGCGTGATCGCTAGTGCGAGCGAAGAGAAGTCGCAGTTTGCTCCGCGTATTCACACAATTCAGATTCCGACGGACAAGATTCGTGATTTGATCGGGCCGGGAGGCAAGGTGATTCGCGGGATCATTGACGCGACGGGCGTGAAGATCGATGTCGACGATACGGGACGCGTCAATGTTGCTTCGAGCGACGCTGACGGACTTGCACGGGCGATCCAGATGATCAGCGATCTTACTGCTGTGCCTGAGATTGGGAAGACCTATCTTGGCAAGGTGGTTCGCCTTGCTGAGTTTGGCGCTTTCGTCGAGATATTCCCGGGAACGGACGGCTTGCTGCACGTCTCTGAGATCGCGGAACATCGCGTCAAGGAGGTCAAAGATGAACTTCGTGAGGGTGATCAGATCCTGGTGAAGGTTCTGGCTATCGAGGGGAATCGCATCAAGCTTTCGCGGAAGGCGGTTCTGCGCGAACAGCGCGCGAAGCTTGGCCTGCCGGAGCCTGGACAGATTGGAACAGATGGCGGCCGCGTGGAAGCGGGTGCTGCTGCTGCTCCTGCGACCGAGGCAGCAGATGATGTTGATGATGACGGAGACGATTTCGACGATGACGGCGAAGAGTCTACTGACGAGCCCAACTTCAACCGCGCCGACGGCGCTCCTGCAGTACCTGCGGTTGCCGGCGGCGAGAGACCGAGCGGGCCGGGCGGGCAGAGGCGGCCGGGAGGCAGGCGTCGTCGTGGCGGACGCAGACCGGGTGGTCCTGGTTCGGGTGGACCGCAGGGCGGCGGCAATCGCTAGAGTTTCATCAGGGATGGTTACAAAGGCCGCGCGATTGCGCGGCTTTTGTGACTTCGGGATGCGACGAGTATTTCGCCACCTTGCGTTTCAGGCGCTGTTAATCGCGCTCGTTTTTTGTCCGGAGCGATTTGCTTCAGCGCAAGACGCGGCTCCTCAGAAGATCGCCGATGGTGTGTGGTTTCTCCTTGGAGACTCGAGCAAGGGCTACAGCAATACGGCGATCATTGAGATGCAGGACTATCTCGTAGTGGTGGATGCGAACTATCCGGGACGAGCGAAGGAGCTGTTGAATGTAGTCAAAGGCCTGTCGAAGAAACCGGTGCGCTACGTATTCGATACGCATGCGCATGGAGACCATTCGTATGGGAATTCGGTGTGGACTGCGGCGGGAGCGACGACGGTGGCGTTCCGCGGGGTCGTCACGGAGATGAACCGATGGGAGCCGACGCGGTGGCAGTCGGCGATGACGAAACGGGACGATGTTCGGGAGACGGGCGAAGCGGATGTTCAGAGGCCGCGGAAGATTGTCGACGGCGATTCCTTCGTGCTGAAAGACAAGAAGCGAGAGGTTCGGTTTCTTTTTCTGGGGTGGGGACATACGCCTGGCGATGGATATGTGTGGCTGCCGAAGGAGCGGATCTTGTGTACGGGGGACGCGGCGGTCAACGGGCCGAGGAACAAACTGCTTGATGCGAATCTTGCGAACTGGCCCGATGTTCTCGGCAAGGCGCTGGCGCTGAAGCCGCTTTATGTTCTGCCGGGTCATGGTGCGGCAGGTGGACCGGAGATTGTGTCGGGGCAGGCGGAGTTTCTGCGGGACCTTTACGCCGAGGTCAAGCTTCAGAAGGATGCAGGAAAGACGCCGGCTGAGATGCACATCAAGCTTCCGGACAGCGACAGCAATTGGGTCCCGAGCCGGGCCGACTTATGGCAACAGGACATCGAGACTGTTTACCTTGAACTGACCTCTCATGCTCCTGCAGGGTCGGTGCCTCATGTGTGGAAGTGATTTCTAACTCAGGTTGAGACTGGACGCCCGTTCGTCATGCGATGGAGTCTGTGGATTGCTTTTGCAACGCTTTGCATTCTGTCTGGAACATCGTGGGCAATCCCCGGTGCGATGACGGGTGGATTGCCTCCGCTGGAGCAGCAGGGTCTTCTCTTTGGTGTGATTGGCCTGACTGCGCTGTTGTTCACCGCTCGCGAGAGATGGCCGCAGGACCAAGTTGCGTGGTGCGCGCGCTTAGCAGCAGCGTCGGTGGGATTCTTTGCACTGCCGATGGTTGCTATTGAATACGCGCGAGGCAGTGTGTCCGGCACGAGCAGGTCTGCACTCTTTGCGATGGTCCCTGTGGTGGTTGTGATGGTGATTGCCGCCGGCGATGCGACGGGGTTGGGGGAACGAGGTGCGAGACGGTCTCTGATCCCGGCGTTGATTGGACTTGGTGGGCTTCTCTTGCTGCTGCCGTTTAGAGTTTTCCGGGACGGTGCATGGGTGGGTGATGCTGGCTGTTGTTTGTGCTGCTGTTGTTCTGGCAGGCCTTGCGAGTGTGTGGATGTATCGGCTGTTGCAAGGTGTTGGGCTGGTGCGCGCGATTGCGGTGATGGGTCTGGCGAATGCTGCGTTTCTGCTGAGCTGGAGTTTTGTTCATGAAGAGATTGTTTGGCGCTGGAGCGGGTTGGTTTCGGTGGTGTCGCTTCAATCGCTGGTGGATGTGGTGGAGATACTGCTTCTTGTCTGGTTGCTGCGGGAGATGCGACCGGTGCCATTTGCCTCGCGCTATCTGGTGATTCCATTGGTGACTATCCTCGAGAGCTTTGTCTTGATGAGGCCCGAGTGGACGGCCAGGATGGGCTTTGGGACGGTGCTGCTGGCGGCTGGCGCCGGAATGCTTTTGTTTCTAAAGTCGGGGGAAGAGGAGACGATGTTGTCGCTTCGTTGATACTTTCCTGCGGGCGATTTGCGGGGTAAACTGCGGTTAATGGCAGCTTCGATGTACATCGTGGTCGAGGGTGAGGACCCGGGGTTCGACATCTTTGTGAATGGGCGTTCGCTGGCCCGGCATGAGGATGCGTTGGAGCGGTTGGCGCTGCGGCTTGGGGTGCGTCCGCTGATTGAGTTCTTTTCGGCGGATGAGAATTCGATGTCGTTGCTGATTGAAGAGGGCGCGGGAAACCAGGAGTTGATACGACGGTTGCCGCCACCGCAGTGGTATTCGCCAGAGGATGGTTTGAAGACGGTGAGGGCGCTATTGCTGGCGCTTGAGGACGATCCGCAGCAGTTGGGAACCGAGGGGGAGCAGGTGCTCTCTGAACTGCTGGAGTACGCTCACGTGCTGGAGAAGACGATGGAACGGAAGATGCGGTGGCATCTTGCGGTTAGCTGGCGGTAGTTCAAGCGATACGTCAATAGGGCGCTGACGGTTCTTTCAAAAGAACTAGTGACGGGTTTCTGTCGATCCGACGGTCTGAGTGGTGAGGTCGCCTTCGCCTAGTTTGCGGTGGAAGAGATCGAAGACGAAACCGTAGAGGCTGTAGGCGAGTTCGGGGTCGTAGCGGATGCCTTCGTCGCGCATGAAGGCGTGGGCGCCGTTGACTTCGTGCCAGCTTAGTTTTTTGCCTAGTTCGTTGAGGCGGGTGAGGACTTTCATGCGGCCTTCGGTGGGGATGTGGGGATCCTGGCGGCCCCAGATCATGAGGAGTTCGCCCTGGATGTCTTTCGGCGCGCTCGAGCGAGTCGTCGTTCATGCCTTTGCCGAGGCCGCGCTTTGTGGATGTCGGTGGCGTAGAAGCAGGCGGTGGCGAGGACGTCGGGGTTCATGGCGGCGCGGAAGGCGAGATGGCCGCCGATGCAGATGCCCATGGCGCCGAGTTTGCCGGTGCAGTCGGGACGGGCGGCGAGGTGGTCGAGGACGGCGCGGGCGTCGGCGTCGTAGGCGGCGACGGGCTTGTCGGTCTTGAGGAAGTTGCCGCGGTCGGAGCCGGCCTGGTCGTAGGCGAGGATGGTGCCGGCGGGTTCGGACTCGTGGTAGATCTCGGGCATGGCGACGATGTAGCCGTGGCCGGCGAGCATGGCGGCGGTGCGGCGGATGGGTGCGGTGATCTGGAAGATTTCTGAGTAGAAGATGACGCCGGGGTAGCGGCCGGGGGCGGCGGGGCGGACGATGTGGGTGCGCATGGGGCCGGTGGGGGTGTCCAGGGTGACGTATTCGTCGTTGATGATGATCATTTTTCCTCTGAGTGTTCCGAAACGATCTTACTGTTTCGTGCGCGGGAGGAGTGAGGTGAAGGATCTGTGATTTATGGCGAGTTCCGGCTGATCTCGTCTAAGGCAGTTAGGATTACCCCAGCGTGGCGGTTGCTGATCTGGTTGGCGGCGAGACGCCGGATCACTTCATAGACGGCGTGCTGCAGGTCCGTTTGGCCGGAAGGGAGTGGGAGGTTGAAGGATTGGCGGCGACTGCGGCGCCGGGTTGGGTTCTGGATCGGCTTGCGGTTGGGGTGGTGGTAGTAGCAGAAGGCTTCGCGCTGGAGGGCGGGCGAGGCGCAGCGGGTGGCCTCCTTCGAAGATGTGGGTGCAGAGGGTGCGGATGTCCTTGATGACTTCGATGGTCTTGTTCATGGGTACCCCCTCCCCGGGGTATTTTCCTGCGCAAAGTCTAGTGCGGAAAAGGCTTAGGTCTGGACTTCGGTATGTTTGTGGGGCATACCTGGGTCTGGACCTAAGCCTTTTTTGTGGGTTAAATGCGAAAGCCCGGCGGGTGGCCGGGCTCAACTCTCTACTCCATAAGTTAATTGTATCTGGGTGAGTCAAGCTTTTGGTTGTGGAAATCGTTGTAAGTAATTGCTGGAAATGGAGTAAACAAGGTGGAACGCAGTGTGAAGTTGTTGCGTTTGTGGCGGATTGAAGAAAGCAATTCAGTCGTTTCGGCTGCGCCTTCACTCCGGCCTTCGGCAGAGCAGAAGGCGTCTTCGACGCGGTTCTTGTTGGCACGGCCGAAGCCGTGCCCTAAAGCAAGACGCTTGGTTTCGCTTGACCCCTCGTGCTTTTGGGGATGTGAGGGGGCAGGCGAACCCACATCTTAGGAGCGGGATGGGGAGCGCTTGGCTTTGGCGATTTCGCCGACTAGGAAGCGAAGGGGGCGGTCGGCGGCTTTGGTAATGCCTATGCGTGGGGTGGTTTGGATTTTGGTGGGACGGTGGCCGTCGTCGGCGATACGGATGGCGGAGGTTGGTGAGGTTACGTCGAGGCCGTTGGAGTTTATGCGGGTGATGTCGAGTGCCTGGCAGAGACGGCCGGGGCCTCCGGTGAGGAGTTTGGGTTTTGTGTTGTGGGGAAGGCCGCGGAGATCGGCCATGGTTTCGAGACCGTCGATTGGATCGAGGGCTCGGATGAGGACTCCGCCTGCTTCGCCGGGAAGATGCGAGGCGACGTTGAGGCAGTAGTACATGCCGTAGATGAAGTAGACATATACGTGTCCGGATGGGCCGAAGAGTATTGCGTTGCTGGGGGTGAGGCCGCGGGCTGCGTGCGATGCTGGGTCGATGAGGCCGAGGTAGGCTTCGACTTCGGTGATGCGGGCGGTGAGGCGTTTGCCGTGGAGGTCGCGGATGAGTAGCTTGCCGAGTAGGGCTCGGGCGACGATCTCGGGGGAGCGGGAGTAGAAGCGTCGTGAGAGAAGTTTGGGGGTGTGTTGGGTCTGCGGGGGTGCGCTCATATTCTTTGTGGAGATTTTTTATCCTTACATACTGCTTCCCCACCCGTCCCCTTCGCGTACGGATCTGGCACCCGAACTTTTCGGATAGGTCGATTTGTAGGGTTGGCCACCCGGCTTTTCTACGATTTCGTCTCAGCAGCCCTGCATGGCGCGGTCACAACAATGGCGGTTATCTCGAAGTTGCCCTTGATATCTTGTACTGGATAACAAACCGGATTGTCTCGCAGCAGCGTGTCATGCCCTATGACAACGGCGGGAATCGAGCAAGAAATTGCGTCCTCGTGCACAAGGTGCTTACGGTTAAGCCAATAGCCACGCTGCTGGTCGGTGCCTCCGTCGATTTCGAGTATCCACACCTGACGGGCTGATCGCCCGAAAAGGACTCCGGTGTTGAGAATCAACCCTCTGGAGGTAAGGGGACCGCCTCCGAGAGTCAGGTTGAATTCAACCAGCGTGCCCCGCTGATAATTTAGTACGCTTTCATCTATCATTCCACCTCCAGAAGTCCTTGTTCTACATTTGCGATGAAGTTATTTCCTAGCTGTTCAATCAAACTGAGGAATCTTTCTACTTCCCAGCCTAGAACTCCGATCCTTTCATCGATCCGAGTTGTGGTATCACTGCTCTTCTTGATATATGTCTCGTCCGCAATCCCCCCATTGTGAATCAGCACATGTCGCTTTTGCAGCATCAAGTTGATGAAGCTTTTCTCGTCTTTTGATATGCCGCTGGAGCTATTTGACCCACCCGTTGAGCGCTCGAAGAACCCCAAATCGAAAATCTCTTCCAGTATTCCGTTCGCTTCGGCGATTCTTTGAAAGCTGATGTCTTCGAGCTTCTTTCGGCGACGCTGAGTGAGAGGTATCAAAAGAAGTTTTCGACGAAGATGCTTGCCAAGCGCTTCCAATTCGGTGACCAATGCGATCGCGACACGTTCCACGATCGTGTCCCGTTTCTCGTTGTCAGCGTCTGCAGAAGTGGCCTCCGAAACTTCATCTCTAAATTTTTTTATGGACGCATTAAAAAGCTCCTCCGCGTTGGTTCTGCCACATCGTGGGCAGAATCCAAAGTTGCCCAGAATGTCACACTCTGCGCTGCATTGATCTACTCTGCATTTGAAGTGCCGTTGTTGTTTCTCCTCTGCAAAGTGCCAGGCCGGCGTAGCATCCGTAATCGCCGAAAGGTCTAGCGTTGTGTTCTGTTTTGTTATGAAGGCGCGAGCGAAGGCGTCATAAAAATGGGTTATATACTCACGCTGCTTCTTAGATATAAAAGAAAGGCTTGAAGTAGCAATACTGCAATACGGGCAGCACGTTATGCCGGTAACGTGATTGGTGCGAAAATAACGTTCGCATCTTGGGCAGTTTCGTCCCCAAAGCCCATGCTCGTCCGATTGGATGTAGGTCAGTACCGATGGCTGGCGATATATTGGTGCCTGTCCAAGTCCCGTGACGGGAACTTCATCTATAACGTGGCGTCCGTCCAGGCTTACGGCAACTTGATAAAAGGCATGGAAGCCCGGCTCGGTCGAGAGGCCGCTGATTTGAGTACTGATGCGTTGCTCGGCATTGACGAGGAATTCAATCTTGCCTCCGGCAGCTGGTATCGGATCTTTGAAGTCCATGATGGTTGAGCTTAGCTGAAGAGAAACTCTTTGGTACGCAGTTCTTTTACTGTGTCGCGGAGTTTGGCGGCTTTTTCGAATTCGAATTTCTTGGCGGCTTCGCGCATGTCGGATTCTAGTTTGCCGATGTAGGTGTCGAGTTCCTGTTGTGTGCTGAAGTCGGGCATGCCCTCGGCTTCGTCGGTGAGGTCGGCGTAGTCGGCTTTGAGGATGCCGGCGAGGCCCATTTCCAGGGGACGAATGATGGACATTGGGGTGATGTCGTTTTCTTCGTTGTAGGCGACTTGTTTTTCGCGGCGGCGGTCGGTCTCGTCGATGGCGCGCTGCATGGAGTCGGTCATCTTGTCGGCGTAGAGGATGGCGCGGCCTTCGATGTGACGGGCGGCGCGGCCGATGGTTTGGATGAGTGAGCCCTGGCTGCGGAGGAAGCCTTCTTTGTCGGCGTCGAGAATTGCTACCAACGAGACCTCCGGAAGATCGAGGCCTTCGCGGAGGAGGTTGATTCCGATGAGGACGTCGTACTCGCCTTTGCGGAGGTCGCGGAGGAGTTTGATGCGCTCGAGGGTTTCGATCTCGGAGTGCATGTAGCGGCAGCGGACACCTACTTCGGTGTAGTAGCTGGCGAGGTCTTCGGACATGCGTTTGGTGAGCGTGGTGACGAGGACGCGCTGGTTTTTTGTCGGTGCGGTCGCGGATCTCGGCGAGGAGGTCGTCGATCTGGCCTTTGATGGGGCGAATCTCGACTACCGGGTCGATGAGGCCGGTGGGGCGAATGATTTGTTCGACGACGACTCCGGCGGATTTGGTGAGCTCGTATGGGCCGGGAGTGGCGGAGACGTAGATGATCTGGCCGGTGCGGGATTCGAACTCTTCGAATTTGAGGGGACGGTTGTCCATGGCGGATGGGAGGCGGAAACCGTAGTCGACGAGATTTTGTTTGCGGCTGCGGTCGCCGTGCCACATGCCGTGGAGTTGGGGGACGGTGACGTGGGATTCGTCGATGAAGAGGAGGTAGTCCTTGGGGAAGTAGTCGAGGAGCGTGGGTGGGGGTTCGCCGGGGAGACGGCCGGAGAAGTGGCGGGAGTAGTTTTCGATGCCGTGGCAGTAGCCTACGGATTTGATCATCTCGAGATCGAAGCGGGTGCGCTGGTGGATGCGTTGGGACTCGACGAGGCGGCCCTGGGTTTCGAGTTCTTTTTCCCACCACTCCATCTCTTCGAGGATGGAGGCGATGGCGGTGGTTTTGCGCTCGGGTTGGACGACGTAGTGGGACTTAGGATAGATGGGGAGGCGGGAGTATTTCTGCTTGACGGTGCCGAAGAGGGGATCGATCTGCGAGAGGGAGTCGATCTCGTCGCCGAAGAGTTCGATGCGGTAGGCGTTTTCGTCGTAGGTGGGGTAGACCTCGATGATGTCGCCGCGGACGCGGAAGGTGCCGCGGCGGAAGTCGACGTCGTTGCGGTCGTAGAGGATTTCGACGAGGCGGCGGGTGATGTCTTCGCGCTTGAGACGCTGGCCTTTTTCGAGGAGCATCAACATGCCGTAGTAGGCTTCGGGCGAACCGAGGCCGTAGATGCAGGAGACGGAGCTGACGATGATGGCGTCGCGGCGTTCGAAGAGGCTGCGGGTGGCGGCAGAGGCGAAGTTTGTCTAATTCTTCATTGACGGTTGACTCCTTTTCAATGAAGAGATCGCCGGCGGGGATGTAGGCTTCGGGTTGGTAGTAGTCGTAGTAGGAGACGAAGTACTCGACGGCGTTGTTGGGGAAGAAGGTCTTGAATTCGTGGTAGAGCTGGGCGGCGAGAGTCTTGTTGTGCGCGAGGATGAGGGCGGGGCGCTGGAGTTCTTCGATGACCTTGGCCATGGTGAAGGTCTTGCCGGAGCCGGTGACGCCGAGGAGGACCTGGTCTTTTTCTCCGGCGCCGATACCGGAGATGAGTTCGGCGATGGCACGGGGCTGGTCGCCCTGGGGCTTGTAGGTGGTGGAGAGCTGGAAGTCCATCTCTGTAGGATAGTGGATGTGGCTGTTGGTTCTCGCGTGGTGATCTGGGCTATGCTCGAAATAAATGCGGAAGGTGCCGGTTTATGAAGAAGCTTTTAGCTGCCGTTCTTTTCGTGGGTGCAGGAGTTTTTGCACATGCGCAGTATTCCGCTCCGCCTAACCAAGGGGATCGGCTGCGAGACGCCTCGCCGCTCAAGCCTCCGGCGGGCGCAAAGGTGGCGATATGGGAGTTCGACGATCTGGAATGTCCGGCGTGCGCTCATGAGATTCCGATAGTCCATGCGGCTGCTGAGCGCTACAAGATTCCGGTTGTGCATCATGACTATCCGTGGAACTTCCATGTGTGGAGCTTCGAGGCTGCTGTGACGGCTCGATATCTGCAGGATAGTGTGTCGCCGAGGTTAGCTGACGAGTTTCGTCGTGATGTTCTCGCTAATCAGAACATGATCTCGAGCAGAGAGGACCTGTCACAGTTCACGCGCAAGTGGTTTCAGGCTCACGGGCAGAGCATGCCGTTCGTGATGGATGCGAGCGGAAACTGCAAGAACGAAGTGAATGCGGATCACGCGCTGGGTGATCGTATCGGAGTTCGCCGAACACCGTGCATCTTTGTCGTTACGGATCATAGCTGGACGCAGATCGTGGATATCAATCAACTTTACCGGACGATCGATGTCGCGCTGGCTAAAAGCGCTGCGCCTTCCATTGGCTTGCCAGGCAAAAAGAAGCAGTAGGGCCAGAGCCGGCTCGATGCTGGCCAAAAAATGAAGTAAGCGGGGTTGCGATGAGTATGGGAACTGAGTTGTGGCTGGTGCGGCATGGGGAGACGGAGTGGAGTCTGAGCGGGGCGCATACGAGCCGGACGGACATTCCTTTGACTGAGCATGGAAAGAAACGAGCGGAGGAGTTACGGGATTACCTGAAGGGGACGAAGTTTGACGCGGTCTTTGTCAGCCCGATGCAGCGGGCGCGGGAGACCTGCGCGATTGCCGGGTTTGGCGATGTCGCGAATGTCGACGAGGGGTTGAAGGAGTGGGACTATGGAGTTTATGAGGGGAAGACCACGAAGGAGATTCAGGGACAGATACCAGGGTGGTCGGTATGGAAGAACCAGATAGTTGGTGGGGAGACTGTGAACCATGTTGGAGAGCGCGCGGATGGGGTGATTGCGCAGGCTCTGGCGGCTGTTCCGGGTGGCGGGCAAGGTTGCGCTGTTTGCTCATGCGCATATTTTGCGGATCCTGGCGGCGCGTTGGGTTGGGCTGGCCGCTGACGGTGGAAGGCTACTGGCACTGGGTACCGGGAGCGTGAGCGTGCTGGGATGGGAGAGGGAGACTCGGGTAATCGAGAGCTGGAATCGAGGGTTCGAATGAACGAGAGCGATGAGCATGATTTGTTCTAGTGCAAGCTGAAGAAACAGCAGATCCCTCCACTCCGCTTCGCTCCGGTCGGGATGACAATTATGGGGCGAATTATCGACCCAGGACACATCAGGACACTAGAATTTCCTGATGTGTTGAGGTTGCAGGCCCATTCCAATGAAGCGTGCGGTGAGATGTCGGAATCCCGGGAGGCTGGTGACGATGCGGAACGGGAGCGGCGCGACGAATGGGCCGGTGCTACGAAGGACATGGGAGAGCATTCGGTGCGCGAAGACCTGGGCGCGCTGGGTGTTGCGGACGGCGGCTTCCCGATAGTTCTGAACGCTTCTGAGATCGTGCACGGTGGCGGAGCCGGAGAGTAGGGATTCGGTGAGCAGGTTGGCGGTGGCGACTGCGTCCTGCAGGGCGATGTTGATGCCGATGCCACCGACTGGGGACATGGCATGGGCGGCATCTCCGATGCAGAGGAGTCCGGGGGAACACCACTCCTGAAGGCGATTGACCTGAACGGTGAGGAGCTTAACTTTGTCCCATGAGTCGATCTCCGCAGTGCGGCCGGCGAGGAAGGGCACGATACGTTCAATGCTTTGATGAAAGGCGGCCAAGCCGTCCTGCTGGAGCTGCGGGAAAGTACCTTTGGCTACGATGTAGCCCATTTGAAAGTAGTCGCCGCGATTGATGAGAACGATGAGACGACCGTAGTTGACGTAGCCGAGCGCATTTTCTGGGTCGGAGGGAAGGCGCGCTATGCGGAGCCAGAGAACATCGATAGGAACACCGTAATCGATGAGTGGAAGATGTGCTGCGACGCGCGAGATGGCATGGCGGCCGTCACAACCGACGGTGAGAGCGGCGGGAATTTCTACTGGTCCGTCTGGAGTGTTGGCGACGACGCCACGGGTAGTGCCGTCCCTGTCCTGGATGAGGCCTGTCGCCTCCCATCCCATGCGAAGAGTGAAGCTGGGGTAGCGGGCGGCTTCTGCTGCAAGAAAATTGAGGAAGTCCCACTGGGGCATGAGAGCGATGAATTTGGCGTGGGTGGGAAGATGGGAGAAATCGGCCATCGTGACGGTGCGATCGCCAATATAGCCGGAGAGCTTGGCTACTTGCGAGTGAGGCAATTTGAGGAATTTGTCGAGTAGGCGCAGCTCGTAGAGAAGTTCGAGGGTGGAGGGATGGATGGTGTCGCCGCGGAAGTCGCGGAAGAAGTCCTTGTGCTTTTCGAGTACGGTAACGGCGATGCCCTGGCGCGCGAGAAGGAAGCCGAGCATGATGCCTGCGGGACCACCGCCGATGATGCAGCAAGTGGTAGCGAGCGGATTGGCTGAGGTCGCCATCTGTGTAGATGAGCCTAGCAAGGGTGCGGATGGGCGTCAAAAGAGGTGAGGACGAACGGATCGATTGGAGTGCTGATTCGTGCTAGATTCAACGCATCCCTCTTTTTTGCTGCTGGAGAAAATACTATGCGTGTGCGCTGGATTGGTTTCATTGCCGCTCTTTTTTGCGGAGTTAGCGGAGGTCTTGTTTGGGCCCAGGCCGGTCAACCTGCATTGAGCGAAGAGGCCAGAGGCAAGGCGTGGTGGGCGCATGTCCAGTATCTGGCTGATCCTTCCATGAAGGGCCGGCTTACGGGCAGTGAGGAGTATCTGAAGGCGGCGGCCTATGTGGTTGAGCAGTTCAAATCGTTTGGGTTGACGCCGGCGGGGGTGGATGGGACTTATTACCAGCCGGTTCATTTCGACGTGCAGCGCGTGATTGCCAGCAAATCTTCGATGAGCCTGGTGACGGATGGGAAGGTGACGCCTCTCGTGTTGGGCGAGGATGCGATTCTGGGATCGCGCTCGGCGCAGATGGGGAAGGTCGACGCGCCGCTGGTGTTTATTGGGTATGGGCTGCATCTGCCAGAGTCGAAGTATGACGACTTCGATTCGGCTGAGGTGCCTGTTGCGTCGCTGAAGGGCAAGATTGTTGTTTATATCAACGGAGGGCCGGCGGATTTACCCGGGCCGTTGAAGTCATTCGCGCGAACTTCGCCGTTGGCCAGAGCGCTGCGCGAGGCAGGAGCTGTGGGAACGATATCGATACCAACGCCGAAGTCGATGGATTTTGGATGGCAACGGGTCGCGAGCGGGGCTTCTCAACCGGGGATGCGGTTGTCGCCTGCACCTGATGCAGATGCTGTAGCGGCGAAACATCCGGCGCTGGCGGATGAACACGGAGCATTGTTTTCGGCGACGTTCAATCCTGCGCAGGCGGAGAAGCTGTTTGCGGGGACGGGCCATACGTTTGCGGAGTTGCTAGCGCTCGCGGACGCTCAGAAGCCTTTGCCTCGGTTCGCGCTGGGTAAGAGCGTGACCGCGACGGTGGTGGGGGAGACGTCGCATGTCGTGTCGCCAAATATTGTTGGGGAGCTAAAGGGTTCGGACCCGAAGCTGGCGAGTGAGTATGTCCTGGTGTCGGCGCACCTGGATCATCTGGGCGTGGGTGCTCCGATCAACGGGAAGACGATTTATAGCGGGGCGATGGATGATGCCTCGGGTGTTGCGACGGTATTGGAGACTGCGAAAAAGTTGAGTCAGGCGCGGACGCGACCTAAGCGGTCGATGATTTTTCTGATCTTTACCGCTGAGGAGAAGGGATTACTCGGGTCGCGATACTTCGCCGGACATCCGACGGTGCCGGAGAAGGCGATCGCGGCGGATTTGAATCTTGATATGTTCATGCCGCTCTTTCCATTGAAGAAGCTGCATGTGCAGGGACTGGATGAGTCGACGCTAGGAACAGAGGCTAAGAAGGTGGGCGCCGAGCACAATATTGTGATCGCTCCGGATCCGGAGCCGGACAGGAACTCGTTTATTCGAACGGATCAGTACAGCTTTGTGCAGGCGGGCGTGCCTGCGCTTGCGATGAAGTTCGGATGGACAGCGGGTTCGCCGGAGTATAAGGCATGGCGGGCGTGGCTGGCGCAGCGCTATCACTCTACTGATGATGACTTGACGCAGCCGGTGGACCTGGTTGCTGCGGCGCAGTTCAATGATTTTTTTGCTGATCTGGCGAAGGCCGTGGCAGACAATCCTGCGAGGCCGCATTATCTGGATTCGAGCTTCTTCAAACGATTTGAGGCGGGTAATTGATACCCAAGATCCGGAGCCAGTCGGTTGGGGTGTGAGCGAGGTGGTCGGGTGGGGCGTCAGTAAGGGAGTGGGGCTTGAGGCCGAAGGTGCAGCCGATGCTGCTGGCGCCGCAGTTGCGGGCGGTGAGGACGTCGATGTCGGTGTCGCCGATCATGACGGTCTCAGCGGGGGTGATGGCGTGGCCGGCGATGGCGCTCGCTTCCGCGATCAGACTCTCGAGGCCGTGAGGGTCGGGTTTCTTTGTGTGGAAGCTGTTGCCTCCATAGTTCTGGAAGAAGAAGCGGTGAGAGCCCGAAGTGGGTGCAGATGTCGCGGGACGGATTGACTGGTTTGTTGGTCAGGACGGCCATGAGGACTTCGGGGTGCGTGGTGCGGATCGCTTCGAGCGATTCGAGAACGCCGGGGTAGAGATAGGTGTAGTCGAGCTTGTGGATGCGGTAGTAGTCGAGGAAAAATTTGAGTGCTTCGGTTACATATTCTTCGTCGTGTACGTCGCCTTCCGGGTCGCCGAACGCCCGGCGGACCAGCAGGGAAGCCCCGTCGCCGATATAGCTGGAGATGACGGCTTCGGGAAGCTCAGGCTTGCCAAAGTGAGCCAGGGTTGCGTTTACGGAGTTGCATAGATCGATGCGGGAGTCGATGAGTGTGCCGTCAAGGTCGAAGACGAGGAGATGGAAAGGTAGTCCGGAGAACATTTTTTAAGGGTAAACGATTCGGTTGGTATAGGCTTCTTGGAAACAGGAGGAAGCATGCATAGATCGATGGCTGGAGATTGGACACGACGGCAGTTTGTAACTGGGCTGGCAGCGGCGGGCGTGATCGCAGGAGGCGGAGTTCGAGCGTTTGGTCAGTCAACGTTGACGGGCGAGGCAGCTCTCCGAGAGTTGATGGATGGTAATGAACGATTCATCGCCGGGAAGATTACATCATTTCCGGAAGACTTGAAGATATTGAAGGAGAAGACGGTGCTCAAGCAGGAGCCGTTTGCCGCGGTGCTGGCCTGCGCTGACTCTCGAGTGCCGGTGGAGATTCTTTTCGATCAGAGCATCGGGCACGTGTTTGTTTCACGAGTGGCAGGCAATGTTGTGACACCGGAGATCATGGCAAGCTTGGAATATGGGGTGGTTGCGCTTGGCGTGAAGGCCATAATTGTGCTCGGGCATACGAACTGCGGGGCCGTCAGTGCAGCGGTTGCAGCCAAGGAGGTGCCGGGGCAGATCAGCGTTCTGTATCAACATCTGATTCCGGCGATCAAGGGAGCGAAGGGCGATGTTCCGCTGGCAGTGAAGATGAATGCGGCTTATCAGGCACAGGTACTGAGGGAGAGCTCGACTGTGATTGCGAAGGCGATCAAACAAGATGGGTTGAAGGTCAAAAGTGGAAGCTATGATCTGGGGAGTGGCAAGGTGACGCTGGGGGATTAGGCAGAGTGCGGCGGCTTTGGGGGCCGCCGCCAATTCGAATTGCGGCTATTTGATTTGAATGTCTCCGGAGCCGGTGCCGACGCGAATTGCCGGGCCCCCGCCATTTACAACTCCATTGACGTGATGGCGGTTGAGACTCCCCTGCATGGTAATGGGCTGCGAGACGTTGATGCTGCCGGAGCCAGTGTCTGCATCGAGATTGAAGTGGGCGTTGCCGACGACGAGGCGGACGGAGCCGCTGCCGGTGGTGAGTTTCCAGTCTGCGGTTGGCTGGCCCTGGGCCTCGATGTCTCCGCTGCCTGTGCTGGCTTTGAGTGCGCCGGCGAGACCCTGGAGGCGAATGCTTCCGCTGCCGGTTTCGGCTCTCACGTCACCAGGGCCGGTCTGCTGGAGTTCGATGTCGCCGGAGCCGGTGCCCAGCGTGGCTGGACCCTGCACTCCATTGACGCGGACAGAGCCGGAGCCACTCTGGGCCTTGATGGTTGCGCCGACGTCCTGGATCTGGACGTCACCGGAGCCGGTAGCGGCGTTGATGCCGGAAGCCTTGGGGAGGGTGATGTCGTAGTCGATGTTGATATTGCGGTAGAGATCGTTATTGTGCCGCTCGCCGATCGTGATTTCGTTACCGCTCTGGACAATGGGCGGGTTGCTGACGATTTGCTGGATGCGGCTGTCGACATCGCTGCCGCCGCTCATCCAGCCATGACTGGAGCGAACGTGCGCGACGATGTGGACCTGAGTCCCCGAGCCGGGATTGAGGTGAATGTAGCCCGAACCCGTAGACACCGAGACGTTCGGAGTGCCGGTGACGTTGAGGGTGCGATCGAAGTTGCTGTCAGCAGCGAAGGCGGTTGCGGCGGCCAAGGTGAATGTCGCGGCGGCGGTGGCGAGGAGTTTGATAGTCATAAGATTTTCCTTTGCTCGACTCTGACGACTGTTGATCGGACCTTGCTCCTTCCGGAGCTGTTCGCTCGTATGCCTAACTTAGACGCTTGTCTCTGGGCCTTTTGGTGCAAATTATTGTTGAAGGATGACGGTGTCACCGGATTTGAGACCGGCGAGGACCTCGGTTTTTGTGCCGTTGGAGATGCCGGCCTTAATCTCGACCTTGCGGCGACCCATCTTTGCTTTGGGATCGGGTACTTCGACGGAGGCGTTGCGATCCTTGTCGTAGAGGACTGCCTGTTCAGGCACGGTAAGGACGTTCTTGTGCTCTTCGAGAAGAATTTCGGCGTTGGCGGTCATGTTGGCTTTGAGTTCGCCACCCGGGTTGTCGATGGAGACGCGGACCTCGAAGGTGGTGACGTTGTCTTTTTCGACGCCGAGCGGGGCGATCTTGGTGACCTTGCCCAGGAAGGTTTTGTCTTTGAATGACTCGACCTTTATGCGGGCAGCCTGGCCCATGTAGACCTTGCCGATATCGGACTCGTCTACTTTGCCCTGTACGTAGACCTGAGTGGTGTCACCGATGGTCATGACGAGAGTGGCGGTAGATCCGAGGACGAGGATGGAACTGACTGCGTCGCCGATTTCGACGTCGCGAGAGAGTATGGTGCCGTCCATGGGCGAGATGACAGTCGTGTAGCTGAGCTGCTCTTCAAGCTGCTTGAGAGAGGCCTGGGCCTGGGCGACCTGCGCCTCGGCCTGGCGGAGCTTGGAGCTGTCGACGCTGATCTGGGAGACGGCTTTGTCGCGGGTGTTTGCCGCGGAGAGATACTTCTGCTGTGCGTCTTCAAGGGATTGCTGGGAGACGACACCCTCTTTGGACATTTTGAGGTTGCGCTCGTAGGTGTTCTTGTACATGGGAAGGTCGGGGGCTTCCGCGTTGACCTTGTCGTACTGGATGGAGGCGGCGGCGGCGTGTGCATTGGACTCTGCTGCCATCAGCGTCGCCTTCTGGGCGGCTACCTGGGCGAGAATTTCCTGCTGGTCGAGCTGGGCGAGAACCTGCCCCTGCTTGACGTGGTCGTTGATGTCGGTATCGAGACGAGTGACGATGCCTGAGGCCTTTGATTTGACCTCAACCTTCGTGATGGGCTGAACCTTGCCGGTGGCGACGACGGAGCGGGCGATATCGGCCAGTTCGGCCTTGCCAAGCTGGGAGGGCTCGAATTTAGTGGTGTTGCCGCGTGCGGAGACCGCGACGCCAAGAGCTACTGCTGTGACAAGGACGGCAAGGCCAGTCCAGAGCCAGATTTTTCGTTTGTTCTTACGCTGTGTAGCCAAGGGGTGCTCCCATAAGTGCTGGTTGGTTGAGGCGTCTCGGAGTGTGGTTACGCAAGAAGATGCTGCGCGGTTCCATAGACGGGGGAGAAAGTTGCTGCAAGAGGACGCAGAGGTACTACCGGTACCCATTTTGGACGAGCGACCAGGGGAAAGGAATAGCAACTTTGGGGAGTGCCTATGTATAAATTTTATGCGTATTTACGCAGGACGCCGAGAACTTTGCCCTGGATGCTAACGTTGGCGGCTGGGGCGTAGATGGGGGACATTTCGGTGTTGGAGGGCTGCAGGCGAACCATGCTTCCCTCGCGGTAGAAGCGCTTGAGGGTGGCGTCGGCGCCGTCGATGAGGGCGACGATGATCTCGCCTTCGCGGGCGGTGCGGGTGCGCTCGACCAGGACGTAGTCTCCGGAGACAATATGCTCGTCGCGCATGGAGTCGCCACGCACCTCAAGGGCGAAGACCTCGCGGTTGCCAATGATGTCCGAGAGCGAGATGCTTTCGGCCGTTTCGATGGCTTCGACAGGCTGGCCGGCCGCGATGCGCCCCATGAGCGGGAGGCGATCAGAGCCTTTCTTGCCACTGCGAACGGGGAGAACATCGATGGAACGGCTGCGATTGTGGGCGCGCTGCAGGAGGCCTTTGTTTTGGAGGTTGGTGACGTGCTTGTGCACCGTGGCGAGAGAGCTGAGGCCCAGACCGCTGGCGATCTCTTCGTACGAAGGAGAGTAGCCGTTCTTCTGAGTGAAGCTGGAGAGGAAGTCGATGACCTCTTTTTGCCGTCGCGTAATTGCCATGCGGATGATTGTAGCGAATAAAAGGCGAATTGCAAGCCTTTAAATGAAAACAATCGGCGGCTAGTAGTTGACTTGGTTCCAGACTATGGGACCTGCTTCGCCGGATATCTGGTGGGATGATTCCTGAGCGTCCTCCGAGCGCATCGCAGAACGACCATCGCACTGTGAATAGATTCCCGTTTTGAAATCGAATACGCAAAAACTTGCAAAGACTCCTTGTCAATTTGCTCTTCATGAACCAAGGTAATTACACGCGACCGATATTGGTAACGTGACCTGCAGTCCTGAGTATTTTGGTTCCTGCTTTTGGTTCATGGAGAGAGATGAATGCGAGTTTTGATTGTTGAAGACGATGCTGCGTTGGGACTGTTTCTGCAAAAGGGGCTGAAGCTTGAGGGCCACGAAGTGACTTGGGTAGGAGATGGGGAGGCGGCGCTGGTATACGCTGCGGAGCATCGTCCGGACCTGATCGTGCTCGATCTCAGCCTTCCCAAGAAAGACGGGACTGAGGTGCTTGCAGAGATGCGTGGGCGGTTCGACGAGACCGCGGTGCTGGTGCTGACGGGCCGAAGCCAAGTGGAAGAGCGCGTGAAGTGTCTGAACATGGGTGCGGACGACTGCCTGCTGAAGCCGTTCAGCTTTCATGAATTGACGGCGCGTTGCCGTGCGCTGTTGCGACGACGGGAGCAATTCGCCGATCCGATTTTGCGACACGGCGATGTCGAACTGAACCGCATGGAGCGCCGTGTGCTTCGGAACGGCCGTCTGGTCGAGCTTACGGGCAAGGAGTTTTCGTTGCTGCAGTTCCTGCTGATTCGGCGCGGCCAGTTTTATTGGCTGAGGCTTTGGCTGGAGAGTGGTGCAATTGGGAGGACGGGGAGGTTGCCCGTGCAGAGCGAGGACATGATGGACTACGTCTTCACCGTTGGCGCCCCTGCGTAACAGGTCGATGCGGTAGTTCGGGAGGGATTATTAGAGAGGGCCTTGTCGGAGCAAATTTTCTATTTCGGCATGAAGCCGGAGGCTGGAGAAATTGGGGGAGCGGTTTCGGCGGAGACGCTCGAACCGGAATCCTGGGCCGGCCCGAGGCCAAGTTTGATGATGGCGCGAGAGTCGGGAATCAGTTTGGTCTGCCACCCATTGTCACTCTGGAATTTCTGCATGGCTGCTTCAGTCTCAGCGTCCCAATGTCCTGATGCCGTACCGGAGAGATAACCGGACTTGATCAAAGACGCCTGGATCTGTGCAGCACGGGCGTCGTCGATTCCTCTTTGGCCTGCTGGTTTTGCTGATTTGGAGTGCTTGCTCGATAGCTTAGGAGAGGTAGGGCCGCGACGAGCGTGGCTAAACGCCGAGCATGGTAACGCGGCCGTCAAAAGCAGAGCCGAGCTTAGAAGAGCTTTACCAAATTGCATGGCGGACACCTTGGGTCGAGTAATAAGCAAAAAAATACACTTCCAGCTATCGCTGGATTTGGCTAGAGTATCGCGAGAGTAACGATTATGGCAACAAAATGGTTGCCCAATTCGACTACATCTTTCGTGGCGAGCAGCTTCAGGCTGTTTCCCGCGATGCAAGGAGGGGCGCAAGTTGAAGCAGCGCCACCCCTTGCATCGCCAGGGCAGCTACGGAAGCGTGCCGCCTACGTAGGAATTCAGGTTCTTCTGGGTTGGAGACTGGATCACGAAGACAACATCGTCTTTGGATTTGAGGCCAGAGACGATCGCTCGATAGCTGGCCTCGTCGGTGACGGGTTTGCGATTGATGGCTGTGATGATCGCCGACTTGCCGAGGCCAATCTCGTCAGCAAAGGAGCCGGGACGAACACTCGTGATAATAACGCCACCCTTGATGCCGGTCTTTGCCGCGATGGATGGTGGAATGGCTGAGACAGTGATACCAAGCTTACCTTCTCCCGCGTCAGATTCCTGTGGGGCTAATTCTTCGTCTTTCTGGCCGGTAATGTCAGCGTAGGTTTTGGCACGATCGCCGATGACGACATTCGCGGTGTTTTGTTTGCCGTCGCGCAGGTAGCCAATCTTGACAGTGGAACCTACGTGGCGCGCTGAGATGTCGTTTACAAGATCGTCACCGTCCTTGATGTTGCGTCCATCGATTGAGACGAGGACATCGCCCGCCTGAATGCCCGCCTTTGCGGCGCCACCGTTGGGGGTCACGACGCCAACGATCACCCCGTTGGTGAACCCGTAGACGCGACCGACTGCCGAGGACTGTGCCGTCTGGAACTGAATACCGATGGAGCCGCGAACGACCTTGTGCTCAGGTCCGATAAGCATGTTGTAAACGTTCGCAATGATGTTGGCGGGCATCGCGAAGCCAACACCCTGCGAACCCATGGACTGGGTATAGATAGCTGTGTTCATGCCCACGACTTGGCCAGCCATATCAACAAGGGGGCCGCCGGAGTTGCCCGGGTTGATTGCCGCGTCCGTCTGGATGAAACGCTGGAACTGGGTCTGAGAGACGCCATTGGCGCTGGGCTCGTCAATGCTGCGGTTCTTGGCGGAGATGATGCCTGCAGTCACAGTCTTTGACAACGAGAAAGGGCTACCGATGGCAAGAACCCAGTCCCCGACCTGCGCGGAGTCGGAATTCCCGAGCTTGATTGTCGGCAAGGGTTCTTTGGTGTCGATCTTGATGACGGCGATATCGGTGTCCTTGTCGACTCCAATAACCGTGGCCGCACGGCCCGGGTCACCAGCGTCATCGGGATCGCTGGAGAGTTTGACGTAGATCTTGTCGGCTTTATCGACGACGTGATTGTTGGTGATGATGTAGCCGCGCGGATCGACGATGAAGCCTGACCCTAAAGCACGGCGTTCGCCAGGGCCTCCGTCACCATCGTCGCCACCCTGACCGCCAAAGAAGCGATTGAAAAAGTCCTGCATATCACCGGGGGTCTGTTGGCTGTTGTCGTCGCCATCGGGGTTGTTTGGCTGCGGCATGCGCTGGCCGCCGCGTTTGCGCTTGTTGGTGGCCGGCTTCGGTAACTCTTCGGTATTGATGTTCACAACGGCGGGTCCCACCTGTTTGACAATCTGGGAGAAGCCATTGGAAAGGGCCACTGGCGAAGGAATCACGAGGGGCCTTGCGTCGGACGAGTCGATACCGACCTGCTCTTTGCCGCTGACGTTGCGCGTGAGGACTGACCCGGCAAGGATTCCGACCGAGAGTGTCGCGAGGAGAGTAAACGTCGTGGCGAGGCGACGGCTGCGAATGCGATCGAGCAGTGTTTGCGAAGTATTATTCGGTGTTTCCATTAGTCAGTCTTTACCTCATTGGTTGTTGTGGCAGTGCACCGGACTGCGCGAGCGGCATGAGCTTTAAGTATAGTCGCTGTTCTCGGGTGCCGTTTCCATCGAGCAAGTAAGTATCATTCTCAAGATATTTAGACGCGAAATACGGGCAAAAGTCGTATTTCTTCAGTCCGGGTGAATGGGGACCGGAGCGACAGCAGAAAACAATTCGGTGCAGCCAATTCCAGCGAGGATGAGGGCGGCACCCAGGAGCGAACGGCGGCCAAGATGTTCGTGCAACACGAGGTAGGAGGTCAGGCAGGCGAAGACGGGTTCGAGAGTGAGCAGGATTGCTGTATGGGTGGGTGGAAGATGCTGCTGCGACCAGCTTTGGATGGTAAAGGCGGCTGCGGTGGCAAGGAGACTCGTGACGGCGAGAGCGATGAGGAGGCGGGGGGTAAACGAGATATGGGGCCTTCCGCCCAGGGGTAAGGTGATTGCCATGACGAGCGCAGCTGCACCGATTTGAAGGGTCGCGAGTTGTCCAGTTGGAACTCGGTGCGAGGTATGAGCCAGGGCGAGGAGATGGGCCGCGAAGGCTATCGCGCAACCGAGGGTCAGAAGGTCGCCGACGCCGATGCTTACAAAGAGATTCTGGATGGACGTTCCTGCCGGTGTTGTGAGAAGGAGCAGGCCGGTGAAGGCGAGGAGAGCGCCGATTGCGGTGGTCCAACGCGGAGGTGGCGTGTTGGCGGAACGAAAAGCCGGGACGAGGGTGAAGAGTGGAACAAACACGACGACCAGGCCTGTAATGAAGGCAGATTTAGCCGGAGTCGTGAGAGCGAGACCAGCAGTTTGGAATTGATAGCCGGTTGCGAGGAACAGGCCAACGATCAGGCCGGAGAATAAAGCGTAACGGCTGATGTGGCCGATTTGGCGGCGATTCACGATAGCAAGAGCAAGAAAGGCCAGCGCCATGCGGAGAAGATTAAAGAGGAGGGGCGAGACGTCCTGAAGCGCGTCCTTGACGAGGACGAAGGTGGTGCCCCAGACGAAGACGACTCCGAGTAGAAGTATGTGGGCAAGCGCCGAGGGGCTGAGTCGTTTGGACAACTACTTTTTCACTCCGGTTTTTGGAGGCTTGGTTGTAGTTGAGGTGTAAACGGTTGTGCCGTTGACAACGGTGCGAAGAACCTTGGCGTGGAGGAGTTCCTGAGGTGTCGCAGTAGTGATATCGCGATCAAGTACGATCAGGTCGGCGAGGTATCCGGGCTCGAGACGACCCTTCACTTTTTCACGGAATTCGCCGAAGGCGGAGGCCTGGGTGTAGGCGTAGATCGCTTCGTTGAGGGAGATCTTCTCCTGCGGCTGGAAGGTCTGGGTGCCGGCTTCGTTCTGTCGCGTGATCGCGGAGTAGAGACCGCGGAACGGGATTGATGAGTTCGACGGGGTAGTCGGTGCCGAAGGCAAGGGTGACGTTGTGATCGAGGAATGTCTTCCAGGCGTAGGCGTATTTGACGCGCTCGGGGCCGAGGCGGTCGGTGGCCCACTTCATGTCCGTCAGCAAGTGGGACGGTTGCATCGACGCGATGACGCCTTCTTTTTCGAATCGTTCGAAGTCGCCGGGGAGTACGACCTGGGCGTGTTCGACTCGGAACCGTAGGGCGCCGGGGGGTGGGATGCCTCCCTCGAGCTTCGTGACGACGTGGGTGTCGGGACCGTGCTCGGGCGGGGATGGCGGGAGGTTGGCGACCTGATCGGCTACGCCAAAGGCATTGAGCGCCATGTTGTTGGCGCGGTCGCCGATGGCGTGGAAGCCTAGCTGAAAGCCTGCCATGGCGCGTTCAGCGGCCATCTGGTTGAGCTTGTCCTGCTCGTAGCGGGGGAGGCCTGAGTTGTCCGAGTCGTCCGAGTAGCGCTCGTCCATCGCGGCGGTGCGAGAACCGAGAGAGCCGTCCATGTAGCCCTTGAGCTGGGTGAGGTGGAGCAGCAGGTCGTCGCTGGGATGGCTGGCGCGGCGCTGCTTGAGGGCCTCGATGGGGCGGTTGAAGTCCATCCACTCGGCAACGCGGAGTGGGAGTTTGTTGGCGTGCTCGAGCTCCTCGAGAGCGAGGAAGTCGTCCCATTCGGAGTTGTCCTGGACGCTGGTGACGCCATTGGCGAGGATGTCGGCGAAGGCGACGGTGAGGGCCTGGCGGCGCTGTTCGAGGGTTGGCGGCGGAATTTTGTCGAAGACGAGGGCGTTGGCAGCGGCTTCGCGGAGGATGCCGGTGGGGTTGCCGGAGGCGTCGCGGTCGATCTTTGCGCCGGCGGGGTCGGGGGTGGCGGAGGTGATGTTGGCGGCGGCGAGAGCGGCGGAGTTGGCGACGGCCATGTGTCCGTCGACGCGGCGGAAGATGGCGGGATGGCCGGCGGTGACCTGATCGAGGTCGGTTCGGGAGGGGAGTTTGCCGTCGGGCCAGAGGGTGTGATCCCAGCCGCCACCCTGAATCCATTCGCCGGGTTTGGCGGTAGTGACGTAGACGCGGATGCGCTGCTGCATCTCGGTGAGAGAGTGGGCGCCGACGAGATTGACGGAGAGCTTCTGGCGGCCGGCCTGGCCGATGTGGGTGTGGGCGTCGTTGAAGCCGGGCATCGCGAAGGCGCCGTTCAGGTCGATGACCTTGGTCTTCGGGCTCTTCAGTTTGAGCAGGTCTGCGTCGGCGCCCGCGGCGAGGATTTTTCCGTTGGCGATCGCGACTGCGGTGACTTTGGCCGGGGTGGCGGATGGGTCGTCGGGGCGGAGATGGGTGCCGGTAAGAATATTGCCGTGAACGAAGATGGTGTCCGGCGGTGTGGTCTGCGCCTGGGCGAGCGTCGAGATAAGCAGGATTGCGCTGAGAGTGAGGGGTTTCACGAGGTGGAGTGTATCACTCCCCACCTGCCTGTTTTTGTGCAAAGTCTTCAAAGATTGGGGCTTATGGGTGGACTTGCAGAATAAAGTCTTTGTTTTGAAGGATGCGGCAGGTAAAGTCCTGATTCGAGATGAGAAAGAACTTGGCATTGAGGCTTTTCTTCGTTTTTTGGGCCTGAGTTTAATTGTAGAGGATTGGAGGTGGTAAATACGCCACGCGGATGTTGTTGGTTTCGCACGGGTTAGGTTGGTTTGGGGCTTGACATGCGATTATTGGGCTGAAAACGCGAAAAATAAGTGCAAGAGCGAAAACAAAGAGCAGATCGTCCGCATGCGGCGAAGGATGACAACAAAAAAAGGCAAAGATGACGCTAAGAAGATTTGTGGGGTGCGGCGGTGATTTGGGTAGTGTCAAGGAGGGTGAGGAAGATGCGGCGGAGGGCGGTTTCGCGGCCGGTGGGGTCGTACCACTCCTGGAGGGTGTGGATGCCGCCGCCGAGGCCCCCAGCCCCGATTGCGATGGCCGGGACTCCGCGGGATAGGGGGACGTTGGCGTCGGTGGAGCCCAGGCGGGGTTCTGTGCGCAGGGTCAGGTGGCGGTCAACGGCGCGGAGAGTGTGAAGGAGCGGAGAGTCGTCGGGAAGCGCGGCAGCGGGACGATTTCCTATGGCTTCGATGTGGAGCTTTGGTGGTGGAGTTGTGGTTCTTTGTGTGGTGGACTGCGTGACGATCTCGTCGAATATCTGGTGGACGGTTGTGGCGGTCGCCACGAGTTGGGTGGGGTCGGTGGAGCGGATGTCGAGGAGAGCGGTGGCGGACTCGGGGATGGAGTTGATGGCGGTGCCGCCGGAGATCTGTCCGACGTTGATCGTCGTGAGGGGGTTGGTGGGGAGTTTGATGGCTGCGATTTCGGTGAGGGCCTGGCTGAGGAGCAGGATGGGGTTGAGCGTGCCGGCGTCGGTCCATGAGTGACCGCCTGGGCCTGTGATGGTGATGCGGAAGCGAAGGCTGCCGAGGGCTCGGGTGACTACGGCGGAGCTGCCGCTGCCTTCAAGCACGATGGCGGAGGCGATGCGGTTGCGGTAAGGGCCGCGCTCGAAGATATGACGCATGCCGCGGAGGTCGCCTTCGCCCTCTTCGCCAACGTTGGCCGCGAAGAGGATGGGGATGGGTGGAGCGATGTTGGCGTAGCGGAGTGCGGCTGCGATGGCGAGGAGGCCGGTGAGGCCGGCGGCGTTGTCGCAGATGCCTGGTGCGTAGATTCGTGGGCTGTCCTTTTCTTCGATGGGTTCGATTGGCGTGCCCGCGGGGAAGACAGTGTCGAGGTGCGCGGAGAGGAGGATGCATGGGGTGGTGTCTGCGCTTCAGGGAGCCCCGGCGAAATGCGGGGGTTCTTCCCCTTCGACAAGCTCAGGGTGAGAATGACGAGCAACTCGCTTATTGATTTTCCTGTGCGTGGACTCGGGGGCGAGTTCGGCCAGCACATTGCCGGCATCGTCGAGGTGGACGTTGGTGAGGCCGAGTTGATGGAAGCGGTCGAGAAACCATGCGGCGCGGGCGGATTCACCGAAGGGTGGGGCGGGGATGCGGACCAGTTCGAGCTGCCATTTGCGGAGCTGCGGTTGATGAAGGTGCAGCCAGTGGAAGGCGCGGTGGACGGCTGTGAGGGTGGCGAGGCGAGTGATGCGGCGTTGGGCTGAGGAGATAGGCATCACGTGTGTCGATTCAACTCCGCTGCAGAGGGAGTTGGGTAGAAGAGAGGATACCGCAGTGGGGCTGCGGATTCCTCTGATCGTCTTATTTGTTCCGTATGAGTTGTGGCGTGGCGAAAGCCATTGGATTGCGGAAGGCCTATACTGTGCGCTTTGGTAGAAGATCGCCCTCTGGCACGTGAGTGGGAACCAGGTGAGATGAAGGGAGATATCTATGCCGCCGCCAATATTGAAGATTGCAACGCGACCACGTTTGTGGGACTGACGCTGGCTGCTCTGGGTCGCACGACGCGAGCCAGACCAGCGAATCGATTGCTTCTGTACCGGTATGCCGATCGAAAACAGTTCTTCGGCGATAAGGCGAGAGTGGGCGTTGCGTTGGGGGCGACGATCACGCCGAACGGTTTTTACATCGAGAAGCCGGTCCAGATGGATGCGTGGGACTTCATTACGAGCGCGCGGAGCGGAGGAAAGAACTGGCTTTTGTTGTCCAATCTAGACACCCGACGGTGGCTACGGGCCTGATCGATGAGAACTTCGTCTTCAAGATCTCGCAGATTTATCCGAACGGTTCGGTCTCCTTTCCGTGGCAGGTGGTTGAGGCTGATAGACGCGGGTACCTATTGATGATCGGAGTGACGCAGAAGGAAGGTCCAGTCTTCGGCTTCGGCGAGGTGCTGGATGACGGCACCTTCGTTGAGTGGTGGAGGACGCCGTCACCCAACGAGTATGTTTCCGCGCTATGCCGTCGGGCTAAGAGATGCACATGCGTTTTACGTGGACGACGATGCTCCAGCGACCGGAACGACGGTGTATGTCTTCGACGTGAAGCATAGTCAGATCCTGTGTACGCGACGGTTCGAGGCAGGACTTGCGCAATCGTGGGATTGTGGTCGATGGAGACCTTATCTACTTTTATGACAACCAGGGAACGACAGAGATCTGCGAGCTTGACGCCAACCGGCAGTTGGTGAGGATCAAACGGACTGAGTTCGATCGTGAGATTGCGACGCCCGCAGGGGTATTTCGCCTTCGACAGGGTCGCGAGCACCCCGGGAGCGCACCTGTGTTTCGACGACTCAGACGTTCGGGCCTGGCGGGCCTGGCGCGCAGGTGAGAGTGCTTAGCCGGAAGGGTTTCCCGGTTAGTGCGTCAGTCAGTGCGACGGATTGGACCTGGTACTACTACACCCGTTGTTAATGAGGAACTGAGCTTCTCGCGAGAAGCAGTGTCAATATTCGACCTCGACAAGGAAGAGGCCGCTTGCAGGAGCGGTGGGGCCGGCGGCGCTGCGGTTGTGTGCGGCGAGGATGGTGGGAATTTCGTCGGGGGAGATTCGATTGGAGGCTGCTTCGACGAAGGTGCCGACGAGGTTGCGGACCATGTGGTGAAGGAAGCCGGAGCCGGTGACTCGATAGATGAGGAGGTCTTGCTGCTCGTGCCACGCGGAGTGGTAGATGGTGCGGACGTTGTCGATGAGAACGTCTGTTGGTTCGGAGGCGTTGCGAGCGGCTTGATCGGGATCGTTGGCGGCGAAGGAGCTGAAGTCGTGGGTGCCGAGAACGTGGGTCGCGGCTTGTTGCAGGACTTTCAGGTCGAGTTGGAAGCGGCAGGGCCAGACGTAGGGCGCGAGCATAGGAGAACAGATGCGGTCGCCGGGAAGGATGCGGTACTCGTATGTTTTGCGCTGCGCGCTGTGGCGGGCGTGGAAGTCTTCGGGAACGGCTTCGACTGAGAGGACGCGAATGCTTGTGGGTAGAGCGCGGTTGAGTGCGCGATGGAGGTTCGGGGCGGGTATGGGGACGGTTATAGAGAAGGTCGCGACCTGGGCGAGAGCGTGGACGCCGGCGTCGGTGCGGCCTGAGCCTTGAGGGAGGACGGATTCGCCGGTGATGTGGTGGATTGCGTTGGCGAGTGTGCCCTGGACGGTGGGGAGATTGGGCTGAATCTGCCAGCCATTGAAAGGGGTGCCGTCGTAGGTCAGGGTGAGTTTCCAGTGCATAGGAGCTTTGAGTTTTGAGGGGCGAGCTTGCGTGCTGAAGATTTGTTTCTATAGTAACTGGCGGCTGTTCTTCTGATGGTTGCTGAGGAAGGCGGCGGGATTTGCGAGCGTGTGGGCGGAATCTAGCTTGATGCCGAGGTGAGTCTTGCGGGGTTAACGACAAGGGGTTGATATACTTAGTCGATCTTGCCCATTCGATAATTTTTGATGGATAGTTGGGAACGAAGCAACGGATGAGTGCGTATATCTGCTGAACCAAAGCATTTCTGCTCGATGGGAGTGTTGAGGCCAGGAACGTTCTTTAAGAGTCGTAGGAAAGGTACTGCGCGTCTTAACAAGCACTACAACGATGTTTTGGTGGCCAGACCCCTGCGCGAAACGTGCGGGGCGAGGCAGGACTATGAATTCAGGAGCCCGGCGGAGAGACCAGGATGAACTGGGTGCAGCCGGCAAAGCTTAAGGAAGAGTTGGAGAGCGCATCGTGAGATTAAGAGATATGCAGGCGGCGGCGAGTATCGCCCTGTTGTTGATGAGTGGATGGACGCAACCGGGGATGGCGCAGCAGCCCGCACCCGCGCCGCCGCAGACGAACCCGACGGCGCCCGCACCGCCGCAAGCTGTGCAGAACGACACGACGGGACAGCCGGGACTGCCGCAGGCACCGGCGCCGAAGCTGACGGAGCCGTTGTATCTGCGGGACACGGCGATCGATTACTCGAAGCCGAAGAGCCATCTCTGGAACCCCATTGCGCCCTACACAGCGACGAATGTTCCTCTGGCAGAGCTGGGGAATACTAACCGGCTGAATTCGCTGTTGCGGGACGGCAAGATCTATCTGAGCCTGGCGGATGCGGTGGCGCTGGCGCTCGAGAACAACTATGACATCGCGATCGCGCGAATCAATCTGGACATTGCGGACACAGATATTCTGCGCGCGAAGGCGGGGTCGAGTCTTACGCGGCGTCTCGACTGGACTGGTGCAGAATACGCTGGGTGGAACGACGTTGACGATTCAAGGTGGCGGCGGTCCGGGCGCGACTTCGGCGGGAACCGGCGGCGGCGGCGCGGGTGTGGGCGGAATCGTTGCTGAGCACGCAAGGCGGCGGACCTCTGCCTGAGTTTCGCGACCCGGTGCTGCACGGGAACGGTGCAGTACGAGCAGCTGGCGCAGCCCCAGTTGAACACGTTGTTCAGCGGCGGCCAACAGGTCTTGAATACGAACACAGCCACGTATGACTTCACTTACAACCAGGGCTTTGTTACAGGCACCTCGTTGCAGGTCGGCTTCAATAATTCACGGGCGACAACGAACAATCCGTTCAGCAACTACAGCCCATCGATCAACTCGGGCTTTCGAGCGACGGCGACCCAGCATCTGCTGCAAGGGTTTGGCTGGGGCGTGAACGGACGGTTTGTCATTCAGGCGAAGAACGACCGGCGGATTACGGACTCATCCTTCCGACAACAGCTGCTCTACACGGTGAACCAGGTGGAGAAGATCTACTGGGCACTGGTGAGTGCGTATGAAGACGAGCAGGCAAAGGAGCGCGCGCTGACGCAGTCGGCGCAGTTGACCGCAGACAACCGGAAGCAACTGGAGATCGGGACGCTGGCACCGCTGGACGTGGTGAACTCCGATAGCGCGGTGGCGACCGACAAACAGGCGCTGGTGGCTGCGCAGGTGAACCTGGAGTACCAGCAACTGATCATGAAACAGGCGATCGCGCGAAACCTGAACGATCCGCAGCTTTCGTCTGCGCCGGTCGTTCCTACAGACCGCGTAAGCCTGGACAGGATGCCCGAGGAGGACCTTTCGCCCGAGGACCTGGTGAAGCAGGCCTATACGAACAATCCGCAGATCGAGCAGGCGGTCCTGAACATGCAGAATAACGAGATCACGATCAAGGCGTTCAAGAACGGCTTGCTGCCGACGGTGGATGCGTATGCCTTCTACGGCGCAAATGCACTGGGCGGAGCGCAGAACCCAGGGGCCATCAATTTCAATACCGGGCAACCCTATCCGCCGGGAACTTTTCCGACGGTCGACTACAGCACGGCTTTTGGCAATCTGTTCAACGGCAGCGCTCCCGACAAGGGCGTTGGGGTGAACATCAACATTACGCTGCGGAACCGGACGGCGCAGGCAGACCAGGCGCGGTCGCAGATGGAGTACAGGCAGTCGCAGATGCGGTTGCAGCAGCTCTACGCGCAGATACGCATTCAGGTGATCAACCAGCAGTTTGCCATGACCAGCGACCGGGCTCGTGTCGTCGCGGCACAGGCGGCGCGGGACTATGCGGCGCAGAGCCTGGACGCGGAAGAGAAGAAGTACAAGCTGGGAGCTTCGACGACGACGAACGTGTTGCAGCAGGGGAGAAATCTCGCGACTGCGGACAACAACCTGATTTCGGCGACGGCGGCGTATGCGAACGACAGGTCGGGACTGATGCAGCTTCTGTCGGACACGCTGGAGCGGTATGGGATCAGTATCGTCAACGCAGCGATGGGGACGACTGGGCCGACTCCGGTGATTCCTGGGTTGACGGCGCCGAAGGCACCGGAGACGCCGAAGCCGATCTCGGTGACTCCGAATCCTCCTCAGCAGCAATAGCCACGGATCATTGGAAGAAACCCGTTGAGCTGAAGTCAGTCAAAACAAAGTGCAGCCGGCTTCGAAGAGAAGCCGGCTGTTTCTACATGTGCTTAGGTCCCGGACCGGATTTTATTGAAACCGCGGGACCAACTTGCGCGTTACTGTTGCGAAGGCAAAGGCCAGGATGCCAGTTCCGAGGAGCAGCCAAGAGGATGGCTCCGGCACGGCGTCGGGCGTAAGGGTGAAAGTCTCGATCGCAAATGGAGTGATATCGACGGGATCGTTCGGATCGAAGATATCGACGTGATAGGTGCCGTTGTTGTAGACGTGGGCGAGGCTGGTTCCAATGGGGCTGGTGAGAGTGATGAGATCGCCGAGTGCGTCTACGTGGGTGGCGTCGGGATCGGTGAAGACCAGGTTGTCGTAGGCGATGCTCGGGTTGGCGCCGACGGGGACGACGCCGGTGAAGGCGTAACCCTGGCCGGCACCGCTGATGTCGGTTAGATCGATCGCGGGATTGGACGGGTTGGACAGGTTCGGTGTACCGGTGAGAGTTCCGCTGACGACGAAGGTGGTTCCGGGGGTGGTGCTAGTCGGGCCGGTGCTGATGGTGAAGGTGTAGGAGTCGGCGCGTGCAGCGAAGGTCGACGCCGCGAAGAGGGTGGAAGCAGCTAGACAAAGGATGCGGATGCGCATTGGACGGGCCTCGTGAGGGCGTTTTAGGGTGCGAGCCTGTGCTTACACAGATGCCTCTCGAGTAAGGAGAGATGTCCTGGACTTGAGTTCCTCAAAAGGTTGAGGTTCAGCTTCATGGCTGGATGAAGCCTGCCTTTTTTGAGTCGACCTTTTTTTTGAACGGTTTGGACGGCCATAACCGCAGGCGGTTTTGCACTAGACTGAGAGTCTATGAGCGAAGAACAGACAGGCAGCGTAGAGGTTGGGAACAGGGAACCGGGTGCGGAGCAATTGAACTCACTGGCCAAGGCGTCTTCGGCCTATTTACGTTCAGCGATGCACCAGCCGGTGCAGTGGCAGGAGTGGGGAGAAGAGGCGTTTGCCAAGGCGAAGGCCGAGGACAAACCCATCCTGCTGGATATTGGCGCGGTGTGGTGCCACTGGTGCCATGTGATGGATCGCGAGTCGTATGAGAACGCGGAGACGGCGAGAATTATCAACGACCACTTTATTGCGATGAAGGTCGACCGCGATGAGCGCCCGGATGTTGACACCCGATACCAGGCGGCGGTGTCGGCGATCAGCGGACAGGGTGGGTGGCCGCTGACGGCGTTTCTTACTCCCGAGGGTAAGCCCTATTTTGGAGGGACTTATTTTCCTCCGATGGATCAGCATGGACGGCCGGGATTTCCGCGGGTGCTGTTGACGATGGCGGAGGCGTTTCAGAAGCGGCGGGATGAGGTGAATGATTCGGCCGGTAGTGTGATGGCAGCGATCGAGCATAACGAATCGTTCATGGGCCGGAGCGGGAATCCGGGGCCGGAGTTGGTGGCAAAGCTGGTGGATTCGGCTTTGAAGCAGTTCGATGCGCGATCGGGCGGCTTTGGGTCGCAGCCGAAGTTTCCTCATTCGGGTGCGATCGATTTGTTGCTCGATGCGGCTTCGCGGGTGTCGGTGAACGGAGCGGAGAGTGTAGGCGAGGCGGCGAAGACTGCGGCGATGGTAACGCTGGCCAAGATGTCGAAGGGTGGGATCTACGACCACCTTGCGGGAGGATTTCATCGTTACTCGGTCGATGACCGGTGGGTAGTGCCGCACTTCGAGAAGATGGCGTATGACAACAGCGAGCTGCTGAAGAACTACGTCCATGCCTTCCAGACGTTTGTCGAGCCGGAGGCAGCGCGGGTGGCGCGGGAGACGATCCAGTGGATGGATGAGTGGTTGAGCGATCGGGAGCTGGGTGGGTTTTACGCTTCGCAGGACGCGGACTATTCGCTGGAGGATGACGGTGACTACTTTACGTGGACGCCGGATGAAGCGACCGTCGTGTTGACTCCTGGTGAGATGGCGGTGGCAAGCGCCTACTACGACATTGGCGAGATCGGCGACATGCATCACAATCCGTCGAAGAACGTTCTGCATGTGCGAGGGACGCTCGACGGTGTGGCGAAGGCGAACAAGATCACGCTTGAAGAGGCGAAGAAGCGGCTGGATTCGGCCAAGGCTAAGCTCTATGCGGCGCGACTGAAGCGGCCTACGCCGTATGTGGACAAGACAGTCTATGTGGGCTGGAATGGCATGTGCATCTCGGCCTATCTCGAGGCGGGACGGGTGCTCGATCTGCCGGAGGTTCGAACGTTTGCGCTGAAGTCTCTGGATCGGGTGTTGGCTGAAGCTAGAAGTTCGAAGACTGGCCTGGCGCATGTGGTGGCTTACGGCGAAGAGGGCGGGAATGGAGCGCAGGTCGCCGGAGTGCTGGACGATTATGTGTTTCTGGGCCATGCGGCGCTGGATGCGTGGGAGCTGACCGGTGAGATGAAGTACTACATCGCGGCCGAATCGATTATGGAGAGTGCGTTGGAGAGGTTTTACGACTCGACGGGCTGCGGGTTCTTCGATACGGAGGCGGCGGCGAAAGGTGAAGTGCGACTTGGCGCCCTGGTGACGCGGCGGAAGCCGTTGCAGGACTCGCCCACTCCGGCTGGGAATCCGGTTGGGGCCGCTCTGCTGTTGAGGCTGGAGGCGTTGAACGGGCGGGAGGACTACGCAGTGAAGGCGCTGGAGACGCTGGAGACCTTTGCCGGAGTCGTCGAACACTTTGGACTGTATGCGGCGAGCTATGGGCTGGCGCTGCAGCGGATGGTGCAGCGTGCGGTGCAGATCTGCGTGATCGGCGACGATGCGGCGGCGCGACGACTGGAGGCTGTGGCTCTGGCGCGGTATGCGGTGAATAAGAGCGTCATACGGCTGCGGCGGGATCAGTTGGGAGCGTTGCCGCGAGCGCTGGCGGAGACGCTGCCGCATCTGCCAGGGCTCAAGGGCGAGGGAAGCTTCGCTGTAGTGTGCAGCGGGAAGGGTTGTCTGCCGCCGGTCTCGACTGTGGATGAGTTGATTGAGGCGATGAACAAGTCGTTGTGAGGTTGGGGTGGATGCTTCAAGGCTGGTGGTGATCAGCGGCGGACCCGGAGCGGGCAAGACTACAGTCTTGCTCGAACTGGAACGGCGAGGGTTTCGATGCGCGGCGGAGGTGGCGCGGCAGATCATCCAAGAGCAGGCGCGGGATGGAGGCGATGCGCTTCCGTGGCGTGATCGGGAACGGTATTGCAGGTTGATGCTGGAGCGTTCGATTGCTTCGTATCGAGAGCACGCTGCGTTGAACGGGATTACTTTCTTCGATCGCGGAATTCCTGACACGCTTTGTTATGCGAGGTTGATTGGATCGCCGCTGGAGGATGAGATTTTGGCGGCGTGCAGGATGTATCGCTACGCGGAACATGTCTTTCTTGCGCCACCGTGGCAGGAAATATATTCAACGGACGAAGAACGCAAACAGACGTTTGGCGAGGCAGTAAGAACGTACGAGCTGATGGTCAAGGCCTACGGAGACTGTGGGTACGAGGTGGTGGAGATTCCTCGGGTTTCTCCCACGGAGCGCGCAGAGTTTATCTTGGGCATGCTGCTGACTTAGCCAGAGTTGCTAACCAGGCAACCGCCATCATTGCCATCGCGGCTTGTGGCAGCGATCTATGCGTTGATCCTGTCTCCGTGACTTGGTGGTTGGCTTGTCACTAACATCTGTACGGATTTCTTACTTCGATTGATCGCCTGATGCTGTTGTCCGGGAGAGACCTCCAGGCCTTCTCCAGTTTGAAGTACGAATTCATGGTGTTCGACTTCGAGGGTTAGTTCTCCATCGAGGACGAAGAAGAACTGGCGAGCGCGAGCGTGGGAGTGGCGAGTCTCGCTGGTGCCGGCAGGCATGAGTTCCTGGATGATGCTGAGGTCCGGCGTTTTGACCAGATGCCAACCGTCGCAGTCGGTGCCGTGAGGTCCTCCCCACTTGTAGTGTTCGGCGGATTTCTGGCTGATGATTTGTGTGGGCATTGGGTTCCTCTATCGCAGAATTTCCAGCAGTGGAGGTTGTTTTGCATCGGGCAGTTGCAGGCCAAGTATTTTGGCTACCGTGGGCGCGACTCTGAGATTGGGTATGGGGCCGAGGATGATGCCGGGTTTGATCGCGGCTCCTGAGGCCACGAAGAGAGCTTCCATGTCGGACATGCTGTTGAGGTAGCCGTGTACCCCGCCTGGTGGGTTTGGTCGCGTTAGCTCGCCGGTTGTGTCATCGCTGAAGGAGTAGCCCGGAGCTGCGGCGAGGTAGAGTTGCGGGGCCTGATCGGTGTCCGCTTCTGAGGGCAGGCCGAGAGCTAGTTGTTCTTGATTGGTGTAGACGTGCTCGATGCCGGGAACGGTGGCGAAGTATGCTTTCAGTTTGGGAACGAGTTCGGCACGGCGGCTTGCATCGCGAATGAATAGTTCGGCGACACCACCCTCGGCCTTCACCCAGGCGCTGCCGGTATAGCTGTCGCCTTTCTTTTGGATCAGGCCTTGATTGATGAGAGCGACGTTCGGGCTGATGGTGTGGGTGGAGGTGGCGAAGCCGTGATCGGAGAGGATGAAGAAGGTGGTTTGATCGAGTGTGCCGGCGGCGCGGGCCGCCTCGACGATACGCGCAAGGCAAAGGTCGGCGTAAGCGTAGGCGGAGTACGCAGCGGGAGTCAGTGGCGCGTATTGATGCTGGATGGAATCCGTGGCGAGAAGATGAAAGAGCATGAGGTCGGGCGAGTGCTTTTCGATGATGTCGACGGCGGCATCTGTCCACACCTGGTCGCGCCATGCGGAACTGCTATTTTGGGAGAAATGTTCGATCTGGTCGTGTGTGACGAGGCCTCGGGCGATTAATTCTTTCGGGATGTCGTCGTTGACGTCGGGCTTTTCGGCAAATTGCCAGCGGACGTTTTTTGCACCGTAGATTGCGACCCAGTCGACCTGGCCGGTGGTGAGGCCCTTTTCGGCTGCGGCGTCGTATAGCGTGCGTGCGTGAACGAGCTTGTCCTTGTCGACCCAGGGCTCGATCCTGGGCGCCGCGCCGTCGGGCGGGAGGACGATCAGGCCATTTGCCATGACAAAGTGCTGACTCGCGTTGACGCCGGTGATGATGGTGGTGTGATTTGGCCAGGTGACGGTGGGATTGATAGGCAGCATTCCGCTGGAGACCGCGCCTGACGAGATAAGCGATCGCAGCGTTGGCATGGGGAGCTGCGGGTCTTTGAGAGCACGCGCCGGGAAGCCGTCGATTGTGATGATGATGACGTGAGGTCTTCGCGCGCTGGCATCCGACGCGGGCTGCGCGGTGATATCGCTTGCGACGATCGTCAACAAGAGGGCACAACGTGCGATGCGGCACACGGATTTGATCAAAGCAGGATTGCTCCTTGTAGGAGGAGGTAACTCTAAAACGATATCGCGGATAGGTTGCGTTCGACAGCTAACTGTCGATGAGGGGTTGTGGGGCGGGTGGGGCGGTGGGGTTCGGGGCACGTAGGATGAGCATGTTGGCGGGGTCGTTTCCGAGAGGGATGCCATCTTTTTCAAAGGCGAGGATGATGCGGCGGCGCAGTTCGCGAAGGACGCCGTCGCGTTGGTTAACTCGGACGCGAATCTGCACGGGGTAGGTGACGGCGCGGCCGTCGATCTTGTCGACGCCGAGGATGACGGGGTCGGCGATGGCGATGTCCTTAAAGGCGGGGTCGTTGCGGACGTCGGTCGCAACTCTTTTGAGCAGGGCGATGACTTTGTCGGGGTTGGCGCTGGCGTCGACGCTGACGTTCAAGGTGGCGATGGAGAAGTCGCGTGAGAGGTTGGAGACGGTTGCGATCTGACTGTTGGGGATGATGTAGAGAGTGCCGTCGGCGTCGCGAAGGCTGGTGCGGCGGAGCGAGAGGTCTTCGACGGTGCCCTTGAGTCCAGCGATGTTGACGACTTCGCCTACGTTGTACTGGTCTTCGACAAGGATAAAGATGCCGTTGAGCATGTCCTTGAAGATGCTCTGTGCGCCGAGGCCGACGGCGACGCCGAGGATTCCGGCGGAGGCAAGCAGTGGCTGGTAGGGGATGTTGAGGAGGTTGAGGATCTGGAGAAAGATGATGAAACCGAAGATGGAGTAGGAGGTGGCTCGAATGATGGCGGCCATGGTGCGGAGTTGGGCGGCGCGGTGGAAGTTGCCGACCTGGTGGTCGGCGCTTCGGCGGAGACGCTTGACGAAGAACAGGACGATACGGTGGAGGAGGAAGACGATGAGAAGGATAGTGAGAAACTTGGGTAGGTTGTTCTGAATGATGAGGATAATGTCGCTATGCCACTTTTGCTCGACGGTCCTGAAGACGCCGGTAGGTTGATCTTGCAGGGCCAGTGCCAGAAGGAGCATGATTACGACGTCTCGCTTTCGGGATGCTAGAACAGAATGCGTCAGCTGTTTGTTAAGATGCAATTCCAGCAGGAGAGCGAGATAAAGGGGCCGCCTGCGTGCGGAACCGGGGGACGATATGAGGATACTTCGAGTTGCGATGGTTGGAATGGTATTGATGACATCGGGTGCTGTAGGAGTGAGCGGGGGACAGATGTTTCCGACACCCGGACAGGGGCGTCAGACGCCCGGATTTCCGCCGAAACCGGGGGGCAGCAACAACCCCGCAGACCCCAATCCGTACCCGACCGATCCGCACCGGGCGGAACAACAGGAGAAGCTGCGGAACAATGACCGGCAGAAGCGGCTGGTGGCGGACACGGACAAGCTACTGGAGTTGGCGACTGACCTGAAGCAGCAGGTCGACAAGACGGACAAGGGGATCTTGTCGGTTGATGTTATCAAGAAGGCTGAAGAGATCGAGAAGCTGGCTCATAGTGTGAAAGAGCGGATGAAAGGGTAAAGGCAGGGTTGGCCTCGGAGCTGGCGGGAAACGCCTATGCAAGTGTTGCTGGAATATTTGCAGTTAAGGCGCTGGTGGGGTTTGCGTTAGAGCTGGAACAGCGCCAATCTGTGGGAAGGGGAGGCTAGGTGTGGCGACGGCGGAACTTCGCATGAGGGTGACGATGTCGGCGGCGGTCCAGTCTGGATGGGCGGCGCGGAGCAATGCGGCGACACCGGCGGCCAATGGAGCGGAGGCGCTTGTTCCCATGGCCTGGACGTAGGGGGTGTGGCCCAGGTTGAAGCAGCCGTAGCTGTGGGAGTTGTCCGAGGGGAGGCCATCGAGGGTGTTGGGTTTACCTGAACTGCAGGCCCCTCGAATCCAGCCGCTGACGGACATTTCGCCGCCGTCGGGGTAGCTGCCGCCAGGGGCAGCGAGGGCGTTGAGGGGCGCGCCGTAATTGCTGTAGTAGGCGAGGGTGACGGGGCCAGGACCGCAAATGGCGCCAGGGGTGGTGTTCTGGGCACAGGCCGGGTTGGTCGAGGCGACGATGGCCAGAACACCCCGAGACTGGGCGGGGAGCTCGACGTAGCGAGGGTTGGAGAGGTCGAAGCCGTCGTTGCCGGCGGAGGCGACGAGAACGATGTTGGCCTGGGTGGCGGCGTAGGTGATGCGATTGAAGGCGGCGAGGAGGCCGGCACCATCTCCTGTGGACAGGTCGGCGGTAGCGCCGAGGGAGAGACTGATGACGTCGGCGCGATTGGTGATGGCGTCCTCGATGCCTTGCATGACCCAGCTGAGGAGGCCGCTGGCCTCCCCGGCTTCGCACTGCTGCGCGAGAGTGGTGGCGCCGGAGATGGTGGCAGGCATGCGTTGGAGAACCTTGATGTTGAGGATGGTCGCGGCGGGGGCGACGCCGATGACCTGTCCGGTTCCGGGGCCGAAGGCTGCGGCGGCGAGGGAGGCTGTCCAGGTGCCGTGGCCCTCCTGGTCCTGCGGGAGTGCCGTCGTCACAGGCGCTGGGGTAGGCCGACTGGTCGACCTCAGTCATGTTGAGGGCGAGGTTGGGGGCGATGTCGGGATGGGTCTGGTCGACACCGCTGTCGATGATGGCGATGCGGACGCCTTTGCCCATGGTGGTGTCCCACGGGCCATGCGCAGGGCCGCCGGGGACGTTGTTGCCGTAGCCGCCGACCTGCTGGACGGCCCAGCTTTGCGGTGTGGTGTAGTAGGTGTCGTATGGCGGAGGTGGCGGCGGGGTTGGGATGGCGGGGAGCGTGGTGAGGATTGGGCCGTGGGTCGGGAGTCTGCCGATGGGCGTGGACGCGCTTGGGGATTGTCCGGCTACGTTGACGCTGACTGGAGGCCGGAGTGATGGCCTGAAGGCGGAGGCGATGGGCGGAGACGATGCGGTCGTGAAGGACGTAGTCGACGTTGGGTTGGGAGGCAAGGCGGCGCAGGGTGCTGGCGTCGTCCTCGGGCGATTGCGGATTCGACGGCTGCGATGCCGAAGTGCTCGTTGCGCCGGATGAGATGGGCACCGGCGGAGGCGACGTGGGCTTCGGCGTCGCCCGGGATGGTGGCGTTGCGGTAGAGGACGAGGTAGCGGTGAGGCGCAACGCTGGAGGTGTCGATCTGGGCTAGGCCGAACCGGGTAAGAGAGAGCGCCAGGAGGAAGGTTAGCCGTAAGGCGCGGCGGCTGATCACCCCTGCAACCAGTTCACGAAGAGCGGGTGAATCAAGAACAAAGTTTCTCTGAATGGACACGGCGATACCTCGTTGTTGCGCTGAGGTATGCATCGGCTGGGAAGGAATTTTCGTGAGGAAGGGGCGAGCTGTGCTATTACTTTGGTTTGTCGATTTGGTGAAATTCAGCTGATCCGCAGTGCATGAAAGTGCGCATCGAAGCATGTATTGAGGAATGCATTGACCCTCTTCGATTGCACATGCTCTAATTGCCGCCTTTGTGAAACTAAGAGAATTTTTGTGTTGTAAGGAGACGTTTGCATGTATGTAGTTAGCTTTTTGGCAATGGCCGTTCAAGAGCAGGCTGCTGTACCACCTGCCTATGTGGGACAAGACGACGGCCGGATGTATCTGTGGATTGCCCTTGTGGTCGGAGTTCTGGCGCTGGTGGCGGCGCTGATGCTGGCGCGTGCGGTAATCGCATCGGATACGGGGACGCCGGAGATGCGGGCGATTTCGGATGCGATCCGTGAGGGGGCCGAGGCGTTTCTGCGGCGCCAGTACACGACGATCGGAGAGATTGCGGCTGCTTTGGCAATTGTGGTGTTTGTGGGATACCACATGTCGCCTCGGACGTCGCCCTATGCCTTGAAGACGGTGATCAGTTTCCTGGTAGGTGCGGTGTGCTCTGGCCTCGCTGGGTATACGGGAATGTACTGCTCGATCCGAGCGAATATCCGGACGGCGTCGGCGGCGCGGACGAGTTTGAATAAGGCACTGCAGATGGCGCTGCGGGGCGGCGCGGTTACGGGACTGGTGGTGGTGGCGCTTTCGCTGCTGGGTGTGGGTACGCTGTTCCTGTTCTTCGGCGGGTTGGAGCACCCGGAGCAGGTGCCGTACCAACTGGTCGGGTTTGGCTTTGGAGCTTCGCTGGTGGCGCTGTTTGCGCAGCTTGGCGGTGGAATCTATACGAAGGCCGCGGATGTGGGCGCGGACCTGGTGGGTAAGGTCGAGGCGGGAATCCCTGAGGACGATCCGCGGAACCCTGCTGTGATTGCGGACCTGGTGGGTGACAACGTCGGTGACTGCGCGGGCCGTGGAGCGGACATCTTTGAGTCGACCGCCGCGGAGAATGTGGGCGCGATGATTCTGGGTGCGGCGCTTTATCCGGTGTTCGGCGTGAAGGGGATTCTGTTTCCGCTGATCGTACTGGCGATCAACTTGATTGCGAGTATCGTGGGCGTCTTTGTGGTGCAGCACGACGGAAGACGAAGACCCGATGCATGCGCTGAACAAGGGGTTCTATGTGACATCGGGGCTCGCACTGCTGGGGTTTGCGAGTGCGGTGTACATGATGCTGAATGGCCCGCAGGTGCAATGGCTATGGCTGCTCGGATGCGGCGTGATCGGGTTGATCACTTCGTTTCTGTTTGTGTGGATTACGGAGTACTACACGGAGTCGCGCTATCGTCCGGTGCAGTCGATTGCGAAGGCTTCGTTGACAGGCCCGGCGACGAACATTATCAGCGGACTTGCTGTTGGGATGGAGACACCGGCACTGCCGGTGATTGCGATCTCGGCAGCGCTGCTGCTGAGCTACTACTTTGGCGTGCAGGGGCTGGCTGGTGTCGCGACCATCAGCGATTATGCAAAGGGTATCTACGGCACGGCAATCGCCACGATGGGGATGTTGAGTTGTGCGGCCTACATTCTGGCGATGGATACGTTTGGGCCTATCACGGATAATGCGGGTGGAATTATCGAGATGTCGAACCAGCCGGACGCGATTCGCGAGCGGACCGACAAGCTGGATTCGGCGGGCAATACAACGAAGGCGCTGACGAAGGGATATGCGGTTGGGTCGGCTTCGCTTGCGGCGTTTCTGTTGTTCTCGGCTTATCTGGAAGAGATCAAGACGATTGTGACGGACAAGGTTCACCTGGCGGGCGGATATATGCCACCGGGTTGGAGTTTTACGAATATCAACCTGGCACAGGTTCCGGTGTTTGTCGGCGCGCTGCTGGGAGCGATGTTGACGTACCTGTTTAGTTCGATGGCGATCAAGGCCGTCGGACGGACGGCGCAGATGGTGGTGCAGGATGTCCGGGATCAGTTCAAGGAGAATCCGGGCATCATGGCTGGGACGTCGAAGCCTGACTATGGACGATGCGTTCGCATTGTGACCGGCGCGGCGTTGAAGGAGATGGTGTTGCCGGGCGCGCTGGTGGTCGCTATGCCGGTTGCGGTGGGGCTGATCTTCCGGCATTTCAGTGCGAGCTTCCAGGGGAGAGTCCTGCCGGTTCCGATGATTGCCGGAAAGGCGGTGAATCTGGCGGGAGCGGAAGCTGTGGCCGGGTTGCTGATGGTCGGAACGATCTCGGGTGTGCTGCTGGCGATGCTGATGAACAACGGCGGCGGCGCCTGGGACAATGCAAAGAAGTACATCGAGACAGGTCAGTATGGCGGAAAGAAATCAGAGGCGCACAAGGCGGCGGTGGTCGGCGATACGGTCGGCGATCCGTTCAAGGACACGGCGGGGCCGAGTCTGCATGTGTTGATCAAGCTGCTGGCTACGATCACGCTGGTGCTTGCGCCCTTGTTTGTTTAGGTTGGATGTTTGCGGAATGGGCGGCCTTCGGGCCGCCTATTTTCGGGCCAAGCTGTTAATTGAACGATGAGTCAAAAAAGTATGCCGGGGGAAGTCAAGTGGGTGTGCTTCCCGGTACAATCTTGTCTGGCGGCTTGAGAAAGCCGTGGCTTTGAGGCAAAGGACAGAAACATGGCAAGACAGTCAGGATCCAGCGTGCAGGAGAGCAAGAAGACGGTGGTCAGTGTGGCGGAGCGTTCGCTGACGCGTGACCAACTGGTGGAGTTTTATCGTCTGATGTATCTGTCGCGTCGGACCGATGATCGGGAGATCGTTCTGAAACGGCAGCAGAAGATCTTCTTTCAGGTTTCGTGCGCGGGTCATGAGGCTCTTCTGGTGGCCGCCGGGATGGCGATGAAGCCGGGCTATGACTGGTTCTTTCCTTACTACCGCGACCGGGCGATCTGCCTCGCGCTGGGAAATACGGTGGATGAGCAGTTGCTGCAGGCGGTGGGTGCGGCGGACGATATTGCGAGTGGCGGCCGGCAGATGCCTTCGCATTGGTCGAGCAGGAAGCTGAATATCGTGACGCAATCTTCGTCGACGGCGACGCAGTGCCTACATGCGGTTGGGTGTGCTGAGGCGGGCAGGTACTACGCGCGGCATCCTGAGGTTGCTGAGAAACCGAACGGCGACTCTCGTGAGGCCGACTATCGGAGCTATAAGGATGTGACGTTTCATGGCGACGAGGTGGTTTACGTTTCGATCGGCGAGGGGTCGACGAGCCAGGGGGAGTTCTGGGAGTCGTTGAACTCGGCTTCGAACGGCAGGCTGCCGGTTCTGTTTGTGGTTGAAGACAACGGGTACGCGATCTCGACACCGGTAGAGGTGAATACGCCGGGCGGAAATATCTCGAAGCTGGTGGCGAACTTTCCGAACTTCCATTTCGCCGAGATCGATGGGACGGACCCGATCGCGAGTTATGAGGCGATGGCCGAGGCGGTGGCGTATTGCCGCGCAGGGAAGGGGCCGGCGCTGGTGCATGGGCATGTGATTCGGCCATATTCGCACTCGCTGAGCGACGATGAGCGGCTGTACCGGTCATCGGAGGAGTTGGAGACAGATGCCGCGCGCGACCCGATCTCGCGGATGCAGATGTGGCTGCTGCGCGAGGGGATTCTCGACGCGGACGCGATCAACAAATTAGAGCAGCAGGTGGACGAAGAGGTGCAGCGGGCGGCGGATCGCGCAGTGATGGCGACGTTGCCGGCAGTGGCTTCGATTACGAAGCATGTGTACTCGGAGGATCTGAGCCCGATGGATTCGCGGTTCGCGACGGAGGCGTCGGCGACCGCTGATCCGACGGAGCGGACGATGGCAGACCTGATCAACTGCTGCCTGAAGGACGAGATGCGGCGGGATGAGCGAATCGTGGTGTTTGGCGAAGATGTTGCCGATGCTACGCGGGACAAAGCGTTGCGGGCAGGTAAGGTAAAGGGCAAGGGTGGTGTGTTCAAGCTGACGGCCGGGTTGCAGACGGAGTTTGGCAGCGAGCGGTGCTTCAACTCACCTCTGGCCGAGGCGAACATTGTGGGCCGGGCGATTGGGATGGCGGTGCGTGGCATGAAGCCGGTGGTGGAGATTCAGTTCTTCGACTACATCTGGCCGGCGATGCACCAGATGCGTAATGAATTGCCGCTGGTGCGGTGGCGATCGAACGGAACGTTTAGTTGCCCGCTGGTGATACGAGTGCCGATTGGCGGATATCTGACTGGCGGATCCATCTATCACTCCCAGTCGGGCGAGAGTATCTTTACGCATACTCCTGGCGTGCGGATCGTGATGCCGTCGAATGCGCTTGACGCGCTTGGGTTGCTGCGGACGGCGATTCGGTGCGATGATCCGGTGATCTTTCTCGAGCACAAGCGGCTCTATCGCGAGACGTTTGGGCGGGCTGCGTATCCGGGGCCGGAGTATTGCATTCCGTTTGGGAAGGCGAAGGTTGTGCGGCCGGGCAAAGATCTCACCGTGCTGACCTATGGCGCCGTAGTGCCGCGGGCGTTGCAGGCGGCGCAGAAGCTGCATCGCGAGGCGGGCGTCGATGTGGAACTGATCGATCTGCGGAGTCTGACTCCCTATGACTGGGAGGCGATTGCGGAGAGCGTGAAGAAGACGAACCGGGTGATCGTGGCGCATGAGGATATGTTGAGCTGGGGATACGGGGCGGAGATCGCGGCGCGGATTGGGGATGAGCTGTTTCATGATCTCGACGCCCCGGTGCGACGGGTGGCGGCGATGGACACGTTTGTGGCGTATCAGCCGGTGCTGGAGGATGCGATTCTGCCGCAGCCGGAGGATCTCTACCGCGCGATGCAGGAGCTGGCCGCGTTTTAGATTGGGTTTTGAGCAAATTTGTCCGCAACACGGGTGCCGATCTTGGGTCTGAGAGTGCAGACGCAATTCTCTGGCTGTTTGAGCTGAGCAGGGTCACGCTGGAGCGCAAGAAGGAGTGGCTATGCGATTCAGACAAGGGTCTGCTGAAGTCCTGACGAATTCCCTGCGAGCATTGGTGGCTGGTGCGTTGTGCGTTTTGATGGTGGAGCAGCCGCTGGTGGCGGCCGTTGCGGTAAGCAAGCCGGCGGGTGTCCCGGTGAAAGAGATACAAGGACAAGAGCGTGCGCTGCATGCGCTAAATCGGTTTACCTTTGGGCCGCGGCCGGGAGACGTTGCCGCAGTTCAGGCGATCGGGGTGAAGCGGTGGTTTGAGCAGCAGTTGAATCCTTCGAGCATCGACGATTCGGCGCTGGAGGCGCGGCTGGCGATGTTTCCTGCGATGAAGATGGAGCAGGCGGAGCTGGTTCGGCGGTATCCAAGCCCGGTGGTGTTGCGGCAGATGATTGCGCGAAATACTCCATTGCCGTCCGATCCGGTCGAACATGCGATCTATGCCGACGGGATCGCTTTCTATAAAGCGGCCAAGGCGAAACAGGAGGCGAAGAAGGCCGAGGACGGAAAGGCGGCCGGCGACGCGATGATGTCGCCCGAGATGGCGAAGAGCGCGGAAGGCTTGAAGGAGAAGACGGCGTTGCCGGGAGATGATGTCGACCCATCCGTACCAGCGATGGCGACTCATGAAGAGCAGTTTTACTCGGGACTCGAGGCAGTGAAGATCATCAACCTGCCGCCGGATGAGAGGATGCGGCGGATTCTGGCGATGCCGCCGACAGAGCTGATCGCGTTTCGCAGGAGTTTGAGCAGAGCCGAGTTGGCCGCGGCTGCGGAGGGCTTGACGCCAATCCAGAGGGAGACGCTGGCAGCGTTGCAGGGATCGCCGAGGATGATTGGGGCGGAGCTGTTGCAGTCGCGAATGCTGCGCGACATCTACAGCGAGCGGCAGCTGGAAGCGGTGATGACGGACTTCTGGCTGAACCACTTCAACGTGTACATCAGGAAGAATCAGAACGAACCTTATATGCTACCGGCCTATGAGCGCGAGACGGTGCGGCCGAATGCGCTGGGCAAGTTTGAAGACCTGTTGGTAGCGACGGCGAAGAGTCCGGCGATGCTGATGTATCTCGATAACTGGCAGAGCATCGGGCCGGATTCGCAGGCGGCAAAGAACGGTGGCAGGTTTGCTCGGTTCGCGCAGAACCCTCAGGTGAAGCAGGCCCTGAAAGACCGTGGATTGAATGAGAACTATGCGCGTGAGCTGATGGAGCTGCACACGCTGGGAGTGCAGTGCGAGGTGAGCGCCGACCGTCCAGTGGCCATGCTGGATAAGGCGTGCGGGCAAGGGTATACCCAGCAGGACGTGACGCAGGTGGCGAAGGTTCTCACCGGATGGACGATCGATCAGCCGTTTCGCAGTGGCGGGTATCAGTTCGAACCGCGCCGTCATGAGCCTGGCTCGAAGACGGTGATGGGGAAGACGATTGGGGAGTGCGGCGAGAGGGAAGGACTGCAAGTACTTCACATGCTCGCGACCAGTCCGGCGACTGCCAGGTTTATTTCGACCAAGCTGGCGGTTCGGTTTGTGAGCGATACGCCGCCGCCAGCGCTGGTGGACCGGATGGCGAAGGCGTTTGTGGCGAGCAATGGGGACATCAAGACGGTGTTGCGCGCGATGTTCGATTCGCCGGAGTTCTGGTCGCCGGAGGTGTACCGGGCGAAGGTGAAGACGCCGGAGGAGTTTGTGGTGTCGGCGGTGCGGGCAAGCGGCGCCGAGGTGAAAAACGCGATCCCTCTGGTGCAGGCTCTGGATAAACTGGGCATGCCGCTGTATGGGATGCAGACCCCGAACGGGTATAGCTGGATGGCAGAGTCGTGGGTGAATACAGGCGATCTGGTGAGCCGCATGAACTTCGCCCTGGGGCTGAGCAGCGATCGGATTCCGGGCGTGCAGACGGATTGGACTCGACTGCTGGGAGAGACGAAAGCGGGGATGGAGCCGGTGACGTTGAGCACCGGCACCGCGAACGAAGCGTCGGCAGCCAAGGAAGCAAAGCTGGAGATGGCGCTTCTGGGACAGGCGGTAAGCGATCGAACCAGGGAGACGGTGCTGCAGCAGTTTCAGGATCAGGCGATGCAGCAGCAGGCCGTGAAGGATTTCTCGATCAAGCCGAACGAATTTGAGCCGATGGCGCAGGTGTTGAATCCAGCGATGGTGAGGCCGCGGAACCGTCCACCGCTGGATCGAGAGGCTGCGATGATGGCGGGGTTGTTGCTGGGTTCGCCGGAGTTTCAGCGCCGGTAGCGTGATCCGGAGACGTTAACAAGTTCGCGAAGCTTTCAGCGCGGGCGGCGTTCGGACTTGGAGTACTCTTCGGGAAGTGGTTGAGAGGATTTGGGTAACGGTCTTGGGTCGACAGGTCTCTTTTTTGCGGGGATACGAGAGTCGGCGACAACTTCCGCGAGATAAGCGCGTTTGTATCAGGAGCGAAGTAGATTGTTCCGTGGACGGAACGCTGGGACAGGAGCAAGCATGACGACCAGGACGAGCATGACAGATTGCAGCGACTGGGGATGCGACATCCACGGCCGTGATACGGCAAGACGTGGAGTTAGCCGGCGCGGGTTTATGAAAGGCGGCGCTCTTGCGCTGGTCGGGACTTCGACGATTCCGGCTTTTCTGTCGCGGAGCGTTCTGGCAGAGGTGACGACGGCGGCGGCGAATAAGAAGAAGCTGGTGGTCTTGTTCCAGCGCGGCGCGGCGGATGGGTTGAACGTAGTGGTGCCGTACAAGGAGAAGAACTACTACGCACTGCGGCCTTCGATTGCGATCCAGGAGAAAGACGTACTGGACCTGGATGGATTCTTCGGGCTGCATCCTTCGATGGCAGCGTTCAAGCCTTTGTATGACCAGGGTCATCTTGCGATCGTTCATGCGGCCGGATCGCCGGATACGACGCGGTCACACTTTGACGCGCAGGATTACATGGAAAGCGGAACGCCGGGAGTGAAGTCTACGGCGGATGGCTGGCTGAACCGCGCGCTGCAGGCAGAGCTAGCGACAGGGAAGCCTTCGGCGTTTCGTGCGGTGGCGTTAGGGACGCAGGTACCGAGAACGCTGCAGGGGAAGCTGCCGGCAATTGCAGTGAATAATCTTGCAGATTTTTCTGTTGGAGGAAGAGGACCGCAGACCTCACCGATCAGCAATGCGTTTCAGGCGATGTATGACCAGAGCACGGACGCCGTGCTGCATGGCACCGGGCAGGAGACGTTTGAAGCGGTGAAAATGCTGAAGGCCGCTGATCCGTCGCACTATCAGTCTGCGCCCGGTGTGGTGTATCCGAATACTCCGTTTGGGAACAGTCTGAAACAAGTTGCACAGTTGCTGAAGGCGAACCTCGGGGTGGAGGCAGCTTTCTCAGACATCGGTGGATGGGACACGCACCAGAACCAGGGGAACACTAATGGTCAACTGGCGAATCGTCTGAAGGAGTTCTCGGAGACGATTGCGGCGTTCTGGAAGGACATGGGGGACGACGCCGAGAACGTTACGCTGGTAACGATGTCGGAGTTTGGACGGACGGCGCGGCAGAACGGGACCGGTGGAACCGACCATGGTCATGCCAATGTGATGTTTGTGCTGGGCGGACAGGTGAAGGGAGGCAAAATCTACGGGAAGTGGCCCGGCCTGGCGAATGAGCAGTTGAATGAAGGGCGTGATCTCGCCGTGACGACGGATTTCCGCAGAGTGCTGGGTGAGGCGGCCTACAAAACACTGGGCGCAAAGCATCTCGATCTGGTATTTCCGGGAGCACAGGTCACTCCAAGCGCGTTTTTGAACTTCAGCTAGTGTGAAAAAATCTGCGTAGTCAACAAGATGTCTCCGAGTTTTCTTTATTCTGTTTCTGGAATGTAAAAATCCACAGGATACAAAATAGTGGAAAAAAGAGGACAACTTTTCCGATCAACCCGCGTCTTATTGAGTGTAGTAAGCAAGCGCCGGACTCGCAGTTCCCACGGTACCGGCTTCCAATATCCGCACCAAAAGAACTCCCCACCAAACGTAAGGCCTCCAGAGTATCGGGGGCCTTCACTCCTTTAGGGTGAACGCGCGATCAGGCAAAGCCGATCTTGCGGTCCAGCGCCATGGCCCCTGCGCCGTAGACGGTCAACATGATTCCGAGGGCGGCGAGGGCGAGGATGTAGTTGTAGATTCCGAAGCCCTGATGGATGCCGACGTAGAAGAAGGCGACGAGCATATTGATGGCGACCAGAGCCGCAGCGAAGCGTGTCAGGAGACCGATGATCAGCAGGATTCCGCCGGCGAACTCAGTGAAAGCCGAGACGTAGCCGAGCCAGGAGGGAAGGCCGAGAGAGACGATGTAGTGGGCGTAGTGGTTAAGGGCGCCGTGGGGTATGACTTTTCCGTAGCCATGAACAGCCATTGAGACACCAAGCGCAAGACGCATTAGAAGCGCGCCGAAGGGTTGCAGGCCGTTGAGCCATTTCGTCATAAAAAGTTCCTTCAGTTAAGAGTAATCGGGCAGTGGCGAGGGATGAAGAGTGAACTAGTGGGTGGGTGCCAAAGGAGGCACGAGCGCCGGGACGGTCGCGGGAGGGAGGTATTGGTCGAAGAAGCGCGTCAGGCTTTGGTTGTAAAGCAGGGCTGAGGGTGAGGTCAGTTCAACCGTCACTTTGGGGTCGGCCGCAGTGCGGAAGGCCTCGTAGGGGGAGTTGGTGCGGGTCAGGAGGAGCTTGGGGGTGTGGAGAGTCGAGAGCGGCTCGGCGAGGGGAAAGCGATCGTGAAAGAGCAACCGGACAGGGACTAAGGTGGCGCGCGGGTCGCGTATGGCCACATTGAGGAGGTCTGCTCGGGGCGAGTCGAGGATTAGCGCGGGAACTGCGTTCTGGCTGGCAACGCGCGTTGCGAACGATACTCCGACGCCCGTGCCATAGGGGATGATCTGTTGTGCAGAGATTGCGCGAGTGGTGGTGAGGTACTGCCAGGCAGCGTCTGCGTCGCTGGTCATCTTCTGCTGGCTGGGGCGGGCTGCGGCGCTTTGGCCATAGCCGCGATAGTCGAAGGCGAAGATGTTGATGCCGAGGTTGTGAAGGCTGGCTAGGGTGAGGATGGAGTCTGCAAGAGAGCCGTTGCCGTCCGGGAAGAAGAGAATCGTGAAATGGGCGTAGCGACCGCCCGGATCGGAGGGGAGCCACCAGCCGGTGAGTTGCGGTACAGCGGATTCGTCGGGGCCGAAATGGATGAGTTGGTAAGGGATTTCTGCGATCGACGTGGGTGCGGCAGAGGTGCGGACAGGATGCAGGACCAGCTGCCACTGTCCTTGGTAGAAGAGGAGGCAAAAGGTGAGGTAGCCGCAGAAGAGCGCTGCAACGATAGTGACGGCAATTGCTTTGACCAGCCAGATGGGGCTGACGACGTCCGGCGGATTGGATTGCGGGTTGGTGGGCTTGGTTGGCTTTGGAGAGGGGCGGGGCATCGGGCTTCTTTAGTTGACTTTAGCATCTTGAGGAGGGAGGCGTTGAGTCGTTCAGGAACTCCAGAGGCTCTAACATTGTTGAAAGGGAGAGTTTATTTTGGCGAAGTGGGTGAGGTTGTGCGGGTTGTCGGAAGCTCCCGCCGTAGGGCAGGTAGCGGAGGCCGAGGTCGAGGGAATCGCAGTCTGTCTGGCGAATGTGAATGGCGAGTTATCGGCGGTGGACAATATTTGCCCGCATCGGCACGGGCCGTTGGGGCAGGGATGGCTGGAGGGTGAGGCTGTCGTCTGTCCATGGCACTCCTGGGCCTTCCAGGTGAAGACTGGATTGTCGGAGTATCCGGTGCATGAACGAGTCGATGTTTTTCCTCTTCGGGTGGAGGGTGAGGATTTGCTGGTGGATATTGAATGACTCGTGCCCAGGAATCAAACTCGGAACATCGTGACCAAAAATATGTAGTGCGAAAGGATTCCGGCCGGGATACGCTTCCTCTAACTTACAAACCACTCGAAAGAGTGGCTGCCGGAGAGGCCCAAATGAAGTTGCGTACATTATTTCTTGCTGCCGTTGCACTCGTCGTTCTGGCTGGCGCGGTCGTTCCCGCGAGCGCCAAGTCGCACCATCACCGTCATCATCGCCACCATCATCATCGCTAAATTTTAACAATTGGCGAGCGGACCCGGCCTTGCGCCGGGTCTTTCCTTTGTTGCGCGGAAGGTTTTGCCTGCGATCAGCGATTTCCAGCGTGAATGCTGATAGAATCTATTAAATCCACTCCTTTGGAGAGGCAATGCAAGCAATACTGGCGCTGGAAGACGGGCGCATTTTTCGCGGCAAGAGTTTTGGCGCACGAGCGGAATGCTCTGGCGAGGTGGTCTTCAATACATCACTGACCGGCTATCAGGAGATCTTTACCGATCCTTCGTATGCGGGTCAGATTGTCGTTCTCACAAATCCCCACATTGGAAACTATGGAACGACGCCGAGTGATGCGGAGTCGAAGAAACCCTACATCGAAGGTTTGGTGACGCGCGAGTTTTCGCCGATGAGCTCCAACTGGCGGTCGACGCAGGTGGCGGATGAGTATCTCGAGCGCTATGGCGTGCCGGTGATCGCAGAGATCGATACGCGTGCTGTGGTGCGACATCTGCGAGCGAATGGCGTGATGCGTGGGGTGATTGCTTCGGGTGAGAATCTTGATGCGGAAGCGCTGGTGGCGAAGGCGCGGTCGATCCGGAAGATGGATGGAACGGATCTTGCCAGTGTCGTGAGCACGAAAATCGCTTACGAGTGGGATGCGAATGAGCCGAAGAACCAGACGGGCGATGCGCTGTTGACTGGTGCCCTTGCTGAAAGCACGGAGCAGATGCATGTCGTCGCGTATGACTTCGGGATCAAGGAAAACATTCTGCGAATGCTGACGCGTGAGAACTGCCGCGTCACGGTAGTGCCGGCGACTACGTCTGCGAAGGACGTTCTGGCGATGAATCCCGATGGCGTATTTTTTTCGAACGGGCCGGGTGATCCTGAGCCTCTTGAGTACGCCGTTGAGAACGTGAAGGAGTTGCAGGGTAAGAAGCCTATCTTCGGGATTTGCCTGGGGCATCAGATCTTCGGGCTGGCGCTGGGCGGCAAGACGTACAAGCTGAAGTTTGGGCATCACGGCGGGAATCACCCGATCATGAACCATCAGACCGGCAAGGTGGAGATTACTGCGCAGAACCATAACTTCAACGTCGATCCTGATTCGCTGCCTGCGGATGTTGAGAAGACGCACACGAACTTGAACGACCAGACGCTGGCGGGGTTGCGGCATAAGACCGACCCGATGTTCAGCGTGCAGTATCACCCCGAGGCTAGTCCGGGGCCACATGACTCGCATTATCTCTTCAAGGATTTTCGGAAGATGATGGAAGAGTTCAAAAAATAAAGCTAAAGGGCGCGGCTTTGGTCGCGCATTTTTTCGGCGCAAAGCGATTGAGCTAGGAAGAAGAACAGAGATATGCCACGCAGGAATGACATTGCGAAGATTCTGGTGATCGGCTCGGGGCCGATTGTGATTGGGCAGTCCGCGGAGTTTGATTACTCCGGGACGCAGGCGTGTAAGGCGCTGAAGGCCGAAGGGTATGAAGTGGTGCTGGTGAACTCGAACCCGGCGTCGATCATGACCGATCCCGAAGTTGCGGACCGTACGTATATTGAGCCGTTGAACGCGGCGTATCTGGAGGAGATTCTTCGCGTCGAGACGGAGATGCTCGATCCTAAGGGGTTGGGTGACAACGGCAAGTTTGCTCTGCTGCCAACGGTCGGCGGACAGACAGCTCTGAATCTGGCGGTAGATCTCGCGGACTCGGGAGTGCTGGACAAGTTGGGCATCGAGTTGATCGGCGCGAAGCTCGAGGCGATCAAGAAGGCCGAAGACAGGCTGCTGTTCAAAGACGCGATGACCAAGATCGGACTGGATATGCCACGGTCCGCGCTGATCAACAATCTTCGCGATGGGTTGGAGTTTGCGGCGAAGATCGGGTTCCCGGTGGTGATCCGGCCTTCGTTCACGCTGGGTGGTTCGGGTGGCGGAATTGCGTACAACCGCGAAGAGTTGATGGAGATTCTTGCGCGCGGGCTCGATCTTTCGCCGGTGCATGAGTGTCTGCTGGAAGAGAGCGTGCTCGGTTGGAAGGAGTATGAGCTCGAGGTGGTACGTGACCTGAAGGACAACGTCATCATCATCTGCTCGATTGAGAACTTCGATCCGATGGGCGTGCATACGGGGGATTCGATCACGGTGGCTCCGGCGCAGACGCTGACCGATCGCGAGTACCAGGCGATGCGCGATGCGGCGATTCGTGTGATTCGCGAGATTGGCGTCGAGACTGGCGGAAGCAATGTGCAGTTCGCGGTGAATCCGCTGAACGGGCGGATGACGATCATTGAGATGAACCCGCGTGTGTCGCGGTCGTCTGCACTGGCGTCGAAGGCGACGGGGTTTCCGATTGCGAAGATCGCGGCCCGGCTGGCGGTGGGATACACGCTCGATGAGATTCAGAACGATATTACGAAGGCGACGCCGGCTTGCTTTGAACCGACGATTGACTACGTCGTCGTGAAGATTCCGAAGTGGCAGTTTGAGAAATTTCCCGGTGCGGACGAAGGCCTGGGACCGCAGATGAAGTCGGTCGGCGAGGTGATGGCGATCGGCAGGACCTTCAAGGAAGCGATGATGAAGGCGGTGCGGTCGCTGGAGACGGGCAAGAAGGCGACAGCGGACGACATTGAGCCGCGGCGGCTGACGCAGCGGCTGGTGACGCCGCATCCGGACCGGCTCTCGTACATTCGCTACGCGTTTGAGCGCGGGATGACGGTGCGCGAGGTTGCGACGCATGACGTCGATGGACCCGTGGTTCCTGTACCAGATCAAACAGATCACCGATGAGATCAAGGCTATTGGCGGAGTGCCGATGGCGGAGGTGACGGCGGACCAGCTGCGGACTGCGAAGCGGATGGGCATCTCGGATGAGCGGCTGGCGGCTGTCTGGGGGCTGACTGGTGCGGAAGGAACGGCTGCTGTTCGTGCACTGCGTAAGAAGCTGAAGGTGATGCCGGTGTACAAGATGGTGGATACGTGCGCGGGTGAGTTCGAGAGCTATACGCCCTACCTCTATAGCTGCTATGACGAAGAAGATGAAGCGGCGCCGACGACGAAGAAAAAGATTTTGATTCTGGGGAGCGGGCCGAACCGGATTGGGCAGGGAATTGAGTTCGACTACTGCTGCTGCCATGCAGCGTTTGCGCTGCGTGAGGACGGATACGAGACCATCATGGTTAACTGCAATCCGGAGACGGTGTCGACCGACTACGACACGAGCGACCGGTTGTACTTCGAGCCGTTGACGCTGGAGGACGTGCTTGGCGTGTATGAGCATGAGGCTTCGTCGGGCGCGGAGATTGGGATGATCGTGCAGTTTGGCGGGCAGACTCCGCTGAATCTTTCGCTGCCGCTGAAGAAGGCTGGCGTGCCGATCATTGGAACATCGCCGGAGTCGATTGACCTTGCCGAAGATCGGAAGCGGTTTGGAAAGCTGATCGAAGAGTTGAAGATTCCGCAGCCTGAAGGCGCGATGGCAACCAGCGTGGAAGAGGCTGTGGCTGGGGCGAATCGCGTTGGGTATCCGGTGTTGGTGCGGCCTTCGTATGTGCTGGGCGGTCGCGCGATGGTGATTGCGTATGACGATGCTGCTGTCGTCCAGTACATGACGACAGCGATTGAATATTCGCAGGAGCGTCCGGTGTTGATCGACCACTTTCTTGAAGACGCGATCGAGTGTGACGTGGACGCGTTGTGCGATGGCGACGATGTATTGATCGCAGGGATCATGCAGCATATCGAGGAGGCCGGGATCCATTCGGGTGATTCTTCGTGTGTGCTGCCGGCGGTCGACCTGAGCGACGATGTGTTGCAGACGATCCGGGAGTACACGCGCAAGCTGGCGATGGCATTGAGTGTGCGCGGGCTCGTGAATATCCAGTTCGCGATCCAGCGTGGCAGGGTGTTTGTCATCGAGGTGAATCCTCGCGCTTCGCGAACTGTGCCTTACGTTTCGAAGGCGACCGGAATCCCTCTTGCCAAAGTGGCTTCGCGCATCATGGTTGGGCGAAAGCTGAAGGAGTTGCTGCCGGAGCAGGTTGCTAGCGGCAAGGACCTGGAGACGGGCTCGCACTACTATGTGAAGTCGCCGGTGTTTCCGTGGGGCAAATTTCCTGGCGTCGATACGGTGCTGGGCCCTGAGATGAAGTCGACGGGCGAGGTGATGGGAGTGGCGGATAACTTCGGTGAAGCGTTTGCGAAGGCGCAGATTGCCGCCGGCCAGGTGCTTCCGCTGCAAGGGACTGTCTTTCTCAGTGTGAACGACCATGATAAGGAGCGCGCGGTTTCGCTGGCGCGGCAGTTTGTCGAGATGGGATTCCACTTGGTGGCGACGCATGGAACCGCGGTGGTTCTGGAGCAGGCCGGGCTGCAGCCGGAGCGCGTGCATAAGGTGAAGGAAGGAAGGCCAAACGTCGTTGACCTCATCAAGGGTGATCGGATTCAGCTGATCGTCAACACGCCGCGCGGACAGGACACGTTCTTCGATGAGAAGGCGATTCGACGGGCAGCGGTGCTGGCGCGGATTCCTACCATCACGACCTTGGCGGCGGCTCGCGCGGCTGCCGAAGGAATCGCTGCGCTGCAGCGAGGAACATTGAGTGTTGTTGCGTTGCAGACGCTGCACTCCGACCGGATTGCGAGCGAGGTGAGGGCTGTCGTAGGCGCGAAATAACGTTGCACCGCTAGCCCCTAAGGCTTGAGTGCAAGCCTGGCTCCGATGGCGTAGCCGATCAGGGAAAGCGGAATCCAGGCGCCAACGAGAAGACCGTCGCCGCTCATGAGACCGCTGCCGTGGCTGAAGGTGAAGAAGGTTCGCCAGAGCTTTTCGATTGCGCCACAGTTCTCGCAGAGGCCGTTGCCAGTGGGTAGGTCAAGCACCCGGACGCAAATGAGGGAGAAGAAGACCAGGCCGGAGATCCAGACGTAGGTCGCAACGGCGTTGCGATGGATACGGGCCAGCAGGAGGCCGCCGATCATCGGGACGAGGAAGGCTAGGACCGTGGCGAGCTGCTTTGGCGCAGGAGAATCGGGATCCGGGTGATTCAGGCTCATGACGCCGATGACGATTGCGAGAAGCACCACGGCGACGACGGTGTGGGAGAGGAACCAAATGGCTTCGCGCCCCAGGTCGCCTATCGTCTTGTCCTGCGAGATATCTCGTGCGTTGACCATGGCTGTTCCAGCAAAGGTTACCCTAAATGGATATCGACGAGAGCACTTTCGATTGCGTCTTTGGTGGCATTTGGCCTCTGATTAACACCCATGGGTGCACCCTCGCTCGCATTCGCTTTTAGAATAGAGAGATGCTGCTTGAAGGGCTTCAACTTCCTCTGACGACTCCGTTTTATCCTGACGGCCGCCTCAATCTTCACAAGCTCGAACAGAACGCGGCGCGGTACTCGAAGACACCGATCGCGGGTATGGTGGCGCTTAGCGATTCTGGTGAGCCGACCTTGCTGTCGGATGAAGAGACGCGACAGACCCTGCGGAGCGTGGCCGATGCGGCTGCCGCGGAGAAGGTCCTGGTGGCAGGGGTGTCGCGCGATAGTGTGACGGAGACGCTCAACCTGGCGGAGTTTGCCGCGGAGTGTCGATACGATGCTGTTCTGGTGAAGCGGCCATCCTTGTTTCAGGCGAGCGCCGTTGGCAGGAATGTGAAGGAGTTGCTCACCTATTTCCAGGCCGTCGCGGATCGCTCAGCTTTACCTGTGGTGCTCTATCGTGCAGTTGCCGGACCTGATTCGTGGTTGTCGACTGAGATGGTGATCGAACTGGCTGGACATCCGAACATCATCGGGCTGGTTGACGGTGCCGCCGGACGGGGAGAGATGGAGTCCTTGATGGAAGGAACCGCTGGTGTGAAGGGCGAGGCGGCGGTGACTGCGGTCTTTGCTGCAGTGACGGGGAGAATGCAGACCCGAAATGAGGGATTGATTCCGGCTGGCACGCTGACGGGTGGAAGCGCCGCGCTGGCTGTTGCTCCCGCGAAGGTGGCCTTGAAGACGCGGTCGAAGATGGTTGGCTTTCAAGTCTTGACGGGAAACACGGCGGGGATGCTAGGTGGATTGCGCTCAGGCGCTGTGGGAGCGATGCCGGCATTTGCGGCGTCGGCTCCGCAAGCGTGCTATGAGGTGTTGGCGGCATGGAAGGACGGAGACGAGGGGCTAGCAGAGGAAAAGCAGGTACGGCTGCAGGGTGTGGCGGAGAGAGTGGAGGGGGAGTTGGGTGTAGCGGGAATCAAGTTCGGGTGTGATCTGAACGGGTACTTCGGGGGAAGACCACGTCTGCCATTGCTGCCGCTGTCGGGTGAGGAGCGAGCGGAGATCGAGGCGTTGATGCAGGGACTGCGGAACTAGATTATCTTGCGGTCGCTAGGATCAGTCGTGCTGCTTGGGAGTGACAGTAACGCCCATTCCGCTCAGTTTGCTGCGTGCCTGCATGGCTTCGGGTGAGTTGGGGTAGCGTTGGATGAGCGTGCGGAACTCGCGCACGCCGGCGTCTTTCTGATTGAGAGCTACCAGCGCCATGCCCTTGTGAAGGTGTGCGACGGGCACTTTGTTGCTATCAGGATACTGTCCGAGGACGCTGTCGTAGGCCTTGATGGCAGCGGCGTAGCGGCCTCCGCGATAGTCGATCTCAGCCTGGTAGTAGTAGGCGTTTCCCGAGAGGGGATTGTCGGGGTAGTTCTTGACTACGTCGCCGAACTCGGAGGCCGCAAGCGCGTATTTGGCGGCCATGTAGTCGCCGAGGGCGGTCTTGTACAGTTCGTCGGCCGGTGGAACACCTGATCCTGCGCCCCCGGACGGAGCAGGATCCGCCGCAAGAGGGACGTTCGCCGAAGGCTTTCCTTTTCGCACGATGGGCGCTGGCGCTGGTGGCGCTTCCGGAGCTGCGGTTGCCGGAGCCGGCGAGCCTCCACCGCCGGGCTGCGGCTGATTCTGCATATTGGCGTTGATGGATTGCTGTTGGCCCTGAACGTCCTGTAACAACTTCTGGAGCGACCCGATGCGTGCCTTGATTTCGTCAACGGAGTCGTTGAGGGACTGGATCTGGCCGGAGACCTGATCGATCTTTCCGGTCTGCGCCTCCTGCTGGGCCTGCATCTGCTTATGCAGCGAGTCGAGGGTGACGCCCATTCTGTTGACTGAGTCGGCGCTCTGCTGGATGAGGTCCTTCATGACCCCCATGCGTTCGTCGTTGGACTGTTGAAGGCGAGCAACGGCGTCCTGAAGCTGCTGTATCTGCGTCTGCAGCTGCACCATATCTTTGTTGACCGCATACGCGGGGGAGCCGCAGAGAAGGGCTGCGGCCAGCACGGCTGCTGAGACAAGACGAATCGCTTTGGCATCAATGCAAGAGTTTGCAAGACGAATCAGTTGATGGGTCTTTTGATCGGTCATGGGCATTACACGCTCGACTTTCTGTCTTCCGGTTGGCCCTCGCACGATGTGCTGTGAGAGGGCCAATCTGGACTAGGACCGCGAAAATTAGCGATCGAGTGAGAATTGAGCCCGACGGTTCTGTTGCCAGCAGGTCTCGTTTTCTTCCGTGCAGAACTGCTTCTCCTTGCCGTAGCTGATGACGCGAAGCCGGTTTGCAGAGACGCCGGCCGAGACCAGAGCGGTGCGGGCAGCGTTGGCCCGGTTTTCGCCGAGCGCGAGGTTGTACTCGGCCGAACCGCGGTCATCGCAGTAGCCGCCGATGATGACTTTGATGGCGGGGTGGGCGGCGAGATAGGCCGCGGCCTGGGCGGTTGAGGCCGTGGCATCGGGACGGAGATCGTAGCTATCGTAGTCGAAGAAGATGTCCTGGACGTTCTGGTGGAATGCGGCTTCGCTGCCCATGTCCCCAGTGGTTGTGGGAGGCGCGGTGGGAGCGACGGGGACACGGACGGTGACGCGGACGTTTGCTTCGGTCGTGCCGCCGTCTCCAATCGCAACGAGGTGGAAGTTCGTCGAGCTGGAGGGCGAGACGGTCTGGGTGCCGTTCAGGTTGACCGGGCCGATGCCGTCGATGGCAACGGAGTTGGCGTTTGTGCTGCGCCAGTTGAGGACGACAGACTGGCCCTGGTCGATCGCGAGCGGGTCCGCAGAGATGGTGGCGGTGGGAGCAGCAGCGGTAGCGGTTGGTGCAGGCCCGAGAGCATTTGGATCGACTCCGCTGGCCTTCTTGTGGCAGCCCGTGACCGCGCCAAAGGCGACAAGGGCAGCTGCCGTGACCAGGGTCTTGCTGAATCTGTTTTGCATCGTACTCATCGGATATCTCCTGCCATCGTTAGTATTTCAAAGAATCAACGTTATCTGCGGAGCAACCCGCAGAAAAGATAAACGCTACTTCCAACTCCAGTTTGGCATGTCGGCGCCGGGGCCGGTCAATGCACGTTTCCCCGTGCCGTCGGCAAGCATGGTCATGATCTTCGTGCTTCTGGCCTTGCCATCGGGGCTGTTGGCGTAGACGATATGCCGGCCGTCGGGCGACCACGAGGGAAAGTCACATCGTCCACCATCATGGGTGAGCTGGATCCACTTCTTAGTGGCAATCTCCATGATGTAGATGTCCTGTCCACCGGGTGCGCCGGGGCCGTACTTGCGGTCCCATGCAAATGCAAGGAACTGGCCATTTGGAGACCACGAGACTGATGTGGCGTAACCTCCGTCGGTCATACGCTGCACGGCGGAGCCGTCGGTGTCCATGATGTAAAGCTGAGGCAGGCCTGTGCGTCCGCTGATCCAGGCGATCTGTGAGCCGGTGCGCGGGTTGAAGACGGGCGAGACATCGGGGCCGCGGAAGCTGGTGATGCGACGGGCTAGGCTGCCGTTGGCATCGGAGATCCAGATCTCAGGGTCGCCGGAGCGCGAGGAGGAGTAGGCGATGTCTTTGCCGTTAGGCGACCAGGCTGGTGAGAGGTTGGTTCCACCAACGCCCGTGAAGTTGACCATGCGGCCGAGGACGAGAGAGAAGATGCGAATCTGAAACCCGTCGTGGCCGAGAGAGGAGAAAGCGAGACGGCTGTTGTCAGGCGAAATACGTGGAGAGAGCGAGATTGCCCCAAGGTGAGTGAGAGGATGCTGATTGGCGCCATCGTAGTCCATCTCCCAGATCTCTTTGTTGGCACCATCGAGCTTGACATAGTAGATCTTGGATTCGGCGATGCCCTGACTGCCGCCGCTAAGCCTGAAGATGATCTCGTCGGCGAAGCGATGGGCGATCTGGCGGGCGGAGTCTTCGGTGGCCTCCTCGTTATATTGCTTGGCGAGCACCTGCGGGTATTGAAGGTTCTTGGCGTCGAAGAGAAAGCCGTTGCAGACGATCTTTCCGCCCTGAACGCTGAAGCTGCCGAAGGCCACCATAGACGCGGCGGTAGGCGCTGCCGACCATTGCTGGACGTTCATCTCGGCAGGTGCACCGGGAGTCGATTGCGGCAGAAGGCTCTTCGAGACGATGTCGAAGATGCCGGCGTTGGCGAGATCGGCGTAGAGCGTTGTGTCGAAGGTACGCTTCAGCCCATCGACCTGGGGATCCGCGGAGCCGGCTTTGAAGTCAGCGACGGCGATGCGAATGTTGGAGACACCCTTGGAGGTCTCGGTCTTGATGTCCTGTGCAGACAGAACCGAGACACCAGACGAGCAGGATGAGGAGGGCTCCAAGGCAATAAAGCTGGGCGTGCCGGATGGGGGAGGATCGATTCGTACTAAGCATTCTGTCCTATGTTAGACGCAAAATCGCTGTGGGAGGGTTTCTTAGCGGCCTATGCGGTGGTAATCAAAGGAATACTCCAAAATTTACCAGCAACCGCAAGGAGTTATTGCGGCTGGAAGTGAAAGGTGTATTCCACGGTGATGTGATCGCCCTGCGGAAGCGGGCCGAAGCCGTCGACACGCTGCACCGCACGGATGGCCGAGAGATCGAGCGAAGGGGAGCCGCTGCGGGTCTCGACGCGGGCGTTCGAGGGGACACCTTCACGGTTGATGTCGAAGACGATGGTTGTGCTCTTGCCCAGGGAGGCGCGAGGATCCGCCTCTGCCGGTGTACCAGTTCTGCGCAACCTTGTTATTCACGATATTCACGTAGTAGGCGAAGCGCGCCCCGAAGGTTCGGTCTTGCACGGAGACGCTGGCGGTGCCGTTCTTGACCTCCAGCGTGGACTGGGCGATGCGGATTCCCGCGGTCTCTCCGGTGACGGCCTTGGTCGGGTCGGGCGTTACCTGTTGAACGTGTTTCGGAGGCGCCGGGGTAGGCTTTTCCGCGGTCTTGATGGGCTTGGTGATCTTTTCGGGGATGGCGACTTCTTTAGGGCTCGGCGGCGGCTCTGTCTTTTCCTTGGCGGTCACCGGGGCGGGGCTTGGCGCCTCTGAGGTCAGGACGCCGGTGTCGAGGGTGCGCTGCGTGGGGGGCAGAGGAATCGAGGCGACCATGGTGGCCTGGATGGCTCCGGCGTTGGAGGCGTTTTCGCCCCAGTTGAGGCCCTTGTGATGAAAGAGCACCGCCCAGCCAACGATGACGGCGGCGACCACACCGTGCAGCACGAGCGAGCCGGCGAAGTTGACGCCGATCCTGTCACTGTCGCTGTAGTCTTCGTGGCCGAGATGGAAGGTAGTGGCTATGGCAACGATCCTTACTTCTGAAGCGGCTGGGTGACGATGCTGATGTTGGTAATGCCAGCCTGCTTGACCGCATCCATGACCGAGGCGAAGGCTCCGAAGGGCACGCGCTCATCGGCGCGCAGATAGATGATGCGCTTGGCGGCGTCGGCGCCACTGCGGAACCTTCAGCAAGCCGGGAAGTTCGTTGACGTTGACTGGCTTGTCCTGCAGGAAGACGTTCTGCTCGCGGTCGATGGTGACGACCATGCGCTCTTCGGTGAGCTGATTGACCGTGCGCGTCTTGGGGATGGCCACTTCGACGCCGGACTGAAGCACGGGCGCGGTGAGCATGAAGATGAGCAGAAGCACGAGAACCACGTCGACCAGCGGAGTGATGTTGATCTCGGCGAGCGCGGTCTGAGTGTGTCCTTTGGAAGAGAAGGCCATGGCTAGAAGGTCCTCCGTCTTACTTCTTCCTGTTGCGGCGGCACGGGTGGGCGTCATCATCGCGGCGTTCTCGATGGCGTTGAGAAGCTCGCGGCCGAAGTCGTCCATGCGCGCGGCGAACTCGCGCAGACGGGCGGTGAGCTGGTTGTAGCCGACGACGGCGGGGATGGCGACGACGAGGCCGGCGGCGGTGGTGATCAGCGCCTCCGAGATGCCGGGGGCGACGGCGCGAAGGGTCGCTGCGCCTGCGGTGCCGAGGCCGTGGAAGGCGTCGATGATGCCCATGACGGTGCCGAAGAGTCCGATGAACGGCGCGATGGCGGCGATGGTGGCGAGCCAGGTCATGCGGCTCTCCATCGCGGTGAGGGCTTCGCTCGCGGCGGTCTGGGCGGCGCGTTCGAGCGCGACGGGATTGCGCGGGAGACCGCGGCCGCCATTCTGCCGCTGGTACTCGTCGTGGATCTCGCTGAAGACGGCGACCAGGGGGCTGGGCTTGAACTGCTCGGCGACGGCGGCGATTTCGCTGAGCCGCGTCGATTTGCGAAAGGCGCGAATGAAGCGCAGGCTCTGCGTGTGGGCTCTGCCGAAGCGGGACCACTTGGAGATCATGATGGTCCAGGAAAAGATGCTCGCAAGGAGCAGAATGACGAGCACCGCGAAGGCGACGGGGCCGCTGTTGTGAACCATCTCCAGAAGAGCGCTGGTGTTGGCTGCAGCAGGGTGCGGCATTGGAGTCATCCTGGAGACAGGTAAAGAGCGAGCAGTCCAAACCATAGTTGTTGTCCACCAGTCTTTAGTGTAAATCGCGATTGGGACGAATTCGGCCGGGGCATCTGCCGTGGTGCAGGGTTTTCCAGTATACAGGATGGTTCCTGACGAGATCCCGGCGAGGTTTGCTATTCTCGCGATACGTCGTTGCCTGAGGACCCTATGCTGCTGGAGTTGCGCGCGGAAAACTATGCTGTGATCGACCGTGCGGTCGCTACGTTTGGGCTGGGCCTCAACCTGCTGACGGGCGAGACCGGCGCGGGCAAGTCCATTTTGATCGATGCGCTGGCGCTGCTGCTGGGCGGCAAGGCGTCGGCGGATGTGGTTCGACACGGGGCAGAGAAGGCTGTTGTCAGATGCGTCTTCGAGCTGACGCCCGGAGCCGGCGGCGATGCTTGAGGCGAATGGAATTGACTCGGAGTCGGACCATATCTTGTTGCGACGAGAGATCATCGCGAACGGCAAAGGCCGCGTGTTCGTCAACAATCAGCCGGCGACGGTGGGGGTTCTGCGGCAGCTTGCGCCTGAGCTTGCGCTGGTGCATTCGCAGGGAGAGACGCTCGGTTCGTTCGATCAGGCACAGCAGCGGAGTCTGCTGGATCGTTTTGGCGGGTCGAATTCAGAGGCGTTGCTGAGGCGTTTGCCGCGTGGCGGACGACGATCGACAAGCTGACGAGCTGCAATCTGCGGAGCAGGATCGGCTGCGGATGGCGGACCTCTGGCGCTTTCAAAGCAAGGAGATCGATCAGGCTGGGCTGGCCGCAGAGGATGAAGACGTTCAGCTTGAGGCAGAGAAGCGCGTGCTGGGGAACGCAGAGAAGCTTTACACCGCGGCGATGAGTGCGCATGAGCTGCTGTATGAGTCGGAGAGTTCGGCCGAGAGCGCTCTGGGTGCGGCGTTGAAGCATCTGGAAGAGTTGGCGCGGTATGACGTGCGCTTTCAGGAGCCGGCACAGCAATTGGCCGCGGCCAAGGCGATCGTGGAGGATGTCGATGCCGAGGTGCGCGACTTTGCCGACAACGTCCATGCGGCTCCGGGGCGGCTGGAGGAGATTGAAGATCGGCTGGCGGCGCTTGATCGGCTGAAGCGGAAGTATGGGCAGACGCTGAAAGAGGTGATCGCCTTTGGCGCGGAGGCCGCGCGGCAGCTGGCCGAAGTGGAGAACAGAGACGCCCTGCTGGTGGAGTTGAAGGCCAAAGAGGAGCAGGATGCGGCGGCGTATCGCACAGTCGCGGCACAGCTTACCGCGAGCAGAACCGAAGCGGCGAAGCGGCTGGAGAAGCTGGCCGAGGCGCAGATCAACGATCTTGCGATGAGTACGCGTTTTCATGTCCAGGTGACTGCGGAGAAATCTCCCGAGAGCTGGACGGCGCATGGCTGGGACCAGGTGGAGTGCCTGATCGCCACGAATGCGGGCGAACCGTTGAAGCCGCTGCACGAGATTGCCTCCGGCGGTGAGATGTCACGCGTGATGCTGGCGCTGAAGGTGACGGTTGAGGAGGCTGCGTCCGGCGGCGCGGGGCGGAAGAAGAAGACCGTTCTGCCGCGAACCCTGGTCTTCGACGAGATCGATATCGGCATCGGCGGGCGGGCGGCCGAGGCGGTGGGCCGCAAGCTGAAGACGCTGTCGAAGGGCCAGCAAGTCTTGTGCATTACCCACTTGCCTCAGATTGCCGCGTTCGGGGATCAGCATTTCCTGATCGAGAAGACGCGAGAAGCGCGGTCGAACGCAGACCGAGGTCCGCCGCATGGAAGACCCGGAGCGGACGCAGGAGATCGCCCGCATGTTGAGCGGGGCGAAGCTGACCGAGACCAGCCTGAAGCATGCGGCACATCTGCTGGAAAGCAGCAGATAACGAAAGCCGCGGCATCCCGGGTCAACCCACCTGCATCCGACGTGCAAGTACCGTTTCCCGAAGATTGACCCTGGAGGATCGACTATGGCGGCAGACTCAAAGAAGTGTGCAATGGACGGTTGTCTGTGTATGGTGCCCGCGGGCCAGAAATACTGCTCCGCATACTGCGAGGCCGCGAAGAAAGAGATCAAGCTGCAATGCGATTGCGGGCATCCCGCTTGCGACAGTCAGAAGCTCTAGTGTCGAGCGGGCTGGGATCGCGCGGGAGATGCGTCAAGCCGTGAATAAGTTCCATTTATTTTAGGGATTTTAGCGATCCCTTGTGGATTGTTTTGAGGTCCCAATAGCTGCACCACAAATGGTTCAAATCAGGCCCCGATCACGAGTTGAACGCGGTATACTGGAAGACGTGACTACAACCACCCTTGAGCGCGTCTCTGAAGACCAGAGCGGCAACAAAACGAAAACTAAGCGGGTCCTTCTTCTCAAGCCTCGCGGCTTCTGCGCCGGCGTTGTGCGGGCCATCGACATCGTCCAGATTGCGCTGGAGACCTTTGGCGCTCCGATCTACGTCCGCAAGGAGATCGTCCATAACAGCTACGTGGTGACCGATCTAGCCAAGAAGGGCGCGATCTTCGTCAACGAGCTGGACGAAGTCCCGGAAGGGGCGCGGGTCATCTACTCCGCTCATGGCGTCTCGCCTGCCGTTCGCGAGGCCGCGAAGGAGCGTGGGCTGAAAGTAATCGACGCAACCTGTCCGCTGGTGACCAAGGTACACGTTGAAGCGATTAAGTTTGCGAAGCAGGGATATTCGCTGGTGCTGGTGGGACATCGCGATCACGAAGAGGTCGAGGGAACGCAGGGCGAGGCTCCGGATGTGACCCAGGTAGTTTCGACGGTCGAAGAGGTCGCGGCGCTGGTCGTTCCCGATCCGAACAAAGTCGCATATCTGACCCAGACGACGCTCTCGCTCGACGAGGCCCGGTACATGATCGAGGCGTTGAAGAAGAAGTTCCCGAACATCATTGGCCCGCACGCTCAGGACATCTGCTACGCGACGGAGAACCGGCAGACAGCGGTCAAGAATGTCGCGCATGGCGCCGATCTTGTGCTGGTCGTCGGCTCCCGCAACAGCTCCAATTCGAACCGGCTGGTTGAAGTCTCGAAGAACCTGGATACGAATTCCTACCTCATCGACACCGCCGACGCCATTCAGCCCGAGTGGCTGGAGGGTGTCAACACGGTTGCTGTAACGGCTGGTGCGTCGGCCCCTGAGGTGCTGGTGAAGGACGTTGTCGAGTATCTGCAAGCGATGGGCTATGGCTCGGTCGATGAGGTGGAAGTGATGCCGGAGAATGTACGCTTCGGCCTGCCGCCAGAGATCGTCCAGGCCATTGCATCCGCTCCGCCGGTTGGCCGGTAACGAGTTTCGTAGACGGAGAGTTTGTTTTTCATGGGGACATTTTCAAGCAATCCGAAGAGCGTAAACCAACCGGCGCAACCGCGCTTTGGGCGGATGGATCTCGGCCTGGAGCACGTTGTTGAAGGTATGGAACGCGCCAAGGAACGGTTGCTTGACCTGCAGCATCCGGATGGGTATTGGTGCGGCGAACTCGAAGCGGACAGCATGCTCGAGTCCGACTACATCTTCGTGCATACGCTGCTGGGCACGGGCGATCGCGGCAGGATGGAGCGCGCCGTCAACGAGATTCTTCGCCATCAGAATGAAGACGGCGGCTGGAGCATCTATCCCAACGGCCCATCGAATATTTCGCTTGGCGTAAAGGCGTATCTCGCTCTGAAGCTGATGGGCTGGTCCAAGGATCATCCTGTGCTGGTGAAGGCGCGCGAGTGGATCCTCGCCAATGGCGGCGTGACCGAGGTCAACACCTTCACCAAGATTTATCTGTGCTTCATGGGGCAGTATGAGTACGACGCTGTTCCCGCAGTCCCGCCGGAGCTGATCCTCTTTCCGAAGTGGTGGTACTTCAATATCTACGAGATCTCGGCGTGGTCTCGAGCCATCGTTGTTCCGCTGTCGATCGCCTACGCGAAGAAGCCGTTCAAAAAGCTCTCGCCGGAGCAGGGAATCGAGCGAGCTTTTCGTCGGTGGTCGCGAAAATGCGCACCTCCACCTGAAGTGGGATAAGAAGAAGATCTTTGGCTGGAGAAATATCTTTCTCGCAGCAGACCGCGTCGCCCATTGGGCCGAGCGCGTTCATATTCGCCCGCTCCGCAAGGTCGCTTTGAAGCGAGCTGAAAAGTGGATGCTGGAGCGCTTCGAAAAATCAGACGGACTCGGCGCAATCTATCCCGCCATGTTGAACGCGCTGATCGCGCTGGCCTGCCTGGGATACACGCCAGACGATCCTCAGTTCATTCGCGCGATGGACGAGTTCGAGAAGCTTGGCATCGACAATCCGGACGGCGAGCCGAACTACCCAACTCCCACCTTCCGCATGCAACCCTGCGTCTCGCCGGTGTGGGACACCGCTCAGGCCGTCTACGCGCTGGGCGAGGCTGGAATCGCGAAGGACGATCCGCGCATGGTGAAGGCCGCGGACTGGCTGATGTCGAAGGAGGTCCGCAACAAGGGCGATTGGTCGATGAGTCTTCCCAATGTCCAGCCCGGCGGATGGTACTTCGAGTTTAACAATGAGTTTTACCCGGATGTGGATGATTCGGCGCAGGTACTGTTGGCGCTCAACTGCGTGAGCCATCCCGCGCGAACGCAACCAGATCGACGTTTCGCAGCGCGCCCTGGACTGGATCTTCGCGATGCAGTGCAAGAACGGCGGCTGGGCCAGCTTCGACAAAGACAACACGAAGATGATCTTCCAGTACATCCCGTTCGCCGACCACAACGCGATGCTCGACCCACCGACGGTGGACATTACGGGCCGCATTCTGGAGATGCTCGCGAACTATGGATACACCCGGCGCGACAAGCGCGTCGAGAAGGCGATTCAGTTCGTCCTGAAAGAGCAGGAGTCCGACGGAAGCTGGTTCGGGCGTTGGGGCGTGAACTACCTCTATGGCACATTCCTCGTGCTGCGCGGCCTGGAGGCCATGGGTATGTGGAACCATGAGCCCGCGATTCAGCAGGCGGCCGAGTGGATCCGCATGGTGCAGAACGCCGACGGCGGCTGGGGCGAGACCTGCACCAGCTACGACGATCCCGACCGTGCGTGGGATCGGGCCGAGTACGCCATCGCAGACAGCATGGGCGATTCTTGGACTGCTCGCTGCCGGCGACACCAGAAGCGATTCTGTGGCCAAGGGAATTCGCTGGCTGGTGACGAAGCAGGCGGAAAATGGAAGCTGGGACGAGTCGGCAGCCGGACGCAACGACGAAGCGGTTTACACCGGAACCGGATTTCCGCGGGTGTTCTACCTCGCATATCACCTCTACCGGGACTATTTCCCGCTCCTTGCGCTGACGACCTACAAGCGCGCGATGGAGAAAGAAGCGGCAGACAGCAGCGTAAGAGTTATCCGCAACGACGAACGTGTTGCGCAGAAATTTTGATGGAGGAGACACCGGATGGCAGTCCCAGTCTCGCAAGCCTGGACGGTTGCAACGTATGTTTTGAAGCAGAAGCTGATGGGCCGGAAGAAGTATCCGCTTGTGCTGATGCTGGAGCCGCTGTTCCGCTGCAACCTGGCGTGCGCCGGCTGCGGCAAGATTCAGTACCCCGCGCACATCCTGAAGGCGGAGCTCTCGCCCGAAGACTGCTTCAAGGCAGTCGAAGAGTGCGGCACGCCGATGGTGGCGATCCCGGGCGGTGAGCCGTTGCTGCATCCGCAGATGCCGGAGATTGTTGCCGGCCTGGTGGCGCGCAAGAAGTACGTCTATATGTGCACCAACGCGCTGCTTCTGAAAGAGAAGCTGCACCTGTTCAAACCGAGCAAGTATCTCTCGTTCTCGGTCCACGTCGACGGCCAGCGTGAGCATCACGACTTCTCCGTCTGCCGCGAGGGTGGCTACGACATCGCGATGGAGGGCGTGCATGCCGCGGTCGAGGCAGGCTTCCGCGTTACGACGAACACGACCCTCTTCGACGGTGCCGATCCGAACAGCGTGCGTGCGCACTTTGACGAGCTGATGGTGGCCGGCGTGGAGAGCATGATGGTCTCGCCGGGCTACACCTACGACAAGGCGCCCGACCAGAAGCACTTCCTTGGTCGCGCACGGTCGAAGAAGATGTTCCGCGCCATTCTCTCGAACCGCAAGAAGACGTGGCGCTTCAACGCATCGCCCATCTTCATGGAATTCCTGATGGGCAAGAAGGATCTCACCTGCACGCCGTGGGGCATGCCGACGTTCAGCATCTTTGGCTGGCAGAAGCCCTGCTACCTGCTGCAGGATGGCTATGCAGACAGCTTCAAAGAGCTGATGGAGACGGTGCAGTGGTCGAACTACGGCACCGAGAGCGGCAACCCGCAGTGCGCGAACTGCATGGTGCACTCCGGCTATGAGGCCAGTGGCGTGAACTACACCTTCGGCTCGATCAAGGGTCTGCTGCAGACCGCGAAGGCGATCTTCTTCAGCAAATATGAGGATGATGGCGCGATGAAGCTGCTGAACGAGTGGAAGCCCGCGCACACTGGGCCGCTGGTGCAGATTGCAGCGCCGGGCGCCGCATCGACGAGCGCCGAACTTCAGGGAGTCTCAGGAGACTAACGATGGCGACCGAGACGCAGGAATCAGCAAAACTGGCGCAACTCGCGCACGAGAATCCGGATGAGATTGAAGTAGCCGCAGGCCGCGAGCGGGAACAGCTTGAAGGCTGGATTCCGGAGCTGGCAACTGAAGCCGAGGTTCGCGAGGCGCTGGAAAAGGCATTCGACTATCGCGGCGATGTCACGATAACCCGAAAAGACGGCACGCAGGTGGTGGGCTATCTCTTCGATCGACGCGCCGGTTCGTCTCTCGCCGACTCCTTCGTGCGCATCATTCCCTCCAACGCGCCGACGAAGGTGAACGTAGCCTACTCTGACATCGCTGCGCTTGCCTTTACGGGCCGCGATACAGCGGCGGGCAAAACCTTCGAGGCCTGGGTGAAGAAGTACTGGGAGAAGAAGGCGGCAGGAGAGCGGAACATCCAGATCGAACCGGAGAAGCTCGACTAAGTCTAGACTGGGACTCGACTGGGAAAAGAGCACGACGTGCGCGTATTTATTACGGGAGCGACAGGCTTCGTCGGTGGCCATGTTGCCAGGCAATATGCCGCAGGGGGCGCCAGCCTTCGGTTGCTGACCCGGCAGACGAGCCGATTGGACTCCCTTCAAGGAATCGACGCAGAGATGGTCACCGGCGATCTGCGTGAGCCGGAGAAGCTGCGATCAGCGCTCACAGGCTGTGATGCGCTGGTCCATGTTGCGGCTGACTACCGCTTGTGGGTGCGCGATCCGAAGCAGATGTACTCCGCCAATGTCGATGGAACGCGGGAGCTTCTGAAGCTCGCCCGCGAGGTTGGCGTTCAGCGCGTCGTCTACACCTCGAGTGTCGCGACGATGGGCTTCAAGGCCGACGGAACGATCGTGAACGAGGAGACTCCCGTCGCGCTGACGGACATGATCGGCCACTACAAGCGCTCGAAGTTCCTCGGCGAGTTGGAGGCCATCCAGGCCGCGAAGGCCGGGCAGCATGTCATGATCCTGAACCCGACGACGCCGATCGGCCCAGGCGATGCCAAGCCCACGCCAACAGGCAGAATCATCGTCGATTTCCTCAACAAGAAGTTTCCCGCCTACGTGGATACCGGCCTGAATCTCGTCGATGTGAATGAGGTTGCGCGAATGCATGTGGTTGCGCTCGAACGCGGAACTCCCGGCGAGCGATACATCCTCGGCGGCGAGAACCTTACCTTGAAACAGATCCTCGACCGCATGTCGGCCATCACCGGCCTGCCTTCGCCGACGATGAAGGTACCGCACGCGGTTGCGATGGGCTTCGCATTCTTCGATGAGACGCTCACCGGCAAGATCCGAGGCAAAGAGCCGCGCGCTACCGTAGAAGCCGTTCGCATGGGAAAGAAGATGATGTTTGCCTCCTCGACAAAGGCCGAACGCGAGCTGGGCTTCCAGGTGTTGCCGGTATATCCCGCACTGCGGGCGGCGATCGACTGGTTCATCGCGCACGGTTACGCGCCTGCCTTCGACAGGGCTTCGGCATGAAAGAATTCCCGGCCATCATTGCCGCCCTGCCGAGAGAGGTTAAGCATCTGGTTCGAGGCTGGCAGGAAGCATCGACTGCCCAACAAGATCGTGCCTCTACACGCAACGAATTTGCGGTCGTAGCCTGCGCTGGTATGGGGCCGGAACGCGCAACGCTGGCAGTGCAGGCTGCGATGACGGCGAAGCCCGTAACCGCTCTTGCTCGTCGGCTGGGCTTCGCTCGGTGCGTGCGATCCATCGCTGAAGGTGGGAGACATCGTTCGCGCTGGAGTCGTCGTAGACACGCTATCTGGTGAACGCTATATCAACTCTGAGTACAAGCAGGTCCTGGTAAGCGCACCGTCAGTTCGCGAGCGTTCGGGAGAAGAAGCGGCTTCTACGAATCGTATGGGACCAGCCGCGGTAGACATGGAAGCGGCAACGGTCGCACGCATCGCAGGCACACAATCTACCCTTTCGAGCAATCAAGGTGATCTCTGACGAGGCGAACTTTGAACTGCATGAGCTTATCCCGGTTTGCTTCGACCGAGACGGTCAGTTTCGCGAGGCGCCTTTGCGGCGTACTCGATGTGCCAGGCCCCAGTCTCTGGCCAAAGTTATTTGCAGCTTGCGGGAAACAGTAAGCTGGCGATTCGAGCGCTCACAACCGAGACTGGAGAGCCAGTTAGACTGGTACAAACAGAGTATTTAAAATGTCGAAAAGCTATTAGAACAAGAGATGCCAGCAGATCCCGGACACGATGCGCGCCGCGGTGTATCGCGGCGTAAATGATGTCCGTATCGAAACGATTCCGGTGCCTGAGATCGGCGCAGGCGAGGTGCTGGTCAAGATCCACACCTGCGGGATCTGCGGGACGGACCTGAAGAAGATTCACACTGGCTCGCATGATGCGCCGCGCATCTTCGGGCATGAGATGTCGGGCACGATTGTTCGCGTGGGAGAAGGCGTCAGCGGCTTTGCGGTTGGCGATCGCGTGATGGCGTACCACCACATTCCGTGCGGTGAGTGCTACTACTGCCGCAAGCAGACCTTCGCGCAGTGTGAGGTCTACAAGAAGGTAGGATGCACAGCCGGCTTTGCGCCCTCCGGCGGAGGCTTCGCCGAGTACATTCGCGTCATGGACTGGATTGTGCGGCGTGGTCTGGTAAAAATTCCCGATGATATTCCGTTCGAGCAGGCCGCGTTTCTCGAGCCCGTCAATACGTGTTACAAAGCGATTCAACTACTCGGCCTGCAAGCCGGACGAGACGGTGCTGGTGATCGGTCAGGGCCCGATCGGAATTCTGCTCGCCGCCCTCGCAAGGAAGACCGGAGCCACCGTGCTAACCAGCGATCTGTATCCCGAGCGTCACGCGATTGCCGCGAAGTTCGGCCTCGAGAATCCGCTGGACGCTCGAGGCGACGTCGTCGCTGCAACGCGAGCCGCTACGGAAGGCAGGGGAGCGGATGTTGCCTTGCTCGCAGTCGGCGGCAATGCCTTGATCAAGGTCGCGATGGACGCGATTCGGCCAGGCGGTCGCGTCGTGTTGTTTGCCCAGACGCAGCATGGGGAGGCGCCGTTCGACCCGGCCGCTGTCTGCATGGATGAGAAGACGCTGATGGGGTCGTACAGCTCGTCGGTCTCCTTCAATGAGGATGTCAACAGACTGGTCTTCGATGGCTACCGCACGGGCTTCGACCTGACAAACCTCATCTCGCACCGTTTTTCGCTGGAGGACGCCGTTGCGGCGATTGAACTTGCGTCGCACCCTCAGTCGAGCTCGATGAAGATCGTGATTCAGCCTGGAGACTAATCGCGGGCGCGTTTTTTGACTTCGACGTTGAGACGTTTGATCTTCTGGTTCAGTGTGGAAAGCGGAATCTTGAAGTACTCCGCTGCCTCGGTCTGGTTCCAGTGGCAGCGTTCCAGCCGGTCCGAGATGATACGCCGCTCAATCTCCTCCATCAGATCGAAGAGGGAAGCGTTCGGCTCGTGATCCAGCAGGCTCGCGGAGTAGGTGCTCCCCGTCAGCTGCGTCGGAAGCAGATCAGGGCTGATGGTCCGCGAGGTGGAGAGCACAACGCCACGTTCCATGGCGTTCTCAAGCTCGCGTACGTTGCCCGGCCACTCGTAGTCCATGATGATGCGCATCGCCTCCGGTGAGAGGGAGCGGTCTTCCGTTCCGTTCTCTTCTGCGTAGAACTTGAGGAAGTGAGCGGAGAGCAAAGGAATGTCCTCGCGGCGAGAGCGGAGCGGCGGCAGCTCCAGGCAGATGACGTTCAGCCGGTAGAAGAGGTCTTCGCGGAAGCGGCCTTCGCGCACCGCTTCCTGCAGATTGACGTTGGTCGCAGCGATGATGCGGACGTCGACCTGGATCTCCTGTACACCGCCAAGATGCATGAAGCGGCGATCCTGCAGGACGCGCAGGATCTTTGCCTGCATGTCCATGCCCATGGTGCCGATCTCGTCGAGAAAGAGTGTGCCACCGTTGGCCACTTCGAACAGGCCCTTCTTTGCCGTAACCGCCGAGGTGAAGGCGCCTTTGACGTGGCCAAAGAGTGTCGACTCCAACAGCTCCGACGGCACAGCCCCAGTGTTGACGGGAACGAACGGCCGGTCGCGACGGGGCGAATTGGCGTGGATCGCCTTTGCGATTAATTCCTTGCCGGTGCCGCTCTCGCCCTGGATCAACACTGTGGAGCGGCTCGGCGCAACCTGTGCGATGAGGTCGAAGAGGCGAAGCATAGGCTCGCTCTTGCCGACAATATTTTCGAAGTTGTAGCGCTGCTTCAGCGTTCGCTTTAGCTGGACGACCTCTTCTTCGGCGCGATGCCGCGCCACCGCGGCGCGGATGTCGGCGAGAAGTTTTTCGTTGTCCCACGGCTTCTGGACAAAATTCTCTGCGCCGGCACGGATAGCGTCGACGACATTGCCCACCGTCCCATACGCGGTGATCATAATCACCGGAAGATTGGGCTGCATCTCGACTATGCGAGGCAGGAGGTCGATCCCGCTCTGGCCCGGCAGAGCCAGATCGAGAAGAAGCAAGTCGTATTCGTTCCGAGACAACAACTCCAGCCCGCCGGCCCGTCTACAGCCATGCTTACGGAGAAGCCTTCAAGCGTCAACAAGGTATCGAGCGACTCGCGGATCGCATCCTCATCGTCGATGATGAGGATGCGCGGCTCTCCGACCACGCGTGCTGTGCGCTGTAGATGGAGTGTCTCGGCTGCGAGCTCTGTTGTCTCAGACATTGATTGTCTTCCTCTCGACGTCCTCCATCTCGCTCTTGCGCACTGCAGCAGAGATTGCGGGACGAGTACCAGAGGACGGGAACTCGAGTTGGAACGCCGTGCCTACGCCAAGCTCGCTCTCGACATGGATCTTGCCGGCGTGCTCCTGCATGATTCCGTAACTGACCGCAAGCCCGAGGCCGGTGCCCTTATGCGCTCCATCCTGCGGCTTGGCCTTCGTCGTAAAGAAGGGATCGTAAATGCGGTGGAGGTGCTCCTTTTCGATGCCGCCTCCTGAGTCCTGAATGCGGACAAGCACGCGGCCGGGCCCGTTGAAGGTCGCGATCTTCAACGTTGCGTTCGTCGTTCCGAACATCGCGTCCTTCGCGTTCAGCATCAGGTTGAGAATGACCTGCTGCAGCTTGCCCTGATTGCCGTGGATGCGCGCAAGATGCGGGTCGAAGTTCGTCTCCACGCGGATCTGCGATGTCTTGAACTGATGTTCGAGCAGCGTAACGGTGTCGCCAAGAAGATCGTTCAGGTTCACGCTCGTAAACTCGGTCCCGCTGGTGCGCGAGAAATTGAGCAGGCCATTCACGATCTCGGACGCACGGAAGGTCTGCTGCGTGATCTTTTCGAGCACCGGAGCCAGCCGTTCGTCGTCGCGCATATGCTTGGTCAGCATCTGGGTGTAGCTGGAGATGACCGCCAGCGGCGTATTGACCTCATGCGCGACACCTGCCGCCAGCAATCCGATCGAAGAGAGCTTCTCCGACTGGGTCAGCTGAGCTTCCAACTGGATCCGGTCGGTAATGTCGTCGACCAGGACAATGCGGCCAACCGCGACGAAGTTGCGTGTGACCAGAGGCGCGATGGCGATATTGGCAATGCGTTCGCTGCCGTTGGGTAGCACGAGCCTGAACTTGTAGAGCGTGTGAGTGCCATGCTCCTCGCGCACGCTGTTGAACCGGGCCACAAACTCCGGCGGCAGCACAGCAGAGATTGGCTGATGCAGCACCTCGGCGCGTGGCTTCTCGTACATGCCTTCCATCGTGGTATTCCAGCTCTCAATGCGGTCGTCGAGGTCGACGGCGAAGACGCCGATGTTGATCGACTCAACGATGTTCTCGTGGAACTCCTTGAGGCTTTCGAACTCCGTAATCTTCTGCTCCAGCCGCCGGTAGAGCTGCGCGTTCTGAATGGCGATGCCGATATAACCGGCCAGCGACTCGAGCAACTCCATGTCTTCGCTGGAGAGAAAGTCGCCGTCGTCGGTGCGGCCCAGGCCAATAACGGCGACGGTTCGCGTGCCTGCCCCCTCGCGATTGGCGACGCGGCAGGGAAGGTAGTAGTTCAGGTCGAGCCTGGCAGCGCTGCGGCGCTGTGCCTCGGGCAGGCGAATGACGTGCTGCGGATTTTCAAGGAAGATGTGATTGTTTGCGCCCGGACGGTCGAAGTCGAGGAAACGAACATCGAGTGTTCGCAGTTCAGCGGCCTGAAGATTGGTGAGGCCATGCGAGGCCGCCAGATCGAAGTGCCTCGAGAAACCCGATCGCCCGTCGCCTTCGGACGCAAGAAATACGGCGACACGCGTTACAAGAAGCGTCTGCGGCAACCGCTCTACGATGGAGTCGAGCAGGGCGCGCAGGTCGGTCTGCGAGTTGATGCCGCGGCCAAACTCGACCAGCGTTTCGCGGTAGTCGAAGCGCTTCTGATCGAAGATGCGATCGACACGAGCCTGAATGGCGCGTTTGAGCGGATCGAAGACGATTCCGGTCACGATGATGCCGGCAAGCAAGCCCCAGATGCGGAGGCTGGGTAACCGCGTGTGCACCATCTCGGCGGTGACGGCGACGACGCCGAAGTAAAGGCCAACGAGCGAGGCAGTCGCGAGCGTGTAGGTGACGCCGCGCTTGAAGATCAGGTCGACGTCCATCAGCCGGTAGCGCACGATGGCCCAGCTGAAGGTCAGAGGAAGAATGACGAGCGAGAGGCCAGCCAGCTTTGTCAGCGAGGCGGGCACCGCCCAATCCGCCAGATAGGGAATCACGTTGAACAGCGTGAAAGGGATCACAGCCAGCAGCGTGCCGCGGGTAAGCCACTTCAGTTGCTGACGCTCCAATGCAGATTCAGCGTGGCGGTAACGGAAGCGGAAGACGATAGCTGCGATGACGTAGTACAGCGCGAGGTAGCCAAGCGAAATCTGGTCCAGGCGATGGAGCAGGACCTCCGTGGCAGACCAGTAGCGAATCGCCGTGTACTGCAGGCCGAGGAGGAATATCCCCGGCACATACAACAGGGCGCAGATCAGCCCCCGCTTAAGCCGGTTGCGGTGGTCTGACGCGTAGCTATCCGAAAAGCTGACAGCAAAGTGGAGGAAGAGCGCCGGCTGCAGCGCCTGCGCCACCATATTGCCCCAGTCGAACCAACCCAGTTCGCCTGTCGAGCGGAAACTGTAGAGCACAAACGAGGCCAGACAGAAGACATAGAAGTGGATGGACTTCGGCGCAGTCCACCGCCGGAACAACACGTAAATTCCGATACAAAGATAGACGAGCGCAATGAATCGCAGATACTGGTCGAAGGACCGGTCCCTGGGTTCCAGAATCACCTGGATGTCCAGCTTGGTGGCACCGTTTAGATCGATCGATTGCGGTACAGGCCGCAGGATGGCATAGGTCGCATGCGCCCAGATGCCGCTGTGAAACATCTCGCGACCCAGGGACGCGACTCGGGGCGTTGGATGGTCATTGACGCTGAGGAGAATATCGCCGGTCCGTATCCCCGCGCGATGCCCTGGAGAATCTCCCGGTACCCGTTCGGCCTTCAGGCCACCCTTGGCCTCGACCCACCAGACCTTGTCCGTCGGAACATCGATGCCGTTGTCGTGATCGAAGTTCATCGCCGCCAGCACGCAAGCCGCGACAGTCGCCAGAGCGAGCACGATGGCCAGGATACGAGTTTGAGCGGCGTTCTTCATAAACGTGTCAGTATACAAGCACATTCATTACCAAACCGATAAACAGTGGCTATGCACTATTTAAGGGCCGCGCTGCACTCGATTCTACAGAAAATCATAACCTATTCCGTAATTCACATACATGGGGTTGGTGTTATCTTACCTACCTCAGACGTGCTGTTAGGAAGAAAAGGATACGCAGTGCTCCATTTTTGCCAAATTTGTGACAGAACGATCCTCACCCCTAAGTCTAGGACTTTCATCCCCCGTAGTGCAGAATTTAATATTCCTGTAACATGACGAATGGCGAAGGGGTCCGTGAGGCATTCCCACGGGCCCCTCTCCCCCATAACCCATTGAAGGCGGCAGCGGCAGTGACGGAAGTGCATCCCATTGAAGAGACGTTCGTTCAGGTGGACGGAGCGAGGATCCACTTCCAGCGCGCAGGCACAGGTCGACCTCTCCTCTTACTTCACGGTCTCGTTGGCTCAGCGAAGAACTGGCGGCAAAACATCAGCTTCCTCTCGCGCGATTCGAGTGTCTATGCCCTCGACCTCTTCAACATGGGCGAGTCAGAGCGGGTTCCCGGACTGGACGCAGGCCTTGAGGCCACCGCCGACCGCTTGGCCGCCTTTATGGACGCTCTCGGCATGCCCGAGGCCGACATCGCTGCACATTCTCACGGCGGAGCCGTCGCAATGATGTTCGCCGCGCGTCATCCTGGCCGCGTCCGCAGCCTGATCCTGTTTGCTCCGGCGAATCCGTTCTGCGATCTGGGAAACCAGCTCATTCGCTTCTACCAGACATCGTTCGGCATCTGGTTCGCGCGGCGGATCCCTCTCCTGCCCAGAATGCTGAAGGCCACCGCGCTCAGCCGCATGTATGGCGACCCGTCGCGAGTCCCCATCGGCACGCTTGAGGGATACACCAAAGGTCTGCATATCCCCGGCACGATGGACCATGTTCTGCAAATCGTCCAGCGGTGGTTTGTGGACATGGGGCTGCTGCGCTCAGCCCTGCCCGGGCTTGCTGCGAAGCCCACGCTACTGATCTGGGGCGATCGGGACCGAGCCGTCGGCCTCGACTCGGCGCGCGAACTGCAGCGAACGCTGACTCAGTCCAGCCTGCTCGTTCTTCCCGGCGTGGGACACATCGCCTTCGAGGAGATGCCCGAAGTCTGCAATCAAGCAATGCGCGACTGGCTCCTGAACCCTTCGCCGTCCGCGCGTCGGACGGCCCCCCCTGCATTCCGAAGTCAGCCGGTCGAACGCAACGCAACAATCGAAGCGCGCGGCGCAGCCTGATCTAGCTCAGCCCAAACTCCTGCTGCAGCCACGACCGGATCTCCTGTTGCATCAAATCAAGCTTCGGGCCGGGCGAATCCGCTGTCCCCTGAAAGAAGTGGTCTGCCCCCGCAATCCATACCAGACGCTTCGGTTCTGGAGCGCGCTCAAAGACACCTTCCACTACCTCGCGTGGCCCATACTGGTCGTGATCGCCGCTGATGAAGAGCTTCGGCACGGTGCACTTCGGCAAAAATCCGTACTGGTAGTCCCGGCCCTCGGCGCGTACCGGCACTCCGAGGCCGATCAGCCCCTTCACCCGATCATCTCCGCAGCACGCGCGCAGGCCGACATTCGACCCAAAAGAGAAGCCGGCAAAGAGCATCGGACGACTAAGATTGCGCTGCATCCAGTCCAGCGCCGCGTGCACGTCTTCCTGCTCGCCGAGACCCTCGTCGTGCTCTCCTTCGCTCAAGCCGACGCTGCGAAAATTGAAGCGGAGCACTGGAAGTCCGAAGGCAGAGAACGCCTTCATCGCGTGATAAACCACCTTGTTATGCATCGTGCCGCCGCCATGCGGATGTGGGTGACAGACCAGCGCCGCGTAGGGGGCGTCGTCGCGTCCCGTGTTGAGCAGAGCCTCCAGCCGGCCCGCCGGCCCGCGAAGGTCATCAATCGATTTAATCTGCGAAGTCGTAGTTTGCGTCATCTCGAACAGTGTATCGGGTCTCGTGATTACGCTTTATTTACACGCAATATCGTATGCTGAAACACATGGCGATCGACCCCATTCAACTGACAAAACAGCTTGTGGACATTGACTCCACCACCTACTGCGAGGGCCTCGCCGGAACATTTCTATTCGAGTACCTGACGTCTCAACGCTATGCCGTCGAACGCATGCCTGTCCCTCAACCCGATCGCGCCTCGACTCCCGGCGCAGGCAATGGAGAGCGGTTCAACGTCTACGCCGCGCTCCCTGGAATCACTCCAGACGTCGTTCTCTCGACCCACATGGACACAGTCCCTCCGTTCTTCGGCTTCAAAGAAGACGACGAGTTTCTCTACGGCCGCGGCACCTGTGACGCGAAGGGAATCATCGCGGCCCAGATAGCAGCCGCCGATCAACTACGCGAGGCCGGCGTCAAAGTCGGTCTGCTCTTCGTCGTCGGCGAAGAGCGTGACTCAGCCGGCGCCGTCGTGGCCAATCAATCTCCCAAAGGGTCGAAGTTCCTCATCAACGGCGAGCCGACGGACAACCGCCTCGCCCTCGCATCAAAGGGCGCACTGCGCGTCGAACTCCGCGCCAAGGGCCGCATGGCCCACTCCGCCTATCCCGAACTTGGCGACTCCGCGATCAACAAGCTGGTTGAGGCGCTTCACGACGTTCTGGCGATGCCGCTGCCGATAGAGCCCGAGATCGGTCCATCAACTCTCAACATCGGTCTGATCGAAGGAGGCCGCGCGCCGAACGTCATCGCCGACAAAGCCGAGGCACACATCCTGATTCGCCTGGTCGGGCCGTCCGAAGAGACCAAGCGCGCCATTCTCGCCACCGTAGGCGACCGTGCCGACGTCGACTTCAGCCTCGATCTGCCCTTCGTCCGCATGCGCAAGATGGACAATCTCCCCACCATGATTGCCAGCTTCACGACAGATATTCCCATGCTGACAGCATGGGGTGAACCGCTTCTCCTCGGCCCCGGCTCAATCCACGTCGCGCACACACCGAACGAAAAGATCGCAAAGAAAGAGCTGTTGGAAGCAGTGAACCTCTACGTCGACACTCGCGACCAGCCTCGCGCAGAGCGTATAAAGCTATAGGTGAAGACTCTTCGCACGCTATTGACGATCGTCCTGACTCTGATCATCCTCGGACTCGCTGGTGCCGTCGTCCTTTACCGGTCGATCCCCACCCACAACACCAACCTCACACACTTCGACGCGATCATCGTCCTCGGCACACCCGCCAACTCGGATGGAACACCGTCGCCCGAGCAGCGCGAACGCACCCTCGAAGGCGTCCGTGAGTTCAAGGCCGGCGTCGCTCCGCACCTCATCCTCACCGGTGGCCCAGCTCACAACAAGTTCATCGAGGCACACGTCATGGCAGAGCTCGCCGTCGCCCAAGGCGTCCCACCGAGCGCAGTTATCGAAGAAGACCAGGCGCAAAATACCGTTCAAAATATCTTCTACAGCTCCCGCATCATGGCAGCACATCAATGGACGAGCGCCGAAGTAGTCAGTTCGCCCAGCCACCTTCCACGCACCGCTCTCATCCTTGAACACTTTCCGATAGCCTGGCGCACCGACGCTGCCCCCTGGCCCCCCACCTACAGCCTTTTGGAACGCGCAGCCCACTTCGGCGTAGAGACCCAGTACTGCGTGAAGCTGCGAATGTTCGGCTTTCCCCACACGCCATTTTTGCCGCATCCTGCATGATCACGTGCCGAGTATCAGCCAGAGAAGACGCGGAACGGAAGAGATTTTTCGTTGTCCTCCGCAAGCACCGCGACAGAGTCCGGATTTGCAGGATCGTAGCGAACATTCACGATTGGGTTGCCCTGGGCCTTTGACTCCGCCTCATGCAGTCCAAGCCCAACGCTGCGAAGATACCCGCCGAAGTACTCGCCGTTGATCTTGAAGTGAAAGCCCGCCTCGATCTGAAAAGGCGCGCCCATCCCAACCGCCTCTTCGTCGGCATTCAGCACCTGCCAATGATTGATTTCTGCCTGTGTAAGAGGCCATTGCGCAGCAAGGCGCACCTTCTGCTCGCGTTTGCGGCGACGAAGCCACCGGCGAATTCCGTCGATGAAAAAGACACCAGCCATTTGGCTAAGAATTCTAATACGACTCCAATTCGGTACCCTATTTTCCTCATCTGCTGATGCAAGCCCATGGGGCTTAACATAGAAAGATGGCAGCAGAGTTCACCCACCTTCATCTTCACACCGACTACTCTCTCCTCGACGGCGCCTGCGATGTCGACAAACTCGCCGGCCACCTCAGCAAAATCGGCCAGACCGCCGCCGCCATGACCGACCATGGCAACATCTTTGGCGCAGTCCACTTCTTCGACGCCATGCAGAAGAAGTCCATCAAGCCGATCCTCGGCTGCGAACTCTACATCTGCAAGAACGACGACCACCGCGCCCCGTTCAACGAAGACAAGTACAACCACCTCCTCGTCCTCGCCGAAAACGAAGCTGGCTACCGCAACCTCGTCCGTCTCACCAGCGAAGCCGCCCTGCACGGCTTCTATCGCAAGCCTCGCGTCTCGAAGGCATTCCTCGCGAAGCACTCCGAAGGTCTCATCGGCTTCTCCGGCTGTCTCGCCGGCGAAGTCAATCAGCACCTGATGGAAGGGAAGTACGACGAAGCCAAGCGCACAGCCGGCTTCTACGAAGACCTCTTCGGCAAGGGCAACTACTTCCTCGAAATCCAGGACCACGGCCTCGCCCCTGACAAGGCCGTCTGCGACGCGCTCTTCAAGATGGAGCGCGAACTCAACATCCCGCTGATCGCCACCAACGACAGCCACTACGTCGCCGCAGATGACTCGCGCGCCCACGAAATTCTGCTCTGCGTGCAAACCGCGGGCAGCATGAACGACCCCAAGCGCTTCAAGTTCGACACGCAGGAGTTCTACATCAAGAGCGCCGAGGAGATGCTGCGCACCTTCTCCCAAACGCCCGAGGTCTGCACCCGCACGATGCAGTTCATCGACCGCTGCAACCTGAAGATGGCCAAGGTCGACAACCCGTTCCCCGACTTCATCGTCCCCGAAGGCGAGACCCTCGACAGCTACTTCGAGCACGTCTGTCGCGAAGGCCTGAAGATGCGTCTCGATACCGCCGTCGCTCATCTGCGTGACCGTGGATTGCTGAAGAAGACCATCCCCGAATACCACGCCCGTCTCGATCGCGAACTAGGCATCATCAAACAGATGAAGTTTCCCGGCTATTTCATGATCGTCTGGGACTTTATCCGCTACGCGCGCGAGCAAAACATCCCCGTCGGCCCGGGTCGAGGCTCGGCAGCCGGATCACTCGTCGCCTACGTCATGCAGATCACCGACATCGACCCTCTGCAGAACGAGCTCCTCTTCGAGCGCTTCCTCAATCCCGAGCGCATCTCGATGCCCGATATCGACATCGACTTCTGCATGAACCGGCGCGGCGAGGTCATCGACTACGTCACGCGCAAGTACGGCCGCGACCAGGTCGCCCAGATCATCACCTTCAACACCATGGCCGCAAAGGCCGCAATCAAAGACGTAGGCCGCGCGCTCGACATGCCCTACGGCGAGGTCGACCGCATCGCCAAGATGATCCCGACCACCATCGGCATCACCATCGACCAGGCCCTCAAAGACTCACCCATCCTCGCCACCGCCTACGAGAGCGACCCGAAGATCAAAGAGCTCATCGACGCCGCACTCCGCCTCGAAGGCCTCGTCCGCGGCGCAGGCGTACACGCCGCCGGCGTCGTCATCGCACCCAAGCCGCTCACTGAACTCGTCCCCGTCACCCGCGCCAAGAACGACGACATCGTCACCGCCTACGACATGAAGGCCATCGAAAAGATGGGCCTTCTCAAGATGGACTTCCTCGGCCTGACGACCCTCACCGTCATCGACGACGCGCTCAAGCTCATCAAGAGCACCACCGGCACCGATCTCGACATGGCGACAGTGCCTCTCGACGACGTAACGACATACGAACAGGTCTTCCATCGCGCCCTCACCTCCGGCGTCTTCCAGTTCGAGTCCGGCGGCATGCGCGACGTCCTCCGGCGCTACAAGCCCAACACCGTCGAAGACCTCACCGCCCTCAACGCACTCTACCGCCCGGGCCCCATCGAAGGCGGCATGATCGACGACTTCATCGAGCGCAAGTGGGGCCGCCGCGCCGTCAGCTACGACCTGCCCGAACTCGAAGTCATCCTGCACGAGACCCTCGGCGTCATCGTCTACCAGGAACAGGTCATGCAGATCTCGAACGTCCTCGCCGGCTACTCGCTCGGTGACGCCGACCTGCTTCGCCGCGCCATGGGCAAGAAAGACGCAGCCGAAATGGCCAAGCAGCGCGACCGCTTCATGAAGGGCGCCGCCGCCAACAAGCACCCAAAAGACACGGCAGGAAAGATCTTCGACCTCATGGAGCAGTTCGCCGGATACGGCTTCAACAAGTCGCACTCCGCCGCCTACGCTCTGCTCGCGTATCACACGGCGTGGCTCAAGACCCACTATCCCGTCGAGTTCATGGCGGCATTGCTCACCTCGGAAACCAGCAAAGCCCGAAAACGTTGTGAAGTACATCTCCGAGTGCCGCGAGATGAACATCTCCGTCGTGCCGCCCAACGTGCAGGTCTCCGACGCCAACTTCACCCCGATCAACGGAGCCATCGGCTTCGGCCTCGCCGCCATCAAGAACGTCGGCCACAACGCCATCGAATCCATCATCACCGCACGCGCCGCGTTGCAGGCAGCAGGGAAGCCGGGCTTCGCGAGCCTTTGGGAGTTCTGCGAAAAAGTCGACCTTCGCCTCCTCAACAAGCGCGTCCTCGAGTCCCTCATCAAAGCCGGAGCCATGGACGCCTTCGGTGGCCGCGCCCAACTCTGCGCCGCACTCGACAAAGCCATGGAGCGCGCCCAGAAGGCGCAACGCGACGAAGCCGCCGGTCAGCACGGACTCTTCGGCATCTTCGACGCAGACATCCATTCCTCAGCCGCCAGCAACGCAGAAGACGCACTGCCCAGCGTGGCCGAGTGGGACGAGCACACCCGCCTCCAAAACGAAAAAGAGGTCCTCGGCTTCTTCGTCTCCGGCCACCCGATGGACAAGTACCGCGAGAAGCTCCGCAACATGAAGGTCGTCGACACCGTCACCGCCTGCGAGATGAAGCCCGAGCCGCAAACCTTCCGCCGCCGCGGCGAAGAGCCGCAGAACGAGATCTCCATCGCCGGCGTCATCACCGGCCTGAAGGTTGGCAAGTCCAAGCGCTCCGGCGAACTCTACGCCCAGGCCTCGCTTGAAGACACCGTCGGCAAGATCGAACTCATCGCCTTCTCCGCCAACTACGAAAAGCTCAAAGACAAGCTCAAGATCGACGTCCCCGTAGTCGTCCGCGGCGTCCTGCGCGGCGAAGAAGACTCAGCCCCCAAGCTCGCCGTCTCCAACATTCAGGCGCTCGAAGACGTCAAGATCAAGCTGCCCGACTCGCTACGCATCAAAGTCCCGCTCCACAACCCCGACGCAGCGCTGCTCGAAAAAATCCACGCTGTCTTCCTCGGTGCCCCGGGCAAAGGAAAGGTCCTGCTCGACCTCGAAGAGCCCGGCGAGTTCTGCGCCGTGCTCGAACCGCACAACATCATGGTCGCCGCCGACCGCCTCTTCATCGACCACATCGAAGAGCTCGTAGGCCGCGGCGGCGTCCGCGTACTCGACTAACCAAATCTCCCGCTATCATGGAAGCCATGCCAACCAAACTCCGCTGGGGTGTACTGAGCACCGCTGCAATCGGCCTCAAGAAGGTCATTCCCGCCATGCAACTAGGCGAGCTGACGCACGTCACGGCAATCGCCTCGCGCGACCGCGCCAAAGCAGTAGAACCCGCACGCACTCTCGGAATCGAAAAAATCTACGGCTCCTACGAAGACCTCCTCGCCGACCCCGATATCGACGCAATCTACAACCCGCTTCCCAACCACCTTCACGTCCCCTGGACGATCAAGGCCGCCGAAGCAGGGAAGCACGTCCTCTGCGAAAAACCTCTCAGCCTCACCGTCGCCGAAGCCCGCACACTCCTCGAAGTTCAAGCCCGCACCGGAGTCAAGATCGGCGAAGCCTTCATGGTCCGCACGCATCCCCAGTGGCTCCGCACCCGCGAACTGATCGCCTCGGGTCGCATTGGCTCCCTCCGTTCCATTCAGGGCTTTTTCAGCTACACCAACGTAAACCCGGCCAACATCCGCAACATTCCCGACTACGGCGGCGGAGGCCTCATGGACATCGGCTGCTATCCCATCAACATCTCGCGCTTTCTCTTCGCCGAAGAACCCGTCCGCGTCATGGGCCTCCTCGAGCGCGACCCCGAGATGAAGACGGACCGCCTCACCTCTGCCATCCTCGACTTTCCCTCGGGCCAATCCATCTTCACCTGCAGCACCCAGCTCGTGCCTTACCAGCGCGTCAACGTCTTCGGAACCAAAGGCCGCATCGAAATCGAAATCCCCTTCAACGCCCCCAACGACCGGCCCTCCCGCATCTTCATCGACGACGGACGCGACCTCTTCGGCGGCGGCATCACGACGGAGACCTTTCCCACCTGCGACCAGTACACCATCCAGGGAGACGCCTTCTCCAGAGCTGTCCTCGAAAACACCGCCGTCCCGGTTCCGCTCGAAGACGCGATCAACAACATGGCAGTCATCGAAGCGATCTTCCGTTCCGCCGAGTCCGGAAAAGCTGAAGTGCCTTTAGCGAAATAAGCAAGCCGGCAAATCTCATGCAGAGTCGATCTACCAGGCTGCGAAGCTCCGTGAGGCATCGAAACCTGCCTCACAAGAAATTCCTCTCCGGTATACCCCGTTTGTGGAGTAGGCCGATCCCACGGTGTCCGTCACAATGATTGGAGAGGGGCCCCCTATGGATCACGCATTGGTAGATGTGTTTGAGCAGGCTAGGAAAGTGGTAACGGATGCCGACCGCAAGGTCGCAGAAGAAGAAGAGCGCCGCCGAGAGGGCGAGCGGGAGGGATTGCTTCTGCAACTCGGCCTGCGCATCGAGGAGGCCTTCGACTTCACCAGCAAGGAAAAGCTGGAGTTGGAGCCGCGTCTTGATGTTCACAACAGCGTTGGAGTAGTCGAGTTTGTGGTCAGGAGCGTGCGGGCCATCTTTCTCCTTTCACCTGGCGAAGGCAATACGTGGACACTTCAGGTGATCGAAGACGGCCATCAGCCGCATGTGCTTGGCGAATTTCAGGGTGGAACGAACGCCGAACAGGCGTCCCGCCGCCTGGCAGCGGCACGCATCGTCACAGCAATGGGCAACTGGGTGCAAAACATCAAGGGGCCGCAGCCGCAGGTTGTTGTTGCGGACACGAAACAAATATCGAGATTGCAGCACCGTGCCGAACCGAAAGCCGAGCCCACCTACGGAACCATGGGCAAATTCCTCGGCGTTAGAGGTTGATGTCTAAGTCGTAATCGATCGCCTATCGAGCGGACGAAGAGTGGCTTCCGTCAAATTGGCGTCACCTGCCGCCCTTATCGCGAGGCCACGCTCGCCCCCGTTTATTTTCCGGCGGCAGGAAATGGCGTCAGAATCTGGCCGGTGAACTGGTCAATCTGCTGGAACGTTATGGTCAAGTCCTTCGCGGGGACGTTTGTCGCGGTTGACCTCCACAACAAGTCCTTGCCCTGCTTCGAAAAGACCGAGATCTTGATCTCCCGGACCTGAAAAGCGGAGTTCTGGGAGATCGTATACCCGCTTTTACCTCCGAAGGCAGTCTGATTAGGTAATTGCGAAGGTGCCGGTGTCGGAAGAATCAAAGTCAGCGCATCCACCGAAATATCGCCGTTGTTCGGAACCAGTTGCCACCCCTTTGCCTGCAGATCACGATCAACAGCAGCTTTGAGTTGTAGGTAGAGTGTCAAGTCCTTCGGAGGCATGAGTTGCCGCCATGAATAAGTCTTTGCGTGACTCAAATCCGCAGTTAACTTGGGTCCAACCTCGATCCTCTGCGCGAATGCTGTGGATGCCACTACCGCAGTGGCACAGAGTGCGGTCAGCCACAATCCTCGGATACCCGTCATATCAGTCACCTCTACTGGATGAATGCCGCTGACCATCATAGATCCGTCACCTTGCAATTGGTTCCGGAACTTAAAAAAGAATCTACTACGCTCCATCATTCTTCGGCATCTATTAACTCCTTATACGAGGCACGCCTTTTGATGAACTCCGTATCAATGAAATTGACGAACAAATCCCTCGCCTATGCGCTTCTCCGGATCGCTTTCGGCATCAACTTCGCCGGTCACGGCCTTATCCGCATCTACAACGGCGTCGGTGTCTTTGCCCAATCCACCGCGGAACACCTCGCAAAATCTCCCTTGCCAGAGACCCTAACCTTCGCCTTCAGCTACGCCATCCCGTTCCTCGAGGCAATCCTCGGCCTCACGCTCATCCTGGGTGTCTTCACCCGAATCGCGCTCGTCTGTGGCTCCATTTTTATGATGGCCCTCACCATTGGCGTCACGGCAAACCAGCAGTGGGAACTCGCTAGCCAGCAGCTTCTCTACAGCCTGATCTTCTTCCTGCTCCTCTACCTGATCGAGCACAATACCCTCGCCGTGGACAACTTCCTGAGCCGCTCTTCGACACAATGAATTAGGCGCTCAGCCACGAATTAGCCGCTCAAATCCTCTCTTTTTTCTAGTCTCATCTCCGGCCGAAGAACATAGGTAGTGGGTTAGGTTCCGCCCGGAGGATTATGATTTGAATACGTCGTGTCTGAACTCGTCCAAGTCGGCTCGAGGCCCGCGGCGGCCTGCACATCACCTGACAAACCGCGTCTGTCTTCATCCGTTTTCTGGTTACAAAGCATCACCGTTGTGTGGATGCTGGTCGAGCTTGGCGTGTCGACGTTCGCAGCATGGACGGCCCACAGCCCTGCAATTCTCGCGTTCGGCGTTGACAGCTTCGTTGAGCTACTGTCCGCGACTGTTGTGCTCTTGCAGTTCGCGCCTACTTTCGCCATCTCGGAACACAAAGCTGCACGTGTGTCCGGTATCCTGCTGTTCCTTCTCGCCTTCGCTGTCGCAGGCATCAGTGGCGTGACCTTGGTTTTGCGAATACGCCCTGAGATCAGTCGCGCGGGAATGGGCATCACCGTCGCCGCTCTCATTGTGATGCCGATTCTGGCAAAGCTCAAACGGCGCGAGGCACACCGTAGCAAGAATGTCGCGCTAGCTGCTGATGCAGTTCAATCGGCCACATGTGCTTACCTCGCAATGATCGCGCTGGCAGGTCTAGCGTGTAATGCAGCGTTCCACATCGCATGGATTGACCCCGTCGCTGGCTTGGCCGCAGTCCCCATCCTCATCAAGGAAGGACGATCAGCATGGCGGGGAAATGCTTGCGGCTGTTGCTAGCACCAAGCCCGCAAAATTCTTCGGCTCTACCTTAGAGCACAATACCCTCGTCGTGGACACCTTCCTGCGCCACTCTTCGATACAATGAATTACGATGGCCGAACACGAAGCAGGCAGATCAGCGCATCCGGTACCGGCACCAACTCCCGAAGCATGGATCAAGACGGAGCTGGCACGACACCCGAAGCGTCCCTATCCGATGGACTTCATCGAAGCACTCTTTACCGACTTCAGCGAGATCCACGGCGACCGCGCCTTTGGCGATGACGCGGCGATGGCCTGCGGCATGGCCTTCTTCCATGGCGAACCGGTCCTCGTCGTCGGCAATCTGAAGGGTCGAACCCTCAAGGAGCGGGTGGAACGCAAATTTGGCAGCCCTGATCCCGAAGGTTATCGCAAAGCCCTTCGCGCCATGAAGATCGCGGAGAAGTTTGGCCGTCCCATCTTCACCTTCATCGACCTCGCCGGCGCCAACCCCGGCATCGGGGCCGAAGAGCGCGGCCAGGGCGAAGCTATCGCGCGTAATCTCATCGAAATGTCCCGCCTGCGCGTCCCCACCATCGCCACCATTACCGGCGAAGGGGGCTCGGGAGGCGCACTGGCACTCGCCGTCGCCGACCGCGTCCTCATGCTGGAGAACGCCATCTACTCCGTGATCTCACCGGAAGGATGCGCCTCCATCATGTGGAAGGACGCGAGCAAGAAGCAGCAGGCCGCTGCTGCTCTCAAATACACCGCAGGCGACGTCAAACTCCTGGGCTGCGTCGACGACGTCCTTCGCGAACCCCGGGGCGGTACGCAGAACGATCCCGCCGAAGCCATGGCGATGGTCGGCGAAAAGCTCCGTTATCATCTTGCGGTACTTCGCGCTCTTCCACTCGATGTCATGCTGGAGCAGCGCTACACCAAGTTCCGCAACATCGCGCAGTTTTACACTACCGTTTAGCGGTACTGGACCCCATTGGAGTAGCTACCGTTGCACGCGTTCGATACGACAACCGCACGCCGTTCTGAGCGCACGCTACAGCTTGCCCTCTTCGTAACGTCCGTTGCCTGGTTTCTTGCCGCAGACACCGTCGCCGTCCGGGCCGCCCGGGGAATCTCCGAGCGTTTTGGTCTCGATGCTGCCCGCCCGCTCCTGATCTCTGTCTTTTTGCTCTTCCTGCTGGTAGTAGGGTTCTCCATCCTGCAGTCCATCGCTCGCCGCCACTCCTCTCTTCGCGACGTTCTCGGCCTCCCGAAGCGTCCCACGGCGCGGCGGGAGTGGCAGTTCGGAGCGGCGCTCGGCTGGGGCCTGCTTGTCGTCGCTGTCCTGCCCATGGCCCTGGCTGGAACTCTCAACATCCAACTCTGGATGCAGCCGCGTGCCTTCGGTCTGCTTCTCCTCAATCTTGCGACGCTTGCAGTCGCCGCTCTCGCCGAGGAGGTCGCATTTCGCGGCTATCCCTTTCGCCGCTTGATTGAGGCCATTGGGCCGGTTACCGCAACGATTCTCATGGCTGTCCTCTTCGGACTCGGTCACATCCTCAATCCCGGTGCGACCTGGACGAGCACCATGGTCACGATGCTCGCAGGCATTCTGCTTGCGGTCGCCTGGCTTCGCACCCACGGCCTATGGCTGGGGTGGGGCTTTCATTTTGCGTGGAATGCCTCGATGGGCGTCCTGTTTGGTCTGCCGGTCAGCGGAATCACCGACTTCGCCAGCATCGTGCAGACCCGGACCTTTGGCCGTCTCTGGCTCACCGGCGGCGACTACGGGCCGGAAGGAGCTGCCTTTACCGTGATCGTCCTGCTGGCGGGCATTGGGGTTCTCGTCCGTATCACCCGCGACTACGCCTGGCACTACACCTACGTTCCTGCGGTCCCTGCAGGGTATCCAATGGAGGCCCCCCCGCCGGCCGCCCACGTCGCAATGGAGCAGCAGGCGAGGCCCGCACCCGCCGCCCCTTCGCTGGTCCAGATCCTTCCTTCGACCCCACAAACCCGCTCCGTTAGCGACGAACCCGAGCCGTAACCGTCCGCGCGAAAAATAAAGTTGAAAAAAGTGGCGTGTTTTTCAGCACCACAAAAGTGACCGTCAACGCACCACGTTTTACCAGCAATCCACCACAAATTCACCACAAAAACACCACGATCAAAACGCGGTTTTTCGCAAAACCCCCTGCAAAAACACCCTTTTCAGCACAGCAAAAAAAACCTTAACACTTTTACATGCCAAAGTGACAGTTCCACTTGTCAAAAGCAAAGGGAAAGCGCAAGCTGTTCTATATCTGAGGTGCTTCCATGGCACTGAATCTCTACAGATCGGCCCTCATCGCAGGCCTCCTGGCCTTGCCGTGCGCGACGTCACGCGCTCAAGTCTTTGTCGTCGGCGAAAAGTCCGCAACCGACGGAATAGCAACCGATTTCACTCCCACCAAAGTGCCGCTTCCTGAGACCAAGCTCTCCGAACGCGGACGCCGCGAACTGATTCGCAATCTCGACGCAGAGCAGGGCTTCGCTCATCGTGCTCTCCCAGTCAGCGCAGGCATCACGCTTCAAGCAAACGGACAGCTCACTCCAGGTCCAGAAGAATACAAGAAGTTGATCTACAAGAAGGGGCAATCCGCCGCGCCCGGCGATCGTGTCGTCATCACGTCGATGGAGTTCAAGGGAGATCGCATCGTATTCGACTTCAACGGCGGTCCCTACGCGAAACACCGCTTCCTGCGCCACATCGAGCTCAACGGCAACCAGGTAACTCCAGACAACGGGGAAGTAGCGACGGGTTCGCGCATTACGCTTGTCTTTGAAGGCGGAATTCCGGAGATATCTGGCCCCGAGGTCAAAGCTCTGCTGCAACCGCTGGTTGACTTCAGTGTGAAAACTTCTCATGAGGCCTATGCCGATACGCTCCCGCCGATGTTGAAGGACGCCATTGCGGCCCACGAGGTCCTGGTGGGAATGAATCGCAGGATGGTCCTCGCAGCATTGGGTGCTCCGGAGAACAAGTTGCGCGAGCAGACAAGTGGCGATCCGGGCGGCGGTCGCTACGAAGAGTGGATCTACGGGCACGTGCCGCAGACCATTCGCTTCGTCCGGTTCGTCGGAGATCGAGTCACGATGGTTCAAATCGCTGCGCTCGGTAAGCCCATCGAAGTCCATGACAAAGACGAGATGGGCGGCCTCAATCCGGCTGCCCCCACACGCGAAGTTGCGATGGGCGATCAACAGCAAGGTGGGGAAGAGAACAAAGCTCCACCGCCCCCGACGCTGCGTCTGCCTGGAGAGGCCGCGCCTACTGGAGGTCCGGGCAAAGTGCAGTTTCCGACCGACCCGGCTGCGCCGATTCCGCCACCTCCCACGACATCATCTGGTGGTCCTGGATCAGCTCCCAAGCTCTTCTAACGGCGACTGTCGTGTAGACTTATACAAGAGCCTCAATCGCAGTTCTTCTCCATCCGATTCCCGCCGTGGACGAGTCCCGGACAATCTTTACGAGAAGTTCCGGATGGTTCGATTCTGCTTGCCTGCAAGGGCAGTGGCTGATCAAGACATCCAGCGCGCGAGCCGCAATATTCGTATCAGGGAGAACATGAATTATGGCGAAGATTGCCAAGACCGGCGACCGTAAGAAGGTCATGGACACCAACAAGAGCACCGACTGTCCGAAGTGCTCGAAACCCACCCGAATCGTCAAACGCGTCAAAGACCGCGAGCGTGGAACTCCTGGCGGAGTATATATCTCGTGCTCGGCGTGTGATTTCTTCGAAAAGCTCTAACTAATCTCCGACTCGGAAGTACCCGACAAGGGGCCCAGCAATGGGCCCTTTGTCAGGTGCAAGCGTTTGATTTACAGGGCCAAATCACCACGCAACACGATGCACCAAAGTTGTACAGATAATTTACAGGCAAGCACTTGACGATCGTCAGTTGGGACGGGCAGACTCTACGCTGGAAAGTAGGAACCCCGTTTTTATGATTACCACGTTGCCTGCATCTTCTCCTGCCGCACCACTTGCCTCATTACCCCATTTCAATCGCCCCACTTATCTAATGTGCCCGCCGGAGTGGTATGACGTCGACTACGTCATCAACCCGTGGATGGCAGGGAATCTACATCGGCCATCGCGTGATACCGCGTTCATGCAGTGGAAGGGCCTGTATCAGGAGTTGCAGCGAATTGCGGACGTACGGCTGCTGCACGCGCGCGAAGGCGCGCCGGACATGGTGTTTGTGGCCCATGCGGCGCTGGTGCAGCATGGAGTTGCGGCTGTTTCGAGCTTCACTCATCCACAGCGGCAGGCTGAAGAGCGGCATGTGCGGCAGTGGCTGGAAGACGCGGGCTTTCTGCTCTGGGCGACGCCTCGCGAGACTTCGTTCGAAGGGGAAGGGGATGCGCTGTTTGACGCGAATGGCGGGCATCTGTGGGCTGCGCATGGGGTCAGGACGTGCAAGATCAGCCATCGGCATGTGGCGGATGCGTGGCATACGCCGGTGACGTCGCTGCATCTGGTGGATCCGCGGTTTTACCACCTGGATCTTTGTTTTGCGCCACTTAGCGGGGGGTATCTGCTTTATTTTCCGAGTGCGTTCGATGCCGCTTCGCTGGTGAAGATCGAGGCTGCGTATGGGGTGGATAAGCGTATTGCTGTCAGTGAGTTGGAGGCGACGCAGTTTAGCTGCAATGTTATCAATGCCGGGCAGAACATTCTGATGGGCGCGGTGGAGACGGATCTGGCTAAGCGGTTGACTGAGCGGGGCTTTGATGTGACGGAGCTTCAGCTTAGTGAGTTCCAGCGCGGCGGCGGGTCGGCCAAGGCACTGGCGCTGCGGTTGAGCGATATGAACGTTACCCATCGCGCGGGAACGCTGCGGTTGGACACTGAAGTATTGAGTTGAGTTGGTGTTTTTTTTCTGCGTGGTGGAGGGGCGTTTTTGCAGAGGGTTTTGCGAAAATGCGCGTGCAGAACGTGGTTTTTTGTGGTGAATTTGTGGTGGATTGATGGTGAATTGTGGTGAGTTGGCACCATGTTTTTGAGGTCTGAAAAACACGCCACTTTTTCGGATTATTTTTTTCAATTATTGATGCTGGGGACTGAGCTGGCGATTTCGATCTCCTGCAAGACTGCCTCCGCGGCGGCTGCAGGGTCGGCGGCGCGGGTGACGGGCCGGCCTACGACGAGCATCGAGGCTCCGTCGGCGATCGCTCGTGCGGGCGTGGCGACGCGCTTCTGGTCTCCGACTGCGCTTCCGGCGGGGCGGATTCCGGGAATGACTAACAGGGTGTCGGGACCTGTCTCCCGGCGCAGTAGCGCAACCTCTTCGGGGGAGCAGACCATGCCGTCGATTCCCGAGGCCCGGGCCAGTCTGCCCAGACGAAGGACCAGCTCTGCCGGGGACGACGTGATGCCGACTCCGGCGAGTTCGTTCGCGTCCATGCTGGTGAGGACCGTGACTGCGAGGAGGCGAGGCGCGCCGGGAGCAGCCGCGGCTTCGGCTGCTGCGGTCATCATTGCGGAGCCGCCGCCGGCGTGGATGGTGAGGAGCGACGCTCCAGCCTGCGTGGCCGAGCGAACTGCGCCAGCGACTGTGTTGGGTATGTCGTGCAGCTTCAGATCGAGAAAGATGTTGAAGCCGCGGTCGCGGAGTTTTTGAACGATGCCGTTTCCGGCGGCATAGTAGAGCTCCAGACCAATCTTGTACCACTGACAGGTTTGTCCAAGGCGTTCTACAAGTTGTATGGCTTCGCGTTCCTCTGCGAAGTCGAGCGCTATTGCGAGGCGGTCCCTGGGTGTGGTAGGCGTTGCGGGGATGTGCATAACTTGAGTCTAGCAATGACGGGCTATCGAATATACCATTTAGTTAATACCTAATAGGTGTTATTGCGTGTGCCCCTTTCTTGATGCAACTCTGTATTTGAGGATGCGCGCGTAAGGAATTTAGCAGTAGTTAGCCTGCTCCTCTTTTTCTGCCTCTGCTTTACGAATTGCAAATACCTACTTGGTGTTATTCCGAACATACCTTGTCAATGCAACTCTGTATTTGAGGATGCAAGCACAAGGAAATTAGCACTAGTAAGCCTGATCCTCTTTTCTGCCTCTGTTCACGAATTGCAAGTTCCAAGAGGTGAAGTTGGTGTCAGGCATTTACTCTTTTCCCAGGTATTTTTGCGAAGTTCTGTCAAAATTAGTAGCCGATTTTAGTGATGACTCCTCGAAGGGATCACAGAATCGAATCCGGTCCGGAGCCAAGAGTCTTTGGTCAGACGGATGGGGAAGAGCATTCCTCTTTTCTTTGGCAAGCTGTTTGACGATAGTTGCGTCGGGTTGCGGAGCAGCCAACAGCGTTGCGCTTGGGGCGGCTGGGGCGTCGCCTCAGAGTACGGCTCAGTTGACGGTGAGCACTGCGAGCCTGAGTTTTGGCAGCGCAACGGTGAATACGCCGACGATGCAGTCGTTGACGCTGACGTCGACCGGGACAGCGCCGGTGACGGTCAGCTCGGCCGCGGTTACAGGGGCCGGCTTCACGATTGTGGGCGCCACCCTGCCGATGACTCTGAATCCGCTTCAGGCGGCGACGCTGCAGGTACAGTTCAATCCAACATCGGCTGGAGCAGCCAGTGGGCAGATCGCGATTGTGAGCAATTCCGCGAGCGGCAGCCCAGCGATGGTGGCTCTAAGCGGGACAGGGGCAACATCGGCGCCGGGGTCAGCGACGAGCCCTCAACTGGCAGTGAGTACTTCTAGTCTGAGCTTTGGCAGCACAGCGGTGAATACACCGACGACGCAGTCATTGACGCTGACGTCGACCGGGACAGCACCAGTGACGGTCAGCTCGGTTACGGTATCAGGCGCGGGCTTTACGATTGTGGGCGCCAGCCTTCCCGATGACACTGAATCCGTCTCAAACGGCGACGCTGCAGGTACAGTTCAATCCGACATCGGCTGGAGCAGCCAGTGGACAGGTCTCGATCGTCAGCGATTCGGCGAGCGGCAATCCAGCGATGGTAGCTCTGTCGGGGACCGGAACATCAGTATCAACGGGGCCACAGACAACTCCTCAACTGGCGGTCAGTGCAGCAAGTCTGAGTTTTGGCAACGTGACGATGAACACGTCGTCGACACAGTCGTTGACGCTGACGTCAACCGGAACAGCGCCGGTGACGGTCACCTCGATTACGCCTACAGGTGCCGGCTTTACGATTGTGGGCGCCAGCCTGCCGATGACGCTGAATCCGCTTCAGGCTGCGACGATCCAAGTCCAGTTCAATCCGACATCGGCTGGAGCAGCCACTGGTCAAATCGCGATCGTGAGCGATTCGGCGACCGGGAGTCCAGCGATGGTGGCTCTGACCGGGACCGGAACATCAGGATCAACGGGTCCACAGACGAGCCCTCAATTGTCGGTCAGTGCTTCGAATCTGAGTTTTGGCAGCGTGACGGTGAACACGCCGTCGACACGGTCGCTAACGTTGACATCGACTGGGACGGCTCCGGTAACGGTAAACTCCGCGGCAATCACTGGCGTTGGCTTTACGATCGCGGGTCAGAGCTTCCCGATCACACTGAACCCCACGCAATCGGTGACGCTGCAGGTACAGTTCAATCCGACATCGGCTGGAGCCGCCAGCGGGCAGATCGCGATCGTCAGCAATTCGGCGAGCGGCAGCCAGGCGTTTGTGGCTCTGAGCGGGACCGGGACATCAGGATCATCGGGGCCACAGACGAGTCCTCAACTGGCGGTCAGTGCTTCGAGTCTGAGTTTTGGCAGCGTGACGACAAACACGCCGACGATACAGTCGGTGACGCTGACGTCAAATGGGACAGCACCGGTGACGGTCACCTCGATTGCGGCTACAGGTGCCGGCTTTACGATTGTGGGCGCCAGCCTGCCGATGACGCTGAATCCGCTTCAAACGGCGACGCTACAGGTACAGTTCAATCCGACATCGTCTGGAGCAGCGAGTGGACAAGTCTCGATCGTCAGCAATTCGGCGAGCGGCAGTCCAGCGGTGGTGGCTCTCAGCGGGACGGGAACATCAGGATCAACGGGGCCACAGACGAGCCCTCAACTGGCGGTCAGTGTTTCGAGCCTGAGTTTTGGCAGCGTGACATTGAATACGCCGTCGACACGGTCGCTGACGCTAACGTCGACTGGAACGGCACCGGTGACGATTACCTCGATTGCGGCTACAGGTGCCGGCTTTACGATTTTGGGCGCCAGTCTGCCGATGACGTTGAATCCGCTTCAGGCTGCGACGCTGCAGGTACAGTTCAATCCGACATCGGCTGGAGCAGCCAGTGGACAGATCGCGATCGTCAGTAATTCGGCGAGCGGGAGCCAAGCGTTCGTGGCTCTTAGCGGGACCGGAACATCGGGGTCGCAGACGAGCCCTCAACTGTCGGTCAGTGCTTCGAGTCTGAGTTTTGGCAGCGTGACGGTGAATACGCCGTCGACACGGTCAGTCACGCTGACGTCGACTGGGACGTCTCCGGTGACGGTGAACTCCGCGGCAATCACTGGCGCCGGCTTTACGATGGCGGCTCAGAGCTTCCCGATCACACTGAACCCCACGCAATCGGTGACGCTACAGGTACAGTTTCTGCCGACAGCGGCCGGGGGAGCCAGCGGTCAGATCGCAATCAACAGCGATTCGACTACGGGCGGCACGGCTTTGGTGGCTTTGAGCGGTACTGGTGCGGCGCCCGGGAGCCCACAGTTGTCGATTAGTGCTGCTACCCTGAGCTTCGGCAGTGTCGCGGTAAATTCTGCGACGACGCAGTCGTTGACTCTAACGTCGACCGGGACATCTCCGGTAACGGTGAACTCTGCGGCGATCTCTGGCGCAGGCTTTACGATCGTGGCTCAGAGCCTCCCAATGACACTGAACCCCACGCAATCGGTTACGCTGCAGATTCAGTTCCTGCCGACAGCCGCGGGGGCAGCCAGCGGCCAGATCGCAATCAGCAGCAACTCGGCTACGGGCGGCACGGCCGTAGTGGCTTTGGGCGGAACCGGCACGGCCGGGAGCGCACAGTTGTCGATAAGCACTGCGAGCCTGAGCTTCGGTAGTCTCGCGGTGAATTCTACGACGACTCAATCGCTGACTCTTACCTCAACCGGGACCACGCCGGTGACGGTGAACTCGGCCACGATTACCGGTGCTGGTTTTACTCTCGTGGGCGGAAGTTTTCCGGTGACGCTCAATCCGACGCAGACGTTGACGTTGACGCTGCAGTTCAAGCCGGCCACGTCTGGAGCGCTCACCGGTCAGATAACGATCAGCAGCAACTCGACCACCGGAGGCACGGCTGTAGTTGGCCTGAGTGGCACAGGTACCGCAGTTGCCCATGAGGTCGATCTGAGTTGGATCGCACCGGTCAGTCCGCCCGATCCGGTGGCGGGGTACAACATCTATCGAGCCGCAGGCGGCGGGTCTCTTGTGTTGATGAACTCATCGCTGGATACGACGCTCGCTTACGCCGATAAGAACGTTTCGACTGGCAACTACAGCTATGTCGTCAAGTCGGTCGATTTTAACGGTATGGAGAGCGTTCCATCGAACCAGATCACTGTAACGGTTCCGTAGAACTGTCGCGATAGGTTGACGTGGCAGCCTGGAGTCGAAAGTTTCTTTGCCGCCTAGCCATGCCTTGAATTTGGTAGGCTAGGCGGTATCGAACGACAGGAGACGGTAGTCCAGTGATCGAAGTTCATCCTCCCACCGAACCGGTGCATGGCGTGCGCGAGTTCTTTATCCATATGTTCATGATCACGCTGGGACTGCTGATTGCCCTGGCGCTGGAGGGCTGCGTCGAAGTGTGGCACCACCGGCACCTGGTGCATGAAGCGGAGGCGAGTCTGCAGCGAGAGATTCAAGGCAATGCGAGTGGATTGCAGGGCGTGCTGGATGACGTCCGGAAGGAACAGGAGCTGTTGAGACACGATGTTGGTGTGATGACTAAGATCATTTCGAATCCCAAGGTTGCGAACCGCGAAGACATGACGATTAATTTTCGGATTCGCACGTTTGATGATGTGAGCTGGAAGACAGCGCAATCGACTGGCGCACTTTCGTATATGCCGTATGCGCGGGCGCAGGAGTATTCGGATATTTACAACGCGCAGAATGAGATTACGGAGGCCGAACATCAGGCTGTTCGGGATACGGTTTTGAGCGTGGCCCCGTTTTTGAACTCGAAGGCCGGAGATCCGAACCCCGGTGGGGAGGAGGCGGTGAAGATTAAAGACCGTCTTGAGGTGCTTCAAGGTCAACTGATTTTTCTGGAGTCGTTGATCAAGGGTTTGGATAGCGAATACAAGAAGTTCCTTGCGGCGCATCCGGAGTGATGCGTATGCAGACGGTACTGACGATAGCGGGCTTCGATCCATCGTCGGGTGCGGGAGTGACCGCGGACCTGATGGTGTTTGCGGCGCATGGGCTGTTTGGGACGTCGTGCGTTACGGGGCTGACGGTGCAGTCGACCATGGGGGTGAGGGCGACTACGCCGGTTTCGGCGGATATCGTGCACGATACGCTGGATTGCCTGCAGAGCGATCTGCCGCTGGCGGGAATCAAGATCGGCATGCTCGCGACGGCGGCGAATGTGGCAATGGTGTCTGAGTTTCTGGAGATGTTGCGCGCGGTTGATCGACGCGTGCCGGTGGTGCTTGACCCGGTGGTGCGATCGAGTTCGGGAAGGGAACTGCTGGATCCGGAGGGAGTGTCGGTGTTGCGGAGGAGGCTGCTGCCACTGGTGGACTGGGCAACGCCGAACCTTGCGGAGTTAGGGACATTGACGGGGCATGTAGTTGGGCGGCGGGACGAGATGCTGGAAGCTGCCCGGGTGTTGCAGAAGATGGGTACGGAGTTGAATGTGGTGGCGACGGGTGGGCATCTGGATCCGCCGGACGACTTGTTGCTGACAGCTGCGGGTGAGGTGGTGTGGCTGCACGGGGAGAAGATTGCGAGTCAGTCGACGCATGGGACGGGGTGTGCGTTTTCGAGCGCGCTGCTGAGCAGGATTGTGCTGGGTGATGCAGGTAAAGACGCTGCTGCGATTGCGAAGCAGTATGTGGCGGAGGCGATAAGGACGGCGACGCCAATTGGTCATGGGGCGGGGCCGGTGAATCATCTGTGGCCGCTGGGTGATGATTAACGGCTGGCGATCTGGATGAACTGAAGTGATGGGCGTTGCGCATCGGTCGCGAGATCTCCAATAAAGCTGCGGATGGTTGGGCCGATAGGAAGGTGGACGGAGGAATACACGTCCATGGCAACAGCAGTTTTTCCGGGCCCAAATCGGCCCGTACTGGTTCCATCGCGGAAGGCACGATCGTTTCCGAGTCCCTCAGGGGACAGGGCCGCATCGAACGTCGGCGATCTGAGGATCCGTCGCATTACCAAGACGCACCATGGGCGAACGCTGCTGACGCTGGGAAGATCGGCGGAGTATCTGGCAAACTCCCGGCGGTATTCGACGGGCAGGTTCGATCATGTGGCTGAGGTGGAAGCGATTCATATCCTGATGGGGCTTAGCCGAAGCGTCTTCGAGGAGTTTGCGGAACGCAGGACGTTGAATCGGCGGTTCGAGGATTGGCTGATTGAGCGGGCGATGCGGCTGTTCGAGTAGAGGCCGGGGGATGTCTGATAATCCGCTACTGTCTGGTGGCGAGGCCCGCCTGCTAATCTTGAGTTGTGATGTCCTTGACTCTGATTCTTAATGGCCAGACGCGCGCTTTTGAGACACTTCCACAGCCAGCCAGCCTGGAACAGCTCATCGGTGAGCTTGGGCTGAAGGGTGACCGGGTAGCGGTGGAGCATAACGGTGAGATTGTCCCGCGATCGGGTTGGGCCGAGACCTTGCTGAATGGGGGGGACCGGCTGGAGGTGGTCCACTTTGTCGGTGGCGGACTTGATCGTTTGTTTGAGTAAAGTGTTTCGCTTGCGTGGGCGGCTGAGTAGAGCCTGGGCGATGTCGTATGCGTGCAAGATACAATTTCCCGTCATGAACAGGTTTGCAGTTGGTCTCCTCATCCTCACGCTGAGTCCATTTTCAGCTCTAGCCGCCCAAAACGATGCTACGTCGTATGTGAATACGTTGATTGGCACGCAACGCAGCGCTCTCGGGTACGGCGGGACGATGCCTTTTGTGACGACTCCGTTCGGCATGACGAGTTGGACGCCGCAGACGCGACAGAACAAGATTAGCGTCACGTCGTACAACTACGATGACACGACGATCTCGGGGTTCATCGGCACCCATCAGCCGGCGATCTGGATGGGAGATTACGGCTATGTGACGGTTATCCCGCAGGTCGGCAAACTGCGCACCACGCCAGAGTCGCGCAAACTTCCTTACAGCTCACGGCTCTGAGAAAGCGAGGCCGGACTACTACGGTGTTTCGCTGGATGCTGGAGCGGACGGAACGATCCAGGCGGAGATGACAGCTACTGAGCGATGCTCGATGTTGCGGTTCACTTTTCCGAAGACAGCAGAGGCTCGCGTCATCGTCGAAGCGTCGCGGCCTGGAATCGCAGGAATGGCGTCGGTCGAACCCTGAAACGCGGGAGATTACAGGCTATAACCCACATCGGATGGATGCGCATCTCGGACCGTTTGCGCTGCCGAAGTTCAAAGGCTACTTTGTGGTCCAGTTCCAGCAGACGCCCGTGGACATGAAGACGTACGGCATGGACGACGCCAAAGCAGAGTTGAGCCGCGGGGCGTACGCGGAGTTCAAACCCGGGCAGACGATCCAGGTGCGTGTGGGTACGTCGTTCATTAGCATCGAGCAGGCCCGCGCGAATCTCCAACGCGAAATATCCGGATGGAATTTCCAGGCCGTACAGGAAAATCTCCGCGCGAAGTGGAGCGAGAAATTATCGCGAATTCAGATCAGCGGAGCGACGGATGAGGAAAAGACGCGGCTCTACACGGCGGTGTATCACACGCTGCTGTATCCGCGAATCTTCTCTGAATACGGCCACTACTACAGCGCCTTTGACGACACCATTCACACTGGAGAGAGCTATACCGCTTATTCGATCTGGGACACGTTTCGCGCAGAGAACAGCATGCTGACGCTGCTGGCTCCAGAGCGCATTGACGGGATGATCACAGCCCTCCTGCAGAATTTCAAGGAAGGCGGCTGGATGCCCAAGTGGCCAAATCCGAGCTACACCAACATCATGATTGCAACGCATGCGGACTCGCTCGTTGCCGAAGCATTCAGGAAGGGTTTCAAGGGATTCGATCGACAGGTGGCATGGCAGGCCGTCTATAAGGACGCCATGACACCGCCGGATGGAGATACGACTCGGCGATGGCTGGACCGCGAAGAGCACACCCCGTACGAGGCTCGCGCCGGGCTCACCTACTATAAGCAGCTTGGCTATATTCCAACGGACAAGACCGACGAGGCGGCCTCGCGAACCCTGGAGGACAGCTACGACGATTGGTGCGTTGCCCAAATTGCCAAAGCACTTGGACGAACGGAGGATTACCGCTTCTTCCTGAAACGATCGTTGAACGACCGCAATCTCTACAACCCTGCCATCGGACTAATGAACGGAAAGACGTCGGATGGCAAGTGGGCGCCGATCGGTGGTTCGAGGGACGACAATGGAAACCGGTCTGTATCGGGGTGGACAGAGGGCGATGCCTGGGTCTATACATGGTCGCCATTTCACGACCAGGCTGGACTAATGCAGTTGATGGGCGGGGCAGAGGCCTATGACGCCAAGCTTGACCAGCACTTCAGCGGCGGCCACAACGTGCACAGCAACGAACCCAGTCACCACTACGGCTATCTGTACGACTTTGGCGGGCAGCCGTGGAAGACTCAGGCGATGGTGCGCAAGATTGCCGCGAAGGAATATCAGGCGAGTCCGGGTGGTCTGGATGGGGATGACGATTGCGGCCAGATGTCGGCGTGGCTTCTGTTTACCGCGATGGGTTTCTATCCCGTCAACCCGGCAAGCGGTGAGTACATGATCGGAAGTCCGATGTATCAGCAGATCTCGCTTAGCCTGGCGAACGGAAAGACATTCCGCGTAGAGGCGAGCAACAACTCAGCGGAGAATGTCTACATTCAGTCAGCGACGCTTAACGGAAAGCCGCTGGACATTCCGGTCATCACGTGGGAGCAGATTCAGGCTGGAGGAACCCTTCACTTCGTCATGGGTCAGAAGCCGGCGGAATGGGGCAGCAAGTGGAGGCCGGCCGTTCTCTCGAGTAAATAACAGAAGTCTGAGACTCGATTGCTTTGGGCGAAATCTGCTCTCAAAAAAGGGAACTGGAATGTGGACTTTATTTTAGTTCAATATCCAGCGTAGAATAAATCTTAGACATCAGATATACAACACAACTTGTTGAAAATAAGTACACAATGCGTGAAGCAATCGGTTGAAGAGACTCGGAGTCAGTCGAGCAGCGAGTCCCGGTTTGCTTGAAATAAGGACTAGTTTTTACCCTGAATAGAAGGTTTCGGTCTTAGTACGAGGGCGCGGGCGCTTGCTGTTGGCGCCCGTTAGAAATGTCTCTGTGGGCGCCGGATAGAAATGTCAGTATATGTCCTTCGGATAATTCGTAGTCGTCGTGCGGTGCGTAATGTGGGAATCGCTGTTCTGTAGCGATTTCCAAGGACTGTGGGAAGAGAGGGAAACGGCTTTATGTTTTCCTCGCTTTCCATCAGGCCGTCATTTCCACCGCGGGGGCACCGTCGGATTTTGGGACGTAATCTGGCCCATAGACCCGACGTGGGTTCTTCTTGTATCCGCCCTTGTCGCTGTTGGTCATGATCTTAGGCAGGTGCTTGGTATCCTGCTGCGCCTTCACGGTGGTGAGCGCATGTCGTAAGCGCTTGTTCTCGACGATGGCTGTGTGGCTCACGCGCTGGTCTTTGCTGAAAATACGATAGGGAAGCGAGTGTCCTTTCCAACGCACCTCGAGCGGTCGGTCTGCGAAGTCATAGACCTCGACATACTGGCCTGCTAAACCATCCGCCACCTCACTTCGCTCCAGGATGATCTGTCTGCGATCGTAGGCCAGGCTGAGCTGTTGGCTCACGTGACGCTGTTCTCGATGGCACAGGATGTCGGCAAGCCGAGACGCCTGCACGTTCAGAGTGCGATGTAGGTTTTCAGCCTTCACTGCGGGTATGGAGAACTTCTCGTTGTACTGCTTCATGAATCCGGGCAGGAATGCGTTGCCGGCACTCATGTCTGAGATCTCAGCGAGCCTCAAGTCCTTCACGAGACGATCCTGCAGAGTTCGGTTAGCCCGTTCCACTCGGCCTTTCGCCTGGCTTGAGTTCGCACAGAGGATCTCGATGTTCAGCTCTGCTAGCGCACGCCCGAACTGGGTCATACCCGAACCGCCCTTCGCATCCGGCCGGTTCACCCGAAAGACCGTGTGCTTGTCGGAGTAGAACGCGGTAGGGCAACCATGCTCAGTCAAATACCCGCTCAGCGCCTCGAAGTAGGAGTCCGTGCTCTCGCTGGGAACGAAGCGCAGTTGCATCAGCTTACTGGTTGCATCGTCGATGAAGACCAACAGGGTGCAGGGCTCGCCACGCTGCTCGAACCAGCGATGATCGCTACCGTCGATCTGGATCAGCTCACCGTAACCCTCGCGCCGCAGACGAGGCTGGTGGAAGCTGCGGCGTTGCTTGCGCGACTGCCAGAGACCTTCCTCCAACATCCACGTCCGCAGGGTCTCCCGGCCCACTTGGACGTCATGCTTGGCAAGCAGAACTTCCGTCGCCAGCGTCGGTCCGAAATCCGCATACTTGGTCCTGACCAGCTCGAGCACGTACTCACGAACGCCGGCGCTCGCGCTATGGTTCGAAGACTTACCTCGCCCCTTGTGGATCAGGCCGCCGCCACCGTCATCACGAAACCGAATCAGCAGCCGGTTGACCTGCCGGGCCGTGATCGCCAACACAACCGCAGCCGAAGCTATCGTCCGCCGGCCAGAAAGCACTTCTGTCAAAACCTCGATGCGCCGTACGTCTCGCTCGCTCATCAGCACCCATCCCATAAACGCCCATCTCCCAGATCACAGACCTAGAAGAGGGTACTTGGGACATTTCTATCGGGCACGAGTAGGACATTTCTATCCGGCGCTAATACTTGCACTATACATAATATGTGTTATCGGACATAACAATTGTGCTACGAGTTGAGCGCAAAGGCCCTTACTCTCACTAATATCAATCTGGGACGTCTTATCTGCCAAGTCCCTGTGAGGTACTGTTCGTGTTGCCAGCCTGGAAAGTATGCCGATTTCGACGCTCCGGCCTACTGCTTCCCTACCTGATTGTTTGCGTTGCGTTGGCCCCGCCCCAGCCGCTTGTTGGACAGTCCACCGGGACTCTCCAGAGCGGGAGTTCGGCCATGGGGACACCGATGGCGCCGTCGACCGTCCCGAGCACAGTCATGGGTCAGGTCATCAATGCGAGTACGGGCGCGCCGGTGCCACGTGCCTTGGTCCGGCTGAATAATCGAGCCGTGCTAACCGACCATGAGGGCAAGTTCCGGTTCGATCAGAATACAGACAGCAGTGCCAACATATTGGTTACTAAACCGGGGTTTTCGGCCAGTACGGAGGTGCAGGAGCCCGGAAATCTGTACTTGCAGGCGGACCAACTGGCCGTCCCGCTGGAGCTTCGGCTTTATCCGGAGGCGCTGCTGACCGGGACTGTGATCGCTCCGGACGGCACTCCGTTGCCGCGGATTTCAGTGAGCGCGCTGCGGAGCTACTACGACGATGCGGGCCACCGGTGGATGACCGTTGGCCAGGACCAGACAGACTCTCATGGCAACTTTCGGTTGCCGGTGCCTGCGGGAGAGTATCGACTGCAGACCCGGTATGCTCCGCTGGATCGTACTACGGGCGAAGCTGTTTTGCCTGTTACTATTTCGAGCGAAGGTTCATCTAATACTTCACAGGGCATTCGAATTCATGGCGGTGAGGAGCAGCACTTTGAGCTGCGGCCCGCTGTCAGTCCGACCCACAATGTGACTTTGATGACACAGTCCTCCGGTGGGCGCGATTTTCTGAGGATTTCGGCGAGGTCGAGCAATGGAAGCACGTTGCAGGTGAATCCGCAGATGAGTGGAGCGATCGGCGAGACGAAGATACAGCTTCCCCAGGGGACCTACACTTTGACCGCTACGAGGAATAATCCGGAGAACCCGGAGCAGGCCGAAACGACTGTGACGGTTCCGGACCACGATATCTCCGGGGTTGTTTTGAGGTTTTCTCCGGTTCCGTCGATTCCGGTGGAGTTGGTTCCTGACGCTACTTTTAACGTCCGATAATACTCAGGCTCCGACCCTGCCGCAGTTGGGACTCGCTCTGCAGAACGATCAGGCAGCGGATTCGGAACGCGGCGATCTGACGATCCGGCCAACGAACCGGCGGGATCAGAGTTTTGTGTTTACGGCGCCACCTGGAAACTACCGGTTGCAGGGGCGGAACACCGGCACGTGGTTCATTAAGTCGGTTAGTTATGGTGACTCTGACCTGCTGCAGGATGACCTTGTCGTGGTTCCTGGAGCTGCGGGAACGCCGATCCGCGTTACGGTCAGTAATCAGACCGGTAGCCTGCAAGGCACGGTGGATCTGAACGGTAATCCTGCGGCTTGCTGGGTCTACTTAATTCCGAGTGGCCCCAACGCGCAGGCTGTTATCTCGCTGCGTAGTAACAGTACGGGTAGTTATTCGGCGACGTATCTGCCGCCCGGAACTTACCAGGCGATCGCCTTCGAACGTCGCCATTCAGCGAACTACCGCGATCCCGCGAGCCTTGCCCCGTTCAGCAGCAGAATTCATACGGTGACGATCAGCACGGGCGATAAGCCGACGTTGAATCTGGACGCCGTTCCCGTTACAGAGGTGACGCCGTGAGACGGGGCGCTCGATTGGGGGCGATCCTGATAGTCGCGGCCGCTCTTTGTGGCTGCTTCGTGCATGCTCAGTCCACGGCGCAGACGAAGCGCTTTGAGATTACCGGGGTGGTCATCAACAGCGTCGACAAGAGTCCTGTGCCGCGTTGTCATCTCACTGCGAGCCTTATTGGACGCGGAGGCTTCGGGAACCGCCAGTCCCCTGCCCCGAGTAACGGGTTCGATTGCGATGCGCGCGGACATTTTGCGGTCACGCTTCCTTCAGCCGGATCGTGGCGTCTGACGGCAAGCGCGCGGGGATTTGTCAGCCAGGCCTACGACGAACACCAGTTTTTCTCGTCGGCGATTGTTCTGACAGCAGAGGCACCGACGAAGGAGCTTGAGTTTCGACTGAGTCCGGAGGCGACTATCGTCGGGCAGGTTCTTGATGAGGCGGGTGAGCCGGTACGCAACGCTCAGGTGACGTTGCAGACGGTGCCACCGCCGACACCCGGCGGGCCTCAACCTATTGGAGGCACTCGGGCGGCTGGGCGTACCGATGATCGCGGCATGTATGAGCTGGCCAACCTTTCGCCGGGAGACTATCACCTGAGCGTGCATGCCCAGCCGTGGTACACGGCTGGCGGCCAAACTGTACGGGGGGCCAATACAGATACTTCGCTCGATCCATCTCTCGACTTCGCCTACCCGACGACGTGGTTTCCCGGAGTGAGCGATTCTGCGCTTGCGGAGACCATTACCCTGCATGCGGGCGACACGCGCCAGGCGGATTTTCATATGGTTCCGATACCGTCGATTCACATGCGAATCCTGACACCGCCACGAGTCAACAATGGATCGAATGCTCCTCCTGCGCCGATTTTTCCGATTGTTCAGCAGGTCGCCTCGGGTGTGGGCGGGCAGAACTTCGCGCAGGTGACGACACGTATTGACCAGCAAGGGATCGATGTTGGAGGGCTGACACCGGGGGTGTACCAGATCAGACTGGCCGGCGGTCCCGGGCAGGAGGGCCACGCTGCACTGGTCGAGGTGAACGCCAATTCAACACGAACGCTGGATTTGAGTTCGCCTTCGCGTGACATGGCCAGAATTACGCTGCGGTTCGATGGCGTGCCGGAACAGGATTCCGGGACTAGACCAGAACGCAATGGTCAGGTGCAGGTGACGCTGATCGACCGGGACACGAGGCGCGGAAGCTTTTCTTCAAACGGTGCGGAAGGGGGCGGCGGAGCTCTTCGCCCCCCTCTCGGACGCCGGGATCAGAGAGACTCTGACGCGGAACGCATACTGGAGGTTCCGCCGGGGCGATATGAGGTTGTATTGCAGGGTCGACCGAATCTGTTTCTTACGGGATTGACGGCCAAAGGAGCGGAGACTTCGGGGCGATATGTCAGTGTGGGTGCGGGCGAGTCCACGCTGACGATGCATGTGGCGAGCGGCCGTGCGAGTCTGAGTGGCTTCGCGACGATGGATGGGAAACCGTGCGTTGGGGCCATGGTGTTGCTGGTGCCGATTACGATTGAAGACCCGAGTTCGATTACTTTCCTGGTCCAAGATCAGACGAATACGGATGGCAGCTTCGAGCTGGCAAATATTATTCCGGGACAGTACATTCTGGTCGCCATCGACCATGGTTGGCAGGTCAACTGGGGAGACCCCTCCACACTGCGCCGGTATCTGATGCAGGGGGTTCCCGTGGAGCTGAAATCGTCTGCAATCATGAAACAGAACATCACGGCACAGGCTCCTTGAGTCGGGGAGCGGCGTGGTCCGCCTTAACAAGGACCCCAACTGTGTTAGATTCAAAAAGGCCCGCAATACCGCGGAGAGATGGCCGAGTGGCTGAAGGCGCACGCTTGGAAAGCGTGTATACCGCAAGGTATCCAGGGTTCGAATCCCTGTCTCTCCGCCATACTTTTGCCTAAAATCTTCAGAATCAACTAAATACAAGTAGCTAAGCAGCTTAGGTTCTATCACCATTGGCTATAGAGGCTAACTTGCTACCGCGTTTTGCCTGTTCCCTACCAAAAACAGTCGCTTCATGCGTGCGTGCGGTCACTTGCGACGGCTGCTGGCCTTGTCGCTGTCGGGCGGAGCGACGCTGCCTGGCCCCACTTCGTCAATCGCTTCAACCACGCTGTCATCGGTTGCGGGGCGACCATCGCGGACACTTTCCGCACCCAGGGAGCTTTCGCTGCCCGCGGGCGCTGTGCGATCAATTTTGGATTGGGAGGCAGATTCTGTGGTGGTCATGGTGGACTCTCCTCGTTGTGCCTAGGAGGTAGGATGCGAAGAAAGGCCACCTGAGTGTCATCGCCCCAACGCATTTTAGGCTTCCCAACAGTATTTGATCGCCAAGAGTTCGCTTTCCGGTGAAGCCTTGGATGTCAATCGTAGCCTATGAAGTACGGCAGTTCCGGACGCGACAATTCGTACAGAAATTGCACACAGATGCTGGTGAAGTTAGGGTTCTATCCGCGGGTTCCCGCCGTTTACACATCAGACCCCATCCAGTATCCGGCAGGTTACACCGCTTCTTATAGGACTGTTAACGAACTCTCCGCGTGTTCCATCAACCCATCGTTTGGGAGAAAATGCCGTCCACCGAGGGAAAAGCGTTTCCGGTCCGCCGGGAACCGAAGGCTGGTGCTGATCCGGTTCTCCGGCCGAATTCGGTACGACAAGACCTTCCAGCAGGAGTGACCTTCGCCCGGCAAAGTCCTTCAGGCGACTCCAGCTACGGGGTAAATTAACGAGCCCGAAATATTTACCCACAGGGGCGAAATTCAAAGGGAATTCCACCCCTCATATTGTGTTCGGACAGGGAGTCTCAACAGAAAGTGCGATTTTTTTCTTATATAAATAGGCAAAGTTTTGCACACCTAGTGCTCGAGGCGATAAGACCGGCTATTTCCCAAACCGATTATTGCCTCGAAACCCCCATGAAACGGGGCCAACGTGACTTTACCGAGTCATTTGCGTTATGGCCATCATCGTGCATATAGGGTGTGCAGGACCAGAAAATGCTCGAACTTTGAGCTTCTAGTAAAAACATGGGCTGTAGCTCACAGGGCGAAGCTATGTTCGCCTGACAACAGATGGCTCCGCTGACACCAAGGAAAGGCAAGCAAAATGCTGATCTCGCAAAGTAACGGAATCGGGTCTAGCGAAGACTCGGCTTGGTGCGTCCTTTACACCCGCCATCAGCACGAGAAAGCTGTGGCAGAGATGCTTTCGGCCAAGAGCTTTGAAGTTTTCCTGCCGCTGTATGAGTCAACCCGGCGCTGGAAAGACAGAACGAAGACGCTGACGCTGCCGCTGTTCCCGGGCTATGTCTTCGTTCGGGGAGCGCTCACCCGCCGACTGCAGGTCGTGACGACGCCAGGGGTTCACATGATTCTGTTCCATGGCGAGCACATCGCAATCGTTCCGGAAGTTCAGATTCAGGCGATTCGAAGGGCAGTTGAGGGGCCTTTTCGGATAGAACCGCACCCTTTCCTGAAGTGCGGCGAGCGGGTTCGCGTGATTCGCGGTTCCCTCGAAGGAGTCGAGGGGGTTCTGGTTCGAAAGAAGAACCTGTATCGTCTGGTTCTTTCGGTGGACATGATGGCGAAGTCCGTGGCAGTGGAAATTGACTCTACTGATGTAGAACCCGCAACAGCAGGAGGCTTCGAGGGCATAAGCCCGACTGTGCCGCCTGCGGAAACGGGAAGATTTGGCAAAACGTTACATTATGGCGATCGACAAATAATGAGCATTTGAAGAAAACAGTGGGCTCAGAGGCGAGGGCCGGATTTAGCCCGCACCCACCGGGCAGAACACGCGGACAGGACGTGAGCTTCTTCACGATCCTCGACTGGAGTCATCTTGAAAAGCAGCGCATATCGCCCGATCGGATCAGTACTGCTCCTGATTGTTCTTGCCGGTTCTCTGGTGGCTCAAATGCCTGCCCCGACTCAGGCTGATCGTCCGGGACCAACTGGAGCGGCCTCGCCCGCACAGCTCCCGGCAACATCTGGCAACAAATCGGGCGATGATAGCTTCGTCATCGGCAACGACGACGTGCTGGCGATCAACGTGTGGAAGGAACCTGACTTCACTCGGTCGATTCAAGTGCGATCGGACGGGAAGATTTCGCTACCCCTGCTGGGGGAGGTCCAAGCTGCGGGCCTGACACCTTTGCAACTCGAACATGATCTCACTACCAAGACTGCTGAACTACATCACCAAGCCCCAAGTTACGGTGATGGTCGAGCAGACGAACAGCAAGAAGTTCAACATCCTTGGACAGGTGACAAAGCCTGGATCCTATTCACTTACACTCGCGCCGACGGTTGTGGATGCAATTGCGCTTGCCGGGGGCACGAAGGACTTCGCGAAGCAGAAAGCAATTTACATTCTCCGGCAGAGTCCCGGTAGCGGTCAGACTCGAATTGTCTTCAACTATAAGGACTTTCTCAAAGGCAAGATTCCAAACATCAAGCTAGAGCCGCACGACACCGTCGTCGTGCCTTGAAGGCACTTATGCTTAGACTTGTTTATCTCGGTCTTGTCCTGCTCGCGGCCACGCCGGCTTGGTCTCAGCTGCAAGTGACCCCCTTCGAGACGCCTGAAACGCCAGTTGATGAATCTCGGATGCAGACACCGCCCCCTGTGAGCGCTCAAGCTTATCCAGCAATTGTCGGATCTCAAATGCGTTCCAATTTTCTGGGTGCCGGGTTGATTTTCACTACCGCCTACAACGACAACGTGACGACAGACGGCACCAATCCAGTTGGCGATGTTGTTTACTCGATTTTGCCCACGATTTCGCTCGACCAGACCACGCCGCGGCAACACCTGTCGTTGATCTATAGCCCGGGCTTCACGTTCTATCAGAAGACCACCTCGCTCAACGCAGGAGCCCAGAGCGCAGCGCTTAGTTTTCAATACCGCCTCAGCGAACACACGACCATCTCCTTGAGCGATTCCTTTCAAAAAAGTTCGAACGTGTTCAACCAGCTCTACCCGGTTGCGGGAGCAGGAATCTCTGGTTCGACGCAGGCTCCATCAGGGCAAGTAGTCGTTCCCTACGCTGATCAGCTAAACAATCTTGCGAATGCGGGAATCAGCTACCAATTCAGCAGGAATCGCATGGTTGGCGCCGATGCAGTTTTTACGCTGAGTAATTACTCCAACCCTGCCCAAGCTCCCGGTCTCTACAACTCCAATGGGCCCGGCGGCTCGATTTTCTACAGCCAGCGTTTGTCCAGAAGACAGTACATCGGTGTGACGTACCAGTATCTAAGAAGTGAGGGTGATCCTGTCGTTGCGCAGACGAATCCAGTGAATGCCTCGACTGAGGTACAGACGCAGACCGTGCTTCCCTTTTACACAATCTATTTGAACCCGACACTATCCATCTCGATATCAGGCGGTCCGCAGTACTATGACGCCACGCAATCTCCGTCTCCAGCGGTTCGCGCGTGGACGCCGGCTGCGATGGCAAGCATAGGCTGGCAAAAAAGGCATACGAATCTTGTGGCCAGCTACGCACGAACCGTTGCGGGGAGTGTGGGCTTGCCTGGAGCTTTCGAGACTAATACCACCAATGCAGCTGCCCGATGGCAAATTGCACGCACCTGGAACACGGGAGTTTCGGGTAGCTACTTTACTAACACGAGCCTTACTCCGTCCTTTACACCGTCAAACCCGGGAGGCCACACTATCTCAGGAACCGTCTCGGTGCAGCACTCGATGGGCGAGCACTTCCGGGCGGAACTTGGATATTCACGCCTGCACCAGAGTTATAGCGGCATCGCGGTGATCTCCAACGCTCCTGATAGCAACCGCGAATACATCTCCCTCTCTTATCAGTTCTCACGACCACTGGGAAGATAATCATGGAAGAAATCTTCGAAGACCAACGCTCCGAACGCCCCGACGTTCAACACTACGTGGAGGTAGTGCGTCGTCGTCACATCCAGTTCCTCATACCGCTGTTTTTAGGGTGGCTCGTGATCTGGGGAGCCAGCTGGGTTCTTCCCGTGCGCTATAAATCGGGCACGCTGATCCTGGTTGAGCAGCCCACGATGCCGAAGAACTATGTTACGCCAAACGTCACGGATGACTTGCAGAATCGTTTGCAAAGTATCACGCAGCAGATCCTGAGCCGCACCCGACTTCTTCTGATCATCGACAAGCTGCATCTCTATGACGACGGTCACCGTCAGCTCACCCAAGATGAAAAAGTCGACCGCATGCGTAAGGACATTGACATCGAGCTCGTGCGTGACGCTCGCGGCGAACAGATTACGGCGTTCAAAATTTATTATTCGGCGCACGATCCCCATGTTGCCCAACGGGTGACCAGCGAATTGACCGACCTGTTCATCAACGAAAATCTGAAGGTACGCCAGCAACAGTCCGAAGACACCACCAAGTTCATTGGGGGTCAGTTGGAGAATGCGCGCGCAAGTCTGGCTGAGCAGGAGGCGAAGGTTCGGGAGTTCAAGGGCCAGCACGAAGGTCAATTGCCGTCCCAGGAAGCAAGCAACCTCCAAATCCTGAGCGGCCTTCAATCGCAGTTGCAGAATGAGCAGGACACTCTCAACACGGCGAAGCAACAGACGAGTCTACCTCCAGACATTGATCGAGCAATACCGGTCCGTCCATACGTCCACCCGAGCTGCCGACGGTACCCCGACGGGTTTGGCGAGCGATTGACCAGGAACTCAGTCGACAGAAGGCGAAGCTGGCCGAGCTTAGTTCTCGTTACACCGAGCATTACCCCGAAGTCGAAAATCTAAAGGATGAAATCGCCAAGACCGAAAGGGCGAGGAGCGCGCTCATTGCCGAGTTGAAGACGAGAGCCAATAGCGGGAGACAGGTCGACGAAGTTGCCGATCCTACGCAGAACCAGCCACTGCTCCAACTGCAGGGCCAGCTTCAGGCCAACCAGGTGGAGATCGCGAATCGTGAACAAGCAATTGGCGCGTTGAAGGGGCGGGTCAACAGCTACCAGGACCGCTTGAACGCGGCACCTGCTTACGAGCAACAGTTGGCAGATCTGAACCGTGGATATGACCAGAGCAAGGCCAACTACGACGACCTGCTGAAGAAGCAAAACGATTCTGCGATGGCTACCAGCATGGAACAGATGCAGCAGGGCGAGCGGTTCAGCATGCTTGATCCTCCGAGTCTGCCGCTTAAACCCGATTTTCCCAATCGACTCAAATTTTGTGGAATCGGACTGGCTCTGGGTCTTGCATTGGCCTTCGCTTTGGTGGGTGGACTTGAATTTATGGACCAGCGCCTGCACAGCGAAAAGGAGATCAAAGTCCTTCTTCCGATAGCGATCTTATCTGAGATCCCAGAGGTTGTGAGTCCGATGGATGAACTAAGCAACAAGAAGAAGATGATGTTTGGATGGGCGATGGCTGCCGTGATTTTGATTACCATCCTGGCAGGTTCGGCGTTCAGCTTTCTCCGCGGTTAGGTCTACTTTTACAATGGCTAAAACGTTCTTCAACCTCACGCTTAATCAACTCGACCTAACACTCTATCCTAGATTTGGGGCACGGCGTTAGCCGTTGAAACGAGCAAACATGAGCCGTATATTTGAGGCCTTACAAAGATCGGAAGCAGAACGCTCGAGTGAATTGCCTTCGCTCGAGGAAGCGACTGAAATTCTTCGACGCGCCGAACGTCGCGCGGCGTCGAGGTGGCAAGCTGCCGTTTTGGCTGAGCAGCCTGAAGTTGTGAAAGGCGCAGATGACGCTGGTTCATTCGGTCTACCGGAACAGTCGCCGATTGCGGCAACACCTGCAATCTCCGCAGTAGCCGAGTTGCCACAGGTAGAAGAACACCTAGACCCATTCGACCAGTTCCAATCTCTGCGGGTTTCGATTACTCCTGAAAGTAGACTCGTAAGCGCCACGGATAGCGAGACGTCCCGCGGCGGAAGCTTTCCGTCTCCTTGGGGTGCGATTGCGACATCTCCGACGTGATCGAACGCTCAAGAAAGTCGTGATTACCAGCACAATTCCACAGGAAGGCAAGAGCATGGTTGCCGGCAATCTGGCCTGCACTCTTGCTCAAAAGACACAACAGAAAATCTTGGTACTAGAAGGAGACGTGCGCCGCCCGTCGTTGTCGAAGATGTTCGGGATCGGAAAGAACCCGGGTCTTTGTGAATGGCTGGAAGGCGAAAGCCGGTTGGAAGCGAGTATCTACCACCTTGCCGACCCTGGTCTCTGGATTTTGCCCGCAGGCAGCGCTCCAAGCAATGCGCTGGAGTTGCTGCAATCAGGAAAATTGTCCAAGATGATGGATCAGCTAACAACATGGTTTGATTGGATCATCATCGATTCTCCTCCTGTGCTGCCCTTGGCCGACACGAGCGTTTGGATGCGACTGGCAGACGGAGTCCTTCTAACTACGCGCCAAGGAATCACGATGAAGCGACAGTTGCAGAAAGGGCTCGAAGCGATCGAGCCTAAGAAGCTGATTGGCGCGTTGGTGAACAGTTCCAAGAACGCGGCGGCCAGCGACTACTATTACGGTCCTTCGTCAGGCCAGCACAATGATTGATTCCGGTCGAATCTAATTTTTGTCGCCCTTATCTGAAAGTTCCCCGGTTACCCGATTAAGTGAAAGAGTTCTCTTCCCTCCCCCACAAAGGAGGCGGGACGAGAGTGGGCCATGAATCATGCGCCGCACCGGCAACTAGAAATATGTTTGAGAGAGGAGTTATTTGTGACTCTGCTACGTATGGATAAAATTTCAACTCCCGCTGACCCTTTACTCGATTGGTTATCCGCAGGAGCGCGTGAGGTCCTGAATGAAGAGACCTTCAGGCGGATGATTGCAATCGAGCGCAAAAGAACAGAACGTTCTCAGGAACCCTTCCTGCTCATGCTGCTGGAGGCCGGCAGTTCTCAGAGCCTGGAAAAGGACGGGAAGCTCCTCGACGATATGCTGTCTCTCCTGCTGTTGTCCATCAGGGAAACCGACGTCATCGGCTGGTACAAAGACCGTGCCATCGTTGGAGTAATGTTTACAGGACTCCCGCGCGACGAGAAAAGCTCGACCCTGAGTGTGATCCTAAACAAGGTGAGCGGTGCGCTAAAGGCTCAACTGCCCTCCGAACATCTCAGTCAAGTGAGGATCTCCTTCCATTTCTTTCCCGATAACTGGGACCATGACAATTCCGGTCGCCCGAGCAATCCTTCCCTGTATCCAGATTTGTTGACACCGGACAAGGGCAAGCATTCCCTTTTGCGCACGAAGCAAGTGATGGATGCGGTCGGCAGCGCACTGATCCTGATCCTTTGCGCACCTCTACTTTTGATTATTGCGCTGGCGATCAAACTGTCATCCAAAGGTCCTGTGCTTTACCGACAACAACGAGTCGGACAGTACGGTCAGAACTTTACCTTCCTGAAGTTCCGCTCAATGCACACCGACAACGACAATAGCGTTCACAGAGAGTACGTGACCAAGCTTATTGCAGGGAAAGCGGAGCATAAACTGTTCGACGAGAATGGCGAGGGCGTATATAAGCTTACGAACGACAAGAGGGTGACGCGCATCGGGAAGTTTTTGCGCAAGACCAGTCTCGATGAGCTGCCACAGTTGATGAACGTCTTGAAGGGCGATATGTCGCTTGTCGGTCCCCGGCCTCCGATTCCATACGAACTGGCCGCCTATCAGACGTGGCACCGCCGCCGGGTATTGGAAGTCAAGCCCGGAATTACCGGGTTGTGGCAGGTGAATGGTCGAAACCGTATCAAGTTCGATGAAATGGTTCGGCTGGATCTGCAATACGCGAAGTCGTGGTCTCCCTGGCTCGATGTCAAGATCCTCATGCGCACCCCCGGCGCAGTGTTCCGCGGTGCATGCTAAGTTTCACATTGCGGCATCTATCAATGATGCCGTTTGTTCTCACTATCTCTACGAGTCTCCCCATACTCATTGTTCCAATCATAGGCAGTTATAAAGGGGGTGAGAAAGGTGAATTTTGGTGTAATTGGTTATGGTTACTGGGGACCGAATGTCGTCAGGAACCTTACGAGTCTGGAAGATTCACAGGTTGTCATGATCGCTGAAATCAGCCAAGCCGCTCGGAAGCGGGCACAAAGGGCTTATCCGGGAATTGATATAACCTCGGACGCCGCTGACGTGATCTCGTCGCCTCGGATAGATGCAGTCGCCGTTATCACTCCAGTCTGGACACATTACGAGCTGGCCAAGGCTGCGTTGGAGAATGGGAAGCATGTCTTCGTTGAGAAGCCATTTACCAGCAATACAGCTGAGGGTGAGGATCTAATCAATCTCGCCGAGCGGAAGAATCTCACAATCATGGTGGACCATACATTCCTGTTCACCGGTGCCGTGAAGAAAATCTCGGAGCTTCTCAACGAAGGAACCCTTGGCAAGCTCTATTACTACGATTCGACGCGCGTCAACCTGGGCCTTTTCCAGCATGACATCAATGTTCTCTGGGACCTTGCCCCACACGATCTGTCCATCATGGATTACCTTCTCAAGGCGAGTCCCGAGGCAATCGTCGCGACCGGGCAGAAACATCTGAACAGTCACGAAGATGTGGCCTACATGACGCTCTACTTCCCCGAGAAGGTCATCGCACATATCAATGTTAACTGGCTCTCGCCAGTAAAGATCAGGACGACACTCCTGGGCGGAGAGAAGCGAATGTTGCTATGGAACGATCTCGAGGCGGACGAAAAGGTAAAGGTGTATGACAAAGGAGTTGACGTCACAAACCGCGAAGGCGTCTATGAACTCCTGGTCAACTATCGGTCTGGCGATATGTGGGCTCCGCAACTGGAACAGGTAGAGGCTCTGCGCCAAGAGTTGTCTTACTTCGTGGACTGCATTTCGAGTGGGCAACAACCAATCAACGATGGCTGCGCGGGGCTCCGAGTGGTCAAAATGTTGGAGGCTGCTAGTGAATCACTTAGTAAGAAAGGCTCGTTAGTCTACCTATGAATTCCTACAACTGCATCACTGACGACGTGAAACTAGGAGAAAATGTTCGACTTGCGAAATTCATAAATCTGTACGGGTGCGAAGTGGGAGATGAGACAAAAATCGGTACATTTGTGGAAATCCAGAAAAACGCGAGCGTCGGAAAACGCTGCAAGATCTCGAGTCACACCTTTATCTGTGAAGGCGTCATCATCGAAGATAATGTGTTCATCGGACATGGAGTGACATTCGTAAACGACAGTTATCCCCGCGCTACGACTACTGAAGGTAGCCTGCAAACCGAAGCCGACTGGAAAATTGAACGTACTGTGATAAGGAAAGGCGCGTCTATCGGCTCAGGTGCCACGATTCTTTCCAAGACGACCATCGGCGAAAACGCAATCGTGGGTGCCGGCAGCGTCGTCACCAAAGATGTTCCGCCTAACTCAATCGTTGCCGGAAACCCCGCTAAGATCCTGCGTTATATAGAACAGACTGTGAAAGGACACGATGTCCATGTTTAGTGGTGCTCCAAATAACATCCCTTTTCTTGATCTAATTACTCCGCACGTTGAGCTCGAGCAAGAGCTCACCGGTGTATTTCTTCAAGCTCTGCATACAGCAGGTTTTATCGGCGGCCCGATGGTGGAGGACTTTGAGAAAGCATTTGCAACGTTCTGTGATACCCGCCATTCCATTGCTATAAGTAGTGGCACGGATGCCCTCCGTTTCGCGATCATGACTTGTGGAGTTCAACCCGGAGACGTTGTAATCACCGTGCCTCACACGTTTATTGCTACTACGGAGGCAATCTCGCAGGCCGGTGCGCTGCCAGAATTCGTTGACATCGACGGTGACACTTACAACATGTCGGTTGAGAAGCTGCGAAAGTACTTAGAAGAGCAGTGCTCCCTTGATGAGTCAGGAAGGTTGATTAGCCAGCGAAGTGGACGGCCCGTAACTGCAGTGGTGCCGGTACACCTCTATGGTCAGATGGCCGACATGGATTCTATCTTGAGTCTAGCCGACGAGTACGGTCTCACAGTGATTGAAGATGCCTGTCAGGCACACGGTGCAGAATACTTCTCTAAGAAACTTAACCGTTGGATGAAAGCTGGTTCGATGGGGCGTGCTGCTGCGTTTAGCTTCTACCCCGGGAAAAATCTTGGAGCTTGTGGTGAAGCCGGTGCAGTAACTACGAATGATGACTGCATTGCAGACAAAATCAAGATGCTACGCGATCATGGCCAGGCGAAGAAGTATTACCACGATGTAGAAGGCTATAACGGGCGACTGGATGCGATCCAAGCTGGACTGCTGGAGATCAAGCTGCGCCACCTCTCTGAGTGGAACGCTCTCCGGCGAAATCATGCAGGAGAGTACAACCGCCTGCTGTCGAATGCCGATAGCGTGATCTGTCCCTCGGAGCCCTCCTGGTCGCGCGGAGTCTACCATCTGTATGTGGTGCGCACCGCCGAGCGCGACGAGTTGATTCGCCGTCTGAACGACGCGCACATCGGCACGGGCATTCACTATCCGGTACCGCTGCACCTGCAGCAGGCATACCGCTCGTTCGGGTATCAGCGGGGAGACTTCCCCGTCACGGAATGCGCTGCCGCCGAGATCGTTTCGCTCCCGATGTTCCCTCAGCTAACCGCAGACCAACAGGCTCGTGTCGTCGCAGAGGTCTGTGCGTTCGCGGCAGAAACGCATTGCATACAACCGGAATCAGTTCCAGATCTTAGCGAACCTCAGACACTGGTCGTCTAACAGTTAGCGCCCCGGATAATTCCCTTCCCACTTATCGCATCGTTATGACGACAAGATTAAGTTACGTCCTCATCACTCCGGCACGGAATGAAGCGCAATACATCGAGCTGACGCTTCGCTCGATGATTGCGCAAACCCATAAACCAATTCGATGGGTCATCGTCAGTGACGGTTCAACGGATGAAACGGATGATATTGTTGCTCGATATTCTGCTGAGCATCCGTGGATCGACCTGGTACGTCGGCCCCAGCGCAAGGAACGCCACTTCGCTGGAAAGGTGATGGCGTTCAACGCCGGTCTTGAGCGGCTCACCGCAGTGCCGTACGAGGCTGTAGTTAGCCTGGATGCAGACATCAGCTTCGACTCTGATTACTTTGCGTTTCTGCTGGAAAAGCTCGCGGCGCATCCCGAACTAGGCTTAGTCGGAACGCCCTTTCGCGAGATATCAGGAGAAAGCTACGACTATCGCTTCGTGAGCATTGAGCATGTCTCCGGAGCTTGCCAGGTTTTTCGGCGGAGCTGCTTCGAGGCGATTGGAGGTTACGTTCCGATCCGGGGCGGGTCCATCGACCACGTCGCGGTGATTACCGCCAGAATGAAGGGCTGGAAGACGCGCACCTTCACGGAGAAGCATTGTATTCATCACCGGCCGATAGGCACGGCCGGCCATAACCCGATGGCTGCCAGATTCCGAGTGGGTCTAAAGGATTATGCTGTCGGCAACCATCCTGTTTGGGAATTGTGCAGAGTGGCACGTCAGATGGCTTTGCCGCCGCGCTGCGTCGGTGGACTCGCTTTGGGAGCGGGTTACGTCTGGGCTCTTCTCCGACGGACAAAGCGCCCGGTCCCGCCCGAACTGATCGAGTTTCACCGGGGCGAGCAAATGCAGCGGCTATTCAGCTTCCTTCAGCGAAGGACGAGCTCTTCGAAAGAGATGCCGTGGGCAGGCGAACCTAACATTGGGAAGGGGACAGCGGATTGAGGTCGACCATGTTCACGTCCAACGTTGTTGGGACCGATCCGGAAGCGCAGCCTATTGGCGTGGAAGGACAACTCACCTCAAACCGGTTGCCTCATCGTTAATGCAGATGACTGGGGGCGTGATCGCGAAACGACCGGATCGCACCCTGGACTGTCTCCGTTGCGGCACGGTTTCGTCCGTCAGCGCCATGGTGTTCATGGAGGATTCGGAGCGTGCGGCCGCAATTGCTCGCGATCACGGAATCGACGCTGGCCTCCACCTCAACTTCACATCATCTTTTTCGGCGTCTGGAGTTCCATCACAACTCGCGCGAGCATCAGAAGCGCGTGTCGCAGTATTTGCTGCGGCACCGTTTTTCCCAAATCATGTTCCACCCCGGCCTAATTCGCTCCTTCGAATATGTGGTGGCCGCTCAACGTGACGAATTCAGTCGTCTCTATGGCCAAGAACCTGAGCGACTCGACGGTCACCATCACATGCACCTTTGTGCCAACGTCCTTTTCGGTGGACTCCTACCCCAAGGAACTATTATTCGTCGAAACTTCTCCTTTGAACATGGAGAGAAGAGTTTCGGTAACCGTTTCTATCGCCAGGTAATGGACCGGGCTCTTAGCAGACGTCATCGCTCGACCGACTTTTTCTTCTCCATACAGCCCCTCGCACCGTTGGACCGCCTCCAGCGGATCGTCAACTTGTCCCGCCATTCTGTTGTCGAAGTGGAGACTCATCCGCAGGACACGGCAGAACACACGTTTCTAACAGGCGATGGCATCGATAACTTAGTCGGTAATTGTGCGATTGCGTCGCGTTATGATGTCGGTCCTATTGAAAAAAGGCAGTAATATCTGTAGCCGATGCACCCGATAAGAGTGTCTTCGCCGACCAAGAACGATTTTTTCTTTCCCCAGTTCACCCTCCTCAATTGACCCGAATTGGCAGGCAGTGTCTTATCTGCTCGTTCGTTAGAGCTAAAGGGCAACACGAGATGCAGGAAGCCATGACCACCCAAGCAAGCCACATCAACGTCTGTATTTGTACCTACAAACGGTCAGAGTTTCTTAAGCGTTTGCTGAATGATCTCCGCCATCAAGAAACGGGAGGCCGGTTCACGTATTCGATCGTAGTTTGCGATAACGATCACCTGCGATCAGCCGAAGCCCTCGTAGCGGATTTTGCTGCGACCTCGAACATTGCCGTTAAATACTGCGTAGAACCTCAGCAGAACATAGCGCTAGCGCGCAACAGGGCTGTGCAGAACACGATAGGAGACTACGTCGCATTTATCGACGATGACGAATTTCCGAAGAGTAACTGGCTGCGGAATCTGTTCGCCGCCTGCGAGGAATATGGGGTTGACGGAGTTCTGGGCCCTGTGAAGCCTGCGTTCGAAGATGGTGTCCCGCAGTGGATCGTGAAGGGCAGGTTTTACGACCGTGAGTGCCACGAGACTGGTCTGGTCCTTGTACCCAGCCAGACTCGAACAGGAAACGTGCTGCTGAAAGCAGCCGTGCTGCGAGATATCAATCCGCCGTTCCGCCCTGAGTTCCGAGCCGGCGAGGATGTGGATTTTTTCAGCAGAGCGATCAAGCAAGGACGGGTCTTCATCTGGTGCAATGAAGCCGTGGTATATGAAACCGTGCCGCCCTCGCGATGGACGCGCATGCACCTCCTAAAAAAAGCCTTGCTGCGAGGTGCCTGTGCGGCGTTGCGGCCAACCGTCGGCGTGAGCAACATCACAGCATCAATCGTCGCCGTTGTGGTCTATGGCCTTGCGCTGCCCTTTGTGGTCCTGCTGGGGCAACACAGATTCATGGACCTCATGATACGGCTGTGTCATCACGTGGGGAAGCTTCTCGCGCTGCTAGGAATCAATCCGATCGCGGAGCCATATGTGGCAGGATAGATATGAAATCCGTGGGCGCGCCCTCACACCGCACTCAGAAATTTTTCCTTTGACCAAAATCATGGACGCTACGTTCGGCCAGCTCAAGGCGAACCGACTAGAAACAGAAATGTGTTCATCTTCTGGAGTGAGCTAGACGAAATCGCTCTACATGGAGAGGTTGCCGATGGCTAAGGCACCGGTCGGTTCGCCGACCGCGATGGGTAACCATCCGAGGGTTCGAGTCCCTTCCCTCTCCGCCAACTTCTACAAGCAGGTCGCTGGCGAGATCGATTGGTAATCGTCCGATTCGCCTGCGTGCTGGGAATGCATTTATATAAATAAGGTTTCGGATAGTGACAAAGCTGATTAACGTTCTAGATAACGAAATCCATGTCCAGGGGCGGACTTTGCGTATCGCGCAGTTGCATGGAGACCGATACCGGTTCTTAGACGATCCTAGGCCGGTAATTGACGGGTTACGGGCATGTCTGGCGTACGGGTGGATTTGTTCACTTTCGCCCAAAGGCTTCCCAGACAGTGAGCCGAAGTTCTCCTACCTGTTTGAATGGGACAATTTTGCCGTGTTGCCCATAACGACGTTTGAGAATTGGTGGACACAAGAAATTGGCTTCAAGGCGAGGAACAAAGCGAAGCAGGCAGAGAAGAACGGTGTCGTGGTACGTGAGGTTCCTTTCGACGACGCGTTGGTTGCCGGGATTCGTGAAATCTACAATGAATGCCCGATCAGACAGAGACGGCGCTTTCCCCATTACGGAAAGGATTTCGAAACCGTGCGCCGCGAAGAGGCGACCTTCCTGGACAGCAGCATCTTTATGGGGGCTTTTTTCGACGATAAGTTGATTGGATTTGTCAAGCTAGTTCCCGATGAGACCTGCACTCAAGCGGGACTTATGAACATTATTTCGATGGTAAAGCACAGGGACAAGGTGCCGCAGAATGCCCTGATTGCCAACGCAGTCCGGGCTTGCGCAAGCAGGGGTATCCAGTATCTCGTGTACTCGAGATTCGACTATGGGAAGAAAGAACACGACGGTTTACGCGACTTTAAAGAGCGCAACGGATTCCGACGGTTTGACACACCCCGGTTCTACGTTCCGTTGACGGCGATGGGTCGGATTGCCTTGCAGCTGGGATTACACCATAGTCTCTCAGAGCGCATTCCGGAGGGTGTTGCGAAGAGGCTTCGCGACTTTCGTGCTGGTTGGTACGAGCGTAAGTATCGCTCGGTTATGGGAGAAGCCTAGTGCCTGGGATTGTAGGACTGATTACGAAGCTTCCAAGGGAGCGCGCTGAACGCGAATTGGCAGCCATGCTGAGTACGCTCCGCCACGAGTCGTTTTATGTTACTGGCACTTGGATCGATGAATCTCTGGGTGTTTATGTTGGTTGGAGTGCTCAGAGGGATTCCTTTGCGGACGGGATGCCCCTTTCGAACGAGACAGGCGACGTTGTGCTTGTCTTTGCGGGAGAGGAATTTTCCGACCCCGGAACTGCAGCGCGGTTGACGGCCCGCGGACACAATCTCGATTCCACAGAGGCATCCTACCTTGTGCACCTGTATGAGGATGACCCAAGTTTTCCTGCGGGCCTGAACGGCTTCTTTCATGGACTCCTGGCAGATCGGAGACGTGGGACAGTCAGCCTTATGAACGACCGCTACGGCATGCAGCGCCTTTACTACCACGAATCGAAGGACGCATTTTACTTTGCCGCAGAAGCGAAAGCGATTCTTGCCGTTCGCCCCGAGCTTCGCTCGACGGACCCGGTGAGTTTGGGTGAACTCATTGCGATGAGCGCTGTTCTGGAGAACCGTTCATTGTTTCAAGGCATTTCCGTGATGCCGGGGGCTTCGCTGTGGAGGTTTCGGAACGGTGCTATCGAGCACAAGGGCGCCTATTTTCATCCTGAGGAATGGGAAGCTCAACCCACGCTCGATCCGGACACTTACTACAGTGAGCTACGCAATGTCTTCGTTCAAAACCTGCCGCGCTATTTTGCTGGCCGGCAGCGTGTTGCAATGTCATTGACGGGCGGGTTGGACACACGGGCGGTTATGGCTTGGCACAAAGGCCCTGCGGGTTCGCTGCCTTGCTACACGTTTGGAGGAACATACCGCGACTGCCAGGACGTCCTCGTGGCTCGAGAGGTTGCACGAACATGCGGGCAGCCTCACCAAGTGATTGAGACTGGCGCGGATTTTCTTTCACGATTTTCCCAACTCGCTGAGCGGACCGTCTACCTGACGGACGGATGTGCCGACGTAAGTTGCGCCCCGCCATTCTACGTCTGCCAACAGGCGCGGGAGATCGCTCCCGTGAGAATGACCGGTAATTATGGCGACCAAATCCTTCGCCGATACAGGGCGTTTAAGCCAAGCGCGCTCTCTACCAACATATTCCGGCCGGAAATGCTGACACACATCACAACGGCCCGCGAAACGTACTTTCGCATCGCTGACACACACCCACTTTCGTTTTCCGCGTTTCGTCAGACGGCGTGGCATCACTCCAGCCTCTTTGCACTAGAACGAAGTCAGGTCTCCCAGCGTTCACCATTTCTCGATAATGACGTTGTTCGGACTAGCTTTCGTGCGCCCGCATCGGTCGCCGAGAATAATATTGCTCGTCTCCGACTGATCGCGGACGGAAATTCCGCGCTACGGCAAATACGGACGGATATAGGCGTCGGAGGCAGGAACGAAGTCTTCCCGGGTGCGATCGTTCGCCGCTACCAGGATTTTACGTTTAAGGCTGAGTACGCCTACGATCACGGCATGCCTCAATGGGTGGCACAAATCGATCATGCGCTCTCGCCTTTTCATTTGGAGCGTCTGTTTCTCGGACGTCACAAGTACTACCATTTCCGGGTCTGGTACCGCGACGCGCTCTCGAAATACGTTCAAGAAATGCTGCTTGACCCGTTAGCCTTATCCCGACCCTACCTTGATCGTAAAGCGGTGGAGGCCATGGTGCGAGGCCATCTGACAGGCGGTCGCAACTATACTAACGAAATCCATACGTTGCTCTCGCTAGAGTTGCTGCATCGGCTCTTCGTTGATCGTTAGTCGACGATACGAGGATTGCACCCAGGGTCGCAACAGCTTGGTTTTGAAAGACCCGCGTTATGGGGGATTAGGGAGCGCGGCATAGCGAAGCATTTGGAGCTTCCGATCTTACGCCACTAATCTGGTTATGGTCGGCGCCGTGGTCAGCGTTCCGTTGATCGCTATAGTATTGTGGAATCGACATACGCAAAGATGACTTGAATGCCTCCTAATACAGCCACCCTTATTTTCGTGATCGGCATTGTAGGTCTCTTTCTTTTCGATCGGGATGAGAAGGGCCGGGTGTCCAAGGTCCTTTGGATTCCGATACTGTGGTTCTTCTTCTGCCTTTCGCGGTCGGTTTCAGAATGGCTCGGAGTGACCCCATCGGCAAATTTGGCCAACAGTTATGTCGAGGGTAGCCCACTTGACGCGACTGTTTTCGAGGTTCTCGAGCTTGCCGCTCTGATCGTGATTGTCAGTAGGCGACGGCGGGTGGGTGCCATCCTGCGGAGCAATTGGCCGATTTGCCTGTTCTTCTCTTACGCGGCACTTAGCATCTGTTGGTCTGACTATCCCTTCGTCACGATCAAGCACTGGATCAAAGGGATTGGCGACTTGATGATGGTCCTGATCGTGCTGAGCGAGAAGAGTGTCCCCGATGCTATCAAACGCGTATTCACGCGGATTGGCTTCTTGCTCTTGCCGTTGTCAGTTCTCTTTATCAAGTACTATCCACTGCTGGGAAGAAAGTTGACTTTGAGCTGGACAATGGAGCCAGTCGGCGTCGCCACTCAAAAAAATGGCCTTGGTGAATTGTGCGACGTCGTCGGTCTGGCGCTTCTTTGGCGTCTGCGGTGCGCCTATAACGACCGGGAAGACCCAAAACGTAAGCAGCGACTGATGGCACTTGGTGCAAGCCTGGTGATGGTCGTATGGCTGCTATGGGCGTGCAATTCGATGACTTCCATTTGTGCGCTCAGCATGGCTAGCGCCTTAACGTTGCTTTTGAAGAGACCTGCCTTCCGCCTCAGACCGGCGCTCGTGCACCTTCTGGTTATATCGTTGCTTGCCTGTACCATATATGGGCTCTTCTTTCAGTCTTCAGGCAGTTTGATCCAGGGTTTGGGTCGAAACCCTACGCTAACCGGTCGGACCGATATCTGGCATACAGTCCTCAGCGTACATAACAGCCGTTTGTTCGGTGCCGGATATGAGAGTTTCTGGTTGGGTTCGCGGCTCCAAGAAATGTGGCAGGCGTTTCCCGGGCTCATGCTCAATGAGGCCCATAACGGTTATGTCGAGATTCTTCTCACACTGGGGTGGGTGGGGGGGATATTGCTAGGGATCTTGATCGCAACGGGTTACCGAAACGTATTCGTCGCCTACCGCCGCGACCCTGATTTCGGCAGCCTCAGAATGGCCTTATTCCTCGCGGCCATAATCACGGGCTTGACGGAGGCGGCGTTCAGATACATGGGGCCTCCATGGATCGTCTTTCTCCTAGCGACCGCCGCCGTCCCGCGGTTTGTCGCACGCAAACGTGGTGATCCCAGTCGGGTGGGGAGGCAGCTGTCATGGCATACTCAGGATGCTCCCGCCATCCGCGAGGAAGTAACTGCGGGCTATTGACTCAGGCGTGCTTTCGCATGCCTTTGGGTCCCTATAACAGCGGCGACGCTGGAAATGTACTTGCGAAAACGAGCGCCCTTTCCTCGTTCCACATACGCGAAGAGATCAAATGAATCACACAAAACAAATTGAGATGTCCGTCAGCGATACCGAGAGTTGCGGGGAAACGGGAAAACTCATGGGCCGCCTACGTGTTCTGGTGTTGGGCCCTGATTGCAACCCAGAGGAGGTAAGCATCCCTTTTGTTACCTATTCTCACGCTGCAGCCCTCGCCGAACTCCATGACATCACCTTGGTCGCCCGTCCGTCGGCCGTGGACGCTGTGCGTCGCGCAAAACCTCGATTCCGCGCCATCGAGGTGGTTCACACACCATTGCTCGATCGCATTTTTGCGTTGGGTTTTCGCTGGATATTCAAAGGCAACCATGACGGTCAGACGCTAACTGCTTTCAAGTATCCGTTCAGTATTGCCTTTGAGTTGCTGGCCTGGCTAAAGTTACGGCGCCGCATCCTTGCCGGAGAGTTCGATGTTGTCCTGCGTCTCGTACCACTGACAGCCGTGTTGCCGAGCCCATTCGCTTTCTTCTTGCGGAAAAGTCGTATACCTTTCGTTATCGGACCAATCAGCGGTGGCTTGCCGTGGCCGCAGGGCTTTAGCCAGCTCGAAAAGCAGAAGGAATGGAGCTCCGGGCTAAGGAATCTCTACCGATACTTGCCGTTTGCAAGGTCTACGTATCGTCACGCGGCAGCGATCATAGCCGCTTCGTCTCAAACTTATGCCGAGTTTGTTGCGCACCGAGAGAAGCTGTTCTTTATCCCAGAGAACGGCATCGACCGCACTATCTGTTCCGACGACCCAAGCAGACCGGGGCCCGGGGCCAAACTTCAGCTGATCTTCGTTGGCGGTCTGGTCCCCAGAAAAGCCTGTGATCTTGCATTGCGCGCGGCTGCTCAACTCTTACTGAATGATTTGGCGCGCTTTGTCGTAGTTGGTGACGGCCCTGAAAGAGGCCGCCTCGAGGAGCTCGCGACATCCCTTGGAATTGAGAACTCCGTCACTTTTTGCGGCTGGCTGAAACACTCGGAAGCCCTCAGTCGCCTGCGATCAGCAGATGTATTCGTGTTCCCATCAGTTCGAGACTTCGGCGGAGGCGTGGTCTTTGAGGCGTTAGCCGCCGGCGCTGTACCCATAGTTGTGGACTTCGGTGGACCTGGAGACATCATTCATCCAGAGGTAGGGTACAAGGTACCCTTCACAAATGAGGGTGACGTGGTCTTAGCAATAGAAAAGATCCTGGCAAATCTGGCGGGCGATCGAGAGATCCTCAATCGCTTGCAACAGCAAGGCATGTCGTACGCTGAGGAGTACCTAACTTGGGACGCGAAAGCTCGGGACACCACCCGAGTCCTAAATTGGGTGCTGGGGCGAAGTTCGAAGCCTCATCTTCCGCCGCCTAAGATACTGCGGGCAACGACATGATCCCATTCGACGCCAGTGGCACCTTCCACCCGGAAGCTGAAAGCCACGAATTACGACGCCTCGCCGTTCGCGGCGCCGCAGCGACAGTATCGGCTTCCGGGTTGGCACTCGTGGCCCAGTTGGTTAGCACGGTCATTCTGGCACGACTGTTGACGCCGGCCGATTTTGGCGTCGTCGCCATGGTTACCACTTTCAGCCTCCTTGTGGCCAACTTTGGCCTCAACGGATTTACGGAGGCGGTCATCCAGTTCGAAGGAGTGGACCATTACACTGCCAGCAATTTGTTCTGGCTCAATTCAGGGGCTGGGCTGCTCCTTGCAATTGCGTTCATGGCGGCAGGGTCGCTGCTGGCGCGATTCTACGGAAATCCGCTGGTGGCGAAGGTCGCCGCGGGTCTGTCGGTGGGAATCTTCATTGCGGCAGTTTCCGTCATACACTTGGCTCTCCTAAAGCGCGCCATGCGCTTTGCGGCAACCTCTACCAACGACGTCGTAGGCCGCGTGGTAAATACAGTTGTTTCGATCTTGCTGGCCTTAAGAGGCTGGGGATATTGGGCGCTGGTGGCTGGAATTGTTGCGCAACAGCTTAGCGTCACGATTGGAGCTTGGTGGCTTTGTCGATGGGTCCCTAGCTTGCCTAGGCGGACGGGCAAGACAGGTGCCATGGTCCGGTTCGCGGGGAAGGTCTACGGGCAGTTCAGCGTCAGCTACTCCATGCTGAACCTCGACAACCTGCTGGTTGGCTGGCAATTCAATGCGGTGGCGCTTGGATTCTACAAAAAGGCTTATGACTTGTTTGCGCTTTCGGCCAGTCAACTCACTGCGCCGCTCAACAATGTCGCACTGGCATCATTGAGCCGGCTGAATCAAGACCATGTTCGCTTCCGGCGGTACCTCACCAATTCACTTGGAATCATCGCCTTTGTTGGCATGGCGGTAAGCGCCGATCTCACCTTGGTTGGCAAGGACGTAGTGAGGCTGGTGCTTGGAGCGAAATGGTCGGAATCCGGCAGAATCTTCCAACTCTTCGGCCCGGGAATCGGAGTAATGCTCCTCTGCAACACGGTCGGCTGGATCCACCTCTCTGTCGGAAAGCCAGGACGATTCCTGCGCTGGACTCTATTTCAGCTAGCTGCGACCGCCTGCCTGTTTCTGCTGGCCCTGCCTTGGGGCCCTGAAGGAATTGCCGCAGCGTGGAGCATCTCCTTTTGGACCCTCTTGATTCCGGGCTTCTGGTATGCTGGACGACCAATCGGGTTTGGTGTCTCAGCTTTGACTGCACCGACCTGGAGGTACGTTGTCGCCGCGCTCGTAGCGGGCTTGATAACTGCAGCGATCATCCGAGGCACGCCAGTCTGGGGCACCCCTTCAGGCACAGGTGCCGCGCTCAACGCAATTGTCATCATTTCAGCCGTGTTTGTTGCGTTTTATTTGGGCTCGGTCATCCTTCTTCATCGGGGCTTGGCGCCGCTGCGCCAGCTCGCCAGTCTTCTGCGAGAATTGACCCCGTTATCGACACCGGTCGCCGAGGCCAGGGAAGAATACAAATGAGCCAGCCGGCAACCCAACTACAAAGATCAGGGCTGCCGGCGACTTTGCAGGCGGGCGAGGAAAAGCCTCACTCGCCCGCGTTGTGATTTGAGTCAGCGCCGCCTCAAATCACTGTTCCCGAAAGTGCCGTGGGGGGCGGTGGGGGCGTGGGGTTCCCGGGCGCCGTCCCGGAAGACGTGTAGCACTGGCTGGCGTCGAAATTTAATAGGCTGCCCGTCCCGTCAGGAGGACCATGCATCACATTTAGATAGCAGTCCTGTGCCGGAATCGAGGTCGCATGAGCCGCCCATGCGCTGCTTAAACTGCCGCCTGTGCATTGACCGGAGGAGGTTGCCTGATTCCCTGCGTAATGTTCCGCCGCTGCAGGTTCCGAGATTGCCGCTCGATACATCCGGTCCGATCGGAGGCCACGCCTTCCCTGAGGGCCACCACGAGGGTTTGGAGTTGTAATAAAGCGATGCGGGCAAGGTATGCGCCAAAGAAGAGAAGTAACTAGAAGTGAAGATTTGCGTTCACGTAGGGCACCGCAGCAGGGAGAAGCTTCTGTCGTATCCCATTTCACCCCGCCGGTAACCGTGTCGTAGTTGCCCCAGCGCATTAGCGTGGAGAAACTCAAAGGATCGCAGTGCGTCACAGAGCCGGACGAGCAGGCCGCGCCAGTCCCAGCCCATCCGATGCTATAGATGCTCTTATCCTCCGCGCCGCCTCCGTTACCTCCGGAAGTCGAGGTCGCATTTGCTTGATACTGTGAGTGGTATCCAGCCTGGCCCATGACGTTTCCTACAATGTTGAGGTTTCTTATATATGCTCGCAACAGGATCGGGAAGGTGGAGGCAGTCTTACCGTTCTGCCACGCCTGAAGCAGATTACGAAAATAAGTATCCTGACCGGATGATCCCCATGCATCGTCGCCCCAGATGCCGAAGAAGTTATTTCCCTCGAATAGATTCATCTCGTTTGCGGCATTGTGGGCGGCGTAGGCTCCGTTGGAATAGGCGGAACAGCCTCCTCCGCATGAGTAATTCACATTGATGTTGAAGTTGTAATCGATAACACTGCCAGTCCCGGCTCCGAACATTGTGGGCGTGGTTACCTGCTGGAAGATGTTGTTTTCGACCAGAATCGCAGAGGCTTCCCCGAACTCCATGGCATAGCTCTCGGACTGCGGACCCCTGAGCAGCATAGAAGTAGCTGTCCCTCACTACGTCAGCCATGCTCTGATAGAAATCGACATGATTTCTTCCAGCATTCTTCGAACGAACATTCTTGACCCAGCACTGGTAGCAATCGTACATGCCGATTGTGCTGTCGACGCTCGAGCCATCCACAGTCATGTTCTCAACACCGTCATTCTGAACGAATCCTGGCCACCACGCTCCCGGTGCTTGGCTTGACCGGATGTTGCTGAAGTAAACTCCCGGCGAGATCGTTACCGAGTACGAGCCGCCGCCAAGAGAAGTCACGCCTGTAACGTAGGTGATCTGCTGCTGAGAGTGCGTTTTACCGCTGATAGAGCGTCCATTGTTGTTCCCGCCGCTGCTTCCCTCATATCCGCAGTTTCCAATGTTGGTGTCACAAACGTAGACGCCGCCCGTGTCAGCGGTGTCATTGGCTTGATCGAGGATGATCGTTTGATTAACTGGTGGGTTGCCTCCGCAACCACTTAACGTGATGGTTGTGGTTTTCTGCGAATATCCACCAGTCCACGAACATTGATTTGAACCACCAGGAAGAACCTGAGAGCTTCCATCATAGAGGCCGCTGCTGTCTCTCATGCAGATGCCTTCATTCAGACCACCGGCGCAACCATTCCCGCCCGTAAAGATGATGGTTGTTGAGTTCGGCCCAGCACCACGCAATACTTGCTTGCCCTGCGTTCCGTAGCGAATTCCGGCTACATAGTAAGTGCCTGCTGGAATGTTGACCACGTTATTTGTCGCATTGCATGAGGCCAGAGCATTCTGAATGGCTGAACTGTTGGCGGACGCTGCACTAGAGCTATTGGCTGTGAGTTGGGGCTGTGCCGAACAGTTGGCTGTGTAATTCGGGATGGTAAACCCAGCGCTAGTCCAGTCTATAGCCCGCGAAGAATCAAGAAACGGTGACGACGCCTGGGGAGAGGCTTGCAGGCTAAATGCAGCCAGCAAAAATAGAAGTACGAAAAATCTGCGATACATAGAAACATATCTCCTGGATGCGATTTAAACGACAAAATATAAACCGCGGCCTTTTTAATGCCAATTCTTCAATCCTCAATAAAGGAAAACAAGATCAACACACTAGGCCATCTGAAGCATCCGGGAGCATAATGCGTTACTTAAGTGTTAATACCATTGTACCTCTGTTTTATGCCAGACTACGTAAGTTGTAGACCGCCGAGACGAGCCCTGAACAAAGGCTTTACCCTCTTCCGCGTCAACGCTGGTAAAGTATTCATATCGAACGATCTCACACCGATTCTCAAGTATGCATCACCTGGCCATCCAGCATGCGCTTAAGCAACTTTGCGGTTGAGTTTAGATTTCTCTTCTTACTTCCCCACAGCCCACTCCGCTCAGCGAGCGGAGAAAGGAATTCAGTGTGAAGATAAGTGTGTTTGGTTTGGGATACGTTGGAACAGTTTGCGCCGGATGTTTGGCAGTTGAGGGCCATGAAATTGTTGGTGTAGACCCGGTTCAGCTAAAAGTTGACTTCATCAATCAAGGACATTCGCCGATCGTCGAACCGGAGATTGACGGCATTATCGCCCGGTACACAAAGACCGGGGGGATCCGGGCCACCACAGATCCGCTCCGGGCCGTTATGGAATCCGACTTGTCTTTCGTCTGCGTCGGCACACCCAGCCTACCGAATGGCGATCTAGACCTCCGCTTCATTCGCCGCATTTGTGAGCAGATCGGCGAAGCGCTCCGGGTGAAAGATGCTTACCACACCGTCGTGATTCGCAGCACAATTCTCCCAGGCACGATGCACAAGGTTGTGATTCCAACTATCGAGCAATTTTCCGCCAAGAAAATCGGAAAGGATTTCGGTGTTTGCAACAATCCCGAATTCCTGAGAGAGGGCACGGCAGTCGCCGATTTCCGGCAGCCTCCAAAGACTGTCATTGGCGAAATGGACCGTCTCAGCGGCGACCTGGTTGCATCTCTTTACGAGGCGATTCCCGCGCCGCTCATTCGGACAGACCTGCACACGGCCGAGATGATCAAGTACGTTGATAATTGCTGGCACGCCCTCAAAATCGGATTCGCCAACGAGATCGGGAATCTGTGCGACTCGTTGGAGATCGACGCACAGAAGGTGATGGATATTTTTTGCGAGGACCGCAAGCTGAATATCTCGTCAGCCTATCTACGTCCTGGATTCGCCTTCGGCGGATCCTGCCTTCCGAAGGACCTGCGAGCGCTTTCATACCAGGCGCGCATGCACGATTTGCAACTCCCGATCCTTAACTCCGTTCTACCCAGCAACGAGATGCAGATTGCGCGCGGACTAAAGCAGGTGATGGAGAGTGGCAACTCCCGCATTGGGGTTCTTGGATTCAGCTTCAAAGCCGGAACCGATGATCTGCGCGAGAGCCCGATGATCGAGGTGATTGAGCGCCTGATCGGCAAGGGCTACGATCTCCGCATCTACGACCGCAACGTGAACATCGCCGCGCTGACGGGCGCCAATCGCGAGTTTATTCTCAATCGTATTCCCCACATCTCCCGCCTCATGGTTCCCGAGACCGAAGACGTTTTGGCTTGGGCGCAGACGATCGTGATCGGCAACAGCGATCCGGAATTCAAAAAGGTGCCGCAGAAACTCCGCGCAGATCAGTGTTTGATCGACTTTGTCCGAATGACCACTCCGGAAGGGAAATATGATCGCAGCCCGCTCACTTACGCTTGAGAGCCCGGCATCGGCCGATTCGCTTGCAGGCGCAAAATCCGTGCTGCTCGATTCGATAGAGCGGCTTTCGCACTGGCTCGAAATCCACGACTACCGTGGTTATGACACGTTCGACGGCCTGAACGCACGCTACGTTCGCCCCCTGACGTTCAACAATCCACTGCTGCGCATCGTCCTTCAACAGGGTGTGCGGAGGTTCCCGCTGAATCTGCGACCCTACTTGGGCGTCGCGCCGCAACGTTCCACGAAGGGCATGGGATTTCTGGCTCGCGGGTCTATTCGCCTCTACCAGTGCACTTCCGACGAGATATGGCGCGACCGCGCTGAGTCAATGCTCCGGTGGTTGATCGAAAATCAGTCGCCGGGCTACAGTGGCGCATGCTGGGGAAATCATTTTGACTATCAGTCGCGCAGCGTATTCGTTAAAGCGCTGTCACCGTCTGTAGTATGGACCTCACTGATCGGTCACGCGTTCCTCGATGCGTATGAGCAGTTCGGCAATGCTAAGTATCTCGACACAGCGGTCAGTTGCTGCGAGCATATCGACCGTGACCTGGGATCGTATCGGGAGGGTGACACTCGGTGCATCCACTACTTCCCAACGTCGACGCATCAGGTACATAACGCCAACACACTGGGAGCCAGTTTGCTAGCTCGAACCGGTTCCTGTGTAGGAAATTCTAAATGGCTTGATCTAGCGACTAGAGCCATGCAATATACCGCGAATTATCAAAGAGACAATGGATCATGGTATTACGGCGAAGCGGCGAATTTGCGCTGGGTGGACAATTTCCACACTGCCTACGTGCTTGATTGCTTCAAGTGGTACGGGAGTGCGACAAACGACCAACGCTTCGAGCGGCAAATGATGGATGGTTATCGATACTGGAAAGAGTCCTTCTTTCTTTCCGATGGAACTCCGCGCTATTACGATCACAAGACCTTGCCGCTCGATATTCAGTGTTGCTCGCAGGCTATAGACACTCTTGTTTTCTTCCGCGACCGCGATCCGAGTAGCCTGGAACTGGCGCTGAGGGTGGCCCAATGGACGATCAACCATATGCAGGACCGGAGCGGCTATTTCTACTACCGCAGATATTCCCGCCTGATCGTAAACAAGACACCCACGCTGCACTGGGGGCAGGCCACGATGATGTGCGCTCTGGCCAACCTTTACCGGGCGCTGGTCGGTTCTGAACACGTTTCGAACAACCTTACGGCGATTGCTCAATGAAGCTGATTACCGCTCTGCAAGTATCCCAAACTCCAACGGGCGAAGGATGGCCGGAACTCAGGATCTTTCTGGCCTGCGGCTTTACGCCGCTGCATCTCCATACGTTTTTGGCAGCGCATCTGCGTAACCGACTGCCCGGTGTTCGGCCGGAGATTCGCTCTGGGCTCTTTGGCGACTTGATCGGAAACATCGAACACTTAAACTCATCTGAAGCTGATGTGTTGGTCGTCGCACTGGAGTGGAGCGATCTCGACCAACGGCTTGGCATTCGCAGCCTCGGCGGCTGGCGACCATCAGACTTGGTTGATATCGTGCGATCTGCGGAGCTGAACTCAGGGCGCCTCCAGCGCGCGCTTGAAACCGTCTCTCGCGACATGACAGCAGTGCTCTCCCTACCTACGCTGCCGCTTCCCCCAGCCTTTACAACGAGGCCCCTGCAGAGCGGACTGTACGAAAGGCAGCTGCATCGGATTCTTGCGCAGCTTGCCGAATCGTTGTCTGGGCTTTCGGGAGTTCGCATCCTCAGCGAACAGAAACTGGCTGCCGGTTCAGCACCCGCGGCGCGGTACGAGGTGAAATCCGATTTGGTGACTGGCTTTCCTTATACACTCGGCCATGCTTCTGCAATGGGAGAATTGCTTGCCTGCCTCATTGAAAACCGAATGCCACTCAAGGGCCTCATCACCGATTTGGATGACACTCTCTGGTTGGGAATCGTGGGCGACGATGGAGTCGATGCAATCTCTTGGAATCTCGACAAGCATTCGCAGATGCATGGGGTGTACCAGCAATTCCTTTCATCGCTCGCTGCGGCCGGAGTTCTGGTGGGAGTGGCTAGTAAGAACGATGCGGCTACGGTGGCTCAGGCGTTTGAGCGTCACGACATGTTGCTGTCCAATGAGGATGTGTTCCCGTTTGAAGTGCACTGGTCGCGCAAGTCGGAGTCAGTGCGACGCACCCTGAACACCTGGAACATTGCTGAGGACGCAGTTGTGTTTATCGATGACAATCCTGCAGAGATTGCCGAAGTCCAGGCGGCGTTTCCGAAATTGACCTGTAGGCTCTTTCCAAAGGGAGATCCCGCCAGGGTCCTGGCGCTGCTCGAAGAGCTTCGCGATCTGTTCGGCAAACCAGTTATCTCCGGAGAGGACTCGCTGCGGACAAAAAGTATCCGCAGCGCTGGAGCATGGCGCACGGCGAGTGGCACGCCTGCATCGGCATCGGACGAATTCCTACAGTCCGCCGAGAGTCGTATCTGGTTTGAGTGTTCTCGTTCCGCCGATGACGTGCGAGCGTTTGAGCTGGTGAATAAGACGAACCAGTTCAATCTGAACGGCAAACGCTACACCGAGTCGGAATGGCGACATTTTCTAGCAAACCCCGATGCCTTTCTGCTTACAGCCGCATACGAGGACAAGTATGGTGCGCTCGGCAAAATCGCTGTCCTGCTGGGTACCAGAAACGAGGATTGCGTTCACGTGCAAGCCTGGGTGATGAGCTGTCGCGCTTTCTCTCGGCGGATTGAGCATCAGTGCCTGCAGTATCTTTTTGATGAATTTGGGACAGAACGAGTCATCTTTGAATACACGGCTACGACCCGAAATGGTCCGTTGCAAGAGTTTCTGAAATCGCTGGTAGGTGGCGTGCTAGAGACCCCTTTATGTCTGACTAAAGAAATGCATTCTTCCCGGCCTATCCCTTTGTTTCATCGCGTTGAGGTGAGTGTTCATGCATGATCAGGAACAACATTTGATTCGTTGTTTTGCTTCTATCTTTCCGGGGTTGACGGAAGAAGAGATTCAGAATGCGAGTATAGATTCTGTGGGAGTCTGGGACTCGCTCTCCACGGTCACGTTGGCTGCCGTGATACAGGAAGAGTTCAGTGTAGAGATTGATCCGGAGATTCTTCCGCAACTAGATTCCTTCCGGGCATTTCACGACTATCTCTTCCAATCCAGCGAGCATCAAATATGAGAGAGTTCTTTCTGCGCGGCCTTAGTTAACCGCGCTTCGCAGCAGCTAGCGAGGGCTGTCCCAGGTGCCAGGAGCCTTCGTGTTTCGCTGCACCGGATGCGTGGCGTACGCATCGGAAAGAACGTTTGGATCGGCTACGATGTTGTGCTTGACACGTCGCGCCCTTTCGCCATCACGCTGGAAGACGGCTGCGTTCTCAGCCTGCGCGTCACGGTCCTCGCGCACTTTCGGGAAACTCAGGGAGTGACCATCGGGCGCGATGCATTCATCGGTGCCGGTGCTCTAATTTTGCCCGGCGTTGTTATCGGAGAGGGCGCGGTGGTGGCTGCCGGTAGCGTAGTTACCCGGTCCGTCACACCATTCACCATGGTCCAGGGCAATCCGGCAGTTCCTGTGGCCAAATGTGGTATTCCACTGGGGCCCGCTACCACGGTGAAAGAGTTTTCCCGCAGCCTGCGGCCATTGCCGCCTCGCGTCCGGATGCAGGAGAAGTCGCGCGAGGAAGCAGACGCTTTAGCTGGAAAGAGTCGATCGTGAAGCTCGTCGTTCCTTATATGCGTGAGGTTAGACCCTCCGATGGGCGTTTGATCTGCCTAGCCGAGTTTTTGGGGATTCAGTGCCGACAGATTTCTCTGACGAAGCCTCCCGGAGACGCTCTCGGTACTTTTGATTGCGTTCCGGCAGATGACAGATCTTGCCTTGTGATCAACCCCGATGTGATCAGCGAATGGACAGGCGGAGCAGCACCTACGCACCAGTTTCTTTTATCGCTTATCTCGCCATTTCGGACTGTGCTGCTGCATGCCGTTCGCCCAGATCCATTCCACTCCACGCTCATTTCGCGACTTACTGCCGGCCGTTTTTGTGGGGTGCAGCAGAGTCAGGATTCGGAGTTTGCCGTCGCAATCGATACCCGCGACATCTGCGGTGCATTTGCCGGACTTTCGATCGGCGCCGCCAATGCCGCAACTGACCGCATCTTTGTCGGCGGTGGCGACGGCGCGAGAAAGCTCATTACCCTGGATGGTAGCGCTTTCTTCGCCGCCGCTAGATTTGAGGACACCGAAATCTTCCTGATCGGAAGCGGAGACGTAGCGGATCTGGATTCGGAAGCCTCAGATTCTTGGCTCAGTGACTCGTTTTCTCAGTTCATCCCGCATGCCATGGCGCTCCGTCACATCTTCGGCGAGCAGTGCTGGCGCCCTGTTCACAATCACGCGAGCGTGATTGTCGATGATCCGTTGCTGCATCCGAACTACGGCTTTCTCAATTTCGAGCGCCTGTTGCAAATGATGGAGGATCACAACTTCGGAACGACGATCGCATTCATCCCGCACAACTTTCGCCGGAATTCTAGCCGCGTCGTCCGCCTCTTTTCCGATCATGCTGATCGCTTGTCGCTCTGCTTCCATGGCAATGACCACACCGGTGGCGAGTTTGCCGTCACCGACAGTAAGCTTTTGCGCGCTAAGCTGGACATCGCTGAGCAGCGTATGGCAGCGCATGGCCGGATGACCGGACTACTCTGTGAGCGCGTCATGGTCTTTCCTCAGGGAAGATTCTCTGTAGAAGCAATGGCCGTGCTGCAAAAGCACAACTTCGACGCAGCAATCAACACTGCTGCGCATCCCTGGCAGAAGCCCACAAAACTAACTCTCCGTGAACTGGCGCAGCCAGCCTTGCTGCGCTACGCAGGTTTCCCGCTCTTTACTCGCAAATACAGCGCGCACATGCAACATGCCGATATCGCATTCAGGATCTTCTTTGGGATTCCACTCCTGCTTGTGGAGCATCACGATATTTTTAGGGACCCACAGAGTCTGATCGATGCCGTGGGTCGAATCAACCAAGCCGCGCCTGATATTCGATGGTCGAGCGCTGGCGCAGCAGTTCGCGAATCCATTCTCTGCCGTCGAGATGAACGTGGCATCCTAAGGGTGAAGGCATATGCCGGGACGGTACGCACAGAAAATCCATCTCTTTCACCCGAACGAGTCCTAATTGAGTGGAGTTATCCGAATCACAAGTCTCACATTGAATCGGTGTGTCGCAACGGATCCCCATGTCCTATGATCGACGCCGACGATTCGGGAGTGCGGGTTTCCGCTGTTCTCGACCCTGGGATGTCGGCCCTTTTCTCGATCCGGTGCCGTCGACCCGACAGTTCATTTATGCAAACCGGTTTTGGCTACAACACGCGGGTTACAGTTCGCCGTAGACTCTCAGAACTTCGAGACAACTACATCAGCAAGAGTCCCTCACTGTTGGCTGCTGCTAGAATTCTGCAGCGGCGCCTGCACTAAAGTGAAGAGCTTGATCGTTTAGGCACCCGACAGGCGAACTCAATTCTTCCTGCCATGAAAGTGTTCAAATGACACTGACAAAGAAAAAGATTCTGATCATCGTCGAAAATTTGCCCGTACCATTTGACAGCCGCGTCTGGAAAGAAGCTCGCGCGCTTCATCAGCACGGATACGAAGTCAGCGTGCTCAGCCCGCGGGGCAAGGGTTATTGGCAGACGCACGAAATCCTTGAGGGGATTCACATCTACCGGCACCCCATGCCGAAGGAAGGCAATCGGCCCCTCGGTTATCTGTGGGAGTATGGGTGTGCGTTGTTCTGGGAATTCCTGTTTTCCTGGTGGATATTTTTTACACGTGGGTTCCAGGTAATTCAGGGCTGCAATCCGCCGGACAATATCTTTCTAGTGGCTCTTCCCTTCCGTCTGTTTGGCGTGAAGTACATTTTCGACCAACATGATGCCGGTCCGGAACTGTATCACTCCAAATATGAAAGAAAGGACTTTTTTTACCAGGCTCAGGTTTGGCTGGAACGTCTGACGTATCGGGCGAGCGACGTTGTCATTGCAACGAATTCCAGCTATCGAGACCTGGCGCTGTCTCGCGGAGGAATGGAGCCGGACGACGTGCTAGTGGTGCGCAATGGACCCGACCTGGAAACGTTCCGTCTAGTTCCTCCCGATCCTGCGCTGAAGTATGGAAAGAAATTCCTCGTCGGCTATGTTGGAACGATGAGTGAACAGGACGGGCTCGAAATCCTGCTGGAGGTGGCCGCTCGTATCAAAGCATCGGGGCGCACCGATGTACATTTCACATGTGTGGGTGGCGGCCCTGGCCTTGCAGGATTGCGTCAGATGATCACGCAAATGAATCTGGCAGACACGGTGGATTTTACGGGCCGTATCCCGGACGAGCACCTGCTGCGAGTGCTGTCCACAGCCGATGTTTGCGTCAATCCCGACAAGCCCTGCGAGATGAATGATATCTCCACGATGATCAAGGTCATGGAGTACATGGCTTTAGGCAAGCCCATCGTGCAGTTTGATCTCCGGGAAGGACGGTTCAGTGCGGGCGAGGCTTCTCTTTACGCACGGGCCGACATCGGGGCTGAGGATTTCGCCGCTAAGATTCTGTGGCTCCTCGACCATCCCGAGGAACGCACCAGAATGGGCGGAGTGGGGCGCGATCGTGTCGCAACCCAGCTCGCTTGGGAATTTTCTGTTCCTAACCTGCTGAAGGCCTATGACCGAGCATTTTCAAAACGGGTCGGACAGACATTGCAGGGGGGCGCGGCCGCCTCACCCTCGGGAAAGGAACAGGTTGAGAGCGCACAATGAAGCAAGGTAACTTATCATCCACCAATGCCGTCGAGCTGGCCATAATTGGGGCAGGACCGTATGGCCTGTCGATCGCAGCCCACCTGAGTGCGCGTGGTATTCCGTTTCGGATCTTTGGTGATCCCATGAGCGCCTGGTCAAAACAGATGCCAAAGGGAATGCACCTGAAATCCGAAGGGTTTGCATCGTCCCTATCGGACCCGGATTCGGCATTTACGCTTCGCAACTTCTGCGAAGAAAGAGGACTGCCGTACGCGGACACTGGCCTCCCGGTGCCTTTGGAGACATTCGTCAGCTATGGGCTCGAGTTCCAGAAGAGATTCGTGCCGGCTCTGGAGCAGAAGACAGTTATTTCTATCCGTCAAGCTGCGTCCGGCTTTGAGCTGCATCTGGACAATGGCGAAACGTTTTTTGCACGCCGCGTTATCATCGCCGCGGGCATCGTGCCGTACGCGCATATACCAGCTCCGCTTTCGGCACTTCCGCGCGGTTTTGTCAGCCATAGCTCGGAGCACAGCGACCTTGAGAAGTTTCGCGGGCAGCACGTGATCGTGGTAGGCGGAGGGTCTTCGGCTCTGGACTTGGCGGCTTTGCTGCACGAGGCTGGAGCGAATGTAGAAGTGGTGGCCCGCACTTCCGTCATCCGTTTTCACGATCCGCCGCAGCCCCGCTCGCTGAAGGATCGCATCGTGCGGCCGACTACCAGCCTCGGCGCCGGAATGCAACTGCTGTTTTATGTGAAGGCTCCACGGATTTTCCGGCTTCTGCCGCGAAAGATCAGAATCGATCGTCTCCGAAAGACACTCGGACCCGCTCCAGGCTGGTTTGTCCGCGATCGCGTCGCAGGAAAGGTACCTCTGCATCTCGGAGTCGAGATCTCGGGTGCCACTGTGCAGCAGAACCACGTCACCCTGCACTTGACCGACCGTCAAAACGGAAATCAAACTGCGGTGGCCGACCATGTGATCGCAGCCACTGGCTACCGAGTCGACTTGGAGCGCCTGCAATTTCTTGACCCCGAATTGCGGGGCAGGATTCTGACCACTGAACGAGCACCCGCTCTCTCCGATACCTTCGAATCCTCGGTCCCCGGGCTCTATTTCGTTGGCGTGAGCGCCGCCAGCACTTTCGGTCCACTGTTGCGTTTTGCCTGCGGCTCCGATTTTGCCGCGCGTCATCTCTCCTCGCACCTGGGCCGCCTGCTTGGCCATTCCTTGCTGAAAGGCAGGGAAAAAGGGCACAGTCCAGATCTTCCGACGAACCTGACACCCTCTTACTGAGAAAATTCAAAAGCAAGAAAGACAGAGAAATTCAGATGCAAGAAAGACTTCCGAATCCGCGCCGGGATTCATTGGCAGATCCGCGCATCCTGCTGACCGACACTAATCGCTGGTCCGTCGTCCCCCGGCTAGCGATGCGGTTTGAGAAGCTCGGCGCCAAGGTGGCAGTGTTGTCCGCCAATCCCGGTCATCCCGTGGAGAGTCTCGGCGAGCGCGTGCAGATATTTCCCTACAGCGGTTTTCAGCCGCTGTCTTCGTTGCGCATGGCCGTCGAGACATTTCGTCCGGACATCATTGTTCCCGCATGCGATCGCAGCGTGCAGCATCTACACGAACTGCATGTGGCCTGTCTGGCAGAGGGCGGAGCTGCGCTCTCGATCTCGCTGCTGATCGAGCGGTCTCTCGGTTCGCCGCAGAGTTTTACTGTTGTTTCCAATCGTCATGCTCTGCTGCAGATCGCCCTCGAAGAAGGCGTCCGAGTGCCGAAGATCCATAGGATTGAAGAAGTTTCAGATCTGGACCATTTGAGCGCCGAGATCCCCCTGCCTTGGGTCCTCAAGACTGACGGAACGTGGGGAGGGCGAGGCGTGCGCGTGGTTTACAGTCTCGCGGAAGCCGGGGAGTGCTTCCGTGAGTTGACAGGTAGACCCGGGGCGCTTGAGTTAATGAAGCGAATGTCCCTGAATCGTGACCGCGACTGGGTCTATCTGGATTGGAGCCGTCCGCGTCCGGCGGCGATCGCTCAGGCATTCATCTCGGGACGCCCAGCGAATTGCGCTGTGGTTTGTCGCGAAGGCGAATTGTTGGCGGGGATCGCCGTCGAGGTCATCCAATCTCAGGGGCCGACAGGGCCTGCCACGATCGTCGAGGTGGTCCCCGGCGACGAAATGATGCGAGCGGCCGCGCGCATCGCGCGACGCCTCCGGCTCTCAGGGTTCTTCGGCCTCGATTTCGTCATCGAAGAGCGCACTGGCGAAACATACCTCATTGAGATGAATCCGCGCTGCACTCCCCCATGCCCGTTGCCACTGGGCGAAGGCCGGGACCTAGTTGCCGCTTTCTGGTCCCACCTGAAGGAGCAGCCTGTGCCGCATACTCTGAGCGTGACGGGCAATAGCCGGATCGCTTATTTTCCGCAGGCATTACTCAGCGCGCCAGGTGCACCCGATCCCATTTTGAGCAGCAGCTTTGTCGACATTCCGACAGAAGAGCCCAATCTGGTGCAGCAACTGCGGAATCCCTGGGTGGGACGCAGCCTCCTGGGCCGTTTGGTTGACTGGATCAGGCAACGACTGGTGCAGCAAGAGTCAACCCGCCCAATTCTGTTCGAAAGAGCTATAGAAATCAAGACCTACCACCGTGGCCGATCTCGATGCCTGAGTGCTAGTCAATCGTTCTCGCCCACGTCGCGGTCTCTTCCCTGGAATAGGCATAAGATATGCGTTTCACTCAAGCAAGTATTCCTGGCGTCTGGACGATCGATCCGGACTCTCACGAGGATGAGCGCGGGCGTTTTTTTCGAGCTTGGTGTGTCAGAGAGTTTGCGGAAAACGCTATCGCCTTTGCACCGGTGCAAGCGAATATGGGGTTCAGCTTGCGCAAGGGCACCGTTCGCGGAATGCACTTCCAGGTAGCACCAGCGCATGAAGCCAAACTAGTTCGATGCACCAGAGGAGCTATGTTTGACGTCGCTCTCGACCTTCGACCTGATTCACCGACCTACGGCCAATGGTTCGGTGCAGAATTAAGCGCAGACAATGGTCGCTCGCTGTATTTGCCAGAGAATTGTGCTCATGGATACCAGACCTTAGAGGATTCCACGGAGATGCACTATATGTCCTCGGCGTTCTATACCCCGAACGCCGCAAATGGTGTGCGATTTGACGATCCTGCATTCGGTATAGAGTGGCCTGAAACAATTACCGTGGTATCGGAACAAGATCGAAACTGGCCGCTTGTTGATCGACTTTCTCGATGAGGCACCCACTGCCAAACGATATGGCAACTGAATTGCTCACTATATCTACGAAGCCTTTTAAGTGGTATTGCTCGAGCCTGCCCAAGCGTCGTATTCCTAGAAATATGCTGAGAATTTACGGGACATCACACGGAGGTTTATGACGACCCCTAACCCAACGAGCGGTGGATACTCGAACGAACCGGCTCAAAACCCACGCACCCTCATCTTCTCGCAGCGGAATTTGTCCAAAAGGCTTCCCTTTCGCTGTCCGCACTTTGAATTTGAGGACGTAATCTCGCAGATTGATTCGGTAGATTTGCTTGCGCCTCGCCTGGACCCAACCCGGTGGGGACATACAATCGCAAAGCAAATCGCGTACCACACTCCTATCGTTCTAAATCCAGGTATTGAGTGGACCCCCATCAAGGAACAATACGACCTGTTTCTGGCGATTTGCGGTGATCCAACAGACCTACTGAGGGTCAGTACTTTTAGCAATTGGAGGTCGTACTGCAAGAAGGCTGTGTGCCTAATCGACGAGTTGTGGGTGACACAAATGGCCTCTTACGGCAACTTTCTGCGCATGCTCGAGCAGTTCGATACGGTGATCCTTTATTACAGCCAAAGCGTCGCACCTCTCAATGAGAGGATCGGGAAGAAATGCATCTTTCTGCCGCCCGGCGTAGATACGATTCGCTTTAACCCTTGGCCGAATCCGCCAGAGCGTGTCGTCGACGTATATAGCATTGGCCGCCGATCGTCGCTAACACACCGAACTTTGTTGAAACTAGCTGCCGAGAAAGGTCTATTTTATCTGTATGACAGCACTTCTGCCGATCGGGTAATCGACCCAACGGAACACAGGGACCTCTTCGCCAATGTCCTGAAAAGAAGCAAGTATTTCCTTGTGTATCCCGGGCTTATCGATCGGCCTGATGTAAGAGGCGATCAGATTGAAATAGGTAACAGGTATTTTGAAGCTGCGGCTTCCGGTACCATCATGTTGGGCGAGCGTCCCAACAACCGACAATTCGAGAAACTCTTCGATTGGCCTGATTCTGTTATTGATGTTCCTTATAATTCGGGGGACATCGATAAGATCGTGAACACGCTGAATAGTGAACCAGAGACGGTGGATAGAATGCGCCGGGTTAATGTTCAGCAAGCCTTGATGCGGCATGATTGGGTGTACCGTTGGGAAGCGATTCTTAACGCAACGGGCATTGAACCGTTGCCGCAACTTGCTAGAAGGAAAGGGCTTGTTCAGAACCTCGCTGCGAATGTTATGCACCTGCATCTCGCAAAAGCCTAGTCAAGACCCGGAACAACACGTACTCGTTTCAGTCGCAGTTACTTCCACCCCAAAGCCCCGGCAGTTTGATGAAGGAGAGAGCCCTATGAAAGTCGTTCTGTTTTGCGGTGGATTGGGATTGCGGCTTCGAGATGCAGAGAACATCCCGAAGCCGCTGGTGCAGATTGGGTATCGGCCGGTTCTCTGGCATTTGATGAAGTATTACGCGCACTACGGACATAAGGACTTCATTTTGTGCCTTGGCTACGGTGCCGATGCAATCAAGAAGTATTTCCTCGACTACAGCGAGTGTGTATCGAACGATTTTGTTTTGTCCCATGGAGGCAAGAAACTGGAGTTGTATAACAGCGACACCCACGACTGGCGCATCACCTTCGCGGACACCGGGATTAATACAAACATCGGTCAGCGATTGCGAGCAGTAAAGAAGTATCTGGAGGGAGAAGAGGAATTTCTGGCTAACTACAGCGATGGACTCACCGACCTTCCTCTTCCGCAGCAACTTGAGCATTTTCATCAACACGGAAAGGTCGCCAGCTTTTTGTGCGTTCTGCCGAACCTCAGCTATCACGTTGTGTCACTGGAGCCGGACAGCAGCTTGGTCTCAGGAGTTCACTCCATCACGAACGGGAGCGTGCGGATCAACGGCGGCTATTTCATCTTCAAAAAAGAAATCTTCGATTACATGGGCGACAACGAAGAATTGGTCATAGAGCCCTTCCAAAGACTCATGCAAGAGCGCCAGTTAGTAGGTTTCCAGCACGACGGCTTCTGGGCTGGAATGGACACCTTCAAGGACAAACAAGAGTTAGATAACCTGTGGGGCAGCGGCGACGCTCCCTGGCAAGTATGGAAGACAAAAGCCGAAGAAGTGGACGGCGCAAAGGCATCTGGTTCAGTGCCGGTGTATGAATTTGTTGAGCGTCGCAATTCGGGAGTCAGCCGCTCGGGGGTGCCGAGGACGGCAATTGCAGAAGTGAGCTGACCTCTGACGTATAAGGGGCATCTGGAATTCCGGAAATAGCAAAGACAGATCAAATTGCAGGAGATATGTATGAGTGTCGATGTCGCTCTTCAAAAGCTTGAGTCTGCAGGTACTCCAATTCGCGTCGGAATGGTTGGGGCGGGCGCAACCGGAAGGGCTATTGCACTCCAGTTGGGAACTCCGGTTCCGGGAATGCGGCTCGTAGCAATCGCGAATCGCACACCGGAGCATGCAGAGAGAGCGCTCCGGGAGGGAGGCTTCTCAAGGTGGGTGCGGGTCGATTCTTCCCGCGAAGCAGAGGAGAATATCGCTCATGGAGTGATGGTCGTTACGGACGACCCTTTGGTGCTGACTGCTTGCGACTCCATCGACGTTCTGTTGGAGGTGACGGGCACTGTCGAAGCTGCCGCCGGTGTCGTGCTGGATGCATTCAGCCATGGCAAGCATGTCGTCCTCGTGAACGCAGAATTGGACTCATTGGTTGGCCCTATCCTGAAGGCCAAGGCCGACGAAGCCGGGGTTGTTCTTACACATACAGATGGAGACGAACCTGGAGTCGCGATGACGCTGCTGCGCTATCTGCGTACGTTGGGGCTCCGTATCGTCGCCGCAGGCAACATCAAAGGCATGGTTGACTACTACAGGAACCCGGAGACTCAACAGGCATTCGCAGAGAAACACGATCAGGACGTTAAAAAAGTCACGTCCTTTGCCGACTCGACGAAGTTGTCAATGGAAGCCACCGTCCTTGCCAATGCAACCGGATTCCAGGTTGGTCGCCGGGGCATGTACGGCCCGGCCTGCGGCTATGTACGGGAGGTCGCCAACCTGCTGCCAGCGGAACAGATGCTGGAGACTGGTCTTGTCGATTTCGCCTTAGGCGCAGCTCCCCACACGGGAGCCTTTGTGATCGTCCATGAAGATTCGCCGCTCAAGAAAGCTCAACTGGCGTACTACAAACTTGGAGACGGCCCTTTCTATGTCTTCTATACGCCATTTCATCTTCCTCACTTACAGATCGCGTCTACGATTGGCCGCGCTGTGGTGCATCGCGATGCGACGGTGGCACCGATCGGAGGCCCCGTTTGTGAGGTCGTCAGCGTTGCAAAGCGCGATCTGAAGGCGGGCGACCGTCTTGACGGCATTGGGGGGTTTTGTGTTTATGGCCTGATTGATAACACTTCGTCCGCTCGCGGGATGGATGCCCTTCCAATCGGTCTTTCGGAAGGCTGTGTGCTGCGCCGGGATGTCTCGAAGGACGAAGTCATCTGCTTCGATGATGTAGACGCGATTCCCGAAGGGATTGCAGGAACGCTTTGGCGTGAACAAAACGTGTTGTGGCCGGCCACGACGAACGCATCACGGGAATTGTCACCGCAGCCACTGTCAGTTGCAGGAGTTCGATGAAGTTAAACCACTCATTCTGGAAAGGCCGCCAAGTGTTCCTGACTGGACACACTGGTTTCAAGGGTAGTTGGTTGTCTTTATGGCTCAATGCGCTCGGATCTGAAGTCACTGGCTTTGCGCTCGATCCTCCCACACAGCCGAACCTATTCGAGCAGGCAAAGGTTGCCAGTGTTCTCCGTTCGATTCGCGGAGACATTCGTGATTTCTCGCACCTCAAAAATGCAATCTCCGAGTGTGCTCCCGACGTGGTTATCCATATGGCGGCCCAATCGGTTGTGCGCCGCGGCTATGAAGATCCGATCGAGAATTACTCTTCGAATGTCATGGGGACCGTGCATGTGCTGGAGGCGGTGCGGCAACTTAAACAACCCTGTGTCGTAGTGAACGTGACCAGCGACAAGTGCTATGAGAATCGAGAATGGGTTTGGGGATACCGTGAGAATGAGCCTATGGGTGGTCGAGATCCCTACTCGAACTCGAAGGGCTGCGCTGAACTCATCACCACTACTTATCAGAAATCGTTCTTTCCGCCCGAGGCGATTGGCGAGCACGGCGTTGCTCTCGGAAGCGCCCGTGCCGGCAATGCGATCGGCGGGGGCGACTGGACCAGTCACCAACTCATCCCCGATCTCATGCGGGCCTTTCTTGCTGGCCAAAGCTGCCTGATACGGAGCCCTTCTGCCTTTCGACCATGGCAGTTCGTCCTGGAACCGTTGCGCGGATACCTGATGCTTGCGGAGCGGCTCTCGGAAGATGGGCCTCGCTTTGCGTCCGGATGGAATTTCGGGCCTGTCGATGCCGATGTCAAGCCGGTGTCCTGGATCGCGGACGAAGCCACGCGGTTGTGGGGAAATCAAAGCTCGTGGAGTCTGGATTCCGGAGTTCACCCGGAGGAAGCCCGTGCGCTCAAGCTGGACGCTTCTAAGGCTGGCATTCACCTAAATTGGCGTCCCGTACTCCCACTGCAACAAGCTCTCGCTTGGATTGTTGAATGGTATCAAGCTTTCCAAGGCGGAACGGATCTCCAACGGCTTACTCTGAAGCAAATTGAGCAATACGAAGCATTAACGCAGAACGCAGGCTAATTCGACGTCCCGCCGGCGGAGGCCGGCGGATGTGTTGAAAAGTCTTTGATTTCCGCTCATTAAAGGTATTGAATAGCGCAGATCATAAAAATTTCGGAGAAGAACCTGCAAATGTCGACGCCAAATATCGTTGTTATCGGAAGTGGCATGGCCGGCTTCGGCGCAGCCCATCGGCTGCACCAGGAAGGTATCGCCCCTGTTATGTACGACAAGAACACGTACTATGGGGGCCACACGATGTCGTTTCGGTATGAGAGCGGCTTCCTGTTTGACGTCGGCCCGCATATTTCTTTTACCAAAGATACCCGCATCCAGGATCTTTTTGCCGAAAGCGTCGATCAGCGGTATGAGACCGTACAAATCTCTTTGAACAACTACTGGAAGGGTTACTGGCCTGTCCACCCAGTGCAACTTCACCTCCATGGGCTTCCTGAAGAGACCATTTTGAAGGTCATCAGCGATTTCGTCGAAGAACGTTACGCACCCGAGCGTCCGGTTAATAACTACGCCGATTGGCTCTATGCAAGCTTTGGCAAGACATTTGCCGAAGCGTTTCCTATGCAGTACACGCGAAAATATCACCTGACTACGGCAGAGAACATGAGCACCGACTGGCTTGGACCGCGCATTTACCGTCCGAGCCTCGAAGAGGTGCTTCGCGGGGCGTTGTCGGCGTCTGCGCCGCAAGCTCATTACATCACCCACTTCCGCTATCCCAGCGACGGCGGATTCCGGCTCTACCTGAACAAGTTTGTGCCGATGGGAAACATGAAACTGAATCATGAGCTGGTGTCTGTCGATCCTCGCACGCGGGAACTCAAGTTCTCGAATGGCGTCGTGACGCAGTACGACTCTCTGGTTTCTTCAGTGCCATTGCCGGACCTCATTCGCATGATTGATGGCGCTCCACAGGATGTTGTTGACGCTTCTCGGCGGCTGGCTTGCTCGACGTGCGTTCTTGTGAACATCGGGGTGAATCGGGAAGACCTCTCCAATGCCCACATGACCTACTTCTACGACGAGGACATCTGCTTTACCCGCCTTGGATTTCCGCACATGCTCTCCGCACAAAACGCACCTCCGGGGACGGGAAATATTCAGGCAGAAGTCTATTTCTCTGACAAGTACAAGCCCCTCACCGGCGCCCCTGAGGACTGGATAGAGCCCGTCATCCGCGACCTCCGTCGCTGCGGCTTGCTTCGTGAAGACGACCAGATCCTGTGCAGCAAGGCAATGTTGCTGAAATATGCCAACATCATTTTCGACCTTGAACGTGCGGACGCTGTGAAAACAGTGCACGGCTATCTCGACGATATTGGAATTGCTTACTGTGGACGATACGGAGACTGGGGTTACATGTGGACGGACGAAAGCTTTAAGAGCGGAGAATTGGCCGCCGAGCGTGCTTTGTCGGCTGTCGTGTCATCAACATAAAGCAAGCTGCCTGATAAAAGACCTGATTCCATCAGAATTGGATGAAATAGCGCTTCGCCTATGATCAGACTGCACTTGGATAAGAGCAAAAACGAAGCCTTGAGTATTTTGTGCCTTGGCGCCCATTCCGATGACATCGAAATCGGCTGCGGAGGCACAATTCTCCGTCTGATCGAACAGTATCCCGCGTGTAAGTTTCACTGGGTCGTATTCAGCGCCATTGGAGTTCGCAAGACCGAGGCTCAACGAGCAGCAGAATCGTTCGCCGGCTCCCGGTTAGAACGCTTATTGTTGAAGGATTTCCGCGATGGCTTCATGCCATATGTCGGTTCTGATGTGAAAGCCGTTTTTGAAGAACTTAAGCAGACTGTCTCGCCGGATCTCATTCTGACTCACAATCGCAGGGATGCTCATCAAGACCACCGTCTGTTATCGGAACTGACGTGGAATACATTTCGGAACCACTTCATCTTAGAGTACGAAATTCCTAAGTATGATGGCGACTTGGGGCAGCCTTCCGTCTTTATGCCCCTGGAACCGGAGGTCTGCCAGACGAAGGTTCGTTATCTCATGGATGCCTTTGAATCGCAGCGCAACAAAAGATGGTTTGAGGAATCCACATTTCAATCTCTCATGCGGCTGCGCGGCATGGAGTGTAATTCATTCAGTGGCTTTGCAGAGGCTTTTTACTGCCGCAAGCTCATGCTCTGAAACGATGAGTGCACATTAAAAACAGAAGTAATATCCCTTTGATCTGCAAGGGGATTCAATAAAGGATTTGAAGGAACCGGCGATCCGTCGTGGCGTTGCCGGAATGAACTTCGGTCTTTCAGCGGCTGCAATTCAACGGACAACCATCTTCTCGGCTTCAGTTTGACCGCTTACCGAGCCGTCGAATTTCTCGGCACAGTATTGTGTTGCATATTCCATCAAAGCTGCCTCCTAGGAGGCAGCTTTTTCTTGGTCATTTGGAAGACAATCTAAGTTCACGACTTCCAACCCGATTGGTGCTGGTGTACTACTACTGATGGATAGAACCCGCCTTCACGAAAATCTATGGAATCGTGACTGCGATCTGGTTCGATGGAACGCTCTCCATGCCGGTGGAATCGACCGACTTCACGACATAGCCATAAGATGTGCCACTTACAACCGTCTTATCCACATAAGTGAGCGAGGTATCTAGCGACGAGTTCACCAACACAAGTGATCCGCTGCCTGCCGCTCGATAAATGTTGTATCCAGCCACGTCGGGAGCACCGGCTGGTGCAATCCAACTCAGATCAACCTCGTGGGCGACCGCTGTACCAGTACCACTCAGACCAACTACTGCTGTGCCACCGCTCGTCGAGTTGCTATTGATTGTGACCTGTCCGGTGAGGGAGCCCGCTGTAGTGGGCTTAAATTGTATTTGCAGCGTAAGGACCTGGGTTGGATTCAGCGTTACAGGGAAGCTCCCGCCAATAATGGTAAAACCAGTCCCGGTGATTGAAGTCGAGTTGACCGTCACCGGTGAAGCCCCAGTAGATGTAAGCGTCAACGACAGTGTCGTCGCGGTGTTGACCGCCAGGCTACCGAAGCTGAGGGTCGCCGCACTCACCGTCAATTGCGGATTTGCTGCCGTACCTGTGCCACTCAGAACCACTACGGCCGTGCCGCCCGAGGTTGAGTTGCTGCTGATTGTGATCTGACCACTAGCTGCTCCAGTTGCTGTTGGATCAAACTGAACCTGCAGTGTCACAGACTGAGTGGGGTTCAATGTTACCGGGAAACTCTGCGCGACGATCGTGAAGCCAGCCCCGGTGATTGCAGCCGAGTTGACCGTCACAGGCGAGGTCCCAGTTGACGTCAGTGTCAACGACTGCGTCGTCGCCGTGTTTACTGTCACGCTTCCGAAGCTCAGGCTGGCAGCGCTTACCGCCAACTGCGGATTCGTTGCTGCGGCACCCGTACCACTTAGGGCCACTACCGATGTGCTGCCGGTCGACGAGTCACTACTGATCGTGATCTGCCCGCTCGCTGCCCCGGTTGCTGTCGGCTTGAACTGAACCTGCAGTGTGACCGATTGGGTTGGGCTAAGTGTCACTGGCAAGCTGCCGCCAACTAGGGTATATCCTGTTCCCGCAATCAGTGCCGAATTGACCGTCACCGGTGCAGTTCCCGTCGATGTTAGTGTCAACGACTGCGTCGTCGCCGTGTTTACTGTCACGCTTCCGAAGCTCAGACTGGCTGTGCTTGCCGTCAACTGCGGACTCGTTGCTGCAGTGGCGGTACCACTGAGAGCCACTATCGATGTACTACCGCTCGACGAATTGCTGCCGATCGTGATCTGACCACTAGCCGCTCCTGTTGCTGTTGGCTTGAACTGAACCTGCAGTGTCACCGATTGGGTTGGGCTAAGTGTCGCTGGCAAGCTGCCACCAACCAGGGTATATCCTGCCCCCGAGATCGAGGCCGAGCTGACCGTCACCGGTGCAGTCCCCGTTGATGTTAGTGTCAACGCCTGCGTCGTCGCCGTGTTTACTGTCACGCTTCCGAAGCTGAGGCTGGCTGTGCTAACCGTCAACTGCGGACTCGTTGCGGCAATTCCAGTACCACTCAGAGTAACTACCGATGTGCTTCCGCTTGACGAGTCGCTGATGATCGTGATCTGCCCGCTCGCTGCCCCGGATGCTATTGGCGTGAACTGAACCTGCAGGGTCACCGATTGGGTCGGGCTCAGAGTCACCGGCAAGCTTCCGCCAACCAGGGTATACCCTGCTCCCGAGATCGATGCCGAGTTCACCGTTACAGGTGCGGTCCCCGTTGATGTTAGTGTCAACGACTGCGTCGTCGCCGTATTTACTGTCACGCTTCCGAAGCTGAGGCTGGCTGTGCTAACCGTCAACTGCGGACTCGTTGCGGCAATTCCAGTACCACTGAGAGCCACTACCGATGTGCTGCCGCTCGACGAGTCGCTGCTGATCGTGATCTGACCGCTCGCTGCCCCTGTTACCGTCGGCTTGAACTGAACCTGCAGTGTCACCGACTGCGTTGGATTCAGTGTCACTGGCAAGCTACCGCCAACCAGAGTAAACCCTGCTCCAGAGATCGAGGCCGAGTTGACCGTCACGGGCGCGGTCCCGGTTGATGTCAGCGTCAACGACTGCGTGGTCGCTGTGTTGACGGTCACGCTTGCGAAGCTCAGGCTGGCAGTGCTTACCGTCAGCTGCGGACTCGTCGCCGCGATGCCCGTACCGCCGAGAGCAACCACCGATGTGCTCCCGCTCGACGAGTCGCTGCTGATCGTGATTTGACCGCTGGCGGCCCCAGTTACCGTTGGTTTGAACTGAACCTGCAGGGTCGCCGACTGTGATGGGTTCAATGTCACTGGCAAGCTGCCACTAACCAAGGTAAATCCTGCACCAGAAATCGAAGCTGAGCTGACCGTTACAGGCGACGTTCCCGTCGATGTCAACGTCAACGATTGCGTGGTGGCCGTATTCACTGTCACGCTTGCGAAGCTCAGGCTGGCCGCACTTACCGTCAACTGCGGGCTCGTTGCCGCAATGCCCGTACCTGTGAGAGCTACTGGCGATGTGCTTCCGCTCGACGAGTCGCTGCTGATCGTAATCTGTCCGCTGGCGGCCCCGGTTACCGTTGGCTTGAACTGAACTTGTAGTGTCGTGGACTGCGTTGGGCTCAATGTCACTGGTAAACTACCGCCAACTAGGGTGAATCCTGCACCAGAAATCGATGCCGAGTTGACCGTCACAGGCGCGGTCCCGGTTGACGTCAGCGTCAACGACTGCGTTGTCGCCGTGTTCACTGTCACGCTTGCGAAACTCAGACTAGCAGCACTCACGGTCAACTGCGGACTCGTCGCCGCAATGCCCGTACCACTTAGAGCAACGACCGATGGGCTACCGCTCGAAGAGTCGCTGCTGATCATGATCTGTCCGCTAGCGGCACCGGTTGTCGTCGGCTTGAACTGAACCTGCAGTGTCGCAGACTGAGTTGGGCTCAATGTCACCGGTAAGCTGCCACCAACCAGGGTAAAACCTGTTCCCGAGATCGACGCCGAGTTGACCGTCACCGGCGACGTTCCAGTGGAGGTCAGCGTCAATGACTGCATCGTCGCCGCGTTTACAGTCACGTTTGCAAAGCTCAGGCTGACACTACTGACCGTCAATTGCGGACTTGTTACTGTTGTGCCTGTGCCACTGAGAGCGACCACCGCTGTGCTTCCGCCTGACGAATTACTGCTGATCGTAACCTGACCGCTGGCTGTTCCGGCTACTGTCGGCTTGAACTGAACCTGCAGGGTCGCCGACTGCGTTGGGTTCAGAGTTATCGGTAAGCTTCCCCCGACCAGGATATATCCTGCCCCAGAGATCGATGCCGAGTTGACCGTCACGGGTGATGTCCCCGTCGACGTCAGCGTCAGCGACTGAGTCGTCGCCGTGTTTACAGTCACACTTCCAAAACTCAGGCTGGCAGTGCTCACAGTCAACTGAGGACTCGTCGCTGCAATGCCCGTACCACTGAGGGCCACTACCGATGTGCTCCCGCTCGACGAGTCGCTGCTAATCGTGATCTGACCGCTCGCTGCCCCGGTTGCCGTCGGCTTGAATTGAACCTGCAGTGTCGCCGACTGCGTTGGGCTTAAAGTTACCGGCAGGCTTGCGCCTACCAGGGTAAAGCCAGCTCCCGAAATCGTTGCCGAGTTGACTGTCACCGAGGATGTCCCCGTCGACGTCAACGTCAGTGACTGCGTTGTCGCGGTGTTTACTGTCACATTTCCAAAACTCAGGCTGCCAGAACCCACAGTCAACTGTGGACTCGTTGCGGCAGTGCCCGTACCACTTAGAGAGACCAGTGTGCTAGTTCCGCTCGTCGAATTACTGCTGATCGCGACCTGACCGCTGGCCGTTCCGGTTGCTGCAGGCTTGAACTGAACCTGCAGTGTCACAGACTGAGTTGGACTTAGTGTTACCGGCAAGCTTCCGCCGACCAGGGTGTACCCAGCCCCCGAGATCGTCGCCGAGCTGACCGTCACCGGCGACGTTCCCGTTGATGTCACAGTCAAGAACTGCGTCGTCGCCGTGTTTACCGTGACATTTCCAAATGTGAGGCTGCCGGTACTCACAGTCAACTGAGGACTAGCCGCTGGTGCACCCGTGCCACTGAGGGCCACCACCGTCGCGTTTCCGGTCGACGAGTTGCTGCTAATCGTGAGCTGCCCGCTAGATGTTCCGGCTGCTGTGGGCTTGAACTGTACCTGCAGTGTCACCGACTGCGTTGGGCTCAGCGTCACCGGCAAGTTGCCACCTACGAGGGCATAATCTAATCCCGTAATCGATGCTGAATTGACTGTCACCGGCGAATTCCCAGTTGACGTCACGGTCAACGACTGCGTTATTGCCGTGTTCAGCGCTGCGCTTCCGAAACTCAAACTCCCCGAGCTCACTGTCAACTGAGGACTCGTTAGTGCTGCACCAGTACCACTGAGGGTGACAACCGCCGTGCTTCCAGTCGATGAGTCGCTGCTGATTGTGATCTGGCCGTTTGATGCCCCCGTTGCTGTCGGCTTGAACTGTACCTGCAGTGTTACCGACTGTGCTGGACTCAGTGTCACCGGCAAACTACTGCCGATCAGAGCATAGCCAGCACCCGAGATCGATGCCGAATTAATCGTCACCGGCGACGTCCCCGTTGACGTGAGTGTCAAGGATTGCGTTGTCGCCGTATTTACTGTCGTACTTCCAAAGCTCAGGCTGGCGGCGCTTAGCGTCAACTGCGGGCTCGTCGCTACCGTGCTCGTGCCGCCCAAAACCACTACGGCCGTGCTTCCGGTAGAGGAGTTGCTTGTGATCGTGACCTGACCGGCCGCGCTTCCGGTTGCTGTCGGCTTAAACTGCACCTGTATCGTCTCCGATTCCGTCGGATTGAGCGTTACCGGAAAACTGCCCCCAATGATCGTGAAACCGGCCCCGGCAACCGCCGCAGAGTTCACGGTCACTGGCGACGTCCCCGTCGACGTTAGGGTCAGTGATTGGGTTGTAGCGGTGTTCACCGTTACGCTACCGAAACTCAGACTGCCAACGCTTAAAGTTAGCTGCGGACTCACCGCGGCAACGCTTGTACCACTTAATGAAACTAAGGTCGCGCTCCCGCTCGATGAGTTGCTATTGATCGTTATTTGACCGCGCGCAATCCCAGTCGCTGTCGGGCTGAATTGCACCTGGAGCGTCATCGACTGTGTCGGATTCAGTGTCGCCGGCAAACCACCTCCAACGATCGTGAAGCCGGGCCCTCCAATTGACGCAGAGTTTACCGTCACTGGCGACGTTCCCGTCGACGTTAGGGTCAGCGACTGAGTCGTCGCCGCGTTTACAGTCACACTTCCGAAACTTAAACTACCAGCGCTTACGGTCAACTGCGGACTCGTAGCTGCGGTGCCGGTACCGCTTAGAGTAACGACTGCAGGACTGCCACTCGACGAGTTGCTGTTGACCGTGATCTGTCCGGTCGCTGCCCCTGTTGTTGTAGGCTCAAACTGAACTTGAAGGGTCACCGACTGCGTCGGACTCAGGGTCACCGGCAAGGTACCGCCGACCAGGGTATAGCCTGTTCCCGTAATTGCTGCCGAGTTTACGGTCACGGGCGACGTTCCTGTCGACGTCAGGGTCAGCGACTGCGTCGTAGCCGTGTTTACAGTCACACTTCCGAAACTTAAACTGCCAGCGCTCACGGTCAACTGCGGACTCGTAGCTGCGGTGCCCGTACCGCTTAGAGTGACTACTGCAGGACTCCCACTCGACGAGTTACTGTTGATCGTGATCTGTCCGGTCGCTGCCCCTGTTGCTCCTGGATTGAACTGAACCTGCAAGGTCGTCGACTGGGCCGGGCTAAGAGTTACCGGCAAATTACCTCCGACGATCGTGAAGCCGGAGCCGGTAATAGCTGCAGAGGTCACCGTAACGGGAGCAGTTCCCGTTGATGTCAGCGTCAACGACTGCGTGGTAGCTGCATTTAGGGTGACGTTGCCAAAGGACAGACTCGGCGCGCTCACCGTCAACTGCGGACTCGTCTGAGGAGCTGCGGCTGTTGTTCCAGTGCCACTCAAAGCCACTACGGTCGCGCTACCGCTCGCCGAGTTGCTGTTGATTGTGATCTGGCCATTAGCTGCCCCAGGCGATGTTGGGTCGAACTGAACTTGCAACGTCGTCGACTGAGTTGGGTTCAATGTCACAGGTAAGTTGGCCCCCACGAGCACAAAACCTGCACCTGTAATCGCAGCCGAGTTCACCGTCACAGGCGATGTTCCACTCGATGTTAGCGTCAACGCTTGTGTCGTGCTCGTGTTTACCGCCAGGCTGCCGAAGCTCAGACTTGGAGCGCTAACCGTCAACTCCGGAGCGTTCTGAGTCGCCCCTTTACCTTTTATTGGAACCTTGACGAGCGGTTTCGCCGTCATATCCATCAAGGTAAGTTGTCCGGAATAATCTGTGGCGGAGGTAGGCGAAAAGCCAATTTTTAAACTATAAGCACCGCCCGCGGGAACGCTTACAGGAGCATTGTTAGCGCTGAGAACTGAAAATGTCTCGCCTGAAACGCTTACTTGAGCGATGTCAATTGAGGCGGAACCACTGTTGGTAACATTTACGCTACTGGCAACTTTATTGCCGACAGGAACCGCTCCGAAATCGACTGCGCCCGGAGAGACGTTAAGAACGCCCCCGACCGGTACGCTCACTCCGGATCCGCACCCTGACGCCACTATCGTCAGGCAGCAAGCCAAAGCCAATGCGAGTCCTTTTCCCCACTCGTTGACACAGAGACCTTTTGCTTGAGACCCGACGCGATGCCGCACCCGTCCCGAAAACTCACCGCTCCACAAGCCAGAGGGTGAAAATACGGCGTGGCCCAAAAACAAAAAAATCGTGTAAATATCTGACACCAACATCACCTCTTGAAAGTTGCAAAAAATGCACAAATCAGAGGCAGAGAAAAAGAAAAGAGGTAATATTGCCGACAGATTTCATATGACTGCATGCCGCCCGATTCGGAGAGGGCATTTGGACGCAGTGGGATGCTTTTATCTTGCCCAACAGCTCAAACGAGACTGTTCAGACAGCCGATTCTCATTCCCCAATTTTCATACAAATCAGTGAAACCATAATGTCTTACGCGTGGAACACGGCAACACCGAACACGCAGGAAGCGTGAATATTTCATTCCTAACCTGTTCAGATTGACATCTACCAAGGGGGAGGGCAATAACACAAAATGGTTACTGGTGACCTTACTGCTGGTCATTTCACTGCATAGTTTCTTTATATCAAAGTTGTCACTAGCAAGCAAGAATTGTGTGGGAAATTTTTCTCTATTTTCTTCGAAAGAGATGCTGAGTTGATTCTCTCGTGAATCTTTCTCGTGCGGAAAAACTTAGTACAGCCGCTGTTTTTAAGTACGAGCAAGATGGCCTCTTATGCCGGATACCTATATCTCCTATGTATTTCCGACAATAGACGACGTGGTCGCTGCAAGGAGTTGGCCTAAAGCATGAGGCGAATTGCGGAGCACAGATCGCCAATTTGCAGTAAGACAATTACAGTCTTCGCTAGAAATCAAAATCATTCTCAGGCGTATGAAGATCCCTAGCGTTTCTGTACTCCCAAGAAGATGGCGCGATGCCGAAGTTGTTGCTGGTACTTTGCTGGCGGCAACCCTCTACAACTCAGTCTGATCCTGTCCGTCACTTACTCAGAGGTTGCAGGAGGCCGGAATCCTTTTGAAGACATCGTGCGCAGCAAGCAGACCACCGTGGCCCTATGACCCGAACGGTAAGAGAATCGTCATCCTCTTTCTATTGCGCTGGACGGTGGCGCCACACTCGTTTCGGCACTGCAGTTATTTGGGCAGCTCCGTATTACCTGTGACGGTGAATTTTCCAGTTTGAACTGAGTGTGCGTCACTAGGTTGAGCTCCACCCAACGAGACGATATAGTCGCCGGGGACTATGACGTGAGTGCCGTTCGAATCGACCTGGGCTATCGAGCGTGGATCAATGATAAAACCGACGTGGGTGGACTTGCCGGGAGCAAGGTGAACGCGCGTGAAGCCAGCGAGGACGCGGATGGGTGTCTCGGATGCCTTGGGTTGTGTGAGGTAAAGCTCGACGACCTCGTCGCCCGCCGCGGATCCAGTGTTCTTCACCTCGCCTTCGACAGTGACCGGCTCGCCGGCCTTGATAGTTGAGGAAGGCACCTTGAGACTGCTGTAGACGAAGTTGGTATAGCTGAGACCGAAGCCGAAACTGTAAAGCGGTTTTTCGGAGAAGTAGCGATAAGTGCGGCCCTTCATGGAGTAGTCGTTGAAAGACGGAACCTGGCTAAGCGACGCATAAAAGGTCAAGGGAAGCCGCCCAGCGGGGTTATTGTCGCCGGCGAGCGTTTCAGCGATAGCGGTTCCACCTTCTTCACCCGGATACCATGCTTCGAGAATCGCGTTGGCATTCTCCTGGGCCCAATTGACGGCCAGGGCGCTGCCATTCTGCAAGACGACCACCAGCGGCTTGCCAGTCGCGGCGAGTGCCTTGAGCAACTCTTCCTGCGCAGCGGGCAAGTCGATGGTTGTGCGGTCACCACCGCTGAAGCCTTCGAGCTTGACGGGCATCTCTTCTCCTTCAAGCGAGGGGGAGAGTCCGGCAAAGGCGATGACGACGTCGGACTGCTTTGCTGCCTGGACCGCCTCGTCGCGCAGGATTGCCGCGGGCGCGTCCCAGGTGAGGTCGATTCCTGCGCTGCCGTTACCGTGGAGATATTCGAGGCGTATGGGGTGGGGCTTGGTGTCAGCGAAATGTACGGGAGCTTCGATTACAGCGCCGCGTTCGCCGGTTCCTTTAGCGCCGCTTTCGACTACCACCTTTCCGTCTAGATAGAGGCGAAAGCCCTCCGCATTTTCGCAGGCGTAGCAATAGTTCACGCGCACGCCGAGCTTATAGTCGCCTGGGCCAGGCGGTGTGAAGGTGCCCGTCCATCGGACTGAGTAATTGTCCCGCTGAAGGCCGTCAATGGGGACGACCTTGTCCCAGTTGAAATTGATGTTGCGGTCGGTGCGCTTGAGCACAGGCTGGCCAGCTCATATCCTTTGAGTTGAAGTACTCGCCAGTGAGGCCGTCGCCGGAGCCGCTGGCGGGGTGCAGCGCCGTGTGTTCGATCGGCATCGCCAGTCCTTCGACGAGGCTGGAGCCCTGCGCATAGGAGACCTTGGAGGAGGAGAAGCGCTTTTCAATTCCATTGAGTGGATAGACGGGCGATGGCGGTGGGCCGTTGTAGTTGCCCTGCAGGGATTGCACGAGCTCCGCTGTGGGACCGACGACTGCGATGCGGCTGATACCGGACTTGAGGGGAGAGCATCTTGTCCTTGTTCTTGAGCAGGACCATGGACTCGCGCGCGGCCTGAAGTGAGAGCTGGCGATGTTGCGCCGAATTGTTCTCGCTGACAGGAATTCGACCATAGGCGTAACTGGAAGGCGGATCGAACATGCCGAGACGGAAGCGCGCGGTGAAGAGGCGGCGCAGCGCAGTGTCGAGTTCCGCTTCTGTGATAAGGTTCTGGTGCACGGCATCGACGAGAGCCGGATAAGCTTGTCCTTTGCCGAAGCCGCACTCGAGATCGGTGCCGGCTTTCACCGCGGCGGCGGCGGCGTGGGCCATGTCCGGGGCGAAGTGGTGACCGGTATTAACGTCGGCAACGGCGGCGCAATCGCTGACGACATAGCCGTCAAAGTGCCAGGCATCGCGCAGATGATCGCGCAGAAGCATGGTGTTGGCGCAAGCGGGTGCTCCGTCGATTGCGTTGTAGGCGCACATCACGGACTGAGCGTGGGCCTCCGTGACGGCGGCGCGGAAGGCCGGCAGATAGGTGTCCTCGAGATCGTGCGGCGACACATCGACATTGTCCTGATGGCGCGTAGGCTCGGGGCCGCTGTGTACGGCGTAGTGCTTGGGGGTGGAGACCAACTTCAAATATTTGGGATCGTCGCCCTGCAATGCCGGTGACAAACGCCACGCCCATCCGGCCGGTAAGAAAAGGATCTTCACCGTAGGTCTCCTGGCCACGTCCCCAGCGCGGGTCGCGAAAGATGTTGATGTTGGGCGCCCAGAAGGTAAGTCCGAAGAACATCTCGTGGTGGTCTTCGCGCATGGCCTGGTTGTACTTGGCGCGCGCTTCGGTGGAGGTGGTCTCGCCCATGCGATGCACAAGACTGGTGTCCCAGGTGGCGGCCATGCCAATAACCTGCGGGAAGTTCGTGGCGTAGCCCGCGAAAGCGACGCCGTGCAGACCTTCGTTCCACCAATCGTATTTGGGAACGCCGAGTCGAGGGATGGCAGGGGCGTGATCGCGCATCTGCGAGACCTTCTCTTCGAGAGTCATGCGACCGATGAGGTCGCCGACTCGCTGATCGATCGGGAGTGCAGTGTTCATGAATTTGAAGGACTGAGTGTCAGGCTGCTGCTGCGCATCTGCTTGTAGTGGCAAAACCGTGAGGGCGACGAAGAGACTTGGAAGAGCGCAACAACGGATGTAAGACATTCGCATAGCGATCACCTGTGGTCGTGAAGGAAGGGTTTCTGGACGGGCCAATTATATGCGGTGAAATCGAGGCTGAATACGGCTAATGTCCAAGAAAATAGAGATAAATGCTGCATGTGCTACGTCCAAGGTCCGGCCTTCCAATCGCACTGAGTTTTAGCGGATAATCCACCTGACATGATTCTCCCGTCTGCGAAGTTCCGAGTCTGGCTGGCGATGCAACCCGCTCATGAAAAGCCCGAGAATTACCGCGCTCAGAGACGGAATTCGATCTCAAACCGGCGGCTTACCTGGTTAGTATCGATTTTTGTGTTCCTCGCCGGCGCGCTCCCTTTACTGGGGCAGGGGAATCTCGCGCTCCAGGCTTCCGAGCTAATGCAAACAGGTAAGTTCCACGATGCTGAACTGTTGTGGCGTCAACTTGAGCAGCAACATCCGACGGATCCTCTGATACACGCGAATCTGGCAGTGGCACTCGCGCAACAAGGGGAACTTGAGGCAGCTACTGTCGAATATCACAAGTCGCTGGCTATAAGGCCGAACCAGCCTGACGTTGCATTTAACCTCGGCGTCGCTGAATTCAAGCAAGGACATTTTTCAGCCGCGATCCCGGCATTTGAGTTGGTCGCAAAGGAAAAGCCAGAGGATCATCGCAGCACGATACTTCTGGGCATGAGCTATTTCGGACTTCATGACTATGCCAAGGCGAGCCAATATCTGCAAAGAGCGCTCCAGGATGATCCTTCCAATCTGGAGCTGCACAATGTCCTTGCCCAAAGTTGCCTATGGAGTCACCAGTACGACTGTGCTTTGACGGAGTTCAAAAGCATTCTTGCCGTCAACCCGGATGCAGTCCAGGCACATATGCTCATGGCGCAGGCGCTTGACGGCATGGGAAAGACAGAGGACGCGATCAAAGAGCTTGAGGCGGCGGCACGCATCTCGCCGAATGAACCTGTCCTCCACTTCGAGCTCGGCTATCTTTACTACAAACAGCGAGACTACGACAAGGCGACGCCAGAACTGCAATTGGAGATCAAGAACAATCCGGGCTACGCCCAGGCCTACCTTTATCTGGGCGACATTGCGCTACATACAAATGACAACAAGGCAGCGGAGCCATTCTTGCAGAAGGCCCTTCAACTGCAACCTGAGAGCCGGCTGGCCTACTTCGATCTCGGTTGCATCTACGCCGACCAAAACAAGAATAAGGAAGCTGTTGCTGCCCTGGAACATGCCGTAAGGTTGGACCCGACGCAACCCGACGCGCACTACCGCCTCGCGCGGCTGTATACGATACTTGGACAAAAGGAAAAGGCCGCACAAGAGTTCGCCAAGACGAAGGAACTGCATAACAAAACAGAAGACTCGCTGATTGAGAAAGTGTCCGGTGATGGCGCCGAGCCGAAGTAAAGAACCATGACTACAAAAGAGACGACAGGGCCTAAATCAACAATGAACCAAACGAAGACCCACATCTCGCGCCGGGATTTTCTATGGATGACTACCGCGTCGACGATGGCTCTGGCCCAAGGTGTGTCGACACGAAATCTAAAGCCCTTGCCCAGAGGTAAACCATCCGGCATTCCGTTCCTCGCCCACTTCACGGACGTTGCTGCCCAGGCAGGACTGACCTTCCCAGTCGTCTATGGCGGACTCAAGCACAAAAACTACATTGTCGAGACGGTAGGTTGCGGTGTCGCCTTCCTGGACTTATGACAACGACGGATGGCTGGATATCTTTGTATTGTGCGGCACGCGCATGGATGATCCAATTCCAGATTCAAGCAATCGCCTCTACAAGAATAATCGAGACGGAACGTTCACCGATGTGACCGAGAAAGCCGGACTTACTCGCTCCGGATGGGCCAGCGGAGTGACCGTCGGAGACTACAACAACGACGGTTTTGAGGATATCTTCGTCACCTATTACGGTCAGAATGTCCTGTACCGCAACAATGGAAATGGCACATTTACCGATGTCACTCAACAGGCAGGGCTGATCTATGAGGGCAACACTCGTTGGGGATCGGGATGTACTTTTCTCGACTATGATCGCGACGGGTACCTGGATCTCTTCGTCGCCAACTATGTCGACCTGCATCTGGATAGATTGCCAAAGCCTGGTGCAAACCCGTTCTGCAACTTCAAAGGCGTTCCAGTCAACTGTGGGCCGCGGGGGTTACCGATGCCGCGCAACTACCTCTACCGGAATCAAGGCGACGGAACGTTTCGGGACGTCTCTCAGGAGACTGGGGTCGCAAAGGCTCAGCGCACTTACTCGATGACCACTGTAGCGGCTGACTTCAGCAACGACGGCTGGACGGATATCTATGTTGCATCGGATTCGACTCCAAGCCTTTTTCTGCGAAACGAGCATAACTCTACTTTTGCGGAAGAGGGGGCCGAACGCGGCATCGCTTTCAGCGCAGATGGTGCTGAACAGGCCGGCATGGGCGTTGCGGTCGGTGACTACAATCTGGACGGCAATCTCGATATTTTCAAAACCCATTTTTCAGACGACACTAATGTGCTGTATCGCAACGACGGAGCCGGCAACTTCACAGACGTAACGGTCCCTGCCGGCTTCGGGGTCGAAACCCGCTACATCTGCTGGGGGACCGGATTCGCCGATTTCGACAACAATGGCTGGCCAGACCTGGCAGTCGTCACTGGATCTGTCTATCCGGAGGTGGAAGAGGAGTTTCCAGAATACCCATTGAAGACCCCGCGGTTCATCTTCCGCAATCTCGGCAATGGTAAATTCGAAGAATTAATCGAAGAGGCTGGCCCAGGAATTTCTGCGGAACACTGCAGTCGAGGCTGCGCGTTCGGTGACTTCGATAACGACGGCGACGTCGATATGGTGGTCATCAACTTAAACGAACCCCCTTCCCTGCTTCGAAACGATCTCAAGAGCAATCTGAACTGGCTTAAGGTGTTTCTCGTCGGGACGAAGTCGAACCGAAGCGCAATCGGGTCGAGGGTCGTCGCTAAATACGGTGGCAAGATTCAGGCCCAGGCGGTTATGGGGCAGTCAAGCTTTTACTCGGTGAATGATCGCCGACTTCATTTCGGTCTGGGAGGGAGTACACGAGCCGATCTTGAGATTCATTGGACTAACGGCTTGGTCGAGCGCTTCCCTGGCGTCGAGCGCAATCAGTTGGTAACAATCAAGGAGGGCCAGGGTCTCGTCAAGTCCCCGTTGCAAGGTATAAAGAGTCCCTCGAAGCAAGATCCGTCGAATACCAAAAAATGAAAAGGGCGCCGCGGCATTGAAGCCGGGCGCCCTCTTAATACAGAGATTCAAGTTAGAACGAGAGCTTACCGCCAAGCTGCAGCGTACGAGGATCGTAGGCTGACGTTACCTGGCCGAAGTTCCCGTCGGTAAAGCCGTTATCGATACCGTTGAATTCCGTGTGGTTGAAGGTGTTAAAGGTTTCCAACCTGAATTGGAATTTCACTTGTTCTGTGAATGAGAAATTCTTGAAAAGTGACAGTGTTGAAGTTGAAGAGTCCCGGCAGAATGACTTGATCTCTTCCGGCATTTCCCAAGCCTTGGTTTGTACCGCCATTCCAAGGAGCGAGTGGCGCTGCAAAAGAGGCCTTTGAAAACCATGCGGTTTGCGTCTTGGGATATGCAATACGAGCCACCTTGTCCGGACGGTTGGAAGTACCACCACCCAGGCCAAGAGTGTCGGCGCCGTTGTAGTTAATCGACTGCGGGGCTCCCGATTGCGCAACCGTTACCCCGGAGATCTCCCAGCCTCCCAGTACGATCTTCTCGAAGGCGTTGCCGCTCTTAAGGAAGAATGGGAACTCGTAGATGTAATTGACGTTGAAGATCTGACGTCGGTCGAACCCTCCCGACGCACGGTCATATGCCAGATTGAATGGGTTTGAGACTGCATTGAGATCATTGGCCACCTGATCGATCTCATGAGAGTAGGTGTAGGCCACTTGGAAAGTAAGCCCATGCTTATTCTCCATTCGTACGCCAACCTGGAGAGAGTTATAGCTGAAGTTGGTTTCGTTCTCCTCCTGTTGAATCGAGCTAAAGCCAGGGAACTGTCGATACAGGTTCGCATTTGGAACAATGGCAGTAGCCGGCGACGACGGCCGCTGTATTTGTAGCGATCGCCTTGCCGCTTTGCGAAACCGATCGCGGGATTGGGATCGGTCAAGGGCAAGGTATTGATTCGCCCGGTCATTGTTCTGAGTCCAACCTAAAGAGCCAACGTACTGGATTACGCCGATAACCGAAGGAGCAATCTGCCGTTGAATTCCCAGGCTGAACTGCGCGGTCCCTGGTGGTCTGATAGAAGTATTGAATGTTAGTCAACGTGGAGGGAAAGGCCTGAGTCGTTGTAAGTCCGGTCAGAGCGCTGGTGTTGGGGTTGGAGAAATAAACGTTGTTGGCGGAAGGCTGGTACGCAAAGGGTGGATTCTGGGCCGCGTTGTAAACGTCGTTGCCCTGAACACGTTCAAAGAACATTCCAAAACCGCCCCTGACTACCGTAGCTCCCTTTCCGGGGAGATTGTAAGCAAAGCCAACTCTCGGTTGCCAGGTGTAGTATTAGTTCTGGACCACTCCCCGAGGGAAGCCATTGACACCGGCCTCCCTGATGCCATTGAGATAGAACGGCGAGCCATTGAACTGCGTAAGCGAAGCGGGGTTGAGGGTGCCGTCTGGATTGAGAGGATAAGCCAGCGCCGTGTTGTAGCTCGACGGAACGAAGTTCGCAAACTGGTTGTATCGCTCAAAGGTGTGCGGCAACCCGTCGAAACGAAGACCGAGGTTGAGAGTCAATCTGGGAATGATGTGACAGTTGTCAAGGACGTAGAAGCTATAGTTGTTCTGGACCCAATGTTTGCCAGTGAGATACTGCAGTTGGGTAAAGGAGGCGGTATCGCCAAGCAGGAAATTGATATACGAATCCTTGGAAAACGAGGAATTGTTGAAAACCGCGGTGCCCTGAGTGTTGGCCTGCAGTTGCTGGTTCTTGGGAGCGTGCAGCCAGCTAAAGCCGAATTTGAACTGGTGCACTCCCTTGTTCCATGACAGATCGTCCCGAGTCTCATAGCCTTCAAAGGAGTTCTTCCAGGGGAAGTAGCTCGAACTCCAGGTCGTACCGTAGGGAGCGCCCAGTTGGATCTCCGGCATGCGGCTGCCAAAGTTGTTGCCAGCTGGGAAGAAGGTTGTGGCGGTCCACCCTGTTGGTTGCGCCGAAACACCTACGGGGTCGAGGTGGATCGTGTTGCCGCTGTAAAGGAAGGCGGTTTCGTTGAGCAAACTCGGGGAGAGCGTCTGCGTGAGTTTGATCGTCGCCGACCAGGACGGATTCTGCATGGCCGTACCCACGGTTGGATACGAGCTGTTGCCCCACAACGGCGGGTAATACGACTGAGTGACCCCGTCATGGAGGTAGTGGCCCATCAACTGTAACTTGCTGTTGATGGCGTGATCGATGCGAACAACGTCTTCACGGACATCGGTTGGTTGAGGGATGGACGAGATGTACTGGCTGGTACCAAAGTTCGGATGAGGGAAGGTGCCCGCATTCAGTTCGAGGACCGCATTCGGGTCGATCAGTTGTCTGCGGAATGACATGTTGTTCGGGAAGGCTTGTCCGGGAGTCAAGCCGCGTGGCGCATAGATTGCCAGTTTGGCTGGGTCAGTGGTGACTGGAACAATTGGAGCTACTCCGTTGGATGGAACGGTGTATGCCAGATCTTGTCCAGCTACCGGGAAGTTACTGGGTGCGATGGTATTTCTGATCGCAGGCGCACTTCCTTGAATGAGTTTCCGCCACTCTTCGTTCACAAAGAAGAACGTTCTGGTGCGCGAGTCGTTGTATACGTGAGGGATCCACAGTGGGCCGCCAATGTTACCGCCGAAGATGTTCAGTCGAAACTTCGAACGCGGCCGCCCCGCGAGGTTGTTGAAATAGTTGTTGGCGTTGTAGGCCTCGTTCCTGTTGAACTCCCACAGTCCTCCATGAAAGCTATGGGTGCCGGATTTGAGAACCATGAGAATAGTTCCGCCTGAGCCGATGCCGTAGTCAGGCCCGTAGTTGCTGCCGAGAGTCTGGAATTGGGCGAGCGCATCGACCGAGGGCAATGAACTGAAACATCCGCCGCAACCGCGATCGTTCAGTTCGCCTCCATCCAACAGGTAAATGTTGTGAGTTACACGGGTTCCGTTGAAGCTGATGCCGTTTGCGGACGTTAGAGCATTCACGCCGCCAAAGGATGGCAAGTTGTTGGACACGCCCATGCCCAAGGCTGCTAGTGAGACCACGTTGCGGCCATTGGTCGCCAGTTGGGTCACCTGGGCACCGCTGATCAGGTTGCTGATCTCATTGGTTTCCGACTGGAGCACCAGAGCATCAGCCTCGACGGTGACCGTCTGTGCTTCACTGCCAACCGTAAGGATGACATCTTCCTTCAGGTTTTGAGCGGTGTTCACCACGATGTCGGTCTTGGTGTATTTCTGAAACCCCTTTGCCGTCGTGCTCAGAGTGAATTTTCCAATTCCCACGTTGGCGAAATGAAAGATTCCTTCGTTGTTCGATATTGTCTTACGTTCCTGACTGGTCGCAGTGTTGGTCAGGGTGATTTCGGCGTTCGGAACCGATGCGTTGGTGGAATCCATCACCGTTCCCGTGATGGTTGCGTTTTCCTGAGCCCACGCACATGGCACGAGTAACAGAACCACGCTTAACATAACTGTCATTGCAAACCGTGAACGATGCATAATACAGCCTCCGAATTTGACTAATGCTTTGAGGAAAGCCCTGAAGTCCCTTTGCGGTACCAAGGATTCATTAGTGACTTTCTGCTTTCTTTCCCGAGTAGATGTTCTGCGCTTGTAAACGTTTTCTCGCAGTACCTAAAACGAAACAGAATCAGCGAAAAGAGCCCAAAATCATGATCGATAAATTCAGGTCGCGTCGGTATGAACGTCTTTACCAACTGACATAGCTACAGGAAAACGAGATCGTTTTCTCAAATAAGAAATCTCTCCGTTACTTGATCGCCCCGAAGCCTACTAAATCAAATCTAATCTTGTCAAGGTGTTTCTCCACCCAAAGATCGACTTCTTTTTCAACCCAAATTTATGCCGGCGATTGGGCAAAGTAAAGGACGCTCGACCAGAGAGGCGAGCCCAGTTTCCCGCCGTATCGCCGGACTACTGACATGATCCTATGATCCTTACCGTCACCCAGCAATCGATGACATGACGGCGAGGAATGTGCCATGGATACTTTTGGAGAAAGAAAAACAGACAATTCGCTAACAAGTTGGCCTACACCGGGCAGCTTCTCGAGCGACTAGCTGTTGCGGGGGCAAAGGTCGCAATCTTCGCTAAGCCGACTTCCGTTTCACTGCGGTCTTCGAAGACTTAACGAGCCCGATCCCTTTACTTGCTTCGGCTTTTACGCTTGCTACAAGCTTCTTCTTTGAGCCTCCCGGCTCAACGCTACCGACGCTCTTCCGCAAGGCATCCATTAGATTAACTACGTTGCCCCTCTTCGGCTGTGCTACCTCGTCCTTGGGTACGGGCAGATGACGCACCTTAGCGTCGACCAGTTCTCTGACCGCCACTTCATAACCATCCTCAAATTTGCTCAAATCGAACTTAGCCGACTTCTTATTGATTAGAGATTCAGCGAGTTCCAACGACTCTTCACTGATCTCCAGGTCGCTAACGTCGCGGAAGTAGTCGCTTTGTTTGCGCAGTTCGTTGGGATACCTCAAGGTGTAGGCCATCATTCCACCGAGGCCCTCGCTATCGGCAGCTGAGATCGCCAACAAGTTTTCACGACCAGAAAAGGCAATCTTTCCAATAGCCACTTTCCCAGTCTTTTGGAGCGCCTTCTGGACGACGGCGAACGCCTCTGCCTGGGCGTCGTCTTCTGGAACCACGAAATACGGCTTCTCTATGTACTCGAGGCTTAGCTCACTAACGTTCACAAATTGATTAATGTCGATCGTGTGTTTCGATGGCACGCGGAGATTTTCGAGTTCGCTGGGTTCAATGATGACGTACTCGCCTTTGCGATACTCATATCCCTTTACGATTTCGTCTTTGCCTACCGAGGCGGTTGGACCTTCTTCCGGCGCGTCTATTGAGCTTTGCAGAACCTTCTGATGCCTGACTCGTTCGCCTGTACTTCGACTGATCTGGTGAAAGCTGATCTGACTCTTGGCCTCTGTTGCAACAAATAAATTGACTCCGAAGGAGACAAGGGATATCTGGATTCGACCAGACCAATAGGGACGTGGCATTAAAACACCTCGATGTCGCTAACAGACAGAATTGCCAGCAGTTTATCCGAGTATTCCAAAGCATTCAATAATATAATCGGCGGCCCATGGCGGGGATTCGTCTTTATTTCGCCCAGCAATCTTCCTTGTTCGAACCAACACCTGCTCATAAGAACTTGCTCCTTTCTATCCGCGGGCGGGGCACTTGGTTAATGCGGGATAAATTATTCGAATCTCCGAATCCTGAAGGCAGGGTCGAGCGTCTAAAAATGAAAGATTATCGATAATCGATAATCCGCACCAGCAGGGGTTGCCTGCTGTCAATGAGGGTGCTTTGCCCTGTTTCTAAGGTTGTGTCTTTGCAGACAGCAATAACACTTTATCTGCAAGACACTTACAAGCCGATCGGCGGGTTCGTTTGATCGCAACGGAAGCCTCATGTGGATTGTTCGTCTAGCGCTGCGGCGCCCCTACACGTTCGTCGTCTTGTCCATTCTGCTTTTGATCATGGGGCCTGTGACCATACTTCGCACCCCGACGGACATCTTTCCCAACATCGATATTCCCGTCGTAAGTATCGTGTGGCAGTACGCTGGCCTCTCCGCCGACCAGATGGCTGGCCGGATCGTGACCATTACGGAACGTACGCTTAGCACGACGGTGAACAATATTGAGCACGTTGAGTCCCAGTCGCTGAATGGTATCGCTGTCGTAAAAATCTTCTTTCAGCCGCATGTGGACATCGGTACGGCAATCGCCCAGGTTACAGCTGTTTCCCAGACCCAATTGCGCCAACTTCCGCAAGGGACAACCCCGCCACTCGTGATTGCCTACAATGCCTCCAGCGTCCCAATCCTACAGTTGGCGCTGTCGGGACCGGGGCTCTCCGAACAGGAACTGAATGATCTCGGCCAGAACTTCCTTCGCCCACAATTAATCACGGTAGAAGGCACCGCGATTCCATACTCTTATGGCGGCAAACAGCGTCAGGTACAGGTGGATCTGGACACGCAGGCTTTGCAAGCGAAGGGATTGGCACCATCGGATGTAACGAACGCAATCGGCAATCAAAACCTGATCCTGCCTTCAGGCACGACCAAGATGGGCCAGTTTGAGTACAACGTCGAGGTCAACGGCAGTCCTGACAGAGTCGATGAACTGAACAACGCGCCAATCAAAGTAATCAACGGCACTCCAATTTTTGTTCGTGATGTCGCGCATGTGCGCGATGGCTTCCCACCCCAGACTAATATCGTCCGTTCGGATGGACAGCGGGGATCGCTGATGACGGTGTTGAAATCAGGGAACACTTCGACTCTGGATATAGTGAAGGGCATCCGTGATCTGCTGCCGCAGATCGCTGCAACACTACCTGAATCGCTGCGGGTCACTCTAATCGGCGATCAATCTATCTTTGTGCGGGCATCAATCAATGGCGTGGTGCGCGAGGCGATCATTGCTGCGTGCCTGACTGCCATCATGATCCTGATCTTTCTGGGAAGCTGGCGAAGCACCATCATTATTGCAGTATCGATACCGCTATCGATTCTCTGCTCGATCATTACACTCAGCGCGCTGGGCGAAACGATCAACATCATGACATTAGGTGGCCTGGCGCTGGCCGTTGGTATCCTCGTCGATGATGCGACGGTCGAGATAGAAAACATCAACCGCAACCTGGAAGAAGGCAAGGAGATCGAGCAGGCCATTCTGGATGGAGCGGCGCAAATTGCCGTGCCGGCATTTGTCTCCACATTGAGTATCTGCATCGTGTTTGTGCCGATGTTCTTCCTCAGCGGCGTCGCCAGATACCTCTTTGTCCCACTTGCGGAAGCAGTCGTCTTCGCAATGCTTGCTTCCTACCTCCTTTCACGAACCATCGTCCCGACGATGGCAAAGTATTTGTTAAAAGTGCACGACGAGGATGCAGAGGAGAAGAAGAAAAAGAGCCGCAATCCTTTCGTGCGTCTTCAACTCGTCTTCGAATACAGCTTTGAAAAGCTAAGGGCTGGATATCACAGCCTGCTCAAGAAGACGGTGGCACATCCGATCGTCTTCACGATCTGTTTCTTCGCGGCCTGTCTTGCGTCGTTCGCGCTATTTCCCTGGCTTGGGCAGGACTTCTTTCCTGCTGTCGACAGTGGACAGTTCAAACTCCACGTCCGCGCGCAGACAGGCACCCGAATCGAAGAGACTGCGCGGCTATGCGATCTGGTGGAAAACAGCATCCGAAGGGAGATACCGAAGAGCGAGTTGACGAACATTCTGGACAATATAGGACTTCCCTACTCAGGCATCAATCTCTCGTACAGCAACTCGGCCGCAATTGGACCGGCAGACGCAGACATTCAGGTATCTCTTGCAGAAAAACACAAACCGACGGAAGAGTATGTTCATGCGCTCCGCGCAAGACTGTCGAAAGAGTTCCCTGGGGTTACGTTCTACTTTTTGCCGGCCGATATCGTCAGCCAGATTTTGAACTTCGGTCTTCCAGCGCCAGTCGACATTCAGATTGTTGGTCAGAATATCGAAGGGAATCGGTTATTCGCCGACAAGCTTTTGAATCAGATCAAATACATCCCCGGCACAACGGACTTGAGAATTCAGCAGGCGTTCAACGCTCCCAAACTGCAGATCGATATTGACCGAACCAAGTCGCAGTTGGCCGGCTATACTGCGCGTGACGTCGCGAGTAATCTTCTGGTCGCTTTGAGCGGTAGCTTTCAAACTGCGCCGACTTTCTGGCTGAACCCTAAGAATGGCGTGAGCTATAACGTCGCCACGCAAACTCCGCAGTATCAAACCGACACGTTGCAGGGCCTGGGTAATCTTCCGATCACCAGCTCTGCGGGCACCGCGCCACAAATACTCAACAGCCTTGCGTCGATTCGTCATGGGCAGGAATCAGCCACCGTGTCACACTACAACGTCCAGTCGGTGCTGGACATCTACGGATCCGTCCAAGGACGTGATCTCGGTGGTGTGTCTAGAGACATCAACCGGATTTTGGCTGAGACAAAGAAAGAGCTGCCGAGGGGTACAAGAGTGATTGTTCGCGGTCAGGTACAGACGATGAATGCCTCCTTCATTGGTTTGCTTGGCGGCCTGGTCTTTTCGATCGTGCTCGTCTATCTGCTGATCGTCGTCAATTTTCAATCTTGGATGGACCCTTTCATTATCATCGCCGCCCTGCCCGCTGCCCTGGCGGGAATCGTATGGTTCCTCTTCCTCACCCACACAACGCTTAGTGTTCCTGCATTGACCGGATCGATTATGTGTATGGGCGTGGCCACGGCGAACAGCATTCTGGTCGTGAGCTTCGCCAAAGAGCAAATGGAAAGTGCCGTGAGCGCAACCGAGGCTGCCCTCGCGGCCGGATTTACTCGCTTTCGGCCAGTCTTGATGACGGCGCTGGCAATGATCATCGGCATGGTGCCGATGGCGCTTGGCCTGGGCGAGGGCGGCGAGCAGAACGCTCCACTTGGACGCGCTGTGATCGGTGGTTTATTACTGGCGACATTATCCACATTGTTTTTTGTACCGACATTCTTCAGCCTGGTCCATGCGAAGCACAAGCCAAAGACCATTGAGTTGGAAGACTAATTTCGTGCCGGCGTAACGGCCGCGTATGCGGGGAGAGACACCATGAAGAACAATGGAGAGCAAATGCTTCCGGAGCACCTCACCGGATCAACTGTTACGGGAGGACTCGGCAAGAGTGAAACCGAAAAACCGAAAGACTGTAAGCCAAAGACTGTTTCGGAAGGACCGGTAAGCAAGGGATCTCCAGGTCGCGGCGTGGCGGTAGTGCTGATTGCAATTGTCGTGGTCGGTTTACTTGTTGCGCTTGGAATTGCCCCGCGATTGCAATCTCGCAAGGCCCTGGCCGCGGAAACCAACGAATTGGCCGTGCCAACCGTTCTTGTCGTCCAGCCGAAACAAGGTGCACCTGCTCAGGAAATCCTTCTTCCCGGCAACATTCAGGCCTTTGTCGATGCGCCAATCTACGCCAGAACCAATGGGTACCTCAAACGCTGGTATTTTGATATCGGTTCCCCCGTCAAACAAGGTCAGCTGCTGGCCGAGATTGAATCGCCGGAGGTGGACCAACAGCTATCTCAAGCGCAGGCTGACCTTGGGACGGCGACGGAAAATCTTCATCTCTCTCAAATTACCGCGAACCGCTTCTCCGACCTGATCAAGCAAGATGCCGTCTCACAACAGGATACCGACAACGCAGTAAGCGATCTTGCCGCCAAGAACACAGCGGTGAAATCGGCCCAAGCGAACGTGGACAGGCTGAAGCAGCTGGTCTCGTTTGAGAAGGTCTATGCGCCCTTCGACGGCGTCGTTACCGCGCGCAATACAGATATCGGGCAGCTCATCGATTCGGGAGCCTCCGGCGGTCAGGCACGCGCCCTGTTCCAAATGGCGGCTATCAACAAGTTGAGGGTCTTCATCAGCGTGCCACAGATTTACTCGCAAGCGGCCACTCCCGGACTTACGTCAGACTTGACGTTCGCAGAATTTCCTGGTCGACGTTTCCCGGGCAAACTGGTCCGGACCTCAAGGTCAATCGACCCTACAGCACGCACGCTAAACGTAGAAGTAGATGTCGATAACTCAAAGGGTGAACTGCTTCCAGGTGCCTATACCGAAGTTCACCTGAAGTTGAAGGAGAGCCTCCCTACATTGACCGTCCCTGTGAGCGCGTTGCTATTCCGTCGCGAAGGCTTAAGGGTAGTCGTAGCAAAGAGCGACAATACAGCTGAGTTGGCCCCGGTCACTCTGGGCCGTGACTTTGGCGATTTCGCCGAGATTACGACAGGGCTGACCGGACAGGAGCGAATCGTTTCCAATCCGCCGGATTCGATCGTCGACGGAGAGCGACTCAATGTTCAAACTCAGAAGGAACAGGCATCCGCCGCGGCGAGCCAAGGCGGTGGGAAATGACCATTTCCAGTCAACTTCGGAGCGAGACTGCAGTCAAAGCGACCTCGGTTGCGTTGGTCAGCAGCATTCTACTGGCGAGCGGTTGCATGGTTGGCCCTAAGTACGTTCAGCCTACCTTGCCACCGCCTCCTCCGGCTTTTAAAGAAACACCGTCGAACTGGGTGCAGGCGACCCCGCAGGACCAGCTGCCGAAGGGCAAATGGTGGGAGATCTATGGAGATCAGGAACTCAACTCACTAGAGGAAAAGATAGCAGTCTCCAATCAAAATCTGAAGGTCGCTTACCACGAGTACATGAGCGCGCGTGACCTCGTCCGACAGGCCCGTTCGCAGCTTTTTCCGACGGTTGCGGCACAATCATCCGGCTCGCGAATTCAACTTTCGCAGAACCGACCAAACGTTAGCCCGACAACCACAAATCAATTCAGTGATACGGTCCTGACAGCAGAGCTCTCTTACGAGGTAGACCTCTGGGGACAGGTCAGGCGAACAATCGAATCCAGTCGCGAGAATGCGCAAGCAAGCGCGGGCGACCTCGAAAACGTAAGCCTGAGTCTTCACTCGGAGCTCGCGTTCGACTACTTTTCGCTACGCGGGCTGGACCTGCAAAAGCAGCTGTTGGATGCGACCGTAATCGACTTTGAAAAGGCGTTGCAGTTGACTCAAACGCGATATCACGGTGGCGTCGCCTCTGATGTGGATGTAGCACAGGCCGAGACGCAACTGGAGACCACGCGTGCTATGGACATCGAGACCGGCGTAGCGAGAGCACAATTTGAACACGCGATTGCCGTTCTTACCGGACAGACAGCCTCCACCTTTTCGATTTCGCCTGACCCGCTAAAGGCGGTACCGCCCGAGATTCCGTTAGGTCTGCCTTCTCAGCTCTTGGAACGACGGCCCGATATTGCGGCATCGGAACGCAGAGTAGCCTCGGCGAACGCTCAGATCGGCATAGCAATGGCAGCCTATTATCCGCAGATCTCGCTATCGGCGGCCGGGGGTTTGGAGAGTACCGCCATCGGATCACTTTTCCAGGGACCGAGCGCACTATGGTCGGTCGGCGGGTCCGCCTTGGAGACCGTCATCGACGGTGGAAGGCGAAGGGCTGTCACTCAGCAGGCGCGAGACAATCATGCTGCAGTTGTCGCCAGTTATCGCGAAAACGTACTGGAGGCCTTCCAGCAAGTAGAAGACAATTTGGCCGCGCTTCGCCTGCTCGATCAGGAGTTGGCGACGCAGCAGGTCGCAGTAGCCTCAGCCAGGAGATCGGTCGATCTCTCGACCGCACGATATAAACGTGGTATCACAACATATCTGGAAGTTCTCACTGCGCAGAGTATTGCCCTCTCGGATGAGCGCACTGCAGCCGACCTGATGGCCAGGCGGATGACAGCGAGCGTTCTACTGATCAAGGCCCTCGGCGGAGGTTGGGATAGAGCCCAACTGCCGAAGGCGTGACTCTGATAGAGGTCCGGGAGCTTCGATTCATATGCCCAAAATGGATGCAACTAAGACGAAAGACGGTTCGAACCCGAAATTGAGCCCGGCGACCGACCCACGTGCCATGAGTTGAGATCCACAAATCCGCTCGCGATCGCATTCGATGGGTCTTGTTAAAACGGATCTCCGAAGGCGTGTATCAACCCGGAGAACGAATTAAAGAGTTGGCGGTTGCGCATGAGTTTGATGTGAGTCAGGCGCCCGTGCGAGAGGTATTCCGCGAACTGGAGACCCTGGGCGTACTGGTCTCCGAACACTACCGGGGAACGCGTGTAAGGGAGATCTCCAGCCAGGAGACGTTTGATGCCTACCAGCTACGCGGGTACCTGGAAGAGATCGCGGCGCAACTCATCCCGCTTGAAAAACTCCAGGCCGAACTTCGATCCATCGAGTCATTGCAGACATTGATGAGAAGCGCCGCACGGGCCGGCGACGCTGATGGCTTTGCCAGCGCGAACACAAGGTTCCATCGAACTATCGTTGCTCTCGCATCCAACCAGACGCTGCTGAAGGTCTGGGACTCACTTGAGATCGGAATGCTGTCCCGGTTGAACCTGCAGAAGAACGAAGACAAGCTGGGCTCCCTGGCGGAGATCCACCAGCCCATTGTGGATTCGCTAAAAGAGGGAGACCTGAAACAAACCGGGGTCTTGCTGCGCGAACATGCCTTCTCTTTCCTGAAAGATCTGCCGTAAGCCTCATTTGGCTTGCTTGTTGATCCCAACGGTATCTGCGAAGAAGAAAACGCTGCAAGTTCGGCGCAATAGCCGTCACGAACAACAGGCAGAGAGAATCGACCATCCAACATATTTGGAGGTGGTGTGATAGATTGGTGCTTCCCCTCCCCTTAACCGACGCTCTATGAAGGACGTTCATCGATGAAGATCGAGAAATACCTTCTTTTGGTGCTTGTGGTGTTCGTTTTGTTCGTCATAGGCAGTTATTTGCACAAATTCATTCGGTGATTCCTCTATGCAGCCAGTCAGACCAATCGCAACTGAGTGTCTCGACCCCAAGCTCCGTTTCAGGAACAGTTGCTAAGAACCATTACCGATCAAGATGTTCACTCATGCGTTAGAAAATACGGTGACACCCGGGCAGGTTCTGTGTCTGGTTCCACGAGCCAGACCTTTCGATCTTTGTAGTACTCGATAAGTTTTATGATTCTCGCCTTCCTCCATGTCCCATGCCCAAATTACCTTAGAGTTTTCAATATCCGCAGCGTTGTAGACCCACTCGACCAGCGGATTATGGTCGGAAGAATACCTGACGAGTACGAGCTGTTTGCCCGCTTCTCGTTCGAGTTCGGTCTCAACTCGGGCGCGGTCGGCTCCGGATCGGCTGCCAGGACCAAACCATTCAGCAGCCCACGCGGCCGGCCATACGGGAAGGGCGAGATGAAGACGTTCTGCGTATAAGCGCATTCCGGCCAAGACGACGCATAGCGTTACTATCAACCTTGTCAATGTCAATCCAACCGGCTCGTCCCCTGGACTCCAAAGCCTCAGGTGGCGCATGCACTGCAAGCCTATGGCATAGAAGGCGCAGGTGAAGGGTGCAAGATAGTGTGGAATCAGAAATATCTCCACAAGCTGACCAGCTATCAACACCATGACGCATAGAACCAGAAAGCGTATTCGGCGATCAAACAATGCATCGTCGCACCATGATCAGAGGCACCAGCAACGCTATGCCGGCATAAAATATAAGGCCCCGAAGCGCTTTCAGTATCGTCTGCGGTACAAAACCCGATGCGCGATGAATCTTCTGGAAGGTGTTAAGTTCATCCTGGTAATAGAACTCCCGAATTGTCTTGTTCCGGTAGGCTGGCTCAGGGCGCTGGGACTGCCAAACAAAATAAGGAGCCATAGCATATTGGGCACGGTTGATCGTGTAAGCCGGTGTCAGTGGACTTCCGAATACTCTGTAGTTGTAATACCCCATCCAGGCGCCGCCAGCCACGATCAGTAATAGCGGGGCGGCGGTCCGCCGCAATAGCAATGCCATCGAAGGCCGATTCTTTCCGAAGAATCCCCACCAGACCATATAGCAAAGCACCGGTAGACACAAAAGCATGCCATCATAGGGCCGGGAAGTACCAAGGAGGACCACTCCCGTGGCCATCAACATGCCGTCGCGAAGCCGAAGCGTCTTAGTAAGCCGTGGAAGCGCTCCTAGTATGAGGGCGCCGCCGAGAGCGGCTATGGAACCGGCGCCGGAGTAGGTATTAATCCAGTAGCTAAACAGACCCAGTCGCAAGACAGCCAGCAGGCCACCCAATAGCGCCCAGGTTGGCGGTAACCAAACCTGCAGCATCCAGCAGATGGCGGCACACATTAATGCGGTCATCAACAGAATCCCAAACCAGGGGTGACCGATGATTACTTTGCTTGCAGCCAGGACCAGCCCCTGCGCAGGAAAGTACATCGACATGTAGGTCGGTTTCATCGTAACGTGGATGCTCTCTAGATTCATCCACATCGCCGGCGTAGGGTTGGTCAGTCTTCCGGCCGCAAACGTGTCGGCAGCCAATAGGAAACTAAAATCGTCGGGAAGAAATGGAAGGGGAACTGGGCAGAGAGGGAGGATAGCAAGCCGCACCAGGAAAGCGGCAAGACCGACTACCACAACCGACAGAGTCTTCCTTCGAGCTAGTCGCGCGAAGGCCCGCTCGATACGAGCGAAAAATCTAGACCCCAGTCGGGGCAAGCAAAAGGACACTGCGAACGCAATCGCAGTAAGGCCTCCTTCGACCATTATTAGTGAAGTGCCATGTTCCTGAGCCGACGGCGAAATCATATCCGAGCTATTTGCCTCTCTTGTGTTTGGACTATGATCTCTGCGCGATCTCCGAGTAATACTTCATTGTCACTTTTCTTCCGGTTGTGTCATACCGCGGCGATCTTACAATTCCCGATTTGTGCGCGACAAAACCGGCCGTTGTAGCCAGCACGCCCAAGCCATATTGCACGCTCCGTTTGAAGTTAATGGAAGAAGCTTCCTCAAAGTACCTCGTCGGGCAGGAGATTTCGCCGATTCGATAGCCGAACATCACGGACTGAGCGAGCATCTGATTGTCGAACACGAAGTCGTCAGAATTTTCCAACAGAGGAAGGGTCTGTAACACCTCCCTGGAAAACGCCCTGAAACCGGTGTGGTATTCGGATAGCTTTACTCCGAGAAACACATTTTGAAACGCAGTCAGCAGACGGTTTGCAAAATATTTATACAAAGGCATGCCGCCCTTCAACGCTCCCGCTCCGAGAATCCGAGACCCGAGAACAACGTCATACACGTCGCTGGAGACCATCCCGGCCATCGCCGAGACAAGTGCGGGAGTGTACTGGTAATCAGGGTGGACCATAACAACGATGTCGGCACCGGCGTTGAGAGCCTCCCGATAGCAGGTCTGCTGGTTGCGCCCATAGCCGTAATTCTTGTCATGGATAAAGGTCTGCACTCCGAGCTTTTCAGAGAGAAGCGCCGTGTTGTCATTGCTTGAGTCGTCGACAAGGATCTTGATATCGACGATGCCAGGCAGAGCACGCACGGTCTTTTCCAGAGTCCGTTCCGCATTGTAGGCCGGCATCACAACCGCTATCCGTTTTCCGTCGATCATTGGTCTGCTTCCTTGTTCAGTTCGATCAGCCAACCTTGCTCTTGAGCCCGGGGACACACTGCTTGAAGCGCAATAGGGGAACACGTTGCTGGCTTCGACTGGGTGCAACGCATTCCCCTAAATAAAAGGTCCAGATTGCGCAGTGCCGATTGTGACTTCGACAGACACTTAGGTGATGTAGCTGCTGAGTGTTGTACCGACGCTGGTAAAGGCAGTGTTAATGGCGGTGGCTAATGTGCTCATCCCGGCTGTCGCCGCGAAGGCAATCAAAGCCACTACCAGTGCGTACTCGATTAGGTCCTGGCCCTCTTCGTCCAGAAGGACCCGCATTTTGAAAGCTAGCTTCAACAGATTGTCTTTCATATGAACGCCTCTTCCATTGGTGATTCCCCCCGGCCACTGGGCGGATTGTTGGGAACAATGGCAAAAATTAGCCATTGCCCCCAAAAAACACCCTAAGACAGAAGACTGATCCTACAGTTCCAATAGGTCATTCGAAAACTTTATGTGATGTAGGAGCTGAGGGTGGTGCCGACCGAGGTAAAGGCAGTATTGATCGATTTGGCCAAAGCGCCCATTCCGGCTGTCGCCGCAAAAGCAATCAAGGCGACCACCAGTGCGTACTCAATCAGATCCTGACCGTCTTCGTCCAGTAGAACCTGCATTTTGATAGCAAACTTCATCAATTTATCTTTCATTTGAGTCCTTCTCCCTTGGGTGATTTTTGTTCCAGCCACAGACTGGGTTGCCATTGATAATGGCAACCCAATGGCCACTCTGACTCTCCGCTAACTGCCTATAAATAAACGGCTATGCCACCTTGATCGAGTGATGGTGTGAACGGTTGTATACAGACACAATCGGAGCAGGTAATACCGGGTATACATGCGCAGGAAAATGCCATGTTGAGTATTTGCTGCTAGTTACTGAAAGCCGGGATATGGCACGCTTTGAGAACCCTTCCGCTTGATCTGCAGCCAGAACCAAGCCAAGGACGCAGTGGATGCTCTAAGGCTCTGCCGGTGACGTCAGTCGACGTCCTCTAATGGATTTGCAGAGGAGAATTCGAGCCTATCCCCAGGTCTGGTCTGGGTCAGTTGAATCGTGTCCGGGGCAAGCTCCAACACTGAGTTCGCAAAAAGACACGCCGACACCCGCCACGGAGGCACCCCGCTTCTGACTTTTTTCACCCTCTTATCGCGGTCAAGGTAGACGAGATCGATAGAGAACGTCATGCCAAAGGTATGGACAGATTCGCAGGGAACAATCCACAGGCCTTCGCCGGCAGCGAGACCGTCGCGCCCCAGCAAACCCTTTCTGCGGGCGGCCCCATGGTCCGCAACCTCGACGCAATGAGCGAGTACAACCTGCCGGGTCAGGTTCCAGATTTTCAATCGAGAGTTAGGCTTCGGTCTACCTTTTCCGGTGAATAGCCTTGAAACCTTTTGAACGAGGTTCATTTCGATGAATTCGCTCCTTGCCTACACGGCATAGATTTTGGCGATCGCCATCGAGAGCGCGGCTACAGCAATGCCCCCAAGTACATCGCTGAAATAATGCCAGCCCGTCGTCAGCGTGGAGAGGATGATCATCCCTGAAAGTAAGGCGATCGGAATGCGGATAGGACGAAATCCCCACAGCGCCGCCGCGCACAGAATGGCCCAGATTACATGGAACGAGGGGAAGCAGACGACACCTGCTGCCTGTTCATGAAAGATGTAAGGACCGGGAAGGCGCAACGAGAGAAGTTGCTCCCAGCAACTCGCTTGAGCGGGATTGGGTGCAAGGTGATAGTAGTACCACGGCCCGACGGCGGGAAGGAGAGCAAACAATGGCAATCCGATAGCAAATGCCGCCAGGTTCGCCAAAAGGAACTCTCTTGCATGGTTCACTTTGCCCAAGAGCGCGGGTGCGAAGGCTGCCACTGCCAAGAAAGGCAACAGCCATGGATAACTGCGATCCAACAGCATCCCAAGCCAGTGATGGTCAGCCCACGCCATAATGCCTGGGACGCTGACTCCCAGCGATTGATCGATGTGGCCGAAGAGATCGTCTCTGAGTGGCAAGCGCAGTCGCGCTGCTATCAGTACAGGAAAGGACAGGATCGCAGCCAAGAGCAGCTCCCACGGAATGACGAGAGCGGATTCCCGCCATGATGCGCGGCCCTTTTCATGCCAGTAGATGGGCAAGGGTGGAATCATCGCAAGGATCACAAGAATGGCGATCACCCGTCCACTGATATCGGTATGAATCGAGGTAAGTCTGCAGCCAATAAAAGAAACTATTACAAGTGTCAAAACCGCGTATACCATCCGAAGGTGGAAGCCGAGGTCGATACCGGATCGAATTCGCCGTTCGGCAGCCTCCGCATATCGAGCGATGTTGTCTCGTTGAGGAAACATCACGCTTAGCAGGGAGTTCTGTTGCAGGGCGCGAACAATGGAAGGGCCTGCCACAGTTCGACGCGACAAATCAGTTGTGTCGGTATCATTCATCGCTGAACCGCAGTCTCTGAGCGCTGACAGCCATGTGCGATTTTATCCGTGTAGGTCTTCGCGATTGCAAGCGAAAGGCCTGCAACGGCTATCCCGCCTAACACGTCGCTGACGTAGTGCCAGCCTGTCGTAATTGTCGATACGACGATCATGCCGGAAAGCAACGCTACCGGAACTCGCAGAATGCGAAATCCCCATAGTGCAGCGGCGCAGAAAATGGCCCAAATGACGTGGAACGATGGGAAGCAGATGATAGCGTCCAAATGTGTTACCTGATGGTCTGCTGCCCGGAAAAGAAGAATTGCTGACTGACAATCGATCTGATGGGAGGTCGCCGGGAAGTGATATCCGTACCAGGGCCCGATGGCAGGCATGAGTGCAAATAGCGGTAGTCCAACGGTAAAAGCTATTAGGTTGGCCAGTACAAACTGTTGCGCATTCCTTACTTTGCCGGTAAGAGCTGGAAGGAAAATCGAAATTGTGAGCAATGGGCTGAGAAGAGTGTATGTTCGATTTACGAGGCTTCCTACCCAATGGCGTGAGCTCCACGTCACGATCTGCGGCACGCTGATGCCAAACAATCCATCAAGCCGCGCAAGGTTTGCATCTTGCAGCGGCAAATCCAGCCTCGCGGCCGCCAAAACCAACAACGGGAGGGTCGCCGCAAGAAAGAGTACCCAGGGAATGGTCATGGTCGCATCTCGCAGATCCACTTTCCCCTTTTCGTGCCAGTAGATCGCTATGGTAAATACGATTGCGGACGCAAAGGCGAGACCTATCATGAGGCTTAGTGGGTTGGGAAACTGAAGGGACGCCAGCTTCCCTGCCACCAAAGTAACTAAGAGCAAAGCCGAACAAGCGTATGCCATATGAAGGTGAAACCCAGCCTTGATTCGAAATTGAATCTGGGGTTCAACCGTCTTCTCTGACAGAACGCTCATCGGCTTGATCTTTCTT
>CAVRHK010000031.1:0-206421 GCA_963720955.1 uncultured Acidobacteriaceae bacterium | reverse complement strand
GCTGCTGCTCGACTCATCGTATTGCTCAACCAAAATAAAACAGCGATCGACACTCAAATGTCGATCGCAACTACCTCATGGTCAAGAATCGAAGGCACGGTGAAGATCAGTTCATCGCCCGCCTTCTGCATCACGACGTCTTTGTTTGCGACAAGCAGGTGCGCCTGTCCAGCGTGGACTCCGCTCGGCAGTCGGAGCTTGACCCTCTGCGCCCCCACCGGAAAGAAGTCGCGATACGGGCCCTTCATCGTCATCGGATTGGTTAGATTGACCAGATGAACTGTAACCGAGCCCGGGTTATGCCACACCGTCACGTCGAGCAGCCCCGGGCCCTCAACCTCGATCATCGGCTTTTCCCTGCCTGCCCACAGCACCGTGTTGCGCATCACCTTCAGATGATCTTCGCAGAGGACCTCCCAGAACGTGCGATCGATGTCAAACGGAAAATACGCAACGCGACCCGCCGGCTGGCGAAGATAGAGGCAGGAGATATCGGTCTTCGCCGTACGCGGATAGACCTTCTCCATCGGCAGATCGGGATAGCTCGGAATCAGCGTGAACGGCGTCTCGGCGAATTTCTCGCGCGGCGTGACCTCGAGCCGTGAAACTCCATTGATGATGCGCGGCGCATCCTCGAGTCCAACAAAGACGACGTGGTGCGGCAACGCCTCGTGTTCCAGCCGGATGTACGAGTTCTGCATCGGACCGTCGCGCTTTCCCGTCCAGTCCACCCCGAACAGATCGGCGAGCGCGAAGTTCTTGCGCTGTGCTCCATTCTCGTCGTAGAGACTCGTCTCGTAGGTCGCGACGAGGTTGCCGCCGTTCTGCACAAACGCGCGAAGCTGGTCGCACTGCGCGTCGCTGAGCGCGGCGATGATTCGGCAGGATCAGCGTCTTGTACTGTGCCAGCTGCTCGGCGATCCAGTAGCTGGTCATGCACCATCTCGAACGGAATGCGCGACTCGATCAGCGCCTGATACCAGCCGAGCGAGTGGCTCTCGACCTTAGCGCTGCGGCCTGTTCGCCTCCGTAGTACCACGCGGTCTGCTGCGAATAGACGAGGCCCACGCGAGCGAGCGAATGTTCATGCATCAGGTATCGCTGGTTCTTCTCCGCCCAGACATAGATGTCCTCGACACCCTTCAGCCAGCGTTCGTCGTGCAGCGTCGCGGAGAATTTGCTAAACCACGGGCGCATTCCGTTCGCGATTGCATCCAGCACCCAGATGCGAATCTCCGCGTTGCTGTTCACGCTGTCCTTCCACCGATAGGGCTCTTCTATGCCCGACGCCGAAAAGACCAATGACGGGCTTGCCTTCCATCGTCGCGCGGTACTCCTTCGCCGTCTTTCCCATCAGCCAGGGCGCTGCCAGCCCGCGGCGAGCCTGCCGATCCGCAACCAGCATCGGCGTACGGCGGCTCGTCTCAATCGCGTCGATTGGACTGAGCGCGCCGCCGCCATTGTTCGGGATCATGCTCGCCTCGGCGTTGAACACACGAATCTCGGTGTTCCAGCGATCCAGCAGGCTCATGAGCTTCTTCTGCCGCCACACAAGATAGGCCCGTCGCGCCGCGTCCTGAGAATCCTTCGCACGCGGAAGATCGAATCCGGTCGCGGCCTTGAAGTCTTCGCGGCAGTGCACGCAATAGCAGTCGCCAGACCCATCCCATCGATTGATGAAAAATTCCGTCGACATGGTAGCGCGACATGATCTCCTCGTGCACCGCGCGTCATGAATTCGAAGTTGTACGGACCATACGCGCATGTCACCCACATCTCCGGCGACGACCAGTGGCGACGAGGATTGCCCTCGGCATCCACCGCGATCCAGTCGGGATGCGCCGCCTTCGCGTCGTCATACGTCGCGTGCGGATCGGTGCGGACAAGCACAGACATATTCAGCTTGCGGCACCCCGTGACCAGTTCACCCAGCACATCGCGATTCCCAAGCCAGACGCTGCGATGGTGAAACGGAACCTCGGTCGGATAGTACGCAACGCACCCGCCTCCACTCAGACAGACGCCGTCCGATCGCGTGCTTTTGAAGTAGTCCAGCCAGAAAGCCAGATCAAAATGTGCGGGATCATCTTCAACCAGCGTGAGCTGCGCCCAGCGCATCGGCTTTGTAGCCCATGCAGGCGCTATGCTCGCTGTAGGCGATCCGACACGTCCAAAAGAAAGGCCCAGGGAAGCAGGTGCGAATGCGGCGGCAGCACCTGTTACAGCAGTTGTCTGTAAAAATTCACGACGCGTCACGGCCGAAGATCTCATGCGCGTAATAGTACTTCAGCGATTGCGGCCTATGACGAATTCTCAACAGAACGCAGGCTAGCCTGCCTTGAACATCTGCTTGATTCCACGTAGCGCCTGTCGTGTTCGCTCCTCATTCTCGATCAAGCGAAAACCGTACATGCCCGTCGCCATGCTCGCCAAAGCCAACGCCAGGGCTTACTGCGACCTTCGCCTCCAGCAGCAGCCTCTTCGAAAACTCCACTGAGCCAAGCGCACGATACTGTTCAGGGATCTTCGCCCAGGCAAACATCGTCGCCTTTGGAAGCTCGACGGGCCAACCAAGCTTGTTCAGACCCGGAACCAGCACGTCGCGACGGTCCCGGTAGATATCGCGAATCTCTGCGACACATTGCTGCGGTCCTTCCAGGGCAGAGATCGCAGCCACTTGAATCGGCGTGAACGTACCATAGTCGAAGTAGCTCTTGATCCTGCCCAGAGCAGCTACCAGCTTAGGATTGCCCACCATAAAGCCGACGCGCCAGCCCGGCATGTTGTAGCTCTTTGAGAGCGTGAAGAACTCAACCGCGATCTCTTTGGCCCCGGGAACCTCCAGGATGCTCGGCGCGCGATATCCGTCAAAGACGATGTCGGCGTATGCGAGATCGTGAACGATATAGATCCCAAGGTCCTTGCAAAGTGCGACTATCCGCTCAAAAAAAGAAGGCTCCACACACTGCGTGGTCGGGTTGGCGGGAAAATTCAAGATGAGTAGCTTCGGCCTGGGCTGCATGCGCGGCAGATCGTGTTCCAGCCGCTCGAGCAGCGACTCCGCTGTGCCATCCTGCACAGGAATACTCTGCACCTTCGACCCAGCGATCACCGGCCCGAAGATGTGGATCGGATAGCTGGGGTTCGGCACAGCCACCGTGTCTTCGTCGTCGAGCACCGCAAGGCACAGATGCGCGATCCCCTCCTTGGAGCCGATCGTGACAATCGCCTCCTTCTCCGGATCGAGGTCGACGTCATAGCGCGTCTTGTACCAGTTGCAGATCGCTTTGCGCAGCCGCGGAACACCACGAGACAGCGAGTAGCGATGAGTCGACGTTCGCTGCGCCGCCTCAATGAGCTTGTCGACGATGTGCTGCGGAGTAGCACCGTCAGGATTGCCCATCCCGAAGTCGATAATGTCCTCGCCGCGTTTACGCGCAGCGGCCTTCAGCTCACTTGTGATGTTGAATACATACGCCGGCAGCCGTGTCAGCCTTCGAAATTCTTCCATTTCCTGTCTGCCTGCTCCAATCTTTTCTGTTCCTCCATGATGCCACTACTTCATGGCAAGAAATAATGGACGTACCGAGGCTACTAACAGTAGTTCCTGTCGGTCGCGTCGGTCATGGAAGGACAGATGGCTACTTCGCCGTGAAGATCACCTGGATAGGCAGACTCTTCGGTGGGTAACACGCGGCGTGGTCGCAGGCCTGATAGCGCAGCGTCCCGTCCACAGTGTGCGTACCTGCCTCAGCCACCACCGGGAGCTTCACGGTGAACGCGCCAGTGTACACGTCCAGCTTCTCCGACGGGTCGAAGCTGAAGCTATACGACGTGCCCGCCGGGTATGCGACCGGCTCGGCCTTGACCCCTGCTGCCGGCTGCAGAGCAAGCTGGGTCGGGATCAGCAACTCCGACTTCGGTGTGTGCGAGTTCACATGGAAGCCGTCCACAACTCGAAAATGCAGCTCGAGCGTGCTGCGCTTCCCTGCTGTGACATCCTGCGGCTCGGCTGCGTAGATGACGTACGACTTCGGCTTGGGTGCCGGGGCGTCAAGATTCCCCACCTGCTGGGCCGGCAATGCGGCCACTCCAGCAAACGCAACTACCGCTCCAGCTAGCGCAGCGCGGAGCATTATTGCCCTCCCGCCGCAGTCGACGATCCCGACGAAATTGTCTTCTTGATGTGCGCCTCGATCTCGTCCTTGCTTCCAAGTCCGGCAGTTTCGTCGACGACTAAACCGTTCTTGTCGACGTAGAAGGACACAGGCAGATAGTCCAGGCCGCCATAGGCCTTCTGGACCTTTCCGTCGGTCAGCAGAATCGGATAGGTCACGCCTGTCTTCTTCACCACCTTGGCGATTGCCTCGTTGCCTGCGTCCGCGTCGTCGGTCAGACCGAGGATCTCAAATCCCTGGGCCGCATACTGTTTGCGAAACTCCTCAAACCATGGCATCTCCACCTTGCAGGGAGCGCACCACGTTCCCCAGAAGTTCACGAGCACCGGACGACCCTTGTAGTCGCTCAGTGATACTTTCTTCCCGTCGAGGGTCGCCAGGGTAAAGGATGGCGCCACTTTTCCGAGCATGTGGGGGCCTGTCATTTCGCTGTCTGGCGTCTCGGCCTCGGGCGTCTGCCCGGGCTTTGCGGGCATCAGGACGACGCGGCTGTCCCGCGCCTCCTGCATCGCTTTGCGACGCTCCCGCAGGTTATGCCACCCCGCCCAGAGCAGCAGCGCGATCCCAACCACCATCACACTAAGAACCAATCCGTTACGCTTCACGCTCAACGTCCTTCCGGCGCCAGACCGCGCCACAATGTATACCTATAGTTTAGACGCAAAGCCTTCGAGAACGATGCAACAGCCGCGTTTTGGGGGATTTACGGGCCGCACGGTATGCTGTTCCTCCCCGGGCGGGTACCGTACCCGCTCCTCTGCTAGCATCGACATGGTTCGGCCACTATGTCCAGCAAAGTCAACAGCCCCTCTGGCACCATGCGTCCTTCCGAGTTCGTACGCCTCGAGGCAGCCGCTCTCAGCGAACTCGCTCTTCGGCTCGACGGCGCAATGCTCGCCCCTTTCACGCAAGCCGTCGATCTGCTGCTGCAGTCCGTTGAGGGCGGTCGACGCATCATCGTCACAGGTATCGGCAAGAGCGGCATCATCGCTCGCAAGATCGCTGCCACGCTTCGCTCTACCGGCACACAGGCCCACTTCCTGCACGCCGCCGAAGCGATTCATGGAGATCTCGGCATGCTCGCGTCCGGCGACATCGTCCTCGCGCTCTCCTACAGCGGCGAAACGGAAGAGCTGTTACGACTTCTCCCCACCCTCAAGCGGCTGCAGGCCACCCTGATCGCCATCGGCGGCTGCGGCACCTCGACCCTCGCCCGGGCGAGCGACATCTTCCTCGACACCGGCGTTTCGTCTGAGGCCTGCCCGCTCAACCTCGCCCCCACCGCATCGACCACTGTCATGCTGGCGCTGGGTGACGCGCTCGCGCTCGAAGTAAGCAGTCGTCGCGGGTGGAAGGCCGAAGACTTCGCCGACCTGCACCCCGGAGGCCGCATCGGCAGACGTCTCGCCCGCGTTCGAGAACTTATGCACGCCGGCGATGCCCTGCCCCAGGTCGCAAGCGCCACGCCCATGCCCCAGGTCATCTACGAGATGTCACGCAAGAAGCTGGGCATGACCACCGTCCTCGAAGACGGTCGTCTCGCCGGCATGATCTCCGACGGAGATCTTCGCCGCCTCCTCGAGCGTGACGGGGGTCACGCGCTCGAACACACAGCCGGCGAAATCATGAACCCGAAGCCTCTTACAATTGACGGCGCCGCCCTGGCATCGTCCGCCCTCGCTCTGATGGAGGAGAGAAAGATTACTTCGCTCATCGTGATCGCCGCAGACGGCCACGTCGAGGGGGTGGTACACCTTCACGATTTGTGGACCCTTGAACTGAATTAGATTTAGAAGCGCCTGCTCAAACGATCGAGACAGCGACCTGCATCTGGCAGCACCTGGACCACTACGACACGGCCGGCAGTTGTCGATCGTGCGAAATCTCTTTCACGTAGTGGGAAGGCAACTGCTCGAGTAACTCGGTCGCCCTTTTGATAAGCCGCGCAGGCTCGGGAAGACTGGTACCATCGAACTTCGCATCCGCATAGTTCTTCTCGGAGATCACCTGCGAGACCACCAGGAGGACCCTGGCTCCTGGGCAACACTCGCGGACCTTGTCCGCGATCGCCTCCGCCTCCTCCTCGATCAGCGAATGGCACAACACGACCAGGTCGGGTTTCTCGGATCCCATGACGTTAAAGACTTGTGAGCCGTCGCAGTAGATGACCTCGGCGCCGGTCTTCTTCAGCACCGCGGACCGTGTCTCCAGCAAACGAACATCCTGGCCCGTCAATAGAATCTTCGACATAACTCCCCCAGTATCAGGTTTCCTAAATGTGCTGTGGGGAGGCAACACTGTCGCGGAGACCAAAGCCTAGCAAATCGAGAAAAATCGTTCTGTCATCTAGACGACATAACTCAACGAGCCGTCAGGATCAACTTTCAAGATGCGTCTATAGGACGAGGACACGATTTCGTAACACTCACAAGCCACACCAGTCAGCGCGGCGCGGTCTAGAATATTGATTCTTCCGCGGCTGTACCCGATCATTCCTGCACGCTGCAACTCGCCCGCTGCCACCGTAACGGTCGAGCGCTGCACTCCCAGCATCTGCGCCAGAAACTCCTGGGTCAGATGCAGCGACTCCGACTCCATCCGTCCGCCGAGGTCAGCAGCCAGCGCGCCAATCTCGCGTCCACTTCATGCATCCGGTTGCACAGAACAGACTGCGTCACCTGGACCATTTGCAGATAAGTAAATGCGTGGACGATCTGTTGCAGCATTCCGCCCTTCATAAACTCGTCACGAACGATCGAGCTGCGTACACGCATCCCGTCGCCGATTCCCTGCATAAGCACGGAATGGGACATCTGCGGTTGGTCCAGCAGTGCAGGCAGTCCCGAGAACCCTTCGCGTCCAATGACACCGACCTCAACCGACTCACCCTTTTCTGTCAGCGCGTCTGTAGAGATCAGACCGCTGTTCAGAAAATACACATACTCTATGGGTTGGTTCGGCTCGGAGAGTTGCTTCCCCAGCGGCAAGTCAACCGGCGTCAGAAACTTCGCCAAAGCCGCGTACTCGTCCTCCGGCAACTGCGCAAGGATGACATTGCGGGACCGAATTGTCGACTCCGTTGTAGTTCGTCTGGTAAGCAACTCGAACTTCCTTTACGCGAGAGGATCCTCTGGCCGCAAAGACTGGTTGCCCACAAAACGCGGGGCGGGCTTGCGATTAGCACGACGGTACTCTCTTTAAGCAATAAAGTATGTCGGCTGGCGTACATATAAGAAAACACTCAACATGTCTTTCACTTAATCGTGAAAATCTTCGCCGTAACTGACCCCTGTGCTGCAAAACAGCTTCCCAGTTAGAATGTGAGTCATCCCCGAAAAGCCCGCGCATTCCGACGCAGCGGGCCGGAAAGTGCTTTTTTGCCCATGCATCGCTGGTCCCAACTGTTCATCCCGACCCTCCGTGAAGCACCCGCAGACGCCGAAGTCGCCAGCCACAAGCTCCTCCTCAGGGCGGGCTATATCCGCCAGCTCGGCGCCGGCATTTATAGCTACCTCTTCCTCGGCAACCGCTCGATCAACAAGATCATCGGCATCGTCCGCGAAGAGATGGACCGTATCGGCCAGGAGTTCTACCTTCCCGCCCTCAATCCCAAGGAGATATGGGAGGAGAGCGGCCGCTGGTCCGGCATGGGCGGCAACATGTTTCGCCTTGAAGACAGGAAGGGCGCCGAGCTCTGCCTTGCCATGACCCATGAGGAGATCGTCACCGACATTGCTCGCAAGGAGCTTCGCAGCTACAAGCAGCTCCCTCAAATCTGGTACCAGATCCAAACCAAGTTCCGCGATGAGCCGCGTCCAAGGTCCGGCCTGTTGCGTGTCCGCCAGTTCCTCATGAAGGACGCCTACTCCTTCGACCTCGACGAGGCGGGCCTCGACATCTCCTACAACAAACACGATGAGACCTACCGTCGCATCTTCACCCGCTGCGGGCTCAACTTCGTCGTCGTCGAAGCCGACTCCGGAGCCATGGGCGGTTCCGGCTCGCAGGAGTTCATGGTCTACACCGAGGCCGGTGAAGATCTCATCGTCAGTTGCCCCGAGAGCGGCTACGCAGCGAACATGGAGAAGGCCACCTCGCAACTCTTTCCGGTCGCCGAGATGGAGCCAACCGGCGACGGCATGCCCGAACTCGTCCATACACCGGGCAAAGCCTCGATCGCCGACGTCGCCGAATTTTTCCAGATCTCTCCCGCCTCCGACATCAAGACCGTCGCTTACATGGGTCAGAAAAAAGACGGCACTGGCAAGACGGTCGAGATCCCGGTCATCGCCTTTCTTCGCGGCGACCACTTCGTCAACGAGACCAAGTTAATGGCCGCCGCCTATGTGACCGAACTCCGCACAATGGTCGCCGAAGAACTCGCTCTCTACTTCGAAGGTCCCGCTGGCTACCTCGGCCCTATCGGCCTCAAGGTCCTTCCCGCAGACAAAGGCGATCCACGCGCCGCGTTCGTCGTCGTCGACAAGGGACTCGAAGACCGCAAAAACATGGTCGGCGGCGCCAACAAGATCGACTTCCACTATCGCAACATCGTACCGGGCCGTGACTTCATCTGGACGCGAGTCGCCGACATCCGCAACGTCAACGAAGGCGACCTGGACGTCTCCAGCGGCAAGCCTCTCAAGATTGGCAAAGCCGTCGAAATCGGCCACATCTTCAAACTCGGCAATAAATACTCGAAGTCCATGGGCGCCTCCGTCCTCAATCGCGAAGGCAAAGAAGTCATGCCCATCATGGGCTGCTACGGCATCGGCATCGAGCGCATCCTCACCGCCGCGATCGAAACCTCTGCTGCCTCCAACGAAGGTAAGAGCTATGCCTTGTCCCCCGCCATCGCACCCTTCGAAGTCGTCGTCACGATCACCAATATTGGCGATGCCGCTCTTTTGGCGGCAGGAGAAAAGGTCGCAGCCGAACTCGAAGCTGCTGGCGTTGACGTCATCCTGGACGACCGCGACGAACGGGCCGGGGTCAAATTCAAAGACGCTGACCTTGTCGGCATCCCTTATCGAATCAATATTGGGCGCGGTGTAGTTGAAGACAAAGTTGAACTAGTTGACCGGTTCAAGTTAACGAATGAGGATCATTCAATTGATGGGATCGCCGCTCATCTTGCCGGCGTCCTGCTCCAAGCTAAACTAGAGCCAACTCGCCGAAGCAAGCCCCAATGAACATCGCCGCATCTAACCCGTCTAACGTCATAGTGAATCGAAGCTAGGCCTGGTTCCCCGCACCTATGCCAGTAAAACTTAAATACGGCAGTAGCACGAGCTTCAAGGCCAAGTCGAAAAGTCTGCTGCACTCTCGTCTCTTCCGCATTGTCCTGATAAGTTTCCTGGGCCTTATGGTGGCCGGTGCGGTGGTCTTCGGCTACTTCTACTATCACTATCAACGGGTGGTCGATGACCGTCTAAGCGCCGGTCCCATATTCGCGAGTGTCTCACAGATCTACGCCGCGCCGCGCGAAGTCCGCGATGGCCAAAAGCTCACTGTCTCGGTAATCGCCACGGACCTTCGCCAGGCGGGTTACAACAGCAATCCGAAGCTTGGTACGTTTCAGCTCAACGGCGACAACATCTTCATCAAGCCCGGTCCGGAGAGTTATCACAACACCGACGGCGCCACTATCAATACCAGCAGCGGCACCGTCCAAAGCATCACAGCCGAAAACGGAGTAGCGCTCAGTGCATACGAGCTTGAACCGCAGCTCATCACCGCTCTCTCCGAAGATAAAAACCGCACCAAGCGCCGCATCGTCTCCTACGGAGAGATTCCTGCACATATGGTGCAGGCAGTCACTGCCATTGAAGACCGCAGCTTTTTTGAACATGGCGGCATCAACTATCTCCGCACCGCCAAATGCGCCTTTGTCGATATCGTCTCCCGGCGTATGTCCTGCGGCGGCTCCACTCTTACCCAGCAACTGGCCCGTGGCTTCTTCCTGACTCCGGAGAAGCGTTTCACCCGCAAGTTCCGTGAGGTCTTCATCACCTTCCAGCTCGAAGCCCGATTCAACAAGAAGCAAATCTTCGAGATGTATGCGAATCAGGTTCCCCTTGGCCAGCGTGGCAGCTACGCCATCAACGGCTTTGGCGAGGCCGCGCAGACGTTCTTCGGGAAAAACCTGGGCCAGCTCGACCTGGCTGAGTGCGCCTTACTAGCCGGCACTATTCAGAGTCCGACCCGTCTCAATCCCTACCGTCATCCTGAGCGCGCGATGGAGCGTCGTAACGTAGTACTCGACTCCATGGTCGAAACGGGCGCCATCACCTCCGCGGAGGCCTCACGCGCCAAGGCGGAACCTCTCCGGTTGGCGCCGCCGAACATCGACGCGAGCGAAGCTCCCTACTTCGTCGACCTCGTCCACGATCAGCTAGTCCAGCGCATCGGCGATCAGGACCTGTCGCGTCAGAGCCTTCGCATCTACACCTCGCTCGACCCCGAGCTGCAGCGCGCAGCGTCCGAGGCCATCGAGATTGGCATGAAGAACGTTGACGAGCTCGTCCGTAAGCAACGCAAAACGCCAAAAGGCGAGCAGCCCAAACCAATCACTTATCCACAAGTAGCACTCGTCGCCATCAATCCGCACACCGGACAGCTCCTCGCACTGGTAGGCGGCCGCAACTACGGCGTCTCGCAGCTCAATCATGCCACCTCCAACCGGCCGACCGGTTCCATCTTCAAGCCCTTCGTCTACGCCACCGCCTACAATACCTCGCTCAACGGAACCTCCCTCGGCGAAGACGGAGTCTTCACCGCTCTCACTCAGCTCAACGACGATTCCCAGGACTTCGGCACCAACGACCAGCCCTACACCCCCGGCAACTTCGAAAAGAACGAGTACCCCGGCATGGTCACAGCGGCCACCGCAATCGCACACTCACTCAACATCGCGACCATAGCCCTCGCGCAAAAGGTGGGCTACCAAAACGTAGCAACCCTCGCCCACTCCGCCGGCATCGCGTCCGCCAAAGCCACCCCTTCCGTCGCTATCGGCACGTATAGCGCCACGCCGATCGACATGGCCGGCGCATACACCGTCTTCGCCAACAACGGTGTACACCTGAATCCATGGATGGTCGCTTCGGTTCGCAATACTAACGGCGACATCGTCTCCGATTTCTCTCCTGAGGGCAAGCAAGTACTCGACCCCCGCGTCGCTTACCTCACTCAGTCGCTGCTGGAAGGCGCGCTCAATTACGGAACCGCCGCGGGAGCAGTCCGCGGCCACGGCTTCACCGCTCCCGCAGCCGGCAAGACCGGCACCAGCCACGACGCATGGTTCGCCGGCTACACCTCCAATCTCCTTTGCATTATCTGGGTCGGCAACGACGACTATACTGACGTCAAACTTCAGGGCGCACACGCGGCTGCTCCCATTTGGACGGAGTTCATGAAGCGCGCGATCCTGCTTCCGCAATACTCCGACGTAAAACCCTTCGTCGCACCTGAAGGCGTCACCACCGCCCGCATCGACAGGCCCTCTAGTCTACTCGTCGACTCCACCTGTCCCAGCAACAGCTTTTACGTCGCCTTCCTTGATGGCACGGCGCCCGTCAACACCTGCAGTCAGATGGGTGAAAACCCACAGAACCTCATCCAGAAGATCTTCGGCATCGGCGGCAACAAAGCCGTCACTCCGGACGCGACCCATCCTGCCCCTGCACAACCAGCCACAACTCCCGCACCCATCGTCCACCCGGCCCCAAACACGCCGCCAGACGGCAATGCCCCGACACGACACAGGCTCCCGCGCCCAAAAAGAAGAAACTTCCTCCAAAAGATCTTCGGTGGCGGCAAGGACAAACATCCGCCGCAACAGCCTCAACCGTCTCCACCACCACCACAATAGCCTCTAAGCAATTCTTCGAAACCGAACCGCCTGAAATGCTCTTCCGGAGAGCTTCAATTTTGTCTTTCCACTGAATCCACCAGGCACCGCCGTCACTGTCATCTGCCAGGGGTCGATCAGCTCCGCCGTAAAACTTCCGTCCGGCAGAGGAAACTCATAGTAGATCGGCTGATGAAAATCCATGTAATACACGATCTCCTGAATCGCGCCGTTCGCATCCGCGCTCGAAGCATTCAGATAGTAAGGCGCAGCTCCCGCATCAAGTCCTGTCAGTTTCGACTGCGCTCCCGCCGCAGTTGCAGTCTCTTCCACCAATCGCCTTAGAAACGCAATCCTCGCAGGGCTGCTTCCATGCAGCGTTCCACCGTGCGACCACCACAGTGTCGGCGTCGTATTCTCATCGAACGGCTGTTCTGGATCAAGGTATGTTTCGCCATGCGTCACGTAGCATCCGGCAATCACTCCCAGCCAAAACCGCCGCGTCATCTCCTCGCCAGAGATGTTCCCCCAACGTTTATTCAGATTCCCCTCATACATCACTTCGTCATACACAATCGGCTTCCCCCAAGCCTTAAGCCATGCTGCAGCCACGTCAAAGTCATAGCTCTGCAGGCTGGCGTGAGTCACCCACGGCTGGGTGTAGTCATACATCGACTTGGAATAATGCACTGACCTCAGATGACCTGCCCAGTCGTGCTGCAACACAATCTGGAAAAACCTGTCGAAGTCCGCCACCGACTTCGCCTTCATCAAATCAAATTCGTTTGCCAGAGACCACCAGATATTCCGATACGCCGATAGTCGCGCCAGCACATAACGCAGATACTGATCGTCGGCCTCCGCCGGCATCGTCGCGTATCCCCACCGATCATACGGGTGAAACAAAATCAGGTCGGCCTCAATTCCCAATGCGCAAAGCTCGGCAATCCTCAGCTCCAGATGCGCAAAAAACGCTGGGTTTGGCCGTCTGAAGTCGCTCTCTCCCGCTGCATTTCGTTCAAAGGGATAGAGCACAGGCTCGTTGCGGTTGTACTCATAACTCTTCGGGAACACGCACATTCGTATCTTGTTGAACGGCGACGCCTGCAAGGTCTTCAAGGTCTGGCGTTCGAGCGCATCGCCCTGGTGAATCCACGCATAGCATGTCGTGCCAAAAGGAAAGTATGGTGTCCCATCCGCGTAAGCAAAATGGTGTGTGTTGCGGACTCTCACGGGCCCATGCGCTCCCGGCAACGCACGAACGCAGGTAAACGTTCCCGTCTTTCCGTGAAGCTCCGGCACACCGCTGCGTGTCGTATAACTCCAGTCACCCTCTTCATCCGGCATCCATCGGACTCTATACCGACCCGCGCCATCGTAAAATCCATCTGCCGCGACCGTCCGATCTCCCCGCACAAACGTAGCCGCCAGATCCACCTCAACGAATGGATTCCCCGTTGAAGGTCCCTGTAGGGATATTTCGAAGATCCCCCACTTCGGTACGGTCCTACCTAGAGCCTCAACAGGCGTAGCAACACCCGGCACAGTCGTCGCAATCGCAGCCAGCGCTCCGGTCGAGCTCAGCTTCAGCATCTCTCGCCGACTCATCTCTCTCATCGAAGGAGTCTATCAACCCGGCCCACGGGTGCGGCCGTCTCCCCTGTTCCCAGCCACGGCTGGCACTCCGGACACCAATATGTCGACCGCGCCTGCACGCCCTGCTTTCGCATCATCACCACCGCTCCGCACCTGCGACATTCCTGACCCTGCCGCCGATACACCCACAGCCGCTCCTCACGATCCATCGCGTGTGTCGTCCTTCGGTTGCCCGAGTAGGTCACAATTCCATCGCCCTTGCCGTCGACCACATTCGCCTTCATGTAACGCTGCGCGACGTCGACCATCACCTCCATTTCACGCTGAGTGATCGTCCTCATCGCACGAAACGGATTCACCCCCGCAGCAAACAAAACCTCGCTCTTATACACATTCCCCAACCCCGCCAGCACCCGCTGATTCAGCAGCACCACAGCAATCTCAGCGTCAGGATACTCGCGGCCATAAGCGATCAATCGCTCCACTCCAGCTTCCACCTTGAAACTCCCCGACAAAATATCAGGTCCCAGCTTCGGAACCTCGCTGCTTCTCGCCAGCGACCGCTCCGTATGAAACTCCGCCACCGAAATATTGAATCCCACGGCCTCCCACTCCGCCGTTCGAACCATTACCCGCATCCGCGATCGTCCCATCTGCCACCGCTCGCCAGTGCGATACAAGTGCCAACTCCCGCTCATCAACATATGCGTAACAAGAATCAAGTCCCCCGAAAAATGGATGAGGCACCACTTCCCTCGGGACTCGACCCTCTCCACCACTCGTCCCACCAGCGGAGCATCGTCATTCACCCGAGCCAGCTTCGCCAACCCAGTCTCAAACCCCGTCACGACCTTGCCCCCAATAACGCCCTCGCAGAGCCCGTGCGGTTCGATAGATTGTGTCTCCCTCAGGCATTCGCTCTCGCTCCAGCGCGTTGCCCCGGCAACGGCGGCAAATTCCTACGAACATTGAATCCCATCGCCCCCGCTGCAAACCCCGCATCCGAGCAAAGCGCGAGCCATCACACTCTCTGCCACTGCGATCCCATTCACAGTCGCAATTAACATCCCCGCCCGACCCGCGTCATCGTCTCCACGCTCTCCCTGCACCCTGCCCACCAGAAACTCCGCCAGACTCCGCGCCACCTGCGATCGTTGCGGCTCCTCGTCCGGCAGAAACACCTGCAGGTTGGGATTTCCTCGCCGCAGATAAGCCACCAGAGCACCATCGCAGAGAATCACCCGAGCTCCCACGCTTCGCGTCAACGACGAACCTGCATCCGGCGCCGCAGGCCATCGCATCAGCGCTCCATAGGGGTTTGCCGGATCAGTCGCCGCCAACTGCAGCATCTCCACCCGATCCGGATCTTGCTGCACTCGGAGCGAACGAAGAAGATCGACTGCGGCCGGCATCGCAAACTGCGTCGCTCCAAGATCGGCGGCAAAATATCCGCGCCGAATCTTTCCACTCTCCTCCAGCGCCTTCACCACGTCATAGATCGCCGAAAACCCTCCGGGCAGATTCTCCGCATGGGCCGTCTCACGAAACACCACGCCATACCGCGTCAAGTAGCTGCTGAGCGATCGCATGACTCCACGCCGTCGCCGACCTCTCCTCAGCGAAAGCCGCTCCATTCAGCGCCCATCGTCCCTGGGCTGTCGGCGGAGTCGTTCGCCGCGACCGGAAGACCACCTGCTGATTCACCCGCCGCGCCGGTTTCCGAGAACTGTTCGTCGAAGGACGTTCGCAGTAGGCACGCAGCGCGGCCATACCGTCGTTGGTCAGCAACCCCTTCCATACCAGGCTCCAAAGCGCCTCCAGCGTCTCGCCGGGATACCCTCCACCCACCCCGTCATGCAGGTCCTGGAAGAACGAAGCTCCATGCCTCTTCAAGTACTCGACAATCTCCGTCTCCCTGGTCACTGCTGCGGCCAAGGGAGCAATCACCTTTCCCTCATCGTCCCGCAGAACGCGCTGCACCGGTTGCGTCGGAGCGATCGGCCAAAGGGCTGACAGCTTCTCCGCAAGATAAAGCCCGATCCTCCCATCGCGTTCTCCAATCGGATCCATCCCAACCCAGACCACTTCACCCGCCGCGATCAAAGTATCGAGATCAGCGGGCTTGTAACCAAGCAGGCGGGCAGGCAGAATCTCCGTCTCCAAAATCGATGCCGGTAGCGGCGCGCCCTGCAGGTTCTCGATCACATCCAGCAGCGCATCCAAGCCTCGGCGCGGCTGCACCACACCCTGCCACCGCGTAAACAACCTCGCGAGCGTTCTCTGCTCAACCGGCTCGACCTCCTTCCGTAATCGGGCCAGCGACCTCCGCCGAATCGCTCGCAGAACCTCGTCATCACACCACTCCCGGTGGATCCCTCCAGGCCGAAAACCACCCTCCACCACCTTGCCACTCTGCACCAGTCCCTGCAGCGCCGCCTCCACGCTCTCGGCGGGAAGGTCGAATCGCGCTGCAGCTTCATTCGTTGTGAACGGTCCATGCGTCCGCGCAAACCGTCGCATCAAATCGAGCAAAAGCGTGCGGTACCGCCTGCAGAAAAGCCGAGGGCAACCCCGGTGGCAGAGGCACTCCAAGCGCGTCCCGATATCGTGCCGCGTCCTCTACTGCGATGAACCGCTTCTCTCCCGCAACTTGAACCTCCAGCACACGCCGCGCACGAATCAGTTTGCCAGTTGTCTCTGCGACCTCTTCTGTAACGCATCGCAACCGCAACTCTGCGCGAGTCAAATCACCCACCCGCATCAACAGGTCATGCACTCCGTCCATGTTCCGCGCCTGATAAGTCTCAGCCAAACACTGCAACTGCTCCTCGGTCTCTTCAATCGCATTGGCGTCCAGCAGTTCGCGAAGATCGGCATCGCCCATCAGCTCACGCAGCTGGTCCTGATCGATCGAGAGCGCCTGCGCCCGTCTCTCCGCCAGCGGAGCGTCGCCATCGTAGATATAGTTCGCGACATAGCTGAACAACAGCGCCGAAGCAAACGGAGAGGGCGTTCGCGAATCCACCGTATGCACTCGCAGCGAACGGCTTCCGATATTCCGCAGCGTCTCCATCAGTGCCGGCATGTCGAAGACATCGCGCAAACACTCGCGGTACGCCTCCAGCACAATCGGAAACGAAGCATACTGGCTGGCCACGCTCAGCAGGTCATACGCACGCTTCCTCTGTTGCCACAGCGGAGTCCGCCCATCCGCCCTCCTTCTCGGCAACAGCAGGGCCCGCGCCGCGCTCTCTCGGAACTTCGCTGCAAACAACGCTGTCGACCCCAACTGCCGCAGCACGAGCTCCGCAGCCTCCTCCGGCTCCAGCAAAATCGGATCGATCGCAGGCGCCTCCTCAGTCTCCGGAAAGCGCAGCACGAACCCATCCTCCGACCACATCGTCTCGACCGCGTATCCAGACGACGCCTTCAACTTTGCCGTCGCCGCCATCGCCCACGGCGCATGGACTCTGCTCCCGAATGGAGTGAGAACGCAAACCCGCCAGTCGCCCAACTCGTCCCTCACCCGTTCGATCACAATATTTCGATCATCCGGAACCACGACAGTCGCCAACTCCTGATCTGCCAGATAGCGCAACACATTCTCTGCCGCACCCGGTTCGAGGTCGTGCTCGGTGGTCAGCCTCGCCACCGCAACGGCCCGCGGTGAATCTCGCAGCTCTCTCACCAGAGCGCCAATTCGTCGTCCAAACTCGAGCGGTCTCCCAGCCTGGTCTCCATGCCAAAACGGCATCTTGCCAGCCTCACCAGGAGCGGGCGTCACCAGCACACGGTCATGCGTAATCTCATCGATCCGCCAGGTCGACGCGCCCAGGATGAACGTGTCTCCTGTCCTGCTCTCGAAGACCATCTCCTCATCCAGCTCGCCAACCCGCACTGGCTTGTTTCTCTGCCCTGCGAGAAAAACTCCGTACGTGCCGCGATCAGGAATCGTCCCGCCATTCAGAATCGCAATCCGTTTCACGCCAGCGCGAGGTGTAATCCAGTTGCGTGTCCTGTCCCACGTAATCCTTGGCCGCAGATCCGCAAACTCATCCGATGGATACCGCCCGGCCAGCATGTCGAGCACACCATCGAACACACCTTGGCTCAATCCTGCAAACGGTGCGGCTCCCCGCACCAGCGCGAACAACGCCGCATAGCTGATGCCGGGGCTCTCCTCCTCCTCGCGTTGCGCGCTTTGCCCGTCGCTCTGCATCCTCGACGCCCAGGGGAGGATGCGCAATCACGGCCACCATCTGCTGCGCCAGCACATCCAGCGGATTGCGCAGAAATCGCGTCGACTCGACATGCCCCTCATGCATCGCACGCGTCACAGCCGCACATGCGATCAGGTCTGCACGATACTTCGGAAAAATAATTCCATGCGAAGGCGCGCCCACCTGATGCCCCGCCCTTCCGATCCGCTGCATCCCACTCGCCACCGACGGCGGCGCTTCAATCTGAATCACCAGATCGATCGCCCCCATATCGATCCCCAGCTCCAACGACGACGTAGCCACCAGCGCCTTGATCTTCCCCGCCTTCAGCAGCTCTTCGATCTCCGTCCTCTGGGTAGCCGCTAGAGAGCCGTGATGTGCGCGCGCGATCGGCTCACCTGCGAGCTCATTCAGCGCGCCCGCCAGCCGTCTCCGCCACACGCCGCGCATTCACAAAGATCAGCGTCGACGTTCGCCCCTGAATAATCTCGAGCAACCGCGGATGAATCGACTGCCAGATCGAAGTCCTCTTCGGTCCCTGCGAAGCCGGCCCGCTCGGCTGCTCCTGTATTTCGCCGAGCCGAGCCATGTCCTCAACCGGCACCTCCACCTTCAATTCCAGTAGCTTCCTCGCGCCTGCATTCACCACATTGACAGGCCTGTACTGGGGCGCGTTCACTCCCACATCGGGCTTCACGCCATCGTCGCTGGCGGTACTCATCAGGACACTGGCAATCTCGCTCCCACGCTCAGTCGCGTTGCGGCATCTCCGCCACCGAAGAGACCATGGTCGTCGCGCCCGAAGACTCAGCGCCGCCCAGAAACCGTGCTACCTCCTCCAGTGGCCGCTGCGTCGCCGACAATCCGATCCGCTGCAACCGCCTGCCAGTCAGAGCTTCAAGACGCTCCAAAGACAGCGCCATATGCGCCCCGCGCTTGCTTGGCACCAACGCATGGATCTCGTCCACAATCACCGTCTCAACCGACCGCAGCCCCTCGCCTGCCTCCGACGTCAGAAGCAGATACAGGCTCTCCGGCGTCGTGATCAAAATATCTCCGGGGTGTTTCCGAAACCGCGCGCGTTCCTTCTGCGACGTGTCCCCTGTGCGAACGCTTATCTCAGGCATTCGCACATTCTATCGCCCTCACGCCTCGCCATGTTGGCAATTCCCACCAGAGGAGACCTGAGATTGCGCTCCACATCCGCCGCCAGCGCCTTCAACGGCGACAGATAAACCACGCGGCATCCGCGCTCAGCATCGGGAGATGTCTGCATCATCAGTTTGTCGAGGCACCACAGAAACGCCGTCAGCGTCTTGCCCGTGCCGGTCGGCGCCAGGATCAGGGTCGACTCTCCACGCGCAATCGCCGGCCAGCCCTCCACCTGCGGAGCCGTCGGCGCATCGAACACCGCTCGAAACCACTTTGCCGTGATCGGATGAAACAGCCGCAGCGCCGCCTCGGCTTCGTCGGCGGAACCCCTCCGCATCGCTGCCTTATCGGCCTTCGCTGGATCAACTTTCTTCGTCGGAACTTGTGGCATTGTCCTTTAGGGTGCTCCCAGCAGCATAACTGCCATACACACTATAGGATGCACAACGACTTTGATAAGTCTTGCCGCGGGCCATAGAACAGGACGGATCAGCTTCCGTTGACGGGCCGATAAAAATAGCAGTTCGCTGCGAACTCCACTTCAAAAAGATTGGTTGAATCTTCAGCCTGCTCCGCGTTCCCCAGGACCAGATACCCGCCAGGGACTATCTTGCGATAAATCTCGCCGAAGAGCGCCCTCCGATCATGCTGTGAAAAATAAAGCAGAACGTTTCGCAACATCACCAGGTCGAACTCCGGGAGCTGTGGCATCGGTGCGCAAAGGTTCGCATACCGAAACTCGCACATCGACCGGATCCGCGGAACCACCTCCCACTCCTCGCCCTCACGCACCATGTACTTCAGGAGCATCCGCGCGGGCAGTCCACGGTTCACCTCAACCCGGCGATATCGCCCCTTCTGCGCATAGTCCAACACATGCCGCGAGATGTCTGTTCCGATAATCTTTACGTCCCACTGCGCAAGAGCCGGAAAATATTCCGCCACGGACATCGCGAGGCTGTAAGCCTCCTGCCCCGTTGAACTCGCTGCACTCCAAATCCTCAGCCGCCTTTTCTCCATTCTCTGTTCGATCAATCGTGGAAAGACAACCTCGCGTAACATCTCGAACGGTGCAATATCGCGAAAAAAGCTCGTCTCATTAACCGTCATCGCCTCAGCCACTGCACGGTGCAGATGGGCTGGTTTGCCCGCCTTCAACATGTTCACAAAATCTTCAAGATTGGCCGCACCCGACAGACGTGCGATCGGAGTCAACCTCGTGTCGAACAGCGCATTACGCGACGGATCGATCTGGTTCGCGGACTGCTCCATCACAACCCCTCGAAGATACTCATAGTCCGAATCAGAGCAGGCCATGGATCACCTCCCGCCTCGGAGTCCTCACAGAGACTGCACCGGGTCCAACTTCCGATCGTACCTGCCGCCCTGCGCTTACTCTTTGTCTCAACGCGCCTGCGATCCCCCATAACGGCAGCGTTGCGTTGGCGATACCGGCCGCACTTACCCTGCCTGGCATCCCCCACACCGCTGAGGTAGCTTCGTCCTGGGCCAACACCATCCCGCCGCCCTCATGCACCGCGCGTGCTCCGTTCAGACCATCCGCGCCCATCCCCGTCATCACCAGCGCCAGCGTCCCAGCACCGTAGATTCGCACAGCAGAGAAGAAAAGATAATCGACCGATGGTCTGCAGTGATTCAGCGGCTCCTGCTGGTGCAGTCGGATCCTGGCACTGCATACTTCCGAGTCTCTGTCGCCATCACCAAGCATCGCGCGGCGCGGAGCCACCTCCATGTGCGAGTCTCCCGGCGCCAGCCAGACCGTACCCGGACGAATGGTCGCGTTGTCATAGGCCTGCTCCACGCGCAACGCACAGCAATTGTTCAGCCTCTCCGCGAGCAGTCCTGTAAACAACTTCGGCATGTGCTGCACGATCATCACAGGAACAGGAAAATCCTTCGGCAGCTTCGGCAACAGTTGCTCCAGCGCCGAGGGCCCGCCAGTCGACAGTCCGATCACCACGATCTCAACCGGAGAGAACGCCTTCGCCGGGACCTCGCCCGCGCTCGCTTTCTGTGCCCTGTCGGAGGTGACGCCTCCATCCGCACCCGCTTTCCCCCTGTTCGCGTCCTTCGCCAGCGCGGCGATTCGCGGCAGCAGTTGCTGCGAAAGTGCCTGCATCACCACAGCTGCATCACGTTGCTCCGACGGCTTCATGACATAGTCCGACGCTCCTCGCCCCAACGCCTCCAGGGTCGATCTCGCGCCATGTTCGGTATGCGCGCTGCACATGATCACCGGCAACGCAGGGTTTTCAACGCGCAGCCGGTCCAACACATCCAGCCCATTCAACCTTGGCATCTCGAGATCAAGCACCAGGACATCGGGGCCTAGCCGTCTCACCTGCTCCAGGCACTCCACGCCATCGCGAGCGATCCCGCACAACTCCATCCTGGGCAACTCGCTCGACCGGTCTTCCGCATGCATCAGAAACAGCCTACAGAAGACGCTTCGCATCACTCCGGAGTCGTCTGCTGCAAGAATACGAAGTGGCCGTTCCGCTAAAATCCCCATGTCCAATTTCCTCCGCCTTCTGGTTAAGCCGCAATCACACCAAGCAGAAGCATCTTCTCCCGCAGGCTCTCCGGGGTAAACGGTTTCATCAGAAATTCGTCCGCACCATTGTCCAGTGCCGCAGCGATGAACGAGTGATCGGCCTCGGTCGTTACCATCATTACCTTCATATCTGGTCCCAGTCTCGCTTCACGCAGCGCCTTTACGCACTCCAGCCCATTCATCACCGGCATGTTCACGTCCAGCAGCATCAGGTCGAACGTCTCTTTGGCCGCCAGCACCATCAGCGCATCGCTTCCGTCGACGGCCTCTTCGCACACAATGTCCATCCGGCTCAACAGGTGCCGCAGATATTCTCGGATAAAGCTTGAATCATCGACGATCAGGGCCCGCATCGAAACCTCCATTCGAACTATTCCTAAACAATCCCGTCTCCGACAATCGCGACGGGCACAGCTTCGGTGGGTCGAGCCGCACCATCAGGCCACTCTCCATCTTGTAAGCACCATCGAACAACCACTTCCCTCGCGCCTCCAACGTGCATGGATTCGCTTCCAACATTCGCCGGCTCACCGTGACAACGCCACCCACCGCATCCACTACAAGGCCGAATCGCTCTCCGGCTTCATCGTCCTCCATCACCAGCACGCAACACTTTTTGGAGTGCGCCTCCATCCCCAGCAGCGCCCGAAGATTCACCGTCGTCAGCACCTCACCGCGATAGGGCACAACCCCTGCGATAAACGCCGGAGACATGGGGACACGTTGCAGATCTCGATCTCCCAGCACCTCGCGAATCTTCCTGGTGTCGATCCCAAAGGTCTCACCCCCCGCGTAGAGCGAGCAAAGTGATACCGCGTCGTTATCCTCCTGAATCTCATCGACCGTATCGTGGCCACCTATCTTCATGCGACCTCCTGCCAGCCAGTCGTCGCCTGCGCGCCAAACTCCCGGCAAACCAGCGTCAGCTTTTCTTTCACGAGGGCAAGCTCCATTCCCGTTCCATCACCGACACCGTCCCGCTCCAACAGCGTTCCCGGCGAAACATCCAGGACCTGCCGCACAACCACACCAACTCTCTGCTCTCCACGGCGCCCCGCCTGCCCACAGATCAATACCGTTGCCAGCACCTCGCCCCCACGCTCTCGCGCCGCATCCAGGTCCGCCAACACGTTGCCCTGGTCCTTCAGCGGCAACAACTCGCCGCGATACTGCAGCAGCGGGCGTCCTCCCGCATACTCGATTCGATCCAGTGACACGCTTTCAATCCGCTCCACCATGTCCAGTGGTAACGCCGTCCGCTCCCGGGCGCGATCTTCAAAGATCAGGAACGACACCCCGGTGGCAGCCTGACTCGCGACCTCCCGCGCACCCGTCTCCACGCTCTCGTCCTCGATCGGTTTCACACCCGCGCGTGCCGCTGTCGCTCCAACATCCAGGATCAGTGCCAGCGTCCCGTTGCCCAGCACCGTCGCTCCTGAAAACAAACCGATCTCGCGAAGTACAGGCGACAGTGGCTTCACCACAATCTCCTCCGGCGACATCAGGTCGTCGACCACCAGGCCGTACCGGCATCCATCCGCCTCGAGCACAGCCAGATAGTGTCCCTGCGACGTCTCCGGCGAATCCGACTCCAACCCGAGAAGTCCGTCAAGCCAAACCATCGGCAGCAGATGCTCCCGCAGACGATAGAGCTCGGCCGGACCGATCCGCTGCACCATTCGCGTAAACTCTCGCCGCGGAATATCCACCAGCTCTACGAGCGCGCTTTGCGGCAGCGCAAAGCACTGTCCTCCACTGCGTACGATCAGCGAAGGAACGATCGCAAGCGTCAGTGGAACTCGCAACCGCAGCGTCGTCCCTACGCCCCTGCGCGACTCCACTTCGACGCTGCCGCCAACCTTCTCCACATTGGCCCGCACCACATCCATCCCAACGCCTCGCCCCGAGACCGTCGTCACCGCCGCCGCCGTCGAAAAGCCAGGCAGAAAGATCAGCTGCAAGGCCTCCCTCTCCGACATTCCCGCAGCCTGCTCCTCGGTCACAAGATTGCGTTCAATCGCCTTCGCCAACACTCGTTCCATCGGGATCCCAGCGCCATCATCCGTGACCTCGATCACCACTGATCCGCTCTGATGAAACGCCTTCAGCCGCACACAGCCCTCTGCCGGCTTGCCCGCCAACACGCGGACACTCGGCGCTTCAATCCCATGGTCCACTGCATTCCTCACCGCATGGGTCAGCGGGTCCTTGATCGCTTCCAGCAAACTCTTGTCTAGCCCTGTCTCCTGGCCGGCAAATTCGATTCGCACATCGCGACCGCACGTCCTCGCCAGGTCTCGCACCATTCTCGGAAACTTGCCAAACAGATTTCCTACCGGCTGCATCCGTGCCTGCATCACGGTCTCGCGCAGGTCTGCGGTCACGCTGTCCAGCCGTCGCGCCAGCTCAGGAAAATTCCCCGCCGACATATCGGTCTGCAGCATCTGGTTGCGCGTCAGCACCAACTCACCCACAAGGTTCATCATCCGGTTCAGGACGTCGACATCGATCCGCAGCGTTTTGTCGTTCCCTACTCCGTTTCTCTCACTATTCGTGGTCGCCGACGTCGGCGCGGAAGACTTGTTCGATAGCTTCGACGCTCCCGCGACAGGTGCAGTAGGTTGACCGGCGTCGATAATCGTATGTAATAACTCTGCCTCGACCTCCGCCGGCGGCATCTCGCCATTCAACAGCGTCAACTCCGCGATCAACTCGCCGTCTTCATCACCAGACCTGGTCCCTTCGCCACCGGTCTCCTGAATCAGCACCAGAATCGCGCGCAGCCCATCCAGCAGGTTCAGTAATCCGCTGATCAGTTCCGACGTCACCGCCAGCCGGCCGTCGCGCAGCGAGCCCAGCAGATGCTCTCCTGCGTGCGCCAGCTTCTCCAGCCTGTCGAAGCCCAAAAACCCCGTTGTCCCTTTAATCGTATGAACCGCACGGAAGATCTCTCCCAGCAATCCACTATCCCCGGGCCGCACCTCAAGCTCGGTCAGACAACGCTCCATTCGGTCGAGACCTTCCTGGCTCTCCGCGATAAACTCTTTGGTCAGATCGTCCACAGCTCTCTATATCGGGCGCGAGCCCTTAACCATTAGCGCAACGCGACTTGCTATCGCCCTTCTCAACCGATAGCCTCAGTCACATGTCCTCGAACCACGGCTCGTCCGACCGCCCGACCCCACTCGACCCCGCCCAGACCGCAGACCTGCAGCAGCGAGCCATCGCCGTCGCCCACCACGCCTACGCCCCCTACAGCAACTTCCGTGTAGGCGCCGCCGTCCTGCTCACCGACGGTACTATCGTCACCGGCTGCAACGTGGAAAACGCCTCCTACCGTCTCACCGTCTGCGCAGAACAAGCCGCCATTGCCACCGCCGTCAGCCTCCACGGCCCCAAGATCCGAATCCGCGCCATCGCCGTCGCCAACCTGAACGACACTGCCAGCCAACCCTGCGGAGCCTGCCGCCAGACCATCCACGAGTTCAGCACGCCCGACACCATCGTCTTCTTCCCCGCTGAAGACGGCGTCATCGCCCAGGCCACGATCGCCGACACTGCTTCCCGCGGCCTTCCTCCTGAGCAATTAAGAACGACCATCTCATCGAAGACATGACCCACTCCATCCATCCCATCGACGTGATCCTCCACAAACGCGACGGCCTCGCCCTCACCGACGCCGAGATTCGCGCCTTCATCCTCGCCATCGTCCACCGCACCCCCACAAGGCAGCTCGTCACCGACTGTCAAATCGCCGCCTTTTTGATGGCCGTCTTTCTCCGCGGCCTCGATTCCAGAGAGCTGTCCACGCTCACCGAGGCCATGCGCTTCTCCGGAGAGGTCGCCTACACCGAAGCCCTCAACACCTTCGCCATCGACAAGCACTCCACCGGTGGAGTCGGCGACAAAACATCATTGCTCATCGCCCCAATCCTCGCTGCCGCCGGCCTTGCTCATCCAACCTCCGAAGGAGTCCCAGGAATCGTCGTCCCAATGATCAGCGGGCGGAGCCTCGGCCACACCGGCGGCACGCTCGACAAGCTCGAGACCATTCCCGGCTTCAATACCCAACTCTCCTTCCCCGAGATGCGCGACGTTCTCCAACAATGCGCCGCCGCGCTCATCGGCCAGACCCCGACCATCGTCCCCGCCGATCGCATTCTCTATGCGCTAAGAGACCACACCGGCACCGTCGAATCTCCTTTTCTCATCACCGCCAGCATCATGAGCAAAAAACTCGCCGAAGGCCTCAACGCCCTCGTCCTCGATGTCAAAGTCGGCTCCGGCGCCTTCATGCCCACCTACGAGAAATCCAAACTCCTCGCCGAACTGATGGTCGAAACAGGCGAAGCCTCCGGCACACGTACCGCCGCTCTCCTCACCACCATGGACGAGCCTCTCGGCCGCTTCTCCGGCAACTGGGTTGAGGTCTGGGAGTGCGTCGACATCATGCGCGGCACACGCCACTCGATGTCCGCCGATCTCATTGAACTCTCCAACATCCTGAGCGGCTGGATGCTCCACCTTGCAGGCCGCACCGACACTCCCGAAGCCGGCGCAAAGCTCTCCGACGAGATTCTCCGCAACGGCACCGCCTACAAGGCCTGGCTATCGATCGTTGAAGCTCAAAGCGGCGACATCACGGTCTTCGAAGACCCCGCCGCCCAGCACAAACCACAAGCCACCCGAACCATCACAGCCCATCAAACCGGTTATCTGGCCGCGATGGACTGCAAGCAGGTAGGCTGGGCAGTCCAACGCCTCGGAGCCGGCCGCGCCAAGCCCGGCGATCCCGTCAGCGCCCACGCCGGCATCGAAATGCATGCCAAACTGGGCGACAACCTCGAAGCCAATCAGCCCATCGTCACCCTCTTCGCAGAAGATCCAGAACTCCTCGGGGAACCCGAAGCCATGCTCCGCGAGACGTTACAAATCTCCGCCGCTCCACCCCAGCTCCAGCCCCTCATCCGCGAGATCATCACAAAAGAAAACCTCGCTTAGCGACGCAGTGGAATGAGCCTGCGCAACTCTGGATCCCGAACCAATAGTCCCAGCCATACCAGCCCACCAAGGATCACCGGAAAGATAATCTCAAACGGCGAAGACCCGGCGCGCACATGGGTCGACACCGCGCCGCCCAGATACCCCGTAAGCAGAATCGCACCCAGGATCGAAGTCTTTGGCGTCACGTAAATTGCCGTACAGATCAATGCCAGCACACCAATTCCCACGCTCGCACTCAACGGATAGCCAAGCCGTGCAAACGCCTCTACGACCGGAGCAGGCTTCATAAGATGCCCCACTCCATCGAAGGCAATAAAAAGAGCCATGAGCCCGCTAAGAATGCGCCCAGTCCAAAGCATCCCCTTCGAAACATCCTCTGTCTGCGATCTTGATTGCATCCATTCTCCTCCGCCGTTTTCGATCAAATCCCTCCAGCTACCGCCCCGATCACCAGCAAAGGTTCCTTTCCCGTCGCAATCGCCTCCGGCAGCAACGCATCCGGCGAGTCATGCGAGATGTCCTCTTGACATGCGAAGAAGCGCAGAAACGCCCTCCGCTTCAGCGTTCCATGCTCTCGTATCGTCCCACACAGCATCGGGTACTTTGCCTCGAGCGCGTCCAGCACCGACCGCTGAGTCACAGCTCCCGGCACGTCGAGCGTGACCTCGCCCTTGACACCCGCCAGCGTTCGAAGATGCATCGGTAGTTCAACCCGAATCATGCGAGCGTCTGCGCCTCAACCGAAAGCACTGCCGGCAGGTCACGCACAATCGGCGCCCAGCTGTCTCCCGCATCCGACGACCCGTACACCTGTCCTCCGGTCGTGCCGAAATACACACCGCACGAATCCAGAGAGTCTACCGCCATCGCATCGCGCAGCACGTTCACATAACAGTCCTTCTGGGGCAGCCCCTTCGTCAGCGCCTCCCACTCATTGCCGCCGCTCTTACTGCGATACACACGCAGCTTCCCGTCCAGTGGATAGTGTTCCGAGTCGCTCTTGATCGGCACGACATAGATCGTCTCCGGCTCATGCGCATGCACATCGATCACAAATCCAAAATCCGTCGGCAGATTTCCGCCAACATCCTGCCACGAATCGCCCGCATTGTCGCTGCGCATCACGTCCCAATGCTTCTGCATAAACAAAGTTCCGGGTCGCGAGGGATGCATTGCAATGTGATGCACGCAGTGCCCCACCTCGGCATCCTGATCGGGAATCTGCTGCGACCTCAACCCCTTGTTAATCGGCAACCAAGTCTTACCGCCATCGTCGGTCCTGAACGCCCCGGCAGCCGAAATAGCAATGTAGATCCGCTTAGAATCACTCGGGTCCAGAATGACCGTGTGCAGACACATCCCGCCCGCACCCGGCTGCCAGTGTGGCCCCGAACCGTGCTTCCGCAGTCCGGATAGCTCCGTCCAGTTCTGTCCGCCATCCGTTGAGTGAAACAGAGCAGCGTCCTCCGCCCCGGCATAAACCTCGTCCGGATTGGTCAGCGACGGCTCCAGATGCCACACCCGCTTGAACTCCCACGGATGCGGCGTGCCGTCGTACCACTGGTGCGTCCCAGGCACTCCGTCATACAAAAACTTGTTCCCCGCCTGCTCCCATGTCTTGCCGCCGTCATTCGAACGCTGAATGATCTGCCCAAACCAGCCGCTGGACTGCGACGCATACAACCGGTTCGGGTCCACCGGCGAACCCTTGAGGTGATACATCTCCCATCCTGCAAAGTGCGGCCCACTTACGTCCCACTTCTCGCGCTTTCCATCCGACGTCAACACAAACGCGCCCTTGCGCGTACCCACCAGCAACCTGACTTTGCTCATCCTCTCCTCCATTTTTTGGGCACTCTCGCCCCATAGTCTCGCGGTCAGTCATACCGTCGCACCGAGCCAATGTACCACCAACGCACCGTCAAAATCCTCCCGTCTCTACTGCTCGGCAAACGAAATAATCAGCTGATCAAGCGGCATCGCTCCTGTGACTTGCGGAGCAGCTGTGTTCGGCGTAACGGCAAGTCGCGTGCCCTTCTCCTCGGCCTCATCAAAGGCCTTCGTGCCCGCAGTCTTCCCGGTAACATCAAACTCCCTTATCTCATAAGGCAGCCCATTCGAAGCCAGCGATGAAGGCCTGTCATTCACCTGAAAGTGCAGATGCGGAGCAACGGAATTACCCGAGTTCCCCACCAGTCCAATCACCTGTCCCAACTTCACGCTCTCGCCCTTATGAACCATAATGCTTCCCGGTTGCATATGCGCATACATAGCGTATCGCCCTGTTCCAAGGTCAAGAATGACCGAGTTTCCATCAGCCTTCTCCAGCGAGATATTCGTCGGATACTTCCCGGGCGTCTCCTCCGGCAAGCCCTCCGTCACCGACATCACAACACTATCTGCAACCGCAAGCACCGGCTTGCCAAAGATCGTGTAGCTCTCCAGCTTCTCCCGTTCGCCGTTGTAGATACGGCCCTGCGCATCCAGTTGTTCCCAATCCACCGCAAAACGTTGCGCAATCCACACTCGCCCGTTGATCGGCATCGCCGCCCGTGTGTGTCGCACTGCGTCGCAACACGAATCCGCAGAGACATACCCCTTGCCTCGCAGCGGAGGACCGATCGACACGACCTGTCTGCGATCTACCGCAGCCTCGCCGCCGATCTCAGTGATCTCCTGCTGACCGGGCGGGGCTGCTTTCGCATGAATCGTCACACGATGAGAGACCCGGCCCGGAACTGTCGCTCCCGGCGCAAGCGTCACATGGAGAAACAGCAGCGCCTGCACACTTCCCGCCAGCTTCTCCGACGACTCTCGTTGACCGGCCACCTGCAAGCGCGAGTTAATCTCGGCAGCACCTAGACTCTGAAGAACACTCCCGTCGCCCAGCACGTCAACCTTCTCCACTGTCACCTCGGCGCTCGAAAAATTCGTCACCCACAGTTCATATACCAGGTGCACCCTTCCATCCGAGCCCATGAACGGTACAGGAGCGTCCTGGACCGCCAACAACACCGGCGTCATCTTCTCTTCTACCTGCGCGCCTCCCACCGGCACGCAAAGCGCAAACGACACCAATCCCACCAAAGCGCGTAAAACAACGCGACCATCGAAACTCGGCATAGAAGCTCTCAAATTTGAAATAGTGGCCCGTGACTGGTCCAAAGAGTCTATCGGCAGATCAAGACGGACCTGCCCGTCGAAGACATAAACAAAGAAACGGCTTCGTCCCTAACCAACCTAGCCAAACTAACAGGTCACCTCAAAACTGAGGAGAACAAAATCCCTAGGTGCCTCACCCTCCCACCCGTTACACTCATCCCAACATCCACAGCCTTCATCCGCGCAGGAGCACCCTTTGGCACGATTCACCGGTCTACTTGGCCTCATCACCTTCCTCGGCCTCGCCTACGCCTTCTCCACCAACCGCCGTGCCATCAACTGGCGCACCGTAGCCTGGGGCCTCGGCCTGCAGATCATCTTCGCCTTCCTCGTCATCAAGTGGAGCCTCGGTCAGCGCATCCTTAGCAGCATCTCCTCAGTCATCACCGGCCTCCTCGGCCACTCCGCCGACGGCTCCTCGCTCGTCTTCGGCCGCATGGGGACTCCCGGCGACGCGCTCGCTACCCTCGCCTTCGCCGTTCTGCCCACCATCATCTTCGTCTCCGCCTTCTTCGCCATCATGTACCACATCGGCCTCATGCAGCAGATCATCAAGGCCGTCGCCTGGATCATGCAGCGAACCATGGGAACATCCGGCGCCGAGTCGACCAACGTCGCCGCCAGCATCTTCATGGGCCAGACCGAAGCCCCGCTCACCATCCGCCCCTTCCTCGCCGGCGCCACACGCTCCGAGCTCATGGTCATCATGACCTCCGGCATGGCCCACGTCTCCGGCGGCATCATGGCCGCCTACATCAGCTTCGGCATCAACGCCAAAGACTTACTCTCCGCCGTCATCATGACCGCTCCCGGCACCATCCTCGTCGCCAAAATGCTGGTGCCCGAAACCGAAGTCCCCGCCACCGCCGGCACCGTCCACATGCCGCCCAACGAAGAACACAAGAACGAAAACTTCGTCGCCGCCATCGCCCGCGGCACCATCGACGGCGGCCAGCTAGCCTTCAACGTCGCCATCATGCTCATCAGCTTCGTCGCCCTCGTCGGCCTCGTCAACGCCATCATGCTCGGCATCTCCAACTTCCTCTGGGCGCATGGCCACATCCCTTTCCCCCATTCACTCAACGCCATCCTCGGCGTCATCGGAGCACCAGTAGCCTGGCTCATCGGCATCCCCTGGAGCGAGGCCCGCACCATCGGCAACCTCCTCGGCACCCGCACCATGATCAACGAGTTCGTCGCCTTCACCCAGCTCGGCCTGATCAAATCCACCCTCACCCCGAGCACCTTCTCCATCGCCACCTTCGCACTCTGCGGCTTCGCCAACGTCGGCAGCATCGGCATGCAGATCGGCGGCATCGGCGCACTCGTTCCCAACCGCCGCAACGACCTCGCCCAACTCGGCCTACGCGCCATGCTCGCCGGCACCATGGCCAACCTCATGTCCGCCAGCATCGTCTCCATGCTCATCAAATAGGCGCGCTGAAAAAGAAGAAACCAGATCGCCCTTCACAGACTCAAACCATAAACGCACACTGAGCACCACAGGAGTCTATGAACCCGCAGAACGCTTCTACTCTCGCCGCCAATAAAGATCTCGCCCTCAAAGCCCTCACAGGCATCTTCAACGATCGCGACTTCTCTCTCTTCGATCAAATCTTCGCTCCCGACTACATCCAGCACAACCCCACTGTCGCAACCGGCCGTGCGGGTCTGAAGGAGATCGCTCCACACCTCTCTCCCGAACTCCACTACACTCCCGGCATCATAGTTGCCGAAGGCGATTACGTCATGGTCCATGGCCGCTACATCGGCTGGGGGCCAAAGCCTCTCGTCGGCGTCGATATCTTTCGCATCGCCGACGGACTCCTTCGCGAACACTGGGACGTCCTTCAGGAAGAAGTTCCAGCCTCACAGACAAAGAGCGGCAACCCAATGTTCACGGGCCCGCAACCCTCCTAATCAGGAGCACGAACGCTTCACCACTCGCGTCAGGCAACCAGCTTCAAATAATTCGGCTCATCCGCAATCGTCTTATACCGAAACTGCCGCACAATCTTCGGCCCCTTCAAAAAGAAGATGCCCTGCATCTGATGGCCATCTTCTTTAATCGCCCCGATTCCATGCTTGAAGAGAGCACCCTTCAGCCATCCCACCCACACCGAGGGCTGGAACAACGTCAACGCCGGATGCATCCGAGGCAGCGCAAACAAAGGCAGCTGATACACCCGCGCCTCGGGATCACTGACTCGCTCCACATCCCCAATCCCGTAATAATCGAAGAACGGCTTCGCGCGTTCAGGTGTGCCAAGATGCACAAACACCGGCCTCACGCCGCGCCGGTCCAACTCCCCACGAAGATTCGCAACATCGCTGATAGCCTGCCGGCAAAAAGAACACCCGAAGTGCCGCAAAAACACCAGCAGCACCGACGACGCCTCCGCCAACGCCAACAGGCTCACACCCGACTCGGTCCTAATGTCAGCGAGCACCCGCGCGATCTCGTCCGGAGAGTTCGTATTCGCGCCTATCATCGGCCTGCGACCTTCCTGTCTGCTTCTAGATCTTCCGTACGCTTATTTCGCCCGTTTCGACGGAACGAGTGACAACAGAGACTCCGTCGCGTTGCGTACGGTTGGCCGACTAAGGCACTCCATGGGGCACTCGCGGTTTATGGCTTCGATGGTGGCAATTGCTGCCACAAGATTAGTCTTTTGCAAGCGATAGAGTCCGAGGAGTCTGTCGTAATCCGCAGCCGAAACCAGGCATTGTTCCCTCCGGGCCCCATTGGCGGGTCTGTGCTTCTTCTCAAACACTCCATCGTCAGCGCCGAACCACGACGCCACATTTTCCGGATCGAACGTACCGCTCATCTTTCTTGGCCCTCGAGCTCTGCATTGGAAGGATTCCAATAGCCTACACTGGCCGGCCATGGCTTGCTAGTAATTCGTCTTCCTTCGAATCCCGTTTTGGGATTAGCCAAAGAAAAGTTCTCCGAACTGTAATATTTCGTCGTCCTCGCCATAGACCCATAAGAATCAATGGTTTATGGCTTTGTGCCACGTAACAGCAACAACCGAAGTGAATTGCCATGCGTGAGTTGCATGGTCCCAATCGATTGTTGACTGCCGCCCAGGCATCCCCCACGGGGGCAATGACAATCAAACCTAAAAGGAAAGTGAACACCTAAGCAAATCTGCCTTAGTTTCACTCTGGAAACACAAAGCTCCCATCACCACTACCTCTAAGTAGGTGTGGTGTTGGGAGCTTTTTTCATGATGCACTTTAGACTACCAACTCATAGGGCGAGTCGGTCCCCCTAAAGGGAGGACGAAAGCAACATACACACGTCATCTTGTGGGAGATCCATGCTGCCTGTGCGGCGGCAAGCTTCTGATGTGCTTCCATGGGACAGAGATCAGAATAATCTTCGAGTCGAGCGACGATGAGTATTGCATCGTCCAGACTCCGCGTGAGTATTGCTTCAACTGCACATGTATTCATCCCGAACATACAAACGCCTCCCGAGTTAGCCGGCCCGCGACGGGGGATATCCATTGAGCAGGGTACTGCCGACCTACTGAAGAGTCGTTGCCCAAAGGCAATTTCACAAATATTCCGGGTAGTTGTCGTTACGGCAGCAGGGGAAGTGACATCAGTAAAGAAGGCGGGGTACTGGGTAAGTAACAGATGCAAGCGATGAGCTGTGCTCAACGAAGGAGTAGTAACGCCTACAGATCGCTACCTTGCCTTCATTTGAAGTTGAATGCTGGCGATGCGTTCGTTTATCAGCGCGATTGACTGAGGCCAAGTCTTAAAAGTTTCCGTCGTATATCCCTCGTCAAAAGTCGGTGGATGAGGTTCTTTTGCGGCGTGTTTGCGCTTGGCCTCTTCCAGCCTTCCCTCGAAGTAAACTAGTCGCTGTTTGAGATCTTCTAAGCTCACGGGTTTAAGGCTATACCACGGGGCAAGAAGGCTCAAATGCAGCACAGTTTGGCTATATTTTCACAGGCACTGTTCGAGTTGCGTCGTCCTTGCCATGGAGCCCGGGAGTCGCAACGGATCCATGACACATCCATCGACATATTCGTTGCAAGCCGAAGCAGACTATTTGGTGCCCAATGAGCGTCCGCAAGATTGTTCACATCGATATGGATGCGTTCTATGCCTCCGTCGAACAGCGAGATGATGCGCGGCTGCGCGGCAAGCCCGTCGTCGTGGCCTGGAGGGGCAATCGGTCTGTTGTCTGTGCGGCTTCGTACGAGGCCAGGCGCTTTGGCGTTCGTTCGGCGATGCCGGCGGTCCGCGCCGAACGTCTATGCCCCGAGGCTATCTTCGTCCCCCCCGACTTTCCACGCTATCGGGCTGTTTCACGGATGGTCAGGGAGATCTTTCAGGAACACACTGACCTGGTCGAGCCGTTGTCCCTGGATGAGGCCTATCTTGACGTCACCGAAAACAAAACGGGTTTGCTTACTGCGACACGCGTGGCGCGGGCCATTCGAGAGCGCATCCGTCAGGAATTGCAACTCACCGCGTCAGCTGGTGTAGCGCCTAATAAATTTCTGGCAAAGATCGCCTCCGACTGGCGCAAGCCGGATGGCCTTTTCGTGATCCAGCCAGATGAGGTCGACCCGTTTCTACGGCCACTGCCAGTGGAGAGGCTTCCCGGCGTGGGCAAGGTGACGGCAGAGAGGTTGAAACAAATTGGCGCGCAGACCGTTGGAGAGCTGCGCGGTCTGGAGATGGCCACGCTAGAGGGGCAATTCGGACGGTATGGTGTCCGTCTCTACGAACTTTCAAGAGGCGTCGACCACAGTAAGGTCGTTCCGAACCGGCCCACGCAGTCCATCTCAGCCGAAGACACATTTGAGCGAGACATGCCCTTGTCTGAGACCGGTCCGGTGATATGCCGACTCGCGGAAAAGGTCTGGTCGGCATCGCGCAACGAATCCCGCACCGCCCGCACAGTCGTGCTCAAATTGAAGACAAGCGAGTTCAACATCCTTACGCGCAGCTATACTCCTCCATCGCCTCCCGCCTCTTGCGAAGAATTGACCCAGATCGCTCTGTCGTTGAGGGAACGTATCGGTCTGGGGGTACAACAGAGGTTTCGTCTGGTTGGCGTGGGTCTGAGCAACTTCCGCGAGCCAGAAGATACATCCTGGCAGTCTGCTCTTTTCAATTAACTTTGCTCGTGCGTGGGAACAATTCAGAAAAGACGTCGCAGCCTACTGACTCTTGCCCAGGCGCCGATAGTACTCCGCCACGGCGTCCTGATATCCAGCTGGCACTGCCGGCGTTTTACTCGTCCGCACCTGTCCCGTCTGCGGATCGTCTGCGTTTCGGCGTATCTGCATCTCCAGCTTGTCGACATCGTTCATCACCTGCGCGTGTAACTGCTCGACGACCTCGGGATTTCCTGGGAAGCGGCTCGGATCGAGCTGTTGCATCTCCTTGATCAGCTCCTGAATCTCGCGCAGCGCCGCCGGATCGTTCTTGGCCGACTGACGGAGCTGATTCAACTCCTGCAATCCCTGACGAATTATTCTTTCGGAGTCCGCTGGCGTTAGTGAATTGTCGGGAGCGGTCGCTCGTCGACCGGTTTGGTCGAATTTATTGTTCCCTGTATTCACGTTGTAGGTCACTATACCGCCGCCACCGCCCTGCGGGTTAATGTTCCCGATGTCACCGCTATCGCCCTGCTGACGGTCGCCAACTCTCGCGCCGCTTTGTCCGGTTTGGCGCCCAATCTGCCCGTTACCCTGCTGTTGTCCTCCGGCCTGTTGCCCACCACTCTGTTGTCCGCCGCTCTGTTGTCCGCCCTGCGCCTGACCGCGTTGGGCTCCCTGTCCCTGCTGACCTGTCTGACCACGTTGTCCGGGCTGCTGGCCGTCGTGCCCCTGCTGTGTTCCCTGCCCTGGCCGCTGACCACTCTGTCCGCGTCCATTCGATAAGCTCTGCAGTTGACTGCGCAAACGGTCTACGTGATCCAAGGCGGCAGTCTGCGTTCCCTGCCCCGCTTTACTCTGTCCGTCCGGCTCAGATCCCATCCCCTGCTGCGCCTGCCTTATCTGATCATTCAACTTCTTCAGACCTGAAGCGATCTCATTCTCGGTGCCATTCGAGTTGGGATTAATTCCCCTGCGCAGCCAGTCCGCCGTTCGTTGCACGCGATTGCTAAGGTCCGACTGGTCCATCTCGTTCAACGCTTCACGCAGCTTCGATGACGTACCAGGCTGGTTCGGAGCCAGTTGACGAGCAGTGTCCCGCAGCCCTTTCTCAAGACGAGAAAGATCGTCAGACAGCCGTTGCCGATCGTCGGTCAACTTGCGGAGTTCCTGAGCGCGCGAGGCTGTCTCCGTGGGGGTTGGTTCGTCGCCCTCATCCTGTTTGCCAGCCATGGAGCGTATCCGTTCGGCCTGCGCGTTCTCCTCCTTCGAAAGCCGGCCAGCCTCCCGCGAGAGTGAGTCCAGCTTGCCGGAGGCCTGCTGCTTCTGTGCTCCGCCCAACAAGTCCGTCGCTTCGCGGAGCCGTTCCGCTGCCCGCCGGGCCTGTTCAGGGCTCTGCTGGCCCCTCTGCTGCTGGTCACCTGCTTGACGCATGTTCTCGTTCGCAGCCCGCAGACGGTTGAGCGCCTGCTGCACACGTGGATCCGTCGCCCCGTCTTTTGAATCCGCGCCCGCTTGCGAGTTCCCCTGGGCCTGCTGCGATTGGCCAGGCTTTCCCTGCCCCGGCTTCCCTTGTCCCGAAGCACCGCTGGCGCTTTGCTGTCCACTCTGTTGACCTTGCTGCCCCTGCATCTGCTCCATCTCACGCTGTAACTGTTCCGCCTCGCGCCGCAGCATCTCCTGCTGCCAACGTTGCTGGAAGGTCTGCGCCTTGTTCTGCTGTTGCTGGGCCAACTCCTCCTGCCGTTTCGCAAGAGCATCCAGTTTCTCGAGCGCTTCGTCCACCTTCTTCGCGCGCTCCTCTGCGGGCGAACCCGTCTGCGCCGTCTCGTACTGGTTCTTCTCGGTGTCCAGTTCGAGGTCGAACAGGCTCGCCAGATCGCGCCCCGCTCCACCTCCTCCGCCACCACCGCCGCCCTGCTGGCCAAACGCAACCTGGATCTTCCGGAACGTCGCCTCGGCCCGCAGCAGCGCCTGCAACGCCTTCTGCTCATTCGGCATCGCATCGCGCCACGCAAGTTCCTTCAGCTTGTCAGCGGAAGGCACCATCGCGGCCGCGGCCACCTGCATGTCCTTCTCAAAGCTGTTGAACTCCTCGTTCGCCGCGGCGAGATCTCTGCTCTGCATCCTGCCCGAAAGAGCCAGCACCTGCTCTCTCAACTTGACCTGCGCCTCGGAGAGGACCTTGCCGACGTCCGCCGCTTGCTGCGGTGTGGATGTCTTGTCATTCTGCTGCTTCCAAGTCGCGGCAATCAACTCCTTTTCCCGGCGCGAGATGTCTGTCTGATTGCCTTGACCCTGGCCGCCGCCACCTCCTCCGCCTCCGCTTTGCTGCGACTGCGAGAACTCGCGCTCAAACGGATCTGCCTGAATAAAGCTGATGTCCGTGCGTGACTCCGCATGCGCGTCCTTCGCCGTGGCATACAGGCTCACTACGTCTCCCGGCACCATCTTGAAATCCTCAAGGCTCAGCGTAGTCGTACCTTTCGAGCTCTTCGCACCCGGCTCCTTCAACAGGTCAACCGTCTGGTCAGGGCCACCGTTCACCGAGTAGTGCAGAGTCACATGACTTAGCCCAAACTCCGCGCCGGCCCTCACTCCGATTGTCACCTCTTCAATCGGACTCGCGCGATAGTCCTGACCTGGTCGATCGATCGCAATCTCGGGTGGATTCGCCTTGCTGGTCGAGATGAAGTAGTCCTCCGACAGCCTCACCTGCTGCCCCTGATCCATCGCCGCGACGTGGTATGCACCATCCTTCTCCATGTGGATCGTGCCGCGATAACGGTTGCCCTCGCCTCCGGTGAGGTGCAGCGGCTGTCCGTTATCCAGCACCAGAACACCATCCTTCAGAGGAGCGTCCATCACCACGGTCAGCTCCGCATCCGTACCCTCCAGCGCGCGAAGATCGCCACTGTGCTCCTCCGAGACCTGCTGCAACCCGGTCCACTTCGGATAGTGATACGTCACCTGGATCTGCTTCACCGCCGGCAGATCCACCACGCGAAACTTGAAGTGCTTCGAACTCACGGGGCCAGCCGCCACGTAGTACTCCACGTTCTCCGGCAGCCCCGCAAACAGGAACTGAAATCCCTGTCCACCCTCCACTGGCTGCATCGCCACCGGCTCCCATTTCGACGCGCTCTGATATCGCGCAAACAGATTGACCTTGTTCGTTTCGAGACCCATAACCTGCGCCGTCACCAACTGATCGCTGTTGCGCCGCACCGCGGCATCTCCAGGCGTCACGCGAATCTCATACAGTGGTGCCACATTCTTTTTGCGGCCCGGTCCACAGCAGCGAAGCCCCATACCCCAGATACCCCGGCCCGGCCGCAATCATCCACACCAAGACTGCGGCACACACCGCGACTGCACAAGCCATCCCCACCAGACGACCCTGCGGCACCAGTTGCGCCGGAGGTGAATCATCCGCAACGGTCAGAGTGTCCGCAGCCAGTAGTTCGATGAATGGGTCGCCCTCCTGCATCTCGTCTCTGAGAACGTCACCAGTCGCTGATCAAGCTCCGGGAACGCGGCCTCCGCCCGATCGATCGAGCGCTTCCGGTTCAGCCGCAACCACGGCAACGCCAGCCCAAACCCTGCTGCGCCAGCCACCGCCGCCAGCAGCACCAGTCGCGCCGGTGTAACTCCATGTTCCGGAAACGCATACGCATTCAAAATCAACGTCAGCAGAACTGTCGCGACCAACGCAACTGCAGCAACCACAGCAGCCCCGCGCACGGACGCATCCAGCCGCAACCGCTGCTGCACCTGCTCGATGTAGAGGTTGAGCTGCTCTCGCCGGCTCATACTTCCTCCCGCTGCGTGCCCAGGTAGCGGCTGGCAATCACGGACTCCGCCAGCGCCGCCATCAATATCAAAAGCATAACCCACCACCAGAGGCTGTACGCGCTCTTTTTCTCCTTGTCGGCCACAGCCGAGGTCTCCGCCTTCGCGGAGGTATCCGCACCTCCGCTCCAAAGCTGCAATACGTCCTCTGGAATCAGCTCCAGATCCGACTCCCGCCGGTCCGGATTCACCGCGATCAGCGCATCCCGGCCATTCGCAAACTGCATCTGGTAGAACCCCGCCTGCGTCAGCTGGAAGGACTGCACCCTGGCCGCCTCCTGCAACGACAACGGCCGCTTTCCATCCGGCCCCACGATCTCGACGGTAGCGCCTTGGCTCCCCGCCGCTTCATTCGTCGGCGCTGCGCAGCTGCACGAACGAGTCCACCACCCGAGCCCCGCTCAACCGCTCCTTGCCCGAGAGATACCGCGCCGTCTGATCGACAAACGGCACAAACGCCGGATGCAGCGGCAGATCGTTCGTCACATTGTCAAATCCCGAAGCAAACAGCAGCACATGCCCCTGGCCAATCTGCTTGTCCAACAGCAATGGAGTTCCATCGGCTAGCCGCGCCACCACGCGCGAATGCCCCGGATCGAACACCGCGGCATAGTAAAACTTCGCGTCCGGTCCATCCTGCCGCATCCTTCATCGCAGGATGCGCCGCATCCACCTGCCCGACGGTCGAGAAGCCCCCGGACCGAGAATAATAGTGCACGTCCGCGGCACTCTCTCCAAATACCGGAATACGCTCGACGGTGCGAGTCGCCGATGGACCTACAGCAATCAGCACGCTCCCGCCGTTCTGCACATACTGCAACAGCGTATTCTCGAAGATCGAGGGCATCGACACCACATCCGACAACACCACAAACGCATACTTCGTCGGATCGACATCCGCCGCCTGCTCCACATTAATCGGCTGCAGCACGAACGAAGACTGCGCAGCAGCAGCCAGCGCTGCGCCAAAGTAAAGCTGCGACCGCGAATCGCCCGCCTGGTGCACAAACAGCACTCGTTCCGGATCGGACCGCTTCACCGCAAAGCTGCTCGCATCGTCCGCCGAGAAACCGTCCGCCGCGTCGATCCTGCACCTCGCAGCGGCTCTCCCCATACGGCACATCGAGCGACTCGAACGCCACCGTAGCTCGCCCATTCGCCGGCACCTCAACCTTCTTCGTGGCTGCAACTTCTCCGTTGATCACCAGCGAAACCGTTCGTGTTGCCGCAGGCGTCTGGTGGCCCGCAATTACCGCCAGCACTCGCGCCTCTCTTCGGATCCACCAGCTGCGCCCGGAGCCTCCACGCTCTCGACCGTCCAGTTCGGCACCGCAGCCTTCGCCACCGGATGCAGCACCAGCGAAACATTTCCCGGCATCACCATGTCGGCAAAGTTCCCCGGCATATTCGACGTCTGCATATCGCTGAACAGGTGCAGCTCCACCGGCGTATGCACCGTCTCGGCCATCGCCCGCATCCCGCGCCCAAGCTCGCCGAAGTTCCCGTGCGAATCGCCGGGCTGGATGCTCTCCACCGCCGCGTCGCAGCGCACCCGCATCCTGGATCGGCTGCGTCAGCACCTGCAACTCGCCTCCCAGCACCATCACCTGCGCCCGCTGCCCGACGGCTTCCGCCGCCAGCACCTCCAGCGCCCCCCGCTTCGCATCCGCCAGCCGTGTCCCCGCGCGCATGCTGAACGAATTGTCGATCGCAACCAACAGCAACCGGTCACTGGCTGCTGCCGACGACCGCCGCACGAATGGATTCGCAAACGCCAGCGCCAGCAGCAACACCAACGCCGTCCGCAACGCAGAACAGCAGCAGATACCGCAGCCTCCGATGCCGCGTCGAACTCTGCGTCCCGCGCTCAAAAAACATCAGCGAACTCACCGGCCGCGGCGTCGTCGTATGCGTCGCAGCAGATGGATGTACACCGGCAGTCCCACTGCCGCCAAGCCCGCCAGAAACCATGGAGCGAGAAACCCCATCAGTCTGCCCTCCCGGACGCAGCGAACAGATACTCGCTCAACGCCGCATCCAGCGGCTTGTCCGTCACCAGCAGGTGATAGTCCATCCCCGCCGCACGAGTCGCGCTCACGCATCTGCTGCAGATGCGCGTCCATCTTCCTGCGATACTCGCCCTTCACATACTCCGGAATCACCTCCAGCCGCTGGTCCGTCTCCATATCCACCAGGATCGACGGCCCCGCAGCTCCGGCTGAATCTCCTTCGGATCGAGCACGTGAAACAGCACCACCTCGCTGCCATGAAATCGCAGCGGCTCAATCGTCTTCACAATCACCTCTGGCGACTCATAAAAATCCGAGATCACCAGCACGATCTCCGCGCCGGCGCAGAAACTCCTGAAAGTGCACCAGTGGCTTCATGAAATCCGTGCGCGCCCTTGGCTCCGCCTGCTCCAGTCCCGCCAGCAGGCGATGCAGCTGTCCCTGCCGCGTCGACGGCCGGATGTAGTTTCGCACCTCATCGTCAAACACAATCAGCCCAGCCGGATCCCGCTGATTGTGGATCGCCAGATAAAACAACGAAGCTGCCGTATACCGCGCATAGTCCATCTTCGACACTCGCATGCGACGCCGATAGTTCATCGAATTGCTCGCATCCAGCAGAATCGTCAGCTGGCTATTCGTCTCCCCCCGATACCGCTTCAGATAGCACCGCTCCGTTCGCGCAAACAAGATTCCAGTCCACATGCCGCAGATCGTCCCCCGGCGTGTATGCGCGATACTCCGCAAACTCCTGGCTGAAGCCGAAGTCCGGCGAACGATGCAGTCCCGCGACAAAGCCGTCCACCACCGTCTTCGCGATCAGGTCCAGACCGGAGATGCCGGCGAGCACCGCGGGATCGAGAAAGCGCTGCAGCATCACAGCCTCTCCTTCGGCGGAGGCATATGCGCCAGCAGCCGCCGCAGAATCTCATCCGTATCAATCCGCTCCGACTCCGCATGGAAGTTCAACAGAATGCGATGCCGCAGCACCGGAAGCACCAGCGCAGTGATGTCGTCGTACGTCACGTGGTACCGTCGTCCGCGAAAGCGCCCTCGCCTTCGCCGCCAGCACAATAAACTGCGCCGCGCGAATACTGCCGCCATAGTTCACATACTTCTTCACAAAGTCCGGCGCATTCTCGCTCTTGTGCCGCGTCGCCCGCACCAGGTTCACCACATACGTCGCCAGCGACTCGCCAATCGGCACCATCCGCACCAGCTGCTGAAACTCAAGCAACTCCTCCGCGGTTGTCACCGCGCTGCACCTTGACGCACCTTCGTCGCCGTCGTCAGATCGACCACCTTCAACTCATCGCTCGCGCTCAGATAATCCAGCACCGTATTGAACAGAAAGCGATCCAGCTGCGCCTCAGGCAGCGGATACGTCCCCTCCAATTCAATCGGGTTCTGCGTCGCCAGCACGAAGAACGGCGCCGGCAACTTATAGACATGTCCCCGCACCGTGCACGACCGCTCCTGCATCGCCTCCAGCATCGCCGCCTGCGTCTTCGGCGGAGTCCGGTTGATCTCATCCGCCAGCACCACGTTGCCGAAGATCGGTCCCTCGACAAACGTCCACTTCCTGATGGCCCGTCGTCACGTCCTCTTCAATAATGTCCGTGCCCGTAATGTCGGACGGCATCAGGTCCGGCGTGAACTGAATCCGCCTGAATGACAGCCCCAGCGTCTCCGCAATCGTCCGCACCATCAGCGTCTTCGCTGTCCCCGGCATGCCAGTGATCAGGCAGTGTCCGCCGACAAACAGCGCGATCAGTATCTGGTCGAGCACCTCATCCTGCCCGACGATCACCTGTCGTACCTGGGCAAGAATGCCGTCGCGCACCGTCTGAAAGCGTTCGATGCGTTGTTGCAGTTGGGCTGCGTCCGCGTTCAGTTCAACAGTGGTCTCCATTGATTGGCGTCCCTCTCTCGCAATTGTTGTACTGAGAAGTGCTCAGTTTTTGTCCGGCTTGCTTGTGTCCGTGCCTTTGCTCCCTGCTGATTTGATCTGCAACAGCAACTTCTGTGCCGGCCGAAAACCCGGCGCTGCCTCGAGCGCCAGCAGCACACTCTCCTCGGCCTTTTCCTTCTCACCCGCCGCAAAGTACGCCTGCGCCAGGTTGAACTGCGCCGAGGCTTGTCCAGCGGCTTCAACGCGACCACTGCCGTGTATTCTCGCACCGCTCCTGGATAGTTGCCCTGCGCAAGCCACAACTCTCCCAGGTGACGATGCAGACCTTCAGCCTCCGGATAGATATAGTTGATTCGATCCAGCGTCGCCGCGGCCTCTTTCGCGTGACCCAGTTCCTCCTCGAGCGAAGCCAGCTTCGTCAGCGTCTCCGGGGCCTCGCCGCCCATCTTCTCGTACCCCGTCAACGTAGTCATCGCACCCTGCTTGTCGTCCTTCGCAAGTTGAGCCGCCGCGAGAAACTCGTACGCATTCGCATCTCCCACATACTCCGGATACAGGCGTAACACCTCTGGGGCCGCCTTTACTACGGCATCGTTCTGGTTTGCTTTCGCCAAGGCCACCAGCTCCTTCAACCCTTGGCGCCATGAGTTGAAGTTCGCCGCCGTCTGGCCGACCCGCTTATCCAGCCACGCCATGTAGTCCTTGTCGAACTCCTCCGGCGACATTTGCAGATCTTTCTGAATGACCTCCGGCGTCGTCTTCAACGTTGCGAACGAATGAACCATCTCCAGCAGCTTGTCGTCTCCCCATCTGCTGCTTGATATAGTCGCAGATACTGCCCGCCTGAAAGTAAGAGACCAGCACCTGCGACGGATACTCCGGAAAGATGAACCCTCGATCCATCTGCGCCACCGGCAGCAGCTTCTTGTCGCGGATTGCCAGCAGTATCTCCGGCGTCAGCCGATCACCCCACTCCGGCGACAGCCTCCCCTTCCTCATGCACCGCCAGCCCCTCGGTAAACCACCGCGGCACACGATGGTTCGTCGCCGACAGAATGTACACGTGGCTCATCTCATGCCACAGCGTGCTGCCCCAGTTGAAATCTCCCGGCTTCCGTCCCGATGGACTATCCATCGCCACCACCTCGCCGAACGTCACTCCCAGCGCTCCCAGCCCCGGCATCCCCATCGTTCGCACCGCAAAGTCCTCATGGTCCGGATACACCTCCAGCTGCACCGGCCCCTGCAGCTTCATCTTGTACTTCTTCTCGTAGGTCGCAATGGCCTTGTGCAGCTCCGCCTCAAAGTACGGCCTGCAGCAACTCCGCCTCGTTTTTGCGGAGCTTCAAAATCGTCGTATCGTCCTGAAAGATGACAAAGTTCTTGTAACTATCCAGCAGTCGCAGGCTGTTCACCGTGGCCGCATCGCGCTGCCCGTTGTTGTAGGTCATCTCCAGTTGCTTCAGCGGCTCCTCCTCCTGGCCCAACCGCATCAGGTTGATGCCCAACTGCGAGTGCGCCGCCCACAACTTCGGATCAGCCTCAATCGCCTTGCGATAGTACTTAACCCCGTCTTCATAGCGCATAGTGCAGCACCAGATGGCGGCCCACCAATGCATACCCTTCGCCATACGACGGATTCACCGTGTGTATCTTCGCAAACCAGGCCTCGGACTCCGAGGTCCGATCCGCCAGCACGTCCACCGCCGCCCTGCACCGCCATCGCCTCCAACGCTTCATTCGAAAGCGCAATCGCCCTGTCCGCCTCATCCACTGCTTCGTTAGTGTTCGCATCTTCAAGCGCAAGGTTCGCCATCAGTTCATGCGCCTCCACCAACTTCGGGTCCAGCAGTAACGCCTTCGCCGCATACTCATCGGCTTTGCTGTCGAAGCCATCCGCGCTCACCAACGCCAGCCCCAGATACGCCTGCGCATTTTTCGGGTCCTGCTTCAGCGCCTCGTTGAACAGGTCGACCGCGTCCTTGTTATTGAAGCGCTCATGCAACAGCATCCCCCAGCGCACGCGATAGATCGCCGTTGCTCCCCGGCTGTGCGATCGCGAGCCGAAACTGCCTCATTCGCCTGGTCGTACTGCTCCAATCCCCAGATACCCCTCCGCCCGCAGATAAGCCATCGCCGCTCCGGCTCAGCGTCTCGTAGCACGCGCTCGCCTCCGCGCGTCGCCCATGCTTCCGCAGCGCCTTGCAGCTATCGAGGGTGGCCGTAACAGGCGCAGCCCAGCAGCGTCCTGAGCCGGCCAACGCCAGCGCAAGCAGAACTCGCCGCATCTGCTGAACAAGGTCACTTATCCAGCTCCTCCTGCACCGTCGCCAACTGCAACAACGCCTCCGTCAACTGCTTCTTGTACTCGCCCGGCTCCATCGCCGCCTTCTGATACTTCAGCGCATCGATCTTCTGTTCCAGCTCCTCCTTCTTCGCCAGCAGCTCCCGCTTCGCCGGATCATTCATTGCCGCCTGGCTCGCTCCAATCCGCACCACCGTCAAGCTCGACATCAACGCACCCTCTTTGCCCTGCGCCGCGCCTACTCGCACCGCCTCGCCCTGCCCCGTATCCTCGAAACACCGCATGCTCCGTAGCCAGCCGCTTCTGCGACTCATAAAACGCCGCCGTCTTCCGGTCGGCATACTGGAACGCCTCCATCGCACTGATCGAATCGCTCTTGTCCACATCCGCCGTCGGGTCCTGCAGCGCCTCCACCCAGTACCGCGCAAACACCGTCGCATTCTTCTCCGTCCCCGTCTTCGTCGCCGCGATCAACGCCCCGACCTGACGCTCCAGCGCCGCCACCGCGCCACCGCTCGCGCTCGTCGTATTCACAATCAACTGCCGCCTCGCCAACACCTTGTCGCACATCGCCGCCAGCTCCGCCGCCGATCACATCCGGTCCCACCAGATTGAACTTGTACTCCGACGCCATCGAACGATCCATGTCCAATCAGCGTCAGCACGAAGTCATCCTCCGCCTTCGCCTCTCGGGCGACCGCGGCCATCGTCTCCGTCAATCGCACTCGTGTCGCATCCTTTCCCGTCAGCGTGTAAACATGCGCCCCGCTCGACGCCTTGAACACCTTGTCCAAGTCCTTCGCCGTCGCCGTAAACCGCTGCTCATAGTCCGGCTCTCCACCCATCCCCGCCACCGTGACGTAGTACACACTCGCCCGCACTGGCAGCACAGTCATCAGCAGTCCGCATACGCCAATGGCGAGTCTCATACCACCCCCCACTTCCGCCGCAGCAGCCACTCCGCCGACATCAACCCCAGCAGCATCAGAAACACGATCGGCATATTCCAAAGCTCCTTCGTATCCCGCACCGAAATCCCCGCCTCCGAATACGAGATCTCGCTCGGCAGTCGTCTCAGCTCCTCGGCCTTCCAATATCGCCCACCGGTCTGCGACGACAGCTTCTCCAGCAGCTCGCGGTTCTGTTCTGTGTGGAAGTTCTCCGCAACGCCATCCGTGCGCTCGAACGTCAGCACGTCTCGTCCCAACTCCTCAGTACCCCGCGACGCCGTCACCTCCGCCACATAAGATCCCGGCTTCTCCGCCGTCCACTCTGCTTGAAAGGTTCCGGCATTGTTCGGCACCGGCCGCATATCAACCAGCGCCGAGGCGCCCTCCGGTCCAATCATGTGCGCCACCACCTGCGCGTCCGGAGCGGGCATATACTCCTTGTCCCGCACCATCGCCGAAAGATGCACTCGCCCGTCATCCATCAGTCTCTGCACCGGCATCGACGCCACCACTCGCCCCGGAGAATCCGCCGCCAGCCACCGCAGCAACTGCTGCCAGAAAAGATCATGCGTCGGATCACCCAGCGCCTGGTTCATCTGCCATCGCCATGTCCCCGACGTCGCCATCACCGCCGTCCGTCCCCTGCCATAGTTCTGCGTAACCAGCAAGGGCAGCTTGGCCCGCCCGGCGTTCATCTCCGCCAGCACCGTCGCGCCGGGCTTCGGAGCTCCCGCTTCCTGGTAGTCCATCATGTACGGCAGCTTCTTCCATCGCTCGACATTCTTCGCCGGATCATCCACCAGCCGCGTGACCGCACTCTCCGCACCCGCAGCCGTCAGCTGTGCCGTAGCCGGATCGCGATGAAACGTGTTCTTTCCACTTGGCAGAAAGGTCGGGACCAGCTCCGTCACGCTTGATGCGCCCCACCCTCCATCCGAGAGCGCAAACCGGCCTCCCAGAAACAGCACTCCGCCACCGCGCTTGTCCACAAACTCCCGCAGCAGCTCCTGCTGCGTCGGCGTAAAGTACCCAGCCTCCACCGATCCAATAATGATCCCGTCATACTTAAACAGATCCTCCGGCCTTAACCGGAAACCCATCCGCCAGTTCCTTCGGATCGCTGATTCCCTGCCGATAGATCTTGTTCTCCGTCGTCCGCAGCATCGACACCACCTGCATCGCCATGGTCGTCCTCCGCCGCGCGCCGGATAAACTTGTACTCCCACCGCGGCTCCCCTTCCACATACAGAATCCGCCGCCGATCTCCACTCACGCTCACCAACCGAGCCGTTGCATTGTTCGCACCGTTCTCCTCGCCGCCCAGTGGCTCCAGCGAGAACTGCACGCGCCTTACTCCCGCCGATCCAGCATTGAAGAAAACCGTCTCCGTCTGAATGGTTCCATCTGGGCCAGCGTCACGTCCTTCGACGTCAGCATCTTGTCCCCATCCCTTACGGCCAGCACCGTCTTACCGCCTGAATAACCCCGCTGATGAAAACTCACCGTCGCCTTCATCCGCGAGTCGGCCATTGCCCGCGACGCCACATTCACATCATCCATCTCAACATCGTGTTTCGTCTGTTCTTTTCCAAACCCCAACGTATGGACCGGCAAGCGACGGTTCCGCAACGCGCTGATCGTCTCGAGATCCACTCCGCCCCCGTTCTCGCCGCCGTCGCTTAGCAAAACCACCGCTCCCACCGGAAGGTCTGCTGTCTCCGCAGCCAGCTGTTTCAACCCATCGTTGATGTGGGTTGCCGTCGCCGTCGGCTGCAGGTCGTCTACCTTCGCGACTCGCCCAATTCCGCCATCCAGCCGATACACTCGAGTCTGGAAGCGCTTCTGCAAACCGGCAAGAATCCCCGCATTCAACGATCGTGTCGCCGCAGCCTTCCCGCGAAATCTTGCCATCATCTCCGCTATCTGCAATCGCCATGCTTCGTGAATCGTCCACCAGCACTGCAATCATGTTCTGCTGCGACTTGAGCTCCGCGACTGTAATCGCCGGCTGCCACAGCAGTATCAACACCAACGTCACCAGTAGTGACTGCAGTAGCCATATCATTCCTGCCCGCCATGTGTGCATTATCGGAGCGGCCTCCGACAATCGCGACCGGATCAGCCATCCGAGACCAACAACCGAGGCGACAATCAACACTGGCAGCAACCATCCTGGCCAGGAGCCAAGCAGCACCAATCTGCCTTTTGTGAATACCGGTATTGGGTACTTGAAAAAGAATTCAAACATGCATGGGGGCCTTGCATCTCGAAAAAACCATGCTGCTTCCTCCAACAGCGATCAATTAGTGCGTCATGCCATAAACGATATAGTTCAGCCCCACACGAAACGCCATCGAAGCAAACTGTTCCGGATAGTCCGGATCATCCGCCCACTCCCACGCGTCGCCCAGGTGCATGTTGTGGCAGATCGCAACCACGATCCGCCCATGATCGTCGCGGATGGCGCGCCACTTCGCCACGTAGCCATCCTTCTCATACGTCCTGCCCGTGCGAATGTACTGCTCGCCGGGCACCTGGAACCGGTCGTCCATGTCATACAGCACGTGGAAAATCTCGTCCTTGTTTTCGAGATCTTCGACCGGACGGTCCGGAAAGACCTGCCGCATCCCGTTCATGAAGTTCTCCCAGTCCGCCGTTCCATGAAAGTCGTCCACCATCAGGAAGCCGCCCTTCAGCAGATACTCCCGCAACCGCTTCGCCTCTTCATCGGAAAACGACCATGTCTGCACCTGCACCGCATACACCCAGGGATAATTGAAGATATCGTCCGAGTCCAGATTCACCACCTGCTCCGTCGGCCGCCCCTGGATCCGCGTCAGACGGTTCAATGCAATCAGAAACTGCCGATCCGCCTTTGGATAGTCCCGTTGCCAGGTCGCCCACCGCCCATAGCCGTATCCTCGGTACCCCATGCTTCCCACGTTGGAGTTGTAGCTCAGCCGCGACCACGCAAACTCGGCCTTTACATTGCTTTGCTCAGGCTGATATCCCCAGTCCGCCGTGCGCTGATACGCGCTACCCACTGTGCAGCAAACTGCTGCAATCACGGCGATTATCGTTGCCTGGAAAAGCTTCATAGGCGGACTCCCCGTAGCAGTGGTATAGGCGCGAGACTATCAGATTTGCACTTCGCGGCTGGAGTCGTCTCCCCTCCACAGTTCAGGTATAGACGAAACCCACCAACAACATGTTGCATTCCCCTCAAGCTTTCATCCGCAGATTTACATCTTCTCGTTTCCGACCGACTCCGACCGACCGCCCCAACTTGTAAGCCTAGCCGCTGCATGAGAGTATCCCCTAAGCACACCGCAAGAGTGTGCGTCCAAGCATCAGGAGATTCCATTTCCGTGCAGCGGCGCGACTTTCTCAGATTCGGCAGCCTCACCCTCGCCCAGGCAGCGGCAGCAAAGCTCCTCCCTGCCCAAATGTCCAGCCAGATGCCGCAACACCCTGCAGCCTCGCCCCCTGAAGGCAAGGCAGACTACACCCTGCGCATCGCCCCCGTGACCGTGGAGCTCGCACCCCAACGTATCCTCAGCACCATCGGCTACAACGGCGTCTCGCCCGGGCCGATTCTCCGCATGAGCGAGGGCAAACCAGTCACCGTCGACGTCATCAACAACACTGACGTCCCCGAACTCGTCCACTGGCACGGCCTCCTCGTCCCATCCGACGTCGACGGCGTAGAGGAGGAGGCCACCCCCTTCGTCCCGCCGCAGGGCCGCCGCCGCTATCAGTTCACGCCGCGTCCTGCCGGATCGCGCTGGTATCACTCGCACGCGATGGCTTTCTCCGACCTCCATCGAGGCTCCTTCACCGGCCAGTTCGGCTTCCTTTTTATCGACTCCGGCAACGACCCCGGTCACTACGATCAGGAGCACTTCCTCGCCATCCGCGACTGGGAGCCCTACTTCACCAGCTTCATGGAGGACACCGACCAGCAAGGCCAGAACGATCCACAGCTGGAAAAACCAGCCGTCCTCAACACCGATCCCAACGGTCTCGAGGTGAACTCCAACACCTACTCCATCAACGACAAGTCCCTCGGAGCCGGCGAGCCCATTCGCGTGAAGGAAGGCCAGCGCGTCCTGTTCCGTCTGCTCAACGCAAGCGCCATCGAGAACCGCCGAATCGCGCTTCGCCGGCCACAAGTTCAAGGTCATCGCACTTGACGGCAACCCCGTACCCTCACCCCAGCCCGTCGAAGCCCTCTTCCTCGGCGCGGGCGAGCGCATCGACGCCATCGTGGAGATGGACCATCCCGGAGTCTGGATCCTCGGCGCAACCGAAGAAAACATCCGTGGCGCCGGCCTGGGTATCGTCGTTGAATACGCCAACCAGCACCGTCAGCCACAATGGGTTGACCCCTCTACGCTCCGCTGGGACTACGCCATTTTCAGTGCGCCCGAAGGCGCTCAGCCGCCACGCACCCCTGACCACACCTTCGACATGGCATTTGAAAAGGTCCCCGGAGGCGCGGGGAAGTTCAACACCTGGCTCGTCAACGGCAAGCCCTACCCCCACGACCAGGAGTTCGTCCTGCAACAGGGTGCGCGCTATCGCCTCATCTTTCGCAACCGGACCGACGACGCCCACCCGATGCATCTCCATCGCCACCAGCTCGAACTCACCGAGATCAACGGCCGCAAGACCTCCGGCATCATCAAGGACACAGTCGTCGTCCCGTACTACGGCCGCGCCAGCGTTGACTTCACCGCCGATCAGCCCGGCCTCACCCTGTTTCACTGCCACATCCAGCAGCACATGGACTATGGCTTCAAGGCTCTCTTCCGCTACGCCTGAATCTTGATTCCCTTCCGATCCCTGCGGACTTCTACGACGCGTCGGCGGGGTTCGGAGTACCGAGGGATTGAGCCATGGCACCCCCTAGGCGAACGCTTTCTGCGATGCCGCGATCCTCCGGATAGTAGAAGCAGGTATCGGCGATCTGCAGGCCTGCGATGGGCGTCTGCACCGGCGGAATCTTCGCTGCGAAACCTGGCTCGCAGATCGGCTGGCCATAACGCAGACGGGCAACCTTGGTCGCGATGATGTCGTCACGAGTCAGTGATGGATTAATGCGTTGAAGGCACACGAAGGCTTCGGAGAGCAGGTCTTCGTCAGGCCACGCAAACTTCTTGTTTGTCACTGGCATGTAATACGGTACGTAAACGATCTTGTCGGCGCCTGTCTGGCGGAGATTTGTAAATTCGATCACACCGGGAATGTCGATATTGGGATCAGAGACATTGATCCAGAAATGCGGGCTCACTGAGCGCGACAGTTTGAATATGACGCAGATCACGCCAATGTTGTGAATTGCGTTGTAACGCTCCTTCCACTCCGTCGGAAGTTCAGGCACGAGAGCGGACACCAGAGGAGTTGGAGTGGTACAGATGACGGCGTCGGCCGAAAAGTGGCCGCTCGGCGTCTGAACACCGGTGACCCGGCCATCATGGACTGTGATCTGCTGGACCGGCTGACCGAGATGGATCCTTCCGCCGTTCGCTTGAATCCCCTCAATCAGGGCGTTCACTAGGGTTATGGATCCTCCTTCCACGTATCCAAGTTGTTCATTGAACATACCTTTGCGCGATCGTCCGATGCGGCGGATGCGTGTCCAGATCCACGTAGCGGATATATTGTCTGCGTACTCGTAGAATTTATGCTGAAACAGCGGCTTCCAGAACCGATCAAAGATGGAGGGACCGCACCAACGCACAATCCAGTCTTTGGCAGATTCATTCTCAAGCACCGACCATTGATCACGACGGACACAGACAAATGCGAAGATGCCGTAACGCAATTTATCAACGATTCCAATCAAGGGAAACCGAAGAAGCGCAAGAGGATCTCCCCACGGATATAACTTGTTGCCGTTGAAGAAACCCATGGTCGTTTGGCGCCACCTCAGCTTATCCGCAATTCCCAGTTCCTCCATCAGAGAGAACGTGGGCAGATCGCTGAGACAGATAAAGTGGTAGAAGCGTTCAATTGAGATGCCATCGAAATCAAAGTGGCCGGCCATTCCTCCGGGTTCGGGGGCTGCCTCTACCAGATCGACCTCATGGCCATTCTTCGAAGCCCGGTAAGCGGCAGCCAGACCCATAGCTCCCGCTCCGATTACAACAACTCGCGACATCCTCAGTTCTCCTTGAATCTTGTTTAGCGGTGGAGTGCGTCCACCCAAAAATGGATGTTAGCGAGAATTTCAATATCGATGTGACATAAGTTTACCCCATTGGGGGCCGACTCGATGAAGACCGGACACGATGAGCTTGATCCGCTGCAAAGCAGCAGGCGGACGAAGCGAATGTGTCAAGACGGCACTAGTTCACCTTCTTGATATCGTCGGGCTTCCAGCTTTGGTCGAAGAACGCCTTGGTAGGACCGTAGAGACGGAATAGGGTGAACCATCCTTTGTCGGGAACGGTTGCAATCCAGTTTTTGCCGGCACCCGGCGACTTTGGACCAAAGTAGATGTCGGTCGAGCCGTCGGAGTTCTGGATCGGTTTATCCATTGTGTTGAGCGAAGGGAACGGCTGGCCATTATCAAGACCTGAGCCAGTGATCGGATCGTAGACCGTGACCGACCAGAAGATCGCCGCGGGGATGTCGGGCGGCAGGTGCAGCACGTAAGCCTGGCTGCCACGGAGGAAGTTTCCGTCGGCATCCATGTACGCTGCGGGATACTTCGCACCGATGTTCTCCATGTTAACGGCCATGCCTGGGCTGGTCGAATACGCGTAGGTGAAAAAGCCTGTTCGCGCATCGATGACGTTGTAGGTATCAGCAGTGAACGTAGCGTTTGTGGGGAACGGATTGATCCAATGCCGGTTCGCATAGTAAAGCCCGTTGGGGACCATCGCAGAAGGCTGATACACCAGAACATGGCCCATGCGAGCCGCGGTACGGGCGGCCTTGTCGAGAAGGTCGCGAGTCGGTGCGTCCGGCGCAAAGGGCTTGCCCTGGATGATGCCGACGCCCGCAAGAATACCGCGCATCTCCATATCGGTCGGGTCGACATACTCGTGGTCGATAAATCGCGAGAGCATGTCGAATGCGTAACCGTCCTGTGGATACAGCATATTGGCGGGCGTCGTTGACGCGTCGGGGAACACCATTAACCTGGCCGTCGCCTCCTGGCCCAGCGGATAGATTCGCGTCTGTTCCATCACCTTGACCGGTTCGGAGAGTTGTTTGGGATCTTTGAAAAATCCACGCCAGAAAACAAAAACCCCATACGTGCCGGAACGATACGTAAAGTAGCCCGACGGCACCGGCCCTTTGTAGTCCGGCGGCAGAATGAGGTACTTCCCTCCCTTGCCATGGTCGGGCCCCGGCAGGCCCACATCGCCGGCCCAGTCGCGGCCTTCGATCTGACCCTCGGACCGGATAGGCCGCTGCCGGAAATCATCTAGAATACCCTGCAAGCCCGGCGGAACCTCGATGACCATTGGCCCGTCCTGCTTTAGGTCGAGATAGCCCAGCGCGTAGACGACGTCGGAGTTCGGCGTGGTGATCAACGTCTTGGCGTTCAGCCGCTCTTTGAAGATTGGCAGAACGTTGTAGCCTTTGCCGAAGACCTTTTCCGATCCCTCCTTCATGCCGTACATATTGAGGGCAGGCAGCGCCCAGAGATACGCCTGCACACCGCGCTCAAAGAGCAACTCCTGCTTGAGCGCGCCGATATCGGCCTTCAGGGGATAGCTCTCGATGTAAGGCTGGTCCGCCAACCTGTCATAGTGTGATGGCGGCAGTTTGGTCGTCTGATTACAGGCGGTAAGGCAGAGTGCGGCCAGAAGAGCGAGGCAGACCTTCTTCATGTTGTCCAATGCTCCTATTTCTCAGTTGTAGCAAGGGCCAAATGCAGCTTTCGCTCAGGATATTACTTTACGAGCAGTACAAATTCTCACAGGACACGTGTGAGAGGCGTAAACTATACCCAGCTGAGAATTAGAGCAATGGTACGCGAGGCAAAACGGAGCTGCCATGACCCCCACTTGTCGACGATGCAAACGGAACGACCTTGTGAGGCGATCCCACAGGATTGGCGCCGAAACGGCACTGGCATTGCTTTTCCTGTATCCATTTCGGTGCGAACGCTGCGATCATCGCTTCTATCGCTTCCACAGGCCAGACAAAGCATCCGCGGATCGCCTGAAAGTCAGTCGACGTTAAGAAATGAAACCGTCAAACTAACAGACTCGAATCTGCGGCATCGCATGGAACCGGATGCGCTGGACACCGATTTTAGACTGGGAATTATTGTTAACCCCTTTCACGTATCCTCCCGCCCTTTCAAAGAGAGCGGTAGAATTCGCGGTGTTCTGCAAAGAGGTTGTTAGTTCTCTAGGGGGCGAGATACCGGAGAATATCCTTTTCGTCTTGAGCAGTTAGATTTGCCCGCACCCGCATATGGCGAACCACAGTGCCGGTAATAGATGGGGATAGCTGCTGAGGAGCAGTATGGCACCGGCCACAGTTCGCTTCAAATTTCCTTTGGCCTGCGTCTGGTTGCTTCGTAACGTCCGCTTTCACAGGCTTTTTGCCGGATGCGTCGGCTGGCTTAACTGCTGTTGAGGATTGAGCCGGAACATGTGAAGGGCTCGCGCCGAAGGCAATAACTACTAGCAATGTCCATATCGTCATTTTCACTTTGACCCGCCCTTCCAAGCTGGAAAGAGAAACCGATACGTCAGGGTAGTCTCCCAGATATTCACATTGCCGGTGCTCGCAAACTTCCGCGCGTAACTCGTGTTGATTCTCACTTCATGTGGCAAATGGTAGTCGAGCCCAAAGTCCGCCTTCTGTGTATTGACTGCGGGAAGTTGATCCTGGCCCGGACTATCACGGAAGGTCTGCTGCATGCGAAAGACAGGTTCCAGGCGTCCAAGCCAGCTGTCGGGGCCACTCCATTGCGAAAGGCGATAGGCTGTCTCAACCCAATAGCCTTGCGAGTGCGGCCCGTGCGCGTACTCTGAACGAATCGCGAGAGGAACTCGATAAGGCTGCCACCAAACGTCGACGCCTGTCGAGTTGCCCTCCTGGCCTTGGAGAAGCCGTGAGTAAGAGGTGCCAATCTCCAGACGCTTGTTCGGGAAGAAAATTGAAAACTGCCCACCCGACGCTCGTTGTCCCGAGAACTGCTTCACACTGCTTGCAACGGAAAAGAATCCGACGTAGTTGAGCTGCAAGTGCGAATTAGAGTACGCGGCTCCCCTAAGCATTGCGCCCACGCTCGATCCCTGTTGGGTTCCGATAGGGTAGATCAATGGAGCGTCCTGAAAATTGCTGATCCAAATAGGAGTCAGACGCTCGTTATAGGTGCCAAAGGGCGTCAAAAACTCCCCGACTGTAAGCGTGACCCTGGGAGCGGCGATGTAATCGAGTTGAAGATACTGCAGGCCAGCGAAGAAATTGCCTTGATATGGGCCGGTGCCATTCTTTGGCGCATAGTTGCTTGAGATGTAAGCCCTGGATTCAACCAGAAGATGTTCGCCCAGCGGGACAGCGGCGACCGGCGAGATTGTAGGTTGATAGTTGGTAACTCCACCATTTGTGCTTGTCAGAAAACCAACTCCACCGGAGATCAATGGTGTGTTTTGTGCGTCTGCCTTCAGTCCATAGAGTGACAAGAACAACACCATGGTTAGAACCCATATGGTGTTCGGAACGACTATTACAGGCTTCAATCGCATCAGTAAGGAACCGAGTGTCATTGGACGCTTCACCATTCAACTCAGACTATCCGGCGCTACCGCGTGAGTTGTCACAGTGCAGTTTCCGCGTTGTCACTTGTTTGTAAAGGCGTCCACGACTTGTTGTTGCAGGCGTTATGCCGATCCACATTGTCGAAGAGCAGTTCTTACACTTGTGGCCCGTGCAGGAGTCCAACCTGCGACCTTCACCAATCACTGCAATTTCTCAACCCAGATCACGTCGACTTGTCGCCCGAACTAACAAAGAAAAGTCGGCCGCCGCTCGATCGTTACAAATTGCTACCGAATGACGGGCAAACCGGAAAGAATCCCGTACAGCCTGTAAGGGGGGATGGGAAATCTCTCGCTTGAACCAACGAACACGTTACACTTCCGACCTATGGCGACTCCTCTTCAAGCTCTACCTCCAAGCTGCCCAGTCAAGATGGCAACCGGGTTTTGCGGCCGCCCCATCCATGCAGCGCCGCAGAGCATCGACGCCGAGCCCGTGTGCCTCATGCATTCAAAGGACCCTGCAAAACACACCGGAAATCCTCTTTATTCTCAATTCTTCCTCGAGTTCAAATCGATCCTCGCCAGCGCCGCCCCCAACATAGCCGATTTCACACGGTTCGTCTTTCCCCATCTCAACCTGCGGTCTACCGTCATCAAAGCACAATGCATCTTCGACGAAGCCGTCTTCGAGGAGCACCTGTTCCTCTATGACGTCACGTTTGAACAAGACGTCGAATTTTTAGGCGCCACCTTCCTGCAGTCGCTGGACTGGCAGCTCGTAAAATGCACCGGCGAGATGGACCTTCAAAATGTCACATTCAGCGCACGAACAAACTTCAACTACTCAACCTTTGAAAAGGAGGCAAGTTTCTTCGGATCCACGTTCAGTAATTCTGCGATCTTTCAGAAGGCAAATTTCCTGAAACGGGCGGACTTCAGCGCCGTCCACTTCAAAGGCCCCACCAACTTTTCCGGTGCAACCTTCTCACAGACCGTCACCATGGAGGGCAGCACCTTTGATCTCACGGCTCTCTTCCTCGACACGATGTTCGAGAAGGTTGTCGATTTCACCCACGTCAACTTTGAGCAGGGAGTGACATTCCCGCGCACGAAATTTCACGACGATGTCCTCTTCATCGGCACAAACTTTGTAGGAGACTCACACTTCTTAGTAACTCAGTTTCACAAAGCAGCCAACTTTACGGCTGCCAAGTTTCTTGCCTCGGCAAGCTTTCGCGAGACGAGGTTCCGGTCGGACAGCGTGCTTGAACCCGGTCCAATCTTTACTCTTACGCGCTTCTCTACCGACGCCAATACGCTCTTCTATAAGTCCGACCTGAGCCACGCCCTCTTTCACAACTGCAACATCAGCGATGTCATCTTCTCTTCTGTTATCTGGCGCAAGCGGCCGAACAACCAAAACCTTATGGTCTTCGAGGAGGACCTTCCCCTCGACAGCGAACATGCCTCAACGCTAAGACTGCCCAGCGGAGAGCGCGACTACGGCCTCATCGCTCAGCTCTATCAGCAACTGAAGAAGAACTACGACGACCGTCTCGACTATTGGGCCGCCGACCACTTCCACTACGGAGAGATGGAAATGCAGCGCTTCGCTGTTCCCGGCTCAGGTCCCTTCCTCAAGCTCCGCCAGTTTTACCACCGTCACCTCAGCCTCATCGCCTGGTATCGCCGTGGCAGCAGCTATGGCAACAGCTATCTCAGGCCGGCAGCGTGGCTCATCGGCATCCTTGTTCTCTTCATTTTGCTCTATCCCGTCGCCGGCCTGCAGCGAACGAGTCCGAACCCCGGAGCCCCACCCCCGCCTTCCCTTACCTACCGCTCCGTCTGGCCGTCCCTTAGTCCGCTCCACGACAAGATCTGGGCGGAGGTCAAGCTACTCGGCAAAAGCGCTCTCACCACCATCGATACCGCGTCGTTCCAGAAAAACTCCGAGTACCTTCCCACATACCCCGTCGGCCGCAGCCTCGCCATCCTCGAAACCCTGCTCGCCGCGACGCTCTTCGCGCTTTTTTTGCTCGCGATTCGTCGCCAGTTCCGCCGCTGAGCAAAGAAGCAACGGGACAAAACGGCGCAGACAAAGCAGCCCCAGGCATGCACGTTACGAGGATTATTTCAGCCAGGCCTTCAAACTGTGGCGAAGCAAAACACCCTCGACATTCCCCACACTGAGCCACAAACCAGACCGCGAAACGCGTTAACGACGGGACGCTCATGGCCACTCCGCGCGTTAGGTGGAGCGCTTGGTAACTTTAGCAGCCTCTTCTCCGTGCCCGAATCGATTCCCTTTCACCAGCCGATAACTTCCAGCAACAAAACAGCATCGTATATAGGTTGCGAGCCGGTCCTCCGTGGACTTCTATTCGTCAGGACATCTGCATGCTCTTTTCACCCTTACTCAACTCGAGCCCTCCCCGGGGAGGCCACTACAGGGCCACTCTAACCATTCTCGCTGCGCGAAAGGAGCGCAATCACTCGTTTTCATCGGTTTAGAAAGGATCCCCGCATGACCATTAATGCCAACTACCAGAGAACCATTTGGGGGCTTTTGGGGCGTCGGTGTTTAATCTGCGCCATCGTCTTCGCCACAGCAGCTTTCTTCACCTCGGCCGCGCACGCACAGTTTCGCACCTCCATCCAGGGTGTTGTAACCGACCCGGAGGGAGCAGTCATCCCGGGTGCAACCCTTACACTGAAGAACTTGTCGACCAATGAGACGGTGGTAAGAACCAGTAATGAAACCGGCGTCTTCAACTTCAACGCTCTTCCAGCAGACCGCTTCTCATTGACTGTAGAGAGGGATGGTTTCCAGAAGCAGGTCCTCGACAACCTGCAGTTGACCCCCGAGCAGGCAAACGCGCTAAATGTGAAGCTTGCAGTTGGCGTGCAGTCGACGACCGTTACAGTGGACGCGTCTCTCGCGCCAGCCCTGGATACTCAGACCGCAAACACTGGCCAAACCATCTCGGAAAATCAAATCCAACATGTTCCGGTCTATCAGCGCGACGTCACCAGCCTCATTCAGTTGGCGCCTGGAGTTCTGGCTACGGGAGCGCAGACCGCCGGGGGCGGTGGATTCCAGGCTCCAGGCACGCAGACCGGCGCTTCATCGGGCGGCGGCGGCAATTTAGGACACTCGAGCAGTATCTTTGCGACGGAAAATGGCGCTTCGGCCAATGCCAACGGCGCCCAGTTTGGAAACAACGGCTACAGCATCGACGGTATCAGCACTGTAAGCGCCGTCTGGGGCGGATCGACGGTCGTCACCCCCAGTCAGGATTCGGTCGACAACGTTAAGATCGTCACCAATGCCTACGATGCTGAAAATGGCCGCTTCTCGGGAGCACTGACCCAAATTACCTCCAAGAGCGGAACCAACAATCTTCACGGCAGCTTGTTCGTCCAGATCGCTCGTCCTGGACTGAATGCCTATCAACGTTGGAACGGCCCCCAGACGGTGCAGTCGAATGATCCAGTCACCGGAGCCAAGCTGACACCCGCCCAGCGTGGACTGCTCCGCGACCAGGACCGTTATAACCAGTGGGGTGGAAGCATCGGTGGCCCGATCTGGAAGAACAGGGTCTTTGCCTTCTTCGCCTACGAGGGACAAAGCCAGAGCATCGAGACGACCAGCAACCAATGGTTCCCTACCTCGGCGCTTGCGGGATTGGCGCCGGCAAACAGCATCGCCTCAACCTACCTCAAGTTCCCGGGAGCGGCAGTTGCCGGCACAGTGATTGCCTCGAATACCTGCACGAACGCCGGCCTCGTTGAAGGCGTAAATTGTCGTACCATCCCGGGCCAAGGCTTGAACATTGGTTCGCCGCTGACCACCGGCCTCGGCAAGCAGGACCTCACCTATGTGAACGCCAGCACTCCCGGCGTCGGCAGTGGACTCTCAAACACTCCGGATATCGCGCAGTACAGCATCGCCAATCCGACCACCAGCGATTTCAAACAGTACAACGGACGCATCGACGCCAATGTGACCGGCAAAGACCATGTCAGCTTCGCGATTTATTGGGTTCCAACCAGCTTTACCAAGCTAAACGGCGGACTCGGTTATCAGCTCTTCACTCACTCGCAAGTGAACGATGCCTTCTCGGTCATCTGGAACCACACCTTTTCGCCGAGCTTCCTGAACGAAGCGCGCGCCAACGCGGCGGGCTGGCGCTATAACGAGCTTGAGAGCAACCCTCAGGCCCCGTTCGGCCTCCCCCAGGTCAACCTGGCTTCAAATGGCGGTTTTCAGATAGGCAGTATATCGATCGGTGCCCTCGGTGTACCGGCGCCTGCCCATCTGAACCAATGGACCTACGGCTACAAGGACGTCGCCACCAAAGTGCTGCACTCGCAAACGATGAAGTTCGGATTCGACTTTACCCGGCTCTACTATCTGAATGATCCGATCGGGGCGCCGAATTTCACCTTCTTCAACATCTGGGACTTCCTGAATGATGCCCCGGAGGCGGAAGGCGGTCCGTTCCAGGCAACCACCGGTATTCCCGGCGGCTTCCGCAACGATAATCGCCAGAATATGTTAGGTGTCTTCTTTCAGGACGACTGGAAGGCCCGTCCCAACCTTACCTTGAGCGCCGGGCTGCGTTATTCCTACTTCGGACCACTCACGGATAAGAACAACAACCAGGGTGTACTCACGTTCGGCAGCGGCGCAAGCCTCTTGACCGGCATCAGGATCCGCACGGGAATCGGCGCCTGGAACGCACAAAAGCTCAACTTTGGCCCGCAGGTCGGCTTCAACTGGAGTCCCGCGTTATCCAACGGCAAGGTGGTCTTCCGCGGCGGTTACGGCATCAACTACAACCAGGAGCAGCTCGCAAACGCCAACATAAATAACGGCAACCCGCCGGGCACCAGCTCTGTTCCGGGCAGTAGTCAGAATCCCACCCAGATCAATCCGAATATCCTCTACGCAGTCTCGAGCAGTCCAACCAACATCTTTGGCTATCCACCAAACCCACATACGGTCACAACATTCAACTCCGCCGGCCTGCCGACCGCCGGGAGCGCAAACCTTGGCGCACTGCCCGGTAACTTGCCCACGCAATACGCGCATCATTACTCACTCGATATGCAGGTGGATTTGGGTTATTCGTGGGTTATGACTGTAGGCTACGTAGGTAGTTCCGCTCATCACACCTTGTACGACTATGACTCAAACGCTCTCGGACAAATTATGGGGGCGCCGCAGAACCCTCTGGTAAATAGCGTTAACACCTTCGGCAGCCAGGGTAAATCCAACAACAATATGTTGCTCGCCGGACTCAAGCATCAGTTCTCGCACACCTTCTCCGCGGAGGCGCAGTATGCCTGGGCCCACAGCATGGATACCAACTCAGGTCCGTATTTTCGCGACCCTTACCTTTACAACACCCGGTTCTCCTATGGGCGGTCGGATTTCGACATAAATCAATCTCTCAAGATCTTCGGTGTCTGGCAGCCGGTTTTCTTTCGCGGCAGCCATAACTGGGCAGAGAAGATCGTCGGTGGATGGTCGCTCAGCGGCATATTCTCCGTTCACTCAGGCTACGGCTGGACTCCCGTCTACAACGCGCCACATCAGATCTACTGCTTTACCTGCAACTACGGATTCCAGAACCTGCGTCCCTCCTACCGTGGAGGAGCTATCAATAGCACCAGCAACGACGCCTTCAAAACAGGAAGCAACTTTCCCAACCCCGGAAAAGCCAATACAGGGACGAACAACAATCAATTCGCCAACAACTACTTCATGGTTCCCAACTATCAGAATGCGATTACCGACAATCCTGGACAGGCCACAAACAACTTCATTCCTCCGCCGGGACTCATTCGCAACTCCTTTGGCGGCCCCGACTATCGGGATGTCGATCTAAATATCGCCAAAGCATTTGGCTTGCCCACCATGCCAGTGCTTGGCGAAAACGCCAGGATCGAAATCAAGGCCAACATGCTTAACGCCTTCAATTTATTGAATATCAACCCCAGCTCCCTTTCGACCAATATCGCAAACGCCAACCTCAGTCAGGCATCAAGCGCACTTGGATCAAGAACTATCGATTTTCAGATCCGCTTCAGCTTCTAACAGCGCCTGAATTCCACACGACAGGAGGACGCTCCCCACGAGCGTCCTCCTGTACAGCTTCCGTCACCTTGCATTCGACCACCCCGCACTTGACAATTTGGTCGGCATCAACTGCCCCACTCGTGGTGCATCTTCACGCGCAAACATTTTTCTCGCACGCAAAAACGACAAAACCCGCGCCATTCCTCGCTTCCCACCACGTTAAGAGCCATCAAATTACCACGTTTTTGCACCTAAGAACCACAATTTCACCACCCGCTACCATCCTCTTTTCGACTGAGGTGCTCATGTTCGGACTTCGCCGCTCTCCGCTCGCTCTCCTCGCCCTCATCCTCTCACTCTCCCTCCCAGCCGCCGCGCAGGAGGTGGTCCAGATCGACGCCCAGGCTCAGACCACTCCCTTCCCCCACTTCTGGGAACAGATGTTCGGCTCCGGCCGCGCTATCCTCACTCTGCGCGAAAGCTACCGCGAAGACCTCCGTGCAGTGAAGAAAATAACGGACTTCCGCTACGTCCGCTTCCACGCAATCCTCCACGACGAGGTAGGCGTCTACAACGAAGACGAACACGGCAACCCCGTCTACAACTTCGCCTATGTCGATCAAATCTATGACGGCCTCCTCAAAAACGGCGTCCGCCCCGTCGTAGAGATCAGCTTCATGCCAAAGAAGTTAGCCTTCAACCCCGATGCACTCCATCCCTTCTGGTACAAGCCAAACGTCTCCCCACCGAAGAGCATGGAACGTTGGGACGATCTCATAACTCACTTCGCCCAGAACCTCGTAGATCGTTATGGAATCAACGAGGTAGCGCAGTGGTACTTCGAAGTGTGGAACGAACCCAACATCGATTTCTGGAACGGCATTCCCCGCCAAGCCAGCTACTTTGCCCTATACGACCACACCGCAAAGGCCCTGAAAGCAGTGAGCCCGCGTCTGCGCGTCGGCGGTCCTGCAACCTCTGCGGCCCACTGGGTCGACGATTTCCTCAAGCACACGGCGACCGCACACGTCCCCGTAGACTTTATCTCCACGCACGGCTATGCCGATGATTCTGTGCAAGATATGTTGGGCACTGACGAAAACATCCCGATGGACGATCGCGTTTGCCGCGCGGTGCAGCAAGTACACAAACAGATTCAAGCATCGACGACGCCAAACCTGCCTCTCTTCTGGACGGAATGGAACGTGCCGGGGCACATGGAGGCCCGCGACACGACCTATGTAGGACCTGCGCTCGCAAACACTATAAGAGAGTGCGATGGCTTCGTAGATATGATGTCGTTCTGGACGTTTTCCGATGTGTTTGAAGAGGGAGGTCCGGCTCCCCGTCCCTTCCAGGGTGCGTTCGGCCTGCGGGCAAAGGGCGGAATAAACAAGCCGAGTTACTATGCCTTCGCCCTTCTTCACGAGTTAGGGGATCAACGATTGGCAAACCCCTCCAGCAACGTGCTTGTGACGAAGCGTAAAGACAACACCTTGGTGATAGCCGCGTGGAACCTCGTCGATCCCGAGAACCGCGGTGGACCAAAAACGATGAAGCTTGAGTTCCTCAATATGCCCCGAAATGCCGAGGTATCGATACAGAAGGTTGATAACGAACATGGCAATGTCCTGCCAAAGTATGCCGCGATAGGCAAACCGCTCGACCCAACTGAGGCGCAGGCTGAACAGTTAAATCAAGAGACCGCCTTGGGCCCACCTGAGCGAGCACACCTCAAAGACGGTCAGCTCGAACTCAACGTGGACCGAGATGCGCTCGTGTTGGTGCAGGTAAAGGCGCATTAGATAACTGGGGAGTCGACCTCGGTAGCCGGAGTGCTGCGGCAGTTTTGGCTCTTGCAATCGGAGTCTTGCGTTTTGCGGATTTTCCCGCAGTCGATCACCACGTCTTGCTCGTACGTGCCGCCATCGATTCGGAGGGCGCCAAAGGAAAATTTGTCGAATTCCAGGAATTTGACGTGGCCTTGGTACTCCGCTGGCTTGATGGTGGCCCGGGCAGGAGTCCAACCTGCGACCTTCGCGTTAGGAGTGCGCTGCTCTATGCAACTGAGCTACCGGGCCACTTTGGTGATGAGAGACGCCAGAGGTAGTGTACCGGATGTTGTGAGCGCGAGGAGATCGGTGTGTTTCTGTTGGCTCTTCGGTTGTGGTTCTGCGGTGATAAACTTGGGGGTGGAGAGTTTATGCCCGAGATACAGCGTCGACGTGCGGTAACGGTGAATATTGGCGGGATTCGCGTGGGTTCGGATGCGCCGGTTGCGGTGCAGTCGATGACGAATACGGATACGGCCGATGTCGAGAGCACGGTGCAGCAGGTTGCGGCGCTGGCGAGAGCCGGTTCGGAGATGGTTCGTGTGACCGTCAACAACGACGATGCGGCGAAAGCTGTTCCTTATATCGTGGAGGAGTTGGCGAAGAAGGGTTGGTCGACGCCAATCATTGGTGACTTTCACTACAACGGGCATCAGCTGTTGAAGAAGTATCCTGCGACGGCGCAGGCGCTGGCGAAATATCGGATCAATCCGGGAAACTGCTCGATCGGGCGGAAGGATGATGAGAACTTCCGGACGATGGTTGAAGTCGCGGTGGAGCATCAGAAGCCGGTGCGGATTGGAGTGAACTGGGGTTCGCTCGATCAGGCTCTGTTGACGAAGATGATGGATGAAAATTCGAAGTTGGCCGACCCCCTTCCCGCTCGCGATGTGATGATGGAGGCGATGGTGGTGTCGGCACTGGATAATGCGGCGGCTGCGGAGCGGTATGGGCTGCGGCGGGACCAGATTATTCTATCGGCGAAGGTCTCGGGTGTGCGCGATTTGATTGATGTTTATAGCGAGTTGGCGAAGCGTTGCGACTACGCGCTACATCTTGGGCTGACCGAGGCTGGCATGGGGATGAAGGGCGTCGTGGCTTCGACCGCTGGCCTCGCTCCTCTGCTGCTGAGCGGAATCGGGGATACGATCCGGGTCAGTTTGACTCCTACTCCGGGTGGTGACCGGTCGGAGGAGGTGCGGTGCGGACAGCAGATCCTGCAGTCGCTCGGGATTCGGAGCTTTATGCCGCAGGTTACCAGTTGTCCCGGATGTGGACGGACTACCTCGACCTACTTCCAGGAGCTGGCGGAGCGAATTCAGGGCTATCTGGTGGCTTCGATGCCGGAGTGGAAGAAGATCTATCCGGGAGTGGAAGAGTTGAAGCTGGCGGTGATGGGCTGCATCGTGAACGGGCCGGGTGAGTCGAAGCATGCCAACATCGGCATCTCGCTGCCCGGGACGTTTGAGGAGCCTAAGGCTCCGGTGTATGTCGACGGGCAACTGTTCACCACGTTGAAGGGTGATCGGATCGTCGAGGAGTTTCAGGTGATCCTCGATAAGTATGTCGAGGGTCGGTACGGTAAGGTGCTCGTCGAGGTTTAGGCTTCCCTGCTCTTCGTGGTTTGCAGATCCTTTCTATGGGGTACCCCCCCCCTACTGCCCGCGCATAAGTAATTTATATTCAATGGTTTACGGGTGCCACTCCCTGCAAAATATCCATAACAAAGGGGTTGCGTCCAAAATATTCCATCTAAATGAGTTAGCCCCGGAGGGTGTCCGGGGCCTGGCTGTTTTTGATCTATATATCCAGTATAGCGGTTGGAGCGGAGCTAATACTTCACTCGGATGTTGTTGGTTGGTAATGGGTTAGGTGGTTTGGGGGCTTGACAAGCGTTTTTTGGGCAGAAAACGCGAAAAGAAAAACAGAGGCATCAGCGAAAGCAATAGAATCCGTCGCTTCGCGCTTCGGGCTACGCTCCGGTTTCAGCAAAACCAAATTGCACCGTCCTCACCATAGAACTGAGAGTTGGAATCAGAAGCAGGCCGAACGAGAAGATTCCAGTAACGAAAGTTGAATGACCAGCGGTAAGCGCGCCCACGCGATGAAAGATCCAGAGAGACCCTGAACCAAACAAGCCAATCGAGATCTCGATGATGCCAAACGCAACCAGTGGACGGACTCGTGGCAAAGAGGAAAGCCAGCCGCCCACCAGGCTCCCTAGACCTAAGCCCAGCATAAACACAGTAACGATCATCGTTACCGATTCGATGTTGACGCCGTAAAGGGTGAAGAGAGCACGCTGCCAGACGATTTGATACAGAAGGGCTGGGAAGCCGGATAGAAAAAAAAGCAGGTAGTAAAGCGAAAGGTTTTGTGTTGAAGACTTGCGCACGGAAGCCAGTTCAACTGTAGCCATAACGCCTCTTTCGTTGTCGGGGAGGAGTACCAAGCTACCATCCAAAATCCAATAAATCCAACAAATTCAGGAGTTCCTTTGCGAAGCTTCATGTTCATTTTGGCCCTTGGCGTGCTCAATTCGCGGTATTCTCGGCGATCCGCTCACCAATCGGGAGCGGCAGGTCTTTGCCTTGTCTGAAGTAGACGCCGGGCTGAAGCCCCGCTCTACCTGGATGCAAGGGCAACAATGCCCTGGTGCGCAGACTGGAGCACGTGAGTCTCCTGCTGGGTTGAAACACGCGCAGAACAAGCGTCCACGTAGGCGCAGGCCACAAAGATCAGCTCCGTGCGCAGGATGTCGAGTTGCTTCTCTGCACCGGGCGATTCGAGCAGCCTCCGGCTTACGCCGCTCATCGTCCCCTGAAGCATGGAAGCAACCAGATGCGGATCGGTGGTGAGGGGTTCGGAGGCGGTTGTCAACATGCGGACGATCGCCTTGTCCGACCGGCCCTGCATCTGTCGCATGATCTTCGCTCCGTCCACATCGGAGCTCACGGAGTACAGAGCTACACTGGACTTCGCGTCCTTCATCTTGGCTTCAAGAAACGCGGTGATGAGAGCGGTCACCATTTGCCGGAGCGTTTTGCCCGTCTGTTGCTCGCAGGCAAGTTCGATGGCGTCCGTAACGGCGGAGAGGTGACGTTTCAACGCGGCTTGCAAGAGCGCGCTCTTGTTGGGGAAGTATTGATATAACGTTCCGACCGACACACCCGCTCGCCGCGCCACCCGTGTCGTGGTCAGCCGCTCCTTTCCGACGCTGAGCAAAACCTGAAGAGTCGCCTGAAGAATCGCGTCCACGCTCGCGGCTGAACGGGCCTGGACTGGCGATTTACGGGGTTCCAAGACGATTTGAGAACGCTGCGGCAAATGCGAACTCCTGAGGTGAAGCTTTCTTCATCTAACCACAAGTAAGCACGAGGATCCCAAGGGCTCACCAATCTAAAGGAGAAAACAGAATGACGAAAGAGATGGAACTTAGCGGGAGCTTCACGCTCCCTGGGACCACGATGACCGTAGACCGCATGGGCTATGGCGCGATGCAGCTTGCCGGCCCGCAGGTGTGGGGACCGCCCCGCGATGTTGACGCGGCGGTTGCAGTTCTGCGAGAGGCGGTTGAGGCCGGCGTGAACCACATCGACACGAGCGATTTTTATGGGCCGCATGTGACGAATCAGATTATCAAGCAGGCGCTCCATCCGTATCAGGACGACCTGGTGATCGTCACCAAGGTTGGGGCTCGCCGGGGTGACGACAAGTCGTGGATCCACGCTCTTTCGCGTCAGGAACTGATCGATGGCGTTCATGACAACCTTCGCAATCTCGGGCTCGACAAACTGGATGTCGTCAATCTTCGGGTTGGAGGAGTGACGGGGCCAACCGAGGGGTCGATCGAAGCGCCGCTGACGGTGCTGGCCGAACTGAAGCAACAGGGACTGATTCGTCATCTGGGCCTGAGTAACGTCAGTCCCGAGCAGTTGGCCGAGGCTCAGAGCATTACGGAGATCGTCTGCGTGCAGAACCTCTACAATCTTGCGCATCGCGACGATGACGCCTTCATCGACGACCTCGCAGAGCAAGGCATCGCCTATGTACCGTTCTTCCCGCTCGGCGGGTTTACTCCGCTGCAGTCATCGGCGCTGGACGCAGCCGCGGCATCACTGAAAGCTACGCCGATGCAGGTCGCGCTTGCGTGGCTCCTTCAGCGCTCGCCTAACATTCTGCTGATTCCGGGAACATCTTCGGTCGAACATCTTCGTGAAAATCTCAAGGCTGCAACGCTGCAGATTCCTTCGGAGGTTTTGGCTGACCTGGACTCAATCGGCGGAGGTCCGCGACGGTAATGAGCAAAAGCAGATCCCCTGCGGGGATGACAACCAGAAAGAGCAAGTGCAACGGATGGCAGGTGGCAACGCAAAATGACGAATTTGTGAAATGAATCGGCACATGGCGCCACAATACGATAGAAACAGTGTGTTGGCCGGATCTGTGTCGCCATCGGTGTGCACAGCCGTCTTCTTCCGGCAGGGCCCTTTGAGCGAAACGAGGTCTGCATGTTCCTTCGAAACGCACCCCTTCCACTGCTTTACCTGGCTGGCCTGGCGCTGTTTCTCTGTGTAGAGCCGCCTTCGGCGAGAGGCCAAACCTTTCCTTCTTCCAATGACACGGTTCCGAGTACGTGGACGGGGCCGGTCTTCAAGCTGCGGCAGGACTATCCGAAGACCAAGCCGGCGGTTGGGCCGAAGCCTTGGAAGAGCTTTAATTTCAAAACTCAACCGGTTCAATATCTGCAGAGCGTGCTGTCCTATTGCGAGGAAGGCAATGTGAATGTGGATTGGCAGCTGGAGAAGAACACGGTGCGCAACTGGTATCACGCGCCATGGCTTCACACTACTGCGAACGGCCGCGAGTTCGTGCATGGGCTGACGGGAGAGAGGTCTTCCAGACCGCATGAGCTGGATCCGGGCCAGACCGGCTCGTTTGCGAACTGGGCTGTAGGGTTCTACAACGCGCCGGGGGGCTACGTGATTGGGCGGGTATGGAAAGATCCGAATTCGCCGAACCCGGCGGTGGTTTCGTTCCCGGATGGGACGGTGACGTGCAAGCTGCTGTTTACGACGGCTCCCGTTGCGCAGGTTCCTTATCTGAAGAATTCTTTTGAGTGGCAGGCGAATGCTTCCACAACCAGCGGCGGGCCGCGCTCGATTCAGACAGTGCGGCTGTTGCAGGTCGATGTGGCTGTCCGGGATTCGCGTGCGAGTACAACGACGGGCTGGGTGTTCGGGACCTTCGTCTACGACGGCAACGCTGCGGGAGCGACTCCGTGGGATCGTCTGGTGCCAGTGGGCCTGATGTGGGGAAACGATCCGACTGTAACTGAAGCTGAGAAGACGAGCACGACACATCTTACCCAGACGTTTATCAATCCGGCTGTCGGTCCTCCGCAGCACCTGGGCCGCGCGGGACGATTGAACGGGCCTGTCGACAATCCGAAGTCATCGTGCTTGTCCTGCCATTCGACGGCGCAGGTAGAGGCGCGATCGAACGTCTTACCGGACGCCAATGATGTCATGCGCTGGTTCCGCAACATCAAAGCGACAGAGGCCTTTGATCCCGGGCCCGGCCAGCATTCGCTTGGTTATTCTCTGCAACTCGCCCTGGGCATCGAGCGCTTCCAGACGGCGCATCCTGTACACCCGAGCGCGTTGGCTCCAGGCGCTGCGGTTTCCCCGAAGAAGACGAAGCCGATCAACAGGGGCGATGAGGACGATAACAATTAGGGCGAGGCGGCGCTGGAGCTAGAAGAGTGGAGCGGCGTTTTTGCGGAGTTCGGCGAGAGAGTAGAAGGTTCCACGCCAGATGACGCCGCCTTGTTTCATGGTGACAAGAGCTGAGCGGACAAGGGCGACGACGAAGACAAGGGCGCCTAGGGGCATGAGGAAGGCGTTCCAGGCGGAGATGTTAGAGGTGCGACTTAAGAGACGGTAGGCATAGATGACTGCGAGCAGGGTGACGATGGCGGGAACGCGGGTGGGCGAGAAGAAGAGGCCCAGAGCAGGGGCAATGCAGAAGGTGAAGAGCCAGAGACAGCCTAGAAGCGCGAGCGAGATGTGGTAGCGGAAGGCAGCCCACAGGTTTTTCGTCATGACGTTGATTAGGCCGTTGACGCCGGAGGCCCAATGGAGGCTGACGAGACCGCGTCCGAAGGCGATGCGTTGCGCGAGGCCGGCGTGTTTGATGCGGCGGCCGAGGCCGAGGTCTTCGATGATCTCCATGCGGAGAGATTCGAAGCCGCCGATCTGCAGGTAAGCTTCGCGACGGAGCAGGCTAAAGGCGCCGATGCCGATGGCGTCACGTTTGGCGTCGGGGTTGGCGATGCGCCAGGGGCGTGCAGCCCAGAGGCTGAAGAGTTGAAAGAAGCCGAGGATGGCGGCCTCGTCCCATCGCTTGATAATGGTGGTGGGAACGGTGACGAGGTGGTCGGCGTGGGTGGCTACCGCGTTGGCGAGGGCGAGGCGAATAGCAGTGGGGTGAAAGAGGACGTCGCCGTCGGTGAAGAGGAGGTAGTCGGTGGGGGCCTGACGTGCGGCGAGGGCCATGGCGTGGGTTTTGCCGAGCCAGCCGGAGGGGAGCTCGGCGATGTGGAGGGCACGGAGTTTTTCGGGGTGCTGGGCGGCGATGCTGTCCATGATTGTGCCGGTGTCGTCGGTGGAGCGATCGTCTACGGCGATGATCTGCAGGGGGTAGTCCTGACTGAGGAGCGAGTGGAGAGTGGCGGCGATATCAGCGGCTTCGTTGCGCGCGGGGACGATGACGGTGATGGAGGGTGAGCCCGTTGGCGTGGTGTTGTGTTGCGGGTCGAGGAGGTTGGGGACTCGAGGAAGGCCGAAGGCTGCGGCGATGACCTTCCAGAGCCAGGTGAGGGCGATAAGCCATGCGACGATTTGCAATGCGATATGGAGGGCGTGGGTCAAAACTGTCTGGATCTAATGCTACAAGACGCGTCGTCTTCGAATTGAAGAGAACCGCGGGAACAACTGCGCTGTTATGTGTTACTGCGACCCGAGTGGCGTTACTTTCGTAAAGAGTCCGAGTTTCGTTTCGCTGAGTGTGAGGCCTTTGAGTTGGGCATCGAGCGATCGGTATTGCTGGTTGAAGCGCTCCTGAAAGCGAGCGTAGTCGTCAATGTGGTTCCAGCGATCGATTGTTACGAATCTGGCAGCGTCGTTCGTAGAGGAAAGCAGTTCTGTCCCTTCGTAGCCAGCGGCCAACCTGAAGAGCTGTGACCATTCACCATTTGAACCATAGGCCGCGACGAACTCACGGACTTTATCGGGGTGAACGAGGAACTCCCACATGATGACGTGCATGTGTGCTCTCCGTGATCCATGCTATCGGTTGCGATCAAGTTCAGAACAGCCCAGCGCTGGATATGAACTCACACCGCGATGTGGCCTGCTTCGCCAACTGGCATGGTACCGCCGGTCATGGCCGCCGTTAAATATTTCACTGTCATGACTAGCTTGCTGCTCGAGGCTTCCCAGAAGTCGCCTTCGCTTACGTCCACTCTCAGCACGGCTATGTCGGGATCATCCTCACCCTTTGGGAACCATGCCTTGTAGATTGGGTTCCAAAGCTCCTTTATTTTGGCGCGATCCTGGCTGGCGGTGGCGCGTCCTTTCAAGGTGATGTACTTAGAGTCTTTCGGTTCGGCGAAGGTCAGCGTGATGTGCTGGTCTTGTGCGATCTCGTCGATTTTCTCCGACGATGACCGCGTGAGGAACCATAGTGTTCCGTCGAACGGCTCGTCCTGTATTGCCATTGGGCGACTGCTCATTGTGCCGTCGGCAGCGATAGTTGTAAGCATCGCGATGCGAATACCTTTGATCAGTTCGGAGATTTTCTTATGTCCCGCTTCGCCACTTAGTTCTTTGTACTGGGTATCGTTATCGTTTTTTTCGCTCATGATGCACCTCATCGATTGAGATGCGTCAGCCGTCTTCCGACGATTGCAGATCACTTTGATGTCATCATGCTATGGCTCGCTTTTTGCGTGTATTGCAAACCGTCAAGTTGATGTCATCTACCGAACGTTGAGTTAGTGACAGCAGTGCACGGCTGGCTGGCTGTAGTTGATCTGCTCGTCCCAGTTAGTGGGTCTGCCTTCCGGGGTCAGGTCGAAGAGGTTCCAGATCTCTTCGATGGTTCCGTTGTGGCGTGGGTCCTGGCCTGGATCGGATGGGGCGAACAGCATCTCGGAACTCCAGAAGTGGCGGATCTCGTCACCTTCGCGATGGAAGACGGTCATGAGGGGGAGTTGGGCACCTTCGGGTGACTCGGCGTGGTAGTCGCGCTTGAAGTTATTGCTGGCGGCGGAGAGCATGCGAAGGTTGTTCCAACCGCGTTCGCGCGCGTAGGCGTTGATGCGGTCGAGCGGGGCCTTCGCGATGACGACGAAGTTCAAGCCGCCGGCTTCGACGTGCTTTGCGGTGCGGTCGAGCGAGTCGAGGAATGCAGTGCAGGAAGGGCAGGGTTGGTCTTCGCGTTTTAGTTGGGCCGTCGCGCCTTCGGTAGGACCGGGGCGATCGTCCTGCGGCATGCGCGGGAACATGAAGTTGTAGATGACCAACGAGTCTTTGCCGGGGATGAAGAGTTCGGAGAGCTTGATTTTGATTGGGGTGCCGTTGGGGCCGACGGCGTCGAAGAGGTAGTCCTCGGGGATAAGACCGCCTGGCGGGAGGTTGCGACGAGAGACGGCGACGGCCTCCATCGCGCGGCGAAGGGCGATCTCCTCTTCGAGGAGTTGGTTGCGGGCTGTTCGGTACGCGGAGGATTCTCCGGGGAAGGTGATATTCATGTACACCTCTCGCTTTGCGCTGAATGGTATGAGTTCGGCTATGCGGGTGTTGGTTGCTCCTGATGGAGCGGGGGTGCGTAGCGGGAGCCGAGGAAGAAGATGACAGCGGCTAGAAGCATCGTGATGAGCGTGGAGCCGAGACCGAGGTTGAGGGTGGAGCGGTCGCTTACGGCGCCGATGATGCCGGGAGAGATGGCGTCGCCGAGAGCGTGGATGATGAAGAGCTGGCCGGCCATGGCGGTGGCACGAATTTCGGGACGGACGGCGTTGAGCGTTGCCGCGTTGACGGGGCCGGTGCCGAGGAAGATAAGGAAGATCGCTGCGCCTAGGCCGTACAGGGTGAGGGAGTGAGGGCCGAAGAAGCAGAGGAGCGCGGGCGGGACGGCCAGGGCCGCGCTGATCGCAGGGACGAGGTAGAGGGCCTTGGAGTTGGTGCGTGACCACTTTTGTGCGATGGTTCCACCGGTGATGGTGCCGGTGAGGCCGGTGACTACCGTGATCGCGCCCATGATGTAGGCGGCAGAGGATTGGGTGCGGCCGTCGATGCGCTGCAGGAAGGTTGGCATCCATACGGAGATGCCGCCGAGAGAGAAGGTGACGGCAGCGTAGCCGAGGATGGAAGAGAGGTAGGCTTTGTTCTTGAGCAGCGAGAGAACTGTTCCCTTTTCGAGCCTTGCCTTTTCTTGCTGGCTGGCTCCGCGGGCTGGCTCCTTCATGAAGAAGGCGATGAGAAGCGCTATGATGACGCCGGGAATTGCGGAGACGATGAAGGACATGCGCCAGCCGTAGTGCTCGCCTACCGTGCCGCCTACGAGATAGCCGAGAGCGGCACCTACAGGGATGGCGACGTTGAAGATGGTGAGGACGCGGTTGCGCTGGTCGTCGGGGTAGAAGTCGGAGAGGAGTGCGGGGGCGAATATGCCGAAGCTGGCTTCGCCGATGCCCAGGGCGGCGTGGCGGATGTTGAGCGAATCGAAGGAGTGGACGTAGGCGGTGAAGAAGTTAATGCCGCTCCAGAAGAGAGCGGCGATGACGATCATTGGTTTGCGCGGGAAGCGGTCGCCCAGCCAGCCCGTTATGGGCGCGGTGCACATGTAGGCAACCATGAACCAGAAGGTGAGTGATCCGATGAGGGCGTCGGAGATCTGGAACTCGTGTTTGACCTGCTCCTGTACGCCGGGGAGGATGTAGCGGTCGATGTAGTTGACGAAGTTGAGGGCGGTGAGGAGAACGAGGGCGGTGGTGGCTCCGGCGACGGAGGGAGCGCGGGTTGGTTTGGTCGCGGCGGGCATCTGGATGGAAGGATAGCAGGCGAGGGGCGGGGTCGCGCCCCTCGGAAAAAACAGTGCGCCTGAATCAGCCTTTTGTTTTCTTCTTTGGTTGAGCTTCCGCCGGCGCAGGAGCGGGAGGTGGCACCTCAGAGGTTACGATGTCCACGACCGCTTTCCAGGTGCCGTCAGGTTGTTTGCGATAGGTGGTGACGTAGCTACCGTGGTCGTTGATGACCTGATGGGTCTGCATGTCGGTCTCCGTCATTGTGTAAGTACCCTGCGTGTAGGCAAGGTCGCCGGATTTGGAGACGTCGATCCTGGATGGCTGGAATTTCAACGTCAAGGCGGGATCGGCCGCCATTTGCTTCATCGTGGTATGGATTGCTTCTTTGCCGGTGGTGGGGGGCGAGCCGGGAGAGATCACGACTGCGTCGTCGGAGTAGTGTGCGGCGAGTTTGTCGACATCCTTCGACGCGAAGTCCTGGTTCCACTGGACTTCGTTGGCCTGGATGGCGGTCACGTCCGCATCGTGCGTGTCGGGTGCCTGATTGCAGGCTGTAACCATCAACGCTATGGCGGCGACGGCGCAGAGAGAGATTGATCGCTTCATCTTGAAGTTCCTCCGTTTGGATCTATTGGGATGACACCGGGGCCTGGGATTGCGGCTCGCCCGCGTGCTGCTGTCGCCGCTGGAGTTTCTCAGCTGCGAAAGTATATGCCTATAGGGCCAACGGAGGTCTTGTCAGGAGGCTGACGGGCCTTTGGAGTCTTCGGGGCGGGGATAGAAGGCTTCGACGATGGTGGAGATGCCGCCGCGGGGGCGGAAGTCGCCGACTACCTTGGCCCAGACGGGGTCGCAGGCTTTGACGACGTCGTCGAGGACCTGGTTGACGATGTTCTCCTGGAAGATGCCGAGGTTGCGGTAGGTGAAGAGGTATTCCTTGAGGGACTTGAGCTCGAGGCAGCTCTCGCGGGGCATGTAGCGGATGGTGAGGCGGCCGAAGTCGGGCAGGCCGGTCTTGGGGCAGACGGAGGTGAACTCGGGGTCGTCGACGAGGATCTCGTAGGCCTTGAACTGATTGGGCCAGGTTTCGATGGGGGGGAATTTGGTGTCGAGGCCGGCTTTGGCGTGGTCGTCGGTGTAGCCGGTGGTCTTGTGTGGTCATAAGGCTATTTTAGCTCGGTGGCGGCTCACTGTATCGGGTTGAACGGATGACACGATGTGGAGTGACAGATCAGCGTGCAGATGCGGTATTGGAGCGGAGTTTGTCCGTTGCAGCCGAGGCTAGTTTGCTGTGCGGCCGAGGGTCGGGCGGTCGTCGGTCGTGCTGGAGTTGGTGTTGTTGGGGTTGTTGGGATCGTTGTTGGTGCCGCCGACGCGGCGCAGGGTGGGCTTGTTGCCGCCTTGCCTTGTCGTTGATCTTGCGCTTGTTTTCGAGGCGGGCGAGGCGAGCCTTGACGTCGTCGAACTCGGTGGTGGTGACGACGTAGTCGGGCCGCGCCGGCATGATGGTGGCGATCTCTTCCTCGGAGTGGCACGATGCGGTCAGGCGTCTGGGGATGGTCGGCGAAGACCTTGGCCAGGGTGCCGGGCTTGTGCTTCTCGAGGGCGTCGATCTTTTCGAAGAACTGGATGAAGGCCTGCGGGATCGTAGCCGGCCTTGTACATGTACTGGAGGCCAAGCCAGTCGGCCTCGGCCTCGAACTGGCGGGAGAACTGGAGGAAGGTGATGGGGATGGCGAGCTGCGTCGCCTCGTAGATGCCGTAGCCGGTCCAGGAGCCCTGGGTGAAGATGATGAGCGGGATGGAGCCGATCTGCACGTAGTTCATGCGGGTCATCTCGCGGGCGGCGTGGTGGGCGCAGACGTGGGCGGTCTCGTGGGCCATGACGCCGGCGAGTTCGGCCTCTTCGTCGGCGGCCAGGATGAGGCCGGAGTTGACGTAGAAGAAGCCGCCGGGCAGCGCCATGGCGTTGATCTCGTCGGAGTCGATGACCTTGATGGTGAAGGGAACCTTGCAGTCGGAGTTCTTGACGATGTTCTGGCCGACGCGGTTGACGTACTCGACGATGACCGGGTCGGTGACCATGTGGGCGGACTTCTCGATCTCCATGGAGTACTGCTTGCCGGTGCCGAATCTCCCAGTCGATGGAGTACCAGTTGCCGACGCCGCGACCGCCGATGTTGCGGGTGCCGACGGCGTTGACGTCGTCTTCGCTGCCGGGCTTGATGTGCGGGATCGAGAGCCTCGCCGGGAGATGGGAGGGTGTCGGTCTTGGCTTCTGCTTCGCCTGCTTCTGCTTTGCGTTCTCTTTAGCCTGCTTCTCTTGCAGTCTTGGAGTCTCGTCGGGAGTGGACGGCTTGTCGGCAGTGGGTGATCGGCTGGCGGGCTGGCCGAGATTGGTTCGGGCGGGAGGCGGAGTCTGGCGGGTGGAGCGGGCCTGTGCGGCGGGGTTCGTATCGGGCGGGGACTGGTCGGGGCTGGGGTCGCCGCGGGTGGATTCGGCTGCGGGTCCGCGAGGAGTCTGCGGCGAGTGGATGGAGTCTGGGCGTACAGGGCGAAGGAGAAGTAAGAGCGGCGGCCAAGCCGAGGTGCGTTGCGGAACGCATAGGGTGTCTCCTCTGAGAGCCGCTTCCCTGCTGACGGACGCAGCTCTGCAATCTTAGACGTAGTATGCGCCTTTTTGTGAGCGGAAATACAGTGGGTGGGACTGGTGGCGGTGATTAATCGTCTGGCTGGGCTTACCTAACCACCAACCATTGCTTTACCAGGTGGAATAGGAGGTGCCGTCGGATGCGGTCTGCCTGGGCGCCGCTGTGGACGTCGTCGATGCCGGATTCGGTCTGGTCGAGGCTCATCAGGGTGTCGTCCTGGACGGTCAATCCAGGTGTCGGTGCGATTGGTGATGGGGTCCTTTGGCATGGATCTTGAGGTAGCCGGCCTGGACGAGGTCGTCGAGGGACTGGGGGGCCTTCTGCTTGTCGACGGTGTAGGAGTCGATGGCGCTGCGCATGGTGTGGAGGTCTTCGTTGAGGACGGCCTCGTTCGCGGCTGCGGATGTTCTGGAGTAGACGAGGGGATGGCGATGGCGGCGAGCAGGCCGATGATGACCATGACGATCATCAGCTCGAGCAGGGTGAAGCCGGCTTCGGTCGAGCCTGCGGCATGTCGTCGGAATGGATGCATTTCTACCATGTGGAGTACTTTGTGCCGTCGAGTGCGGTTCCGTGGCTCTTGGTGTGGACGTCGAAGACGTTCTGACCGCCGAAGGAGTCGGAGTCGGCGTCGTCCTGATTGGAGCGGAGGCCCCACTCGGTGGTGCCGGTCATGGGGTCGACGGGGATGCGGCGGAGGAACTTGACCTTCTTGTCCTGGATCTCGACACCGTTGACCAGGGTTTCGAGATCGGGCGGGTAGTTGAAGCTGTCGGCCTTGGTCTGCATGCCTCCCTTGTCGGCGGCGTCCTTGTAGCGATCGATGGCGTCACGCATCTCCCATAGGTCGCGGCGGAGTTCGCGCTCCTTTTTGCGTTTGACCTGGAAGCGGGCGATTGGGATAGCCGCGGAGGCGAGAATGGAGATGATGGCCACGGTGATGATGAGTTCGACGAGGGTGAGACCGGACTCGGAGTGCCGTGCGTGAGGATCCACGTTTGCAAGTGCCGGAAGGTTGGCACCCGAGTTCGTGATTCGACTGGCAATCACTTCACATGCACCACGGCCTGCGAACCGACGGCCGGAAGATTGGCCTGCGCGCTGTTGCGAGCGCCGACTTTGACGAGGGTGAGTTCGGAGTCACCGGCGGCGACGGCCTTGAAGGTGAGGGTGCAGAGGCTTCCCTGCCCGCTGACTCCGGCGGCGTTCGGAGGACGTTAGGTGGAGATGGTGACGAGGCCGTTGCCGTCGTCACGGTGGGTAACGGTGGTGAGCTGGCCGTCGCGGCTGAGGAAGTCGCCGGCGTCGACGTTGACGAGCTGGAGGACGGCGGGATTGAACTGCATCTGGAGAGGAACGGAGTAGATGTCGCGTCCGCCACCGAGCATGACGGCGACCTGGAAGGTGCTGCCGACGGTCTGGTTGGAGCTGGCGGGACGACGGTGAAGCTGACCGGAGGACCAGAGCCGGGCTGGGCTGCAGGCGCGGGCTGGTTCTGGGCTGGAGGCTGATTGGCTGGCGGCTGGCCGGCTGGCGGCTGACCGGCGGGCGGCGGGGTAACTGGCTGGGCCTGCTGGTTGAGCTGCTGGACCGCCGCGTTGGCGGCGTTGGCGGCCGAGGTTGCCGGGCCGGTGGGGCGAGGCTTGACGATCGGGTTGGCAAGGTCGGAGCTTGAGTCGGCGAGGGACGCGTCGTGACGGAGCTCGATGGACTGCGCCGGTGCCGGTGTCGATGGCGCGGGTGTTCATGCGAGTCAGGACCGACTCGCGGACGATGTGCGGAATGAGCAGGAAGACGATCTCGTCCTTCTGCGCTTCTTTGGCCCGCGAGGTGAAGAAGTACTTGAAGAAGGGAAGTTCGCCGAGGCCGGGGGTTCCGCTGATGTTGAGGCTGTCCTGCTTGGTGATGATGCCGGCGAGGAGGCTGGGCTCGCCGTCCTTGAGCTGGATGACCTGATCGGTGGTGCGCTGACCGATGATTGGCTCGGTGACGCCGGAGATGGTGACACTGCCGGCCTGGGAGGTGACCTCGATCTTCAGCTTGAGGGTGACCTGGCGGTCGTAGTGGACGGTGGGTGTGATGTCGATGTTGACACCGACGTCGATGAAGGTGAACTGGGTCTGGACGCCGATGCTGGCGACGCCGGTGGATACGCCGGCATTATAGGAACCGGTGGCGATGGGGATTTTCTGGCCGATCTTGAGGTTGGCGTGCTGGCCGTCGGTGGCGCGGATGCTGGGGTTCTGCAGGATGCGGGTGTCGGCGTCGGAGAGCAGCGCGTTGACGGTGGCAGGGCCGATGTTCACGACGAAGTTGTTGGCGTTGAGATGGGCGAGCGAGTTGAGGGAAGGTGGGGTAGTCGTGGTGCCGTTGCCATTTGTCGGCGTGCTTCCACTTTGGTTCGTGGTTTGGGTGGCCTGCACGCTGATGCTGACGGTCTGCGGCAGAGTGATGCCGAGGTTGCGCATCTTGTCGCGATTGACCTCGAGGACGGCGACGTCGACGACGACCTCAGGGCGGGCACGGTCGAGGTCGTTCAACAGCTTTTGCGCGAGGAGCAGCTGGTCGGGCGTGGCGCGCATGACGATGGCGTTCTGGCTGGGGACGAGATAGATCTTGATGCTGGGGTCGAGCAGATTGCGGATGGCGACGACGACTTCGTTGGCATCGTTCTGCTGGCTGGCGTTGGTGAGATAGAAGGTCTGGACGGCCTGCTAGTCGAGGTCGGTGCGCTTGGTGCGGGTGTTCTGGGCGACGAAGATGGTGTTGGAGGTGACAGGCTTGTAGAAGGTGCCGGCGAGGGTGCCGACGATGCGAAGAGCGTCCGCCCAACTGACGTTGGTGAGATCGACGGGGATGCGCTTGGAGGTGTAGTCGGGATCGAAGAGAACGTTGAGGCCGGTCGCTTTGCCGATGGCCTGATAGATGATCTTGACGTCTTCGACCATGTGCAGGGTGATGGGATCGTTCGAGATCGGCTTCAGTTCGACGGGCCCGGAGATGGAGGCGATGCTGGCGAGGGTTTCGTTCTGCCTCGACATCTGCTCCGAGGGTTCGGGACCGGGACCGGTGGGTGGATTGGCGAGTTGCTGCTGGACCTGATCAATCTCCTGCTGGGCGGTCTGATTGCTGGGGTCGATCTGGAGGGCGCGGGTGAACTGGGTGAGGGCGCCGTTGAGATCGCCGCTCTGACGCAGGACGCGGCCGCGATCGACGTGGGCGACGGCGGCCTGGAATCGGATGCGCTCGAAGTGGGCTTTGTAATGTACGTCGTTCGGCTTCTGAGCGAGCGCCTGCTGGTAGTCCTCGATGGCGGTGTCGAAGTCCTGATGGGCTTCGGCGGCCTGTCCTCGCTTGTTCCAGGTTTTGGCTGACTGGGCGTGTGCCGCGACAGGGCCAAAGGCAGCAAGGCCGCAGAGAAGGAAGAGAGGGAGCGTTCGAAGGAAAGCCGATTGTTTGCCGATTGATTTGTACCCGCGACCCATGCTGCTTCCGTTTCCGTCCTTTACACCGAAGAGAGTGTGGCGTTTGCCGGAGTGCACGCCTGCCGGGAAGATGTTCTGAGACAGGACGCTGCCTGTGGGGGCTGTGCCTGCCAGGCTGCTGCGCTCGGGTGAGTATAGCATTCGGTGAACATTCGACATCATCAGAAGGGGTAGCCTTTGTTGGTTCGCGGACACTTAGGGGAACGGGCTGCCGCTACGGGTTTTGTCGGTTTAACGCCCGGCATGGAAGCCCGGTCATTGAAGTTTATGGTTAGACGCGCGGTTGCTTGGCGAGTGAGTTTTGCAGGTGAGACTAAAGTTGCAGACGTGTTAAAGTAAGAGGTTGCATGGCCCGTTCTCTCTCCAATCCGACTGTCGCCCACCAACCGAAGCCTGTGGTGAAGGAGAAGGACCGCGACCCCGTGGCAGCGGGTAAGCGGGATGCCGCCTTCAACCGGTCGGCCAGCTTCAACTATTTTCTGTCGGACAAGTTCGAGGCGGGGGTTGCGCTGCGCGGGACCGAGGTGAAGTCGATCCGCGAGGGCAAGGCCAACCTGAAGGATGCGTACGGACTGCTGAAGGACGGCGAGTGCTTTCTGCTGAATGCGCACATCGGGCCGTTCTCTCATGGAAATGCGATGAACCATGATTCGTTGCGGACGCGCAAGTTGCTGCTGCACAAGAGCGAGGTGCGGAAGCTCGAGGGAATGACGAAGCAGAAGGGGTTTACGCTGATCCCGACGCGACTTTATTTTCGCAACGGGCGGGTGAAGTGCGAGCTGGCGCTGGCCAAGGGCAAGCAGGAGTGGGACAAGCGCGCGACGGAACGCAAGCGTGAGGCCGATAACGAGGCCAAGGCCGCGGTTGCGCGGAGTCAACGGCAGTAATTCGGTTTTCCGCAGCCGAGTCTTACTCTCCAGAACGATTCAGACCCAAGTCGCGCTACGATAGTAGCCATGGATACGAAGCTTCTCTTTCAGGACGCTGCCGGATTTCAGGCTCCAATGCTGGCGGTCTTTGCCGTGGACATTGCGATTGGCAAGGACGCGGAACCTCTGCTGGCGCTGCTGACGACTTCGGATGCGGTGACCAATGCGGCGGCGAAGGTGCTGGCGTCTGGGGAGTTCAAGGCGACGCTGGGTGAGACGCTGTTGCTCCATGCTCCAAATGGATTGAAGGCGGAGCGGCTGCTGATTGTGGGGCTGGGCAAGGCGAAGGACCTCTCGGTGGATGAGGTGCGCAAGGGTGCGGGCATGGCGGTGCGGGCGGCGAAGCCGCTTGGCGTGCGTGAGATGGCGATAGCGTTTCCTGAGGACCATGCGCTGTCCGATGAACACCTGGATACGCTGCCGTGCACTCTGATGTCGCGGGCACTGGTAGAAGGTGCGGAGCTGGCTGAGATGGACTGGGACACTTACCGGAGCGACCGGAAGGACAGGTCGATTCGGACGCTTTCGGTGATTGCGAACGAAGCGGAGAAGTCGACACGGGACGAGATTCAGGTGGGGTTTGATGAAGGGCTGATTGTGGCGGCGGCGCAGAACTTTACGCGGTCGCTGGTGAACGAGCCGGGCAATGTGCTGACGCCGACGGAGCTGGGTAAGCGCGCGGCGGCGATGTGCGCTGAGGTGGGGCTGAAGTGCGAGGTGCATTCGACGAAGAAGCTGCACGAGCTGAAGATGGGGGCTTTCTGGGCGGTCGCACAGGGGTCGGAGGAGCCGCCAGCGCTGATTGTGATGACGTATGAGCCGCAGCTGGGCAAAGGGCAGGTGGCGGCGACGAATGCTCCGGTGCTTGGGCTGGTGGGGAAAGGGATTACGTTCGATACGGGTGGGATCTCGATCAAGCCGGCGGACGGCATGGAGAAGATGAAGTACGACATGGCGGGCGCGGGGGCGATGATTGGCGCGATGCGGGCGATTGCGCAGCTGAAGCCGAAGGTGAAGGTGATTGGAGTGGTGTGCTCGGCGGAGAATATGCCGGATGGGAAGGCGTTCAAGCCGGGCGATGTGGTGACGGCGATGTCGGGCAAGACGATTGAGGTGGTGAACACGGATGCCGAGGGCAGGCTGGTGCTGGCTGATGGTCTGCACTATGCGAAGACGCTGGGGTGCACACATCTGATCAATGCAGCGACGCTGACCGGGGCTTGTGTTGTTGCGCTGGGAATTCTGAATGCCGGGCTGTTCACGAACGATGAGGCTACGTGGGAGAAGTTCCAGGAAGCCACGAAGATTTCCGGGGAGAAGTTCTGGCGGCTTCCCTGCACCGATGACTACAAGGACCAGATCAAGAGCCAGATTGCGGACATGATGAATACGGGCAAGAATCGCTGGGGTGGGGCGATCTCGGCGGCGATGTTTTTGAAGGAGTTTGTGGGGGAGACTCCGTGGGTGCATCTGGATATCGCCGGGTGCGCGTGGAACGATGAGAGTAAGCCGTGGATTGCGAATGGGCCGAGCGGGATTGGGGTGCGGTCGATTCTGGAGTGGGTGCGGAGCTATTCGGGGTAAATGCTGATCAGAATCGCAAAACAAACGGGGCATGGCATTCGTAACAAATGCTAATAGACACCTGACTGCCCAACTAGGAACCAGATCAAGAAGGGTGCAATGCACTTTGGTAAACAGCAATTATTTTTGCTAGTGTCACAGTTGTTCATTAACGCTTGCCACATCACGTTCCATACTTTGCCCCAAACCTGTTATTGGGAAACGCAGGAGCGCCGTCCATCGTTAGTAAACTTTTAATATACGTTGGCGGCTTCCTATGCATCTCCGTTGTGGGAATTTACGGAGGTAAAATGGAGAAAGAGCAAGCAGATGATGCTGCCAACTATCCTTTTGGAAACAGCAGATATCTCCGACAGGCTCCTCCTATTCTGCTTTCGTTTGCAGCAGAAGGTTTGACACTCTACCTGGTGCAATAGGGCTGTGACCTGGTTACGAAAACAGCGGTCCATTAGCAAGGCCTCCCAGCGTGGGGCTTTTGTTTGCCGGCTTGTTACATAACGGGTGGGGCTTCGATGCCGAGATAGCCGAGGGCGCGGGTCATCTCGCGTTGGGCTACGGCTGCGGTGGCCAGGAGCAGGGCTTTGCGGGTGGGGTCGGTTTCGTTGAGGACGTGGTGGCGGTGGTAGAAGTTGTTGAACTGCTGGGCTAGCTGGAAGGCGTACTTCGCGAGGTAGGCTGGCTCGGCGGTGGCGATGCATTGTTCGATTAGCAACGTTAATTTTGAGGCGAGGAGCCAGGTCTCCCAGAGGCTGCTTCCCTCTTCGGCGTTGAGCAGGTTGGCGAGGTCGAGATTTGCGATGGCGGCGAGGGATTCGGCTTCGGTGGTGTTGGCCTTGCGAAAGATGTTGGCGGCGCGGACGATGGCGTACTGGACGTAGGGGCCGGTTTCGCCTTCGAAGCTGAGGGCGTCTTTGAAGTCGAAGGCGATGACGGTGTTGCGGGTGAAGCGGAGCATGAAGTAGCGGAGTGCGCCTACGGCGATTTGTGTTGCGATGGTGAGGCGTTCGGCGGCTTCGATCTCGGGGTGGCGGGTGTCGACTTCGGATTTTGCGGCGGCGATGAGCTGGTCGAGGAGGTCGTCGGCTTTGACGCCGAAGCCCTTGCGGCCGCTGACTTCGATGTAAGATTTGCCGCGGTCTTCGTCGCTGATGGTGTAGCCGAGTTCGATGGCGCAGCGCGGGGTGAGGGCGACCATCTCGTAGGAGAAGTGGGTGTAGTTGTCGGCGGCTTCGGTGTAGCCCATGCCGCGGAGGGCGGCGATGACGTTGTTCTGCGGATCGTTCTGGCGAGAGTCGATGACGTTGTAGATGTGGTCGGCGTGGCCGAAGAATGGGTGCGGGGTTTCGCCGTTGACGGTGGAGATCCAGCAGGTGTGCGTTGGGTACTCGTGAAATTTTGCGTAGCCGAAGTCCTTGCCGGGGAGGAGACCGAACTTCCAGAGGTGGTAGGCGATGTCTTTGCCGACGTAGGTGACGGTGCCGTTGGAGCGGACGATGACCTTGGCGTCTTCGTCGGGGAGGTTGGGGTCGGTTCCCTCTTCGGCGATGGTTGCTTCAGTTCCGGCTCGGCGCATGACCCAGCAGTCTTTATTCTTGCCGGCGGTCTCTTTATAGAGGACGCCTTTTTCGATCATGAGCGTGCGGGCTGCGTCCCAGAAGTGGAGGGAGAGGATTTCGCTTTCGCGGGGGAGGAAGTCGTACTCGATGCTGAGGCGCTGCATGGTTTCGAGATGGCGACGGAGGACGGCGGTGGAGATGAGGTCGGCTATCTCGGCGGTTTCGTTATTGCCGGTCTCGAGGGCGTGGAGGGTGTCGAGGCGAATTTGCTTGCGGGCGGCGATCTGGTCGGCGTCGGCGGTGTACCACTGCGAGACGCGGGCGTAGAGGTCCCAGCAGTAGAAGTCGATGCGCTGGTTGGTCTCGAGGAGTTCGGTGAGGAGCTCGCGGGTGCTGTCTAACGTTTTGCCTTCGAGATGGACGAGGCCTACGACTACGTCTGCGACCTGCACGCCGGTGTTGTCGATGTAGTTTTGCACGCCGACTTCGTAGCCGCGTTTGTAGTTGTCGGGGCGGAGGAGGCGCTGGAAGGTGTCGCCGAGGATGGCGTTGCGGAGGTGGCCGATGTGGGCGGCCTTGTTGGGATTGATGCTGGTGTGTTCGACGAGGCGGAAGCCGGGGCCGCCGATGTCGGCGTGCTGGTCGGCGGCGATGCGGCGGACGGCGGCGGTGCGGTCGAGGCGGATGTTGAGGTAGCCGGCACCTGCGACCTCGACGCTGGCGACGCCTTCGAGTTGAGGGAGAGCGGCGGTGAGTTCGGCTGCGAGTTCGGTCGCGATGGCGCGGGGAGCTTTGCGGAGGCGCTTGGCCAGTTCGAAGGCGACGGGCAGGGCGAGTTCGCCGAGGGCGATGTTCGGCGGCTGCTCGACGACAAGGTTCGCCAGGGTGACGTCGTATTTTGCGAGAAGGATGGCCTGGATGCGGGCCAACAGGGACTGCTGAATTGTGCGATACATGCTTTGGGATTCACCGCTTGTGAAGATAGACCCAGTTTACCAGCGCTTGTCCTGCCGGACGGGCCCGCTACGCGCGGGGCGGCCACTTCGTGGCGTGTATACCTTGTCGTGGCAAGATGAACGGCATGGGGCCTCGCGTTGCTCGGGGGGCAATCTCTATGGCAGTTCGGTGGGGAGCTGTTCGATTTCGACGTAGAGCGGCTTGTGGTTGTGAATGCGGATGCGGTGGGTGAGGAAGATAACTCCGCCTGCGAAGGTGACGGAGACCAGCATCCATGCGTGGATGGCGAGGCCGAGGACGGCTGCCTGCGTGATGGAGGCGCCGTGGCTGATGAGCGCGGTCTTGACTCCTAGTTCGTAAGGGCCGATTGCGCCCGGCGAGCTGGGTAGCAAGTAGGAGAGATTGGCAAAGGAGGCGGCGAGCCACGGGCCGACGCGATCTACCGGTATGCCGACCAGAGCGATGGCTGAGACGAAGATCATGCCTTCGCAGGTCCAGATGACGGCGGTCTGGAAGAGAAGAAGGAGCGAACCGGTCACACCCAGGCGGCCAGTGGCGTCGAGGGCGAGGGTGATCCAGTGTTCGATCTTTGCGAGTTTTGGATTCGTGGGCAAGCGGAGGAAGAGGCGCTGTATTGGTGCTTGCAGACGGCGGGCCGCGACAAGAAGGAGCAGAAGGCCGACGGCGGAGATGGCGAGAGAGATGTCGGCGATGAGGCGCAGGCGGGGCGTGGCGACGCGGCCAACTGTGGAGAGGAACATCAAGACAAGGACGAAGATGTCGAGGAGTTTTTCGACGATGACTGTACTGAGGATGGTGGAGGGTGAGGCGCCGAGGTCGCCCGCGTAGGTGAAGACGCGCATGATGTCGCCGATGCGCAAGGGAAGGATGTTGTTGGCGGCCAGCGAGGTCATGAGAACGCGACCGCAGACGAGGAAATGGTCTGGAATGGAACGCGACCCGCGAGGCATCATCTGGCTCCAGCGAATGCAGCGGAGGACGCAACTGGCGAAAGTGAAGCCTATTACGCCGAGGAGCCATGCGGGATGGGCGGCATGCAGGGTGAGGATGTGGTCGAAGGAGATTCCGCGAAAGGTGTACCAGAGGAAGAAGGCGCTGATGAGAAGGCCGGGAATGGTCTTCAGAAGGTTGCGGCTGCCGGTGGCCGCGGTGGTGGTGCTCATGCGGGCATCCAGCCCAGGGAAATCAGCCGGGGGCGGGGGGTTGCACAGTAGTCAGATTGGTCCGAACGACAATGAAGCATGCAACTTCGATTGTATCTTCTAGGTTTCCAATATTGGACGGCCAACTGGAAGGGGATGGGCGAAGGCTACTACGTGATTGCCGGGAAGCGGCAGTTCAGAACTCCGGTCGTAGCCTTATCTTTTCGGGGGATTTATCGTTATTGGCCCGCACGGCGCGCAACAGTCGCTGCGTTCGCGCCCGGAAGAGGGTAGCGTAAGAGACAATGTAGGAGCGGTATTCGAGTAGCAAACATTTCGCGACGGGGGCAATCGATAGTTGGCCACATCGTTAGCATCACCTATCTCGTCGGAACGGCTCGGACGGGAGGAGTACCGGCGAGAACGAAGTCGGGCGGCCGTTCTAGTGACGGCGCTGACATTTTTTGCTCTGCTGGTGCATGGTTACCATCCGTATGCCGAAGACGGGGGCGTCTATCTGCCGGAGATCAAGCGGCTGCTCGATCCTGGGTTGTATCCGCATGGGGCTGAGTTTGTGGTGGGGCATCTGCAATACTCGTTCTTCGCGGAGGCGATGGCAGGGCTGGTGCGGTGGTCGCATTTCAGCCTGGAGACGGTATTGCTGCTGGTATATCTGGCAACCTTCTGGATGACGCTGTTTGCAGGGTGGCTGCTGGCGGCGCGGTGCTATCAGTCACGCGAGGCACGAGGCGGAGCGGTGGCTCTGCTGGCGGTGTGGATGACCTTGCCCATCGCGGGAACGTCGCTGATGCTGATGGACCCTTATGTGACGGCGCGGAGCCTCTCGACGCCCTGTGCGTTGCTGGCGTTGGTGGGCGCGTTGGATTTTCTGCTGCCTCGGTTTGAGGTCGATGAAGGGGAGATGCGACGCGGGTGGCGGGGGATGGTCCTCTGTTGCGCTGCGCTGGCGGGGGCTGCAGCGATGCATCCATTGATGGCCTCGTACGCGTTTGCGTCGGTGTTGCTGCTGGCCGCGATTTTGTCTTCAAGTCGTTTGGTACGAGTGTGGACCACTGTGGGGCTTGGGTTCACGGGGCTGGCGATGGCGGCCGGGTTGCAGCTGTCGGCGCCGCCGGAGAGCGAGGTCTACCAGAGAGTCGTTCTGACGAGGGATTACTGGTTTTTGAGCCAGTGGCATTGGTATGAGTGGATTGGACTTATTGCGCCGATGTTGATCCTGTCAGGTGTTGCGATGGCTAAGCGAAGAGACGGCGATGCGGCGCGAGTAGGACTGGCGCGCATGGCTGTCGCGGTTGGGGCGATTGCTCTGGCAGTCGCGATATTGTTTGCGCGGACGGGAATGGCGACGCATCTGGTAGCGCGGATGCAACCGCTGCGGACCTTTCAACTGGTGTACGTCTTGATGATTCTTGGGCTCGGTGCGGCTTTGGGAGAGCGATTGCTGCAACGGCGGCGAATGCGCTGGGTTGTTGCGTTTGCGCTGCTGGCGGGTGTGATGGTTGCGGCGGAGCGAAGAACGTTTCCCGCTTCGAAGCATCTTGAGGTGCCGCAGGCTCTGGCTGGGGAAACACTGACAGCGCGGGGAAACCAGTTTGAAGAGGCTTTTCGATGGATCAGCAGGAACACGCCAAGGGACGCCATCTTTGCGATGGACGCGCAGTACATTACGAAGCCGGGAGAGGATGCGCAGGGCTTCCGTGCGATTGCCGAGCGGAGTGTGCTGCCGGATTATTCGAAGGACGGTGGCGTGGTGACCAATGAGCCCGAGTTGGCGACGACATGGATGCAGGGACAGGTGGCACAGGCGCAGCTTGGTGCAAAGTCAGATGGGGAGCGGCTCCAAGCATTGAAGCCACTCGGCGTGACATGGGTGGTCTTGGAGAGGCAAGCTGGTACGAGCTTCGTGTGCGAGTTCGCGAACGAGGCGGTGAAGGTTTGCCGCCTGCCCTGAACTGAAGGCAGACGGCGTTGATGTCAGTTCCCTGCCGGAGTTGCCTTTGCGGTGGTGAGGACGACGGTCTCCTGGTCCTTGTTTTCGATTTTGGAGATAGAAGGTTCGGAAGTTCGGCGTACTGTGTCCGGGGGAAAGACAATTTCACCGAGAATGTAGTTGCGGCGGACGGTGAAGCTGTCGGAGGTGGACTTCGGCTGACATGGTGTAGCCGATGGCCTTTTCGAAGGCGGTCTTGTCGCCGGCAGGAAGCGACTCCAGCGAGAAGGTCGGCGGGAACTTGATGCGGACAGCGTCCTGAACCATGTGGGGGTACTGGAAGTAGACTGGAATATCGCGTTTCTCGTGGGGGAAGGACGGTTTGGAGTTGGCTTCGAAGATGTCGCCGGGGATGAGCACGACGCTTGCCGGTGGAGGAGCCGAGAGTTCCCTTGACCTCAAGTATTGGCGACGAGAGGCTGCTCGTAGTCTTCGAGTTTGTCGATGGATGTGACCTTTGACCTCGACTCCCGGCGGGCATCAGATGTTCGACGCTGGTGCGGACCTCGCGATCGAGACTGGCGGCAGTCGCCTTCGAGGTAGCGAGTTGCCGCCACCGGAGGGCGGGAGTCGCCCGATGTAGGTCATGGTGATGGTGCCGGTGAGAGCGCCCTGCTGGTCGATCGTAAGATTGGCGACTCGCTGAGTGCGCGAGAAGTTGTAGGGCTCGCCGGGAGTGCTGGCGAAGTCAACGCGCTGCCTGATCGGTCTGGCGAATCCCGTCGACCGAGCGTGTGCTTCCAGGCGAGGTGCTCCGTAAGGGCAGATAGCGTGATACCGGGGTCGAAGTACTGCTCTTTGCCATCGACGTTGACGATGGCGATGACGTCGTCGAGCTGGGAGAGGGTGAGATAACCCTTCATAAACAAACTTGCGATCGCGATTGGTGACGACGCCGACGTAGGCCTTCATGCCGGCGGCGCGGGCCATGGCAACGAAGAGCTGCGTGAGCTGGTCGTCGCTGCCACGCTTGCGCGTCCAGATGTCGTCGGTGTTGTGAACCTCTTTGAAGCCCTGCGCCTTCTCCTCTTCGGTGGAGTGCTGGCGGGTGATAGCGGGTGTTCTCGAGCTTCATGACAGCGGCGTAGAGTTTGCGCAGCTTCTGATCGGGCGTGTCGGTGGGGAGGACGAGATCCTTGACGGCTGCAGTGACGGCGGGGCCGGGTCCGATGAACTTGTCCTGAGTCTTGGCCCGAATCTTGCCTTCGTTCTTCCAGAACTCTTCTTACGGTACGATAGGCGGAGTAGTAAAAGAGAACACGATAGGTGAAGCTGCCGATCGGTGGCATGAACTCTTCCTCGGGGGCGGGAGGAATGTCATGCACGTTGAGCTCGATGAGGGATTGATCCGCTGTCCGGGAAGTTGAGTCTGGGTGACTTCCGTGCCTGGTGGGAGAACTGAGGCATCCAGGCGATTGTAGTCTTTTGATCTGGCCGCGCTCGCCCGGTAAGAATGATGTTGCCGTTGAGGTCGATCGGTTTCCAAAGGTAGTGGCTCTTGCGGGTCCAAAGATCGGACTGAATGTACCAGTGCGGAGACTTATGAACGAGTTGTCGTCGTAACGGAGCTTGTAGCGGTATTCGATGATGCTGCCGACCTCGACGTCAGGCATGGTGAAGACCTTGGCCATGTACTTGATGCCCTGGGTCTTCTCGATGAGCTTCTCGTAGGGCTTTCCGGTGAACGGAATGATGGTGCCGTCGGGATGGATGGTGCTGCCCTGAATGTCTTCGATGGTGTAAGCCATGGCCGTCGTCGCTGTGGGCAAAGCTGTAGCTCGACGTTGCTGTATTCCTTGCCGCGCTCGGTGAGGACCTTGATGCGGGTGTAGATGCTGAACATGTGGAGCTTGTCGTCGGTGGTCTCTTCGCGGAAGAGATAGACGGCGGGGGCCCCGGGGACCTCGGGCTGCGATGTCATGGAGAGCTCTTCGGGAGTGGGGACGGTCCACTGCTGCGCGAGAGCAGGTGCGGAGGAGAGAGAGACCAGGGCTAGAAAGCAGAGAGAGGCGGAGGATACAAGGGCCTGAGATATTCATTATTTTTTTCGTTCCTTTTGCTACGTCGTAAGTGAGAGGCCTTTCCTCTCAACGGCTATTTTTGTGAAGCGCTTTCGAAATTTCTTCTCGGAGATTTTTTTATTGCTTTTTGAGGACGGCGTTGCTTTCTTCGTCGGCTGCAATGACGCCGGAGAGCTTCTGGACGTCGGGGTAGCGGTCTGGTGGAAGGGTGACCTCGCGTACGGTGTAGGTGCGGGTGTAGTGGAGGACGTTGTCCTTGACGGTGCTGGAGCTTTCGTAGGAGGCAAAGCCGAGGTCGAGCTTGACTGGATCGGGCATCTCATCGACCGCATAGCCGGCAGGCAATTCGATGGTGTAGTCGTCGTGTTCCTGCATCGTCTCGTTGAGATCGATTGGAACGTCCTGGCGCTTTTTGCGGTCGGTGTATAGGTTTTCGCTGCCAAGAACGCGGGGACGGATCATGAGCAGAGGACCCATGGACTTGCCGAAACGATTGGCTGCCAGAGCGTACGAGGTTGTGAGGTCTTTGTTCAGGGCTTCGGCGTTTTCGACCTTGAAGTCGGAGACTGTAAAGCTGGTGAAGTCCTGTCCGAGCACGCGGTCGAGGAACTGGGTCTGTTCTTTGGCGTCGCCCGTGGTGTAGAGGCTGCGACGCCTTTCCGAGAGGTCGCCGAAGCGTTTCTCGGTGACGGTGCCCTTGAGGGTTCCGTCAGGCTGCAGCTGGAAGGTGGCGGTGCGGCGGATGGTATTGAGGTCGGGCGGAAGAACCGGGAACTGGATGACCTGGCTGTCGTTGCCCTCCATCAATACGCCGTAGCCACCCTGGAGATTGTGCTCGAGCTGGCCGAAGGCGGTCTTCTCCCAGGTGGGATCGAAGATGAGGTATTGGCGACCGGTCTTCGAGGTGACGACGCTGCGAAGTTTAGGGGAGCTGTAGCCTTTGGGAATTTCGATGGCTGCGATCATATGGTCGCCGACGATCGAAGGCGCATCCGGATCGACGACGCCGCGACGATGGTCGACCATGACCAGAGCACCGTGGATGCCAACGGTTGAGAGCATCGCGGTGAGTAGAGTTGCCTTGTCTTTGCAGTCGCCGTAGCGATTGCGGAAGATGTCGCCGGCGAAGTGTGGCTGATACCCACCGATGCCCATTTCGATGACGAAGTAGCGAACCTGCTTCTGAACGAACTCTGCGATGGCCTCGGTCTTATCGTAGAAGTCTGTTTTGCCGGCGGCTAGTTCGTTGGCTTTGACGGCGATCTCCGGGGTGGCAACGAGACGGTCCTTCGAGATGGACTGATACCACTGGCCGATGCTTTGCCAGGTGCCTTCTGTGGGCGCCGGAATACTGGGGCCGGCGTAGTGAACGGTCATGCGGCCCTGGAGAGAAAACGCCGAGGGGCGCAGCGTGACGTGATCAAGGTCGATGGGGGGCGTGTCTTTCATATCCCAGCGCCAGCGCTGATGCTCGAGATCAGTAGCGGCAATCTTCTTGCTGTGGGCCCAGACAGTTCCGTGAGTGAAGCCGGGTGGAAGCTCGAGAGTGAAGCTCTGGTTGAGGCGAGGAAGATCGCTCTGGAAGAACCAGGTCTTCTCTGTCAGGTAAGGGTGGCTGCGCTGGTCGAACTCGTAGGCGACGATGCCGCCGGGATCGCGGCCGGGAGGGTTCGCTGCTCTGACTTTGATGTCTTCGAAGAGATTGCCCTGGCCGGGATAGCCGTACTCGGCCATCTCGTTGTCCTTGACGGCGTATTCGTGGCCGTCTGGCCCGATGCTCCAGACGTGCATGGAAAGGATCTTGGTGTCTTTGTCGAAGGGGACTGCGACGATGCCTTCTTCCCTTCCCTGGGGCCGAAGAATCTTGGTGACGCGCCGGTAGTGCTCGACAGCGGTGCCATCGGGGGCGACGGTGTAGGTCGTGTCTTCGAGCAGGACGACGGCGTTGGTCTCGGGTGAGTAGTCGGGATGTTTCTGCTGGGCGGCGGTCCGCACCCAATCGGGAACGCTGTCCGGCTTGGACGCGAATGCCGGGAGCGCAAGACAGAGGAGGACAACCAAGACTGAAGAGTACATAGTAGGTTTGCGTAATTGCTCAGTTCGCGGTACTGCTCGTTCGATCATTTGGCCCTTGATACACCGCCCCTTTTAACTCGTTGTTCTATCGCCTTGGGTTGGGGTACCGCCAAGTTATACGTGGGCAGAGAGACTCAATTCAAGAAAATTCATGGGGTGGAAGAGTCCCCCATTCGGGTGATTCTTTTTCACACAAAGTTTGCCTTTTGCGGGTAGGTGAGGAGTTACGCGCATGGCAACCAGTCGGCGGTGAACGCGGGGCATCCGATGAGTAACAGGTTGGTGAGACGTGAGGTTAGCTATCGTTGCCTTGCAGCCGTGAGCGCGCTTTCCTGCGCAGAATGGACCGCATGAGGAGCGCCATCAGAAAGCACAGAGCGAGGATGATGATGACCATCAGCCACTGGTAGTTCTGGAAGAGCATGTTCAGCTGAAGCCATAGCGAGAGAGAGCCGACGTGGTAGGCATCGTTGCCAATACGGTAGGAGGTGAAATGCGAACCATGGAGAACGCTGACCGACTGGGAGATGTCTGACGATTGCGACGTTTTGAGGAAGGCGGAGAGAAAGCTGGAGATGACATTCTTGTCGCGCAGGGCGATGACGACAACTGAGCGATTGGATCCACCGGGCCATTCGATACCTTCGATGAGAGCGTCGGGCAGGCCACCGGCAGTCTCGAGTTGACCGGGCTGCACGCGGTCGGAGCTTCGCACCTTCCACCAGGCATGTTGAAGCTGCGCGAAGAAGCCCTGCGTGTCCTGAATGTGCAGGCCGCTGCCATCGACGCCAACGGGCAGCGAGGGATTAAGGCGGCGAATGGCGGGTTGATCGTCGACTGTGCCGAGGACGAGATAGTCCTTGCGACGGTCTGATTTCATGCCGTCGGCGTTAGTGATGGAGACGTTGATGACGGGATAGCCGGTCTGTGCGCCGAAGTGGCCCATCAAGGTGAGGTAGGTTTCGATCTCTTCGGCGGAAGGGGTGTCGGGCAATACGACTGCGGTGTCGGAGAGGTCGGCCATGCGCGTGAAAGGGTATCCTGCGTTGGCGAAGATCTCGAGGTTCGGCAGGGCCGCCCAATGGGGAATGCCTTGAATGTCGAGGTAAGAGTCTTTGAGGACCGCACCCTTCAGGTCAGAGGGAGCGGTATCCTGGCAGTCGTCTTTTCTTGCAAGCAGGAAGAGGAAGCGCATCAACAAGGAGTTCGAAAAGGGACGGAGGTCCGACACAGGGAGCGGCACGATGGTTTCGAGTGGGGCCGAGGTTTTGTCTGTGTGCGGCAGTTGCGTCGAACTGGCATAGGAGCCATTCAGGATGACTTTCAACGTGCTGTCGTTCGAGAGCGGCGCGCCGTTGTAGCGATATCCCAAGTGAAAGCCGAGGTTTCGCTGAGCCCCGTAATAGAGATCGGGTGGAAGGCGCAGGTAGATGGCGACGGGGGGGGCACCATCTGTCTCGAAGATGCCTGGGCCGGTGATGTCTCCGATGTGCGTGATCTTGTCGGTACTGAGCCAACGCGGCGCGTCGTCGGGCTGACGCGAGGCGGGCATCTTGAGCGAAGAGATGCGGACCGTGGAGCCATCGAGGAGGTCGCGCTGCAAGGTGAATGCTAACGCTGCAGTAAGTACGTCGTCGGCTGAGTCGCCGGTGAGGAGGAGGAGCTTCGAGTAGGGGTCGGCGGGGTTTGACCGCATGGCGATGGTCGGGCCGGAGATCAAGGTCATTTCGAGTGACGCCGGAAGTGCAGCGTCGCTCTCGCCGATGACGATTGCGTTGCCCGGCGGAATAGTGCCCACGACTACGGGGAAGCGTATGGGACGTGAGTCCGCGAGCATGCCAAACCAGGAGGCGACGATTCCGGCAGCCTGCAGGGCTTTGAGAGAGGGTTGGGTCAGGAAGGCTATCGGGACAGAGGGCCGGAAATCGATTTTAGGGTCGTAGAAGAGCGCGGGCAGGAGCTTGAGATCGTCACGCAGCTGAATCAACGAGCCTGTGAACTCGATGGTTGACGTGTTGTCGACGTGGCTCCAAAGCGTGGAGTTGGATGGGTCCTCGCACTTCATGGCGTAGTGGCCGACAAACTCGAAGGTGAGTTCATTTTGCTGCGTGAGCAGTTCGGCGGGAAGCGTGAGAGTCGTCTCCAGCAGGGAGTTGTTTTCGGAACGAATGCTGTTTACCGGCTGGGCGGTGTTCGGCGGAATGGGCGCCACAGGTGGCGTGGTGACGGGAATGGTCGCGAAGAGCGTTCCGTTGAGGCTCACCTTGAGATGACTGATCGACGGCAAGAAGCCCGGGGGAAAAGTGGTAACGGAGTTGCATCGTCGCGGTTCTGACGAGTTGAGTGCGTGGGAGTGAGAGGTGAACAGTGTTGGTGGCGTCGACGCCGTGAAGAACGATGGTGTCGTTTACGCCGAGATCGGCGAGGGTGAGGACCTTGTCGAAGGTGCCCGGTACGCTTTCATCCGTGGGAACCTGCGCGGACAGCGTGCCTGCTCCAAACAAGATTGCGAGGGTAACGACGGGCACGATACTGGTGGCGAGTTTCCCCTTGGGGGGAGTCTTCGGCTTCATCCAGGCTTTCAGGGTCTGGTCGAGGCCGTGGAACGAAAGTCTGACGATACGGGCGAGGCTGATCAGGGGCTTGTCTGTCTCCCGGGTCTCGCCCCAGCCGAGCCATGTGTCGGCGCGGGAGTAAAGCACCATCGCGAGGGCTTCTTCCTCCGGGATTGTGAGTGGATCGAATTGTGCGCGCAGCACGTTGCCGCTGACTCCCACGAGTGTGGCTGGCAGTGTTGCATTACCGTCGAGGACCGGCAAGGTGAGCTTCACGGCATCGCCCACCTTCGCAATGAAGTCGCGCTCCATTCGAACCATGAGGCCACCGCTGGAGACGTCGGCAGTGACGCCCCGAACTACCGACCCGTCGGCCAACAGAACGTCCGCGGGGACAGTCATCGCAACACGAACAGCCTGCCGGCGCTGACGACTCTCCCACGCGACTGAGGTGGCGACGCCGAGGATGACCATGTTGAAGCAGGCCCACAGCAGGTTCATCACAATTGTGCCGATGTGGCTGCCGTCGTACATTCCGGCGAGCAGGTTGAAAGGAAAGCTGCGGCCTGAGCCCGGGAACTGAAAGAGTCTCGGAAGGGCACAGAGAATACCGAGGCCGTTCATCGCAACCATCAGGAGGAAGGGCTGGGCGATACGCTTGTCGAAGAATTTGTGGTTTACGACGCCGCCCTTTGCGGTCACGTCGAAGGTGCCTGACCTGGGATTGATGAGCGCGAGGATGGTAGGGATCAGGATGTACGGTGCGAGGACCGTCTCGTAGATTTCGTTCCAATAGGAATGGCGGTGGTGTCCCTGAATGCGCGAGTTGGCGATGCTTGAAAGCACGATGTGCGGAAAGGCATAGGCGAGGATGGCCGCCCAGTAACCGGGAAGGTTGACTCGGCCGAAGATGAGATAGATCAGCGGTGCGGTGAGGAAGATCAAGCGCGGCAGAGCATAGAGGAAGTGCGTCATCGCGTTGAAGTAGCAGAGTCGCTGGGCCGTGCTAAGACCGGGGGCGAAGAGCGGATTGTCCGTACGCATGATCTGAACCATGCCACGTGCCCAGCGAATTCGCTGCCGGATGTGTCCGCTCAACCGTTCGGTGGCAAGGCCGGCTGCCTGCGGAATATTGATATAGGCCGTGTTCCATCCGTTCATCTGCATGCGCAGCGATGTGTGAGCGTCTTCGGTTATAGTTTCGACGGCGATACCGCCGATCTCATCGAGGGCGCTCCGGCGAAGGACCGCGCACGACCCACAGAAGAAGGTCGCGTTCCAAAAGTCGTTGCCGTCCTGAACGATGCTGTAGAAGAACTCACCCTCGTTGGGGACCATGCGGAACTGGTCCAGATTGCGCTCGAACGGATCGGGCGAATAGAAGTGGTGAGGGGTCTGCAGCATTCCCAGTTTGTTGTCGCGAAGAAACCAACCGAGGGTGACCTGCAGAAAGCTGCGCGTTGGGACGTGGTCGCAGTCGAAGATGGCCACGTAAGGAGCGCTGAGGCGCGCGAGGGCATGGTTGATATTCCCTGCCTTGGCATGCTGGTTATCGTCGCGCGTCATGTAGCCGACGCCAGCCTCTTCGCAAAATTTGCGAAAGTCTTCGCGCCGGCCGTCGTCGAGGACGTAGACGTTCAGCCTGTCCGCGGGCCAATCGATGTTCATCGCGGCGAGGGCGGTGAATTTTACGACGCTGAGCGGCTCGTTGTAAGTCGGGATCAACAGGTCGATGGCAGGCCATAGATCTGGGTCGTCGGGCAACGGCACGGGCGTGCGGCGGAGAGGCCAGAGCGTCTGCATGTAACCGAGGAAGAGGGTGACGAAGGCATAGGTCTCCGCAAAGAGCAGGAGCACAATGAAGAGGCCGTCCAGCACCGTCCAAACGGAACCGGGCTCCGCGAAGTATTTCGCTGTGGTCGCAAATCTCCAATATCCATAGCGGAAGGTGGAGAAGACGGAGACGAGAAGAAGTGTGAGGGTGACCAGATAGGAGCTTGAACTGCGGTCAAGCCATATGACCACGGCCACGGTGAGGATGCCGAGCACGATCTGCTGGGGCCAGGTCAGCTCGACGACGCCCGTGAAGCAGAGCAAAAGCGTCCCGCTGAGGAGAATGAAGAACCGAAGAGTTTTGAAAAGAGGATTGTCACCTGACTCAAATTGATTGATGAGCGGTGACGAAGTCATCTTTCACTCCACCGAACGTTGCGGAAGCCCGCAGTGGCCGGTGCAGCGACGGTACGAAGCCAGGTGGCGAGGTTGAGGTAGTCCTCGGCAACTGGGGCATCAGGAGCGTAGTCGACCACGGTCATGCCTTCGGCAAGAGCTTCGCTGACGGACGGGGCCCGGCGAATGACGAAGGGTAGCAGGCGATCACCGAGTTGACGGCGCATCACCTCGCGAACATCGAGGTGCAGCGGGAGCGAGGTGTCGAACTGGTTGAGCACGTAGAAGGGTTGCAGTGGGCGGCCATCGCCGTCATTGACACCACTGAAGAACTTTTCGACAGTTTGGAGACTGATGACCGAGTTCATGTCGGGTGCGACAGGAACCAGGATGGTGGGGTTCAAGCGTGACAGACGGCGGACGATCCAGCTCGAGCCGACGGTGAGGTCAAGCAAGATGCGCTGTGTACCCCGGCTGTTGTTGATAATCTCTTCGGCGAGTTGCTCCTGCGCGGCGGCGTCGTTCCCCATCTGGTCGACGTCATAGCTGACCAGGTAGATGGGTGCGTCGGTGCTACCGCTGGGCGGCGAGAAGGTGCGGACGGTGCCTTGGCGAAGTTCGCTGGCACCAAAGTAAAACGGGAGCAGGCCATGCGAGGTCGTGTCGGTGAGGAGGACCTTCTCTCCCATCGAAGAAAGAGCGCGGCCGACTGTCGCGACGAGGCTGGTCTTGCCGACTCCACCAGCGAGCGAAAACACGGCGAGAACCGGCGTGCGGGTCTCCTTCTGGCGTACTGGCGCGGCTTCGGGTTGCTCCTGACCTGGTTGATCGAAGACACCCTTGAGCGCGAACCAGCGAGCGGCGACGCGTTCGCGAGAGTGCTGCAAGGTATCGGCGACAGATGACTGTACGGGCGATAGCTGGGAGATGGGTTTGGGCGTGGATTGCGGCGCAGGCGGAGCGTAGAGCCATGCCGGACCCGCGGGATCTGTCTGATTGGGCGATCGATGGGTGGGGAGCGCCGGGTGTTCGCCCGAAGCCTCTGGAGGGCTGCGTCGTTCGGGGAAGCCCTGGGACTGCTGGTAGTCGAAGTCGTCCTGGGCGCGGCGGCCTCGAGTGGAGTCGGATGGAACCAAGGCCTGCGAGAACGGAGAGACGGGCCGGGACGTCGCGGGGGACTGCGAAATTCTTGATGATGTCGTCGATCGAAGCAGTGGCGGCTTTGCGGTAGAAAAATTGCCGGTAACTTCGCGATTGGATTCAACCGAAGGAGCGTCTGTCGGCGTGCGATCTCCGGAGGACGGAGGCCATTGTCCGCCGGTGGCGGGGGGCGCAGAGCTGTGAGGCTCGGCTTGAGACGGACGAGCCGTGTGATGTTGGGGATCGGAGCTGCGTTGACCCATAAAAGGAGCCTGGCTTTCGTTAGCGTTGAAAGACGAACGTGGTGTGTGGACCGATTGCTTCGCTGTCGGCCTTGCTTCCTGAGAGGCAGCAGACACAGCAGCCGCGCGGCCTTCCACTAAGTTAGATTGTCTGTTCGAACTACCTGAAGTGTACTCGGCTTGAGGCGAATCGAGGTCGGGACCGCGATAGATTTGGCGGACTCCCGATGCATCGTCGGGGTGGTAGCCCTGTGGACGGCGGGATCCGTGGTGGCTTGTCGAGACGCGGCGCTCTGGAGGCGCCAGCGCAGGCGCAAAGGGAGGATATTCGCGACGCTCAGGCAGGGTGTTGGAACGCGCTTCGTCTGGCAGAGCATCCTGTTCCTGGGGCTGCGGCTCGGGTCGAAGCACTGGCTGAGAGGGCGCGGACGTCTGGGGAGTGGAGGCGATGGTGTAAGGATCGGCGATGGCGCCTGGGAGGTCCGGCGATGCATGCTGAGCGTCGTCCCCTGCCTTACGGCGCATCTCTGAATCCGCGTAACGTGCGGCCTGTCTCTGAGCTGAGGCGTGCGCTTCTGCAATCTCGCGCTCTTCGCGGCGGGCGGCGGCCTCGGCGACGGCGGCGGCTTCGGCGCGGCGGGCGGCTTCGACACGTTCGGCTGCGGCGGTGCGGGCGGCTTCTTCGGCCTCGCGCAAGGCGCGGCGCATAGAGGAGTCGGCGTCATCTGCCTGATGCGTACGGGCTGCCTGCGCTGCGTGACGCGCGGCGGACTCTGCGGCAGCTGCGGCTGCTTCGGCCTCAGCCTGGGCGAGCAATGCCTGGTCGCGAACCTGCTCGGCGGCACGATGCCTTAACTGCGCACGATATTCCCGGCGCGAGGCAGAAAAGTCGCGATACTTCGCTCCGTGGAGGTTCGCCCAAGAGTAGAGGACCGCTACGTCTTCGGGGGTCTCCGCTACTGTCGGATCGTCCGTCCTGTCCGTGCTGCGAGAATCCATTTTCCCAATCCTGTATTTCCGTTTACGGTGTTGGTTTTGCTTGAACTGCGCCGGTTCGCTGCCAGTTCAGAAAGACGTGTTTGCACCCGTTATCATGCAATAGCCTGAGGCTACTTTGGGTACTACTTCAAGTCAATGAAACCGTCGTGCGACTTAAGTGTGACCAAGCAATAAGTTTCGGGGGATGCCGGCATAAATCTCTGAAAGGCGCGGATTTCCGCAGATAGGCGTGACGTGCTGCAAAGCGTCGGTGCTGCTGCGGTTTGTGATCGGGAAACCGCCCTGCCGAATGTGCTAACTTGGTAGTGTGGTTTGAGAGCGTAGCTCAGTTGGTAGAGCATCGCCCTTTTAAGGCGTTGGTCCTGGGTTCGAGCCCCAGCGCTCTCACCATAAAATCAACAACTTACAGGAATTCCAGAATTACGTAGTGGCCTTTGGGATAGAAGGGAAACCTAACCCTTTTAGTCTCTGTTGACGCGATGCTAGTTGAGGCTATGGCAGCATCTCTTTGGCGGTTTCAAGGATGCTGTATGCCCTCATGAACTATCTCCGAAAATCTGGCCTCAATGAGCGTCTGCGCTGGCTATGTCGTTGGCGCGTTCCTAAAACTAACTACGCTCACCGCCGTGCTGGTGAGCGCGCAAATGTCTTTGCGAGGTAGGGCCAGCGAGTTCGGCGCGGGCACTTGAAGTCCAATCCATGTTTGGGAATAGGTTCTCAGCTCCCGCAATGCGATAAAGGAATCAGGAGATCTCGCGCCGTGAGATTTACAATCGGGGTATTTCGTAAAGTTGCCCAACGTTTGATGAAGAAAAGTTAGAGGATTATGAGCACAGATACCATCGAATCCCTGCGAATCTTCCTCTCACAGCAGCTTGGGGATGTCGAGCGGGACATCGAGACTATTAGCAGCTACATATCCTCCAACCCGCCCGAAACCACTGGCGAACTTCTGAAGCTGCGTGAATTGCAGCTCAAGTATCGTGAGATCGCCGCGAGTATCAGGAAAGAGATCGCCAAATTGGGGAAAGCGAAATGACGATCCTACAAATGGCACGTCGCTATCAACTGAGGATCAAGTGCGGTCTCTAACCGAGGTATCGAACTCCGATTGCAACCGATTCTGGATGCCAGACATCTCTTGGAAGAGCCATTCATGGCACCTGTTCCATTGCGCCGCGTATCATGGCCATTCTGCCTAACTGTAAGAATTTGAATTCTGCCAAACTAGTTAAGCGAGGAATATGACAAGCACCCTTCGCATGTTCGCTAAGAAGGCGCTCGGAATCGATGCGTGGAACTCGGACGACCACCAAAGGCGGCTGGTCAGCGACGCCAAGACTATCTTCGACGTAGGGGCCAATGTCGGCCAGTCCGCAAAGACCTACCGACGGCTCTATCCGCTTGCGCAGATATGGTCGTTTGAGCCATTTCCAACCACCTATGAGACTCTTCGCCACTCAGTTGCCGATGATAAGTTCCATCCTGTTGCGTTAGCCCTTTCCGATCGGGTTTCTACCACGGAACTCAACATCGGGGCGGTGAGCATCACGAACTCTCTTCTCCGCCGACAGTCTGACACCGGAAAGACGATCGAGGTCCAGACGGATACGATCGATCATTTTTGCGGCGAGCGCGGCATCGACAGTATCGATATTTTGAAGGTCGATGTGGAAGGAGCAGAAGACCAAGTATTCACAGGTGCGAATGAGATGTTCTCGCGCGGGGCGATTCGCTCAGTCTTCGTCGAGGTTTATTTCCGGCAGGTCTATGAGCGTATGCCGCTGTTCTGGGAGCTTGACGCGCGGCTCAACAGGTTTGGGTTCGGGCTGTGTGGTCTGTATTCTCTGAATTCCGCTCGCGACGGCTTTTTGAGCTTCGGGAACGCGCTGTATTTGCGGCACGCCGACTAGTCTCTTTTTTTCTGGTGTTGTTCCGCAGAAGAGCTAGGCGGTCGGTTTGTCGGGGGCGGGCTCTACGGCGCAAAACTCTTCCAGGAAGCGGTCGCTGTATTTCTGCACGAGGGACTCGACGCGCTCGGCGGACTTCGCGCAAACGATCAGGCCTGCGTGATGGTGCTTGTTGAGACGTTGGACGATCTCTGGGTCGTCATAGCTGGTAGTGTCCGGTCGCTCCTGGCGTGCAAGGGAGATGACGCTCCCGGCGTAGAGCTGCTTTGTCTTGGGCAGGGCGTACTCCATGTGGAAGAGCGCCGCGACTTCAATCCTTGCCCACTCGACCCAGGGATTGATTCCCGAAGCGAATTCGACGACCTCGGCGATGTGCGCGCCGCCCACGCGGGCCGCGGTCTCCAGGAAGTAAAAGCTGCCGTCGGACTGCGCCTTGATGAACTCGGTGTGAGTGACGCCGGAGACGAGGCCGAGCGCCTCAATGACGTGAGTATGCATTCCGAGCAGGCCGAGGGCGTCGCTCGATTCCCTGTCCAGCGCGCGCGTGCTGAAGACGCCTCCCTGGTGCATGGTCTGCATGGGCGGCTTGCCGTATTTGAAAGCTGCACCGAAGAGCGCGCGTCCGTTCCAGGCGACGCCTTCGACGTGAAAGATTTCACCGGGGACGAAACGCTCCAGCAGGTAGTGCGACTGGAGATCGCCGAGCTCATCGAGGACCGGCCAGAGTGCGTCGGGTGTTTCGATCTTGCGAATGCCGATCGCCGAGGCGTTGGTGCGAGGCTTCAGCAGCCATGGCCCGGGCACATGGCTCATGAACCTGCGAAGGGCGTCGTAGTTGAAGACTGGAGTGAACTCCGGGACGGGAACGCCGCACTGGCGGGCGCGGACACGCATCGCAAGCTTGTCGCGGAAGTGGCGGGTGAGCGATTCGCCCATGCCGGGAAGACGCATATGCTCTCGCAGCAGCGCCGCGACTTCAAGGTCGAACTCATCGAGCGCGACGATGCGGTCGATTCTGTTTTCGCGAGCGAGGTAGCTGACGGTGTTGAGCACCTGGATCGGAGTGAGGTTTTCCGGCATGGTAACGAATTTTGAGATCGACTGACGGGGCCAGTCGGCGTGCTCGAGTTTATCGACCGTGAGCAGGATGACGTTCGCACCGAGGCGCGCGACCTCCTGGAGAAAGGGCTGACCCTTTTCGTAGGTACTGATGCAAAGAATTGTGGGCTTCTGTTGCTGGTCCGTCACGCTGGCTCCTCTTGCAGGTCAGGAATAACCGGGCCTTCGGTACTCAGGAATAAATGTACGTCTAAAGTCTGCAACGAGAGTAAATCAGGCGGCCGGTTCCTCAGCAAAGGTTTGTTTGACGCCGTCTTCGAGAGGTGTAAAGCCGGCGGTGTACCCAGCGGCCCGCAGACCCGTTACATCGGCCTGGGTGTAGTGCTGGTAGCGATTCTTCAGGTCGCCGGGAAACGGTATGTATTCGATCTCGCCGGGGCCATGGACCTGCATGAGCGCCTCGGCGACGGCCTTGAAGGTCCGGGCCTGGCCTGTGCCGGCGTTGACGACAGCTGATACAGGCTTTTTGGGGCTGTCGGGCAGCAGGCCGGCGAAGAACATGTTGATGCGGCCGAGGTCTTTGACGAAGACGAAGTCGCGGCGCTGTTCGCCGTTGGCGTAGCCGCCTGAGCCCTCGAACATTTTGATGGAACCAGTGTCCTTGAGCTGGCGCGTGAAGTGATGGATCACGCTGGCCATGCGCCCCTTATGCTGTTCGCGTGGGCCGTAGACATTGAAGTAACGCAGACCGACGACCGTGCTTTTTATCTCTGGCAAGAGGCGGCGCACGAGATTGTCGAAGACGAGCTTGGAGTAACCGTAGACGTTGAGCGGACGTTCGTTCTTCGGCTGCTCGGTAAAGTCGGTACTGGCTCCGTAGACGGCCGCTGTTGAGGCGTAGACGAGCGGAATCTTTCGGTCGAGCGCGAAGTGCAACAGCTCCTTGGAGTAGGTGAAGTTGTTGTCCATCATGTAGCGGCCATCGTCTTCAAGCGTGTTGGAGCACGCGCCCTGATGCAGGATGGCGCGGATCTTCGTGTTCTCGAAGTGACCTGCCTTCAGGGCCGCGCGGAATTCCCTCTTGTCCATGTAGTCGGCGAACTCGGCACCGGCCAGATTGAGGAACTTAGGCCCGGTAAGGTTAGGAGCGGGGGCAAAGTTGTCTACGAGCAGGATGTTGCGCTCGCCGGCCTGGTTGAGCTGGTGGATCAGGTTGCTTCCGATGAAGCCTGCACCGCCGGTAACGATGATCACTACTTTCTCTCCTCGCTCGGCGCGGGACTCGCGGTGAGCTTCTTCACAATGTTTGTGGTCGAGAAGCCTTCCACCGTCGGGACGATCTCGACTCGACCACCGGCTGCGATGACAGTTTCGTGACCGACGACGGTGTCGATGGTGTAGTCGCCGCCTTTGACCAGGACGTCGGGTCGCAGGGCACGGATGAGTTCAAGGGGTGTGTCCTCTTCGAAGAGGACGACTGCATCGACTGCGGCCAGGGCTGCCATGACGCGGGCGCGCTCCCGCTCGGCCACGATCGGGCGAGTGGGGCCCTTGAGACGGCAGACCGAAGCGTCGGCGTTGAGGCCGAGCACGAGCTTTGATCCGAAGCGGCGGCAGTCTTCGAGCAACGTGATGTGGCCGACGTGCAGCAGATCGAAGCAGCCGTTGGTAAAGACGATGGTCTCTCCCGAGGCGCGCCACTCGGCGACGCGCAGCTTGATTCGCTCGAGGTCGAGGATTTTTTCGCCGGCGGTGACGCCAGAGCTCGGAGTCAATGCAGCGACGAGCTCGTGTGCGGCGATCGGCACCGTTCCGACCTTGCTGACGACAATTCCCGCGGCCAAATTTGCGAGTTCGACAGCAGTCTCGATCTGCAGTCCTCCGGCCAGACAGGCGGCGAGGGTTGCGATGACGGTGTCTCCCGCGCCCGAGACATCGAAGACTTCGCGGGCTCGTGCGGGAGAGTGATACACGCCTGTGCTGCCGTCGGAGGCAGGGCGGAGGAGGGTGATTCCCTTCTCGCTCATCGTGACGGTGAGGAATTGGAAGTCATGTTCGGCGACCAGCGCCTGTCCTGCCGCGAGTAGTTCTTCCGTGTGATGGGCAGGTACGCCGGTCGCCGCGGAGAGTTCGCCAAGGTTTGGACATACCGTCGTAGCTCCGGTGTACTTGCTGAAGTCAGGGGTCTTGGGGTCGGCCAGAACTGGAATTCCGGCTGCGCGAGCGGCGCGGATGACTGACTCGCAGAGCGCAATCGATAGCGCGCCCTTGGCGTAGTCGGAGAGGACGACGGCGTGTACCTTTGCGACGAGCTCGGTGGCGAGTTCCTGTAGGCGTAGAGTCTCGACGGCAGGCGGTGTATCGCGGCTCTCAATGTCGAGCCGGAGGAGCTGCTGCATGCGGCCGACGATGCGGGTCTTGGAGATGGTCGGCAGAGAGCTCGAAACCACGCCAACTGTGTCGATACCAGCACGCTCCAGGATCGCTGCCAGCTCGGCCTGCTCCGAGTCGTTGCCCCAGAAGCCGCTCAGAATGGTCTGGCAGCCGAGGCCAGCGAGATTCATGGCTACGTTGGCCGCACCTCCGGCCCGCTCATATCGCCGGGCGTGACGGAGGACGGGCACCGGGGCCTCGGGAGAGATGCGCTCGACGTCGCCATGGATATAGCGGTCGAGCATGATATCGCCGACTACGAGCACCTTGAGCTGATGGAAGCCGCCCTCGAGCAAATTCAGAATCGAATGAAGTTCCGGCAGCATTCGCTAGAAGATCTCCTTGAAACCATCATCGCATCTTCGAGCAGCCTGGCGTGTTTGCACCCTTTAGCCGAGGAGGGCATGAACCTGAGTGACAACCTCCTCGACTGTGATCGAGGTCAGACATTTTTTGCGTTCGACGATACAGGTTTCGAGGCCGCATCCCCAGCAATCGGTCTGGTGGTAGAGGACGCGGTGCTGCTTGCCATAGGGGAACCAGACGCGCGGCTTGTTGCGAGCGGCGAAGATTGCCACGCACGGGGTGTCCACCGCAGCTGCGAGGTGCATTGGGCCGCTGTCATGTCCGACAAAGATGCGAGCGCGAGCGAAGACAGCGGCGCTTTCGCGCGGCGTGAGGCGGCCACAGAGGTTGACGACTGGATTGCCGGAGTTTTCCCGCCAGCCATCCGCGGCAAACTCGCTGGCGTCGATCTCTTCCGGCGCTCCGCACAGTACCAAGGAGTAGTCGGGATGCAACGTGGCAAGACGACCGAGGAGAGCCCGCCAGTTTTCGCGGCCCCAATCCTTCGATTGGACCTTTGTGCCGACGCTTACGGCGATGCTGGCGCGACCGGCGGTCGGCGTGAGTACCTCCGCAGCGCGGGCATGCTCTGCGGAGGTCAGGTGGAGGTCCCAGCTTGATGGTGCGTCGAGGTGGGCGTCACCGAGCTCCGCGAGATTGCGACTGAGACGTGCTCCCTCCGGTTCAAGGGCCTGCTCGGACTCCTCCCAACGGTTTTTCTGCATATCTTCAGTGATGGGAACGCCGATGAGGCGTTGAACTCCGCAGAGACGGAAGAATTTGGCGTCGCGACGGGCCGCCTCGACTCCACGAGCAGGGCCAAGGTAAACGAGCGCCTGGGGACGCCAGCGGAGGAGTTGCCACCAGAGCGCGAGGAGTTCGCGGGGACTGCGCGTGCCCGCGGAGTAACGAAAGTAGCCATGGACGAGGTTGGTGTTTTCGAGGATCGCGGCAGCCGGCGGGGCTTTTGCGTTGACCGGGAAGTTGGTCAGCAGGCGGCGCTCGGCGTCTGGGAAGGCACGGGCGACGAGGTGAAACGCCGGCAGAGCAACGAGAGTATCGCCGAGGCTGCCCAGCCGGTAGATCAGGACACGTTTTGTCGAACTTGCCATTGTGTGACTCTAGTCTGCTTGGTTCGCTCGCCTTCCGGCAAGGGTGACGAGGCACGGTAGTGTTAACCTGCGGTCTGGGAGGCGGGCTATATGCGGTAATTACGCTATGACTGCTACAGTTTATGGGTTGGAATGGAGTGGTAATGCTCGATGCCCTTTTGATAACGCGGATGCACGAAGAGATGACCGCGGCCCTGCATGAGTCTGAGGGCCAACTGGAGATCGAGACGAGCGCCGATGGACTGATGGCCCTTGCAATGGCACAGCACCGGGCCAACTTCGAGCTTTGGCATGAGGAGGACAATGCCCGTGCGCCTCGAGGCTTCCGACGCGGAGATTGCGCGAGTCAAACGGGCCATTGATGTCCTGAATCAGAGGCGAAATGACCTGGTCGAGAAGATGGACCTGTGGCTGATCGACAAGCTGGAGCAGAACGATGCCTCTCCCCTTCACTCGGAGACACCTGGGTTGATGGTCGACCGGCTCTCGATCCTGTCGCTGAAGATCTACCACACCCGCGAGGAGGCGCACCGGGTGAGTGCAACGGAGGAGCATCGTCTGCGGAATGTGAAGCGGCTGGCCCTGTTGGAGGAGCAGCGAAACGACTTAGCGGAGTGTCTGGATGTCCTGTGGGCGGAGGTGCTCCAGGGGAAACGTCGTTTCAAGCTTTACCGTCAATTGAAGATGTACAACGACCCGGAGTTGAACCCCGTAGTTTACGGTCGACGGTAGTAAGTGGTGACTAGGTCAAAGACTGACAGTTGACCTGACAGCCGCGTCTGCGTATAAAACCGACACGAGAACAAACAAGGAACGAGCTACCGTTAGAATGGTAAGCTCAGAAGCGCCTCAAGCGACAGGACATACCATGGCTCAAACAAAAACCGCAGCTGCACCCGTAGCAAAGCGTGCTCCACGCACGCTGGCTGGAACCCTCCCTGCCGTTGACAATGGACGAGCTCAGATCGTCTCGCAATATGAAGCCGCCCTGCGGCTGATGCAGGAAGGGAAATATGACAAGGCTCACTCGGCGTTCGACAAGATGCTGGCGTCGGGCGCAGGCGAACTGAGCGAACGTGTACGCATGTACAGCAACGCATGTCTGCTGCAGGTGGCAAAGGGCAAGAACACGTTTGCCAGTCATGAAGAACACTATGACTACGCCGTCTCCCTGCTGAACGATGGCCACTACGAGGACGCACGCGAGCAGTTCAATCTCATTCTCAAGGAGAATGACAAGGCGGACTATGCGTTGTATGGATTGGCTGTGCTGTCGAGCATGACGGGCGATTCGCATCACTGCCTGGAGCATCTGACGGAGGCGATCCGGCAGAATCCGCGCAACCGGATTCAGGCGCGCGCCGACTCGGATTTTCAGGACATGGCGGACGATCCGCGCTTCACGGAGCTGCTTTATCCGGAGGTCTAACACTTCTCTGGTATCCAGGCTGAAGCCCGTTGCGGTTACGCTTGGATAGGAACCTCCCCATGTCGTTGCCGAATTTATCTGAAACAAGAGAAAAAGAGCTTCGCGTTGTCGCCATTGGCGGCGGTACGGGATTGTCGACCCTGCTCCGTGGGTTGAAGCGGTACGTCGTGACTCCTGACCGGAGACGAGGGATTCGGATTGGGAGCGCACCGGGTCCCCAGGCCCCGCCTCCACCGTCTCCTACCCTACGGTGCATTATCCGGGAGCTTTCGGCGGTGGTCACGGTGACTGACGATGGCGGCTCGTCGGGGCGTCTGCGGGAAGACCTCAAGATGCTGCCTCCCGGAGACATCCGGAACTGCATGGTGGCGCTCTCCGAAGACGAGCATCTACTTTCAAAGCTGTTCCAATTTCGCTTCGAGCACGGCGATCTGGAGGGGCATAGCTTCGGCAATCTCTTTGTCGCGGCGCTCTCGCATATTACCGGCGACTTCGCGCAGGCCGTGCAGATGTCCTCGCAGATTCTGGCCGCACGAGGAAAGATCTTTCCTTCGACTAACGCGAACGTCGGCCTGACGGCCGAGATGGATGACGGCTCGATAGTGCGAGGCGAGACCAACATCACGGCGAGTAAACACAGCATCATCGAACTGCGTCTGGAGCCTGAGGCGGCCGATCCTCTGCCCGAGACTCTGGAGGCGATTGCCAACGCGGACCTGATTACGCTCGGACCGGGATCGCTTTACACGTCGCTCATCACCAACCTGTTGGTTCGCGGGATACCGGAGGCGCTGATTGCGTCACGGGCCACGAAGGTCTTTGTGTGCAACTTGATGACCCAGGCGAATGAGTCGCTGGGTCTGACTGCTTCGCAACACATCGAAAAGATCATGCAGCACGCCGCGGCGGCGCAATCGCCGATCTTCGACTACGCCCTGATCAATACGGGGCCGATCTCCGAGGTGCGACTGGAACAGTACGCGCGCGAGGGCCAGCAGCCGATTGAGGCCGATCTCGAACGGATTCAGGCGCTTGGGGTAGAGCCGGTGACCGGAGATTTCGTCCACGAAGGCGATGTGCTGAGGCACGACTATGACCGGGTGGCGGAACGGGTGCTCGCGCTCGGGCTGCAACGGCTAACGCCAGCGCCGACTCAGTTAAAACTATCCGGCTAGCATGTCCGCAGGCGTGATCGCGACCAACGGAGCAGGTGCCGATTCCACTGTGCGCTTAAGCTGTCCGCAAGCCGCAAAGATATCGCGTCCGCGGGGGCGCCGGATGTATGCGGGGATGCCAGCAGCCATAATGCGCTTCTGAAAGGCGGATACACCAGATTGTGGCGGCTCGTGGAAGGGCATGTTAGGCCCTGAATTCCAGACGATCAGGTTGATCTTGCAGCGCATACCTCTGACGAGGTCGATGAGTTCTTCTGCGTGCTCCAGCGAGTCATTGATGCCGCCCAAGAGGACGTACTCGAAGGTGATCCACTCGCGGGTGCGCAATCGGGATAGTTGCCAGGGCTTCGAGGAGGGTTGCGATGTTCCATTTGCGCGTGATGGGCATGATGGATTCGCGTACGGTGTCGTTGGAGGCATTGAGGCTGACAGCAAGTTTGGGGCGGACGGTTTCCGTCGCGAACTGCTCAATGCCCGGGAGGATGCCGGAGGTGCTGACAGTCATGCGCGACTCGGGAATCGGCATCTGAGTGAGGATTCGAACAGCGTCCATGAAGTTGGCGTAGTTCAGAAAGGGCTCGCCCATGCCCATGAAGACGAGGTTGATGCGCGCGGGGCTGTAATTACCGCGGGTACTGCCGAGTTCGACCTGATGACGGTTGAGGACCGCGGCGACCTGGCCGGCTATCTCGCCAGCAGTGAGGTTGCGGCGGATGCCGAGTTTGGCGGTGAGGCAGAACTGGCAGTTCACAGCACAACCGACTTGGCTCGAGACGCAGATGGTAGAGCGACGGTACGGAAAGGGGGTCGGATCCGCCACGCGCGCTTCGGAATCTTCGGCTTCCTCCTCTTCCGCGGCCTGGGAGCCGTCGCCCCGTTCGCCGCCATCGCCGTCGGGCATCCAGACGGTTTCGACGGTCTCGCCGTCGGCCATGCGGATCAGATAGCGTTCTGTTCCGTCGATGGAGCGGGCGGTCTGGACGATCTCGGGCAGGCCTACGGCGTAGCCCTCGGCTGCAAGGTTGTCGCGAAGGGTTTGGGAGAGGGTGGTGGCCTGGTCCAGCGATGTAATGCGTTGGCGATAGAGGGCCTGATGGAGTTGCGACGCGCGGTACGGCTTCTGGCCGAGACGCTCCATAACGGCGGTGAGTTCGGTCAGAGACAGGCCGAAGAGCGGCTTTACCTCAACGGATAGATTCGAAGCTTGCTTTAACTCGTTCATAAAAATAGGGCTGTGGGGGACAGTTCACTTTTGGCGGATCATGCGAACAAGCGGCTTTAATATTCAGTCTACTCCGATTGGTAGGGAGGGCTGTCTGCCCCCACTGTGAAACAATGGAGGTTCAAGGAGTCGCATGCCCGTAACGCTGATTGATGATGCCCGTCTGACCCAAAGTGCCTCGCGAAACATTCGAAAGACCGTGCTGCCCAACGGTCTGCTGGTTTTGACTGAAAGTATGCCCCATCTTCGGAGCGTCTCGATGGGGGCGTGGATAGGGTCGGGCTCGCGGGACGAGGCGGCCGCAGGTCAACGGAATCTCGCACTTCGTCGAGCACATGGTGTTCAAGGGGACGACCTCCCGGTCGGCTCAGCAGATTGCCCGCGAGGTCGATACGATCGGCGGCAATCTTGACGCGTTCACCGGCAAGGAGATGGTCTGCTTCAACATCAAGGTGCTGGATGAGAACGTGGCGCCGGCGCTCGACGTGCTGGCCGATCTGGTGCTTCATCCGACCTTTACTCCGGAGGAGCTCGCCCGCGAGCAGGGTGTGATCCTCGAAGAGATCAAGATGGACGAGGACAATCCCGACTATCTGGTGCACGAGGTGTGGACGCAAAACTTCTGGAAGGGCGATGCGTTGGGGCGGCCGATTCTGGGAACAGAGAAGACTGTGTCGAGCTTCAATCAGCAGATTGTGTTCGATTTCTATGCTGGCCGGTTCACTCCAGGCAATATGGTCTTTTCGGCAGCGGGGAATCTGGAGCATGACGCCTTCGTCGCGCAGGTGGAGAGGGAGTTCAGTTCGCTCGCCACTAATGGTGCGGCTGCGATGCAACGGGTTGAAGCGCCAAAGGCAACTCCACACATTACGCTGAAGCGAAAGAAGTCGCTGGAACAGGTGCAGTTTTGTCTTGGTGTTCCAGCTCCTCCGGTGAACGATGCGCGGCGGTATGGGGTGTATCTGCTGAACACGATGCTGGGCGGGGGGATGAGTTCGCGGCTGTTTCAGACGATCCGCGAGGACCAGGGTCTGGCTTACTCGATCTACTCGGAGATGAATCCGTTTCGGGATACAGGTTCTCTTTGTGTGTATGCGGGAACCTCGGTCGACAAGACTCAGAAGGTATTGCAGCTTACCCTGCAGGAGTTGCGGCGTCTCAAGGAAGAGGCGGTCAGTGACGTCGAGTTGAAGCGGGCCAAGGACCAGCTGAAGAGCAACATGGTAATTGGACTCGAGAGCTCGGGAAGCCGAATGGCGAACCTGGCAAGGCAGCAGATGTATTTCGGACGCTTCTTTGGCGTGGACGAGATCATGGAAGAGATTGAGGCTGTGACGACGGCCGACGTGCAGCAGTTGGCGCAAGAGCTGTTTCAACCCGAGACGATTGCGCTGACACTTTTGGGGAATCTCGGAACGATGAAGATCGAGCGGGAAGATTTAGCTTGTTAGCATGATCTGCTGATAGAGTTTTGTTCGGAGCAGGAATAAGGAATCGCCGAGGAATGATGAAGACCATGAACGAATTGGAACGGTTGAGCGCAGAACGACGGGCCGAAGACGGATTTACGCTGATCGAACTATTGATCGTTATGTCGGTGATGCTGATCCTGATGACGCTGGCCGTTCCGCAGCTTTTGAAACTGAGAAAACAGGCGCAGGAGACCTCTGCGGTGCAGTCGCTGCGTACGATTGGGCAGGCGGAGCTGCAATACAACTCGGCGTATCCTGCGAATGGTTTCTCGTGCTCGCTGGCGACGCTAGGTGGCGATCCGAAGTCGGGCGCACCGTCGGCACAATCCGCCCAGTTGATTACTCCGGACCTGGCGAGCGGCCAGAAGGCCGGATACACGTTCGCGATCACCAACTGCACGAAGGTGACGGTTAACAATCAGGACATGTACACGTCGTATGAGATCACGGCGGTGCCGAATTCGATCGGCAAGACCGGCGACAACGGCTACTGCGCCGATGAAAACAACACGATCCGCAAAGACCCGGCGGGTGGGACCAACTGCACCCAGCCAATTCAGTAATGCTGGCTAGAGCGATCCTGTTGGCGTCGATCTGCTGTGTTCCGCTGTTTGCACAGACCAACGACGCGTTGATCCGCAAGGTCGACGACCACTACAACCATCTCAGTTCGCTGCGCGCCCACTATACGGAGCGCTACTCCGGTATGGGGATGGATCGCAGCGAAGAGGGCACGCTGCTGCTGAAGAAGCCGGGGCGGATGCGGTGGAGCTACTCGGCGCCGGTGGGCAAGGTGTTTGTGCTGGACGGCAAGTTTGCCTGGTTTTATACGCCGGGCGATGCCCAGGCTACGCGAGTACCGGCGAAGCAATTGGACGATCTGCGGTCTCCATTGCGGTTTCTGCTGGGTCATACGCAGTTGAAGAAGGAACTCGACAACCTTGCGGTGGCACCGGATGGCGCCGGTTTTCGGATCTCGGGTGTTCCCAAGGGCATGGAGCAGCGGGTGAAGCTGTTGTCGCTGTGGGTGTCGGCGACTGGGGCGATCGAGCGGATGAAGCTGGAAGAGGTCGATGGTGCTGTGACGGAGTTTTCGTTCTCGGATCTGCAGGAGAATGTGGCGGTGAAGGACTCGGATTTTGGGTTTGTGCCGCCTGCCGGCGTGACGGTGGTTGAGGGGCTGCCTCCTATCTAGGGAAAGCGCGGCTTTGTTCGGCTGGCATCAGCTTTCGTGACGCGTTGCATTGCGCTTGCCCTGGCCCCCCTTTGCCCGCGTATAACCCTTTTATTTTCATTATCTTACGAAGGGTCAGTGTCGGCAAAATATTCATAACAAACGGGTTACGTCCAAAATATTGCATCTAAATGAGTTAGCCCCGGAGTCTGGCCGGGGCTTCTTTGTTTTTGATCTTATATATCCAGTATAGCGGTTTGGACCTAACTAATACGCCAAGTCGATCTCGTTTTGTTTGTTTAGTTTAGGTGGTTTGGGGGCTTGACATGCGATTTTTGGGCTAAAAACGCTAAAAATAAATGCAAAGGCAAAGAGAGAGGCAAATGCAAAGGCAAAAGCAATGATTCAGTCGTTTCGCCCTTTGGGCTTCAGTCCGGCCTTCGGCAGAGCGGTATGCCGCTTTGCGGCCAGCTAGACGCTGGGCTGAAGCCCAGCTCTACCTAGAAGCAACAGCAAATGCAAGTACGACAGCAAACAGCAACAGAAGCACCAACAACTGCAGATCCCCTTTCGCTGACCCGGCGGCGGCTGGAGGGCTGCGGTTTCGGGCATTTATCTATCTTTTCCACTACCTGAACTGGTTTGCGAAAGACGAGCTGCTGCAGTGGCCATAGGTTTTCGCGACTAAGCTGGAGATGGATTGCGGTGCGTATTCGGTGTCGATGGGGTGCTATCTGTGGAACTTCGTAGTTGGTTTTTATATCGTTAATTTTGTGAGCATGTTACATGTTTTTCTTGAATTTCCGCTTAACTGGCATACATGGCGATTCCTTACGGCGTCGATCGCACGACTTTGAAGCAGGCCGGAGCGGGAACGAGTCGCTGCGTAACGCGTACGATAGGACCAGCCAGAAAACGCGGTTCGGACGCGTAGAAAAGATGAGTTGATTTCGTGAGCAAGGTTATCGCAGTAAGCCGTATCAGTACATCCGAATTTCATGCAGCTGTTCATGCGCTGTCGCCTGCTGTGGCCGTCTTCGATTGCGACGGCACGCTTTGGTCCGGAGATGCCGGATCTGGATTCATGAACTGGACGCTCGAGAGCGGCTTGGTGTCGCGCGAGTCGGCCGACTGGATCGATGGGCGGTACCGCGGATATCTCAAGGGCGACGTGTCCGAGTTGGCGATCTGCGGGGAGATGGTGCAGATGTACCAGCGGCTGCGCGAGGTGGAGATGAGGCATGCGGCGAAGGCCTTCTTTGAGGCTCAGGTGGAGCGGAATATCTTCCCCGAGATGCTGGCGCTGGTGGAGCAGCTTCGACGCAAGGGCGTGGAGATCTGGGCGGTGAGCTCCACAAACAACTGGGTGATCGAGGAGGGCGTGCGACGGTTTGGGATTCCCGCAGAGCGGGTGCTGGCGGCCTGCGTCGAGGTAAAGGATGGCGTAGTGACGGATGTGCTGCTGGATGTGCCAACAGATGAAGGCAAGGTGGTGGCGCTGCATCGCGTGGGTGTGACCAGACCGGATGCGGTGTTTGGCAACTCGGTGCATGACGCTGCGATGCTTGCGATTGCGCGGCGGGCGTTTCCGGTAAACCCGACGACGGGACTGCTGGAGCGCAGTGCGCAGGAGGGCTGGCCGGTTTACTATCCGGTGTCGGTGGAGCCTAAGTAGAGCGATTCGGGGCTTTTGGAGGGGTGCATCGTCTAAGCTACAGGCAGATGAGAGAGCCCATTCGCAAGCTCGAGGCACATGCGGCGACGGCGGTCGAAAAACCGTTGCGGCTTGTGGTCGCGGCGTTAATCCTGCGGGGGACCTCTGGCGACGGGCAAAGCGGAGTCGAGGTGCTGATCTGCCAACGCAAGCCTGATCAGCCGATGAGCTTGAAGTGGGAGTTTCCAGGGGGGAAGATTGAGGCCGGGGAGAGCTCCGAGGATGCGCTGGCGCGGGAGCTGGACGAGGAGCTAGGGATCAAGGCGGTGATTGGGCAGCGGGTGGCACGGATTCGGCACAAATACCGCAATGGCGGGGCGATCGACCTTCAGTTCTTTGTGGTGCGGGAGTTTGATGGCACGCTGGAAAATCGGATCTTCAACGATATGCGGTGGGCTCCGCTGACGGAGCTGCCAAGCTATGACTTTCTGGCGGCGGATCTGGGGTTGATTCGGGATTTGTCTGAGGGGAAGCTGCTGTAGCAGCCGAAGACAGCCGCGGCGGCAAAGTGGAACTGCAGATCCCCTTCGGGGATGACAACCAGAAAAACAACAGCAACAGCAGCGACAAGGGCAACAACAATACTGCGCAGACGCGCGAGGTCATCCGTGAAAGGTGTTCCAGACCAGGACAAGGGAGAGCGCGGTGACGATGATCGCGGTGGCCCAAGCGATTACGTTCCACCAACGGCTGTTGGTGTATTTGCCCATGAGCTCGTGCTTGTTGATGAGCTTCAGCATGAAGACCAGGACCAGGGGTAAGAGAATACCGTTCAGAACCTGCGAGAGGATGCTGAATTGGACCAGCGGGAAGTTCGGGATGAGGACGACAGCCGCGCCGGCGAAGAGCAGCAGGCTATAGAGCCAGTAGAAGAATTTGGCTTCGCGGAACCCTTTGTCCAGGCCGCTTTCGAAGCCGAGGCCTTCGCAGACGGTGTAGGCGGTGGAGAGCGGAAGGATGGATGCGGCGAAGAGTGACGCATTGAAGAGACCGGCGGCGAAGAGGATGAAGGCGTAGTCGCCAGCGAGTGGCTTCATGGCCTGGGCGGCGTCGGATGGGTCGTCGATGGTGTGGACGCCGTGGGTGTAGAGGGTGGCGGCGCAGGCGACGACGATGAACCAGGCGACGATGTCGGTGAAGATGGAGCCGACGATGACGTCGAGGCGCGACGCTTTGTACTGGCGGACGCTGACTCCCTTCTCGACGATGGAGGACTGCAGGTAGAACTGCATCCACGGGGTGATGGTGGTGCCGATGACGCCGACGGTCATGTAGACGTAGGCCTTGTTGGACCAGACGCTGCGCGGAGGAAGCTTGACGGTCTGGACCATGGCCAGGTGCCAGTCGGGGCGGCTGAGCACGCCGGCGATGATGTAGGCGATGTAGAAGACGCTGGCGATGAGGAAGATTTTTTCGACGCTCTTGTAGTCGCCCTTGACGACGAGCGCCCAGACGATGAGGGCGCAGATGGGGACACTGAGATACTTGGTGACGTGGAAGAGCTGCATGCTGCCGGCGATGCCGGAGAACTCCGTCACGACGTTGGTGAAGTTGACGGCGACCAGCAGGATCATGATGACGAAGGTGATGCGGAGGCCGAACTCTTCGCGGATAAGGTCGCTGAGGCCTTTGCCGGTGACGACGCCCATGCGCGCACACATCTCCTGCACGACGATGAGGGCGATGGTGATGGGGATCATCGTCCAGAGGAGGGTGTAGCCGAACTGCGCGCCCGCGGAGGAGTAGGTGAGGATGCCGCCGGCGTCGTTGTCGACGTTGGCCGTGATGAAGCCCGGGCCGAGAACGGCGAAGACGAGGATGAGCCGAGTTCTCCAAAGACGCCAGGCAGTCATTTCTGTTTCCTCTTTGCTGGTTGGGAGAACGCGTCGGCTCGCCACTATCAGGCTAACCCATCTTTCGCTGTGGCATCGATTCCCGCGGTTTATGGAGCGAGCAGCAGGTGGGCACGTTCCGCCTGGACGAGATCATAGAGCTGGCGGGCCGGGAATTCGAGGGTAGGGTCGTCGGCTGTCTGGACGTTCGTCTGGATGTGCCCTGGATTTTTAGAAGAGAAAAGGATAATGCTAGCCGGGTTCATCGTGAGAGAGGCCTTGAGCATGAGTTGGGCGAGAGCCTCGGGGTCGTCGAGGGCGATGTTGGTTAGTGCCTGCCAGCGCTGGCAGAGTTGCTTGTTTTCGAGCAGGGCGGTGTGGATGGAGCGGAAGTTGTTGGTGAGGGCTCGGTGATGGATGCGGAAGGGTTCGGTGGGGGCGTCGGGTATGAGGGCGTCCGGGATGGTTGGGTCAAGGATGGACCACTCGTATTGCAGGGTGCGGCAGTAGGCTGGGCGTTCGGCGAGAAGCGTGGGGATTTTGTCGGCGCTGCTACCGATGCCGAAGGTGCCGATCGTTCCCTGTTGCACGAGGTCTTCGAGGAGTTGGAGGAGGCTGTCGTCCTTTAAGTCGCGGGCTTCGACCTCGTGGAGAAGCCAGAGGTCGATGTGGTCCGTGCGCAGGGCGGTCAGGCTGCGGTCGAGGGACGCCTTGGCTTGGGTGGCGGTGAAGGCGGGGCGCTCGTTGTTGTGTGTGGCAGTGTTGGCTGCCTGGGTGAGGCGGTGCTTGAGGGCTGGAAGTTGCTTGAGGATGGGACCGGCTATGCTGCGGCCGGCTTTGATGATGGCTGATTTTTTTGGAGGGGCGACGCCGTATTTTGTTGTGATCGTGACCTGGCCGCGGTGACGCTGGAGGAATTCTCCCAGGCAGCTCTCGGCTTCGCCGTAGCCGTACATTGGGGCGACGTCGAAATGGCGGATTCCTGCGTCGTAGGCGGATTCGAGGAGCTTGAGGGACTCGCGACGGTTCGTTGCCCCCATGAGGTTTCCACAGCCAAAGCCGAGGCGGGTGGTTTGGCGGTCTGAGGTTCCCAGCGCAATCTGCTCCATCGTTTCTCCAAACGTCTTTCTCGAAGGGCGCGCTCTTATTCTGCCTGATCCAGATGGTCGCTTAGGCGGACGGCCAGGGCGAGAACGGTGTGCGTGGGGTTGGAAAAGCCGGAACACGGAAAGACGGCGCTGCTGCAGATGTAGGTGTTGGTCGTGCCGTACAGGCGGAGGTTCGGATCGACGACGCCGGTCGAGTCTGTGGTGGACATGCGCATGCCGCCCATGTGGTGGTTGCTGTCGTCGCATCGGGCGAGGAAGTTTGCGCTGCCGGACATCAGATCCGAGTCGGGGATGATGCGGGCTACGTCGGCGAGGGAGCGCTGGGCGATGAGGACGTACTGGCGGATGGTCTCCAGTTCCCTTTCGGAGATCTGCCAGTCGAAGCGCACGCGGAGCAGGCCGAGAGGGTCGCGCTGGTCAGTGAGGGTGATGCTGCTGCGGGAGGTTGGCTCCTGTTCGCAGTGGATGCGGAGGAAGATTCGCACAGTGGGTGGAGCGTAGGCGCGGCGCTGGACGTAGTATCGCCAGGCCTGATGGAAGAGCATGGGGACGTGCTTCGCGGTGTGGGTGAGGTTGGCGCGGGTGACCTCGCTGAAGCGTCCGCGCATGAGGTTGCGGATGGTGTGTTTGGCCTGCATGCGGGCCTTGCCCGTGTCTTCGAAGCCCATGGTCGAGCCGACGCTGAGGGTTCCCAGCTGAGATTGGAGAGCGGGTGGAAGGCGGAGCTTGGGAAGGTACTTGAAGCCACGCGAGAAGATGGGATCGAAGGTGTCGTGGAAGCTGGCGAGGTCGTGAGGAATGACCTGCGCGGCGTTGCAGTCGATGTGGTCCTGAAAGTGTTGGCCGAGGAGACCAGAGCGGTTCCAGGGAAGGCCACCGGGGCGGGGCTGCAGGAAAAAGCGGGAGCTTTCGATGCCGCCTAGAGCAAAGATGTAGTGGCGGGCACGGAAGATCGTTTCGACTCCGGTCAGGGTGCGGCAACGAACGCCGGTGGCGGATTCGCCTTCGGTCATGAGCTCGACTGCGCTGGCGTGAAGCCAGAGGTGGATATGGGGATTGACGGTGAGTGTCTTGTTGTGGAGGCGAGCGAAGTTTGGCTCCGGGCACCAGCGTGAGAGGTAGGCTTCGAGGTCGTTGAACTGCGTGAAGGGCAAATGGTGATCGCGCCAGACGGCGGCGTCGCTTCGCTGGACGTTGGCGAGGCCCTCGAGGTGCAGGGCGCGCTCGTAGAATGAGGTCAGTTCGGTCTTGGGGAATGGCCAGCCGCTTTCAGGAACACCGGGGCGTGGGGTGAAGTCGAGAGCGCCGAGCTCGAGGATCTGTCCTCCCCAGCGAACGGTCGTCCCGCCTTTGACGCGGATGCGGCCAGTGTGGATACCGCGATGCGGAAGACCGACGATTTCACTGTCGTAGAGCGCCTGCGAGGAATCTTCGCGGACGGCTCCGCCGCCTTCGAGGAGCAGGACTTTTTTTTCCTTGCGGGCGAACTCGACGGCTAGCGTGATGCCGGCGGCTCCCGCTCCGACGATGCAGATGTCTGCGAGGAAGTTTGCGGGCGGGATGTCGTGGAGGAGATCGTGAATCACTTTGGGTTGGAAGAACCTTTGTCCTGCCGGACGGGCCGCCTGCGCGGCGAGCGGTCACTTCGTGACGTGTGTATTTTGCCTTGCGGTGAGGTTCGGTTATGGTCCTCCCGTTGGTCGGAGGATTGAGTTCATTCTACTCATTTCCCAAGGATGGCTTGTTCCTGATGAACTCGCTCCTGGATCCTAGTCAGGATCAGTCCGACCTGCCTGTCGTTGTGATAGCCGTCGCGAGCGGCGCGGAGATTGCCGGCAGCGGCGATGCGCCTGCGGGCTGCCTCGTCGGGCAGGTAGCGGCGAATTTTTTCGGCGAGTTCGTCGAAGGAAGAGAAGAATACGGCCTCTTCGTCTTCTTTGAAGCGCTGGAGATGGCCTGCGGAACGCTCCGCGAGGAGAAAGCCCCCGCAGCCGGCGATCTCGAAGCTCTTGTGAACGAACTCGTCCTGGTTGGAGTGGGTGAGGAAGCTCAGGTTGATGCGCGAGCGCCAGATGGCGTTGCGATAGTCGTCGCTGTAGAGTTCGCCGCCGCGGAAGGTTGCCTTGAAGACGTCGGCCTCCATGGCGCGGCCCCAAAGCTTCGCGCTGCCGGAGACCGCTACGGAGAATCCGCAGTCGCGCCAGAGGCGTCCGAGGGTCTGGGCGCGATCGTCGTAGGGTGTACCGATGAAGGAGACGTCGCGGTCGCAGTCGGCGTCGGACCAGCCGGGCGGAGGGGAAAAATGAAGGGTCGGCTCGTACGCGGTCTGGATTTTGATGACGTCGCGCGCGCCTCGCGACGTGTAGTCAAGGATGTTCTTGTCGCGCTGAACGACATGCAGGTCATAGTGAGGAATGTTCTTCATGTAGAGACGCCAGCCGGGGTCGCGGCGGGGACCAAATGGGTTATCGATCATGTAGCTGACCGTCGCAATGCCCCTGGCACGTATACGATCGAGAGTCGCGGAGCGCATCGAAAGAAGCTTATCGGCCCAGAAGAGGTCGGGCTTCTCCGATTCGACGACTCGAAGGAGATCGCGATTAAGCCGAATGACGGAAGGGCCGGCCGAGAGGCGATGGGTGACCTTGCTGACGAATGGATTTCGCGACAGATAGTCAAAGGTGTTGAACGGTACAACGTGATGGCCAAGGCGCTCGAGTGCCCAGAGACGATAGAGGGACGATTCCTTGAGCGAGAGGCCGGCGGCGTACAGAATCTTCATGAAATACAGCGTTTCCTTTGAGCCTGCCCTGATGATAGCGACCTTGGCGCTTCAAACAAAATGCGTGGGTTCGTCCCTTTTGACGGCTTCAACTTCTGGCTCGCAAAAGGGCGATGACCTGTTCAGCGTGGATGACCCCGACGAGACGTCTATCGTGATCAACGACGGGAAGAGAGCGGAGATTGTATTTGTCGAAGAGTTCGGCCACTTTGCGACCGTTGGCGTCGACGTTGCAGCTGACGATGTGTCCTTGCGGGAGGTTGGCGAGCGGCATCTCGGCGTTGGCAAGTAGGATTCGAACGAGGGGAATGAGACCGGTAATTCGTTCCTCTTCGTCGAGCAGGTAGATATCGGTGATGGTCTCGATGTCGCCTTCGAAGTCGCGCAGGGCGTTTACGGCCTGATCGACGATGGCGGTGGCGGGCAGAGCGACATATTCGGTGGTCATGCGGCCCGCTGCGGAGTCCCCGGAGAATTCGAGAAGCTCTTCGACCTCCTGACGCTCCTCGGGATCCATCTCTTCGAGGATGGCCTCGGAGCGTTCGTCGGTGAGTTCGGAGAGCAGGTCGGCGGCGGCGCCGGGATCCATCTCTTCGACGATGCCGGCGATCTGCTCGGAGTCGAGCGACTCGATGAGGGACTGCTGCATCTTGGGCTTGACCTCTTCGAGGGCCTCGGCGGCGACCTCTTCGTCGAGCGAGCTGAAGAGCGCCTGGCGCTCGGCAGGGGCCAGCTCCTCCAGGATGTCGGCGATGTCGGAGGGGTGCATCTTGGAGAGGCGATCCTGCTCGACCCTGAGGCGGACGCGGCGGGCGGGATCGCGGTCGATGAGGTCGACGAAGTCCCATGGGATGCAGCTGGCGCCGAAGCGGGCTGCGATGCTGTTGACCGGTTCCCTGGGAAGGCCTTTGAGGAGCCGGCGAACCGCGCCGCGCATGCCCACTTCGACCTCGGCGATGCGAAGGGAGAGGTCCGACCCGTCTTGCTGGCAGTTCTCCCAGACCAGGTCTACGTCGTTGACACGGACGACCTTGTGGCCGTGCACGTCGATGATCTGCTGATCGAGCAGATCGCGCTCGAGCAGGAGATAGCTCTCGTCATCGGGGAGCGGCGAATGACTGGCCGAATCCCGAAGCTGAATGGTCCCGCTGGGAGTGAGTTGGAGCTGGGTCACTGGAACCAGGGTATGGCGGTCGCCGCGCTTGGCCGAGGCAAGCTTGAGGACGATACCGTGGACGTGAGCGGCATCGACCGAGGGCGCGACGGCAAACTCGCGCACGTGGCCGAATGTGCTTCCCTTGGCATCGACGACTGCGGCCCCCATGAGGGCCGAAACACTCGTCTTTTGATTGGCATTCTTGGTCATGGAATCGGCCCGCGTTCCCTACCCCACTTTACCTATTACCCCGCATGTTAGCCCAACTTTTTACCGGCAGGTGCGCTCGGGCAACCACAAGAAGGGGGAAAGATTACCGGGAACCTTGACTTTCGAGAAATCCACAAGCACACTGCCATCACAGCCGTTATCGAGGTTGACGATCGGCAGATTGGTAAGACAAGGACATTTTTGGCCGACTCCACGACAAGCCGCGTCAGCTTTACCCTTGATTCGTCTCTGGACAGCGTTAATAAAATTGAGCTGACCGCCGAGCAAGTTGCACAACGGGCCGGGTTCGACGAAGATACGATTCCACACATCGCCATGGCCGTTCGCGAGGCGGCTGTGAACGCAGTACTGCACGGTAATTCGTATGACACCAGCAAGCACATTACGGCGTCGTTTGAGACGACGACTGACTCGTTGATCATCCGCATTGCCGATCAGGGCCCAGGGCTCGACCCGGACAAGGTCCCTGATCCGCTGGCACCGGAAAACATTCTTCGCGGGTCGGGCAGGGGCATCTTTCTCATCAAGGCCTTCATGGATGAGGTAAACTTTCGGCAGTTGCATCCCGGCACGGAACTGACACTTATAAAACATAGAACGCCCGCGCAGCCTGGAACCTAAGGAATCGGGACCTAAGGAGAAGACGACACATGAGCATGAAAGTACATACTCGCCAGGTGGACGGCATTACCATTCTGGATCTCAGCGGCCGCATCACTCTCGGCGAAGGTAGCGTAACGATTCGTGACGCCGTTCGTGATGTACTGGCGAAGGGTTCAAACAAAATCTTGCTCAATCTGGGCGATATCAGCTACATCGACAGCTCGGGCATCGGCGAGCTGGTCAGCGCCTTCACTACAGTCAAGAACAGCGGCGGTGAGTTGAAGCTGCTGAACCTGACCAAGAAGGTCCACGACCTGCTGCAGATCACGAAGCTTTACACTGTCTTCGACGTCAAGGATGACGAGGCGACCGCAATCTCTTCGTTCACCAAGTAACCGCCAAAAAGCAACAAGAACCCAATAAAAAAGCCGCCGCTAATGCGACGGCTTTCTTATTGGGCCAAGTCAGTTCGCTTCGTCTACTTTGAGAAGTCGACCTTCGGCGCCACACTGTTCTCCGGGTTGCCCTTGAAGTACTCGTCCCGGTAGTGGAAGCCCGCCATATTTGCCCAGATGCTGTTGGGGAACTGGCGGACATACACGTTGTAATCTTCTAGCGTCTTGTTGTAACGCTGACGTTCAACCGCGATACGATTCTCCGTCCCCGCGAGCTCATCCGTCAAGCGCATGAACTGCTGATTACCCTTTAGGTCAGGATACTGCTCCTGAAGACGGAAGAACGGCCCCAGGGCGACGTCCAGTTTGGAGTTGGCGTTGATGTTGCTGGCGTGATCGCTTCCCGCGGCAAGGACGCCGGCGCGAGCGTTGGCGATGTTGGTCAGGATAGTCGACTCTTCGGCGACGTAACCTTTCACCGAGGCTACAAGGTTGGGGATAAGGTCGAGGCGACGTTGCTGCACAACGTTGACCTGAGAAAACGCTTGATTGACTGCCTCATTCTTCTGCACCAGAGTATTCTTGGCGCCAATGTAGCTGCCGCCTACAAAAAGAAGAACGACAATGAGAAGAGCCACAACTCCAAGCACAATCCATAAAGATTTCATGTATCCTCGATTTCCCTTCGTTTTGATTTCGATGCTGTCTCTGGCTGGCCTGTTCGGCTGTACTTTATCATCTGGAACCGAATTTCTGGCCCTTCTTTGCGGCAACCTCTCTCACATTGCTCGTCCCTCAATAGTCCCCGCTTGCTCCTCCGCCGCCTGAGCGACCACCCCCGAAGCCGCCAAAGCCGCCTCCACCATCACCACCTCCATCGCGCCCGCCGCGTCCTCCACCGAAGCCGCCCCTGCCGCCTCCCATTAGATTTCCGAGGAGAAAGAAGATCAGGCCGGTGTTGCCAGTCTTGACGAGGAAGAAGAGGATTAGCAGGATGGCGCCGCCGCCGAGCAGCACCTCCATCAGGTTAAGTTGAATAGGGGCGGCCTGCTGGCGATGATACTGGTGAACCGGCTGGGCAAGGTTCAGGGTGACTCCGGCATCGGTGGCGATGATCCGGGCGATCTGCTGAACACCAAGTGGGATCGCCGTATTGAAGTCGCCCTGGCTCGCCAGCGGGGCCATCGTGCGACCGATATCTCCGACCTTGGCGTCGTTGAGAATTCCCTCCAAACCATAGCCAACTTCAATACGCCAACGCTTGGGGGCCATTGAGAAGAGCACGAGGACGCCACGGTCCGAGTTTTTGGGACCGATCTTCCATTTGTCCTCAAGGGCGGTCGCAAACTCATCGATTGACTGATCGCCATCGAGCGTTTTGATCGTAACGACGGCAATTTGGGCATGGGCCTGACGATCAACCTGGGTACAGAGGTTTTCCAGACTGGATATGGTCGACGGTGACAAGACACCGGCGAAGTCGCTCACATAGCCTGTTGGCGCCGGAAGACTGGCCACCGATTCGGCCGTCACAACGACCGACGGAGCGAAGATCAGGAGGACTACTGCCAGCCACCGCGAAAGGTAGGTCATCGATGGTCATTCTACGCTTTGCGTGTTAACAAAGTTCCAGCGCGTGCGGCCGATCAATGTCCGGACGACCAAAGGCACTCATCACACAAAAAAGAATTTACAAAGTGGGAGCAGGAGGGGGGTGGTTGCCGCCATGAGCAGGTACCGGAATACCTTTTGCACGGGCGAGCTTGTCGACCATCACCGTGTGCTCGTGAATGACACCCTGGGCTTTGACGACCGCGTCATGCAGCGCCGGATCGGTGGGGCTGGCGGCCTCCATGCGGAACTCATGCAGATCTTTGTGGTGGTCCTTCACCATGAAGGACAGGTACTCCACGTCGAAGTCGTTGCCCGATAGAGCGTTGAGTTTGTCATGCTCTGCCTGGTCTTCTTTGTTCATCGACTTCGGCAGCATGACTCCCATCGAATCGGCGACGAGGGCCAGTTCGAGATTCATTTTGGTGTGGTCATCGACCATCTTTTGTCCAAATGCCTTCACCTCTTCGCTGCTCCCCTTCTCAACAGCCAGCTGGCCGAGTTTCACCTCGGCGATACCTCCTGCGGCAGCCTTGCGGAGAAACATCTTGTCCTGCATGACCTGACCAAGGTCTCCCGCGTTGGGACCGGCGTCCTGCGTTGCGGTCGTCGCAGGCGACTGGCCGGGCCGATTGGGCTGGGTCTGAGAGGCAGGGGCGGTGGTGGGGTCGAATTGCGCGAAGAGTACCGGGGGAGAGATAACTAGGGCGCCCAGGAGAGTGATCAAGGCATAACTGGATTTCATGGGTAACTCCTTCTAGCGGTTAGCGAAACAACTCGTTCCCGTCTAATGTCATACACCTGTTTGGTGTCCTTGGATACCCTGGGGTTGCCCCGTGGGCCAAGTCTGACACTGTATCCTGTTAGTGGAGCTTCGATTGACCACCCAAACCACCATCGGACCGCCCCAGGCGCGCCAGGAACCAACCCCGACCACAGTCCACGGATACACGCTTGAGGATAACTATCGCTGGATGAGGGACAAGACCTCGCCGGAGCTTTTGGCTCACCTTGAGGCGGAGAACGCCTATACGGGCTCCGTGATGGCCCCGACGGAGCTGCTGCAGGCGAAGCTGTATGCGGAGATGCTGTCGCACATCAAGGAGACCGATGAGTCAGTTCCCTATCGCGACCGGGGATGGTTCTACTATGTGCGGACGGTTGAGGGTCTTCAGTACCAGATTCATTGCCGCAGATTGGCTACGGGCATCAAGTTCGATGAGTCGCAGCCGGAAGAGATTTTGCTGGATGTGAATCAGCTCGCTCAAGGCCAGCCGTTTATGGCTGTTGGGCAGATGACGGTCAGTCCCGACGGGACCAAGCTGGCCTATTCGACCGACAACACCGGCTTTCGACAGTACACCATGCATGTTCGGGATCTGATGAGCGGTCTCGATCTGCCCGACAGTGCCGAGCGCGTCGGCTCCATTGCCTGGGCGGCGGATTCGACGACGCTGCTCTATACGACTGAGGACGAGGTCACCAAACGACACGATCATGTGTTTCGGCATCGCCTGGGTGATCCGCTCGAAAAAGATGTAGTCATCTTCGAGGAGAAGGACGAACGCTTCAACGTGGGGGTGGACAAGACCCATGATTGCAAGTATCTGCTGATTGAGTCCGGCAGCCACACGACCAGCGAGTGGCAGTTTCTCTCGGCTTACACTCCGGAAGGAACCTTCAAAGTCATCGCGCCGCGGATGGACGATCAAGAGTACGTGGTGGACCACCGGCACGGCCTGTTCTATATCCGCACGAACGATGTGGGAAAGAACTTCCGAGTTGTAACTGCACCTCTGGAGAATCCGGGACGTGATTTCTGGCAGGAATTGATTCCTCTTGATCCTGAAACGCCGCTTGAGAGCTTTGAGGTGTTTTCGTTGTTCTGTGTCAGCATGCGGAGAAGGTTGGGATTGCCGACGCTGACCGTTACGACATTCGGCGCCGATCAAAAGCTCGAACGGGCACGCGAGATTGAGTTTCCTGAGCCTGTCTATTCCGCCGGATCGCACGTCAACCCGGAGTTCGGGACGGAGGCGTTTCGGTATGGATACCAGTCCCTGGTTTCGCCGGCGTCGGTGTACGAGTACGACGTGGCTACGGGAACCTCGACGCTGTTGAAACAACAGGAGGTGCCGGGAGGATTTGATTCTTCGCGTTACTCTTCGGAACGGGTGTGGGTGGAGGGTGCTGACGGAGTGAAGATTCCCACTTCCGTGGTCTACCGCCGGGATTTCTTCAAGCGCGACTCGAAGAATCCTCTCTATATCTATGGATATGGGTCTTATGGGTATCCTTTGCCCATTGGGTTTAGCGCGTCGAGATTGGCACTGCTGGACCGGGGTGTGGTGGTCGCGTACGCGCACATTCGCGGTGGCGGCGAGATGGGCGATTTGTGGCATGATGCTGGAAAAATGATGGTGAAGCGGAACACTTTTTCGGACTTCATCGCGGTGACGGAGCAGTTGGTTGCGAAGGGCTATGGCGCGAAGGACCGGGTGGCAATCGAAGGTGGGAGTGCGGGTGGGCTGCTGATGGGTGCCGTGGTGAACGAGCGGCCGGATCTGTTCCGCGTGGTGCTATCGCATGTGCCGTTCGTGGATGTGATGAATACGATGCTCGATGCTTCCCTGCCTCTGACGGTGGCGGAGTATGAGGAGTGGGGGAATCCGAATGAAGCGGAGGCGTTTGAGTACATGCGGTCGTATTCGCCTTACGACAACCTGAAGGCTGGGGACTATCCGGCGATGCTGGTGAAGACGAGCCTGAATGACTCTCAGGTAATGTACTGGGAGCCTGCGAAGTATGTGGCGAAGCTACGGAGGTTGAAGAAGAACGATACGCCTCTGCTGCTGCACATCAACATGGATGCGGGGCATGGCGGAGCTTCTGGAAGGTACGACTATCTGAAAGAGATTGCGTTTGACTATGCGTTTCTGCTGAGGGAGCTTGGGGTGGAAGGCTAGCCTTTGGCGGTTAGGTCTTCGACCGTATCGCCTTCGCCGGGAGCAAGGAAGAGGTTGGCTTCGAGGCCGTGCTGGCGGGTGTAGAGGTCGTAGTAGCGGCCGCCGAGCGCGTAGAGGGTCTCGTGGGTGCCACGCTCGACGATGTTGCCCTGCTCTACGACAAGGATCTGGTCGGCGCGGCGAATGGTCGAGAGCCGGTGGGCAATGACGAACGTTGTACGACCCTGCATGAGGTAGCTGAGTCCGTTCTGGATCATGGCCTCGGACTCTGAGTCGAGTGAGCTGGTGGCCTCGTCCAGGATGAGGATGCGTGGGTCGGCGAGGATGGCGCGGGCGATGGAGATTCGCTGGCGCTGGCCACCGGAGAGCTTGACGCCGCGTTCTCCGACGATGGTGTCGTATTGATCCGGGAAACGTTCGGCGAACTCATCGACGCGGGCGATGCGGCAGGCCTCGGTGAGTTGCGCCTCCGTGGCTTGCGGGCGGCTGAAGAGGATGTTCTCTCGAATGGTGCCGTCGAAGAGAAAGGTTTCCTGCAGGACTACGCCAAGCTGTTCGCGATAGCTTGAGAGGCGGATGGTGGCGAGGTCGACGCCGTCGACGAGTACCTGGCCCGTACTGGCCGTGTGGAAGGCGCAGATCAGCGAGATGATCGTGGACTTGCCGGAGCCGGAGGAGCCGACAAGTGCGGTTACGGTGCCGGGTGTGGACTCGAAGCTAATGCCATGGAGGACCGGTTTTTCAGGCTCGTAGGAGAAGGTGACGTCGCGGAAGGCGATGTCGCCGCGGATGGGGCCAAGAATGTGGGTCCGGGCGGGCTCGGAGTCCTCTTGGCGTTCCGAGAGTATCTCGGTGGTGCGGTCGAGACCCGCGAGGGCTTCGGTGAGTTGCGTGCCAATTGAGACCAGTTGAACGATTGGGGCGATCATGAACGCCAGGAACATGACGTAGGTGACATATCCGCCAGGAGTGAGGCGGTTGGCGTTGACCTGATGGGCGCCGAGATACATCACCAGCGTGCCGACGATACCGAGAACCGCGGTTGAGGCAAGCGACATCAGCGACTGCGCGGTGAGCGAGGAGATGACGTTCTGGAGCAGGCGGTTGGCGCCGGCGGCGAAGACATTGGCTTCGCTCTGTTCGGCGTGGTAGCCCTTGACGACGCGGACTCCGCCGAGCGACTCCGTGAGACGGCCGGTAACCTCGGCGTTGATCTTGGCGCGTTCGCGGAAGATTGGACGGATCGTCTTGAATGCCTTCTGGAGAATTAACCCGAAGAGAAGAAGGATGGCGAAGGTGACGACGGTCATCTGGACCGAGAGCTTGATGAGGTAGCCGAAGGCAAACGCTGCGGTGACGATGCCTCCGAAGAAATCAATGACACCGGTACCGATCAGGTTGCGTACGCCCTCGACGTCGGTCATGATGCGGGCGACCAGGGTGCCGGTACGGTTCTCATCGTAGAAGGCGACGGGGAGCCGGCCGATGTGCGCCTGGACCTGCATGCGCAGCTCGGCGATGAGGCGCTGGCCGGCCTTCGACAGGAGCTGGGTGAGGGTGTACGAGGTGATGCCTTGAATTACGGTCGCAATGCCGACGATGCTGACGATCCAGGGCAGGAGATTCAACTGATGGCCGTACATGACCTTGTCGATCAGGGTCTTTGTGGAGGCGGGCAGGACCAGGCCGCTGGCGCGGTTGATGATCATCAGGAGAAAACTGCCGCCAAGGAGAACCCTGCGCGGCTTGATCAGCTTCCAGACCTCGGGCAACACCTTCTTGAGCTTCGGCTTCGGACGCGACTTGGTCAGGTCAGCCGCTGTCGCTTTGCCGACACTTCGCGAGGGGCGGTCGGCTGCTTTCATGCCAGTGCCGAATTTTGATGGGCCGAAGGAAGAGGACATTGTTATTCCAAGTTTACGCCGGAGGGTGAGCGAGTCCTATCGCCGGAATGCGAAGGGACGGGCACCAAGTGAATATTCTGGAAATATTAGCTTTTTGATGATTTCGATGCGTGAGACGATGCAAAGTCTGGTCCGGCTGCGAACTTATGCGAGACGGTCACGGCGGGCACTGATGAAAGAGCGGACACAGAAGAGGACGTAGATGAGGCTGAAGAGGGCGAGGGCTCCCTTTTCCACGACTGCGGCGGGGTGGGGGAATTCGACGCCGCGGGAGAGGCGAATGGTGTCGATGGCTGCCGGTATCATGCCGAGAAAGGTCAGCAAGGCAACCGTGACGGAGATGTGCATCCAGAGCATGCGTTTCTTCGAGTTCTCCGTGTTAGCCATGACGCCGAAGAGGACAAACAGGAGGCCAATGCCAGCAGGGATCAGGGCCGTGGGATGGGCGCTACCGGTTGCGACAAAGCCGAAGATTCCGAGCAGGACGAGCAGGATGCCGAAGGCGATTGTGAGCTTTGCCATGATGGAGTTTATTCCTCGTTTGGGTTCAGTCCAAGGATACTCGAAGAGCGAAGCGTCGGGATTTGGGAGAATTCTGAGCTTTGAAACAGGGCAGTTTTGATCTCCCCCACACTCCCCCAATATTGCGCAAAGTCTTCATGTCAATAGTTTTAGGTTTGGACTTCGCATGGATAAGCAGAGACGCAAGAAGCCCGGCACGAGGCCGGGCTCTCTGCTTTTACCCTTCGCAAGGGACCATTGATGTCAAGGGTCGTGGGTTTTCCGATGTGGCCGCTTGACCCGACGACCTGGCTAGTAGATCACCTTCAATCCGAACTGGATGATGCGCGGCTCGAAGGTGCTGGTGACCTGGCCCCCAGCGTTGGGCACCCCGCTGACGATTGCGGCAGGGGCGACGGTTCCGCCGGTGCCGACGGTCGCGTTTGTGGTGCCCTGCGTTCCGCTGATGGTGCCGGGAAGATAGAGGTTGGTGTGGTTGAGGATGTTGTAGAACTCGGTGCGGAACTGCACCTTCAAGCTCTCGATGGGGGTGTTGAAGTTCTTGTTGAGCGCAAGGTCAGCCTGGTAGAAGGCGGGCGTGCGGCCGGGGTTGCGGCTGCCATTGCCGAACGGGCTAAGCGTGTTGCCTGCGGCGTCCTTGATTGGGGGAAGAACGAAGGCGTTGAAGTTGATGTAGTTGACGAAGCCGGTGTTGGCTGCGCGGTTGTTGCGTCCCTGGGTCACTGACTGGCCAGGAACCTTGTTGGGACGATACAGGTTTGCACCGCGGTAGGACGCCGAGATCTGGGGCGAGACGGCCTGTGCTCCGTTAGGGCTGTAGGTGATATTGAAGGGCGTTCCGGCCTGCAGTGTGACGATGCTGCTTACCTGCCAACCACCGACAAGTGTGTTGACCACGCCACCGCTGGAGTTGAGGAAGTGGCGGCCACGACCGAAGGGGAGTTCGTAGACGAGGCTGGTGATGTTGGCGACGGGCAGATTGTAGTCCGACTGCGAGTAGTCCGCGCGGGGATTGTTGGCGTCCTGCAGCGAGGGAGTGTTGCCTTCGAGCGAGGCGCTGGCGTTGTCGAGTGAATGCCCCCAGGTGAAGGTGTTGAGAAGAGTGAGCCCGCCGACGAACTGCTGCTCATATTTGACCTGAAGCGAGTTGAAGTTCGAGTAGAAGGTGTTCAAGGCCGCGGTGATGTCGGATGGCCAGCTGCCAAAGGGGCGGGCGAATCCGGCGGCAGGGTTTTTCTGGTTGGCGTTGACGAAGCCCTGCAGTTTGACTCCGTGATTGCCGACGTAGGCGATGTCGAGCAGGGTGTTCTTGGCCAAGGTGCGCTGGATGCTGAGGAAGTAGCTCTCAACATAGCTGTCCTTGGTGTTTTTGGGGATGTAGGTGATGTTGTCGGTCGCTGAGTTGAAGCTGGTGACTAGACCACTGGGGTAGCCCTGATCCGAGGTGGCATAGCAGGACGGAGTTGTCGAGCCGATGGCGATGATCTGGGCGGGAAGCGGTGTGGAGCAATGATTCGTAGTGCTCGGGGTGATCTGCGTAACGGAGGCGAACTGTGCCTGCGGCGCATTGATGCCGAGGATGTCGCCAGAGCCGGCGCGGGTGTAGTGCGCGTAGCTGATACCGAATCCGCCACGAAGCGCTGTCTTGGAATCGACCGCGTACGCGAAGCCTACACGTGGGCCGAAGTCGGTGAAGTCCGGATTGACCAGGGTCTTGCCGTAGGTTCCGCCACTGTGGAAGGGGGTGATGCCGTTGCCGGCGACGGCGCCGGGCGTGGTGGTGAGGACGGTCTGCGTGACGGGATCGAAGTTCGAGATGCGGTTGTAGAGGTCGGCATAGGGCGAACCGTACTCCCAACGTAGCCCGAGGTTGAGGGTCAGCTTCGGAAGAGCCTTCCAATCGTCCTGCGCGTAGAGGCTGTGCATGTTCTGCGTGAGGTGCGCCACGTAGTAGTTTGCGAGTGAGTAGGTGTTGGTGGTGCCGAAGAGAAAGTCAGCCCAATAGGTGTCGCTGACGGTCGTCCCACCTGCGTTCGAGTAGCCGCCGCCATAGTTGAAGGATCCGTAGAGCGGGTTGTTGTCATTCACGGCCATCCAGATGCGCTCATACTCGTAGCCGAACTTGAGCGAGTGGTTGTGCTTCACCCAGGTGAAGTTGACCTTGGGGTCGATGAGTGCGGGATTCTGCCACTGGGGGTTGGTGCTCTGGCGACCGAAGCCGGTGAAGCCTGTGATGCCGATTGACGGCAGGCCTCCGGCTACGACGGCGTTGTCGGTGGGCAGGCCTGGGATGTTGTTGAAGGCGGTGTTTCCGATGGACAGGTTAAACTTGCCGGCCTTGGTGCGGTCGAGGCCGAGGCGGACATCGAGGACCTTATTGGCACCCATGAGACGGGTGTAGCCGAGAGCGATCTGCTGATCGAGGATGCGGATGTTGCCGTTGGTCTGGCCATCAAGTGGGATGGGAATGCTGGGGTAGTTGACGCCGTTTTCCTTGCGGTCGCTGACGCGAATGAAGGCAGAGTTGGCGGGATTGATCTGCCAGTCGAGGCGGAGGTCGCCCTTGTCGGCGTTGTCGGTGAAGGGGACCTGGACGGCGTAGTCGTTGGAGGCGAGACCAGTGGTCGCCTGGCCGGAGACGGGAAGACCGGATATCTGCTTGAAGTAGGTGATGATCTGTGCTGAAAGCGGATTGATCGCGCTTGCCGGGATGGGTTTTCCGGCCGGGTAGACTACGCCGGTCGTCGCGTTCTTCACCGGTACGACGAGGATGCCGTTCAGTTCGTTCTGCGTCGGCAGAGTGAGTACGCTGAGGGGTTTGAGGACCTGGCGGAAGCCTTCGTAGTCGAGGAAGAAGAAGAGCTTGTCCTTGAGGATCGGACCGCCGACGTTACCGCCGAACTGGTTGCGATTGAAGGTGGGCTTCTGGAAGGGGACCGTGGTTCCGGTGTTGCTGACGGTGAGGGGCTTGAAGAAGCCTGCGGCGTTGAGGTCAGTGTTGCGGATGAACTCGTAGGCGGTGGCGTGGAAGCGATTGGTGCCGCTCTGCGATGCGACGTTGATAGTGGCTCCGGAGGACCGGCCATATTCGGCACTCTCGTTGTCGGTGACGACCTGGAACTGGGCAACGGAGTCGGGCGGGACGGCGATGATCTGGTTATCGAATCCCTGGTTGCTTTCGCCGTAGGCGTTGTTGTCGAGACCGTCGAGGAGGAAGTTGTTGAACATGCTGCGCTGACCGTTGACGTTGTAGGAGCCGGCGCGGACGAGCGAGTTGATGGAGCTGGTAGTGGCTGCGGTCGGCGCCTGACGCGAGCCGGGCATAAGGCCCAGCAGGTCGGAGTAGTTGCGCGTGACGAGTGGCAGGGCTTCGCTCTGGTAGTTGGTGATGGTCTGGCCGCGCTCGCTGGATTCGGTCTCGAGCTGGAGGGCGACGTCGGTGACCTGGACGGTGGTTTCAGTTCCGCCGACTCGCAGGGACAGGTCGATACGCTGACGGCCACCTACTGAGACGCTAATGTTATTGGCTACTGAGTCGGTGAAGCCGGGCGCGCTTGCTGAGATGTTGTAAACGCCGACATGGAGAGAGGGCAGCTCGTAGTCGCCTTCGCTGTTCGTCGTTGCCTTCGCGGTGACGGCTGTCGCAGTGTTTGTGACCGTCACGACTGCGCCTGAGACCGCGGCTCCGCTTGCGTCGCGGATGGTGCCCACCAGGCTGCCATTGTCATACTGCGCATGGAGCTGGGTACAAAAGAAGAAAAACACTACGGCCGCCAGAAGTGGGAGTGCATGTAAAGATCCATTTATTCGCATAGAGCCAACCTATCGCGAGGCCGATTAAAGATTCGATCAACGAGATATGAACGTGGTGTTACATCGCAGCAACGTTGTGGATCACTGAGAAATCTAAAATCTTATTTTGATGAGATTCGCAAACGCAGAAAACCCGGCTTCGCGGCCGGGTCTTCTGCACGTCGTTACGTTCGGTTTAGTAAGAGCCGTGCTTGCCTTGCATCATGTGGTCCATCGCTACCTCGTAGCCGCGGCGGAAGCCTTCGCGATAGTCGGCCTTGGCGCTGTCCGGAACATGCGGATGACGATATTCATCCCGGTTATCAACGTCCGCTCTGCGGTGATTGTCGTAGTCCTTGCGGGCACCTTCAATGCCATCGTGAAATCCCTGACGTTGAATGTCGCGAAATTCCTGTGGGGGAGTATCCCAATCGTGGTCTCGATCGTGATCATGAGACTGGGGAGGGGCCGCGTACGCCGGGATAGTTGCAAAGCCAGATGTTGACAGGGCAACAGCGAGTAGTGAACCTGCGAGTCGATTGCGCATCATTATGAAATACCTCCGTGCACTTTTCGCACAGAAAAGTCTGATGATAGTTCAAGCTTCTTTGTTGTCTGGAGATATTTGAGGACGTCTAACTCACGTTTTTTCTTATGGTCGCCACAACGTCTTCCGGCTTCCATTCGTTGCTTGGGTACCAGGCGATGATCTTGCCGTCTTTGCCCATTAGGACGGTCGAGAGAGAGTGTGTCAGAGATTTCTCATCGCCAGGGGTAATGCCTACGTTGAAAAATTGAGTGAGTGCGGGAAGATCTTTTTCAGTGGGTGCGGCGAAGTCCCAATGAAGAAATTTTTCTTTGGTGTAGTTGCCGGTGTAGGCGCCGCCGTAGCTACGTAGGACCTTAGGAGTATCGTACTTCGGGTCGAAGCTGATGCTGAGAAGGTGCGTCTGATTGTAGAGCGCGGGATCCGCGGCGAGGACTTTGTCGATGTCGGCGAAGTTGTGAGACATGCGAGGGCAGAAGTTGGCGAGTGGGCACCGCGTGTAGATGAAGGTGAGGAGAACGAACTTGCCCTTGAACTGATCGAGGTGGATGGTGCGGTCGCTCTGGTTGATGAGATGGAAGTCGGGGACGGGGTCTCCGGGCGTGGGGACGTGATAGGCGATGGGAGGTTTGTAGTCGGGACGGGCCTGGGCGATGACGACGATATTGTCGAGTTGGACGTCGGTATAACTCTCGCCGTCTTTCTTCGCGAGGATCCTGGCCGTGATGCGGTCGCCCGGGTGAAGCTCGCTGGCGACACTGGGGTCTTTGAGCTTGTAGTCCATGGTCATGGGTTCCATGAAGCCGGGGACGTCTTCGCCGTCAAGGGTGACGTACTTGCCGTGGGTGGCGACAACCTTGCCACGGATGGTGAAGGTTTTTTGCGGAGCGGATGGTTGGGTCGAAGGAGGGGCGCTTTGACGGCAGCCTATGAGGAGTGCGATGAAGGCGAGAAGAAATAGAGGCTTGCGCGGCACGAGTTGCTCCTGACTCCATGATAATGGCTGGTACGAGAGTTTGGGGCGGGGGGCAGGTTGGTCGAACAAGGTCGAACGGCGGCGCCTTCTTTGGGGCTGATGCACTTCGGGCTGATGCTGGCGGGGCTGGGGACGGCGTTGTTGGGGCCGATTCTGCCGGTGTTGGCGCGGCAGTGGGAGATGCAGGACTCGCAGAGCGGCTTGCTGATGATGGCGAAGTTCTGTGGAGCGTTTCTGGGTGGAGTGACGGTATCGGGCAAGCTGCGGCGAAGTCTGTTGGTGGGACTGGGGGCGGGGGCGGTTGGTTTTGGCGGGTTTGCATTAGCTCCGGGAATGAGTGTGGGGTGCGTCGGGCTGTTTGTCGGCGGGTTTGGATTGGGGCAGATCATTACATCGGTGAATATTCTGGCTGGGCGAAGATTTACGGCGCATCGAGGGTCTGCGCTGGCTATGCTGAACTTCTCGTTTAGTCTGGGCGCGATGTTGTCTGCGTTGCTGGCTGCGTGGTTGTTGCCGCGGTTTGCTTTGCGGGCGTTGCTCGAATCTTTCGCCGGCTTGTTTGTGGTGGGGACGGTGGTGCTTGTCGCACAGATGAGCGGGGCAGGTTCCGATGTGGAGGAGTTTGATGCGACGACTCGGGAGGGCGGCTCGCAGTTTGGGTTGAGTGGGGGCGTGTATCTGTTTTTCGCGGGGCTGCTGGTCCTCTATGGGGGACTGGAGACCTGTCTGAGTGGATGGCTGACGACGTTTGCACTGCGGTATGGCGATAAGACACTCGCGGCGGGCGAGTACACGACGCTCCTTCTGTGGATGTCACTGACTGTGGGGAGGGTTGGGGCCTCGGCGGTGATGCGGCGCGTGGGAGAGAAGACAGTACAGCGATGGGGGCTGGGGCTGGCAGCGGTATTTACGGCAGCGCTCGCGATGGCGCATTCGGCCGCGACGATCGCGGCGTTTGCGGTCCTGCTGGGATTGAGCCTCGCTCCGTTCTTTCCAGCCACGTTTGCGCTGCTTATGGCGGAGCGGCCGACGGCGCGGCAGGCGGGGATTGTTCTTGCGGTTTCGGGACTGGGTGCGGCCGCGCTGCCATGGATGATGGGTGTTGTGTCGACGCGGACCGGCTCGTTGCAGGTGGCGCTGGCGCTGCCGTTCGCCGCGGCGGTGGCGTTGTTGGGGATGAGTTGGCTTGTGCCGCGATCTGCTGTTGATGCTGCCTGATTTCCAGTGGTTGCAAGCGTATAACCGAGGTATGGATGGTGTGGAGTTGCTGCCGGTAAAGATCGCTGAGGCGCTGGAGCGGGGCGCAACCGTGGTGACCGGAAATCAGCGAGCGGCGCGGGCGCTGCGGCGTGGGTGGGACCAGCGAAATCGGGAGTTGGGGCTCAGGACCTGGGCGCCGGCGGCGGTGATCTCATGGGACGCGTGGCTCGCCGCGTTGTGGCATGAACTGGTGATCGAAGGGCATGCGGAGCAGCTGCTTCTCAATCGGACTCAGGAGCATGCGGTGTGGCGGAGCGTCCTCGAATCGGACGAAGAACTTGCGAGCCTTCGGAGTGTGGATTCACTGGCGGAGATTGCGGCGGAGGCGTGGCGGCTGGTTTGCAGCTACGACGGACGTACTCGTCTGCGCACAACGACAGGCAGTGCCGACACGCGGGCGTTTCAGCGGTGGGCGTTGGCGTTCGAACGAAGGTGCAGGGTAGAGGGATTTCTTCCGGCGGCGCAGTTGGAGGAGATGCTACGCGTCGCTGTGGAAAGAAGCACGCTAAAGCTGGCCGAAGGTGGGGTGGTGTTGGTGGGGTTCGATCGCATGACACCTGCTCAAACGAAGTTTGTTGAGGCGTTGCGTTCGGGCGCGGTAACGGTACGAAGAGGTGCAACCAACGACCGACGCGCTCAAGCGAATGCTCGTAGAAATGACGGACGAGCGGGAAGAGTTGCATGGAGCGGCGCGGTGGATACGGCAGTTTTTGGAGGCAGCCCCAGAGGCGAAGGTTGCTGTGATTGTGCCAGGGCTGGAGACGCTGCGGAGTGAGATCGATCGTGTGTTTCGCGAGGTGCTGGCGCCGGAGCTGCAGGACATTCAGGCCGCGACTGAGAGTGGGCCTTATGAGTTTTCGCTTGGGGCTCCGTTGGCGGACACTCCCGTGGTTGCGAGTGCGCTGGACTTGTTGCGATGGGTGACAGATGCCCTGCCGCTCGAGCGAATTACTGGCTTGTTACTGTCGCCTTATTTTGCGATGACGAGCGAGGAGCGGAGTGTGCGGGCAGAGTTCGATGCCTTCGAGTTGCGGAAGGCGAGGATACTGCGGCCGGAGTTAACTCTGGATGGACTGATCGATGTGCTCGAAAGGTCGAGGCGGAAGGGAAAACTTGGGCGGCTGCTTGGGACGCTGCGAGTGACGCGAGTTGTGACGAACCGCCTGCAGGGTATGGATGCTCGAACGCACACCGAGTGGACAGAGAAGATGCGCGAGTTGCTGCAGACCGCCGGATGGGGACCGGGCCCGAAAGAGAGCAGCGTGGAGTTTCAGACGCGGCACAAGTGGGAGAGTGCGCTCGACGAGTTGGCTACGCTGGACTTCAACGACGTGCCCGTCGAGTTCGCGGAGGCGTTCGAAGCATTGGAGCGGATCGTGCGGCAGACGACGTTTGCGCCGGAGTCCCGGGAGGCGCCGGTGCAGGTGATGGGGCCGCTCGAAGCCGCTGGTGGGACCTTTGACGCGGTATGGTTTCTGCGCGGCGGCGAGTTGAACTGGCCGATGGAGACGGCGAGCAGTTCCCTGCTGCCGTGGTCGCTGCAACTAGAGCTTGGAATGCCAGGGACCGATGTTGCGAGGGACAGCGAGTACGCGCGGAGGATGACGCAACGAATCGCGGATTGTGCGGGAACGGTGATCTTCAGTTATGCGAGGGAGTCTACCGAGGGCCGGCAGCGGCGTTCGCCTGTGCTGGTTGAGTTGGGTCTAGACGAAGTTACGGCGATAGAGCTTGTCGGAGCGGCGCCGAACAAAGGAGTGGTTGAGCTCGAGGAGATTGGAGACAGTGCGCGCATCAAAGCGCTCCCGGACCGGGTTATTCGCGGAGGTGCGACGGTGCTGCAGTTGCAGGCTGCTTGCGGATTTCGTGCGTTTGCCGAGCAGCGCCTGTTGGCCAAGGAGCTCGAGACAATTGTTCCGGGGATGGATGCGCGGCAGAGCGGTACCGTCGTGCACGATGTGCTGAGGCGGTTCTGGGATGAGGTACATACGCAGGATACGCTTCGTAAGATGACGGCCGAAGAGCGCGATGAGGTGCTGGACTGGTGCATCACCGAAGGACTGAGACGCACGGAAGAGACGACCGCAACAACGTGGGACGCAGCTTATGTCGAGGTGCAGCGGGCGCGGCTGCGACGGCTGCTTTCAGGGTGGTTGGAGCTGGAGTTGGAGCGTGCGCCGTTTGAAGTGAGGCTGAGTGAAGAGGAGTTGAAGGACGTGCCGGTGGGTCCGCTGCGATTGAATGTTCGCATGGACCGCGTCGATGAGGTCGACGGTGGCGCGGTGCTGATCGACTACAAGACGGGCGGGGCGTCGCCGAACGATTGGCTGACGGAGAGGCCGGATGCGCCGCAGCTTCCGCTGTATGCGATCTTGTCGGATGCCGATCGGCTGCAGGGAGTCGCGTTCGGGTTAGTGCGAGCGGGCGAGGGACGCGCGCTGAAGGGGTATGCGACTACGGAAGGCATCTTGCCTGGCAAGCTGACGAAGCTGAAGGAAGCGGCGACGTTCGCGGCACAGGTGGAGCGGTGGAGAGAGGTTCTCGTCGGATTGGCGGAGGAGTTTGCAGCCGGGGAGGCTCGTGTACGGCCGAAGAGTTATCCGAAGACGTGTGAGCGTTGCGGGCAGCGCCTGTTGTGTCGATTGGATGTCTCGCTACTTGAAGAGGACGAGGACGAAGATGCCAGTGCGGATGAAGAGGTCGGCCTTGGGTAATCTTTCGTTTGATTTCGACAAGGCTGGATCTACAGAAAAAGAAAAAAAACATGAGCTGCCGCCGGATTCGCTGGAGCGCGAACGAGCGCTGGATGTCCGGCGGTCGTGGATTGTGGAAGCTCCGGCGGGATCAGGCAAGACCGGCTTGTTGATCCAGCGCTTTTTGAAATTGCTTGCGGACGAGACGGTGGATCAGCCGGAGCAGGTACTCGCGATCACATTTACCGTGAAGGCGACCAACGAGATGCGGGAACGCGTGCTGGCACAGCTTGAAGCGGCTGCGAGGGGTGATGTGCTCAAGGCAGATTCGGCGTTCGACGGTGAGACGCGGGAGCTGGCGCAGAAGGTGCTGCGTAGAGATGCATCGTTGGGATGGGGATTGCTGGAACATCCGCGCCGGTTGCGAATCCGCACGATCGATTCAGTGTGTGGGGAGATTGCGCTTTCGCTGCCCGTTCTGTCTGGAAGTGGAGGGCGACAGACGCCGGTTCCGGATGCGACGCTGATGTATCGCGAAGCGGCGCGGCGGACTCTGATGCAGCTTGGCGGCGACGATGCAGAGCTGGATGAAGCGTTGCGTACTGTGCTGCTGCATCGTGATGGAAGTCTCGCCGATTGCGAAAGGCTGCTTAATGGAGATGCTGCCGCTGAGAAATCAATGGGGCGAACTAGTGCCGTTGCTGGGACATGAGTTAGATGATGCTTATTTGGATGGCACAGTGCTGCCGCGGCTGCAGAGGGCGCTGGAGCAGGCTATTGGGGAGGGACTAACGGAGCTCTCCCAAAGCCTGCCGGGGGAGATAGTGCAAGACCTTGCGTCTCTCGCAGGGGAGATGGGGCATGCGGGCGGATACAAAGGCGACACTTCGCCCATCGCCGTGCTAGCGGGTGTCCACGATGCGCCCGAAGAGATTGCAGAGCATCTTGAGCGGTGGCAGGCGCTGATTCATCTGGTGACGACCGGTGAGGGCAAGTGGCGGGTTGGGTTTCAGAGCCGCTTCCTGAAATTTGATCTGGAAAGGACTTACGCTGTCCGTTTGAAGGATCTTGTGGGGGAGTTGCAGCAACATCCCAAGGCGCTTGAGGCCATTCAGCAGGTGAAATGTCTTCCGCCTGCGGATTATCCCCCGGGACAGTGGAGGGTGGCCAAGGCGTTGTTTCGTGTATTGAGCAGGGCGCTGGTGGAGTTGCAGCTGGTGTTCGCACGAAATCAGGAGTGCGACTTTGCGGAGCTCGGGTTGCTGGCAAAGACCGCGCTGGAGCATGGCGGCGTTCGCGACTTGTCGGAGACCTTGGGAATGGAGCTGCGGCATCTGCTAGTGGACGAGATGCAGGACACCTCGACGAGTCAGTATCGGCTGATCGAGTTGCTGACCGCGGGATGGGACGGGCAGAGCCAGACGGTGTTTCTAGTGGGCGATCCGAAGCAGTCGATCTACATGTTTCGCCAGGCGCGCGTGGAGCGGTTTATTCGGATGATGCAAACCCTGACGTTAGGCGAGCTGCCGCTGGGGTGCCTGCAATTGACCGCGAACTTCCGCTCGCAGAGCGAACTGGTGAAGGCGTTCAATGAGGATTTCTCGCTGCTGTTCCCGCAGAAGGAGGCTGCGTCAGGTCCTGAAGAGGTTCCTTATGTTGGGGCGCAGCCGGTGCGGGGAGAATCGAAGAGCGGGGCACGCAGCGTGGTATGGCATGCGCGTGTGTTGTCTCCGGGCGACGACGCGAAGAAGGAGCGGCGGAGGCAGACGCGGTCGGAGGCAGCAGAGGTAAGGGCGATCGTTGAAGAGTGGCGTGCGCGTCCGTTGCCCGAGGAACGCAGCGAGCCGTGGAAGATTGCAGTGCTGGTACGGACACGGAGTTTGCTTGGCGATGTTGTGGCGGAGTTCCAGGACGAGGCGAAGGGGCTGATTCCCTTTCGTGCGGTCGATATCGAACCGCTGGGCGAGCGGCAGGAGGTGCTCGATCTCTTTGCGTTGACGCGTGCGCTGCTGCATCCGGCAGACCGCGTGGCATGGCTTGCGGTGTTGCATGCTCCGTGGTGCGGGCTGGGGTTGGCAGATTTGCATACGCTTGCCGGCGCGGATGATTTGGATTGGGCGGAGCGCTGTATCGAAGATGCAATCGCGGAGCGGGGCGACCTGTTGAGTGAGGAGAGCTGCGCGAGGTTGATGCACGTGTGGCCGATACTGCAAGCGGCGCGGGAACGCCGGCCGGGACTAACCACGGCACAGTGGGTTGAGAGGACATGGCGTTCTCTGGGTGGCGATGTTTATTTGGAGGCCACGCAGATGGCAAACGCTCTACGTTACCTGCAGCTTCTGGATGAGGTCGAGCAACAAACAGGAACAATGGATTTGGGGCTGCTGAAAGGGCGCATGGATAGGCTGTTTGCCGAGCCTGCTACTGGTGCAGCAGCGGTGGACTTAATGACGATTCACGGCGCGAAGGGATTGGAGTGGGACGTTGTGCTGGTTCCGGCTCTGGAGAGGAAGGCCCAAGTGAATCGTGAGAAGTTGCTGAACTGGAGTGAGGTCGATTCGAGCGATGCTGATGCGGCAAATATCGTGCTGGCTCCGATCGCGGAACGCGGCGAGACGTCGAAGGAGTTGAATGCCTGGTTGAGGGCAACAGAGAGGGCTCGGGACGCCGCGGAACGGAAGCGCCTGTTTTATGTCGCCTGTACGCGGGCGCGGGAAGAGCTGCATCTGTTTGCATCCCCAAAGATGACCGCGAGGGGCGAAATAGCGAAAGAGGCCGGAAGCCTGCTCGAGACCGCATGGCCGGCGGCGCAAAGGCACTTTGTTACAGCGTCCTCGGTCTCAGAAACTACTGCGAAGATGTTTGAGATGTCGGCACCGCCTGAACCCGACGTTGCGGAGGATTTTGTCTTCGATATGGCTGCAGCAGAAGACAGAGAGGTGCGGCCTGCGATGTTGCAGCGGCTGCCGTTGAGCTTTGAACCGGGAGCGAGGTTTGCTGCATCGCGCAAGCTCTCGTATGGGGACGCCGTCGTTGCGCCATCCAACTTTGAGCGTCCCGAAGGATCGTTTGAGGCGCGCGCGTTTGGGAATGCAGTGCATGCATTCGTGGAGGTGCTGACGAAACGAATCGCGGAAGGGGTGAGTGCCGATGCATTGCTGCACGACATCGCAGGATGGACCCCGAGGATCGCGGCGATCCTTCGCGGAGATGGTTTGGCGCCGGCAATCGTCGACCGGCTCGCGGGTCGCGTGAAGACGGCGCTGACAAATATGTTGAGTGACGCTGAAGGCCAGTGGGTGCTTGTGGCGCGCGAGGGAGCAAAGAGCGAGCTTGCTTTGACGTCGTGGCTCGAAAGACGCAGCAGTGTGCGTCTGGATCGGATGTTTTTCGCCGGCGCAACGCCTCTTGAGGACGGAACCGATTTCCTTTGGATCATCGACTACAAGACGGCGACGCACGGGCGCGAGAGCGTGGATGAATTTCTCGCGGAGGAACGGATCAAGTACGGACCGCAGCTGGACGCCTACGCGCGTATGGTCGGCGGGCAGGTCGAAGAACTGCACTTGCGGGTGGGCTTGTATTATCCGCTGCTAGCGCGGTTGGTCTGGTGGGTGCCCGAGGTTGTTGCACTCGATGCTGCCAACTAGGTGGTCGGGGTGTGGTGGCGGACATCTGCGCCGCGGACCCAGAAGATGACGTCTTCGGCGATGTTCGTGGCGTGGTCGCCGACGCGCTCAAGGTTCCGAGCGATGATAAGCGCGTTGAGAGACTGCGGGGTGAGCTCGGGCTTCTCCTTGATGAGCGAGCTGAGCGCGTAGAAGGCGGCGTCGTTCATCTCGTCAACCTGATCGTCAAGGAGAAGGACGGAGTTGGCGAGGTCCGCATCGGCTTCGATGAAGGCCTGAAGCGCCTTACGGACCATCGCAGAGGCGAGGGACGCGAGCTTGGGGATGTCGACGGGAAGATCGATATTGGCGAAGGCGCCCATCTCACGGACACGGACGGCGATGTTGACGGCCTGGTCGCCGACGCGCTCGAGGTCCGCGTTGATGCGAATGACCGAAAGGATGAAGCGGAGATCGATGGCCATGGGCTGCTCCATAGCGAGGAGGTCGAGGGCCATCTGGTCGATCTCGCGCTCCAAGCGATTGATGGAGGGCTCGGCGCGGAAGACCAACTCGCAGATGCTGAGGTCGCGGGTGCTGTAGGCCTCGATGGAGCGCTGGATCGCCTGTTCGGCCATTCCGGCCATGACAAGCAATTTCTCTTTGAGGTCGTCGAGGCTTTGGTGGAACTTAACGCGCATCAGCCGAACCTCCCCGTAATGTAATCTTCCGTTCGCTTGTCCTTCGGGTTGGTGAAGATCTTGTGGGTCGAATCGAACTCGACCATCTTACCGTTGAGAAAGAATCCGGTGTTTTCTGCGACGCGCGCTGCCTGCTGCATGTTGTGCGTCACGATGACAATGGTGTACTGGCTCTTGAGCTGAAAGATGAGGTCTTCAATCTTCGACGTTGAAACCGGATCGAGAGCGGAGGCGGGCTCGTCCATCAGGAGGACTTCGGGATCGACGGCGAGAGCGCGCGCGATGCACATGCGCTGCTGCTGGCCGCCGGAGAGCGAGGCACCGGACTTTTTCTTCAGATCGTCCTTCACCTCTTCCCACAGCGCCGCCTGCTTGAGCGAACGTTCGACGGTCTCGTCGAGGATGCGTCGGTTGCGGAAGCCGTTAAGCTTGAGGCCGCTGACGACGTTGTCGTAGATCGACATCGTGGGAAATGGATTCGGGCGCTGAAAGACCATGCCGACACGGCGGCGGATTTCTACGGGTGACGCATCCTTGTAGATGTCGACCTCGCCCATCTTGACGATACCGGTGGCGCGTGCGATCGGGTTGGTCTCATGCATCCGGTTCAGGCAGCGCACGAAGGTGGATTTGCCGCAGCCCGAAGGGCCGATGAGCGCCGTCGCGTGGTTGGCAGGAATGTGCAGGTTGATGTCCTGCAGGGTGTGGTTCGACCCGTACCACGCGTTCAGGTCCTCAACTAAGATGCCGACTCCCACTAGCTTCCTCCCTTGAGTACGCCGCGGTTGGCAAAGATGCGGACGAGCGTGACGGATACCATGATCATAACGATTAAAACGAGGGCGCCTGCCCAGGCTAAACGATGCCACTCATCGTAGGGCGAGATCGCATAGACGAAGATCTGCAGCGGCAGAGCGGCGATGGGCTCGCTAAGTTTGAAACTCCAGAACTGGTTGCCGAGGGCGGTGAAGAGAAGCGGTGCCGTCTCTCCTGCGACGCGCGCAAAGGCGAGCATGCAGCCCGTGATGATTCCGGGTGACGCGGTTCGCAGGCTGACTGAGATAGCTGTACGCCACTTGGGGACGCCAAGACCGAGCGCAGCTTCACGGATGGCGTGCGGCACAGTTGCGAGCATCTCCTCGGTCGTCCGGGTGATTGTCGGGACCATCATGATGGCGAGAGCGACGCCGCCGGCCAGCGCAGAGAAGTGTTTCTGACGGATCACGATGAGCGAGTAGATAGAGATGCCCATCACGATTGAGGGAACACCATTGAGCACATCGGCTGTGAAACGGATCGCAGTGGCAAGTGCCTTGCCGCGACCAAACTCTGCCAGGTAGACGCCGGCGGCGATACCGATGGGAACGCCCATCAGGCTCGCAACGAAAAGGATGATGCCGGAGCCGACCATGGCGTTCGCCATACCGCCGCCCTCCTGACCGACAGGAGCCGGGAATGTGGGTGAAGAACGCAAGATTGAGCGAGCTCGCGCCTTTGTAGATGAGGTAGAACAGGATCGCGATCAGCGGAATAATGACCAGAACGGTTGCGAGAATCGATAAGCCGCTGATGAAGTAGTTGGTTGCGGTGCGACGAGCGTTGTTCATGCGCATGGATTTCGACTGGAAGTCCATGGGACGCGGCTGGCTGTTGAAGGGTTGAGTGGCCATGTCAGTGCACCCGTGCCGGAGCGTTGCGCGTGACCGCCCAGACCATGAGGCGGGCGATGGCGTTGACGACGATGGTGACGAGGAAGAGCGCGAGGCCGATCTCGATGAGTGCGCTGAGATAGAGGTCCCCGGTCGCTTCAGAAAACTCTCCGGCGATGACGCTGGCGAGCGTGTTGGCCGGGGCAAAGAGCGACTTGCCAATGTTTGGGTGATTGCCGATGACCATGGTGACGGCCATCGTCTCGCCGAGTGCGCGTCCGAGGCCGAGCATGATCGCACCGACGATTCCGATGCGCGAGTTACGCAGGACGCCAATGCGGATCATCTCCCATCGTGTGGCACCCAATGCAAGGACAGCTTCGCGCTGGCTGTTTGGCACTGCCGTCATGATGTCGCGCGTCAGCGACGAGATGATCGGCAGAATCATGATGGCGAGAATGATGCTCGCAGTAAGCAGGCCAACACCGAAGTTTGGCCCCGAAAACAATCCAGTCCAGCCGAGCGTCTTGACGAGGAACGGGCCGAGGACACTGCGCATGATTGGCACAAGAACAAAGACCGCCCAGAGACCGTAGACGACGCTTGGAATGGCTGCGAGCAGTTCAGTGAGGAAAGAGATAGGGGCCCGCAACGGGCGAGGACAGAGTTCGGTGAGGAAGACCGCCACGCCCAGGGCCAGCGGGACAGCCATGCATAGAGCGAGCAGCGAGGTGGCGAGGGTGCCGTAGATAAATGGCAACGCGCCGAAGTCGCCCATGACCGGATCCCAGGCCTGGCGGGTGAAGAACTTCCAGCCGAACTGCACCAGGCTGGGGCGCGAATGAATGACGAGGATGCCAAAGATGAAAAGGACGATGGCAAAGATGCTGCACGCGCAAAGGAGCATGACCGCAGCGAAGCTGTTGTCGGCGAGACGGCCGCTTCCCCTCTGCCTGAGGAAGTCACGGATGGCTGACGGCGCCGCGTCGACTTCAGGTGGTACCGGCTCCGGCGCAAAGGACGCGGGCGGATTGGGCAAAATCGGGGGCACAGTTGGCGACGACCTGGAATTTCGTTCGTCAGTCATACGAGTAGAGGACACAATCCTATTTTCCTGTCGTCTGGTCTTCGGGTCGATTGTATCGGGCTAGACGCTCTTCAGCCGGGATGAAAAAAAGTGCCGCACGGATTTGGAGATTGCAAATCCGTGCGGCAGGACAGAATTACTTGACGGTTGCGATAGTCTTGCGGACCATATCCTGAACGGGCTTGGGCAGCGGAGCATAGGTCAGGGCGGCGGCCTCAGCCTCGCCGTGATCGAGCATCCAGCCAAGGAAGTCGGCGAGTGCCTTTGCCTTGTTCGGGTCGGTGGAATGAGTGGGGATCAGCAGCCAGGTGAAGCTGGAGATCGGATAAGTATCGGCACCCGGTGCGTTTGTGATCGAGATGCGGTAGTCGGCCGGCATGTTCTTGGCGGCGCCGGCAGCGGCAGCCGTGACGCTGTCAGTGCTGGCTTTCACGAACTTGCCGGACGCGTTCTTGACCGAACCGTACGACATCTTGTTCTGCACAGCGTAGATCAATTCGACGTAGCCAAAGGAGTTGGGCGACTGGCGGACCATTCCGGCGATGCCCTCATTTCCCTTTTGACCGATACCGACTGGCCAGTTGATTGCTGCGCCCCTCCCCGGAGCGGAGTTCCAGGCAGGCGAAACCTTGGCGAGGAAGTCGGTGAAGATGAACGACGTTCCGCTTCCATCCGAGCGATACACCGGCAGGATCGCATTGGCCGGAAGGTTGACGCCGGGATTGTCCTTGGCGATGCGGGCATCGTTCCAAGTGGTGATCTTGCCAAGATAGATATCGGCAATCACATCACCGGAAAAGTTGAGCTCTTTGTTGACGCCGGGGATGTTGTACACCGGGACGACCGCGCCAAGGACCGTCGGAATGGCCATTACCTTCACCTTGGCCCCGCTGATCTGTGCATCGGTCATAGTGACGTCGCTGGCGCCGAAGTCGACCGTGCCCTCAGTGACCTGACGGATGCCGCCACCTGAGCCGATGGACTGATAGTTGATCTTTACATTCGGGTGCAACTGGCTGTATTCACTGAACCACTTGGAGTAGATCGGGTTTGGAAAGGTCGCTCCCGCTCCGTTGATGTTCTGCGCACTGGCTCCAGCAGTTACAAGTGCCAGAACACTTGCTGCGATAACTTTGAAATTCACTCTTCCCCCTCGGACAATGCATCGATTAAGCAATCGGTCAATACATCACATATTGAGTGTGCTGTGGAATTGTTACGGGGAGGTTACACGGCGGTGAAAACGGCATTATTCCGCAGAAGATAGAGCCTTTGGAAGAGTGAATAAAAAGGTGCTGCCGGCGTTCAGCTCGCTTTCGGCCCGGATGGCGCCGCCATGGGTCAGCACCATATGGCGCGCGATTGCCAGTCCGAGGCCGGTCCCCCCGGACTCCCGGGAGCGAGCCTTGTCGACCCGGTAGAAGCGTTCGAAGATGCGGGTGAGGTGTTCGGAGGCGATTCCGGAGCCGAAGTCGCGGACGCTGAATTCGACGGCGTCGATGGGGTCTGAGACTTCGCGCGCGCTGACGAGGATGCGGCTATGGGACTCGTTGCGAGCCTGACCGTACTTGATGCCGTTTTCGATGAGATTGCTGAGGACCTGGAGGATGGCGTCAGTGTCCGCGATGACTTCGGCAGTAGTGATCTCGCCGATCTCCAGGACGGCCTCGGTGTCCTGGACGAGACCACTCATCGCCTGGACCGCGTCGTGCACGAGAACATCGGCGGGGATCGGAGCGGGATGCAGTTCCTGTTCGGAGGACTCGACGCGTGCCATGACCAGCAGATCTTCTGTCAGACGGTTCATGCGGGTCGCATTTTTGAGGATCGTCGACAGAAACTCGCGCGCCTGCGGGCTTAGCGATGCCTCGTGGTCGAGCAGCGTCTCGACATACCCGGAGATGGAGGTGAGCGGAGTCCGGAGTTCGTGGGAGACGTTAGCCACGAAGTCACGTTGAGTGCGCTCGACCTGCTCGATACGGGTGATGTCGTGGAGGACAGCGACCGCGCCGCCACCAGGCATGGGGGAGACGGTGACCTCGAAGATGCGGCCTGGCACTAACGAGGTTGAGCGGGCCTCGCTGACAACACGCTGCTCGAGCGCAACGCGAACGCACTCAAGCAGGCTGGGATCGCGAATGGTCTGTACCAGCGCGTGTCCGATACGCACAGCTCTGCCGGGGGAGGTGTCCGGGATCAGCCGCTGGAGACGCTGATTGCTCCACTGAATGCGTCCGGCTGCATCCACGGCAACGACAGCGTTCTGCATGCTGTCGATCATGGCTTCGAGTTCGCGGCGGCTCTCGGAGGCGTCGTTGAGCGCTCGCTCCACGTGATCTGAGGCAATAGAGATGGCGCGGGCAAGGGCGTCGAAGTCGCTGTAAGTAGGATCGATCACCCCGACATGGCGCTCCGGAATCGCTGCGGTCGAGGCCTGCAGCCGGGCGATGTTCTGCCGCACAGAACGTGCCAGCAGAAAGGCGTTAATTGCCGCCCACCCTATGATCAGAATGACATCGAACATCCAGCCGCGCGGGTTGAACCAGAGCCGCATCGCGGCGACGAAGGCCAGGGCGATCGTTATACGGATGAAGAACGAAAAAAAGAGACCACGTGTCACGTGTTGCCCCTGCGCCTAGGCTGGCACCGTCTTCGGAATCTCGAAGCGGTAGCCGGCACCGCGCATGGTCTTAAGATAGCGCGGCGTCTCGGCGTCGGCCTCGATCTTTTCGCGAATACGCCGGACGTAGACGTCTACGGAGCGAGGAGTCACGAAGCGGGCATCGCCCCAGACGGCGTCGAGCAGGTGGTCGCGGCTGAACACGCGGCCGGGATGGCGGGCGAGATAATCAAGGAGTCGGAACTCGGTGGCGGTAGTGGTGACCAACTCCCCGCCGACTCGAAGTTGCATCGCCCCGGCGTCGATCTCGACGTTCTCGAACTTCAGAACAGACGGCGAGCTCGGGCGCTCGAAGCGCCGTAGAACGGCCTTGACCCGAGCGACAAGTTCGCGTGTCGCAAAGGGCTTGGTGATGTAGTCGTCTGCGCCCATCTCGAGGCCGTGGACGCGATCGTTCTCCGCGGCGCGCGCGGTCAGGAAGATGATGGGAACGATGCTGAGTGTAGGGTTCTGACGAAGCCTCCGGCAAAGGTCGAGGCCGTCCCCCCCGGGCACCATGATGTCGAGCAGGAAGAGTGCGGGGGGCTGCCGTTCCGCATCGCTAAGTATCTGGCTGATAGCTAGATATGGGCGGACTGTGAATCCTGCACTTTCGAGATGGTACTGCACCAGACGGGAGATATCCGCGTCATCTTCCAACACAAAAATCGTCTGACTCAATTCGTGGACCTCGGTCGAACTCGCGACATGATTAACGTCAGGTTAGCGCAATATGAGGGGGAGAATTGCGAACGTACGATGAATCGTAGGGTGGAAAACGGAAGATACCTACGCTCGTATACTCTAGACTAATTCTAAGTGGCCGTGGCCGACCGAACCTTATGAAACAAAGCTCCAATCTCGTGCTTTGCGTCGATGACGAACTCGTCGGACTTCAGGTCCGGAAGATCCTGCTGGAGCGGGCCGGGTACAGAGTCTTGACGGCGCAGGATGGGCCTTCCGGGCTCGAACTCTTCTGCGCGAACCCGATCGAGGCGGTCGTGCTCGACTACTCCATGCCGGGCATGCACGGCGGCGAGGTCGCGGTCAGGATGCGTCAGGCCAAGCCGCAGGTCCCCATTCTCCTGCTTTCGGCTTACATGGGCCTCTCTACCGAGGTGATAGCCCTCGTCGACCTGTACATGACGAAGGGGGAAGGCGCACCCGTTCTTTTGGAAAAGCTAGGCAGCCTGCTGCAACCGGTCAGTACGCGGTAATAAGTGCGCAAGGGATGAGAGGGCTGTGAATCTAAGCCAGTTCAATAACATTCTGAGGCAGGTCTTCCTTCTGCCGGTAGCGGCTCTGCTCGTAGTCGCGGGAGCGCTCTACTTCCAGATCCGGGGGGCCAACGCGACGGTCAATCTGATTCAGAACTCCGATGCCCGCATCTCCCAGGCGACCCTGGTGGCGAAGCTCGTCGTGGACGAGGAGTCGGGACTGCGCGGCTACGCGACGACCGGTGATCTCCGGTTTTTCCAACCCTTCACCGACGCAGAATCGCATGTTCAGGAGGAGATCCAGAAGCTTGACGATCTGGCGGGTGATGACGCCGGCCAGAAACACGACATCAACGAACTGCGGGAAAGGTACCAGACCTGGCATGACGGCTTCGCTCTGCCGGTGATTGGCCAGGTCCGCGGAGGCGGCAAAGCCAGCGATGTCGAACTAAATCTGCACGGCAAAAGATTGATGGACGACGTCCGTCGCGACCTCAACGACATCATCCAGAAGGCAGAAGAAAATCGCGAACGACGCATCGTCCAATGGCATCAACAGGTCCACACCATGCTGCTGGTGCTGCTGTTTCTGGCTCTTGGCATGGGAGTCCTGATCGGTCTGTTTACGCGCAACCGCCTCCACTCCGTCTCCGCCGCCTATCGGCAATCGCTGGAGATCCTAGGGCGGCGGGCCGAGGAGCTCTTTCAGTCGGAGCAGGAGTTGCGCACCACGCTCGACTCCATCGGCGATGGCGTGATCACCTGCGATGCCGAAGGGCGCGTGCAAATGATGAATCCGGTCGCCAGAGAGCTGACTGGCTGGAGTCAGTCCGATGCCGGCGGACAGCCGCTCGAGAAGGTCTTCCACATCATCAACGAGGCGACCCGCGAGACCGTGGAGACTCCTGTCGCCAAGGTGATGCGGCTCAACCGCATCGTCGGCAGGGCGGACCACACCATGCTGATCCGAAAGGACGGGACGGAACTCAATATCGCCGACAGCGGTGCGCCCATCCGCGACAAAAAAGGAGAGACCATCGGCATCGTCCTCGTCTTTCGCGACATTACGATGGAACGAAAGACTCAGGATGCGCTGATCGCAAATGAAAAGCTCGCCGTTGCCGGGCGGCTGGCAGCGACCATCGCACATGAGATCCACAACCCTCTGGACTCGGTCTGCAATCTGCTCTATCTCATGCGCAACGGCGCAACGAAGGAAGAGTCGAGCCAGTTCATGGACATGGCCGAGCAGGAGTTGGCGCGTGTGACGCAGATCAGCCGCGCGATGCTGGGACTCTATCGTGAATCGAAGGCGCCAGTCGTCGTGGATCTGAAGGAGATGCTGCAGGAGATTCTGCTGCTGATGGAGAGGCGGCTGATCGATCTGGAGGTCACCGTTTCCGCAGACATGCCGAAGTCCGTCTCAGTGGCCGCCTTCCCCGCCGAACTGCGGCAGGTCTTCACCAATCTCATCACCAATGCCGCAGAGGCCGCGAGCCCCGGCGGCGAAGTAAGGGTCAGCATCACTCCGCAGGCTGCAGGAGTCGATGACACGGGGCAGAAGCTGCAGGCAGGTGCGACGGTGACGATCGCCGACAACGGCGGGGGCGTTGCGGAGGACGTTCGCCCACACCTGTTCCAGCCCTTCTTCACCACGAAGGGCGAGCGCGGAACAGGACTAGGGCTGTGGGTCAGCCGCGGCATCATCAACAAACACGGCGGCACGATCTCCCTGACGAGCGACACCCGCCAGGCCGCGCATGGCACCGTCGTCAGCGTCTTTCTCGCGACGAATCCAACGATCAACGCCGGTGGCGACTAGGCCGTAAGCGCCCGTAGCTGCTCGGCGATGATTGCAGCGGCTTTTTCGCACGCTGCACGGTCAACATCGTAGTGGGTAACAAAGCGGACCGAGTGCGGGCCAATCGCGCTGACAAGCACGCCCTTCTGCTTCAACGAGGCAGTGAAAGCCGCCGCATCGCCGCCGCTATTTTCGGCTTTGCCACGCAGCTTGAAGATGACGATATTCGTCTGCACAGTTTCAGGGTCGATCTCAGCCACCTTCGGCTGTGCAGCAACCGCGTCGGCCAGCAGACGCGCATTTGCGTGATCCTCGTGTAGCCGCTTTGGCATCTCGTGCAGCGCGATCAGTCCTGCGGCCGCAAGAATACCTGCCTGCCTCATGCCGCCACCCAGCGCCTTGCGATGGATGCGCGCCTGTTCGATTGCTTTCTTACTGCCTACGAGCATCGACCCTACTGGAGCACCCAGCCCTTTCGACAGACAGAACATCACCGTATCAAAGCCACTCGTCAACTTCGAAACACTGACCCCCAGCGAAGTTGCGGCGTTGAAGATTCGCGCGCCGTCGAGATGCACGGGCAGTCCGGCCTCGCGTGCTCCAGCCCAGATACCTTCGAACACCGGAAGCGGGGTCACCGTGCCGCCGGCCATGTTGTGGGTGTTCTCCACCGAGACCAGACCCGTCTGGGCGCGGTAATAGATCTTTGCGCCGATCGCCGGCTTGATGTGGTCCCACGTCAGAATGCCGCTTTCGGCCGCAACCGTCCGCGCGAGGCAACCGGAAAACGCTGCCATCATCGCCATCTCCCAATCGAGAACATGGGAGCGCGCCTCGCAGATGACCTCCTGCCCGTGCTGCGTGTGCAGACGAATAGCGATCTGGTTCCCCATCGTACCGGTAGGGACGAAGATGGAGGCTTCGCGACCAAAGACCTCGGCTGCCTCTTTTTCCAGCCGGTTCACCGTGGGGTCTTCACTGTAGACATCGTCGCCGACCTCAGCGGAGGCCATCGCCTCACGCATCGCTGGGGTTGGACGGGTGACGGTGTCGCTGCGCAGATCGATCATGATGTAGTTCTCTCCTGTTTCGTTTGTGTGATTAATTTTCTATGCGGCCGCGGCGACCAACAAACGGCTGAAGACCTCGTTCGAGACAAGACGGCCCTGCGGGGTTAGCCGTGCGCACTCTTCATTGATCTCCAACAGACCGGCATCACGAACTTCGAGCAGCGCCGGCATCGCGTTGCGCAGGAGGTCGTCGCCAAACTGGCTTCGCAGACGGCCCAGATCAACGCCCTCGTTCAAACGCAATCCAAGGAAGAGTGATTCTTCGAAGGCCTCGTCGCGCCTGATGAAGTCAATCCCAGTCGCGGAATCCTTCGGTGGTTCCCCGAGAACACGAAACGGTGTCGCGCCAGCTCCGTCACCGAGAAACTCGTCCAGGTCGCTGGTGTTGGCAAACCGCACCGCACCCTCCCCGGTCGTCAACATGGAATGGGCATCGAGTCCGTAGCCGACGTACGGCTTACGCTGCCAATATTTGATATTGTGCCGCGAGCGATGTCCGGGCCGTGCAAAGTTCGAGATTTCGTACTGATGCACACCAGCTGCATTCAGAGTGTTGCAAGCCTGCTGGTACCAATCCGCAGCGTCGTCCTCGCTGGGCACAGCGGAGGCGCTGTAGCGAGTTCCCTGCTCCAGCATCTCGCGGCCAAGACGCGACTCATCGTCCACCTCGAGCAGGTAGACGCTGATGTGCGGGGCGCCACTCGCAATCGCCCGCTCCACCGAATACTTCCAGCTATCGGCGGTCTGATGAGGAAGACCCGCAATCAGGTCGACGTTGATCTCGTCGATGCCAGCCGCACGCACCCGCGCAAACTCCGCTTCGCACTGCTGCTCGGTGTGCAACCGGCCGACGGCTGCGGTTTCGCGATCCACGAACGACTGCACGCCAAAGCTGAGACGGTTCATTCCCTGCCGAAGCAGCTCCTGCAAAGTCTCATTCCCCAGCTGTCCCGGCGCGCATTCCAACGTGATCTCCGCATCGGCGGCGATGTCGAATTCACCGCGAAGGCTATGAAAGATCTGCCGGAACTGCTGCGCGGACAATAAGCTAGGGGTCCCGCCACCAAAATAGATCGTGTCCACGGCCCGAGGCAGCACCGCTGCGATATCCTGCGCCCTGGGGTGCGAGCCGCGAATCTCCGAACAGAGGCAATCTACATACTGCTGCATCCGCTCGGCACCGAAGACACCGGATGCGAAGTTGCAAAAGGTACACTTTGCCTTGCAAAACGGAACCGAGATGTAGAGACCGACAGGTCCAGCCATTCGAACGAATACCCTTTGTTTGATTGTTTCACGCCAAGCACTTTACCGGGGTGTAACTTAAACCCGCCGGGCGACTCTAATACCGAGAGGTAACGCTCCATGTTGCCGTTTCGTCTGTCTGCCATCGCTGCAAGCTTGTTGAGTCTCTTCTTCCTCGCTCCGGGTGTCGGCGGAGCCCAAACCAACCAGACCGGCCGCACGCCTGTCCTGGTGGAGTTGTTCACCTCAGAGGGCTGCTCAAGCTGTCCGCCTGCCGATGCTCTGCTGGCGAAACTCGATCGCGACCAGCCAGTCAATGGGACCGAGATCATCGTGCTGGGTGAGCACGTGGACTATTGGGACAACGGCGGCTGGCACGACCGCTTCTCGTCGCATCAATACACTGACCGCCAGACCCAGTACAGTGCCCGCCTCAAGTTCGATGATGTCTACACGCCGCAGATGATCGTCGACGGCACTGACCAGTTCGTCGGCAATGACGCCTCCCATGCCCTCCGCAGCATTCAGCGCGCTGCCCAGAGTTCCAAGGTCAAACTAACCCTCTCGCAACCTGTTGTGGACGGGCGCAAGGTCTCCGCCTCCGTTTCGGTCCCAGCCCCGGCGACGTCCAAACCACACGCAGACCTCTATGCCGCGCTGGTCGATCGTACGGATACGACCGAGGTTCGCGGCGGCGAAAACGGCGGCCGCAAGCTGCAGCACGTGGGCGTTGTGCGAAGTTTGCAGAAGATCGGCAGCCTGAAGGACCTCGACAACGGTCCGGTCGCCTTCAGCCTCAACGCACCCTCGGACGCTAAAACCGGCGAGATGCGAGTCGTTGTCTTCGCCCAGTCGAATGGCCAGGGGGCAGTCCTCGGAGCGCGTCTCCGGAGCGGTCTCGGGACCGGTTCCGTCCGGCGTGGCCCCTTAGCGTTACCGACATTCGGAATCCCCGGTCTGCCATAACCATCTAAAATGGGTAACGTACATGGCAGACGAGCAGAAACCGAAGGACCCGGCAGAAGGGTCCGCGAAAAAACCCGCTCAAGACGATGAGGTCGTCGGCAAGGTCTACGACGGCAGACTCATGCGTCGTCTGTTGACCTACCTCCGTCCTTACAAGGTGCAGACGACGCTGTCGGCGCTCTCCATCATCTTCAAAGCCGGCAGTGACGTGATGGGACCCTACCTCGTCAAGGTTGGGGTCGACACCTACATGTCGGACACGCCTCCGGCGAAGCTCTCCTGGCTTGCCCAGCACCTCAGCTCGCGCCCGATGACCGGCATCACGCAGATCGGTCTTCTCTACCTCGGCGCGCTCCTCATCACATACCTGCTGGAGTTTCTGCAGACCTACACCATGCAGTGGACCGGCCAGAAGATCATGTTCGACCTGCGCAGCCAGATCTTCCGCCACCTGCAGCGCATGTCGCCCTCCTTCTTCGACCATCACCCCGTCGGCAAACTGGTAACGCGCGTTACTTCGGATGTCGATGCGCTCAACGAGATGTTCACCTCCGGCGTGCTGGCGATATTCGAAGACGTCTTCGTGCTCGTCTTCATCGTCATCATCATGCTGAAAATGAGCTGGCCGCTGGCACTGCTCGCCATCTCGGTGATCCCGGCCATTCTTTATGTAACAAGCATCTTCCGCCGCCACGTACGCGACAGCTACCGCCGCCAGCGGCACGCGACCGCCCGTATCAACTCCTTCACGCAGGAGTACGTCTCCGGCATGTCGATCGTGCAGCTCTTCAATCGCGAGCGCCGCGCCTTCAACGACTACTCCGCCGTCAACGCCGAAAACAAACAGGCCTGGACGGACGCAATCTTTGCCTACGCGCTCTACTATCCGATCGTCGAGTTCCTCAGCTCCACCGCCATTGCGCTGGTCATCTGGTTCGGCGGCGATGCCGTGCTTCGCAACGCAGGCTTCTCCTCCACGAATCTTCGGCATTCGATCTTCGGCACGGTCACGCTGGGCGTGCTCATCGCCTTCATCCAGTACGCGCAGCGCTTCTTCCGGCCCATCCAGGACCTCAGCGACAAATACAACATCCTGCAGGCAGCAATGGCGGCCAGCGAGCGTGTCTTCAAGCTGCTCGACACTGAGCCGACCATCGTCTCGCCCGCGTCGCCGATCGCAGGAGATGGCTCCGGCCGCGTCGAGTTTCGCAACGTCTGGTTCACCTATCAGAGACTTGATGACGCGCAGCTCAACCGCATCGCCACCGCGACCGACGAAGACCTCCGCACCTACGCCGACATCGAGTGGATCCTCAGCGGCGTCAGCTTCGTCGTCGATCCCGACGAGACCGCGGCCATCGTCGGCCACACCGGCGCAGGCAAGACCACTATCACCAGCCTGATGATGCGCTTCTACGACATCCAGCGCGGCAGCATCCTCGTAGACGGCGTGGATGTACGCGAGCAGGACCTGAAGAAGCTTCGTCAGCGCTTCGGCGTCGTCCTGCAGGACCCGTTCCTCTTCACCGGCACGATCTCCGACAACATCCGCCTCGGGTCGAAATGGATAACGGACGAACGCCTCGAACGCGCAGCCGACGAGGTCAACGTCGGCGACTTCATCCGCACACTTCCTCTGAAGTTCGCAGAGCCAGTGCGCGAGCGTGGCGCCACTCTCTCCACCGGCCAGAAGCAGCTCATCAGCTTCGCCCGCGCGCTGGCCCACGACCCCGGCATCCTGATCCTCGACGAAGCTACCTCCTCCGTCGATACCGACACCGAACTCCGCGTTCGCCTCGCGCTCTCACGCATGATCACCGGACGCACGTCCATCCTCATCGCGCACCGGCTCTCCACGATCCAACGCGCAGACACGATCCTCGTCATGCACAAGGGCCAGCTTCGAGAACGTGGCACCCACCAGCAGCTTCTCACCCAGCGCGGGCTTTACTGGAAGCTCTACCAGCTGCAATATCGCGATCAGGAGCTCGGCACCGGCAGCGACTCTACCGCTCCGCTTGAGCCGCTCAGCGCGGATTAGCTCCGAACCACCGGCAAAGCTTTCGCCAATGACCTTAGAAGACCTTTGCTTAACCCACTCGACGATTGGCCGCCAGTAAATTTCGGTCGGCGCGGAGTAGGGCGCATCGTGCGCCAGGCCGTTGACCACGATCAACTCTCCACGCGTCCCGCACGCCTCGGCGACTTGCTCCGTCATAGACAACGGAAACAGGCCATCTCCATCACTGTGGACTACCAACACAGGTATCTCCAGTTGGCGCACCCCATCGACCGTGTCCCACACGTTGGGTGCCACTTGTGTCAGCAATCGCGAAAACCCCATGGCAATGCCCGCCTCGCGCAACGTTGAAAACCCTTCGCTCAAAACCAGGCCGCACACACCGATCCGCGAAGCCACAGCACAAGCAACTCCACTCCCAAGAGAAAACCCGAGTAGAACAATGGATGAGTGACCCCGGCTGACAAGCTCGTTGTAGGCCGCAATCGCATCTTCTTCGCAGTGCGCCGTGCTTACCGTACCCGAACTCGCACCATAGCCGGTGTAGTTGAATACCAGCGAGGAAAGACCCATGCCATGCAATAAGCCCTGCGCTTTGCCCCAGTATTCGACCAGTTCGCCGATCCCGTGGCAGATCAGAATCGCAGAGGTATCGTCACCCGCGGAGAGATAGACGGCAGACAAGCTTCTCCTGCCGCTTGAAATCACGAGCCGTTCTGCATCGATCGGGAGATCGCTCAGCAACTGTTGCATTCTGCCGCTTAGCCGGTCTGTGCGAAGCATCAGACGACTGACGACAGTCAACAGAAAGGTAAGAAATCCTTCCCTCATTTACTGGCCACCTTCAAACAATCCTCTACTAACTTCCGCACACGCTTCTCGCGTGCCTCGGGGCTCCGGTAGTAAAAGACGCCCATCAGATGCGATCGCCGCTGCAGCTTCGTCATCGCATCCCAGCCCTTGCGCGCGGCAGGAATCCTCCGGAACGCCACCTCAATCACCGGCGGCAGCTCCTTCTCTCCCTCCATCGTCAACATCAGCCGTTCGGCGAGCTGCTCCACACGCCGCTGCCGGGCCTCTCCACTCTTCACGCCATCAATCCATTTGGCGATCTCCCACCGGGTCGGTTCGCTCAGACCCTCGAACCACTTTGCTAGCCTCTTCTGCGTCTTCAGCAGCTTTGCCAGTTCAGGTGGCACGTGCGGCGTGCGTTCCTCAAGATCAGGAGCAATCGCAAAGTCCACCATCGCACCCACCCCGCCCCCGGCAGCCTTCTGCATCTTCTTATTAACGAGTACGAAGTGACCACCCCGCTTCGCGTCGGGAAACAACGATGTCCGAAAGACCTGGTCACCCACCTCCACCTTCACCCGCAGCCTGACCATCTTCTTCCAGGCCTTGTCGACATCGAACGGAAGCCGGGCCACCACCCACCCAAGCCCTCCCTGCAGAGGCTCAAGCATCGCCCGAAACCGTTTCACTCCATTTTGTGCCATACAATTCCCTCCAGAAAATCTACACTGGTTCCATCGCCAACCCACCCAATCCGAGGATCTTTCTCTCTGCCGGGGAGGCCAGCGGGGACCACTACGGCGCCCAGCTCATCACCGAACTGCGCAACCGCCACCCCCATGTCGCCTGCTTCGGCCTCGGCGGCAAGGAGATGGAGGCCGCCGGCCTCAACCGCATCGTACGCGCCGAAGACGTCGCCCACATGGGTATCACTGAGGTCATCCGGCACATGCCGCGCATCTACGGCGAGTATCGGCGGCTTGTCGCCTCCGTCAAAAGGCACCGTCCAGACGCTGCCATACTCATCGACTTTCCCGACGTCAACTTCCGCCTTGCCCGCGAGCTGAAAAAACTCGGCGTCCCGGTGGTCTACTTTGTCAGCCCGCAACTCTGGGCGTGGAAGCGCCAACGCCTCCGCTGGGTCCAGAAGCGGGTCAGCCGCATGATGGTTATCTTTCCCTTTGAGGAGCGCTTCTACCGCGCTCGCGGCGTCGACGCAAAGTTCGTCGGCCACCCGCTGGCGGAGTTGCCGAAGCCCACGATCTCACGCGAAGAGTACGCCGCCGCCCACGGCCTCGACCCCGCAAGAGTTTGGATCGCGCTGCTCCCGGGGAGCCGCTGGAAGGAGATCACCGCGAACCTCGAGGCGATGGTGGAGATGACCTACCGCTTCCCGGATGGATGCAACTACATCCTGCCCGTGGCCTCGACGATCGACCGCGAAAAACTTGCAAGAGAGATCACCGGCCACGACGAATGGCTGCCGGTAGGTACCGACGCGGCCCTGAAAGAACTCAATATTCACCTCGTCCCGGACGCCCGAGAGGCCCTTTTCCACGCCCGCGCGAGCGTCGTCGCCAGTGGCACAGCCACTGTCCAGGCAGCGGTCATCGGGAACCCCTTTGTCGTCGTCTACCGCGTCTCCCCGCTCACCTTTCGACTGGCAAAACGCCTCGTCCACTACCCTCCGGAGATCTGGGACCCGACCCAGACCGATGCCGATGGCAACCTGCCCATCGCCATGGTGAACCTGATCGCCGGCCACCGCATCGTCCCGGAGCTGCTGCAGGAGCGTTTCACCGCGGAAAACGTCGCCGCCGCCCTGCGCCCCCTCTTGGCCGAGGGCCCAGAGCGTGCACAGATGATCGCCGATCTGGCCGAGGTGCGCCGTCATCTCCAGCCGCCCCCCGGAACAGGCTCCATTCAGCAGGTTTGCGACGCGCTTGAGGCGCTTATGGTAGAAAACCATCTGGTGGGTGGCCCAAAATCCACTGCAAGCGTCTAATAGGCGTATAGCTGTACCATGATGTTTTGAGGAACTTTAGCTGCATGTCTGCTCTCCTCCGATTTTTCCGAATCCCGGCCGCGACACTGCTTCCGTTGTGCCTCCTCACGGTAACCGCGTTGGCCGCGCCGATCAAAGTCCAGATGCAGATCACGGGCTACGTGATCAATGCCGACCTCGACCCCGCTGTCAACCGCCTGACCGCAACCGCCGACGTGACCTTCACTGCGCTCGACGAGCTGAGCAACCCCACCTTTGAGCTGAACAACGGTCTCCAGGTCACCAAAGCGACCGACGCTCAGGGCAAGCCGCTCCAGTACGAACGCCTGACCAACAACAACAGCGTGCGATTCACCCCGGCTGTGCCTGTGGCCAAAGGCACTACAACCACCTACCACTTCGAGTACTCCGGCACCCTCAAAGGGGCCGATACCAGCCCGGTCGAAGGCATCAAGCTTGCCTCAGTCGAGGATCCTATCAGCATCCTGCTCTACCCTGGCCGCTGGTTCCCCATGACCGGCCTCTTCACCAACCGCTTCACCGCCGAGATGCGCATTCGGGTCCCTAGCGATGAACGGGTCGTTGGCAGCGGCAGCGGAGTCGCCGCACAAAAGAGCCTGCCCGGCAACCGCACCGAGTTCACCTTCAAGTGGGCCAAGCCTGGCTTCCCCGGAACCATCATCGCTGGAAAGTTCCTCGAACCGATCTCCGTCGCCAACGTGCGCGTCTACGTCACCGAGAAGCACAAGGAGGTGGCCCAGGATTTCGCGAGCACTGCCGAGCGGCAGTATCTCTACATGTCCGGCACCTTCGGCCAGCCTGAATCGACCCGGCTGAATCTCGTCGAACTACCCGACGACGCTGTCTCCGCCGCCTGGGCCCCCGAGATTGCCGCCATCAGCGGTGGACGAGTCGCAGGCAAGACCTTCCAGCGCCTCCTCTCCAACACCATCGCCCACCAGTGGTGGGGCAGCCAGGTCTCGCCCGCCACACTAAACGACGCATGGATCACCAACGGCATGTCGCGTTATGCCGAGCTGCTGTACATCGAAGACTCGGCTGGCAAGAACGCATTTCAGTCCGCCATCACCGACATCTCCGCCGGAGCGCTCGCCTACGACACTGAGCCGTTGACCACCATCGGCCGTCTCGATCCCTTCTCCCCACAGTTCCAGTCCATGACGCTCGAAAAGGGAGCCATGGTCTTCCACATGCTCCGCTGGGAGATGGGGAATGAGATCTTCACCAAATTTCTGCGCACACTTCTAACGGAATATGCGGACAAGTCGATCCGCACCTCGAATGTGGAGACAGTCGCGCAGGCGCAGTCTAGCCTCGAACTGCAACCCTTCTTCGCGCAGTGGCTCGACGGCACCGGCGCACCGGCCTTCACCAACAAGTACTCCGTCTTCCGTCTTGGCGACAACAAGGGCTTTCGCACCATCGGTTCGATCGATCAAGACCTCGACCTCTTCCGCATGCCAATTGAACTCCGGATCGAGACCGACGGCAAAACGGAGATCCGCCGCGTCGACGTCTCCGGCAACGACTCCCACTTCTCAGTCGAGACCTTTGGTCGTCCGCGCCGCATCAGCATCGATCCTGACAACTGGGTACTGAAGAGCACGCCGGACCTCGCCGTTCGCGTCGCCGTCCTACGAGGCCAGCAGCAGGTTGCCCAGGGAGACCTGACGGCAGCGTTGATCGAGTACCAAAAGGCGCTCGACGCCAACAAGAACAGCTCGCTTGCCGCATATCGCATCGGTGAGGTCTTCTTCATGCAACGTAACTACCAGGCCGCCGCAAACTCGTTCCGCGACGCCCTGCGCGGCGATGGCGATCCCAAGTGGGTCGAGGTCTGGAGCCATATCGAACTAGGCAGAATCTTCGATGTCACCGGCCAGCGCGACCGCGCCGTCAACGAGTACCGTCTCGCGGTGCAGACCAATGACAACACCCAGGGAGCCGTCAACGAAGCTCGAGCGTTGATGCAGAAGCCCTACCAGCGCGAACGCACCGACAACTAGGAATGAGTCGAAAACTACTCGTAACGCAGAGCCTCAATAGGATCGAGACTAGCCGCCTTCATCGCTGGAATCATTCCGCTCACCGTCCCCACAATCACCAGAATCACCGTCGCAACAAGGACACTGTTCGGTGAAATGATCAGGTGGATATCTCCGGCATCTGCGTTCGTGGCCAAGGCACTGTAAAACGTAATCTTGCCGACGATCCTCGCAACCGCGTACGCCAGTGCGATGCCCCCGGCTCCGCCCACACCCGAGATCACAAGCGCTTCGGCCAAAAACTGCAGCAGGATATGCCGTTTTCTGGCGCCCAGAGCCTTCTCCACGCCGATCTCACGTGTCCTCTGCTGCACGCTCACCAACATAATGTTCATCAGGCCGATGCCCGCAATGCCCAGGGTGAGCGCGCCGATAAACAGCAACAGCACCTGCAGCCCCAGTGAGATGATGCGGAACTGCGTAAGCTGCTCCATGATGTTCGCGACAAAGACTGCACGCCTATCCGACGGACGATAGTTGTGTGCCGCGGCGAGCGTCTTGCGCAACGCCTTCTCCACCACCTTCGGGTCGCCCTTGTAGTCCATCCAGATGCCGTCGAGGTATTTTATGTCCTTGAGGTCGCCCATCGTGGTGAAGGGCACGTTCACGACCCGGTTGATATCACTGTTGTCCCCCTCCTGCATCTTAGGGGCCAGTATCCCGACGATCTCGAAGCTCACGCCGTTCAACCGGATCGTCTGTCCGATGGCATACAAGCCGGAGAAAAGTTTGGTCTTCGCCTCGGATCCAATGATCACAACATGCGCCCGCTGCTGCACGTCGGCCTGCGTCAGCAGGCGGCCTTCGGCGAGCTCCATCCTCTGGATGAACTGCAGCTCAGGCGTGATTCCCGTGACATCCCAACTGAAACTGTGGAGCTCGTTCTGCACCGGCACCGTCTTGTCCACTGTTGGCGCCACGCGAAGAACACCGGGAACTGTCTCCTGAATTCGTTCGACGTCCTCCTGGGTCAGCCGCACCTTGACGCCCGCCTTCTCGCCGCCGGCCTGCTCACTGGTGCGCCCCGGAAACACGCCGATCATATTCGTTCCGAACTGCGCGAAGATGTTCTCGAACGCCTGGCCGAACCCTGCACCATAGGCCAGCAGCAACACCACCGTGGCGATTCCCCACGCCATCCCGATCACCGTGATCAACGTGCGCCGGCGATTATGTTTCATCGCCTCAATTGCCTGTCCGAAGATGTCGCTCAGCATCGGCGCTACTCCTTCCGCAGCGCTTCGACCGGTTGCAGCATCGCAGCCTGCCGCGCCGGATAGAGTCCTGCCACAATTCCACACAGCATCAGCGACCCCATCGCCATGGCCGCCGACCACGGCACCAGCCGCGGCGGATCGAAGCCCATTTCGTTGTTCCCGACCATTGCGCCGAGTCCGCCCATCAAAGCCGCAGCCCCCACAATGCCGATCAGCCCGCTCAGCCCAGTCAACGTCAGACCCTCAAGAAAGAACTGGAAGAGAATACTCCGGTTCGTCGCGCCGAGCGCCTTTCTCAATCCAATCTCCTTCGTCCTCTCAGTCACCGTCACCAGCATGATGTTGATGATCCCCACCGCGCCCAGCGCCAGCGTGACGATGCCCACGCCGCCCAGAAATATGTCCATCGCCGTAAAGATCAGACCAACCGTGCGGTTCGACTTGATTGTGTCCCACTCCTCAAAAGCCTCCTTGGCCTTGGGATCGAATCCATGCCGCGTCGCGATGATGCGGTGCACCTCGGCCTTCGCGGTCTCGTTCAAGTCCGGGCTTATCGGCTGATACTGAATCGACGTGATCGCGTCCTGCGGGACATTCTCGCCGGTGATCGGGAAGAACTCCTGCATCGTCATCGAGTGGGATATAAATCCTCTGATTGTCGCCATCATTGTTTCCGCGACCGATCTTCTTTGCCACGCCGATCACCTGAAACCGGTATCCATTCAGCGTGATAAAAGCTCCCAGAGAAGGATGGCCCGGAAACAAAAGCTTCTCCATCTTCTGTCCGAGCACCACCACCTGCGCGCGGCGCGCAATATCCTCCTGATTGAGAAACCGCCCCTGCGCGATCGGCAGGTTCCGGATCTCCGGGTAGTTCAGCTCAACGCCCATCACCTGACCGCCGGCGCTCGAAAACTCGCTGACCTGCTTCAGGTCGCTCCGCTGCATCAGTGACGTAGTATTCCGCACATGCGGCGCTCCGGCGCGAATTGCATCCGCATCGCTCATCGTCAGCTTGTAGGGATGCATCCCGACATGCTGCTCGGGCAACACCGGAATCGTGCCGCCCCAGATCATGATCACGTCCGTGCCAAGCTCTGCCAGTCCCCTGCGCTGCCCGGAGCGGAATCCTTCGCCCAACCCAATCAGCAGCAGCAGAGAAGCCACACCCCACGCAATGCCGAACATCGTCAGGAACGACCGGAGCTTATTGGCCCCGATCGAGCGGAACACCTGGGCGAAGATATTAAACAGCGTTCGCATGATAGTCATTGGACGGAAACTCCCGCTTTTTGTTACGCAAACGGGTGCCAAACAGTTCCCTGGTCCTGGTGTTCCTCCGTGTACCTTCCTGCGTACCGCTACTCATCCCGGAAATCTACCGAAAGCCTACATCAGGGCGTTCTTCATCAACAATGGCACTTCTGGATCAGCCTCCGGCCGCGCCTCAACCCCAAGTGCCAGCAGAAATTTACCCACCGCCGTCAGCGTCGATTCAGCAGCCGCTGCGGGATACAGCAGCCGCACCACCGGCGCCACCTCAGCGCCGCCCCGAAGCAGATTCCCCCGCACCGCGACACACCGTTCCGGCCGATACACACACGAGGCCAGGTCGGTGATGCTCAGCGTATAGCTTGGCGTGCAAAGAATGGTCTTAGGGGGCGCCATGCGGTCGATCATGCTGAAGATCTCAAGCTTCGACTCAAGCTCATCCGGCACAAAATCGACGGCAACGTCGGCCTCGCGGACAGCGTCTTCCACCGTCATCGCCAGTTCGAGACGGCCCACCGTCCCACGCTGAGTCAGGTCCGCGTAGTCCGCCTCCGCCTTCCGCAGATTGGCCGGCATTACATCTTCCAGCACCACGTGAAAGCCAGCGCCGGCACACGCCAAAGCAAAGCTGCGGCCCGCCACCCCGGCCCCGATAATGGCGACCGTACGAATCTCAAACGACGGCTGAACCGCAGCCGTCTCGCTCACTTCTTGCTCGCGACCGCCGTAATGACCGACTCGTAGCTCGGCTCGGCAGCCTTGATATGGTCAGACACGCGCTGGCGTTCGTCGTCGGTCAACGATGGCAGTACGGCAAGGATGCGGCGCAGCGTTACCGAAATATCGTCAACGTAGTTCATGGTGCGGATGGCTTCGCCAGAGAGAGGCATTCGTGTTGCTCCTGAAGAATTAAAGATACCTCTCCAGTCTAAACGTTCGCGCCCAGCTCTGCCCGTTTCGATGCCTCTTCCACCGGTTTGCCCGCCTCGACGCCCTCGGTCGGCTTCTCATACCCATCGCGGTCCGTCATCTCCATCAGCGCCGCGAGCTTCGCCGGAAAGTCAGGATGCACCGCATTCAAGCTGTACCGCCACGTCCAGTTCCCTGCCCCCGCCGACGGCGTATTCATCCTCGCCTCACTCCCCAGATGCAGCACGTCCTGCATGGGAAACACGCACAGGTTGGCCACCGACCGTGCCGCCGCGCGCATCATCGCCCAAACAATATCTCCCTCATGCTCGATCCCCTGCAGATAAGTCTGCGCGTGCTCGCGCTCCACATCCGTCGCATCCTCGCGCCACCAGCCCAGCGTCGTGTTGTTGTCATGCGTGCCTGTGTACGCCACCGTGTTCGGAACGTAACGATGCGGCAGATACAGATGCGATCCGCGATCCGAAAATCCAAACTGCAGAATCCGCATCCCCGGCATGCCGAAGTGCTCCCGCAGCTCATCCACCTCGGGCGTAATCAGGCCAAGGTCCTCAGCAACAAACGGCAGGTTGCCAAAGACGTCCCTCAACCGCTGAAACAGCTCATGCCCCGGAGCCTTGACCCACTGGCCATGGATCGCGGTCGGCTCATCCGCAGGAATCGACCAGTACGCCTCAAATCCGCGGAAGTGGTCGAGGCGAATCACGTCGTACAGCGTCAACGCTCGTCGAATCCGCGCCACCCACCAGTCGAATCCGCGCTCCTTCAGCAGCCCCCACTTGTACAGTGGATTACCCCAGCGCTGCCCCGTCGGTGAAAAATAATCCGGCGGCACGCCCGAGACACGCACCGGCTTCAACTCCTTCATCCAGTTCAAACAGCTCAGGATGCGTCCACACATCCGCGCTATCCATGTTCACAAAGATCGCGACATCGCCCAGAATCCGAACCTTGTGATCCTTGCAGTAGCCGCGCAACGCACACCACTGCTCGTTGAAGAAGAACTGAATCACCTGTTCGACAGCCAATTCATGCCCGTACTGGTTCATCACCTTGGTCATCGCGTCGTGATTGCGCCGGGCATACTCTGCCGGCCACTCGTTCCAACTGACGTACTTGTAGATTCGCCGCAGCACATTGAACATCGCGTAGTCGGGAAGCCACGAGATATTGGCCTTACAGAATTTCTGGAACCTCGCTCGCTTGTCGTCCGGCGCACGATCGAGAAAGTTTGCCGCCGCCTCTTCGATCAGCGGCAACCTTCAGGTGATGCGCTGCTCCAAAATCCGCCGGCCCATCATGTCCGGGCAGCCCGGCAATCCTCTCCCCGGAGATCCATCCCTCACGCACCAGCAGCTCAAGGCTGATCAGCACCGGATTGCCTGCAAACGCCGACAGCGCCGAATACGGCGAGCTGCCGTAACCCGTCGGACTCAGCGGAAGCACCTGCCAGAGCCTCTGCTTCGCCGCCGCAAGAAAGTCGACAAACGCATACGCCGCAGGACCGAAGTCACCCACCCCACCATACGAAGGCAAAGACGTCACATGCAGCAGAACACCGGAAATCCGCTCCTGATTACTCGTTTCCCCACTCATCGGTCCCCCCTGGGCACTTCAACCTAGGATGCCCAAATCATACGTCGTCGCAGCCAATACCGTGTGATACGATCGCCCAACTGCAAATCAACTAGTGACCACAGGGGTTCATGTGACCGAGATATCTCTGTCCCGCAAGGCGCTCTTGTCCCTCGCTGTTTTACTGCCGAGCCTCTCCACATCCTGTCTCACCCAAACCGCATCGGCACAACCCGCGACCAAAGCCGACCTGGTACTGATCAACGGAACCATCCTCACCGTCGATCCTCAAGACTCCATCGCCGAAGCTCTCGCCATCCAAGCCGGAAAGATCATCGCCGTCGGCTCAAAACAGCAGATTCTCGCCCTCACCGACGCACATACGCAGATCCTCGACCTCCACGGCAGAACCGCCACCCCCGGACTCATCGACACCCACGGCCACTATCAGGATGCCGGCGTCGACCAGCTCTACAACATTGACCTGAGCGACGCCAAAAGCATCGCCGAGATCGTCCGCCGCGTCGAGGCCAAGGTCGCAACCACCAAACCCGGCGAGTGGGTCCGTGGCGCCGGCTGGGACGAGGGTAAGCTCGCCGAAAACCGATACGTCTACGCCTCTGATCTGGACAAAGTCTCACCCAACAACCCGGTGTGGCTGCGAAACACAACCGGACACTACGCCACCGTCAACAGCTACGCCCTGCGCCTCGCCCATATCAACAACGAATCGAAAGACCCACCCGCAGGCACCATCGACCGCGACAAATCCGGGGCCATCACCGGAGTCCTGAAGGAGCAGGCGAGTCTAGTCGTCCTGCGCGATCATTCCTCCGCCTTCCCTGGAACAGCGCAAGCAGGGCATACTCAAGAGCATCAGCGACCTCCACGGCGCGGGCATGACCTCCATCAAGGACATCGGCAGCCCGTACACATGGACCGCCTACCAGCAACTCCTTGCCGAAGGAAAACTGGACGAGCGCGTCTGCATGCTGTGGCGCGCCGACGACACGCTAGAAACGGCAAAGAAGACCCTCGCGGAGATCCAGAAAAATCCCCGTCCGCCGCAATCTCTCGGCGACGGCAAACTGGTCGCCTGCGGAGCAAAAATCTTCATGGACGGCAGTACCGCCGGGCGCACCGCATGGGTCAGCCAGCCATGGCACAAGAATTTCACCGAGATCGACGAAGGCAACTTCGGCTATCCCAGCACCGACCCTGAAGTCTACCGCCAGATGGTGCGCCTCTTCCACCAGGCCGGCGTAAACGTTGGAACTCATGCCATCGGCGACCGCGCCATCGACTGGGTCGTCGATACCTATGCCTTGGTCCTCAAAGAGAATCCCACGCCGGGCCTCCGTCACACCATCATCCACGCCTATCTCCCCACGCCCCATGCCGTCACCACCATGGCGGCGCTCGAGAAACAGTACGACGCCGGCTACCCCGAGTTGCAGCCTCCGTTTCTCTGGTGGCTTGGCAAGACGATATCCGCCAGCCTCGGCCCCGATCGCCTTCCCCTCACGATGCCTCTCAAAACCTACCTCGATCACGGCATACGCTGGGGCGGAGGCTCCGACTACTATGTCGCTCCCTATCCCGCGCGCTACGGTCTATGGGCATCGGTCGAGCGTGAGACGCATCACAGGGACCCATCCCTTCGGCATGTCCGAAGCCGTAGACATTCACACCGCCCTGCGCTCCTACACCGCATGGGCCGCGCCTCTTCTCTTCCTCGAAGACAAGGTCGGCACGCTCGAACCCGGAAAGCGAGCCGACATCGCCATCTGGGACAGCAATCTGTACACCATTCCGTCCGAAAAACTCAAAGACCTCAAGTGCGAGATGACCATCTTCAACGGCAAGATCGTCTATAAAGACGACCACACCCTCATCACGTCAAAGCCAAAAAACTAACTCCATAACTCGCAATGACCTCACCCACAAACAAAAAGCCCAGGACCGAAGTCCTGGGCTATTTTCGTCGCTACCGACTCACCTAATTTCCGAACGGATTCGCACCCGGCTCAGGCTGCTTCTTCGAGTACCTCACCGCGCCGCCCTTCTCGTACTTCTGGGTCAGCTCGCCAATGTACACGCGGAAGATCTCCTCGCGCTGCGTGTTGAGCAGTCCTTCACGCGTAGCGACGAAGTTCTTCGTGATGTCCTCCGCCGTAGGCTCCTGCTTGTCGACCACGCTCAGCACGATCCCGGACTTGCCCGTATTGATCGGGCCCGAGATAGCGCCCTTGGCCAGCGAGAACGCCACCGAGCCCGGACCGCTCATCGCGCCCAGATCCGGCACCTGACCATCCTTGCCCACCAGATCGCTCGACTTCAGCGGAAGGTTCATCTCTGCCGCAGCCTTCTTCAGGTCGTTCAGCACCTTGGCGCGATCCCCCAGCTTCGTCAGCTGTGCGTTCAACAACTGCGGCACCTGCTGCTCGCGGAAGTCCTCGAGAACATGCGCCTTGTACTCTGCAAACTCGGGAGCATGGGCCGGCTTCATATCAATCACCTGAAAGACCGCGAACCCATCACCAGTCGAAACCGGCGCCGGATCAGCACCCTTCACCTCGGCGAACGCCTGCGTCAGCAACGCGGAGCCGTCAGCCAGGCCAGGAATCACCCCGCCCTTCGCAACGTAGTCCGTCGTCACGACCTTAAGGCCCTTTGCCGCAGCAGCCTTCTCCATACCGTTCTTCTTTGCGTCAGCCGCCAGTGCAGAAGCCAAACGTCTGCTCCGCCGCACCGGCACGCTGCTGCTCGAGCACCGGAACGATCTCCGCCTTCACCTCAGCCAGTGGCTTCGTGTGCGCCGGGTCCTTCTGCTCGGTCTGGATGATGTGATACCCAAACTGCGACTTCACCACATCCGAGGTCTGCCCCGGGTTCAGCGCCATCGCAGCCTTGCGCGTACGCCGGATCAAGCCCGCTCGTCGGATACATCGGCAGTTCGCCGCCCTGGACCTTGCTTCCCGGATCGTCCGAGTTCTTGCTCGCCAGATCAGCAAAGTTGCCGCCAGCCTTGATCTGCTTCAGCAGGTCCTCCGCCTTGGCCTTCGCCGCCGCGTCCGTCTTGGCGTCCGCACCTGGCGCGACAGCGATCAGGATGTGGCGGGTCTTCACCTGCTCCTTCACCGAATACTGGTCTTTATGCGCGTTGTAGTAAGCCAACACATCCGCGTCCGATACCTGCGGCTTGCCGCCAGGAAGATTCGACGCATCGAACGAAATGTACTGGATCTTGCGGCTCTCCGGGATCGCCGTCGCATAACGCGCGGCGTTGGTCTTGAAGAAGGTCTGCAGATCCGCTTCCGAGGGATTGATGCCCTTGCGCACATCGTCCGAAGAGATGACGACGTAGTCGAACTTCACCTTCGTGCCGTCGACCTTGTACGCATCGCGCACCGCTTTATCCGACACCGTGACTCCGCCCGTGATCAGCGCCTGCAGACGGTTCAGCTCCATGTCGCTCTTCACCTGGCTCTCAAACTCATTGCGGCTCAGCTGGTTGCCGAAGGCAGACTGCACGAAGTTGATATAGGCGTCGTCGCCGATGTACTTCCCATTGGGAAACAGATACTGCGCAAAGGGTCCGGTCTGCAGCTCGCGACGCAAATCTTCGTCGCTCACCTGCAGGTTCATCCGGTCGGCTTCATGCTTCAGGATCGCCCGCTGCACCAGGATCTGCCCGGCCCGCGGCAGAAGGTACGGCATCAGCTGTTCCGGCAGATGCTGCTGCTGCAGCTGACGTGCAGCGATCTGGTTCACCTCGGTCGTCCTGATGGCTGTGCTCTCACCAAAGACCCGGCCGAAGACCCCAGGCTCCCGGACCGTTGCAAAAACCGTCGAATCCGTCGTGCCGGCGTTGTCGAAGATGCCCGGAACAAGGGTAATCACCATCGTGATAGCGGCCAGCCCAATAATGACCGCGAAGATAATCTTCATGATGCGGGAGTCTTGCTGCAAAAGACGAATCATGCTGTGTAGAGACCTTCACTTTGCGTGGGCCCACCTCCCTTGCGGAAAGCAGGCACGTGCCCGGGATTTTGCGCACCTTGCATGGGAGTCACTGCGACTCGCGCCACGCCGGTTGCAGGGCAAGCAACAAGTATAAATCAATGGCCCCAGGGAATTCATCTCCCAGCCCGAACCTGCCCACAATTCGACGTCTCAGGTTCCGCGAATGTAACCCGCCGCCCATATCTTGTTTTGAAACAGGAAGTTTCGTTGACTCCGGACCACCCCACATTTAGCCTTTCACCACTGCCAAACCACGGCAGCGGGCCCCAGCACTAAGCGTCGCCGCGGCCACACTCCCCTATCTCGCGGCCGGAGTTTCAATGACCAGTCGGCCTCGACTCTTCTACGGGTGGTTGATTGTCTTCGTGAGCGCGGTCGGCCTCTTCCTTGGCCCGCCGCTCATGGTCTTCTCCTTCAGTGTCTTTTTCAAGTCGCTGGTTCTCGATTTTCACGCCAGCCGCGCCGCCGTATCCTTCGCGTTTTCCCTGTTCAATCTGGTGGGTGCGCTATTGATTCCCTGCACCGGCATGCTCATCGATCGTTTCGGGGCCAAGCGGGTCATCCTCGTCTTCACCGTCCTGTACGGCCTCGGCTTATGTTCTGCCTTGTGGGTGGGAACCGCCCTGTGGCAGCTCTATCTTCTCTTCACAGTACTTGGCGTTGCAATGGCCAGCGGGCCAGCACCTGTTCCTTACGGAGTCGTAATCTCACACTGGTTCAACCGCCATCGCGGACTCGCGCTCGGGCTGTCGATGATGGGAATCGGAATTGGCTCCGTCGTTGTTCCCATCCTCGCCCAGCGTCTCATCACCATCTTCGGTTGGCGCTCTGCGTTTGCGATCTTCGGAGGCGCAGTCATTCTGCTACCGCTCCCGATTCTTGCTGCCTTGCTGCAGAACGATCCCGGACAACGCGGTCTGCAACCAGACGGAGACGACAAAACTCCCGCCTCGCAACTCCCTCCACAGGACAAGCAAGGTTTGACCTGGCATGAAATCTGGCACACCTCCACATTCTGGATCCTGATCTGCATCTTCTCTCTGGCCGGTGCTGCCGTACACGGCGCCGCCCTTCATATGTCCGCAATATTTACCGACAGAGGTGTCACCGCCGAACGTGCCGCCATCGCCACCGCGCTTGTCGGAATCGCCGTGATGCTTGGGCCGCCTCGCCTCCGGATACCTTCTCGATCGCCTCTTTGCCCCTCGCGTTGCCATCCTCTTTTACGGCGCAACGGCGCTGGGAATCGCAATCTTATGTACCGGAACCTCCGGGCCCCTCGCACTCGCCGCTTCTTTCCTCGTCGGACTCGGCATGGGCGCCGAGGTCGAGTCCATGGCCTACATGATCTCCCGATACTTCGGTCTGTTAGCCTTCGGCACCGCCTACGGGCACGCCTTCGGCGCGTTCATGCTTTCAGGAGCGGCAGGCGTGTTTCTCATGGGTGCCGGGTACGACTACTTCCACTCCTATACCGTCTCCCTCGCACTCCTCTGCGGGGCAATGGTACTTGCGCTGAGTCCTGCTCACCCGCCTCGGACCATACCGCTACGGAGTCGAAGCGAAACCGAATCAGCCAATGAAACCCGTGGAAGTGCCCAGCCGCGCCTAGCCGCACCATCCAGTCCCGTCCCGCCAACAATCCAAGGAGAATCCATGGCGCAGCAATTCTCTTCCAATCCTTTTCCCGCAGTCCTGTTGCGTGCGCGAGACGGACTCATCTTCCATCAGACTCTCTAAGGCCGGGAGCCCTGAATGAGGATGTCCACGAAACGTCGCGCCTTTGCGGGCCAATCGTCTGTGCTGCCCGCGCTCGAGACCCCATAGATGGCGCGCAGCATGTCCATTGGATCGACATCTGGTCGAAGATCTCCGCTAGCGACGGCGCGGCTCGCCAGCGCATTGGCAGCCTCTTCCATGAGGCGGTTGGTCTGTTGAAATACTCGAGAAGGGCCGCCGGCCATTGCGTTCAACGCGGGGGCGATGATCTTTTTCGCAGCAATGTAGTCGATGAAGACCAGCATCCACGCCCGCAGCGCCTCGACCGGCGGCAACTCGGCGGAGAACTTTTTCTGTGCCTCTGCCAGCTTCTCGACTTCGCTGATATAGACAGTGGCCAACAAGTCATCGCGCGTAGGAAAGTGACGGTAGAGCGTTCCCGGGCCGATCCTGGCGCGCTTGGCGATCTCGTCCATGCTGGCCTCAGCGCCTCGGCGCGTGAAAACCTGCTTCGCGACCGCGAGAATCCGCTCACGGTTGCGGCGCGCATCGGCTCGGGGCTTGCGTGCGGTTTTTTGTGCGGCTGAAGTTTTCATAGACTTTCTGAATCCGGAGGAACTCTCCGGTAATCTACTTTGCATAACGGAGATTCACTCCGTTTTATTCCGGGCTCAGGCCCATGTCAAAGATTTGTGATCGGAGAGTACAGCATGGCAGCGAAATTTGGAGCGAAGTCAACCACGGAAGAGGTTCTCGCGGCAGTCGATTTGAAGGGTAAGCGGATTCTGGTGACGGGGGTATCCGCGGGTCTCGGGGTAGAGACGGCACGCGCGCTGGTGGCACATGGCGCAGATGTTGTGGGCGCGGCACGTGATCTGGACAAAGCGAAGCGGGCCACATCGGAAGTCAGCCAAGCCGCGGCGGAGACCGGCGCGAGTTTAGAGTTGATCGAGCTCGACCTTGCCAGCCTGAAGAGCGTGCGCGCCGCTGCCGACAAGCTGGTCGCCGATGGCCGGTTGTTCGATGTGATTATCGCGAATGCCGGTGTTATGGCGACTCCCTTCGGAAAGACAGAGGACGGCTTCGAGACGCAATTCGGGACCAATCACCTGGGCCACTTCGTCTTTGTGAACCGCATCGCGAAGCTGATCAAGGCCGGCGGTCGCCTTGTCAACCTCTCTTCCTCAGGGCACCGTTTCAGCAATGTCGACTTGGACGATCCCAACTTTGACACGACGCCATACGACCCCTTCGTCGCCTACGGCCGTTCGAAGACCGCGAACATCCTCTTCGCAGTAGAATTCGACCGCCGTCATCGCGACCGCGGCGTGCGCGCCACAGCCGTACATCCTGGCGGCATCATGACAGAACTCTCGCGGCATATGCCGGATGGCGCCATCGATGCATGGATTCAGCAAATCCAGGAACAGCGCGCAGCAGCCGGCGAGCCGCCTTTCGAGTTCAAGTCGATTCCGCAGGGTGCCGCGACGTCGATCTGGGCCGGAGTGGTTGCAAATGCTGATGAAGTCGGAGGCAGGTATTGCGAGGATTGCCAGGTCGCCGAACTCATCCCCGCTGATTCGCAGGTCAGCGCCATCAGCAGGGGCGTGCGCGGCTATGCGCTCGACGCTGAGAACGCAAAAGCTCTCTGGAAGAAGAGCGAAGAGTTGGTTGGCGAAGCCTTCGCGTAACCGGTGAGCGAATCGGCAGCCCCTCCACCTGTGTGAGGGGCCTGTCATCTCTTCCTAACTTTGCGAAGGTAACAGGGGTGATGCAACACGGATGATCACTGACGAGAGGCGCTATTTCGAGGACCTGAGCTGGTGCACCAACTCAGGCCGCCTCAATCAGCGCATTGGCCTCTTATTGAAATTTGGCTAAACAGCGAGCCGGGCGCAGCTGTGTGGAGTACGTTCGCTTGTTAGTTTGACGTGCATGCCGCGGAATCTTCCCGAAGAGCTCAGCAGAACCATAGAGACGCTTTACCGGTCCGAATCTGTCTCGCAGCTTCCAGGATTTAAGTATGGACCTGGACCGATTGAGATACGGCCTGTCGCGGATTTGAACGAAATGATTGTGGAGAGCGAGCAGCGGCGACGAAAGAACACGCCACGTTGAGAGTAGCCGTCGGAAGCGATTACGCGCCAATCGAGAATCAGGGACTAAACTATCTGGATGATCCCGAGAACTAGGTTTTCAAAGTCGCCGACTATCGTGGTCCATTGGCCATGGAGATGAAGTTGGAAATCGCAAAACTTATTGCAAAGGGCATTTGCCGTGTAGAAATTGTGGCCGCCGGAGTCGTAGTAGCGCTGATGATGTTCGCGCCATACCTCACAGCGCAGGTGGAGTATGTTGATCCCACCATCGGCAATGTCGGCATTCTGCTGGTGCCAACTCGCCCGGCTGTTTTTTTGCCCAACAGCATGGTGCGTGTGTATCCGATTCGGACGGACGCACTGAGCGATCAGATCGATTCATTTCCGCTAACGATTAGCTCCCACAGGATGCGCGAGCTCTTCAGTGTCATGCCAGGCGAAGGTAGCCCAGCGGCGTACGATCAAGAAAAGACCACGCCATATTATCTTTCCACGCGTTTCGACGGTTCCCTGATTAAGGTGGAATTCTCTCCAACCGAACGCTGCGGCTACTTTCGTTTCGCTTTTCCCGATGGCAAAGCTTCCGTTGTGCTTGCAAACCGGTTGTCGGGCGACCTGCGAATGCAAGACGGCGTGGTGCTTGGCGAGGAAAACTTTGACGGCATGAAGGCGTACGTGTACGGCGAATTCAGTTCGCCAATCGTCTCAAAGGTGGATCACATCAAAAGCGGAAGTCGAGTCACCGCCTCGACGAGTGATACCAAATCACTGGACTTTCGCTATGGCATTTCATTCATCAGTGCAGAGCAAGCAAAGAAAAACCTGCGGCGCGAGATTCCCGCGTGGGGTTTTACCCAAGTGAAGGATGCGGGAAGGGCACGTTGGAACAAAGTTCTTGCTCAAATTGCCGTCGAAGGCGGCACCGAAACGCAACTCAGGATCTTCTACACGGCCCTCTATCGATGCTTCGAGCGAATGGTCAACATCACGGAAGATGGGCGCTATTACAGCGCCTTTGATCACCAAATCCATCAGGATGCGCGTCCGTTTTATGTGGACAATTGGCTGTGGGATACATTCCGCGCGTTGGAGCCCCTGCAGACACTTCTCAACCCTGAGATGGAGGCGGACAAGATCCAGTCGTATGTTCGCATGTATCAGCAATCGGGTGTAATGCCAACGTTCGCAACTGTGGCCGGGAATTACGCATGCATGAATGGCAATCACGCCGCGCCATGGTTTGCCGACGCATGGTTCAAAGGCGTGCAGAACTTCGATTTGCCGACTGCCTATGAAGGTGTCCGCAAGCGATCGCTTGAAGTGACCATGCTTCCCTGGAGCCTCGCCCCAAAGGGGCCCTTAGACGATTTTTACTTCACGCATGGTTATATGCCGGCTTTGCGCCCCGGAGAGAAAGAAACGGTGCCCGGGGTTCACCCATTTGAGAAGCGCCAACCCGTGCCCGTAACACTGGGAAACAGCTTTGACGATTGGAACATTGCTCAACTCGCCCGTGTTCTGCACAAGACTGAGGACGAGAAGCTTTTTCTCCAGCGTGCGGCGAATTACAAGAACCTCTTCCGGGCCGAAAAGGGACTAATGTGGCCCAAAGACTCAGACGGGCACTGGATCGAACCGATGGACCCGAAGTTCGATGGCGGAATGGGCGCCCGGGACTACTATGACGAGAATAACGGTTATACGTACACCTGGGATGTGACGCACGATTTCAACGGCCTGATCACGTTGATGGGTGGACCCGCAAAAGCCGAGGCCAACCTGGATCAACTATTCCGCGAGCCGCTGGGTCGCTCAAAATATGAGTTCCAGGCGAAGCTTCCCGATTCCACGTCAATGGCCGGTCAGTTCTCCATGGGCAACGAACCCAGCCTGGCGATTCCGTATATATACAACCGTCTCGGAACGCCTTGGAAGACGCAGAAGCGCATCCGTATGTTGCTCGAATCGTTTTTCACCGACACACTGCAAGGCATTCCGGGTGATGAAGACGGAGGCGGTCTGAGCGCATTCGTGGTCTTTTCGATGATGGGCTTCTATCCCGTCACACCGGGAATCCCAACGTACGACGTAGGGAGTCCAGTCTTCGACAAGGTCACCATCCACTTGAAGAACGGGAAAGATTTTTCCATCATTGCTCGCAATAATTCCCACGACAATAAATATGTCCAGGACATCCGTCTGAACGGAAAGACGATCAATCGAGTCTGGTTTCGTCACGCGGATATCGCCAATGGCGGCACGCTTGAATTGACGATGGCTGATACTCCGAACACATCACTTGGCTCTGGCGTCTCCAACCTTCCACCTGCATCCCTGGAGATCAACTCCGATACCTACCAGGAATAGGAGTCAGATGAACTACTGCTAAATCCTTCGCCGCGTGTGCTCCAGGACGTGGCGGATTGTGGCTGGGCACTTCTGCTTTCCTTCAGTAAAGCAACGAGCCATAACCGCTGACCTTGAATGGAACGGTCTCTTTTATGCGAAGAGCCTCTCCTATACACTCTTCTCGTGCCAAAGACCCTCCGATCAAGTCGCCTGGTGATCCAAATCTCCGTTCTTGCCGCTCTCCTCGCGGCATCCGTCATCACATCTCCCGCCACCAGCCATGGCCAGCAGGTCGCGTCCGAGCGAGCCACCGCATCCCACCTCATCAACGGCTACGAGCCCAAATGGTGGAAAGAAGCCGTCGTCTATCAAATCTATCCACGTTCCTTCCAGGACTCCAACGGCGATGGTATCGGCGACCTCAAAGGCATCACCCAGCACCTCGATTACCTTCAGAAGCTCGGCGTCAACGTCATCTGGCTCTCGCCCCACTTCGCCTCACCTAACGCCGACAACGGCTATGACATCAGCGACTACCGCGCCATCATGGCCGACTTCGGCACCATGGCCGACTTCGACGCAATGCTCGCCGGCATCAAGCAACGGCACATGCGCCTCATCATCGACCTAGTCGCCAACCACACCTCCGACGAGCACAAATGGTTTGTCGAATCTCGCAGCTCCAAAGACAACCCCTACCGTGACTTCTATTTCTGGCGCCCCGGCAAAACTGGCTCCGACGGCAAACTGGAACCGCCCAACAACTACCGCTCCGTCTTCTCCGGCTCCGCCTGGGAGTTCGACCCCAAAACCAACGAGTACTACCTCCACTACTTCGCCGTAAAACAGCCCGACCTCAACTGGGATAATCCCAAGGTTCGCCAGGAAGTTTTCTCCATCATGCGCTTCTGGCTCGATAAAGGCGTCGACGGATTCCGCATGGACGTAATCCCCATCATCTCCAAGCAGCCCGGCATGCCCGACCTCACCCCCGAGCAGCTCAAAAATGAATTCGCCGTCTTCGCCGCAGGCCCTCATCGCGACGAGTACCTCCAGCAGATGAACCGCGAAGTCCTGTCGAAGTACGACGACATGTCCGTCGGCGAGGCTGCCGGCATCACCCTCGCTCAGGAGCCCGAGCTCGTCGACGATCGCCGCCACGAGCTCAACGAGATCTTCAACTTCGACGCCGTGCGCGTCAACCGCCGCGGTCGCAAGGTCGAACCCCTCGTCCTTACCAATCTCAAAGCCATCTATACCAATCACGAGAAGGTCCTCGGCAAGCACGACTGGGATACCGTCTTCCTGTCCAATCACGACAATCCACGCATCGTCTCCACCTTCGGCGACGACTCCCCGGAGTTCCGCGTCCCTTCCGCCAAGCTCTTCGAAGCCATGATCCTAACCCTCAAAGGCACGCCCTACCTCTTCCAGGGCGACGAGCTCGGCATGACCAACTACCCTTTCAAGACCATCGCCGATTACAACGACATCGAAGCGAAAAACGCCTGGAAGGACGAGGTCGAGACCCGTCATACCCTCTCCGCTGATCAGTACCTCGCGGAGCTCCGCGGATCCAGCCGCGATAACGCTCGCACCCCAATGCAGTGGACCAATGGCCCCAACGCCGGCTTCACTACCGCCTCCGCAAAACCCTGGCTTGCCGTCAATCCCAACTACACCACCATCAATGCCACCCATGAAACCGCCGATCCGAACTCTGTCTACAACTACACCCGCCAACTCATCGCCCTTCGCGCCAAAACTCCAGCCTTCGTCTATGGCGACTTCAAAGACCTGGACCCCAACCATCCTCAAATCTTTCTCTACACCCGAACCCTCAACGGCGACCAGTACCTCGTCATTCACAATTTCTCCTCGCAACCAATCGACTACACCCTGCCAGATAATATGAAGGCTGGCACTATGCTTCTCGCAAACTATCCCAACCATGAGAACTCCTCCACGATCCTTCACCTCAAGGGCTGGGAGTCCCGCATCTACAAGCAGTAGCACCTTCAAAACGATTCACCGAAGATTCCTTATCTTACAAACGCAGGAGATTGAACAATGAAGAAGCTCTATTCGCCGATGCTGAAGCGTGGCCTGATCTTGGCCGGGATCATGACCGTCTGGACCTCGGGCAGCGCTTTCGCCCAGAATAAGGCCATCGACTTTACCAAGGGCATGCCCTTCAGTGAAGGATTCGTCGCAGGCAACACCCTCTACGTCGCTGGTCAGCAAGGGCCGGACGCTCAGGGCAAGGTCACCGGGACCGACATTACCCTGCAAACCACAAACACCATCGCCGCCGTGAAAAAGGTCGTCGAGCACGCCGGCTTCAAGATGTCTGACCTCGTCGCAGTCACCGTCTACGTCACCGATCTCAACGATGTCAAAAAGATGAATGACGTCTACATCAAGCTCATGCCAGATCCCAAACCGGCCCGGGCCACGGTGCAGGTAGCAGGCCTGATTGGCGGCGCAAAAATAGAAATATCCGCCATTGCAGTCAAGCACTAACGGGTCATTGTGTGTGCAACAGAGAGGAACCCTCAATCGTCGTGTGCAGAGATTTTCCGATCACTCCGAGATTCCGAAAATATCAGGACACTTTCCACTTTGATGACAGCATGGCAAGCTTTTCGTTCATGGTGGGTTGCGCCTGTGGCTGTCTCGCCTGTTTGGGCCGCTGGTTGTTGGGAGAGGGACCCATCAGAGCCTTCATGGAGAGCGCAATACGCTTGGTTTTGGCATCGGCACTAAGGACCTTGACCTTGACGATCTGGCCCGCCTTGACGGCCTCGGAAGGATCTTTGATGTAGCGGTTGGAGAGCTCGCTGATGTGGACCAGGCCGTCCTGATGAACGCCGATGTCGACGAAGGCCCCAAACTTGGTGACGTTGGTGACCACTCCTTCGAGAACCATGCCAGGCTGAAGGTCGGCTAGTTCACGGACGGACTCGGAGAAATTGGGGGCGACAAACAGGTCGCGTGGATCACGGCCGGGCTTGCGTAGCTCTTCGAGGATGTCCGAAATGGTAAAAGCGCCGACAGAGAGTTGCCTTGGCGTCAACTTTGCTGAGCAGTTCCGGCCTCTGGATCAGTTCGACGATGGGCGTATTGAGTGATTTAGCAATCTGCTCGACGACGGGATAGGACTCAGGGTGAACGGCGGTCCGATCAAGAGGATTTTCGCCGTTATGAATGCGTAGGAAGCCTGCGGCCTGCTCGAAGGTCTTGGCACCAATGCCTGTGACCTTGGTGAGTTCGGAGCGAGAACGGAACTTCCCGTGTTGGTCGCGATAAGCGACGATGTTGAGCGCGGTGCGCTCGGTGACGCCGGCGACGTAGCGGAGGAGGGTCCAGGAGGAGGTGTTGAGATCGACGCCGACGCGGTTAACGCAGCTCTCGATTACGGTTTCGAGGGACTGCTGCAGCTGTCGTTGATCCACGTCATGCTGGTATTGACCGACGCCGATTGATTTTGGGTCGACCTTGACGAGTTCGGAGAGCGGGTCCTGGAGACGGCGCGCGATGGAGATGGCTCCGCGAACCGTGAGATCGAGGTCGGGGAACTCCTGGCGAGCTATGTCGGATGCGGAGTAGACACTGGCGCCTGACTCGCTCACGGTCACGGAGAAGAGGGTGTTGAGGTTGTGATTGCGAAGGAAATCGCGGACGAAGGTATCGGTCTCACGGGAGGCGGTTCCGTTGCCAATCGCGATGGCGCGGACATTGTGTTTGGCAATCAGAGCGGCGAGGGTGTCGCCTGCTCCTGACGCTGCATTTTTAGAGGTGTGGAGATATAGAACGTCGTGAGCGAGGAACTTGCCGGTCTCGTCAACGACGGCGATCTTGCAGCCGGTGCGCAGGCCTGGGTCAATGCCGAGAACGGAGATAGGGCCGGCGGGCGCGGCAAGGAGAAGGTTGTGGAGGTTGTCGCGAAAGACCTGAATGGCGTCGGTGTCCGAGCGCCTTTTCAACTCGAGACGGAGCTCGCCCTGGATGGAAGGGTTGAGGAGACGCTTCCAGGAGTCGACGATAGCGAGTTCAAGGTGCGGGGTCCAATCACCGGGCTGGCGAAGGATGCGCGCGCAGAGGAGAGAGGTAGCTCGGAGAGGCTCGAGTTCGATGAGGAAGTAGAGGACGGACTCGGTCTCGCCGCGGCGGATTGCAAGCATGCGGTGCGAAGGAATGGTCTTCACTGGCTCGCGGTAGTCGTAGTACATTTTGAACTTTTCCTGCTCATCGACCGCATCCAAAGATTTTTTGCTGACGATGATGCCTTCCTCAAACATGAGTCGACGGAGGGCTTTGCGGAGGTCGGCGTCTTCGCTGATGGTTTCGGCGACGATGTGGCGGGCGCCTTCGAGGGCGTCCCCGAGTGTCGGGACTTCCCTTTCGGGATTGACGAAGGTGGCGGCGTAGTCGGTAAGTGGCTGACCGGTGCGCTGCTGTTCCCAGAGATACTGGGCGAGCGGCTCAAGGCCTCGGTCGCGGGCAATGGTGGCCTTGGTGCGCCGTTTGGGACGGTAGGGGAGGTAAAGGTCTTCGAGCTCGGACTTGTCGAAGGTGCTCTCGATGCGTGCCTTGAGGTCATCGGTGAGCTTGCCCTGCTCAAGGATGGACGCGAGGATTGTCTCGCGGCGTGAGATGAGGTCACGGAAGTAGGCGAGCTTCTCCTCGATGTCTCGGATCTGAACTTCGTCGAGGTTGCCAGTTGCTTCCTTGCGATAGCGCGCGATGAAGGGGACGGTGCCGCCCTCGTTGAGCAGGCCGATGACCGCGATGAGGGAATGCAGCGGGAGGTTGAGGGACTCGGCGATGTGCAGCAGGATTTCGGGGGAGAGGGTCTTTGCTTCGGCCATGATTGCTCTTTCCGTATCCTATCGGCAAAGGGTCTGGAAAAACGGACTCGCCTGAGAACGTGCGTGCTCGCCCGAACTCATCTTCCGCAACGTTGCAGATTGAAAACTATGCGTGTGGAAGTTGTCACGCTGCACTTAAATCCCGGAATCAAGCTCATTTGTTTTCAATTCTCCTCTGGATTTAACTGCACTGTCACTGCATTAAAATCCCGGACAGTTGCACTCAAAACCCAGACGAAGTTCCTGCTGAAGTTTGTCCGGGATATAGCTACAAAGATGACACTATCCTTTTTCCGTGCATCGGTTCCGGTCCGGCATTTGAGTACAAGCCGCTCGACGAATTCCGGGATTTACGTGCTGCAAAACAGCCCTCCAGAACATATTCCGGGATTTAAGTGCCGCGCGACAGTGCTGCTGGGTATCGTGCCAACCGATTGGTGCGAGCCGCGCATTATGGGCGAGGCTATGGTCACGGGACCATATGCCGACCTCTATAGCGCCAGCTGGGTGAGCTACCTACGTCATGCGCTTGCACCTCATACTGCATCGCACTGGGTATCAAAGATCTCGACGATTCCGTGCTACAGCAAGGAGAGCCGCGGCGCCTCACCCAGCTTGCCTCACTGAAAGTGAATGAGCCTGGGTTTAATGGCATCTATTATCGTTCTCGCTATGGGCACGATCTCGAAAAACTGGGCTCTCTTTGAACCGTTTGAGATCAGCTCCCCCGAGACACCAATCGCAGTCCGACCAGATGACGTCGACCTGCAAGAGGCGTGCAGGCTGCTCGGATTGAAAATCGACAGAACATAGTCTCGATGAAGCTACGTCCTCCTGCTGTCCGAACACTAGTGAAAGCGGAGTCCTGATCGTTGACGTTCGGGGCTGATGTCTCGAGAAAGCCGATAGGCCTCTGATCGACCGCTCAACGCAACTCGTGGGCGATCCGTCCCAAGATTCCTTTCATAATGATGTCCAGTTGAGAGTTCTCCTCGTAGTTGGCTGGGGCCACGAAATCGACACGGTCATCTGAGATCAGGCCGTGGATCTTATCGAGATCCTTCTGTTCTCGCTGCTCGTCGTAAACGGCGATGGAATGGCCGCCTTGATAGGTCAGCATCTTCATAGTAGGGATGTCTGTGTCGCCGTCGCCGAGAAAGATCATGCGTTCAAACGGGATCGGACGGGAGCCTTCCGGCATGTACTTATTGATTGCCTTGTTGTCCCAGTGGTTCTCGACTCCTTTGTTGATACGAAATAAGTACTGCGTCTTCGTTGTGTAGTTGATCGCAACACCTGGCCACGCGGCGACGTCACCGTCGTAGATGTATTTTGACGCGTAAACCTGGTGGAAGACGCTCTGAATCGAGCATCCACGAATCATCTCCTCGATACCGGAGGAAACAATGTAGTGCTGCAGGTCCAGACCGTATTGGGCAGCAAACGTATTGATACGAGCGAACCACTGAAGGTCTTTGAGGCCGTTGAAGAGATTGGCGTGCTCACCATGCTCACGGAGCATCTGCTTGGTTACTTCAACGCCGGTCTCCTTCGCCTTCTCCAGCATCAGGTGCATGTAGACGAGAATTTCGTCGGCGTCTTCTGTGCGGGTCCGTGTCTTGACCTCGTCCCAAAATTCCTGACGGGTCAGGTTCATCTTCGGGATGAAGCTGCACTCTTGGAGATTGCCGCGCGCTAGGGTTCCGTCAAAATCGTAAACAATCGCGGTCTTCTTCAGGTCGTCGGGCATTCTTCTTCTTTCCGAATAAAAGAGTGTCAAAAGGGTTACTTGCAGTTTACGGCTGATTCTCCGAAAGAGCGATCAACTTTACATAGAGGTCGGCAAACCGGAAGTAGCTTCTCGCTGAAGGATGCGTGTCACCCTTCAGAAGAACCTTAGTCCACCCTTAGCGCCACCATTGGATCGACGCGGGAAGCTCGCCGCGACGGTATCCAGCATGCGAGTAGAGAGACAGCTACCAGCAGCAGGGGAACCAGCGTGAACGTCGCTACGTCCCATGGCTTTACGCCGTAGAGCAGGCTGGTCGTCAATTTGGCCGCGGCTAAAGCCATCGGCAGTCCCAGCGCAACTGCGAGTAGAGCGAGGCGCATTCCGCCGCGAACAATCATTCTCTGCACCTCGGCTGCGCGCGCTCCGAGTGCCATGCGAACACCGATCTCCTTCGTGCGTTGGTTTACCGAGTAACTCATTACGCCGTAGAGGCCGATGAGCGCGAGGAGGAGCCCCGTGATTGCGAAGACAGTGAAGACGGTTCCTACGAGGCGCTGGAGGAAGAGAGCTTCGTGCACGTGCTCTTCCATCGTCTTGATGTTGAAGACAGCGAGAGCTGGATCGATGGCGTGGATCTGGTGCTGCATGGCATCGATGAGCGCGGCGGGATCGCCTTCGTAGCGGGCCATGATGGTGTAGCCCTCAGCGGAGGGGTCGTGAGCGATGGTCTGGTTGATGGAGCGGTAGAGGACGGGTCGCAGATCTTCGTCGATGGTGCGTGCCTTGGTGTTCTTAACCACGCCGACGATCTGGTAGGGAACGCCGGCTCCGTTGACGATGTGACCGACCGGGTTTTCGCCCTGGAAGAATCGGCGGACGAACTCTTCGTTGACGACGCCGACGCGCGTTGCAGTCGGGTTCTCTTCGCCGAGGTCGCGTCCCGCGACGCGGGGAATGCCGAGAGTTTCAAAGTAATCGGACCCGGCCATGTAGAGCTCGACGACGTTCTGGCCCTGAGGCTTGGGGCGGCCGGGGACTTCGAAACCGTCGGCACGATGGCCCATAGAGAGAGGTACACCGTCGGTGGTGGTGGCGGAGACGACGCCTGGGAGCGCGGCGATGCGTTCCCGCACGGCGCTGAGAAGCTGGATGGAACGCTCGGGGGTGTAGCGGTGAAGCTGTGGGTCGATGGCCATCATGACGACACCGCGGGAGCGAAAGCCGACGTCGATTCTGGAGGCGTTTTCGAGGCTGCGGAGGAAGAGCCCGGCGGCACACAGCAGGATGAGGGAGAGAGATATCTGGGCGACGACGAGAGAGCTGCGCAGGCTCCAGCGATGGCCAGGGCGAGCAAGCGCCTCTTCGCCTTTGAGCGCATTAGGCATGAGCGGGCGAGAGGCGGTCCAGGCGGGAACGAAGCCGCAGATGAAGCCTGCTACCAGGCTGAGGAGGAAGCTGTAGAGAAGAACGCGAGCTGTCGACGTTGACGGATGTATCCACTGAGATGGGGACGGGAAGATGGAAGGAGGAGAGCGCGTAGGTTGCCCAGATGGAAAGCAGAACTCCAACGACGCCTCCCGCAAGTGCGAGGACGATGCTTTCGATAAGGAGTTGGCGGAGAAGCTGTGCGCGCGTGGCTCCGAGGGCAAGACGCACGGCCATCTCACGCTGACGTTGCGCTCCCTGTGCGAGAAGAAGATTGGCAACGTTGGCGCAGGCGATGAAGAGGACGAGAAGAGCGACCGCGGAGAGGGCGGTGAGGAAGAGGATGACGGCTCTTTTGCCACGCGGAGGAGGAGCGTTGGTCGGTTCAAGGTGGAAGCCGTTGTTCTTGTCGGTCTCGGGATGAGCCTGGGCGAGGCGCTCGGCGATGACGTTGAGCTCCTGCATGGCCTGGACCTTGGTTACTCCGGGCTGAAGGCGTGCGGCGACTCGAATCTGCTGGGTGAAACGCGACTCTTCGTTAGGCGGGTTGCCGGTGAGCTCGGGAAGGTCGCCGAACGGAACCCAGAACTGCGGATCGAGGATGGGGTCGAGCCCGTGGAAGTTGGGAGGAGCGACGCCGACGACGGTGTACAGGTGGCCGGAGACGGTGATGGGCTTGCCGATGATGGACGGATCGCTGGCGAAGTGCTGCTTCCATGCTCGGTAACCGAGAACGATGACAGGTGCGTGGTATTCGCTCGCCGCGAAGCCGCGGCCGCTGGCCATGCGGAGCTGAGCGACGTCGAAGTAGTTCTCGGTGGTGGCCTGTCCCCAGAGACGCTCGGGCTCGCCTGAGCTTGAGATGGAGGCGGGGACCAGCTCGTAGTAAGCGGAGACGCCGGCGAAGGACTTCGCCTGCTCGCGGATATCGCGGTAGACGGGGAAAGGAAGCTCGTTGCAGCACTGGCCACGGTCATAGGTGCGGTAGATGGTGACGAGCGTGGCGGGATCGCCGACCGGCGCAGGGCTGAGGATGAACTTGCTAACGATGGAGAAGATGGTGGCGTTAGCGGCGATGCCGAGCCCGATGGAGAGAACAACGACGAAGACGAGGCCGGGGCAGCGCGAGAGACGGCGAAGGGTATAGGTGAAGTCGCGCCAGAGGAGTGTCGGCGATGGACTCCCAGCCTGCGCGCCAGACCTTGTGCCTGACGGTCTCGGCACTGCCTACCTCTGCGCGCGCGGCGCGGATAGCATCTTCGGCGGCCATGCCACGGCGCATCTTCTCGCTGATGGACTCGCCCAGGAAGCTTTCGAGCTCCTCGTCGATCTCATCGTTGCGTGCGCTCTTGTCGCGGAGTGCGCGGATGCCGTCTCGTGTGCTGCGCAGGAGTCCCATCGCTATGCCTCGAGGATGCGGTTGATGGCGGCTATCTGGCGCCCCCAGTTTTCGGTCTCGCTCTTGAGGGCCTTGCGGCCTTTTTCAGTCAGGGCATAATAGCGAGCGCGCCGGTTGTTCTCGGTCGCTCGCCACTCGCCCTTCACGCGGCCAGCGCGTTCCATGCGACTCAGCGCGGGCAGCAGCGACCCCGGATTTACGCGAAAGGCGCCGTCGCTGATCTGCTCGATCCGCAGCGCGATACCGTAGCCATGCATCGGCGTCAGAGCCAGCGTCTTCAGGATCAGCATCTCCAATGTTCCCTGAATCAGGTCTGTAGGTTGGTCGGGCATAAGAAATGCTCATCTCCTCTTGACAATCTAGAGGTAACCGTTTCACCACTAGATTGTGTGATGGCGGCGTCGCCCAGTTTTCGGTCTCGCTCTTGAGGGCCTTGCGACCTTTTTCAGTCAGGGAATAATAGCGAGCCCGCCGGTTGTTCTCGGTCGCTCGCCACTCGCCCTTGACGCGGCCAGCGCGTTCCATGCGACTCAGCGCGGGCAGCAGCGACCCCGGATTTACGCCAAAGGCGCCGTCGCTGATCTGCTCGATCCGCAGCGCAATACCGTAGCCATGCATCGGCGTCAGAGCCAGCGTCTTTCAGGATCAGCATCTCTAATGTTCCCTGAATCAGGTCTGTAGGTTGGTCGGGCATAGAAATGCTCATCTCCTCTTGACAATCTAGAGGTAACCGTTTTACCACTAGATTGTCAAGAGGAACGGACGAAAAAAGTTACTGAAATTGGCGTGCCCCATGCTGTTGTTTTCGACTTTATTTGTCGTAGATCTTTGGGATTATTTGTCGTAAACCTTGAGGGCGTTTCTAGCGCGTTCGAGGTGTATTTATGCGAAAACCCTTCTAAAGTCTGATGAAACAGCAACCTGCTGCTCTATGCGGTCCGGAGTGAGATTCACTCGAAACCAATCAGCTCTCCTTTTGGCCAGATAACGGCAAAATATCTACGCCAAATAAGTCCACAAGCTACACTTAGTTTCCACCAGGATTGTTAGCAAAACTGGGTCATCGTCTGCTAGCAAGAGCACCGGGTTTTCCACGATCATTTGCCTCCTTAGATGAGATTCGACTCACTGCTTTGCGGTCGCCATTATCGGTCTAAATTCAGCGTGTATTATTGCCCGTTACAAAGGCGATGTCTGTTTGTTAGATTCCTGAACTGAAAGGAACACGAGCGTGGATCGTGGTACCACGCTGGAGTTGCGATTCGATTGAAAGCGTTCCCTTCAGGAGTTTCAGACGCTCCTCCATGCTGATGAGGCCAAGCCCTCGGCTCGCCTTTGCCGCATCGATGTCAAAGCCAGCGCCGGAGTCGCTAACCGTGAGATGAATCTCATCCGGCGTTCCCCACAATTCAACTTCGAAGTACCGTACCCCACTGTGTTTTGCCGAATTATGCAGGGCTTCTTGCAGAACTCGGAAGAAGCAAAGTGAAATGTCCGGCGACAAAGGGACTGGCAAATCGTGGATTTTGCAGTCAATCTCCACTTTCTGCTGCTCGCCGAATTCTCTGCAGAAGCCTCTCATCGCCGCAGCAATACCCAGGTATTGCAGTCTTGACGAGTGCAACTCGTGAGACAAGGATTGAATATCGGCGGCTATCTCGGAGGTCTGCTTCTGTAGTTCGCCTATACGGCTAGGGAGTTCCGACGAATTGGGAGGGCTTTGTTGGAGTTGTGCTAGCTTGATGGCCAATAGTGCGAGACGCTGACCGATGTCATCATGAAGCTCTCTGGCGATCCGGCTACGTTCCTGCTCCTGTGCCTCAATCAACCTGCGGCTCACGCTCGCGAGCGCCGCTTCCGCCAGTTTGCGCTCCGTGATGTCGACGAAAGCGACCACGGCCCCCACAACCTCTTCTCCTCTCAGCTGAGGATAGGACCAATATTCGGCAGGGAAACCCGTTCCATTCGTCCTCCATAGCACCTCCTCCTCCGCGTGGTCTCCCTTCCCGGTTTGCATTACCCGGTGAACTCGACATTCCTCCACCGGGAACAACGTTCCATCCGCACGAGTGTGATGCATCAGATCATGCATATTCTTGCCGACCACTTCGTCAATGCGCTCATATCCCAACGCGCGGAGGCAGGCGAGGTTGCAGAACGTGCATCGGTATTCGAGATCAATCCCATAAATGGCTTCAGCAGTTGAGTCGAGAAGGAGTCGAAGTTTGTCCTCACTTTCGCGCTGTGCCTGTTCTGCCCGCTTTCGCTCCGTGATGTTCGCCACCATTCCGATCATTCGCAGCAGCTTTCCTTGCTCGTCGAAGAAGCCTCTCGCGCTCTTCTCCAACCAAACAACGGGTCCATCGGGCTGCAGCACGCGATAGCTAATCTGTGAAGTCGAGTTCTGTGGAGTAAGCTGGTCGACTGAACCGAGAAACAGTGCGCGGTCGTCTGGATGAATGGTGGCTAATATTTGCTGACGAGTAAGCTCTTTCTCCTGATATGTAACGAGGACATTCACGTATTCCTCGGATCGCACGACCTTATCGGTTAGAACATCCCACTCGTACGCATACATCTTTGCGGCCTGAGCCGCCAAACGAAAACGTTCTTCGCTCTCGCGCAGTGCCTCTTCCGACCGCTTGCGCTCCGTGATGTCCTCCACAAAGGCAAAGACGAGCGGGGATTCTCCATCCCCGTTTCTCAACAGAGACACATTCAGATGTCCCCAAAGCTGACCCCCATGTTTTCTCACATAGCGTTTTTCCAGCGAGTACTTGTCGATGACACCTGCACGGAGCTGTTGAAAGAGAGCCCGATCGTCTTGGGAATCTTCGGGATTAGCAAATTGGGAACAATTCATGCCGCACAGTTCGTCCTCCCGGTATCCCAGCATGGAGCAAAGTGCTGGGTTGGCGAGCAAGAGGTTCCCTTCGAAATCTTCCACTGCGATTCCCAGTGACGCTTGCTCAAAAAGGTACTGGAAAAGCTGTTTAGCCTGTGCTGGCAACGCTTGCGAGGACATGACGAACTCCAGAACGTAAAGCCTTCTTCAGACGGACACCTAGCACTTTACGCCGCAAAATTGAATTGTTGCCCATAAATTGGTGGATTTGAAAGCCTATTAAGTCCCAATCTACAGAACATGCCTGTCGAATTCTACTAACTAATGGTACTCAACTCCCGACGCAGTACTTACCAGAGACAAACATGATGCTTACCAGTCGGGGTAGTTCTACTGGTTCAAAGTCCGAGATTGTCGTTCACGGCGATCTCGATCTCCTGCTCAGACCCCAGATACCGCTCCGTGGTCTGAATCGACGAGTGACCGAGCAAAAATTTGATCTGCTCGAGATCGCCACCGCTCTTGCGGCAAAGTTTGGCGCAGGTGCGGCGGAGGTCGTGGGCGCCGAAGTGCTCGATCCCGATTTGCTTCGATGACTGTTCAACTACCGACCAGATCGCCCAGTCGCCTAGTTCCTCGCCCATGATCTTGCCCGACTTCGAGAGCGGTCGGAGCAACCTGCCCTTGTCGATCTTGGCCGCCGCCATCCAGGCTTCGATTCCCTGCTTCACCCAGATCGGCACCGCCACCGTGCGGATGCGGCCACCCTTGCCGCGGAGATCGATGATCACCCATCGACCTTCTCGCAGTTGAATATCTTCGATCTTCAGCGTGGCAAGTTCCTGCCGGCGCAGAGCGCAGCCGACCAGAAGAGCGATGATGACGTAGTCGCGTTTGCCCTTGAGGGTCGAGCGATCAGGCACCGCCAGCAGCTCCTTCGCCTGTTCACGAGTAAGCCAGTTGCCCAGCCGAGTTCCCTTTTGACGGACGTTCGGCACGTCGCTGAGATTGGCGGCTTCTTCCAGCCCGATCAGCGCGCCGCAATGGAATGGTGACCACACCAAAAGTCAAAAATCGTACGTTTAGGTTTGTTGCGGAAACCTATCGCCTTTGGAAAGCTAATCGCAATACCTTTATGCAATCCGAAATACGGGGTTTTTCTGCACGTGGAGCATCTTTGCAATAACCTTCGTTTGTGCAATGAAGACGGGCGGCTTTCCGTCTTGCGACCCGCCACGATAACTTCCGCTCAGCCGGCTTCACGGTACCAACCGCGTTCTGTATTGCCCTGGAACCTGCCCGCTCTCAGCCTCGCTCAAGCACGATATGCATCGCGTGTTCGGTTGCCCGATATTCTGTGACTTGGAAGCCGAGTTCCCGTAGATCCAAGCCGACTAGCAATGCTTCACCTCGTCCAAGCGCAACCGGACTCACCGCGAGATGGATCGAATCGACAAGTCCGGCTTCCAGGTACTGACGTACCGTTGCCACACCGCCTCCAATCTTCACGTCCTTGGTTCCCGCGGCCTGCCTGGCCAAGCGAAGAGCTTCCTCAATGCCTCCCGTTACGAAGTGGAACGTTGTTCCTCCCTCCATCACCAGTGGCTCGCGTTCGTAGTGAGTCAGTACGAAAGTAGGTGAGTGGTAGGGGGGATTGTCTCCCCACCATCCCTTCCACGTGTCGTCAGGCCATGGTCCCCGAACTGGACCGAACATGTTCCTGCCGAGGATAAAAGCACCAAAGTTCTCCATCCCTCGATGTGCGAACTGATCGTCAAGATCGACGCTGCCACCTTCCTTGCCGTGCATCGCACAGAAAGTTCGAGTCCTGAAGAACCACTGGAAGATTTCCATGCCGTTCTCCCCGAGCGGGTCGTCGAGGCTCTGCCGCAAGCCAGCACTGAACCCGTCGATTGACATACCAAAACCTGCGACACGGACCTTGGACACGTTCGTCTCTCCTAAGCAATCAGTTTAGTGGGTCGATATCGAGTGCGTCTCGGTTAGATTTCGGGGAGGTCACTTCCGACAAGCCGACTGATGAGGACCGATCCGGTTCAACTTTCGAATAGCCGGGCGCATCGCGCTCAGTGAAGTTCCTGGGCGAGTCCGATGAGAAGCCCTTCAGGCCCGCGGATGTAGCAAAGCCGATACGAGTCCTGATACCGGACTACTTCGCCTACGAGCTGTGCGCCGCGCTTGCGAAGCCTGCCAAGCGTCTCGTCGATGTCGTCCACGGCGAACATGACGCGGAGGTAGCCTAAAGCGTTCACTGGAGCGTTGCGGTGATCCGCGACGACAGGCGGCGTGAGGAAGCGGGAGAGCTCGAGACGGCTGTGGCCGTCCGGTGTGCGCATCATGGCAATCTCGACGCGCTGGTCGGCAAGTCCGGTGACACGTCCTGCCCATTCTCCTTCGATCGTGGTCCGCCCTTCTAGCTCAAGGCCGAGCTCTCGGAAGAAATCAATCGTCTCTCCGAGGTCGACGACGACGATTCCTACGTTATCCATCCGTTTGAGCGCCATGCGTCGACTGTACAAGCTGTCGCCTAGATGCAACAACGGACGCTTTGCAACGCTGAAGCACGGGCGGCGCGGAGTCTGCCAGATCGGCTCTCCCATACAGCCGTTAATTAGGGTGGATCACTGCAATCCGGAAGTGATCGCAGGATCAGTATCGAGAAAAACGTGCTTCTCGGAAGTTGGAGATGCTCAGCCCCAGAGCGTTAGCGTACGATTTTCGACGTTTGGTGTAGTGACCCCTTTCAGGATCCCATGACACTTGCCGACTAACATTACCAATCCAATTTCATTCGGGCGAATTGGTGAGTTAGCGCCAGCTGTTCTCTGCTTTGTCCTGCCGACGCCGGTCTACTGCTGCTGGAAACGAGGCCTGAAGATCCTCCATCGCCATACCAGATATGGGACAGCAATCAAGACAAACAGCAGTAGTGAATGACCAGCCACGTCGGCCAGTTGTGAGGCCAGGGGAAAGAACCGAATCCCCACGTCGCCCGTTCCCCCGGGAACCGCAGGGGGCCGAACATCCACGGCGCCTGTCGCTCCGAGTAAGGCCACAACGAGCGAGCCCAGGATCACTGGCCAAATGGCCTGTACTCGTTGGCGCCCGGCCAGCAGGATCATGCCCCAGCCGGCCAGCAGCGGTGCGTTGTAGTAGACCATCCGACCCACGCCGAAGTAGGCGATCGCGAACCCATGGAGCGGGACAAAGGGCGTCTGCGTACCTCCCAGGAACCAGGTCCACCCCGACCATAGAATCAGCAGCGCCACCCCCCACCCGACCACCAGCCCCAGCACTGGACCGGCACTCAGCACCACCCATGGAGCCCGCGCCGTCCATGAGCGCAGTTCTGGCCGCTCGATCATGATCCGGGCGAGATCGTCCACCCGTCCCAGCCGAGCCAACGCCAGGGCCTCCGCTTCAGCGCGATTCCGTCCGGCGCGCTGCTCTTCGGCGGTCAGATCAGACCAGTGTTCGCGCAGTTCGGTCAGATAACGACGCACATGCCGAGGCGCCACGCCGGCGCGTAGCAGCCGTTCCCGCAGTTCACGCAACCACGTCGCCATACATTCCTCCCGCTAGGGTCCTTTGAATGGCCCCTGCCAAACTCGTCCACTGCGCCGCCAAGTCCGCCAGCCTCCGAGATCCCGCCTTCGTCACTGAGTAGTAGATCCGGCTCCGCCCAGCCACGGTCTTGCGTCGCGACCGCAGCGCTCCAGCGGACTCCAGCGCATGCAGCACCGGATAGACCACTCCTTCGCCAACTACGATCACGGCATCCGTGCTATCGCGGATTGCCTGCACGATTTCATAGCCGTACATCTCGGTGTCCTTAAGCATCCGCAGGATCAGCAACTCCGGCACCCCATTCATAAAATTCGGGTTGGTCTGACGGGATTTCATTACCTGGCCATAATACCTTTCGGTTCAAGGTATAGCAAGAACGTTCTGCCCACTCGAAATTTCTGCCACTGCGCTACCAATCAGAATGAGAGCGCCCCGGCAATACTCGAAATTTCGGAGGCTCGGAACGGCCCCGCGGCCGGGGAGACGGCGAAAGTCCGTATTGGTTACGGGACAATTGCTCCAGTAGTTGGTGCCTTCCGCTCATTGAGCGCTGGTTACGCGTAATTCTCAGGATGAGTCGTGAAAAACGGGGCAGTATGCTGGAAAAATGTCCTCGCTGATTCCTTTCGGAAAACTGACGCAATCCCGACTTTGAGTACCTATCCCGGTGTTGGATGAGTGACTCGGTGATTATGCGTCCACTGATAATCGTTCACGACGACATGGGCGTTTTTGGGACTGAACTGCTGAGTTGGTCTCCATTTGTTACGCTGATGCGGTGGATGATCACCACCAACAGATCCGTCTCGGCAGTACGCTGCCTGGCCAACCCGTTCGGCAGCTCGAGGAATCAGGTTTCGTGACGATTCCAGGACCCCTCTCAGGGGATCGGCTCGACGAATTGGCCACGGCGTATGACGATGTGATGACCGCAGCATCCGGACCGGACTTCAAAGTGGCAAGCACCACCACCGGCATGTCCGATCTGCTCAGTTACAGCTCGGTATTTGATGAGGTCTTTCTCTACCCACCTCTCCTCGAAGTTTGCAGCCAGTTCATAGGAGAACCCTTCAAACTCAGCTCGTTCTTAGCCAGAACTCTCAGAGCGGGAACACCGGCTCAGGAGCTGCACGCCGACCTTCCCCGCGGCTCGGAGGATTCACCCTTACTGGGCTTCATCCTCATGATCGATCCCTTTCGCGAGGAGAACGGAGCGACACGCTTCGTTCCTACATCGCACCACTGGGCCGGTGTTCCATGCGATCGACTCTCCAATACACGGGCAAAGTATCCCGGCGAAGTCCTGGGCTGCGGCGATCCCGGGATGATGATCCTCTTCAACGGCGCCATCTGGCACGGCCACACCGCCAATGTCACCCCGCACGCCCGCCGGTCCATTCAGGGCTACTTCGTTCGCAGAAACGCACGGTCAGGGTTCGACTTTCGCAACCGCTTGCTTCCGGCAATCCGCTCCCGCATGGCTGCCTTGGCGTGCTATTTATTGGCACTTGATGATCAACGGTAGTACATGACGACCCAGAACTCGGCATCTCGTCAGAAACGGGCGTAGCCGCTCTCAACTATTGCCAATAGGACTTCGTACGTTTCCAACCCCAGACGGGCTAAAAAACCTGAGTTAGCGATTTGGCGGCAAGTCAGAATCCCGGGATATGCTGCCTTTATACGGAGAGTCATTGAGCCCGAGTGTGACGGAGCATTTCTTGAAGAAATCCGATGCGGAGCGCGCTTTGAAGACGGCGCAGAAGCTTGCCGCCCACGACATATCCGAGTGGTCGATCGCAGGAGGCTGGGCCGTTGAGATTCACTGCATCCTCAATCGACAGGAGCCGTTTCTCCGCCATCTCATGGACATCGATTTCGTGGTGCCGTCATTTGACAGCATTCCCCGCACGTTGGCGGAATCGTTCTTGTTCAGGCACGCCCATCCGGCCGATCCCCCAGGAAAGATGTTATTGCAGTTTGTGGACGTCGAAACAGCTTTGCGGATCGACGTATTTCGGGCATGTGGGGGGACTATGAGTCGCACGCACATAACCGGGTTGCCGACTGGGCCGATGCGGCTCGTAGCGCGCGAAGATGTCGTCGCCCGTACCGCGCGATTACTGTTAGATCTTGACGTCAACATTCCTGTACCCGAGAAGCACGCTCGAGACTACGTCCGAATCTCAGAAGGAGTGCCGCCCGCCAATCTCGAAGCTGCATGGGAGGACCATCGAAAGCTGGATCACCCTTGCGCATTCCGCGAGGCGGACCAGTTGGTTCGGAAGCTGATTTCTACTCGCGAAAAACTCCTGATCACGCCGGAATACTCGACCAATACCCGTGATGTCTGCCCGCGTTGCGTTCCCAACGCCCCATTTCTTCTGGCTGACCCGGCCGAGATCCTGTCAGTGCTTGGATATTGCTAGGAAGCCCCGTGCATATCTACGCTCTCTAGAGCCCACCCGTTGAAATCCCCGGATTGCGCCCGGGCGAACGCGTTCGAATCGTATCCCCGTAGAGTCCCCGGAGGTCGAGCGAGGCGCGAGGATCCTCGCCACTCTTCAACAATCTCGTGATCTGAGTTGTGTATGGATGTCGCGCACTCTCGCGCCTATTTTCACTGCGCTCAGCGTATTCTGCAGCCCCATGCATTGGGCCTAATAGGGAGGATTGGAAATAGGGGCCACTAGCCATGTGTAAAATTCAGACCTTCAGCAAGCCACGGAACCCCCTGGCGGCATAGTAAGATCCCGCACCGTTGTGATATACGAAAACAGTGTTGTAGCGGCGATCACAAAAGAGAGCACCGCCGAGTTTTCTGATATCAGAAGGTGTTTTCACCCAGCTTGACGTTTTCGTATCGAACTTTCCGAGTTTCTGCAGCTCTCGATATTGTTCTTCCGTTAAGAGCTCAATGCCAATAGCAGTTGCCATATCGATGGAGTTATCTTCTGGTTTATTTTCTTTCCTTGACTCCAGCGCTTCACGGTCATAGCAAACACTTCTGCGACCTTTCGGGCTTTCCAGTGAACAATCATAAAAAATGTATTCGGCCGTCTTCTTGTCATAACCAACAACATCCGGTTCACCGCCAGTTTTTTCCATTTCATTGAGTGACCGCAGTTTTTCAGTATTAGCTTTCAGCTTGGTTCGTATTTTTTCCCATTCAAGCCCTCTATGGCGGTTCATGTTTTGGTCAAAACGGGCTTTCAATGCTCCGAGTAGGTCTTCACGTTGTTCTGGTGACAACTTCAGCTTATTGTCTTTCATGGTGTTCATAGCTTTTCTCTTTACCTCTATTGCAGGTGGCGCCAGAAGAATGACGGAGCATCCAACCTCATGAATACTGACTACACCATTCTCCTCTTTTCCGGTTGTCCGCTGGCTCCCTGGATCGCGCTTGCCTGTGGACCCATTGAGGTCGCTACACCAAACGCGAAAAAATCGTACGGTAAGGCTCTCAGTTGCGCAAACCGATTGCCAGCGAAAAGGCAATCGCAATAGGCTTTTGCAACTCCAAACTGTTGATATTTAGCCCGACCAGGCCAACGTGCACAAACGATCGTTTGTGCACGAGTCTGCGACGCACTTCTACGACAAGTTGGTTTTACGGCAACTTGCCAGAGGCATAGCCGATTCGACCGGGTGAATGAGTGACTTGGCCTCTTAGGAACAGTTGAGAATCAGCCACAATCCGAAGTGCGCTCATCCAGTTTCGTTTAGCGCAGTTCAGCGCGCTGTTCGACAGCCTTCGCTTGAACAGTCGCCGATCCGTCGCTCAAGCCTGCAGCCCTCGCCGTAACTGTTATCGGTCCAGTCTGTTTTGAGGTACGCACCACAACGAGCGCACGTCCCTGAAACAATTTGCGGCGATCCCCTTGGTAGGAGGCATCGTCCTCACCGTCGCCGTTCCCCACAGCCGCAATTACCCCGGGGCCGTTGATGGAGAACTGCACTTGCTGCTCTCCATGGGGCACCAAACGACCTTCAGCATCTACCGACTCGACTACCAGAAAAGAAAGATCTTGTCCGTCGGCCTGAACTATAGTGCGGTCCGCAGTGACGCGAAGACCAACGGAGCTGCCGGCTGTCGTAAGCACGCTTTCAGCGACTTCCCGGTCTCCCCGCACTCCTACCGCTTTCAAAGTTCCGGGGGCATAGGGCACAGAAAACGTCGCTTTGAACTCCTGATCGCGGCCGGTTGGCTTTTCCCCGATCAGCTTATCGTTCAGGAACAAACGGACCTTCTCCGCACCGGAGTACACCTCCACCTGCAGTTCTTTACCTTCTTGCCCCGACCAACTCCAGCTTGGCAGTGTTGGATAGGTAGCCCAGCCAACAGCGATGATCTTCTTTCCTTCCGGTTCGGGGAGACGGACTGTGGCGTATACGCGATCGCCACCGTTCCACAAGATATCCCGATAGTAGGACTGCGGCTTTCGATAGCCGGTTAAGTCGAGATCTCCGCACGCCGCAGCATGCCACGGATACCCATGGAACATGACCGCCATCGCAGCTTTCGTGGCCGGGTCAGCCGCGCCCTGGGCCATCGCAGCCATCATGTCCACTCCATTGGCCATTCCCAGGAACATCTTATCGATCATGGACGAGTTCACCATCGAGCCCATAATCTGCTCCGCCATCCGTGCCTGTTCCGGAGTCCCATACGACCATGCGCCGATGCCGGACTCACCCAGGTAGTCCATCGCTGTCCAGGTGAGATCACCGATGACATACGGATTGTCCTGTGAGATTTGCCACAACGGGAATAGCTTGGCTGGATACGACTCTGTGGTCAGCATCATTCGCTTCGGCAACTGGGCATGGTCCGCCGCATAGGTCGGAATCAGGTTGTAGTTGTAACCGGTAATGTCCAGCTGTGAAAAGACGGCTGCGGCGTTGGGCGCGGTGGTGGTACCGGGAAAGGCCAGCGTAAGCGGGCGCGTGGTGTCCAGCGTGCGCACCTGGTCGGCTAATTGCTTACCCATCGCCGGACCTCGGTCGACCTCCAACTCCGGAATCTCGTTTCCGATTCCCCAGATCACGATCGACGGATGATTGCGATCGCGCAACACCATGGACGAAATATCGCGCTTCCACCAATCGTCAAAATCCCGGCCGTAATCGAACTTCGCCTTGTTCGCCTTCCATGTATCAAAGGGCTCGTCGAGCACAAGCAAACCAAGCCGATCGCAGGCATTGAGGAATGCCGGGGACGGCGGGTTGTGAGCTGTTCGTACGGCGTTATAGCCCGAAGCCTTCAAGAGCTCAACCTTGCGCTCCTCCGCGCGATCAAATGCCGCAGCCCCAAGCGGACCGTTGTCATGATGGACGCTGCCCCCAGTGAGTTTGACTGGCTTTCCATTCAGAAGCAGCCCCTTCTCTGCCGACCACGAGAGTGACCTGATTCCGAACGGCGTCTCAACCTGATCTAGGACCTTGCCATCTTTGCGTATCTGAGAAACCGCACGGTATAAGACAGGCGAAGCAGGCGACCACAGGGCAGGGTCGGAGACCGTGATCTCTTGCGCCGCTTCCGTTTCCTTCCCCGGAGCGATCGTCAGGGTCGAATCCTTTGTACCCGCTTCGTGTCCGGCGCGGTCGTACAGTGTGGTCTTTACTGTAACGCCGGTCGGCTTATCGGATTCGTTTGCGATCTTCGTCTGAATAGAGACTGTTGCCGACGCATCCGATACCTTAGGCGTGGTAACGAAAACTCCCCAGTGCGCGACATGGGTAGGTTCTGTGACCACGACCCGGACGTGCCGATAAATCCCTGACCCGCTGTACCAGCGGCTGTTCGGTTGCGCGGAGTTGTCCACGCGCACAGCCAGCACGTTTGGGCCTTTGAAGTTCAGGTGCTTACTAAGGTCGAAGGTGAAGCTGGTGTATCCGTAGGGATGGACCCCCAACTTATTCCCGTTCAGGTACACGGTCGCGTCTCTATACACTCCGTCGAACTCGACGTTCACTAGCTTCCCTTGCCATTCTGCAGGTGCGTTGAACGTCTTTCGATACCAGCCGACACCGGCCGGAAAGAAGCCTCCACCAGCACCGGTCAGATTGTCTTTCTCTGGCCGCCCTTCGATACTCCAGTCGTGTGGCAGGTCCACTGTGCGCCAGGCGCTGTCAGCGAAAGAGGGCGCCTCTGCGCCGCTTGGGTCACCAAGCACGAACTTCCAGCCGGAGTCCGCTGCCAGCTCCAGCCTGGGTGGATTTGGCTCTGCCGCATTCATCGAACCAGGAGCAAACGATAGTAGCGCGGTGGATATTGCGATCATGAGGCGAAGATTCAGTTTCACGAAGTCCTCTTTCCTGTCGAGCGTTTGCGAGCCTTCGCTCGCGAGGCCGGCCCAGTAATTTTTGGTGGTTCCGTGGAGCGTAAGCCGAACTCGATGATGCGAATCATCTCTCGGAAGAGCCGGTCTATCGACTGTCCGTATTCCAACTCGACCTTCGTTCCCAGCGAGGCGAGACGTCGCTGCGCCCCGATTACCGCATTGATCACCGCATGCAACGTCAGGTCCGGGTCCAGGTCAGAGCGGAGAGAACCATCAGCTATGCCTTCTCTGATCAATTCTCGGAAGACTTCAAAGCCTTGAACGTTGAGTCGTCCCTCAAGCGTCAGAAGGCGTGCGACCGGCCAGTCTCGTGCGTACATTGCATCGAACTGTGCCATGAAGCGAACCTTTGCCCGGTGATTCGACAGTTGATCGGCCATGTACTGAAGCAGATCAATGATCTTTGCAAGCCCCGTCGTTGCGCCGTCGACACTTTTTTTCGCGCTGTCGGAATCCTCCTCCAGCATCTCGCTGAAGATCGCCCAGACGATGTCGTCCTTCTTCGAGAAGTACTCGTAAAGTGTGGACGCTCGAAGCCCACTGGCAGACATGACCTCAGCCATCGTGGTGCGATCAATACCACGCTCGTCGAATAGCGCTTTGGCTGCGTCGAGAATGCGGCGGCGCTGACGCTCGCGATGAAGGTGATACGTACTCGCAGATCTGGCTTTCGTCGTTGTTGCCGCGGTTCTCGATGATTTCACAATTCGTATTATATATTCGAATTCGAAATATAATTACGAATTATATCGCCTGCCGATCCAAAGCCGTCAATCGCAAAATTCAAGGAAGCTTGGAATTCCAGAGAACCAGCGCTGCGATGGAAAAACGAGAAATGAGCGTTACCTGGTGCGATTCGTCAATTGACGCTAAATCGCCAAGTCACTCGTTGGCGGCGCGCATCTCACATGGACGAAAAGTCGCCATCTCGGACAAATGGAACGGTCGACTTAACCTAGAAAGCTTTAGCGTACGATTTTTGACGTTTGGTGTAGTGACCCCTTTAACGACAGGATCATCAGTGGGCAGCCTGCCTGGCAGAACTCTGCAAATGACAAATACAGGCCGCAGTCACTTAGAAACGTGGAACGTAGCATGCAATGTGGCCAAGCTGGAATTGCCGACCCAGACGTTCGCGAACGGGGCGGGACGCGGAGCCGTAGCTGCCTATTGCTGCAAAGAAATCTTTTACAACCTGTACATTCTCTTCGATGCTCATCGTTCTCTCCTTTCCTTCATCAAGCGCGTCCGATTGAATGGAACGTTTCGGAATCATCCTTCTCGGACCAAATCACACGGTTGCAAACCGATTACTGCTGCTTCTTGAACACATCCTGGAATATGAGCTGACCCCAAGTGCGGCCTCGTGCGTGCACCAGCCATCCGCCCTCGTTCAGCTTTCCCAGCTTGACGGGTGCGAACCCGAGTTGTTTGGCCAGGTCCGCCACGGGAGCAACCGCGTCTTCATCGTCGCTCGACAGAAAGACGACCCGATGACCACCTTCGACTACTGGATCGGTCGCCAGTGTGGCTGCAATCAGGTGATTGAAACCCTTCACGACCTTCGCGCCGGGGAAGGACTTCGCGACGAAGGCGGAGGACGGGAGACCATCGAGATCGTCTGGCGGGACGGGGAACGAGTTCATCGCGTCGATGATCGTCTTGCCTTCCCAGCTCGGCAGGACCTTCGCAATCTCGCGATGTTCACCGAACGGGACCGCCAGGAAGATGGTGTCGGCCTTGAGCGCTTCCTGCAGCGACTTGGCGACCACAGTAGGTCCAATCGCCCGAGCCTGCGGTGCCAACTCCTCAGGCGCACGGCGGCTCGCGACGGTCACGTCGATGTTTCTACGGGCGAAGGCACGGGCGAGGGCCTGACCTATCTTGCCGAATCCAACAATTGCGTAGCTCATAATCTTCTCCGATACATGTTGGTGTTGCTTTCTCGCTGATCGAATCCCGGTGAGGCGTCAGCGATCATCCACTCACCGGGGCCCGCCGGTCTCAAACGGCTGTCATGCCGCCATCCACGAACAACTCCACACCATTGACGTAGCTGGAGTCGTCGGAGGCAAGAAACACTGCGACCGTCGCGATTTCGTCAGGTTGGCCCATCTTGCCGCGCGGGATGAGGGATTCGAAAAATTCCCTCGCTTCCTTGGTGAGAACTTCTTCCTGCATCGGTGAAGTAACAGCTCCCGGGACCAGCAGGTTCACCCGGATTTTCCTGTCTTTTAGTTCATTGACCCAGGTGCGTGCGAAGGAGCGCAACGCCAACTTGCTGGCGGCATACACGCCGAAACCAGGAAAACCTTTTGCCGAGGCATTGGACCCGGTCATGATGATCGATGCGCCATCGTTGAACAGCGGCAACGCCTTCTGAACCGTAAACAGCGTGCCGCGCACATTCAGATCGAAGGCCGCATCGAAGTGCTCCTCGGTAATCTGGCCCAGTGGCAGCGGCTCGCCCTTGCCGGCACTCGCGAACAGGATGTCGATCTTGCCCTTCTCGCGCTTGACCGTATCGAACAGGCGGTCCAGATCGTCCAGCTTGGCTGCGTCACCGCGCACGCCGGTCACGTTCCGGCCAATCACCTTGACGGCCTCATCGAGCTGCTCCTGCCTGCGGCCGGTGATGAAAACATAGGCACCTTCTTCAACGAACAGCTTGGCGCTCGCCAGCGCCATACCGCTCGATCCACCCGTGATGACTGCAACCTTTCCTTCCAGCTTTCCCATAATTGCTCCCTTCGGCAGATGTCTAGCATCCACTACACAGGAGTAGATTCCCTTCGTTGTGGACGCGAACTGCCCAGGAGTCCCAATCTTTTGTCCATTCGTCCAAATAAGGAGGGCAGGTTGGATTTCAGTGAATGCATGATCGATCATGCACTCACCAAGATCCGCAGCTATCAGATGGCCGAGAAGCCGCCGTCGACAGCCAACTCCACCCCATTCACGTAGCTCGCTTCGTCGGAAGCAAGAAACAGCGCAACCGCCGCAATCTCTTCTGGACGTCCCATCGTGCCCCGCGGGATCAGGGACTCGAACATCTCCCTCGTCGCCTTGTCGAGTCGCTGGGAGTCCGGCGTGTCGACCTGTCCCGGGCTCAGCACGTTCACCCGGATCTTTCTGCCCTTCAGTTCGTTGAGCCACGTGCGTGCGAACGAGCGCAAGGCCGCCTTGCTCGCCGCATACACGCCGAAGCCAGGAAAGCCTTTCACCGAAGCAACCGAGCCGGTCATGATGATCGATCCGCCATCGTTGAAGAGCGGCAACGCCTTCTGCGCGGTAAACAGCGTTCCGCGCACAATCAGGTCGAACTCCTGCATCGAAGTGCTCCTCGGTAATATTCGCCCAACGTGGCGGCTTCTCCCTTGCCAGCGCTCGCAAAAAGGACATCGATCTTGCCCTTCTCCCGCTTCACCGTTTCAAACAGGCGGTCGAGGTCGTCGAGATTGGACGCGTCACCGCGCACGCCGGTCACGTTCCGGCCAATCAGCTTGACGGCCTCATCGAGCGTCTCCTGCCTCCGGCCCGTGATGAAAACGTACGCGCCTTCTTCCACGAATCGCTTCGCACTCTCCAGCGCCAGTCCGCTCGATCCGCCCGTAATGACTGCAACCTTACCTTCTAGCTTTCCCATAACTGCTCCCTTCGGTGGATGTCCAGCATCCACTACTGAGGAGTAGATTCCTTTGGTAGTGGACGAGAACTGCTTAGTAGTCCAAGCTTTTTGTCCATTCGTCCAAATAGGGAGGGTACATTGGATCCGATAACAGACATCTTTAGAACGCTGCACGTAACCGCTTTCGGTCTGCATAGGCTCGAAGCCACGGCCCCGTGGGGCTTGAAACAGGAAAATGAGGCCGAAGACAAAGTCACGCCTTCCGGCAAAAAGATGCCACCCACAGACTTGGCGCACTTCGTCATGCTTTCGCGCGGCAACTGCTGGCTGAGTGTGGAAGGCATTGCGGACCCTATGCCTCTCACCGGTGGCGACTGCTTCTTGCTCGCCAAGGGGACGTCGATTGTTTTGCGCGACAGCCCGCGCACGCCTCCGAAGTGGAGTTTCCGTGAGGTCGGTGCCAGCGCCAACGGAAATGTCGCTCTTTGTGGAGGTGGTGGCGCTCCGACGACGATTGTCTGCGGATCCTTGAGTTTCGATCGCGCCAGCCTGAGGCCGGTCACGCAGTTGCTGCCCAGCTTCATTCTGATGAAGGCCGATCAGGCGCGTACGCTGGCTCTGCACACCACGGTGCAGGCGCTCGCGTCGGAGATGGCAGAACAAACGCCGGGATCGGAAGTAGTCGCAACTCGACTGGCCGAGGTCCTGTTTATCCAGGTACTCCGAGCGCATATCGCGGCAGGACCGGAACGCAGCAAAGGATGGCTTCGTGCTGTCTTCGATCCTCAGATGGGCACCGCCCTGAGTGCCATTCACAACAGAGTGAACACCCCCTGGACGGTCGAATCCCTGGCCGAAGCGGCGGGCATGTCGCGCTCCGCATTCGCAGCACGTTTCAAAGAGCTACTCGAACAAACACCACTGGAATACGTAACCGAGTGGCGGATGCAGAAGGCGATGCAGCTACTACAGCAACGCGACAAAAAGCTTATAGACGTCGCACGATCCGTCGGTTACGAATCCGACGCTGCGTTCAGTAAGGCATTCAAGCGAGTAGTTGGAGCTAATCCTGGGGAATACCTCAAACGTGGATTAGAAGTCCTCGATCAGTCCCGATAAACGCGGTTGGGTGTAGCAATTTCAGTAGTCACCACGGAGTCCGACTTTGCTGGATTTTGTCCGCCGGAACCAGAAGCACAGGAATGTACTCCATCCTTTTTTGGCTCTTGAGTTGTAGCGCCTCTCAGTATTTCGCAATTCGCCAAGTCTCACTCACCCCACACTTGTTTGACTGGTTCCGAGCATTACGCTAATCCACGGTGGGTGTCTTGACTCGATCAGCGAGTTCACTACGTTCTCGATCTAGCTCTGCCCTCAACTCCTCTTCCGAAGGAAGAACGAGTTTGTACCTGCTGGCGAACATCTGCTCGTTTTCATGGAGAACGGAATAGCGCACGACCGAGGCATCCTTATCAGTGCAGAGAATGATGCCCACCGTCGGATTGTCGTCAGGCGCTCGTTTGAGATCGTCCATCATGCGGACGTACATATCCATTTGCCCGATGTCCTGGTGCGTCAGCTCACCAGATTTGAGGTCGAACAGCACGAAGCACTTGAGCAGATAGTTGTAAAAGACCAGGTCAATATAGAAGTCTTTGGACTCCGAACTGATCCGATATTGTCTCGCGACAAACGCGAAACCTCGCCCAAGTTCCAGCAGGAATGCCTGCAGATTGTCCAACAAGGCTCTTTCGAGATCCGCTTCTAACAACCTGCCAACTCCAGGAAGACCTAGAAACTCCAGCATGACCGGATCTCGAACGAAATCCCGTGGGGTTTGGGAGGGTGCCAGGTTGCCTCTGGCTTCGTTCTCGACGGCAGGTCGGTCTGACGTTGCCAGAAGCCGTTCGTAATAAAGGGTGCTGATTTGGCGCTCAAGCGAGCGCGTCGTCCAGCCCTGGCCCGCGGCTTCGTTCATATACCATAGCCGAGCGGAATCGCTTTCCACCCTCAGAAGCGTGCGGTAGTGGGTCCAGCTCAATTCAGGACGCAATGCGTCACGAATTGGAAAGGCTTGATAAAACACCCGCATATGTCTCAGATTCGAGACGTCGAACCCCCTCCCGAACTCTGCGGCCGAGCGACGAAGCCAAGGTCTGCAGCAGCCGGGCTCCATATTCCGCCCGTGCCGAGCCGCCCTGTTCGAACTCGACGATATGCCGGCCGATCTCCCAGCAGGTCTGTACCTGAACTGCATCGACAGCCCGTAATGCCCTCTGACGAGCGTTTTGAATCAGGTCGCGAAGACTGTGAAGAAGCTGGGATGCACCTTCGTCGGCTTCGACCGCTTTGCGCAAATCCTTCGTCATCGCACCGTCCCGTCTTATCGTACCCGCTCGTCAAAATTGGATTGTGCCCAAAATCCAATGAGGAGTCGACGTACTCAACTACAGTCCCAGGTTGTCGTTCACCGCGATCTCGATATCCTGCTCGGAGCCCAGATAGCGTTCGGTGGTCTGGATCGAGGAGTGCCCGAGCAGGAATTTGATCTGCTCCAGATCCCCGCCGTTCTTCCGGCAGAGCTTGGCGCAGGTGCGGCGCAGGTCGTGGGCGCCGAAGTGCTCGATCCCGATTTGCTTCGATGACTGTTCAACTACCGACCAGACCGCCCAGTCGCTCAGCGTGTCGCGATTGACCTTCCCGCTCTTCGAGACCGAACGCAGCAGCCGGCCGTCTTCGATGCCGGCCGCGGTCATCCAGGCGTTGATGCCCTGCTTGACCCAGATCGGGATGGCGACGGTGCGGATGCGCCGGCCCTTGCCCTTCGAGGTCGGCCAGGACCCACCTGCCCTCCCGTTGCTGGATGGTCTCGACGTCGAGCTCGGCCAGCTCGTTCCGCCGGAGGGCGCAGCCGACCAGCAGCGCCAGGATCACGTAGTCGCGCTTGCCCTTCAGGGTCGAGCGGTCGGGGACGGCCAGCAGCTCCTTGGCCTGCTCCCGGGTCAGCCAGTTTCCCAGCCGGGTTCCCTTCTGGCTGATGTTGGGGACGTCGGTCAGGCTGGCCGCCTCCTCCGATCCGATCATGTTGTTGCGCCTGGCCTCGCCGACCAGCTTGCGCACGGCCGAGAGCCGGACGTTTATAGTCGAGGGGGAGAGCGACTCCATGCCCGCCCGCCACTCCATTAATAAGGACCGGGAGAGAGGCCGGCTGGCACAGAAGGCGAAGAGGTCGTCGAGGGCTTTGGCGTAGTTGCGCTTAGAATGAGGCGACGGCACCGTGTCCAGCACCATCTTGCGCAGCCTGGCCTGGGCCGGGGTGAGGGCCAGGGGCTCCCCTTCCCTGCTTTCGGGTGGTGACAGGCGCCAAAACGAGCACATTTGTCATGGAATGATTTTACCCCTGACAATTGCCATTGTCGTAGGTAACGTATATTCATTGTAAATGACTTAGCCGTCATCAGAGTGGGACAAGCGACATATTCCACCGCATCTTGAGTAGGTCCGACCCCCGGCCGTGTCATCCGATAAGCTCGACGACGGGATTGATGGTGTGAGGCGCTGGCAACCCGCTCCTTTGCCTAGAACGTGCGACCGTTGCGATCTAGTGGGCCGATATTCTGATCCAACTGCAGCAGCCATCATCGTGCTGTTAGGTGCTTTCATGATCTCCAGCCCTTGCTTTTGGCCTTAACGGCGTTGTGAATCTTGAGCGTGATGTGCCGAGTTCGGGCGCGAGGGTGAGTTGGCTTTGGCCTCGGTGGAGTAGAAGGGGTAGACACCCGGTTATGGCAATCTACTTCGAATTCTCCCCTGTACACTGGGCGTACATCGGGAGCCACTTTTTGTGCTTTCTATGCTTTTTGTGATCATTTAGAATCTGCAACTTACTGGAAGTAAAGGGTAGGATCCTCTAA
>CAVRHK010000030.1:0-69006 GCA_963720955.1 uncultured Acidobacteriaceae bacterium | reverse complement strand
ACCTCCGACCCCCTGGTCCCGAACCAGGTGCGCTACCAGACTGCGCTACGCCCCGAATAGATGCTGCGGTGAGATGCCGATGAGAGTGCTTTCCGTGTGGCTCAAGCGCGCGGGTGGGCTTGCTGGATCGCTGTACCGACTTGAGTAGTTTAGCAGATTATCGACGTCCGGTGGAGACCGCTCGACCGATCCGTTTCTCATCTGTCATTCCACAGCCGTGAAATTCAAGGCGCAGGGCGCGGCGCTCTGAATTGAATGAGTTGAGGGCAAAAAAGATGGGAAGGAGCCCTAGTGACTCCTCCCCATGAGTGGTGCAAAGTCGACCAGCCTAGTTAGCCGGTTTTTGAGCTCTGGTTGCGGTTTTGGGCTTCCCATAGGGCTGCCCCTGCCGCTTCACCGAGTTCGAATCGAATGTGTTGGTCTCACCGGGAGTAAAGCTCGCTCCAGCGGGAACAAGGATGTTGTCGAGGCTGCGAGTGAGTTCGCCGCCAGTGCGCATCTCGATGCGAGTTGGGTCGATACCTTTTTCCTGTGTGAGGTACTGCGCGACGTTGAGATCGCGTTGCGCAGCCGCATCAGGAGTCTCATCGGCAGAGTGCTTGCCAACGATGACCAGCTTTGAAGTGGTATCGCGGTTGAGGGTCAGTGCGACCTCATCAAGGCAACCCTTGGCCTCGTTGTCGACACGGAGAGGGCGCTTTTTGTCGCGCTCGAAGGAGATGCTGCAGAGACTACGTGGCTGCGGCGCCACTGGAGGCGGCGGAGCTGTAATGGTGACCGAGGTGTTTGCTGTCGCCTGTTTGCCAAGATCATCGACGACATTGCAGGTGACGTTGACGGTGCCTGGAGTTGCGCCGGCGGTGTTGAGCGTGGCGGTGGATGTGCTGCTGCCAATCTGGCCTGCAGAGGCTGAGTAGGAGTAAGTAAGGGGGCGGTTCTGTGGGCTGCGGCCAACCGACGTAATGGTGGAAGGATCACCAGGCATGACAGTGCTGGGGTTGGCCGAGCAGGAAATAGTCGGCGGCTCGTAGGCGTGGACGCGGAAGCCGGCTGTGCAACTCCCTTGCTGGCTGGGACGGATGCCTTGAGTGACGTGCCCGGAGACGGTGTAGTCACCGGGGGGGAGACCTGCGGTCGAGATGCTGGCTGTGGAGTCTGTTCCGGTGAGCTTTCCTCCGCTTGTTGTCCAGGTGTAGGTAGCCTTCTTCTTCAGGTCGAGGTTGCTGGCCGTGGCGGTGATTGTGATGGGGTCGCCGGGAAAGATATTCGCAGGCTGGACCGTGCAGCCGAGCTGTACGGGTGGGGGCGGCGTGATCTGGCCGAGGCGCAGGACGACTCCCGCGGAGAGGCGATAGGCGTAGATGTCGCCGACGCCCCCGGTCACCAAGCCGACTCCTGGGGGACCGTAGTCGACGTGAGAGTAATGAAAGTCGGACTGAATGGGGCGGATGGCGATGCGGTTATTGAATGCGGGAAGAATGTAGTCGAGGCCGATACCGCTGGTGATTCCCCAGCCCCAGGTGCAGGGTTGGAAGATTGGTCCGCCGACCTTGGCCCCGCCGCCGAGAACGTGGGCGAAGGGAACGAAGCGGTTTTTCTGGTAGCGGAAGATCGGGCCAGCTTGTGCGGTGAAGACGCAGTCGTTGGGACCTGAAGGAAAGAAGCTGCCTTCTGCCTGGACGCCAAGGTAGCGATTGAAATACGCAGTGGCACTGACGACGGCGCCAGGATTGATCGGCTGATACTTCACATTGCCGATATCGCTATTAACGGGGTGAAGATAGCCATAGCCGCCATAGAGATCGAAGCGTGAGAGTTCAGGTGGTGGGGTCGAGGAGGTCTTGACGGCCTGGGCGGCCATGGACAGGGTTGAAGCTGTCAGGAAGGCAACTGTCAGGGTGGCGAGAATGGTCGCTCGGAGTTTGACGGAGTTGCTGGAGCGCGTGGGGCGGCTGTTCAAAAGACCGGAGCTCACGGGGCAGGAACGCATAACGATGAATCCTCCAACTGCGGTTCTTCTTTCCTGATTTCTGAGGACTGCCGCGCCGAGAAGGCAGAGCGGCGACAGTCAGGGATTACTGGTTACCGACAGACAGGATGACCGAGGTGGATTGAGCGGGCGCCGTGAAACTGACGCTGGTGGCAGTTATGTTGATGGTGTAGGTCTGAAACACAGTGCTAGGGCAGCCGCAACCTGTCAGGCCAAGAATACCAAGGGAGAACAAGATGACCGCCACGAGGCGCATCTTCTGAGTACCTAGTTTCTTACGACGGCGGAGCCCTGCGAAGAAGACACCCAGACCTGTGAGTTCGACCGGGAAGACTGCGGCGGCGGTTATGGCCGCCAGATCTGCAGGATCAAAGTGACGAAGCTCCGGCTTGCGAAGCTCAGCATCGGCCACTGTGGTGTTGACCGTCATTGCGACGGTGGCTGTGCCGCCTGCGGTGAGAGTGGGATTGTTCGCGAAGGAACAGGTGGCGTCAGCGGGAAGTCCCGAGCAGGCAAGACTAATTTGGCCGGCGAAGGCGCCCACGGAGGTGAGTGTGACTTGATAGATGGTCGTGCCGGCGCCCTTGATGAACTGCGAGGCGGGCGTAGCGGATATGGTGAAGCTGCCGGTCGCGGCGTTCATGATTTGAGTCAGCGTGGCGGAACTGGCGGTGAAGTTGCTGTTCGCCTGGAAGGCCGCGGTGACGCTGTGGCTGCCAAGCGAGAGAGTCGTGGTGGAGAAGGTGGCGATGCCGCTGGCGTTCAGTGTCCCGGTGCCGAGCAGAGTGGATCCATCGGAGAAGTTGACCGTGCCGGCCACGATGCCGCCGGTGGTCGTGACCGTTGCAGTAAAGCTGACGTTGGCTCCAACAGTTGCAGGCGAGCCAGACGTCGCGATCGTCGTGACGGTGGAGGCGGGAGTGATGGCGAGGGCTCCAGGACGGATGTTCGCGATGTAGTTGCCGGCAGAGGTTCCCGAGACGTTTGCTCCGATGGGGTACGTTCCGGCTGGAGAGGTCTGCGTCGCGGCGGTAGTGTAAGTGACGACCACATTGTCGCCGGGGATGACTCCGGTGACAGTACCGGTGAAGTTGGGGTTAGGTGCGCCGTAGCGGCGTGTTGCGTTGTCAACGTTGATGACGAGAGAAGATTGATTTTGTGTGATTGTCAGAGTGCCGTTGACGGTGATGACCGTGTAGTTCGACGTGGCCGGACCGGAGACGGTCGGGACGATGGGATAGGTTCCGACGGGCGAGTTGACGACGGCAGCCGTCGCAAAGGTCGTCGTGACGATATCGCCGTTGAGCAGTCCAGTCGTTGTGCCGGTGAACGCCGGATTGGCGACTCCGTAGCCGCGGGTGGCGTTGTTCGCGGTGACAGTAAGCGTTGCCGGAGTGACGGAGAGGACACCGTTGGTAGTCGTGACGGTGTAGTTGCCGATGGCCGCGCCGGAGACGGTGGGAACGATTGGATAGGTGCCGATTGGCGACGTTGCAGTGGCGGTGGTTGCGTAAGTAATGGTGAAGGTGTCGCCGTTGAGCGCGCCGGTAATGGTACTGGTGAAGGCCGGGTTAGCCGCGCCATAGGTGCGAGTCGCGTTATTTGCGGCGACGTTAAGAGTGATCGACGCCGTTGTTATGGTGAGTGTCCCGGGCGTGACATGAATCGTGTAGTTCGAAGCTGCCGGACCGCCAACTGCATCGTTGATCGGGTAGCTCCCCACAGGCGACGTGATGGTGGCCGTGGTGGAGTAGCTATGGGTAAAGGTATCGCCATTGAGCGCGCCGCTGACCGTGCTGGTAAAGGCGGGATTGGGTGCTCCGTAGGGTCGGGTCGCGTTGCCAACCGTGACGGTGAGGAACGCAGGCATGACGGTCAGGGTTCCGGGAATGACGGTTATGAGGTAGTTGCCTGCGGATGAACCGGAGGCGGTTGCATTGATGGGATAGGTGCCGACAGGAGAAGTCACGGTTGCGGGGGTGGAATACGCAATGTCGATGGCATCGCCGTTAAGAGTACCGATCTTAGTGATGCCGTTGACTGTCACAGTAGTGGTGCTGCTGAAGGGAGGATTCGGCTGACCATACTGACGGCTGGCGTCGAGGACAGTAATGGTCAGCGGTACTTGGGTGATGGTAAGGGTCCCGGGTGTGTTGGTCACGACGTAATTCGACAGGTTGGTGCCACCGGCCGCTGTGAGCGTCGCAACGATTGGATAATTGCCGACCGGACTGAGAACTGTGGCAACTGTGGAGTAAGAGACCAGAACTGTGTCGCCGGGGATGACGCCGGTAAGCGTGCCGGAGAATGTTGGGTTGGGAACTCCATACTCGCGGCTTGCATTGTTTACAGTGACGGTAAGCGGCGCTGGAGTGACGGTCAGAGTCACGATGCCGGAGGCTGAAGAGTAGTTGCTGTCGCCCGTATAGCTGAAGATAACGGTGTAGTTGCCGATAGGAAGGCTGCTGTTAGCCGCGTTGCAGGTCGTGCTCGGTCCAAGTGTCGTCGTCAGGGTGCAGAGGACCGTTTTGCCGAGACTAAAGGTGATGGTTCCGGTGGGTGCCGGGTCGCCGTTGCTGACGAGTACTGTTTCGGGGAATGGCTGTCCGTAGACTTCCGTCTGCGGTGGAAGTGTGAATTGGAGCGGCGCGATGAGTTTGCCCGTGGCTGTGAGTTGCAAAGTCTGTGGACTGTTGTAGGAGTTGGAAACAAGAGTGACGGTGGCGGCCAGCGGGCCATTGGCCGTTGGAGTGAAGATGAAGCCAAGGTTACAAGTCGAGCCAACGATGATGGTAGCGCCGCACGTTGTCGAGTTGCTGTCGATGGTGAAGTGCGGGTCAGAGGTGGAGAAGGGAGCGGTGAGGCCGAGATTGTCGGTGCCGAAGTTGCTGAGACTCTGCATCATGACCGGAGAGCTCTGGCCGACCATGATTGTTCCGAAGGCAATGGTGGGGGGCGGATAGGTGATTTTGCGGACCGAGCTGTTGCCGTTGTCGACGACGAAGAGATTGCTGCTGCCGTCGACGGCAACGCTGACGGGATTGCTGACCTGGGCAAGAGGACTAAAGCCTCCGTCGCCGGCTTTACCTGCGGCGCCAGTGCCAAAGACGGTGGCGATGTTGCTGCCATTGCTTGTGGTAGATGAGAACACGACGTAGACCCGATTCGCTGCAGCGTCGGCGATGTAGAGATCGCCTGCTGCGTCGACGGAGAGAGACGAAGGAGTGATCAGCGCGGTTCCAGTGGCCTGGCCCAAAACGGTAGTGGTTGTTGTGCCATTGCCGGCAATCTCGTGGATGATGCCGAATTTATCGACGGCATAGACCAGGTGGCCGCCGGAGTCGGCGATGTAGAGGATGCCATTCAGATCGAGGAAGAGACCGCTGGGAGAGACGAAGCTGGAGGAGATGGTACGGCGTGATCCGGCGGCGTAGACCTCAATCACATTGTGCGTTGCCCCGGCCTGGGCGATGAAAAGGTTGTCGAATCCGTCGACGTAAATCGCGGTCGGCTGGTCGAATCCCGTAACGTAGCTCGTATTGATGCTGCCATCCGCGCCGAAGCGGGCAATAGTTCCGTGAGAGGCGTCCGCGATGAAGCCATTGCCGGCGGAATCGATTGCCAGCGCGGAAGGAGTAAGCAGGCCCGCGCCCTGCGGGATCAGGATTTGAGGTGCGCCGCCGCCAGCTGGCAGGAACAGGAGGTCCGCTGTCCCTGGCGTGGTTCCGGCTTCGAGCACATAGGCATTGCCTTCAGAATCAACTGTGATCGCGGTAGGAGCGGCCAGTCCGCTGGCAATGGTATTGACAGTACCTGGTGTGAAGACGCTGAGTGAGCCGGTTGCGACGGCTTGCAGCCCCTGCAGGAAGATCTTGCCGGAGATCGAGTCGGTCAGTTTGACGGGCCCGTTGCGGAGGCCGGGGCGCGTCGGAGTGAAGCGGACGAACACCTGGCAGGTGTTTGGTGTTACGCCTGGTGAGGCAGGACTCAAGGTGCCGCTGCATGTGTTGCTGGTGATGGTGAAGTCGGGGCCGGAGCTGACCGAGAGATTGACGCTCTGATTGACGACGAAGGTGACGGGCATCGTGGAGCTGGTGCTGCCGACGGGGGTAGTTGGAAAGATGATATTGCTGCTGAGTTTGCGCGCGATGCTGTTACCGGAGTCAGCAAGAGAGAAGTTGCCGAAGCTGTCGACAGTGATACCGCGGGGCGCGTTCAGAGGCGTGCTGAGAGCGGAATTGCCGTCTTGCGTGGAGCTGTACGGACCAGACGCGCCGTTGGGCAGACCTGCGGCGATGGTTACGCTGGATGAGCCGAGAACATAGTTCACGACATTGTTCGGATTGGTTTCGGTGATCAGGAGCGACTGCGTCGGCGAAAAGGTGAGGCCATAGGGCTGATTTAGGGCAGTCACAGAGTTGCCAGAGTTGTCGTTGGAGCAGCGACCGACGGGCGTCTTGTAGGTCGAGAGATTTGCTACCTGGCGAACGCAGTTGTTGCCGGTATCTGCGATAAAGAGATCGCCCATGCCGTTCATCGCCAGGCCGGACGGAGCGTCCAGCGCGATGCTTCCGGTGATTCCCGAGCAGACGTTTGGAACGAGAGCAGAGGGGGCACCGGCCATCACACAAGGGTTTGCGTTTGGTGCCTGGCGAAGGACCTGATAGACGCTGACAGCGGGAAGGACTTCGGTGTCCTGAATGGAGATGTACAGGTTGTTGCTTGAATCGAGAAGGAGGCCGTTGGGGTTCGGTGTGGTCGACGCTGCGGAGCCGCAGGTGCCGGCAACTGTCGCAAGAGCAGTGACGCCGGCCGCACCGTTAGCGAGCATGCGAACGCAGTTGTGTTTGCTGTCGGCGATGTAGAGGTTATTGGAGCTGTCGATCGCAAGACCGGTCGGCTGATACAGACCCTGGGAGGGGGCCGGCGTGCTGTTGGAAGAGGTAAAGCAGGTGTCGCCTTTGCCGGAGACGGCCAGTCCGACCAGGGTGCTCATAGAGCCCGAGGTGTCAATCTTTCGGATGCAGTTGTTCTGCGTGTCCGAGATGTACTGGTTTCCGTTCGAATCAAAAATAATATAGGACGGGGTGTTGAGGCTGACCGTCGTTGCTGAACCGAAGTCACCATTGAACCCGGGCGCTATGGTGCCGGCATAACGTGTCCCACTCTGCACCGGAACCAATGCCTGGGTATATGCGAAAGTGGGGGCCAGGGTGGATGCAACAAAAGAGACGAGGTTGAAGAGGACTCTGACTCCGGAGAGACGGCTGACTCGCATGGGTGAAACTCCTAGGAATTTTGCTGCAAAGTGGATCAGGTCGAACGTGGTGACTGAGTTTGGTTAAACTGGCACATTTCTTCGGAGGCCTTAGCTTCCGCAGACTTAGGGTGATATCCCTCCATATGCACTGGAAGTGCCAAAGTGGGATGACGGGCACATTTTTTGCGCATATCCGCAAAGTGAAAGCAGGATAAGGAGAAGCGGCAGCTACGTTGGACGTAAAATGATGAAATTACAAGGACTTTGTTGTATCACTGGTTACTGACGTGGGAGTTAGGCATGCACCAAGTTGTCGGAATGGAGAAAACTTTTTCTCTTTTCGCCGCAGAATCAGCTCAGAAGTGGCAAGCAGGAAAGAGTTTTCTTTAGCTCGCAAGAGAAAGGTGCTTAGGAGTCCGCCAAATGATTGGGTCGGCGAAATGGACTAAGCTTCAATTAAGAGAGGCAAGTTCTCGGCATGATGGAACGTCGGCAGATTGTTCGGTTATGGCAGCAGGGTGGTGCAACGGTATTAGTGACACTCGTGCGGGCCGAAGGGTCGAGTTATCGGCGACCAGGAGCTCGTCTGCTGCTGGGAGCACACGGTGAGTATGGGACCATTAGTGGCGGCTGCCTGGAGACGGAGGTCGTGCGCAAGGCTAAGTGGCTGGTTCGGAACGGCTCTTTGGTCGAGCGCTACTCGACGATGTTTGATGACACAGCGGAGGTGCCGTTTGGGCTGGGGTGCGGCGGCGTTGTCAATCTATTGCTGGAGTCGGCGGACACACCTGAGTGCCGAGCGCTGATGTCGGCTTTGGAAGGAGCGCTTCGGGGAGAAGAGACAACAGTGTTGACCTGGCTGCCGCATGACAGCAGTCAATTGGCGCGCGCCGTTCTTACGACAACGGGGGACTTCATCTTTGCCAGCGACGAACTGACCGAGGAACAGTTGATTGAGGCTCGCTCGGGGGTGTTGCGCGAGGGGTGGATCGAAAGTATGCCGGAGGGCATGTTCGTTGAGAGGTTGGTCGCTCCGCAACGGTTGGTTGTCCTCGGTGCGGGGGACGACGCGAAGCCGCTGGTGAAGATGGCAGCCCTGCTGGGATGGAATGTGACCGTGCTGGATGGGCGGGCGCAGCTGGCGCGGCCGGAGCGGTTTCCAGAGGCTGAACGGGTGGTTACTGCGTCGTTCTCGTCAGCGGAAGTTCAGGAGATTCGGCCGGAAGACGCGGTGGTGCTGATGACACACAGCTATGAACAGGACAGGGAACTCCTGGGAGCTGTGATGCCGTTGGGTCCCAGGTATCTGGGGTTGTTGGGAGCGCGGCATCGAAGCTCGTTATTGGTGAGCGAGGTTGCGACGAAGTTGGGGCAAACCGTCGCTGAGTGCTGTGAGCAGATCTATGCGCCGGTGGGATTGGACCTTGGTGGAGATGGGCCGGAGGCGATTGCATTGGCTGTGATCGCCGAGGTGCAGGCCTGTCGCATGGGCAAACTGGGGGCTGCGCGCAGGTTGTCTGCAGAGGATGTTGAGAGGCATGTGAGAGAAGGTGGAGCGTCGCGGTACCTTCAGGTGCATTGTGCTCTGGATGGCAATTGATGCGGGTTGGTGCGGTGATATTGGCCGCGGGTGCGTCGAGACGGCTGGGTGAGCCTAAGCAATTAGTGATGTTGGGAAGTGAGACTTTGCTGGAGCGAGCGGTGCGAATCGCACGTGAGGCTGCGTGTTCAACTATTGTGGTCGTGCTGGGGGCTGAGGCGGCGTCGATTCAGGCGGCTTGCGACTTCGGGTCTGCGATTGTCATGGTCAATGAGGATTGGGCTGAAGGAATGGGCGGTACGATTGGGGTTGGTGTCGCGGCGCTGCGTGACGTTGATGCGTGTGTTGTGATGACTTGCGACATGCCTGCTGTGACCGCTGCGCATTTGTGTTCGCTGATGGCTTCGGGTGAGGTGACAGCTTCTTCGTATAGTGGGCGGCGAGGAGTTCCAGCTTATTTTCCGGTTCGCATTTTTCCATCGTTGATGGAATTGCATGGGGACGCGGGAGCGAGAGATCTGTTGCGGTCAGCGCCTTGCGTGGAGTTGACCGGTGGGGAACTGGATGTGGATACGGTGGAGGACCTGGAGCGCGCGCGGGAGTTGTTTGCGTAGTGCTAGAGGGTGTGGAGAAATTCTTCGAGCAGATTGGCGGCCACGAAGGCGCGATATTTGGCGGTGCTGCGGATGTCGTCGATCGGACGGACTTCGGTAAGGACGGCGGCTCGAGCGGCAGCGATGACCTCCGGCGTGATGGTTTTGCCGGTGAGGGATCGTTCGGTGGCGGCAAGGCGGGTCGGGTATTCGCGGAGGCTGGCTGCACCAATACGGATGTCCTCGATTTGGCTGCCATTCATGCGGGCGAGGGCTGCGATGGCTACCTTGGAGATGGCCTGAGCGTTACGCGTGCCTACCTTGCGGATGTAGGTTTTGTAACTACTCAAGTTACGTGAGATCGTGATGCTATTGAGGAGTTCATAGGGTTCGAGCGCGGTTTCTTTATAGGCGAGATGGAAGTCGCGGTAGGGCACGGTGCGGGCACCCTGGGTGGAGATGAGGGTGAGGTCGGCGTCGTAGGCGAGTAGGACGGGTGGTGAGTCGGCGGCCGGCGAGGCGTTGACGATGTTGCCGCCGAGGGTGCCGCGGTTCTGGTTGGCGATGCTGCCGGTCCAGCTTGCGGCCTGCGCCAGAATAGAGAACTCCTCTGCAATGACGGGGTGTCTGCGAATGTCGGTGAAGGTGGTTCCAGCGCCGATGATGATGGCGTCGGGAGTGACTTCGATGAAGCGGAGCTCTTCCAGGTGCCAGAGCGAGATAAGTTTTTTTGATTGGAGACGGCCAGCGCCAAGCGCGACCATGAGTTCGGTGCCGCCGGCGATGGGCGTGTAGTGGTCGGGTGAGTCGGCGAGGATCTGCAAGACCGCGTCGAGCGAGTTTGGGGCGATGAGGTCGTATTGGGTGACGTTGGAGCGCATTATTTTGCGGCCCCAACAAGAGCGGCTTGCTGGACGGCGTTGAAGATGCGCATATAGCCGGTGCAGCGGCAGAGATTTCCGTTGAGGCCTTCCTGAATTTGTAACAGTGTCGGTTGCGGATGCTTTTCGAGAAGGTGATGGGTGGCGAGAATCATGCCTGGAGTGCAGATACCGCACTGCGCTCCGCCTTCTTCGAGGAAACATTGCTGGATGGGGTGATGTTTTCCGTCGATGGCCAAGCCTTCGATGGTGGTGATTTCGGTCCCTTCAGCCTGCAGGGCGGGAACGAGGCAGGAGTTGACGAGTTCTCCGTTTATCAGGACGGCGCATGCTCCACACTCGCCTTCGCCGCAGCCCTCTTTGGCGCCGGTGAGATGCAGATCTTCGCGCAGGACGTCGAGGAGGCGCTTCATCGGTGGTGCTTCGATGGTCTCTGCGTGGCCGTTGATGGTGAATTGGATGGTGGTCATGCAGTAGCCTCACTGAAGACCGGGCCGGCGATGGCGGGGTTCAAAGATTCGGTGCCTGCGTCCGTTATGTGAGTCATGCGCTCGAAGATGTCTTCGGGCAGCAGGGGGATTTCGGTGAAGGAGATGCCGGTGGCGTGTTCGATGGCGTTGAGGATGGCGGGGGCGGGGCCGTCCATGGGGAGTTCGCCGATGCCCTTGGCTCCGAAGGGGCCGTGGGTGAGGGCACCTCTTCGAAGGTGACGTGGATGGGTGGAAGGTCGGCGCTGGTGGGCATGATGTAGTTGGTCATCTGGTTGTTGGCGAGGTGACCGTTGTCCCAGAGACATTTCTCGTAGAGGGCGTAGCCGATGCCCTGGGCGACGCCGCCTTCGATCTGGCCAGCGGCGAGGATGGGATGAAGGACCTTGCCGACTTCCTGCAGGGCGTGGAAGTTGGTGACGCTGGCGGAGTAGGTGGTGGTGTCGACGGCGACTTCGGCGACGTAGACGGCCCAGGCGTAGGCGGGATAGGCTTCGCCGCTGTAGGTATCGTCGTCCCAGAAGATGTTGGCGGGGGACTCGTAGCGAACGCAGACCTCCAAGTTGCCAAGCTCTTTGCCGTACTGAATGGCGGCTCGCCTGAAGTCAGCAGGTGAATGCGGAGTCGAAAGGTTCGCGTCATCGCGCAGCTTCTGGAGTATTTGTGTGGAGGCGCGCTCGACCAGTTTGCCGACGATCATGGCGGTTCGGCTGGCGACGGTGGGGCCGGAGTTGGGGACGAGATGTGTGTCGGGCTGGGCGATGACGACGTCTTCGTAGGGCAGGCCGAGGGTCTGTGCGGCGACCTGGCAGAGGATGGTGTTGGTGCCCTGGCCGAACTCGGTTGAGGAGACGAGAATGAGCGGGCGGCCGGTCTTGATGTCTATCTCGATTGCCACCTCGGAGTTGAGGCGGCGTTCGCCGGAGCCGGTGAAGCCTGCGCCGTGGAAGAAGGTGGCGAAGCCGATGCCGCGCTTGATGGTGCTGGTCGGGTTTTCGCGGTCGAACTGCTCGCGTTTGGCGTGGTAGTTGGATTCTTCGAGAGCGCGGGTGAGCAGATGCTGCATGTCGACCGGGTCGTTGAGGAGCTGGCCGGTGGCGGTGCGGTCACCGGTGGAGAGGAAGTTGCGGCGGCGGAGTTCTTCGGGGGTGAGGCCGACGACCTTTGCGATCTTGTCCATGTGGCGTTCGAGGGCGAAGATGCTTTGCGGGGCGCCGAATCCGCGGAAGGCTCCGTGGGGCGGGATGTTTGTTGCCATCGCTTTGGCGCGGACTGTGATGTAGGGCCAGTGATAGGGGCCGGGGGCGTGGATGGTGCCGCGGGAGAGGACTACAGGGGAGAGGGTGGCGTAGGCGCCGCCGTCGATGGCGAAGTCGATCTCTCCGGCGAGGAGTTTGCCTTCCTTGGAGACGGCGGTGCGGTGGCGGGTGCGGCTGGGATGGCGTTTGGTGGTGGCGGCCATGTCTTCGGCGCGGTCGTAGCAGATCTTGACGGGATGGCCGGACTTCATGGCGAGCAGAGCAGCGTGGCTGCCGATGACGGAAGGGAAGTCTTCCTTGCCGCCGAAGGCTCCGCCGGTTTCGGTCTGGATGACGCGGCACTTTTCGGCGGGGAGGTTGAAGACGAGTTCGAGGGCGTGGACGAGGTAGAAGGGACACTGCATGGAGCCGCTTACGGTGACTCCTTTCTCTGCGTCGTATTCGGCGATGACGCCGTTGTTCTCGATGTAGAGCTGTTCCTGAGCTCCGGTGCGGTACTCGCCTTCGACGATGAAGTCGGCCTTTTCCCAGACTTCGTCGGGAATGGGAGTCTGGTTCTTCTGCATCAGGTAGGTCTTGAAGGTGTTGGCGTTTTCGCCTTCGCCCCAGATGATTTGTTCTTTCTTTTCAGACTCCTCGATGGTGTAGATGGCGGGGAGTTCTTCGTAGGTGATGTGGACTGCGGCTACGGCGGCGGGGAGGAGGGCCCGGTTTGGATGGGCGAGGAGGAGGATGGGTTCGGCGACGTGGTTGACGTGGGTGACGGCGAGGCAGGGGTGGTCCTTTGGTGAGGTGGACGATGGTGTTTTCGCCGGGGATGTCGGCGGCGGAGACGATGGTGAACTCGTGCCAGGGGATGGCGGGGTCGAAGGCGATGGAGGAGATTCGGCCGCGGGGGATGGTGCTGCGGACGGTGGCGCCGAACCACATGCCCGGGAGGGTGATGTCGTCGATGTACTGGGCGCGACCGAGCACCTTGTTGGCACCCTCTTTGCGAAGGGGCGACTGGCCGACGATTTGGGGGTTGGATGGCCATTGGGTAGCGTCAAGAATAGAACGAAAGTGGTCTGACGCGAAGTATTGATTCGTTGACGGTGACTGATGGGTTTTGGGTATCGCCGTCATTGGCCTTTGCTATGTCGTGCGTCTTCGGCGGGGTTCGGATTGTCCGGTTATCGTTTCGGGGTACCCCCTCCCCCCCTTATTACCCGCGCGTAAGTTGCCTGTATTCAACGGTTTACGACCTATCGTGACGTGTAAAATAGTCATAACAAATGGTTTACGTCCAAAATAGTCTATCTAAATGAGTTAGCCCCGAATGGTTTCCGGGGCTTGCTTGGGTTAGGTGGATTTGGCTTGACATGCGATTTTTGGGCAGAAAACGGCAAAAATAAATGTGCTCTGTGGGTAGTAGCCCATGTCCCGGAGACGGGACATGGGCTACTACTCACTTCTGTTCCTTCCTACTACTAGTTGGTTGACCTCTGAGCTATCGGGTTCTTCGCCTGATTATTGAGGTCTTCTTTTTTCCTTTGGCGGCGGTTTTCTTTGTGGCTTTCTTTGCGGGTGCGCCGCCGGGTTTGACTACTGCGATCAGCTTGGTGCCGATTGGGGAGCCGAGGCCGGTGCAGGCATCCCAGCCGGGGCCGGCTTTGAAGCCTACAGGTGTGCCGGTGTAGTTGGTGCCAGAGGTGATGTCGTTGAAGGCGGCTTTGCCTTTGGCGGCGTAGATGGCGGGTTGGATGAAGCCTGCCGACTTACCGTTCTGCGCGTTGGCGACGGCGATGAGACCGGCCCAGAGCGGGGCGACGGCGCTGGTGCCGCCGATGACCATGTTCTTGCCGTCGACGCGGATGGCGTATCCGGTGGTGGGGTCGGCGTCGCCGGCGACATCGGGAACGCCGCGTCCGCCAGCGGGGTTGGTGGGTTTGGGGACCTTGGCGCTGGCCTGCCAAGCGGGCAGGGGGAAGAAGTTGCTGACGCCGCCGCCAGTGGCGCCTTCGTTGTTGGTGAGTTCGTTCCAGACGACCTCGGAGGTGATCGTAGATCCACTGCCCTGGAGCTTGGTTCCGCCGCAGGAGAGGACGTGCGGGCTGGAGGCGGGGAAGTCGACGTGGTTTTGTCCGCCGCTGACTCCGTCGGTTGAGCCGTTGTCGCCAGCGGCGGCGGTGATGGTGACGCCGAGTGCAGCGGCGGACTGGCAGGCAGCGTCGAAGGCGGTCATGGCCTGGGCGGTCCAGCCGGATTCTGGGGCGCCCCAACTGATGGAGACGACGCTGGGTTTGTTTTTGGTGTCGTGGATCGCGGTGGCGACGGCGTCGATGAAGCCCTGGTCGGTGTTGGGAGCGAAGTAGACGACGATGTTGGCGCCGGGTGCGACTGCAGCGGCGACTTCGATGTCGAGCATGACCTCGCCGTCGGCGCTGTTGGCATTGCTGGGGCTGTTCTTGCCGCCGTCGACGAGAACTGCGGAGACCTTGGGCGTTTTCTGGCCGATGGACTTGAAGTAGGCGCGTGATGTCTGCGGTCCTGTAGCCGCCGCCTAGTTCGATGATGCCGATGGTTTGGCCTGCGGCGGATGCGTTGGCGGGGAATTGGTAGAGTGCCGCGATCTGCGGCGGGGTGAAGGAGGAGTTGCCGCCTGCGCGAGGTTCGAAGAGACCGCCGCCGGTGTGAGGCTGGGCGAAGCCACCGCCCTGAGCGGCTCTTGCGGTGAAACCGGCATCGCCGAGGACGCGAAAGTGGGCCTGTGCCTGTGGGCGGTTGTCGAGGCCGAGGACAGCCTGGACGGGTCCGATGAGTTCGGAGGGTAAGGTGATGCTGCCTTCGCGGACGCGGTAGGTGGTGCCGTCGTGTGACTGGTGGGCGAGGGTGACGCCGAAGGCTTTTTGCATGGCGGCGATGCTGCCTGAGAGCTTGATGGTGCGGCGTTCGGGGCCGGGCGTGTCAGGCGCGACGGTGAGGCCGTATGCTTTCGCGAAGGCGCGGACGAGCTTGACGGCGTCGGGGTCGGCGGCATGGCTCTTGCGATATTGCGCGTGGGTGAGACGTTCCTTGCCGGTGCGATTGGAGGTTTTAAGCGCGGCCTTGCGTCTGACGATGACGGAGACGGTGATCTTCGCGGCGGACGGCGCGGGTTTCGCAGCGGCTGTCGCCGCGGGTCTTCCAACGGCGGCGGGTGCAAGCAGAGGAGCCTTTTCGCTGCCAGGCAGAACAGTACGGGGTGCTGCTGTAAGAGCAAGAGCGGTTTTCTTTTTTGTAGCCATGAGGGTTCCTCCAAATTTGGGGATGAATTTGTAAGAGGGCCGTGCACGCGTGAGCGCGACTTGCGAGAGACCATACTATGCCAATAGTGAGAGCGCGTGCGAATTCGAATCAAATATTTCTGAGGGTTGAGGTGAGGGGCGTGTGAGATAGACTGGCAGCACTTTTTTGCTGGCAAAAGTCGCGAGCCTGAATCGTCTGTCGCGGCTGTAAATGGATTTGAAAGGGTGATGCATGCAGGTTTCGACGTCAGTTGGCGGAGGTACGAAGTCACAGCATGAGAAGACGCGACCAGTGTTCCCCACTGGACATATGGTTCTTTTTTCTCTGGTGACCGTTCTGTTTTTTCTGTGGGGGATGTCGAACAACCTGACCGACATTCTGGTGCAGCAGTTCAAGAAGTCGTTTGAGCTGTCGCCTGTGAGTGCGCAGCTGGTGCAGACGGCAAACTTTCTGGGCTATTTCATCATGGCGATGCCGGCGGCGCTGTTAATGCGCAAGTGGGGCTACAAGGCTGGAATGGTGACGGGGCTCTGTCTGTTTGGCGGCGGGATGGTGCTGTTCTGGCCGGCGGCGGTGAGTCATCAGTATCTGCCGTTCCTTGTGGCGCTGTTTACGGTGGGGAGCGGCGCGTCGTTTCTAGAGACGGCGGCGAATCCGTTTGTCGCGCAGTTTGGCGATCCGGCTACGTCGGAGCAGAGGTTGAATTTTGCGCAGTCATTCAATCCTCCGGGAACTATTGTTGGGGTGCTGATTGGAGCGCGGTTTATTTTTTCGGGCGTGGAGAAGACCGCTCCCGAGATTGCGCAGATGCGCGAGGCTGGGACGTACCAGGCTTATCTACATACGGAGATCATGCGGGTGGTGCCGACGTATCTTGCGTTTGGCGCTGTGGTGTTGCTGTGCGCGTTTATCTTGTCGCGAATGACGTTTCCGTCGATGCACAGCGAGCATGAGGGCGAGGCTGGCGACCATGGGAGCTTCCGGCAGTTGTTCAACTATCCGCATCTCTGGTTCGCAGTGCTGGCGAACTTCTGCAACGTGGGGGCGCAGATTTCGAGCTGGAGCAGTTTGATTCCGTATATGAAGCAGTTCACGTCGGTGACGGAGCGGCATGCAGCGTATTACCTGACTGGCGTGCTGGTTGCGCTGGCGGTGGGGAGGTTTGTGTCTACGCCGCTGATGAAGTATTTGTCGCCGAGCCGGATGCTGGGGATTTACGGGGTGGCGAATGTGCTGCTGATGGCGATCGCGATTTCGGAGCCCGGAATTGTGGGCGCGTGGGCTGTGGTTGCGAGTGGTTTCTTCTTGTCGATCATGTTCCCGACGATCTTTGCGCTGGGGCTGAAGGGGCTGGGGCCGAATACGAAGCTGGCCGGATCGTTGCTGGTGATGGCGATTGTGGGTGGGGCGATCTTTCCACCTGTGCTTGGGTTTATTGCGAAGACGACTGGAAGCCTGGCGAAGGGGTACATTGTGCCGCTGCTTGGCTTTATTGTTGTGGCGCTGTATGGGTTTCTGGCGCCGCGGGTGCAACCTAAGGATGTGGCTGCTGCTCCGCAGGTCATCTGAGGTAATGGAGATCGTGGCGCAGCGAACGAAATGCGGGGATCCTTCGCTGCGCTCAGGATGACAACTTTTGTGTAGCTACAGTACTTCGGAAAAGACGCTAGAAGTGGCGCAGGGTCTCCGCGGGTGTTGATGGTTTGTAGTCGGGGTCGCCGGGGATGGGGTCGAGGGTGGAGCGGAGGTCGGCGCTGCGCTCAAGCGAGCGGCTGACGATGTCGCGGGAGCCGAGACCGACGGCTAGGGCGAGGGTGAGGACGATGCCGCCGAAGAGAATGCCAAAGGCCAACTCGACGACGGCGCCGCCGATCTGGAGGTGGTCGAGCACCATTGCGGCGGTGAGGACCAGGACGAGCCACTTGATGCCGAGAGAGAGGATGCGCGCGTATTGGAGCTTGGCGTTGACGGCGCCGATGAGGACAGAGCGCTCGAGGAAGCGGGCGATGACGGTGCCGGCGATGAGCAGAAGGACGGCTCCGATGGAGTGGGTGAGGTAGGGGATGATGAAGTTGGAGATTGGCGAGTCGCCGGGGTAGGCGGCGTCGAAGGCAGAGATACCGATGAAGCAGCCGATGAGAATGCAGCCCCAGAAGGCGACACGAGCGATGAGCGCGGTGGGGCTATTCGCGGGAGACCAGTCGGAGATGACGGCGGTGGCGTTGCGGGCGAGGCGTTCGTCGAACTTGGCGGCGGTGAGGGTGCGGCGCAGAAGGACGGCAACGCCTGCTCCGATGGCCGCAAGAATGATGACGGCGAGGAGAAGGGCGAGGAGGCCGGGAAGAAAGCTGGCGAGCTTGACGAGCACTCGGTGGGCGGATTGGCTGAGGGCGAGTTCGACTTGTTGCCACATGAGTTGTTACCTCGGTTGTTCTTCGTTCTCAGTTGTCAGTTCTCAGTGTTCAGTGATCAGTTCTAAAAAAGGTTTTTCTATGGGTTGAAGCGGTCGGGCCAGCGCCAGCGGGATACCAGGTATGGTTTGTCGGTCTCGAAGGCGACGGCGAGGTCCTGAATGTGTTTTTCGGGGGCGGTGCCGTTGCTGATGAGAGTGAGGTGCGAGGCGACCCAGGCTAGATAGAGCGGAGTGAGTGCGCCGAGAAGATGTCCGCGGTTGATGGTGCGGAGGCGGAAGGCAAGGATGAAGTCGTAGACGATGCGGGTCCAGAGGTTGTCGGGCATTCGGAAGGTGTCGGGCGACATGACGGAGAGCTTTTTGAGGCCCAGGAGAGAGTTGGGCGGGAGGACGAGGGACCAGATCTCGTGGAGGTTGGTGTAGGCGAGACGGAAGGCGTCGAGCATGGAGGCGATGTCGGGGCGTTCAGCGATGGTGGCGGTCTGGGTGAGGGATTGGGCGGGTTGAGTGCCGCGGGCACGCTGCCAGAAGGAGGCCTTGGCGTCGACGTCGGCGAAGAAGGAACTTGCGATGTGGGCCAGGAGCGCGTTGAGATCGGGGACAGCTGGCTGAGGCAGGGTGCGAGTGCCGATGCTGACTTCGGCGACGGAGAAGTTGGCAGACGCGGCTTCGCTGAGAGGCCACAGGAGGCCGTCGTTTTGTCCGGCGGCGGTGAAGCGTTGCGCGGTAGTCGCGAGGCGTTCTGCCATACGGATGGAGAGGCTGATGTCGATGGCGAGAGGGAAGCGCGGGCGCGTGCTGTAGAGCGCACGGGTGACGGGGTAGAAAATGGCGGAGTTTACGAGGCCTTCGCGCGGACCGAGATCATAGTGGGCCAGGGTGAGATCGGATTCGAGAGCAGACCGGGCCAGCGCGCGAATGGCTTCGGGGTGGAGAGACTGGGCCTCGGCGCCGAGGAGGACGCAGGCGGTGGCGTTGTTTTCGCGTGCGAGCTTGTAGGTGTTGAGATAGTCGGCAGCGGTGAGCACCCAAGGGGTGGCGGAGACTGCAGTCAAGGTGTAGGGGAGAAAACGAAGCGGGCTTCCCGAGGAGCTTTGCGGAACGGCGTCGGGCGTGGCGACGAGAATGGTCTGGTCGGGGAAGGCGAGCGCTAGGTTGCTGAGTGTGGCGTCGAAGGCCTCCTGGGGCAGGGGGACGAGGCTGACGAGAAGGCCGCTGGCGGAGGTGGCAGGTGCGGAGGTGAGGTCGACATTGGTTTGCGTGGAGGCCATCGGGCGTTCTGGACTTTCTCTGTTTTGGTTTAGCTGCGGATGAAGGTTTCTAGATTGCTGTTTGGGTATTTGCCTCAACAGAGAGTTATTGGAGAGTGTACTGCCGATTGGGCGGAGGTGTGCGATCGGCCATAACTGGTTTTCAAAGCGTAGCTCCTTCTCCCTTACAAATTGACCGCTGTCCGCATCTTATGTTGGTGTCCTAGCAGTTAAACAGATGCGTGTTTTGGTGTATGTGGTTGCAGGCAGGACAAATGCAGTCGATGAAGGCGGGGAGCCAGGTGGAACGAAAGAAGAAAAACGCGGGGCCGTTGCACGGCTCTCCTATAGAAGATTACTGCATGATTGGAGATTGTGAGACGGCGGCGCTGGTGTCTCGCGGGGGATCCATCGACTGGCTGTGCTGGCCGAACTTTTCTTCGGGGGCGTGTTTTGCGGCGTTGCTGGGCACCCGCGACCACGGGTATTGGAAGATTGCGCCTGCGGGTACGGTGAAGGCGGTGAGGCGGCAATATGAGGCGCATACGCTCGTGGTGGAGACGACCTTCGAGACCAGGGACGGCGAGGTTTGCCTGGTGGATTTCATGCCTCCTCGGGCAGAGCACTCGCATGTCGTACGGATGGTGCGGGGAATACGCGGCAAGGTGGCGATGCAAATGGACCTGGCGATCCGCTTCGACTATGGCAGGACGATTCCGTGGGTGACCAGCACGGATCATGAGCTGCGGGCGATTGCGGGATCGGACATGGTGGTACTGCGGACCGACGTGCCGATGCGGGGTGAAGGGATGACGACGCGTAGCGAATTTGCGGTGCGACAGGGCGAGACGGTGAGTTTTACGATGACGAGTTTGTCGTCGCTGGAGAAGGTACCGACGATGCAGCCTGCTGTGGCAGCGCTGAAGGATGCGCGGGATTTTTGGATGGAGTGGAACGGGAGAAATCAATATAGCGGTCCGTATGCCGAAGCGGTGGAGCGGTCGTTGATGACGTTGAAGGCGATGACGTATCGGCCAACAGGCGGGATTGTGGCGGCGGTGACGACTTCGTTGCCGGAGAAGATTGGTGGAACGCGTAACTGGGACTATCGCTACTGCTGGTTGCGAGACACTGCGTTTACGCTGCTGGTGCTGATGCAGGCGGGCTACGTCGATGAGGCGGTGGAGTGGCGCAAGTGGCTGTTGCGAGCGATTGCGGGAGCGCCCGACCAGGTGCAGACGATCTACGGGATACGCGGTGAGAGACAGCTTGTGGAGTGGGTGGCGGACTGGTTGCCGGGGTATGAAGAGTCGCGGCCGGTCCGCATCGGCAATGCGGCGGTGAACCAGTTTCAACTGGACGTGTTTGGCGAGGTCGCAGCGGCGCTGAATCGGGTGCCGGAGGCGGAGGAGGATATTCGCGTGTCCGCGACTGCAGTGCAGGCGGCGTTGGTCAATCATCTGTGCAAGGTGTGGCAGGAGCCGGACCAGGGGATATGGGAGACGCGTGATGGGGCAAAGCACTTTACACACTCGAAGGTGATGGCTTGGGTCGCGCTGGACAGGGCGATCAAACATCATGAGCGTTTTGACGGCGGCGGAGATATCAGGCGATGGAAGAAGAATCGCGACATGATTCACAAGGAGGTCTGCGCGCAGGGCTTCAATAAAAAGATGAACAGCTTTGTGCAGTCTTACGGTTCGAAGGAGCTGGATGCGTCGTGCCTGCGAATTCCGCTGACGGGATTTCTTCCGGCCGATGATCCTCGGATCATTGGAACGGTCGAGGCGATTGAGAAGCGGTTAATGAAGGATGGATTTGTGCAGCGGTATGACACGCGAACGGCTGACGACGGGCTTCCTGCCGGGGAGGGTGCATTTCTGGCGTGCAGTTTCTGGATGGTGACGGATCTGTGGCTGATCGGACGGAGGGCAGATGCGACGGCGATGTTCGAGCGGCTGTTGGCGCTGCGGAACGATGTCGGGCTGTTGGCGGAGGAGTATGACCCGGTGGGAAAGCGCATGGTGGGGAATTTTCCACAGGCCCTGTCGCATATTGCGCTGATACATTCGGCTTTTGCGATGTCGGGGTTATGGCGGCCGGAGGCGATGGTCGAGACAAAGGATTTTTCCCGCAAAACCAGGTGAGATAGGCCTTGAAATCGGTGCAAAGGGCTGCGAGTGCAACTTTCAGGGCCCTAAGTGCCTCTAATCAATCATCTGCATAACTTTTCTGCTGCCTTGTTTCCTGAACAAGTTTTTCTGATCGGTTGATAACAATGCTACGGATTCCATGTTCGACCTACAGGCTGCAGCTCCATAAAGACTTTACATTCGATGATGCGGCGAGGATCGCGGACTATCTGCGTTCGTTGGGGGTTTCGCATGTTTATTGCTCCCCCTATCTCCAGGCTTCGCCGGGAAGCATGCATGGGTACGACGTTGTGTCGCACCAGCGGGTGAATGAAGAGCTGGGTGGCGCCGCGGGGCATGAACGCTTTTGCAAGAAGCTGGGCGAGGCGGACCTGGGTCAGGTGCTGGACGTTGTGCCGAACCATATGTCGCTGGGCAAGGAGAACAGGTACTGGTGGGACGTGCTGGAGAACGGGACTTCGAGCCGGTATGCTTCGTTCTTCGATATCGACTGGCAACCGCAGGAGGAGCGGTTACGGGACAAGGTGCTGGTGCCGATTCTGGGCGGGCAGTATGGGCGGGTGCTGCAGGAAGGCGGCATCAAGGTGGTTCGGCGTGGAAACACGTTTCAGGTGGAGTGCTCGAGCCAATCCCTGCCGGTGTCGCCGCCGTCTTTGCCGGTGATTTTGTCGCGGGCGTCGGAGTATGCGAGGTCGGACACGCTGAGTTTTCTTGCGGCGTCGTTTGGGCGGCTGCCGGCGCCTGAGTATGTGGACCGCAGAACAATTCTGGCGCGGCATCGGGACAAGGTGGTACTGCTCGACCTGCTGGCGCGGTTGTGCGGAGAGGAGCCGGAGATATGGGAGGCGATCGATCGATCGGTTGAGGATTTGAATGGAAATCTGGATGCTCTGGATGATTTCCTCAACCAGCAGAACTACCGGCTGGCTTATTGGAAGACGGCGGATCAGCAGCTGAGCTACCGGCGGTTTTTCGATGTGAATACACTGATCGGGCTGCGTGTGGAACGGGAGTATGTGTTTGAAGAGACGCACGCGCTGGTGCTGGACTGGCTGGAGCGAGGGGTTGTGGATGGTGTGCGGGTGGACCATCCGGATGGACTGCGCGATCCGCTGGAGTATCTGAAACGGTTGCGAGACAAAGCGCCAGATGCCTATATCGTCGGCGAGAAGATTCTGGAGCCCGGCGAGTTTCTGCGGGAGAGCTGGCCGATCCAGGGGACGACTGGGTACGACTTTTTGAACGTTGCTGCAGGTGTGCTGGTCGCGCCGGAGGGAATGGCGGAGCTTACGTCGGTCTACGGCGATTTTACGGATCAGATCACGGACTTCCATTCGATCGCACATGAGAAGAAGATCAGCGTGACGCAGGAGGGGCTGGGGAGCGATGTGAACCGTCTGACCACGCTGTTTGTGGAGATTTGTGAGGCGAACCGGGACCGTCGAGATTACACGAGGGCCGAGGTTCGGAGGGCGATTCGCGAGGTTGCGGCGTGCTTTGCGATCTATCGAACCTATGTGGTGCCTGAACGCGATGAGATCACGGACGAGGACAGAGAACACATCGAGCGGGCGACGGAATGTGCGAAGCAGCAGCGCCTGGATATCGACGGCGATCTCTTCGACTTCATGCGTGATGTGTTGACGATGGTGGTGAAGGGGAAAAAGAGAGCGAATTTGTGTTCAGGTTCCAGCAGTTCACCGGGCCGGTGATGGCGAAGGGAGTCGAGGATACGGCTTTCTATTGCTACAACAGGCTGACGGGGATGAACGAGGTGGGGAGTGATCCGGGGCGCAACGGTTTGAGTGTTGCCGAGTTCCATGCGTATTGCGCGAAGATGCAGGCGACGCATCCTTCGACGATGACGACGTTGTCGACGCACGATACGAAACGCAGTGATGATGTGAGGGCGCGGATTGCGGTGTTGTCGGAGATGGCGGGACGGTTCGGTTCGGCGATCCAGCGATGGTCGCGGATGAACAGCGCGTTTCGAACGAAGAGGGTTGGGGCAGAGCCGATGCCGGACCGGAACACGGAGTATCTGTACTACCAGACGCTGATTGGTGCGTGGCCGCTGCCGATCGACCGTGCGCAGGCTTACATGCTGAAGGCAGTTCGCGAGGCGAAGCAGCAGACGACCTGGGTGGCGAACAATAAGGAGTTTGAAGATGCGCTGCGAATGTTTATCGAATTGACGCTGAACTATGCGCCGTTTTTGCGGGAGCTGCAGCAGTTTGTGGGGAGGGTGCAGGACGCGGGCCGTGTGAACTCGCTGGCGCAGACGCTGCTGAAGTATACGGCTCCAGGAGTGCCCGATCTGTACCAGGGAGGAGAGCTGTGGGACCTGAGCCTTGTCGATCCGGACAACAGGCGGCTGGTGGACTATGGGCTGCGGAAGCGGCTGTTGTGTGAGCTGAAGCAGATGAAGGGGAGCGACGTTGCGGCGCAGGTGATGGTTCGTGCCGATGAAGGCTTGCCGAAGATGTGGACGATCCATAGAGCGCTTGAACTGCGACGGGAACGGCCGGAGTTTTTTGGCCCAGAGGCAGAGTACACGCCGCTTGAGGTGGATGGAGACAAGCATGATCATGTGATTGCGTATCTGCGAGGCGATGACGTGGTGACGGTGGTGCCGCGGCTGACGGTGAAGCTGGCGGGGGCGTGGAAGGACACGATTGTAGTGCTGCCCAAAGGCAAGTGGAGGAACCGTTTGACGGGCGGCAGCGTGGAGGGTGGCGTGATTACGATGAGATTGTTGCTGAAGGATTTTCCGGTAGCGCTTCTGGTACGCGAGGGTGCGGGGGTTGGCGAAGACGATGCATGAGTTTACGGTGTGGGCGCCGAATGCGCGTGCGGTTGCGGTGAAGATTGGTGAAGGGATGTATCCGATGCGCGGGCCGAGTGGGCATGGGTGGTGGTGTGTCTCGGTGGAGGACGCGGGGCCAGGGACCGACTATGGCTTTGTGCTGGATGACGGGGCGACGGCCTACCCCGATCCTCGTTCGCAGTGGCAGCCGTATGGCGTGCATGGTGCGTCTCGGCTCTATGATCAGTCGGCATTTGCGTGGAGCGATGGAGGGTGGCAGCCGCCTGCTCTTGAGACGGCGGTGATTTATGAGTTGCATGTCGGGACGTTTACGCAGCAGGGGACGTTCGATGCGGCGATTGAGCGGTTGCAGTATCTGGTCGAGCTTGGCATTACGCACGTTGAGTTGATGCCAGTGGCCGCGTTTCCGGGTGGGCAGGGATGGGGGTATGACGGGGCTTCGCTGTTTGCGGTGACGGAGCAGTATGGAGGGCCGGATGGGTTGAAGCGTCTGGTGGATGCCTGCCATGGGCGAGGGCTCGCGGTGCTGATGGATGTGGTCTACAACCACTTTGGGCCGGTGGGAAACTATAGCGGCATGTATGGGCCTTATGTAACGGACAAGCATGGCACGCCGTGGGGAGTCGCGGTCAATTTTGAGGACTGGGGAAGCGATGAGGTACGGCGGTTCTTCTGCGACAACGCGCTGATGTGGATGCGGGACTATCACATCGATGGACTGCGGCTGGATGCGGTGCATGAGTTTGTCGACCGGTCGGCGGTGCACTTTATGGAACAACTGGTGGACGAGGTGGGTGAGCTTGCGGCAAAGCTGGGGCGGCGGTTGGTGCTGATTGCTGAGAGTGATTTGAACGATCCGCGGGTGGTGGCGCCGAGGGCTGCTGGTGGCTATGGCATGGACGCGCAGTGGAGCGATGATTTTCATCATGCGCTGTTTTCGGTGCTGCATAGCGGTGGTGGAGAGAAGGGATACTACGTCGACTTTGGATCGGTGGCAAAGCTGGCGAAGGCGCTGGCGAAGACGTTTGTGCAGGACGGTACTTATTCGAAGTATCGCGGACGCAAGCATGGGAGGCCGGCGGATGATCTCTCGCCGCACCGCTTTCTCGGGTATGTCCAGAACCACGACCAGGTGGGGAACCGGGCGATCGGTGACCGGGTTGAGCAGATAGTTGGGATGGACCGCGCGAAGGTCGCGGCAGGCATTGTGCTGATGGCACCGTTTATTCCGATGATTTTTCAGGGTGAGGAGTTTGCGGCTTCGACGCCGTTTCAATACTTCGCCGACCATGAAGATCCTGAGATGGCAAAGGCAGTGAAGACGGGACGGCGGGGCGAGTTTGCTGCGTTCGGGTGGAAGCCAGAGGACATTCCGGACCCTGAGAAGGTGGAGACGTTTCAGCGGTCGAAGCTGAAGTGGGACGAGGTGCATGAGGGGCGACATGAGGAGATGCTGGCTTGGTATCAGAGGCTGATCGGGCTGCGTCGCGGGTCTGCTTCGTTGACCGATGGTGCGCCGGGACAGACGAAGGTGTCGTTTGATGAAGAGAAGCGCTGGCTTGTGATGGAGCGGGGAGCGGTTACGGTGATGTGCAACCTCGGGCTGGGGACGGTGGAGTTGGAGAATTCCCGGCGGCTGCCGTTGTTGCTCGCGTCGCGTGGTGACGTCGAGGCGGGAGGGGAGAGGGTTGTGTTGCCTTCGAATACGATGGCTGTTCTTTCGGGTGAGAAGAGCCAGTAGAGTGTGTAGAATTTCCCTATCTAATTAATCAAATTGAAGGGAAGTGTCTGTCATGTCACTCGTTCCTCGCCGTTCGCTCGTTTGTGCGCTCCTGTGCTGGGCTTTAATCGCTGCAAAGGGAGCAATGGCGCAGGGGGTACTGCCTTCGTTGAGCGATCCGGCGGTGTCGCCTGATGGGCGTGAGATCGCGTTTGTGTCGGGTGGGGACATCTGGACAGTGGCGGCTGGTGGGGGCGAAGCGCATCTGTTGGTTACGCATGCGGCGACTGAGTCGCGCCCTCTGTATTCGCCGGATGGGACGAAGCTGGCATTTGTTTCGACGCGTACAGGGGCGGGAAATATTTATGTGTTGACGTTGGCGACCGGAGAGCTGATGCGGCTGACGTACTCGGATCGGCCGGATGCGTTGGATGGATGGTCGCGTGACGGCAAGTGGATCTATTTCACCTCGGCGGTGAACGATGTTGCCGGGCAGGGGGATATCTTTCGCGTGAGTTCGGCCGGCGGTACGCCGCTGGAGGTAAGCCATGAGCGGTATCTGAACGAGTTTGAGAGCGCGGCGTCGCCGGATGGGCAGACGATTGCGATAATTGCGCGGGGGATTAGCAGTTCACAGTGGTGGCGGAATGGGCATGCGCACATCGATGAGACCGAAGTGTGGTTGAAGCCGGTTGCCGAGAGCGGCAAGTATCAATTGCTGCTCAAGGATGATGCGAAGCATGCGTGGCCGATGTGGTCCGCCGACGGAAAGACGCTGTACTACATGAGCGATGCGACGGGAGCGGAGAATATCTGGGCCGTGACGGTGGCTGCTCCTGCTTCGGCTAAGGCACTGACTCACTTCAAGGAAGGCCGCGTGTTGTGGCCGAGCATTGGAGATGGCGGCAAGACGATCGTCTTCGAACGGAACTTCACGATCTGGAAGATGGACACGGGCACGGGCAAGGCTGAGAGAGTGCCGATTACGTTGCGTGGGGTCCCGGCTTCTCCGGGTGTGACGCATGTGACCCAGACGACGTTCAGTGCGATGGCGTTGTCGCCGGATGGAAAGAAGATCGCCGTGATCGCGCATGGCGAGGTGTTTGCGGCGTCTGCGAAGGATGGCGGTGAGGCGCAGCGATTGACACACACGGCGACGGCGGAGAGCAGTCCTTCGTGGTCAGAGGATTCGATGAAGCTGGTATTTCGGTCGGAGGCAGGGACCGGCGAGGGAAGCGGCCACAATCTTGTGATGTATGACTTTGCGACCGGCAAGGAGAGCGTTTTGACCCAGGCCGGCAACGACGATGAGAATCCGCGTTGGTCTCCGGACGGCAAGAGTGTGGCGTACGTGCGAAATGATAAAGAACTGCATGTCGTGACGGTGCCGACGAAGGACGCGGCAGCGGCGGACCGTGTTATTGCGACGGGCCAGTTGCCTGAATCGGCGGTGACGTGGTCGCCCGATGGGCAGTGGATCGCATTTTCAATGCAGGACAAGCGGTCGTTTCGCAATGTGCATGTTGTTCCGGCAGCGGGCGGGGAGTCGCACCCTGTGAGTTTTTTGGCCAATGGAGAGACTGCGTCGGGGATCGCGTGGTCTCCGGACGGACACTATCTTCTATTCGATACGTCGCAGAGGAGTGAGCAGGCACAGATTGCCCGTGTCGATCTTTTGCCGCACGTGCCGAAGTATCGCGAGGATGAGTTCCGCGAGCTGTTTCGTCCGTCGAAGACACCGGGTACGCCATCTTCTCCTGCAACTGCTCCTGCGCCCGCTGTGACGACTCCGCCAACGCAGGCGACGGAGGAGAAGCCTGCGACACCAGCGGCCGGAGCTGCCGAGGCGAAGAAGAAGCCCGAGCCGGTGAAGATTGTGTTTGAAGGGATTCGCGATCGGCTGACGCTGCTTCCGCTGGGCTTGAATGCGGAGGCGCCGGTGATCAGTTCGGATGGCAAGACTCTTTTGTTCGCGGCGCGTTCGGCAAATCAATTGGGTCTGTATACCTACGGCCTGGATGAACTGTCGAAGGAGCCGCCGGTGGCGCGTCAGTTGACCTCGACGCCGGGACGAAAGACCGACTATGCGTTCAGTCCAGATGCGAAGGATGTTTATTTTCTCGAAAACGGTGCGGTGAAGTCGATCACGATCGAGTCGCGAACGCCGAAGACGATTGCCGTGACCGCGCCGATGCAGATCAACTTCGATGTTGAGAAGAAGGTTGTGTTTGAAGAGGCGTGGGAGACGCTGAACCGGCAGTTCTATGACGCCAACTTCCATGGCAAGAACTGGCTGAAGTTGCACGACGAATGGGCTCCTTATATTGCAGGCGTGAAGACGTCGGATGAGTTGCGGCGGGATGTCAATTTGTTGATTGGTGAGCTGAACTCTTCGCACTCCGGGATCAATCGGCCGATGGGACCGGGGAGCGGGCCGCAGCCGGTGCAGGTTGGCAACCTTGGGTTGAGGTTCGACCGCGAGGCGTATGAGGCGGGCAAGGGCCTAGTGGTTCGTGAGGTGATTGCGCTGGGACCGGCGGCGATTGAAGGCTCGATCAAGCCGGGCGATCGGCTGGTGAGCGTGAACGGCGAGGCTGTGGGGGCAAAGAATCTCGACAGCATGCTGGAGGACACGGTGGGCAAGCGGGTTGTGCTTGGCATCGAGACGGCGGGCAAGACGCGCGATGCAATTGTGCGTCCGGTGTCGTCGGTCGCAGCGGTTGGTCTGCTGTATCGGCAATGGGTGGACAGCCGGCGTGCGCTGGTCGATCGAGTGAGCGGCGGCAAGGTTGGGTATGTGCACATCGCGGATATGAGCGATGCTTCGCTACAGCAGCTTTACATCGATCTCGATGCGCAGAACCAGGCGAAGCAGGGTGTGGTGGTTGATGTGCGCAACAACAACGGCGGCTATATCAACGGCTATGCACTGGATGTATTTACACGGCAGAACTACCTGATGATGACGCCGCGCGGACTGACGCCGGTGCCTTCAAGGCAGAATCTGGGCCAGCGGGCGCTGGGTCTGCCTACGGTGCTGGTGACGAACGAGTCGTCGCTGTCGGATGCGGAGGACTTTACCGAGGGGTACCGATCGCTGAAGCTGGGCAAGGTGGTTGGACAGCCAACGGCCGGCTGGATCATCTTTACCGGGTCGCAGTCGCTGATTGATGGATCGGCTGTGCGGGTTCCGGGATGGCGGATTCAGGACCTCAAGGGACAGACGATGGAGATGAATCCGCGGCCTGTGGATGTCGAGGTGGAGCGTCCGCTGGGCGAGACCGAGACGGGTTCGGACGCGCAGTTGGAGCGGGCAGTAAAGGAGTTGCTGGCCACGCAATAGGGTGGAGGTCGTCAACCGGGTATCATAGAGACTGATCCCAGGTGCGACCTAGCTAGTCTGTTCGCTTTGGTTTCGTCCTATTCAATAGGAAAGTGTTGTTTCAACGGGAAACTTTTGGATTTCTGGCTCGTCTTCTTAGACACCAGGCGACTTTAGCGGACCAATCTAAAGTGACCATCACAAAATTGAATCAAAAACTTGAGGGACTAGACGATGTTTAAGGAAATCAGTGTATTCCGGACCGCCGCACTGAGAGCCAGTTTGATACTGCCAGTGGCGGTGTTGTCTGCTTGCAGCACGATGGTGATGGCCCAGGCTCCTGCAGCGGCGCCTGCCGCTGCACGTCAGCTCGGCACCGTTACCGCTGTCGCTGGAAACAACCTTACGCTGAAGACAGATGCTGGCCAGGTGGTCGTTGTCAGTGTGGCGGATGGAGCGCGGATTCTGCAGCTTGCTCCGGGCAGCACCGATTTGAAGACTGCACAGGCGATTGCACTGACCGATATCGCTTCCGGAGACCGAGTGCTGGTGACGGGCAAGGCCGGGGATAGTGCGGCAGCGTTTGCGGCATCTCGCGTGATCCTGATGAAGTCGAGTGATATCGCGCAGAAACATGAGATGGAGCAGGCGGACTGGCAGAAACGCGGGACCGGCGGGATTGTGAGCGCGGTGGACGAGAGCACGGGCACGTTGACGGTCGCGGTCGGCGCCAAGAAGGTTGCGGTGAACACGTCCAGCAAGACGCAGTTCCGACGCTACGCCGGAGACTCCGTGAAGTTTGAAGACGCGAAGCCGGGGACACTGGCGCAGATCCAGGCAGGGGACCAGCTTCGTGTACGCGGGGCCAAGTCCGATGACGGGTCGTCCATTCAGGCCGAAGAGGTCGTGAGTGGATCGTTCAAAAACCTGGCGGGTGTGATCGCGACGATTGACGCGGCAAGCGGGACGTTAACGCTGAAGGACCTGACGACGAAGAAGACGGTCACCGTCTTGGTCACGGCGAACTCGAATGTGCGTACGCTGCCGCCGCAGGCTGCCGCGATGTTTGCGGCGCGGGCGAAGGGCGGAGCGGCGGGTGCGGGTGGGGCTGGTGCGACTTCGCAGCCGGCAGCAGGCCAAGGTGCGGAGGCGTCGGGAGGTGGGCGGCCAGGGGGCGCGGGACGGTCGGCCGGAGGGGACCTATCTCAACTGGTAAGTCGACTCCCTAGTAAAACGATCGCCGATTTGAAGGTGGGCGATGCGGTGATGATCGTGGCGTCGCAGTCGGACCCGGGCAGCGCCAATGTAACTGCGGTGACTTTGTTGTCGGGAGTCGAACCAATCCTGGCAGCGACACCGGGTGCACCGGCGATGACGTTATCTCCGTGGTCTATAGGCGGCGAAGGCGCACCTGAAGGTGGCGGCGGCGGCGGGAAGTAGTTCTTTTCTATGAACGGCAACGATGGAAATTTTTTAGGAGTAGTAATGTCATTTCGGGCAACTTTGAAGATTGCTTTACTTTTTTTTATGGCTTTGACGCCGTTGGTTGCGACTGCCCAGCAGACTGGCGCCACCGTTCACGGATTGGTTGCAGATCCTGAACAGGCGGTGATTCCCGGGGCGACCGTGACGTTTACGCCCGCAACGGGCAAGGCATTGATCACGCAATCGCAGAGCGACGGAACGTATGTGCTGCGGGGTGTTGCACCGGGGACGTATGCGGTGACGGTGACGATGCAGGGCTTTGCGTCCTTCGTGAAAGCTGGGCGTGAAGATTGCTGCGGGACAGAACCTGACGCTGGATGCGCAGATGGCGATCCAGGAGCAGAAGCAGGAGATCAATGTGACGACGTCGGCGGCGCAGGTGAGCGTCGATGCTGATAATAATGCGGGTGCGACGGTGCTGAAGGGCAAGGACCTCGATGCGCTGTCTGACGATCCTGACGAACTTTCGTCTGAGTTGACCGCGCTGGCCGGACCTGCAGCGGGACCCAATGGCGGCCAGATTTACGTGGATGGATTTACCGGTGGGCAGCTTCCTCCCAAGTCTTCGATCCGTGAGATTCGTGTCAATCAGAACCCATTTTCCGCACAGTACGACCGTCTGGGCTTTGGACGTGTTGAGGTCTTCACCAAGCCGGGCACAGACAAGTTTCATGGGCAGTTCAATCTGCAGGGCGTTACGTCCAATCTGAACTCCGGCAACCCTTTGCTCAATGAGTTCAAAACAGCGGGACAGCCAGATCAGACGCAGCCGCCGTATCACACGATCTTTGTGCTTGGAAATATTACGGGGCCGCTAGCGAAGAACGCGTCGTTCACGCTGTCGGGGTCTCACCGGGGGATTCAGGACAACAGCCTGGTGAGCGCCACGATTTTGAATCCTACGAACCTTGTCGACACGGTCCTTACATGCCCTGTCGGTCAGATTTCCTGCAACTACTCCATTGCAAACCCTGCGCCGCAGTCTAGGACTGATATCAACCCGCGCATCGATCTTGCGTTAGGCGAGAAGAATACGCTGGTGACTCGCTTCCAATACGAACAGAACGACCAGAGCAATGTTGGCGTTGGCGGTTTGGTTTTGCCGGACGCGGGCTACAATTCGAGTTCCTCAGAGACTACGATCCAGGTCGTCGATACGCAGATTCTGAGCCAACGAGTTATCAACGAGACGCGATTCGAGTATCAGCGTGAGACCGCAAGTCAGACTGCCCTGAATACGACGCCGACGATCCAGGTGTCAGGTAACTTCACCGGTGGCGGTTCCAATTCCGGCAGTGTGTCGACGACGCAGAACCACTTCGAAGCACAAAATTACACGTCGATCCAGTTTGCGAAGAACTTTGTCCGGTCTGGGCGGGCGGCTGCGTTCTACGGGTGAATTCAACACGACGACGGCGGGGACCAATGGTCAGTTCAACTACAACTGTCTGCTTGCAGACGGGTGCAGCACGTCGTCTGCGTATCAGAACAACGTGGCCAGCCAGTTCAGCATTACCAAGGTCGTTCATCCTGTCAGCGCGACGGTCGTAGATTTTGGCATGTACGCGGAGGACGACTGGAAGCCGCGCCCGAACCTTTCCATCAGCTCCGGCATTCGTTATGAGACGCAGAACTACATTTCGGAACATCACGACTTTGCGCCTCGCGTGTCGATTCGCTATGGAATAACGCCGAAGACCGTGTTGAACGGTGGCTTCGGGATCTTCTATGACCGTTACCAGCTGGCGAATGTGATAACGACCCTGCAATCCAACGGTACGAACCAGATACAGACGCAGATCGTGAATCCGTCGACTGCGTGTACACCGGAAAACATCGCGGCGTGCACGACGGGAACCGGGTCGACCGGCAACAAGACACTACAGGCGTCGGCGAATCTTCGTACTCCGTACACATTGCATTACGCGTTTGGCGTCGACCGGCAGTTGTTTCGTGGAGCGACGTTGTCGTTGAACTACGTCATTGCCTCGGGTGTGCATCAGTTTTACAGTGCGAACCTCAACTCGCCGACGAGCTTTGTCGACGGCGTCCCTGTCTATCCAACTCCGCCGCAGCCCGGGCAGCATCCAGCGGTCCAGGATACGTATCAGTCGGGCGGCGTGTTTCATCAGCAGCAGCTGATTGCCAATGTGAACATTCGTCCGAGCCGGGTCTGGTCTGTATCGGGTTATGGTGTGATTAATTCGGCCAAGGCCGATACCGGCACGATCAACACGTTTCCCTCGATCGACCCCTACGACATCGGGAAGGACTACGGGCGAGCGGTCTTCGATGTCCGTTACAGGTTCTTTCGTGTTCGGCAACGTGTCTCTGCCGCACACGATCAGCATAAGTCCGCTAATGATTTTCTCTGCGGGCACACCGTACAACATCACGACGGGCAGCGACTTGAACGGTGACGCCCAGTACAACGACCGGCCGATGTTCGGTGTGCCGAACGGCATCGCACCAGGTACGCCTGGGACGAACACGATTGCGGGCTGCGGCAGCTTCGTCGCGCCACCTCCACAGACGACCAACTACACGCGAATTCCCATTAACTACTGCACAGGGCCAAACCAGTTCACGACAAATCTGCGGATAACCAAGACGTTTGGCTTTGGACCCTCCACTGCAGCGGCGGGGCAGGGGCCGGGGCAGGGCGGCGATGGCGGGGGTCGTGGTCCCGGTGGCCCCGGCGGTCCCGGTGGTCCCGGCGGCGGCCGAGGTGGTGCTGGCGGTGGTGGTGGACGCGGTGGCCCTGGTGGCGGACCGGGTGGTGGGTTTGGCGGCGGCGGGAGCACAGGCAAGCGCTACAACCTCGCATTTGGTGTCCAGATACTGAATCTCTTCAATAACCTTGACCTGTCAACGCCGAACGGAGTTCTGACGTCGCAGCAGTTTGGTGTGTCGACTCAACTTGCGGGGCGACCGTTTACCAGCAACTCTGCTGTGCGCCAGATTTCGCTGCAGACGTCATTCAACTTCTAACGAACTACTGACTCAGACGAAGGGCGCAACCGAATCGCCGGTTGCGCCCGCGCCCTTTCTGTGTGGTTACTTGCAATCGATCAGGTTGCCGGTTTGAAGTTCTTCTTCAGCGACTGCCAGCAGGTGTAGTACTCGTGCTGACGGGCGGCGGTGTCCATGGCGAATTTGGTGGGGCGGCAGACGAAGCGGGTTTCGAACATGAAGGCGAGGGTGCCGTCGAGCTTCACGGGTTTCAGTTCGGCGGTGCTGGCGCGTTCGAAGGTCTCGGCGTCGGGGCCGTGGCCGCTCATGCAGTTGTGCAGGCTGGCCCCGCCGGGAGTGAAGCCCTCTGCCTTCGCGTCGTACTCGCCTTTGACGAGGCCCATAAATTCGTTCATGAAGTTGCGGTGAAACCACGGTGGGCGGAAGGTGTGTTCGGCGACGATCCAGCGTGGGGGGAAGATGGCGAAGTCCACATTGGCGGTGCCGGGAATCTCGCTGGGCGAGGTCAGGACTGTGTAGATCGACGGGTCGGGGTGGTCGAAGCTGACGGTGTTGATGCAGTTGAACCGAGCGAGGTCGTATTTGCAGGGAGCGTAGTTGCCGTGCCATGCGACGACGTCGAGTGGAGAGTGGTCGAAGTCCGTCGCCCAGAGGTTTCCCTGAAACTTGGCGACGACCTGAAAGGTGCCGTTGTCGCGGTCGTCGTAGGCGGCGTAGGGGGTTAGGAAGTCGCGGCTATTGGCAAGACCGTTGGCGCCGATTGCGCCGAGTTCCGGCAGGCGGAAGCTGGCGCCGTAGTTTTCGAGGAGGTAACCGCGGGCCTGTGGTTCGAGCAGTTCGATGCGGAATTTGATGCCGCGAGGGACGAGAGCGATCTCGCCCGGGGAGAGGTCGATGATGCCGAGTTCGGTGTGCAGCATCAGGCGGCCAAGCTGGGGTACGAAGAGAAGTTCGCCGTCAGCCGAGTAGAAGAAGCGGTCGGTCATGCTCTTGGTGGCGGTGTAGAGGTGGATCGCTACGCCGGAGTGCATGGAGAGATCGCCGTTGCCGGCGAGCGTGGTGAGACCGTCGACGAAGTCCACGGACTTCGAAGGCAGCGGCAAGGGGTCCCAGCGGAGTTGGCTGGGCGTCGTCTCGACCTCATTGAAGGGGGACGAGCGGACCATGCCGTTTGAGATGCGTTCGTAGGGCTTATGCATGACGGAGGGGCGGATGCGATAGGTCCAGGTGCGCCGGTTGAGCAGGCGCGGTGCGGTGAAGGGGCTGCCGCTCAACTGCTCGGTGTAGAGGCCTAGCGGGGCCTTCTGGGGGGCGTTCTGGCCGACTGGCAGGCCGCCTGGGTGGGCCTCGGTGGCGAACTCGTTGCCGAAGCCGGTGAAGTACTTGAGATCGGGCATTGTGGTCCTCTCTGGCGAAGGTACGTCTGTGTTGACGAAGTTACCTGACGAGCGAAGGGTACTTCGCAGGGACACCGTAGCTTAACCGAAAAGAGGCGTTTTGTGCATGTTGGCGTTCAACGCGTGGCGGGAGCGTCGGTAGCGGATAGCAGATACGGCTTGCCGGTCGCATCGTTTGCGGACCCGGCTGAAGCGATGACGACGGTCTTCGCGTTGAGGAACTCGCGCATGCCGGCGGCGGAGAGTTCGCGGCCGTAGCCGGAGCGTTTGATGCCGCCGAAGGGAAGACGCGGGTCGCTGGCCACCATGGCGTTCAGGAAGACGCCGCCGCATTGCAGCTCGGCGACGAGGCGCTGCTGTTCGGCGGGGTCGCGTGTCCAGGCAGAGGCGGCGAGGCCGAAGGGTGTGTCGTTGGCGATCTCGATGGCCTCGTTCGAGGTCCTGCACGCGGAAGAGCATGGCGACGGGGCCGAAGAGCTCTTCGCGGTAGACGGAAGAGGTGCGCGGTACTCCGGCGAGAACCGTGGGTTCGAAGTAGTTGCCGTCGCCCAGCATGCGCTCGCCGCCGGTGAGGACGCGGGCGCCGACGCGGGTTGCAGCCTTGACCTGGGCGTCGAGCTGTTCGACCGCGCGGACCGTTGCGAGCGGACCGATATCGGTGTCTTCCTTCATGGGGTCGCCGACCCGCATGGCCTCCATGCCTGCGACGAAGCGCGATTCGAAGGCATCGTAGATCTCGTCGGCGATGATGAAGCGTTTGGCGGCGATGCAGGATTGGCCGCTGTTGACGCAGCGCGCGCGCACCGCGGTTTCGACGGCGAGGTCGAGGTCGGCGGAGGGCATCACGATGAAGGGGTCGCTGCCGCCGAGTTCGAGGACGGATTTCTTGATGAGCCAGCCAGCCTGGGCGGCGATGGCGCGGCCGGCGGTCTCGCTGCCGGTGACGGTGACTGCGGCGATCCGCTCGTCGCCGAGAACGGTCTCGACCTGATTGACTTCGAGCAACAGAGTCTGAAAGGTACCGCGTGGGAAGCCGGCGCGACGGACGAGCGACTCGATCGCGATGGCGCACTGCGGGACGTTGGAGGCGTGCTTGAGCAGAGCGACGTTGCCGGCCATCAGCGCAGGCGCGAGGAAACGGAAGACCTGCCAGAAGGGGAAGTTCCACGGCATGACGGCAAGAACGACCCCGAGCGGTTCCCAGCGCACGTAGCTGTGGTTGGGCTCGGTCGGAACGGACTCCGGCGCAAGGATGCGCGCGGCGTGGTCGGCGTAGTAGCGGCAGGCGTCGGCGCACTTTAGAATCTCGAATCGAGCGGCTTCGAGAGGCTTGCCCATCTCGTGCGTGATCAGGGTGGCGAGGTCTTCGATCTCGTGCTCCAGAATGGCGGCGAGCTTGCGCATCCAGAGAGCGCGATGGTCGAGCGGGACGTCGGCGTACGAGCGAAAGACGTCCGCGGCGAGGGCGATCTTCTGACGTGCGGCGTCGTCGGTGAGGGGTTCGAAGCGGCGAAGGAGCTTATTGGTGGCGGGATTGATCGATTCGATTGCCATATCTCAGCGTATGGGCCCTATTCTGATGCTAGCTTAGCAAGGACCTGGGCCAGCACGCGAGTTCCCAGGGCGATATCGGTTGGCGTGGCATATTCGTCGGGCCGGTGGCTGACGCCGTTGCGGCAGGGAATGAAGATCATGGCAATGGGAGCGATGCGGGCCATGAAGAGCGAGTCGTGGTATGCGCGGCTGACCATTTTCTTGCAGGCGATTCCTTGTTCGGCGCAGATCGCTTCGAGAAGCTGGACGATGTGCGGGGACGATTGCGCGGGTGCATCGGCGTTGACGAGCTCCTCTGCGATTGTGACCTTGCGGCGCTGGCGGAGGTCGTCGCAGTCGCGGCGGACGGCCTGCATGACGGCCTCGCGGCGGTCTGGATCGGTGTCGCGAATATCGAGCTGCAGAACGACGCGGCTGGGAACGCTGTTGACCGCTCCGGGATGCACGTCGCACGTGCCGACGGTGGCTACGGTGTCGATCGCGCCGGTGGCGAGGGCGTGTTTTTCGACGGAGAGAATGAGTTCGGCGGCGGCGCACAGAGCGTCTTTGCGGTCGGGCATCAGGAGGGCTCCAGCGTGGCCGCCGAAGCCCGTGATGGTGAAGCGATAGCCGGCCGGAGCGGCGATGCTGGTGACGATGCCGAGCGGGATGCCTTCGCGCTCGAGTAGCGGACCCTGCTCAATGTGCAGTTCGATCCAGGCGTGGTAGTGGTTTGCCGGCAGACGTACGGATGCAAGCGGCCCTGCGAAGCCCGCGGCGGTGCGGACTGCGCTCAGGGGGGATTCGTCCTTGTCCTGGAGAGTGTCAGCGCGAGCGGGATCCAGCGTGCCCGAGATCAGCCGGCTGCCGAGACAGCCGATGCCGAAGCGGGTGGGCTCCTCCGAGGTGAACATGACGAGTTCGATGGAGCGGCGCGGGCGAAGGCCACTGCGTTTGAGAGCGCGCATGGCTTCGAGGCCGCCGAGGACGCCGACCGTGCCGTCGTACATGCCGGCGTGGGGAATGGCGTCGGTGTGAGAGCCGGTGGCTACTGCGGGTAGATCCGGCTCGGTGCCTGCCCAGCGGATGAAGATGTTGCCGACGGCGTCGTCGCGGACCTCGAAACCCTCTGCGGCGGCGAGTTCTTTCAACCATGCGCGTGCGCGAAGATCGTCGGCGGAGAAGACGATGCGGGTGACGGCGGTGCCGTTGTCTGCGGGTTCAGCGTGGGTGAACGTGGCGAGAGTGTAGAGTTCGTTGAGGAGGCGGGTTTCGTCGACCTGAATTTCGTTGCTCAAATCTTTGCCTTCCCGTTTGACTACGATCCGTAGGAGTTACAAATAGGAATTCAGGCGAGCGGGTGCCGGTTCCAGTCTTTGTAGATGAGATACTTCGCGGGACGTTTGCCGATTGCGCCAAACCACTGCGGGCAGAAGGGGCCCATCCAGATGAAGTCGCCTGCAGTGACGGGGTACCAGTGGTCGCCGAGGCGGTAGATGCCGCCGCCTTCGAGCATCAGCAGGCCATGCTCCATGACGTGTACCTCGACCATGCTGAGTGCGGCGCCGGGCTGATAGGTCATCGTGTTGACGGCGAAGTCGAAGGAGGGAGAGCCGGGCAGCAGGCTGCGGACCTGGAGGTCAGGGTCGTCGTTGAGTGGAACGGAGGGCGTCTTTTCTTCGTGGCCGACGAGCACCTCGGGGGCTGGTGCGGAGGCGAGTGTTTCGTATGGCTTCTCGATTACTGCGAGCCGCGTCGTCTGCTGTGCGGTTAGCGAGTGTGCCGCATCCTCGGGAATGTAGGCGTAACTGCCTGCAGTCAGCGTGTGAAATGTCTTGTCGGTTGCGAGATCGGCTACGCCCTCAAGTACGTAGAGGAACCGCTGATTGGAGGTGGAGCCGAGACTGCCGCCGGGTTCAAGCTCTGCCGTGTACTGCGTAAAGGCCGCGCCCGCTGCGGGTGAGATGTGCACGATGGCAGTGGCGCGCTCCATGCCGGGCAACACGGCGCGGACGAAGGTGTCTGGTGTGTGCAGCAGATGATCGCGCTGATTTGTGCTGCGGGTGTGTCCGAGCTTATGCATGGCCGTCCTTGAGATCCCTTCTATCATCGCGCAACTGGACGAGGAACTCCATCGCCGTGGCGAGGGCGGCTTCTACGTCCTGCGGCAACACAGTCTCGTCGGGATGATGGCTTAGGCCGCCCGGGCTGCGGAGAAAGAGCATGGTTGAGGGGACGATTGGAGCGAGAATCATCGCGTCGTGGCCGGCTCCGCTGGTCATTCTGCGACTCGGGAAACCTGCTTGAGCGGCGGCCTTATCCAGCAAGGAGGTCAGGTGTGGATCGAGCGGGACGGCGGGCTGCTCTAGCTGCATTTGGGATGTGACCTGGACACCGCGCCGGGAGGCAGAGGCCTTCGCATCCTGAAGTATCGCGGAGACAGCGGTGTTGCGAACATTGTCGTCTGCGTGACGGACGTCGAGTGAGGCGGTCACACGTCCTGCAATGACGTTCCCGGCGCCGGGTGAGGCTTGTACTTTGCCGACCGTTGCGACGAGATCGCTATTGGAACTGGCATAGTCTTCGACTGCGACGATCCACTCGGCGGCTGCAGACATCGCGTCGTGCCGCAGATGCATAGGTGTTGTGCCAGCGTGGTTGGCCTGCCCGGTGAAGATGAGTTCCATGCGAGTTTGTCCGACGAGGGCCTCGACGATCCCGAGCGACGCGTCTTCGCTTTCGAGCACGGGCCCTTGTTCGATGTGGAATTCGATGTAGGCGAAGGTGTCGTCCGATAAGACCGCCGCGGGAAGCTGCTTTGGGTCGAGGCCGTAGGCTTCAATTGCCTGTCGAAGGTTGATGCCGCTCTCATCGGTACGCGTCAGTGTCTCCTCCTCGAGTTTGCCCACCAAGGCGAGGCTGCCGAGAAAAGGCTTGCTGAAGCGCACGCCTTCTTCCTCAGAAAAGCCGATGACTTCGATTGCAAAAGGGAGATGCTGGTCTCGCAACTCCTCCGACGATTGCGACCCCGAGGACAACTCCAAGGATGCCGTCGAAGGCTCCGGCGTTGGGGACGGTGTCGAGGTGAGAGCCAATGAGGAGGCGCGGCGACTCGGGCGCTGCGCCGGGGAAAAGCCCGCGCAGATTGCCGATGGCATCGACATGAACTGTCATACCGGCGATTTCCATCCAGCTACGCAGCAGGGCATGGACCGTATGCATGGGTGGCGTCAGGAAGCGGCGTGTGGTTTCGCCTGGAACCTCAGTGTACGCCGCGATCTCGCGGCATCGGGCGATGACGCGGAGGGCTCGATCTGTCGGGGTGACTGTCATGGTGTTGATCGATTCGCCTTAAGGCTTGCGACGGACGCGTGCTTCGATGTACCCGTGGGGCTCATCGGTCGGCACAAAGATTTCGTTCGGATTGTCCTGCCCGAATCGTGAAAGATCGACCAGGAGACAGTGTTTGTTGGGCATGGTGATCTCAATCTCATCTATTGCGGCCACCTCTTCAAGAGCGCTTTCAGCCATTGCGTAGAGCGTCTGCTGGACGGATTTGCTGTCGTGGTTGGCAAACGTGCGGAGCATTGTCTCGCGGATGGTTTTGCGCATGCCATCGAAGTCTACATCGCTTGCGGTGTAGCGCCATTCCGCGCTGACGGCTGTGCCGAATAGGCGATCTTTTGTCTCGGGGAGAGTTGTGAGTGAGTCCTTAATGTAGCCTTCGAAGCCAGAGTTTGCCGTCTTGAGTAGGACGAGATTGTCCAGGCCTGAGAGGACGCGAAACGCGCCACCCTGCGCCCGCTCCACGCTGGTTGTCTGGAGTTCGCCGCTGCCGCGCATGAAGGCGCTGGGGTGGGGCTTGCCATCCACGGTGAGGCGTTTCCATAGCGTGCTTTCGACGTGGATTGAGGCCGAGGATACCTGTGGATTGCGACTGAGCAGGAAATCCGCAAGCTCCTTGGCATAGTCTTCCATGGCCGTCGCCTTGGAGGTGCGCGCGATGGAGTAGACGGTGTTCTTCATTGTGTCGGTCGGCAGGATCTTGCTGTTATCGCCGTGGAGATGCGCGGTGTCGAAGTCGCCCTTCAGGAGGACTTGCACGGTCCACTCGCGGAGATCCTGGCCGTGATCGTGACGCGTCACCTTCATCAGGCGAACGCGGGATTTGCCGTAACGATTTTCAGCGAGTTCAATCATCGGTTCAACTTCCTCGGTAGGTGGTGTAGCCGTTGGCGGTCAGGAGCAAGGGAATATGGTAGTGCTTCTCGCCGTCCGAGACTGTAAAGACGATCTCGACGTAGGGATAGAGTCCAGTAAGGTGGTGTTGCTTGTAGTACGCTGCTGTCTCAAAGTGGACGCGATAGGTGCCTGCTTGCAGGATTTGCGTCGCGGGGCAGCAGGTCTTTGCATCGGCCATCTGCATCGGTGATTGCGTCGTTGAGGAGAGACCAAACGCCGTTGGTCATGCGGGCAAGAGTGATGGGAACTCCTGCGGCCGGGCGGCCAAGAGCTGTATCGAGAATGTGTGTTGAGATGCCCATGATTACTCTGACTCCAGCCAGCGATGAAGGCGAAGCTGCGTGATCTGGCGTTGCTGTTCGGCCGCCTCGCGTAGTTCGGAGGCGGCATCGTTTTTCATTCGTGTCTCGAGAATTGCAAGCATCTCGGCAGAGGTTTTTCCGGTTGCGCAGACGATGAAGATCCTTCCGAACTTCTGCTCGTAGCGACGGTTGGCTTCTTCGAGTGCGAGCTTCACGGAGTCGTCCTCAGATAGAACTGTGCGCTGTTCCTGAGCCGACCAGCGTAACGACTCCTGCGTCGCGTGGCTTTGTGCGTGCTTCTGGCCGATGCGTGGATGGCTGTCGAACGCCTCTTGCCATGCATCTTCGGGTAGAGCGAGCCAGACGGAGGATGACGTTTCGATCAGTGAACGCTCATCGGCGATCGGCCTGCGTGATGCGAGCGCAGTGGCCCATGCCTGCGAACCGCAGCAGGGAAGCACCTCTCGCGCCGCGGCGGCAGGATCAAGCGAGTTCCATCGTGCGAGCACCTTGTTCATTGTTCGTCTGCTTACTATAGCGTGACCTCGCGTCCTGACGGTGTCTGGGCGAAGTTGCCATCGCGGTACACAGCCTCTCCGCGGAGGTGGGTGGCGATTACGGTTCCGCGCAGCGTCTGGTTGAGGTAAGGCGAGATTGCGTGACGATAGTGCAGGCGGTCGGGAGTGACCGTGAACTCCGCGTCGGAGTCGAAGATGATGAAGTTTGCATCGCGGCCAGCTGCGAGGGCGCCTGCCCGATGGCTCAGTCCGGCAAGGGCTGCAGGCGCGCTGCTCATCCAACGGACGATGTCGTCGAGCGTGAAGCCGCGCTGGCGGCACTCGGTGTGGATGACGGAAAGGGCGACGGAGAGGCTGGCGATGCCGCCCCATGCGAGGTCGAACCGGCCCGACTCTTCGCCCTTCATCGCGGGAGGGCATGGCGAGTGATCCGTCACGATCATGTCGATGATTCCATCGCGCAGTCCACTCCATAGTTGTTGCTGGTTTTCTTTGTTGCGGATTGGCGGAGCGCACTTCAACAGGGTTGCTCCGTCTGCGATCTCTTCAGCGGCAAAGTGCAGATAGTGCGGACAGGTTTCGACCGTGACCGGCAGGCCTTCTGCGCGTGCTGCCCGCAGCTCATCCAGCGCAAGGGCGGTGGAGAGATGGACGATGTGCAGACGGAAGCCATACTGGCGGCAGAGACGAATCATCAGGCGAATGGCTTCTAGTTCTGCCTGGTCCGGGCGCGACGCGAGATAAGTTGCATACCTGCGCCAGTCTGCATCGCGCAGGCCTTGCGTTGCAGCGTCGATCGGACCCGCAAGCTCTGCGTGCACGAGAAGCGGAAGGCCGCGACTCGGCGATGAAGGGAAGCGCCGCCTCCAACTGCTGCCGGTCGATCATGGTGAAGCCGTCGCATCCGGGATAAATGAGGAAGCACTTGAAGCCGAGTACTCCTGCGCGCGCCAACGGCAGAATGTGCTGCTGATTGTCTGCGACTGCTCCACCCCAGGGCGCCCAGTCGACGAAGCATTCACCCTGCGCGGCGGAGCGTTTCTGTTCCAGCGCGTCTACGGTGGTGGTCTCGGGCAGGCAGTTCAGCGGCATGTCGACCAGCGTTGTGTAGCCGCCCGCCGCGGCGGCACGCGTCCCGGTTCGGAAGCCCTCCCATTCGGTGCGTCCGGGCTCGTTGATGTGGACGTGCGTGTCTACCAGTCCGGGGAGGAGCGCGTCGTCGCCGCAGTCGTGGACGACGGCGTCGGCGGGAATCTCCGAGGGGCTGCAGATAGCCCGGATCTTCTCGTCTTCCACGAGAAGCACGCCGGGCCGCGTACCTTGCGGGGTGACGATGCGTTTCGAGATGTAGGCATGTGCCATAATTTGATTATTCCGTGACTCTCACCGCGCCAAGCGTGCAATAAGGATACCGAGCCGAATGCAGGGCAACCCAATCTTCATGGAAAAGGCGATCGCGCTGGCGACGGAGAACGTCACGTCGGGACGCGGAGGGCCGTTCGGCGCGGTCATCGTGCGCGACGGGGAGATCGTTGCGACCGGCGCGAATCTTGTCACTGCGACCAACGACCCGACGGCGCATGGCGAGATTGTAGCAATTCGCAACGCGTGTGCCGCGCTTGGAGACTTCCAGCTTAGCGGCTGTCACATCTATACCAGCTGCGAGCCTTGTCCTATGTGCCTTGCCGCGATCTACTGGGCGCGATGCGATGCGATTTTCTATGGCAGTTGTGCCGCAGATGCGGCTGCGGCGGGTTTCGACGATGCGTTCCTCTATGAGGAGCTGAAGCGACCTATCAATCAGCGCAAAATTCCTACCGTGAACTTACTGCGGGAGAAGGCAATCTCAAGCTTTAATGCATGGCGCGCCCAGGCCGGCAGAATCGACTACTAAAATATGGCAACGAAACAGAAGAAGCAGGCCGCAAACAAGAAGGTTAAGACAAGTCCGGTCGTAAAAGTTGCGTTGCTTGGATTTGGGACGGTGGGGAGTTCGGTTGCGCGCGTACTCGCGGCGTCGAAGTTTCCGGGCGTGGAACTGACACATATCTTCAACCGCAACGTTGAGAGAAAGCGCAGTTCTGGCGGCTGCCAAGGCTGTTCCGGCGTCTGTTGTCTGGACGGACAACATCGATGTCATTCTGAACTCCAAGGTCGATATTGTGGTCGAACTGATGGGCGGCCTGAATCCGGTTGAAGGCTGGCTTCGCAGAGCCCTGGCTGCCGGCAAGTCGGTCGTAACGGCGAACAAGCAGCTGATCGCTTATCGCGGCGCGAGCCTCGCAAAACTCGCAGCGAAAAACAATGTCCAACTGGTGCATGGCGCAGCAGTTGCGGGTGGCGTTCCTGTGATTCCAGGTATGTTGCAGGGACTTGGCGGCGATCAGGTGACCCGGCTCAGTGGCATCGTCAACGGGACCTGCAACTACATCCTCAGCCGTATGGAGGCCGGGGCCGACTACGCCACCGTTTTGGCCGATGCGCAGCAGCTTGGCTATGCAGAGTCGGATCCCTCTGCCGATGTTGACGGCTTCGACGCGCGGGCTAAGCTGTGCATCCTGTCTCGCATTGCGATGCACGCTGAACTTGACCCTGACGCGGTCGCGACGCAGACGATCTCGACGATCGAGGCCATCGATTTTTCGTATGCGAAGGAGCTGAACTGCACCATTCGGCAGGTCTCTCGCGCAGAGCTTGACGGCAGGCTGGTGCATGCGCGAGTGGCGCCGATGCTCGTTCCGCTTGCTTCGCCAATGGCGTGGTCGCACGGCACGCAAAACATGGTGGTGGTCAGCGGCAGGTTTGGCGGCGATGTTGTCTTTTCCGGACACGGTGCCGGCGGCGAGCCCACGGCCGTCGCTGTCGTGTCTGACCTTCTGGCCGTGGCGCAAGGCTGCACGACGGTGGAGCTGCCGGTGAGGAGGCGTGAGGTGACCGGTGATTTTCTCGCGCCACATTATCTGCGCTTTGTAGTCGATGACAAACCGGGAATTGTATTCGCCATCTCCGGCGCTTTGTCGAAGGTGGGGGCCAATATCGATTCGCTGCTGCAGCGACGCGGGTATCCGAAGCATCGATTGCCGTTTGTGGTAACGACAGAGCCGTGCCTGACCTCGACCATCGAGCGTGCGTTGGCATCTGTTGCAAGGATGGACTGCATGCTGGAGCGGCCTTTGTGCCTGCAGATGCTTGAAATAGAAGATAAGGCGGAATAAGCAGAATGCAGATTTGGCACGCCCGTGCTGTTGTTCGACGTTGCCTGCTGGCCGTTGTATTGTCTGCAGGTTTTGCCTTCGCGCAGGATCCAACGCCGGTCATCACGGTGCCTAATCCGCCGAACACTGCGGCGCAACAGGCAAAACCCTACGTCATTCTCATTTCGCTCGACGGGTTTCGCTACGATTATCCGCGAAGATACGGGGCACCTCATCTTCTGCAACTCGGAACGAAGGGCGCGAGCGCTCCGGAGGGCATGCTGCCTTCTTATCCGTCGCTTACGTTTCCCAATCACATCAGCATCGTGACGGGGCTTTATCCCGAACATCACGGCATCGTTGGTAATAGCTTCTGGGATCCCGTGCGCGAACAGACGTATGTCTACACTCAACCGAAGTCCAATAGCGATGGCAGCTGGTACAGCGGTACGCCACTGTGGGTACTGGCAGAGCAGCAAGGGATGCGGTCAGCGTGTCTCTTCTGGCCTGGTTCTGAAGCCGAGATCCAGGGCAAACGGCCTTCGTATTACCTGCACTTCGATGAGAAATTGGACGATCAAAAGCGCGTGGATCAGGTGGTCGAGTGGCTGAAGCTGCCACCGGAGCTTCGTCCGCATTTCATCACTCTTTACTATTCGAACGTCGACCACGCTGGGCACAACTACGGTCCTGATTCTGACGAGGTCCGCGCCGCTGTTCATCATGTGGACGCTATGGTTGGAGATCTGCAGGCCAAGGTCGCAGCGCTGCATCTTCCGGTCGACTTCGTTGTTGTAGCAGACCACGGAATGGTGTCGGTGCAAGGGGCGCCGGTGACACTGGCGGACTATGCCGACCTCAGCGAATTTCATACCGAAGGATCGCTGCTCTACGCGAAGCCGGATGCCGATGTACAGGAGATTTATGAGGAGTTCCTGGCTCATCCTGATCCTCGGTTCAAGGTCTATCGCCGAGCGGACGTGCCGCCGGGACTCCATTTCGACACGAACCCGCGCGAGGGCGATCCGGTGATTGTGCCGAGCGGTCCGTTCACACTTCGGGCGCAGTCATCATCCTCTGATGGAGAACCTGCGAAGCACCGAGGTGCTCACGGCTTCAATCCGCGCACGATGCCGGAGATGAAGGCGATCTTCTTTGCCGCGGGACCTGATGTGCGTCCCGGCGTCCAGCTGAGACCGTTTGAAAACGTGAATATTTATCCGTTTATCGCGGAGATACTGGGCCTGAAAGCGCCGGTTGTCGACGGAACGCTCGAGGTATTGCGACCGGCGTTGAAGACTTCAAAACGCAAGAAATGACTCTGACAGGCCCGCAAAAAAAAGCGGCGAACCGATTGGCTCGCCGCTTCGTTCTTGCTGTTTGCACACCTAGTATTTCGGCATTGAGGGGTCGATCTTGTCGGCCCATGCCAGAATGCCACCCGCAAGGTTCGACACATTCGTGAAGCCTGCCTGCTTCAAGATGAGCGCGGCCTTCTGGCTGCGGGCACCCGAACGGCAATGGACGACGACCTCGCGGTTCTTCTGGGCGGCAAGCTCACCGACGCGGCGCTCGACCTCGCCGACAGGAATCTGCGGTGCACCGAGATTCGAGATCAGGTATTCGTGCGGCTCGCGCACGTCGAGAACAAAGATGTCTTCCTTCGCGTCGAGCTTGCGCTTCAGCTCTTCCACGGTGATTTGTGGAATGCCGTCGACGACGGGATGATCACCGACGGCCTTGTCGCGGGCGACCTCCAGCGGACCGACCTCGCTCGGCGGCGCGATGCCGCAGAACTGGTCGTAGTCGATCAGCTCGGTCACGGTCGGATTCGGGCCGCAGACCGGGCACTCTGCATTCTTGCGCAGCTTCAACGTGCGGAAGCTCATGCCGAGCGCGTCGACGAGCAAGAGGCGGCCGATCAGCGGCTCGCCGATGCCGAGAATCAGCTTGATGGTTTCGGTGGCCTGGATCACTCCGACGAGGCCCGGCAGAATGCCGAGCACGCCGCCTTCAGCGCAGGAGGGAACCAGCCCCGGCGGTGGCGGCTCGGGATAAAGGCAGCGATAGCACGGGCCTTCCTTGGTGCCGAAGACGCTGGCCTGACCCTCAAAGCGGAAGATAGAACCGTAGGCGTTCGGCTTGTTCAGCAGCACGCAGGCGTCGTTGACGAGGTAGCGGGTCTGGAAGTTGTCGGTGCCGTCCGCGATGACGTCGTAGTCCTTGAGGATCTCGAGCGCGTTCGCGCTGGTGAGCATGGTGTTGTGCTTCACCACGTTCAGGAAGGGGTTCAAGCCCTTGAGCATGATCTCGGCGGAGTCGACCTTGAGCTTGCCGACGGTGGCTGTGGAGTGGATGATCTGCCGCTGCAGATTGCTGGCGTCAACGGTGTCGAAGTCGACGAGGCCGATCGTGCCGACTCCCGCCGCAGCCAGGTACATGGCGAGCGGAGCGCCAAGGCCGCCGGTACCGACGCACAGCACCTTGGCGGCCTTCAGCTTCTGCTGCCCCTCCATGCCGACCTCGGGCAGTATCAGGTGGCGGGAGTAGCGTGCAATCTCGTCGTTGGAAAGCTTTGGCAGGGTGATCTCTTCTATTGCTGTCGGCATTTTCGTTGTCCTTCGTCGATCAATCCATCGTTTCTACTGCGAGTCAAAACCTGAGCCAGTTACAGACTCGTGCCACCGGCGATTGACGGAATGATGGTCAACTCGTCGGCGTCGGTCACTGCGGTTTCCTGCTTGCCTTCCAGGTACCGGATGTCGTCATCGTTCAGGTAGACGTTGACGAACGATCGCAGTTTGCCTTCCGGGGTAAACAGATGCTGCTTGAGGTCGGGATACGTGACGGTGAGCTGCTGAAATACTCCATCGACGGTTGTTCCGGCGATGCTGACGGTCTCAAGTCCACCGGTGTAGGTTCGCAGCGGCGTTGGAATGTGAATCTTCATGCCTGCCCTTTCTGGTTGTGCGCCACCGTCTCGGCGACGTTGTGGGCTATATCGATCTGGATGGCTTCGTCTTTGAAGTTTTTGTCGTCTTCTGCTGTTCCGCTGAGCAGAAAGGAGTTCGTCGTTGCAGCCTTGCCGTGTTCGACGCTGGTGATGATGTACGAGCAGCCGAGCCAATGGGCCTCGGCGAAGTCGGTCTGCGACCATTGTGCCGGATGGTCCGGGTGCGAGTGGTAGAAGCCCACAATATCCAACCCCAGGCCGCGCGCCTGCCGTTGGATCTTCACAAGCTCCTGAGGCGCGATGTTGTAGCGGTTGTGCGCCGAGTCGGTGCGGGTGTTGCCGGCGCGGACGATCTGCCGGACATGATTTACAGCGGTGCCATCGCCTTCAACGGCGCTGTTCTTGCCGAGCAGCACGCCGCAGCACTCGTTCGGGTATGTCTCCTCGCCGTGTGCCCGCAGCGCTTCGTAGTCGGTATATGCGATGCGAAGCATTGGTTACTCCTCGGCCCAGAACCGTTCGCTCATGTACTTGTCAGCGCCGTCGCACAGGATGGTGACGATTACGGCCTCCCGTCCCTTGGCCGCCTCTTCCTCGGCAACCTGCAACGCCGCTGCCGTCGCGGCTGCGGCAGAGACACCCACCAGAACGCCCAGATTGCGACCCAGATATTTCGCCATGGCGTAGGCCCGCTCGGTCGCCATCTCGATATTCTGATCGGCTAGATTGGGATCATAGATCTTCGGCACGATAGCCGTCGCCATGTGCTTCAATCCTTCAAGGCCGTTGAAGGGCGAGTCCGGTTGCATCGAGATGCACTGGATCCTGGGGTTCAACTCCTTCAACCGGCGCGTGGTCCCCATAAACGTTCCCGTGGTGCCGAGAGCCGCGACGAAGTGCGTCACCTGCCCTTCGGTCTGCTCCCAGATTTCGTTGCCGGTTGTACGGTAGTGTGCGCGCCAGTTTTCGTCGTTCGAATACTGATCGGCGTAGTAGTAGCGCTCGGGCTCGGCTGCAATCATCTCCCGTGCCTTGCGGATCGCCCCGTCCGAACCGTCAGCGGGGTTGGTCCAGACGATCTCCGCGCCGTACGCCTTGAGGTACCGCTTCCGCTCCTGGGAGACGTTCGACGGCATGCACAGGGTCACAGGAAAGCCCATTGCCGCGCCCAGCATGGCGTAGGCGATGCCGGTATTGCCGCTGGTTGCATCGAGAAGGCCTCGGTTTTTGGTCAGCAGCCCGCGACGTTGCGCGTCCGTCACAATAGAAGACGCGGCGCGGTCCTTCACCGATCCGCCAGGGTTCGTCCACTCCGCCTTGCCGAGAATTTGAATACCTGGCAGGTGCGCGGTCAGTGCCTCGAGCCGCACTAAAGGCGTGTGCCCGATACGTTCGAGGATCGTAGTTCCAAGCGGCTTCACAGAGGTAATCATGCAGCTTCCGTCTTCTTTGGAATCATTCGCGGCCACTTCGATTGATCGGCATCAGCGAATGTGCGACAGTTAATCAAGTCTAACGTAAGACACTTATGGCCAAAAAGACCCCACCACGCACCTTCAACGACGTTGTCGCCCTGCTTGGCGGCCAGAGATTCGATGTTGCCCCGGCGCAGGAGGGTTCAAAGCGCGTCGCAAATGCTGTTCAGGTAAGGAAATACGGCTGCGCGGCAGAGATTGCCACTGCTCCGGACGGCACAGTCGAAATACTGGCCCGGCCCGGCTGGCTGCTGAATGGAGAGATCGCGCGTCTGCTGGACCGCGGCTACCAGAAGTTCATCAAGACCAGTAAGTTGGAGATTCCCGCCACGGCTGACCATCTGCGGGCGATCCACGAGTTCACCGAAGAGCTGAATGAAGCGACCGGTGCTACAAGCCTGTACAACGAAGCCTTGGGAACGACCAGCAACGTCTACAACTACGACCGGGTTAAAGGAAGAGAATAAGAGAGAAAGCTGCTCAGCGCAGGCGATTTTGTTCGCGCTGCAGTTCGCGGTAGGCCTCGCTTTTGCCGATGCCGCGCTCGCGGGCGATGCGTTTGAGCGCGTCCATCTCGTTGATTCCCTCGGACTTCATCAAAGCCGCTACCTCGACCGCGAGGCTCGCTCTCTTTTCGGAAGAAGTCTCGACCGCTGATGGCGCGAGCATCAGCACGATCTCCCCGCGAACGCTAGCCCGTGCGGCGAGTTGTGACCTTATCTCCCCCGCAGGCCCACGCAGAAACTCTTCGTGCAGCTTGGTTAGCTCGCGCGCGATGACTACGTGCTGACCGGCACCAAAGACCGCCTCGACGTCGGCGAGGGTGTCGAGAATTCGGTGGGGGGCTTCGTAAAAAACATGTGTAACGTCCCCTCTGGCAAGTTCTTCGAGTGCTGTCTTTCGCTGACCTGCCTTGGCGGGAAGAAATCCGTGGAAGATAAATCGATCCGTCGGAAGACCACTGGCAATCAACCCGCTAATTGCAGCGTTCGCGCCCGGAACAGGGAAGACGTCGATACCGGCGGCGATGGCAGCTGCGGTGATCTGTCCCCCGGGGTCGGCGATCCCCGGCGTGCCGGCATCGCTGACGACAGCGATCCGAGCGCCTTGCTTCAACTCCGACGTTAGCTCCTCAGTGCGGGTGCCCTCGTTGTGCATGTGATAGCTCACGGTCGGGGTGTGGATCTCGAAGTGGTTCAGCAGCTTTTGCGTCTGCCTTGTGTCCTCGCAGGCGATGCGGTCGACGCTGCGAAGAACTCGCAACGCTCGGAGGGTGATGTCCTCAAGATTGCCGATCGGTGTGGCTACAAGATAGAGCCCTGGTGCAAGCGGGCGATCGTCTTCTCTCTCGTACTTCGTGGACATCTATTCCTGCGGCCGCATCTTGCGGCGCTGATTCAGCAGACCCATGGAGTGGGCGAGATTCTGCGGCGTAATGATGCCGACGATGCGGTCTCCTTCAAGCACCGGCACCATCTGGGCGCCCTGGCCGGCCATAATGCGGCGCAGCGTCTTCACCAGCGAATCGTCAGGCTGTGCGGTCTGGAACGAGCGTGTCATTACACCCTGAACATAGCCGTTGCCGTCGGTATGGAGCGCGTCGACAATGCTCTGACGCGAGACCGCACCAACCAGATTTGCACCGCGAACGACGGGAAAGACGTCCTGCAGCGTATGCACAGACCGTTGCAATGCGTCCTCGAGCGTGTCTGAGGCGGAGAGCATGCTGAACTGCGTCAGCATCACGTCGCGCATTCGCACGGCGTCAACATCGGTCTGCAGCAGCAGGCCCTGGTCCTCCATATGCGCGCCGATCAGTACAAACCCGCCCATCATGATCAGCCAGATGTTTGGAATCAGGAAGCCGGCAACCATTAGCCCGATAGCGATGACCTGGCCGAGTCCTGTTGCGGCTCTCGAATTCTTCATTCCGCCTTTTGTTTTCGCAAATTCGCCGCGAAAGACGCGTCCACCGTCGAGCGGTGCCGCCGGCAGCAGATTTACCCCGCCCAGCAGAAGATTCATCCATACCGAAGCGCGAAGCAGGTGGAGCGGAGACAACCAGGGCCGCTCGTAGAGGTTCACCTCGGGCGAGAACGTCATCGCGATCGCAGCCAGCAGCAGGCCAAACCCGATATTCACGATCGGTCCGATCACGGCCATGCGCTTTTGCATCGCGGGAGTAGCGGCGAGCTCCGTCGCCTCCGGGGTCGCGTAGCTCATCAGGCCGCCAATGGGCAGCAGCAGCACGCTGCGCAGCTCCAGTCCGAACCACGCGGCGCCCAAGGCACGAGCGATCTCACGCACGAAGACAGCGAGCAGCAGCAGAAGCCACAGCGCAAAGCCGCGCACGCCCGTCGCTCCCGTCATCGAGGCGTAGCTGATCGACAACCCAAGAAGCAGCAGGAAGAAGGTATGGATGCGAACATCCACGCCGAGAAATCTGCCAATCGGAAAAGACCACCCACGCATGTTTACCATTGTATGCGCTGCCGGAGTTCCGTTCCGCGCCAACGGCTTACCATGCTTAAAGATGCGCGTCATAGCCGGTACCTATCGCTCCCGTCAGCTCACCGCTCCGCGCGGCATGAAGACACGTCCCACAAGTGATCGCCTGCGTGAAACCCTCTTCAATATCCTTGCGCCACGCCTCGAAGGCTGCCGCTTCGTCGACCTCTATGCAGGTACTGGAGCGGTTGGAATCGAAGCGCTGAGCCGCGGCGCGTCGCATGTCTGGTTCGCGGAGAACGCTGAACCAGCGCTCGAGTCTCTTCGGCAGAATCTTGCGGCGTTGAAGATCAATCGAGACTTTACGCTCGAAGACCGCGGCGTCGGAGCCATGCTGCAACGTCTAAGCAAGTTGCAGCAGCCGGTTGATCTTGTGTACCTCGATCCGCCGTACGAGGCTGAGGACGAGTACACCGGCACGCTGAATTTCTTCGGCAGCGTCCGTGGCCGGGCGATCCTGGGCCCGCAGGCCCTCGTTGTTGCGGAACATGGCAGCAAGGGGAAGCTCGCCGTGCGCTACGGTGTGCTCGAACATACTCGACTGCTGAAGCAGGGTGATGCTGCGCTTAGCTTTTTTTCTCCTGCGGCGGAGTAAAGCCTCCACCCTGGTGCTCCCCGGTAAGAAGATCGAGCGAGAAGGCCACCTCGCGATCCGTCACCAGGTTCCATCCGACGCCGTGAAGTATGTCGCCATCAATGCTCGTAATGCGAACTCCCTCCCAACTTAGCCGTGCCGACTCCCAGGCAAGACCGTTCTGTCCCCACGCCATCATCGAATGGAAGCCTACGAACAGCAGAAGCCTCTGCCCGACCAACAGACGCACATCGACTACAGGCTTCAGCGCGATATGGGTGCAATGATCAGGTTGGGCCGTGTCGATCACGTAGGCGTAGCCCCCTGCAACGGCGCACATTTCGTGGGGATTGGGGCAGGCAAACACACCAGTTGGCATCGCCGGATCGGTAAAACCAAGAGCGCATGTCGCTAGAAACGTCCCACCGCTGGCCGGTCTCACCATCAACTGCAATGCACCCCGGGCTAGCGCGTCTTCTTCTCCAGCAATCTGCTTCGGGTAGGTAAACTGCCGTGCAGGTGCGATCAGGGGAGGAGTCTTGAGAATCTCGGCGGTCCAATTGCGCGGAAACTCCTGCGCATCTCTGGTTGTGTCAACCATCATCGAGCGGCGTCCAGCGCATAGGTGTAGGGCGTGTCCGAAGCGTCGCCTGGTATGTAGTAAGGCGCAGTGAATACAAGACCGGAGAGCAGCGGATCGCGGGGAGCGGAGAGCGTCAGAGCTGGAGCGAATGATTTTTGTTGCGTCGCGCATATGGATTTCAAAAGCCCTATTTCAGAGGTCGAACCGATTGATGGTAGCAGGGTTCAGCGCGCCCTTTTCCTGCGGCGCTTCGCGGGCCCTGAGAAGTGCTCCCACCCGCCCGCGACCAATTCTGCATGGCTGCCGTCGGGTGCCAGCATCGTCATCAAGGGACCCCCGGAACGCCGCTTCTTGAGGCTTCCGATCCGCGTGATCGACACTCCCGCGAGCGACGTCGGCATCAGGATGGAGGCTGGCGCTGCAAACAACAGCTCATAGTCTTCGCCACCATGTAGCGCGGCTTGCAGCGCAGCCTTGGGTCCAAGTTTGAGAGCGAGCGGATGGATCGGCAACGACGCCTGCTCAATCTCCGCACACACGCCGGACGCGCGGCAGAGGTGAGCCAGGTCGGTCGAGAGGCCGTCGCTCAGATCGATACACGCGTTCGCCAACTCCCGCCGTAGTAACGACTCGCCTACATCGAGGCGTGGCTCGGGAAACAGATGAGGGTGTCCCTCCGTCGTCGGTACGTTGAGGATGCGCCTCTGTCGTCGCAACATGGCCGACAGCTCAGCCGCCGCGCCGCCAAGCTCTCCCGTCACATACAGCGCGTCGCCGACCTCCCCGCCCGCGCGCCGCAGCGCTTCACCCTTGGGGGCGGTACCAATCAACACGATGTCCGCCAGGACGACACCATTTTTCCCTCCCGGGGATTCCGAGGTGTCGCCTCCTGCAAGCGGTACCCGGTGCATCTCGGCCAAGGCGCGGAATCCGCTGAAGAAGCGTTCGATCCAGGCGCGGCCTGCCGATTCTGCGAGCATGCTTCCCGGCAGCGCCAGGGAGAGGAAGGCGGCAAGAGGCGTTGCGCCCATTGCCGCAAGGTCGCTGAGTCCACGGGCGAGGCAGCGATGGCCGACGGCCTCGGGAGGGTGTAGATCGCGACGGAAGTGTCGGCCCTCCAACGTAAAGTCGGTAGTGACAAGCACTTCACATCCCGCTGGCGGGCGCAGAATGGCGCAATCGTCGCCGATTCCAAGCGTGATCGCCTTGCTGCCAGCGGAAAAATCGCGGCGAATCTGCTCGATCAGGCCCAACTCTCCTAACGCTCTGAGCGGTTTCGGCATCTTATGGAGAAGCATAAATGGTGGGTACCGGCTGGCACTTTCGTGGGAGTTACACGGTGACCCATTGGTGACACGCTGGTTGCACGAGGGTACCCAGTTTGTTACCCTCACAAAGGAAGCTCAAGAGAGAATTGCAACTCTGGAATACCGATTGGTGAACTTCATTTGCCTTAGATGATTTCAGCAATTGCAGAACTCTCCGAGCCGCGGTTTTGCTTCGCGGTCAAAATCTGGGCCAGGGTTACTGCTTGAAGCTAAAAAAGCGTTATTACATCATGTTCGTCAGCCGCGACGAAGACGGCAACCTGAATAAGGTTCCGGTCCCCCTTCACTATGCATATGTTTTCGTAGCCGCTGCAGCCATCGGCATGTTTACTATCACCGGCCTGGCTGGCTCCTACTCGCGAATGCTGATCAAGACGGCCCGTTTCAACCAGCTACGCCAAGACCACAACTCGCTGCAAAAGGACTACGCGCACCTTGAGAAGGCCGCGCACGAGAAGGACATCGAGGCGGCTTCGCTGGGATCGTTGGCCAGTGAAGTTTCCGCGCTGTACGGTCTTACCGCGAGCAAACTGGCTGTACCGATGGGCAAGCTCACAAACAACAGCCGCGCCAAGTCCGCCGGTGTGGCTGACTCGATCGCGACTGCGCCCCTGGTTGGCTCCACTGATCTTTCAGACGATAGCTACTACAAGTCGATCGACGCCTTCAACGCTCTCCGCAAATCTGCAATGAATGGCGCGATAACACGGCCTATGTCAAATCTTGGGGCTCCGGGCTACTCCGCGACGAATCTCTTCGGGCGCGGTTTTGGCAGCGCGGAGATTGCGGCATTTGTGCCTACGCTGTGGCCGATCATGGGACCAATCACCAGCAGCTTCGGCCAACGTGAGGACCCGGTGTTGGGTAACGGCGAAGGCGAGTTCCACACAGGTATCGACATCTCCGCTGCCAACGGCGTTCCCATCCGTGCTACCGGCGACGGTACGGTAATAACGGCTGAGATGTCCCACGGCTACGGCCGTGAGGTCGTTGTCGACCATGGCCACGGCGTCGAAACCGTCTACGGGCACATGTCAGGCTTTGCCGTCATCGCAGGTCAGGCTGTGGCTCGCGGGCAGGTTATCGGCTACGTAGGGCACAGCGGGCGCACCACAGGCTCGCACCTGCACTACGAGGTTCGCATCCGCAACACGCCGGTCAATCCGCACAAGTATCTGAGGACGACGCTGGCTGACCTCGGCAGCGAAGTACCCAAGGGCGAATAGCTTTTCAGGATCGAAAGGCAGGGCCGGCGTAACAAGCCGGCCCTGCCTTTTTGTGTCGATCATGCCTTATTGGGTGCTGACTTTGTTATCGTGGCACTACTCCTAATGGACTTCCATCCGAACAGTGCCTTCTACGTGCTACCGGTCATGCTCGTTCTGCTTGAACTTGGCCGCCGCTTCCGCCTTCATCACAAAGTCCAAACGGAGAGTAATGCCATTGAAGGCGCAATCTTCGCGCTCTTTGGACTGTTGCTGGCGTTTACCTTTTCAGGTGCGGTGGCTCGATACGACGCCCATCGCCAGCTTCGGGTCGAAGAGACCAACGACATTGGCACGGCGTACCTCCGCCTCGATCTTCTGCCCCCCGCAGCTCAACCGGCGCTCCGTCAACTCTTCCGCGACTACACGACTTCACGCCTTCACTTATACGACGTCGTCTCTGACGAGATCTCGCCCACTACCGAGCATCTGCAGCAGGAGATATGGCAGCAGTCGGTTGCCTTGGCTTCCGCTCCGGGAGCAAATGCTGACGCGACTAAACTTCTTCTGCCGGCCTTGAACGCCATGATCGACATCACGGCCACCCGGCAGAACGCCTTCAACATGCATCCGCCCGCTCCCGTGTTCCTGCTTCTCTTTTTCTTCAGCGGAGGCGTTGCCTTTCTTGCTGGCTACGGCATGGCCGCAAAGGGGCGAAGCTGGTTCCACATGTTCTCTCTCGCACTGGCGGTCACGCTAACCATCTACGCGACGCTCGAGATTGAATATCCCCGGCAGGGTTTCCTGCGTCTTACCGACAGCGACAAGGGCCTGATCGCGCTCCGCAATTCCATGAAATAACGACCACTCCACTCCTAACGGTGCCAAGGGCAACTGGATGCCCGAAGGCCCCCCCGGAACCCATTCAAAACAAAGATTTTCCATTACCTTCGTGCATCTTTCTAGTCATTTCCAGCGGTCCGGGTGGCCGATATAGTCACCGTGGAGTAGGCGCAGGAACGCTGAGTTGATGACGCCCTTCCCGCGTCTCAGGCATCAGGAATGGGTAGGAGATATTCATGGTCCAAACTTCGGCCTCTTTTCGACGCGACGCAAACGACGTCGAGGGCTCCATCTCGTTGTCAGAGATCATCTCCGCACTCTCCTACGCGCTGGATCTTACTGAAGGGGCGGTTCACGGGCACGCCCTGCGCAGCTGTCTGCTGGGAATGCGAATCGCCGCCGAAGCAAAACTTCCGGCGAACCAGACCAGCGGACTCTACTTTGCGCTCCTGCTCAAAGACATCGGCTGCAGCAGCAATTCCAGCCGCATGTGCGAGATCGTTGGCGGCGACGGCCGCGCTATCCAAGCTGGCGTGCCGCACAAGCCGGACCTTTCGACCCTGAAACTACTCTGGCAGAATGTTCTTCCCAGAGCAGGTGCTGCGGCGAAGGTTGCCAGGATCCTTCATATCGGCCTTGCGGAGCACAAGAGCAACCAGGAGATGATCGGTCTTCGCTGCGATCGCGGCGCCAGTATCGTCTCCAAGCTAGGCATGGGCGAGTTCGCTGCCGAGGCCGTGCGCAGCCTCGATGAGCATTGGGACGGGAGCGGCTATCCGGACAGCATTCAAGGGGAACAGATCCCGCTGCTGTCGCGAATCTGCGCCATTGCACAACATCTCGACATCTTCTCCGCCGGACGAGGCACGCAGAACGCAATCGACACGCTGGAGGAACGCAGTGGCACATGGTTCGATCCACAACTCGTCCGTGTCGCTGTCTCACTGCACCGTGCCGGCAGACTTTGGGCAAACTGCTCCCCCAGCGACTCGGAGCAGGACACGCGACAGGCGGTCCTCGATCTCGACGCGGGGACCAGCTACACGTTGGAGGCAGGCCAGATCGATCAGATATGCGAGGCCTTCGCCGACGTCGTCGATGCCAAGTCGCACTTCACCTTCCGCCACTCCATCGGGGTGGCAGACGCCGCTCTCGGCATCGCCCAGACGATGGGTCTCCCTTCCGACAGAATTCAACTGGTTCGCCGCGCGGCTCTCCTGCATGACATTGGAAAGCTCAGCGTCTCCAATACGATCCTCGATAAAAGAGCGGTCCTGAGCGCCAGTGAGTGGGATGCAGTCCGCCAGCATCCCAGGACAACTCGCCTAATCCTGGAGCGAGTCCGCTCCTTCCGTGAGATGGCCATTATCGCCGGGGAGCATCACGAAAAACTCGATGGCTCGGGATACCCAGACCGGCTTACGGCGCGCGATCTCTCTCTCGAATCCCGCATCATCGCCGTAGCCGATGTCTTTGGAGCGTTGTCCGAAGACCGTCCGTACCGCGCAGGAATCAACCTGGAAGATACGCTCTCGATTATTGCAAAGGTTGTCCCACACCAGCTCGACGGAGATTGCTTTGATGCTTTGGTCTCGCGGGTTTCGGGTGGGCGCAACGCGATGGTCGCCACTGCAGCTCACTCTGCGGGCTCGCCGCTGGGCTACGCGTTGGGACCCGCAATTTAGATCCACGCCCGAAGATCACGCAAAAACAAAGAGCGGCCGAGAGTATCGGCCGCTCTTCTTGTGTCGCTCACTTACTTGCCGGTGTAGATGACGTGCCAGACCGTTTTGGTACCGTCATCGGAGACGAACAACGACCCGTCCTGGCCCAGAGTAACGCCGACAGGCCGGCCCCACACCTTGCCGTCCGGGGTGACGAAGCCAGTGAGGAAGTCTTCATACTCTCCTGTGGCGTGACCGTCCCGCATCGGGACTCGGATAACCTCATATCCGGCACGATGAGCGCGGTTCCACGAGCCATGTTCGGCGGCGAAGGCGTCGCCGGTGTATTCGGCGGGGAACTGCTTGCCGGTGTAGAAAAGCATCTCGAGCGAAGCAAAGTGCGGTTGCAGAATAACGTCCGGGGTGATGACCTTGTCCTTCAACTCAGGATGCGTTCCCATCAGGCGTGGATCCTGATGTCCGCCCATGTAGTACCAGGGCCAACCGTAGAAGCCGTCTTCCTTCACGCTGGTGATGTAGTCGGGGACAAGATTGTCGCCCAGGCGGTCGCGCTCGTTGGTGGAGCACCAGAGCTGACCGGTCGTTGGATTGATCGCCTCGCCGACACAGTTGCGAATGCCGCTGGCGTATACCTTCACAAACTTGCCCTCTGGAGTGAACTGAAGCACGTCCGCGCGATGAAACTCGTTGGGATGAGTGTCGGGATCGTCTGCGTTGGATGCAGAGCCGACGGAGACGAGCATCTTCGTGCCGTCCGGATTAAAGACGATGTCGCGGGTCCAGTGTCCGCCGCCGCGAAGCTGGGCGAAGCCGGGAAGCTGCGGAACAATCTTTTCGGGCTTGCCCGTTGCGACAAGGTCACCGGACTTGTAGGGGAAGCGGACAACGGAGTCGGTATTTCCGACGTAGACCCACTTGGGGTTCGGCCCGCTGGGATAGAAAGCGATGCCGAAGGGAAGATTGAGGCCCTCGGCGAAGGTCGAGATCGTCTGCGCCTTGCCGTCAGGGCCAACGCCGCGCAGAACAATAATTTTGTCACCATGCGAGTCGGCGAGGAAGATGTCTCCGTTGGGTGCGGTGCGCATCAGCCGCGGCTCCCGGAAGCCCTGCGCGTACATCTCCACCTTGAAGCCTTTAGGCGCGATCGGCCATGCGCCCTCGGGCCGTGGAACAACGCTCGGGCCGTTATCGACTGACTCATCGGGCTTCGGTGCGGGGAGGTCCGCCAGAGTGATCTTTCGACGAACACCAGGGTGCTCCTGCGTGTAGTCGGTAAACGCGGCCTGGCCGGTGATGACCTCGCTCGATTGGGCAGAGAGCGCAATGGGCAGGGCCGAAGCGGCAACCGTCAGCGCCAGAGCGCGAACGGCAATGGTGGTCAATCTACGCATGGGAGATCTCTCCTTGAAGTGTGAAGCCCATTAGTGTCGGTTGTCCGATGATCGTGATTTTACGGTCACGGACTTCGAACTCGAGTGGTTGGATGTTCTGGATAAAGTTGGCGTAATGAAAGCGTCGAAAGTTTGACATCAGCTCCGCATCGGTCGCGTTGGGAAACAGCAGGGCCAGCCGGAAGGCCTGCATGAAAAATCCGTGAGTGAAGACGACGATGCAGCCGCCAGGGTCCATGTTTACCAGCCGACGTATTGCTTCGCGCGCACGATCGAAAAACTGCGTAAACGACTCGGCGCCCGGTCCAGCGAGGAACGTATGGTCTTGCTGCTCCCAGTAAGCCGACACGTACGGCTGACGATCTTCTTCGCTTGTGCCGTTGTGGCGCGAGGGCTCGAGGAAAGTGAACTCGTGGATTGGCCATTCCTCAACCGGAACATCGGGGAATCTCTGCCGCAGCGGTTCGGCCGTTTGCTGTGCGCGCTGGAATGGTGAAACGACAATGAGTGTCGGCTTGCAATCGACCTGCTCCGCGAAGTCCACCGCCTGGATGTGGCCAAGATCAGTCAGTGGATTGGTGAAATGGTCGGCGGTTTTGGCGCCGGCGTTGGCCATACTCTGACCATGCCGAACGAGAATGACCTTTGTGGCTGCCTGCGATGCCCCTTCGCTCACGGTCGTTCCTCTGGCGTGGGCGTCGCGAGCCTCTTGATCAGCTCAAGGGGAATATTCGCCGTCAGCACGGCCCGGTCCTTGTGCCGCTCGATCTTCGTTGACTCCATCAAGTCATGAACGCCTGCATCGGGGGGAGCGTTCCGATGCATCTGCGCTTGTGTCTGTGTCACCGACTTCACCAGAGTTATCAGCGATGCCAGCGTCTCGGTAGCATGGGCCGCGTCGGCCTCGGTTGGCGCGATCTGCTCAATGCGCAGATGCAGTGTGCCGAGATAACGCAGGCTCGCGACGAAGGTCGTGTCCTCAGGCAGCGGAAGCTGCAGTCCGAAGATGCTGATGTATCCGCGGTCGGAGAAGGGAAGACCGATGTGTCCGATCGCCCACGCGCTCGAGAACGCAGGCACATCGCGATACCACGCCGACAGCAGAGACGAGCCCGAAAACGGCGATGCCGCAGCGCGGTGCCGGTCGAGGATGGAGTGGATCTGCTCCGGTGTGGGCATGTTCGATGCGGCGATGGTGTCGTAGCCGAGCTGCGCGATTCGAAACGGCCGTACCACCTTTCCGTCGCCGACCGCGATTGTGTAAATATCGTGGCCGGAGTAGTTCTCCTTCGCAGTTGCGATGGTTGCAAGATATCGTGCGAGGCGTTCGCCGTCGAAGCGGCCCTCAAACACCTCGGAGTAGCCCACCGGCCCGTTCGGCCCGTTCGGATCGTCCATGCGATGCAAGGCGAAGGCAGCGCAGTCAAGATCGCGCTCCGGCACGATCCCGGTGGCGTCGATAAAGTGCTGATAGTCCGGGCTGCGATTCACCTGCGTCCGATCGAAATGAGTTGCCGCTCGAAGTGGCTTCAGGTTGGCGTAGACAATCGCGTCTGACTCCGGCAACAGCCTCGCGGCCTCTGGCGGAGCGGCCTTTCGCAGCACCAACACAACCACCAGCGCCGCCATCAGCGCCAACATCAGCAACAGCGAATAGCGGGTGCGCTTACGCATCAGGGACATGGCCGGTCAGGCAAGGTGTCAGCATAGTTGTTGCGAAGCCGCGCGGATTCTACGTCTTCGAGGTTAAGCATAGACCATCTTCTGGCCTGCACGAGATCGCGCCTTACTCTCGGACCCTACTCAATGATGGCGAAGGTGTAGATTTTGCCGCCGTTGGTCACATTGCCGGTGCCGGGCGGGAGGATGCCGTATTCGCCGCCGCCGGTCGCCTGGTCGACGGTGAACTGGTAGGTGTGCGGGGCAGTTTTCACGGGCTTGAAGGGCACCTCGTCGCGTTCGGCGCCGCCAGTCGAGTGGATGATTCCGCCGGTGAGGACGCGAAACTCGCGATTGTCGGAGTTGATCCGGAAACGGAGGAAGTCGTACTCGTTTGCCGACACCCCCTCGGGGACATAGATCAAAATGTCGATGGGAGCCTGGAGTGCGAGCTTCGATTCGCGGCCGTTAAGGTGGCCGTTGTGGTCTGGCTTGATGATGCCGTGAGTTGCGGTCGACTTGAGAAATCCGCCGGATTTAATGTGGACGATCTCCGGTTCGATGGGGATCCACTTTCCCGCGCGATCCTTGTAGTAAACGCCGATCTCGTTGACGTCCGAGAGCTCGATCGGCCTCTCGGGTACGTTCGTGATCTGCCGACGGCTCTTGTTGATCATCGCAGTGATCACCCGGTCGGAGACACCCGCGGATTTGAGCGCCACAAGTGCATCCGCGTCGGTCGTGTATTGGCCGGGCTGCGTGTTGATAGTCTGGATGATGAGGTCATCGCCCAGGCCGGCCTTGGCCATCTTCATGACAGACCCGTTGTCCATAGCCGGGGCTTTGTTAGCTGTCAGCGGGCCATCGACTGCTTGTGGCGAGTCCACGGTGTGTGGCGGTTGCGCGGCCGCGACGGCGGCCAGGAGGGAGACGCTAAGGACGAAAAGCAGAGAGTGCAGCAATGTGTTCCAACGAGACATAGGGCGGGCCGGTTTGAGTCGTGGATAGGCTAGCATAGCTGGGATTTTGGACGATTCGCCCGAAGCCGCAGTGAGCGGTCGGAGGACCATTGCCTGAGCGACATGGCTATGCTAAAGTTAGCTCTGCGGCGCACTCTGCGCGGGCACTGCTGCGCGTCGTGCGGCTGGGCTTACAGAGGGCAAAATTGCTGTGTGGGCTGGCGTAGCTCAGCTGGTAGAGCATCTGATTTGTAATCAGAGGGTCGGGGGTTCAAGTCCCTTCGCCAGCTCCAGTCTTCCGCAGCACGAAATGAAAGATGGATTTGGTTGTACTGCTCGACCGTTCTGGCTCTGCAGACCTCCGGTCATTCCTTCAAGGTTGGTGTACCCGCTCGATTCGCAGTTGAATCGACGACGGGCTTGATGGGTTGAGTCGAGTGCTGCGTGTTGGAGCTTTCAGGCAGGATGTGCACAGGTGGCCGAGTGGTTAATGGCAGCAGACTGTAAATCTGCCGCGTTATGCGCTACGGAGGTTCGAATCCTCCCCTGTGCACCATTAGTTTTGAGTTGTGAGTTACGAGTGGTGAGTGTTGTGGATCTAAGCCCGGCAGGCAGCGGAAGAATGGCGATTGCGCTGGCTGTTCTGGGAGTTTTGGCGGTTTTAGTCTGGCAGACGATGGAGCCGGGCAAGTTTCAATCGCTGACGTGGATCCTATTGGGATTTTTTGCCTTCCGCGTCATACTCGGACGGCAACGTTCGCGGTAGGATTGTAAGGTCAAAAGTTTTAGCAGGATTGTTTTGAAGATTTTGCAGAATGCTGGCGTAGCTCAGTGGTAGAGCACTCCCTTGGTAAGGGAGAGGTCGAGAGTTCAAGCCTCTTCGTCAGCTCCAGATTTGAGTTTGTACAGTAGGTCGGGAGTAGCGGTAGGTCCGGGCTTTAGCCCAGGACTAAAGTCGCAACCGGACTTCCGGACATCAAGCGGGAGTAACTCAGTGGTAGAGTCACAGCCTTCCAAGCTGTTGGTCGCGGGTCCGATTCCCGTCTCCCGCTCCAAAGATTTTCATCGCGGCCCAGTACTACCGGTTCGCAGGAGAGTGTGTTGAGCAGTATGTATCAGCAGCCCGTACTTCAAGTCGAAGATCCGCAGACATTCAACGCGGTTAAGAGCGCAATCGAGGCCTCGTTTTCTGCGGGCCAGGTAGCTGAGTTCCTGCAGTCGCTGGAGCGCTCGAAGCTGCGCATTCGCGACTTCGAAGATGTCCTCCGCAAGGGCAACCTGGGAGCCAGCGCCGCAGCGGAGTACAAGCGGCTCGGCAACGCAGACCAGGGCCAGATCCGCGAGCTTTATCTCGCCAGCCTGGAGCACGTCGCACCGGAGCTGCGAGAGAAGTTCTTCAAGCTGTACGCGTACTACTGAGCGATTCGCGGCCACCTCAAGTTTAGTTTGCAACTTTCGTTGAAGTATTCACCTGAACCCCGGTGCAATGCGCCGGACAACAAAAGAGGAGAGAGCAATGGGCAAGGAAAAGTTTGACCGGTCAAAGCCGCACGTAAACATCGGGACGATCGGACACATCGACCACGGCAAGACGACGCTGACTGCAGCGATCACGAAGGTTCTGTCGAAGCACAACCCGAAGAACACGTTCCGTTCGTTCGACACGATCGACAATGCACCTGAAGAACGTGAGCGCGGCATCACGATTGCGACCTCGCACGTCGAGTACGAGACGCCGAACCGCCACTATGCGCACGTCGACTGCCCTGGCCACGCCGACTACATCAAGAACATGATCACCGGCGCGGCGCAGATGGACGGCGCGATTCTCGTCGTTGCAGCGACCGACGGTCCGATGCCCCAGACCAAGGAGCACGTTCTGCTCGCCCGTCAGGTTGGCGTTCCGTACATCGTGGTGTTCCTGAACAAGTGCGATGCGGTTGAGGACGAAGAGCTGATCGAACTGGTCGAGATGGAAGTTCGCGAGCTCCTGTCGAAGTACGACTACCCTGGCGACGACACTCCGATCATCCGCGGCTCTGCCCTTGGTGCGCTGAACGGCGAAGCCAAGTGGGAGGCCAAGATCGACGAGCTGATGGATGCGGTGGACAAGTACGTTCCGCAGCCTGAGCGCGCGGTCGACCTGCCGTTCCTGATGCCGATCGAAGACATCTTCTCGATCTCGGGCCGCGGCACCGTGGTCACGGGCCGTATCGAGCGTGGCAAGGTGAAGGTTGGCGAGGCGGTTCAGATCGTCGGCTTCCGCGACACGCAGAACACGGTCGTCACGGGCGTTGAGATGTTCAAGAAGCAGCTGGACGAAGGTCTGGCAGGCGATAACGCCGGTCTTCTTCTGCGCGGTACGGCGAAGGAAGACGTGGAGCGCGGCATGGTGCTGGCCAAGCCCGCATCGATCACGCCGCACACGGTATTCAAGGGCGAGGTCTACGTGCTCTCGAAGGAAGAAGGCGGCCGTCACACCCCGTTCTTCAACGGCTACCGTCCCCAGTTCTACTTCCGCACGACGGACGTGACTGGATCGGCGAAGCTTCCTGAGGGCACGGAGATGTGCATGCCCGGCGACAACATCCAGCTGGAGATCACGCTGCACACCCCGGTGGCCATGGAGAAGGGCCTCCGCTTCGCCATCCGCGAAGGCGGACGCACCGTCGGAGCAGGAACCATCTCCGAGATCATCAAGTAGCAGACGGCTTTTATCACAGTCGAACCACAACGGCGTCTACAACAGACGCCGTTGTTCTTTTAATTCAATCTGTTCGGCGTAGAAGAAATACCTCATCTGATGGCTTGCCGTCTTTGATGTGCCGGAGCGTAGCTGTAAGCTCGGTGCCTTTGCGCTCGTATCGAAGACTCAGTGTCCCATCCCCGTTTGCGAAGACGACATGAGTTGAGTCCAGCTCCCGTACGGGGAGTCGGACGAGATCATCCTTATCTTCCCAACCCTTGAGACCTCCATTGAAGTGTTTCAATTTGTAAACTGGCTTGCCGTCCTCGACTTCTATGTCCCAGAACTCGTAGAAGACCGGCTTTCCGAGCCGAACAACGCGGAACGTTCCAACCATGCTGCCGCCTTGCACGGGAGACCAGTATTCTTCCTGGAACTCGCCATCTGCGTTGCTGGCCCAGTGTCCGGTGAGAAAGCTCAATGGCTGCAGTGGATTAACGGGTGCTTGTGCCCGTGAGAAGGAGCCTGCGAGTACCGTACTCAGGAGAACGAGAATCGTCGATCTTTTCACAACTCCAGCATAATTCCGGAACTTCCCTCCTCGGGGGAAATAGGGCATAATAGGAAAGGACGAGCGTGGCCTGACCGCTCCTCTCTCCGTTAGAAAATCAGGATTTGGTAGCAGGGGCCATTACCCTGTGTCGCGGCGTGTCGGAAGTGATTCTGTACAAGCTGCTTGCCAGCCGAAGTGGCTGGCCACGTTAGAAGGAGATTTTACCAATGCGCGAGATCATCACACTGCAGTGCCCGGAGTGCAAGAACCGAAACTACTCCACCACGAAGAACAAGAAGACGACCACTGGCCGCCTCGAGTTCTCGAAGTTCTGCAACACCTGCCGCAAGCACACGGATCACAAGGAAACGAAGTAATCTCCAGCCGGATTCAGGAGTGAAGGCTTTAGAACCTCACTCCGCACCACTGGGGGAGTAAGCTCAACGGTTAAACTGTCGGTCTCCAAAACCGAACTTCTCGGTTCGAATCCGAGCTCCCCCGCCAGTTTGCCCGGGTCCCTCCTAAGTCCGGGAACAGACATCACGAAGCAACACGAAGATTGAGGCAGTACTATGGCCAAGACAATAGCAGTAACCGAACAGCCCAGCACCGGAATCCAGAATTTGAAGGCGCAGCCAGCTCGCCTGATCGAGTTCCTCAAGGACGTGCGGTCCGAGATGCGCAAGGTGATTTCGCCGTCGCGCGCCGAGGTGCAGTCGACCACGATCGTCGTTCTAGTCACGGTCTTCATCTTCGCCGCATACTTCTGGCTGGTGGACAACATCATCGGCCGGGCGATCGAAGCCCTGCTGCACCGTTTGACCCAGCACCACTAAACAGCAGGATTGGGCATTACCAGCAAGGCTAGTAGAGAGAAGCAGACGATGCGCGAAAAAGGCACAACCATGGCGGCGATAGAACAGAATCCGGAAGAGCAGAACCCCGAGGCGAACGGCGCGGGAGAGCCCACGGAGCAGCTTGCCCCGCCGGTCAACGAAAACTTCAAGTGGTACATCATCCACGCCTACTCCGGCTTCGAGCGCAAGGTGCGTGAGTCCCTCGAGAGCCGCATCACGGCCTTCGGCCTGCAAAACCGCATCGGCCGCATCATGATCCCGACCGAGCCGGTCACCGAGCTGCGCAACGGCAAGAAGTACACCATCGACCGCGTCTTCCTGCCGGGCTACGTTCTGGTCGAGATGGAACTCGACAACGACCTCTGGCACGTCATCAAGAACACGCCGCGCGTCACCGGCTTCCTCGGCACCGGCGACAACCCGGTCGCCCTCTCCGAGCAGGAGGTCAGCTCCATCCTCTTCCGCTCCGACGCCGCCAAGGACAAGCCTTCGATGAAGATCAAGTTCGACAAGGGCGAGCAGGTCCGCATCAACGAGGGCCCATTCGCCAACTTCACCGGCGCAGTCGACGACATCAACGAAGACAAGCAGACCCTGAAGGTCATGGTCAGCATCTTCGGCCGCTCCACCCCGGTCGAGATCGAGTTCTCGAAGGTGGACAAGGTCACCGAATAACTCTCCTCAACGGAGATGCAGAGTTTAGAAACAAATATTAAGCAGCAGGCACGTTAGATCAAGCCCGCCGCTGGAAGAATAAAGAGGATTTACCGCAAATGGCACCGAAGAAGATCACTGGATACGTCAAGCTTCAGATCATGGCCGGCAAGGCCACCCCTGCACCTCCGGTCGGCCCCGCGCTCGGCCAGGCCCAGGTCAACATCATGGAGTTCTGCAAGCAGTTCAACGACCGCACCAAGGCGCCGGATCTGGCCGGACTCACCATCCCGGTCGTCATCAGCGTCTACGCTGACCGTACCTTCAGCTTCATCACCAAGACGCCTCCGGCTCCCGTGCTCCTCCTGAAGGCTGCCGGCATCGAGAAGGGCTCCGGCACTCCGAACAAGGAGAAGAAGGGCAAGGTCACCGAGAAGCAGATCATCGCCATCGCCACCCAGAAGATGCCCGACATGAACGCGAACACCGTAGAAGCGGCAGCGAAGACCATTCGCGGCACCGCTCGTTCCATGGGCATCGAAGTCGTCGCCTAACTTCGACATAAAGCCGCTTTCTCACCTCAAGTGAAGGAAGGACGCAAGGGTCCTGGTTGACAATACATTTTGTCGACCAGACAGCCGGCGTCCTTCTTTGCCGTTAATCGATGCCGATCTGTTAGCCTCTCCTCGGAGAACCAGGAGGTTTTATGCAAGCTGGAGCACCGTCCGGTCGCAACATCGTCATCGTCGCCTACAAGCCCAAGCCCGGCAAGGAAGCCGACCTCCTGCAACTGACCCGCGAGCACGTTCCATTGCTTCGCGCCGAGGGCCTTGCAACCGATCGCGCCTTCATCGCATGCCAGGCCAAGGACGGCACGATTGTGGAGGTCTTCGAGTGGGTCGCTGGCGGCGTGGAGCGCGCCCACACCAACCCCGTCGTGCATGAAGCTATGGGAGCGCTACGCCGCCGCCTGCGATATCGTGCCGCTGGTCTCGCTCCCCGAAGCGTCCAATATGTTCGCATCCTTTACCCCTCTCGATCTCTAAGCAAAGAGCCTCTGCTGCATCGCAACGCTCGACCCGTTGCGGTGGTATTCGTCTCACCGCCTGACATTCCGACTCAGTAACGCGTCGCGCTGCAGCGTTGCCGCAGACCATAGCGTCGGCACGCAGCATCGACCATCGCCGCCAGCTTCTCGCGTAAGCCTTTGCCGGCAAAATCCGCGTGCGCAAAACGCTTTGCATAGTCCGCCTGCAGAGAAGGGAAGTGCTCACGAACGAAGCTCAGGTAGGTAGGACGTGAGCACGGCTTGAGAAACAGCGGATGCGCCGCAAAAAAGCTCGCGCCCACTGCCGAGGCGCGCCGGGCCATGCCATCGAGCGCCTCCTGGTTATCGGTAATTCCCGGCAGCAGCGGCGAACCGAAGACCCCCGCAACGATCCCCGCCTCCCGCAGTCGCTTCACCGCCTGGAAGCGCAGATCCGGACGCGGTGCGCGCGGCTCCAGTAGCCGGGCCAGCTTTGCATCCGGAGTTGTAATCGTCACATGCACAACCAGCGAATTGCGCCGCGCAATCTCCACCAACAGATCGATGTCCCGCTCGATCAACCGCGACTTGGTCACAATCCCCAGCCGGTACCCGGCCTTCCGCGCAAACACCTCCAACAGACTGCGTGTGATTCTGCGCTCGTCGCTCGATCGGCTGATACGGATCGGTCGCCGTTCCCAAGGCGATCTCCAGTCTCGGATCGATCTTCTTCAACTCCTGCTCCAGCAGCCACGCCGCATTCTGCTTCAGAAAGATCAGCCGCTCAAACGACGTCGGATCTGCGAAAGCTCATCGCGGTCGAAGCTGCGATCATCGGCACCTCTCCATCCAGCGGAGCAGTGGCCTTCGGAGCCATGAACTCATGCGTATACCGCGCATAGCAGTACTTGCACCCGAACTCGCACCCGCGGTACGGATTGATGCTGTAGGCCAGCGAAAGCTGCCGCTTCGACACCGACTTGTTCAGAATGCTGCGTACCTTCGAGCGTCCTGAACTCGATCAGATGGCCGTCATCGGCATGCCTGCGCTTCAGCGGCCATACGAGCGATGCCACGGTCGGCTGCGTCGGAAGAATCGGGAAGAGCGACGCGCCGTGTAGTTTCGCCATTTCTTCGCCTCAATGGATCGAGCCTATGCCCGGTGATTGCCGTTGTCAACTGTGGATTTCAAGCGGACATAGGATCAATGACGCTGAACTAGATTGAAGATTTCCCATTCCTATATGCAGTTTGTTTAAACTGGTTGCATGCACCGGTTTCCAAATCTCCTGTTTGCAGTCGCAGGAACCCTGATCGGAACTTGCATTGGATTTGTGAGGATGGGAATCAAAGACTTCCGGGTCTATCGCGAGAAGCGGCGTCGTTCGGATTCAAACTGATCGAATTCGATTGGGCCGCCTTTCTTGACGTTTTGAACGATTTCCCTGATACTTAGAAG
>CAVRHK010000029.1:0-11588 GCA_963720955.1 uncultured Acidobacteriaceae bacterium | reverse complement strand
CGGTCTACATCGAATCCGCCCACAACCCCGGAGCCTACGACCGCGAAGTCTTCCTCACCCTCAAAGAGTTCGAACCCACCTTCAGCCGCGGCGGAGACATGGCGATGGACTTCCTCACCCCCGCCACCACCATCAAGGCCCTCAAAGACACCGGCGAGTCTGCAATGAAAGCCTCTCTCGCCAGCGGCATGCCCCACGGCTACGAAGTCGGCTACGGCTCCTTCACCATCAACGGCAAAATGCTCGGCCACGTCGAGCCCATCCGCGTCAAAACCGGCGAGCGCGTCCTCTTCCACATCATCAACGCTAGCGCCACCGAAATCCGCAGCCTCGCGCTTCCCGGCCACACCTTCAAAGTCATCGCGCTCGACGGAAACCATGTGCCCACTCCCGCCACCGTCCCCGTCCTCTGGCTCGGCACCGCCGAACGCATCTCCGCCATCGTCGACATGAAGCACCCCGGCGTCTGGATCATGGGCGACCTCGCCGACGACGACCGCCATCACGGCATGGGCATCGTCATCGAATACGCCGGCCATTCCACCAAACCCCTCTGGCTCAAGCCACCGCCCTTCCGTTGGAGCTACGCCCGCTTCGGCAAACCAGGCGCAGCCTCACCGACGCCCGATGAAACCATCGAGATGACCTTCTCCAAGCAGAACGCCGCCGCAGAAGGCTTCAATCGATGGACCATCAACAATGTCGCCTTCTCCATGGACAACATGTCGCCTCGCTATCATCTTCACCAGGGCCGCCGTTACCGCATCCGCATGCGCAACGCCAGCGACGACATCCACCCCATCCACCTCCATCGCCACAGCTTCGAACTCACCAACTTCGCCGGCACCCCAACCTCCGGCGTCATCAAAGACGTCGTCATGGTAGGCGGCTACCAGCAGGTCGAGTTCGATTTCACCGCCGACAACCCCGGCCTCACCCTCTTCCACTGCCACCAGACCCTGCACATGGACTACGGCTTCATGACCCTCTTCGACTACATCTGACTCCACAACGTGCTACATCGCCACTTCACTTGCCTGCTCACGCTGTCCGCCACCACCTAGCTTCACAAAATTGAGGTATACCAATAGAAATATAGTTTCCCAATAGCACTATTTCGACGATTTTTCCGCTACCATTCTGTGGATCGCATAACGCAAGCTCGCAGCCACTAAACAGCTTGCTCACCCGGGAGTTGAAATGCGGAAATTCGTAGTTGCACGCTGGGCCCTGTTCTCTCTTTTGCCTCTCTTCCTCGCACACGCACTCAACTCCCAAACTCCCACTCGAACCAAATACAACTTCAACCCCGGCTGGCTGGTCCTCGTAGGAGACCCCGCCGGAGCCGAACAACCTACCTTCGACGACCACGCTTGGAAGCCCGTCACCACGCCCTACGCCTGGAACGAAGACTCCGCCTTCCGCGTCAGCATCCACGATCTCCCCACCGGAGTCGCCTGGTACCGCAAACACTTCCGCCTCCCCGCCTCCGCGAAAGACAAAAAAATCTTCCTCGAATTCGAAGGCATCCGCCAGGCTGGCGAAGTCTACCTCAACGGCAAACTCATCGGCCGCCACGAAGACGGAGTCATGGCCTTCGGCTTCGACATCTCCACCAGCGCCTTGCCAGCCCCACAGGAAAACGTCCTCGCCGTCCGCACCGACAATCGCTGGGACTACAAAGAAAAAGCCACTAACACCACCTACCACTGGAACAACGGAAACTTCTACGCCAACTACGGCGGCATCAGCAAAAGCGTCTGGCTCCACGTCACCGGCAAGCTCTACCAGACCCTCCCCCTCTACTCCAACCTCGGTACCACCGGCACCTACATCTGGGCCACGGACTTCAACATCCCACAACACTCCGCGAAGATCACCGCCGAATCCCAAATCCGCAACGACGACGCCACCCCAAAAACCATCACCTACACCGCACAGGTCGTCGACATGGACCACAAAGTCATCGGCCACATGAGCGCCGCCCCTCAGTCCATCCAACCCGGCGAAACCCAAATCCTCCACACCGAAGCCGTCCTCAACAACCTGCAATTCTGGAGCTGGGGCTATGGCTACCTCTACGACGTCGTCACCACACTCACCGTCGCTGGCCGTCCAGTCGACACCGTCACCACCCGCACCGGCTTCCGCAAAACCTCCTTCGCCAATGGCATGGTCACCCTCAACGATCGCGTCATCCAGATGCACGGCTACGGCCAGCGCACCACCAACGAGTGGCCCGCCATCGGCCTCTCCGTCCCACCCTGGATGAGCGACCTTAGCAACCGCATGATGGTCGAGAGCAACGGCAACCTTGTCCGCTGGATGCACGTCGTTCCCTGGAAACAGGACATCGAATCCTCCGACCGCGTCGGCCTCATCGAATCCATGCCCGCCGGAGACGCCGAGGGCGACTCCAAAGGCCGGCAGTGGGAGCAGCGCGTCGAACTCATGCGCGACGCCATCATCTACAACCGCAACAACCCCAGCATCCTCTTCTACGAATCCGGCAACAAGGGAATTTCGGACGACCACATGCGCGACATGAAGCGCGTCCGGGACCAATACGACCCCCACGGCGGCCGCGCCATCGGCGCACGCGAGATGCTCGCCAGCTCTGTAGCCGAGTACGGCGGCGAAATGCTCTACATCAACAAGTCCGCCACCAAACCACTCTGGGCCCACGAATACTCACGCGACGAAGGCGCCCGCAAATTCTGGGACGACAACACCACCCCCTTCCACAAAGACTCGCCCCTCTACAACCGCAACCAGGACTCCCACGCCATCGAAGACGTCGAGCGCTGGTTCGACTACTGGCACGAACGCCCCGGCACCGGAACCCGCGTCAGCTCCGGCGGCGTCAACATCATCTTCTCCGACTCCAACACCCACTACCGCGGCGACAACAACTACCGCCGCTCCGGCGAAGTCGACGCCATGCGCATCCCGAAAGACGGCTACTTCGCCCATCAAGTGATGTGGAACGGGTGGGTCGACGTCGAACAACCCGGCACCCACATCCTCGGCCACTGGAACTACACGGCAGGCACCGTCAAGCCCATCTACGTCGTCTCCACCGCAGACAAGGTCGAACTCAAACTTAACGGCCGCTCACTAGGCTACGGCACACAGTCCAGCCGCTTCCTCTTCACCTTCGAAAAAATTCCCTTCGCACCCGGCACACTCCAGGCCATCGGCTACGACGCACACAATCAAGTCATCACAACCGCCGAACTGAAAACTACAGGCGCACCCGTCGCCATCCGCCTCACGCCACACACCGGCCCCGGTGGCCTCCGCGCCGACGGATCCGACATGGCCCTCGTCGACGTCGAAGTCGTCGACGCCAACGGCAACCGCTGCCCCACCGCCCTCGACAAAATCAACTTCAACCTCACCGGCACAGCCGAGTGGCGCGGCGGCATCGCGCAAGGCTCCGCCACTCCCGTCCCCTCGAACATCGCAGCCAGCGATGCTCACAGCAACGCCGCCAATCCCACTCCGCTCCTTCACGAAGACAACTACATCCTCTCGAAGTCCCTTCCCGTCGAAGGCGGCATCAACCGCGTCATCCTTCGCTCCACACCCACCGCCGGAACCATCACTCTCGCAGCCACCGCCGAAGGTCTCAAACACGCAACACTCAAGCTCACATCACACGCCGTTCCGGTCATCGCTGGCCTCTCCACCGAAATGCCCTCCGCCGGCCTCACCTCCTACCTCAAGCGCGGCCCAACCCCCTCCACCCCATCCTTCAAAATCACGCGCACCGCACTCACCATCGCCTCAGCCAGCGCTGGCTCCAACCCCACCACCACCTCCGCCAGCTACGACGACAACGAAACCACCGGCTGGTCCAGCGACGGCGAACTTCAGAACGCATGGATCGAATACACCCTCGCCTCCCCCGACACCATCGACGAACTTGAACTAAAACTCAACGGCTTCCGCCAGCATCGCTATGCTCTCCGGATCACCGTCGACGGTGCCACCGTCTGGGAAGGCCTCACCCCAACCACCCTCGGCTACTGCACCCTGCCCCTCAAGCCGACCAACGGACAACACCTCCGCATCACCCTCACAGACGCGCCACAAGACGAAGGTCTTGCAGCGGGCAGTAAAGAGATCACCGGCAAGGTCGAGGTCTCCGGCATCGCCCCCGTCACCAAAAACAAACCCACCCTGAACATCATCGAAACCGAGATCTACAAAACCGCCTCAGACTCGAAATATTAAATCAGTGATTTGGCAGCTACTAACGAGGCCCTTAGTAGTAGTTGCCAAGATAGGTGCGGTCTGCCTGCTGGACGAGGTAGCGGCGGTTCTGGTCGAACAGGATTCGGGCCAATCCGTCGCGGTAGTTAATGTCGATGAGAAAGCTGCGGAGGACGTCGAAGCCGAGAAGTCCCGAGACCTCGACACCCGTGCCATGACTCTTAGGTGTCAGATCAAAGGATATGGCGGACTGGTTGGGGAACTCGGTGCCGGCGAAGCGGTAAAGCGGAAATTTAAATGGACTGGAGACCCTAAGAAGGCTCCCGTTGGAAGAGTAGACGTCGGCTCGATTCACATCGCCGCCGCCCTCCTTCGGGATCACCTTGACCACGGGACCAGAGATGCCACGGATGGCGAGGCTACCGTCGGTGCTCTTGCCGAGGGTTCGGCTGGCTGAGTCGGGCGAGAGGACGGTGAGGAGGGCGCCGGTATCGAGGACGAAGAGATAGGGCCCCTGTTTGTTGATCAGGGTGGGCACAATGATATTGCCGCCATCGACGTAGACCTGAGACCAACCCTTGTTGGTGGGGGTCACTATCGACCTCTCGTTCCCAGGAGCGGCCGCGAGAGGATCCATGGGAAGCGGACTAAGAGTTACGGACTGATCGGGATAATCGATGTGAATGAGGTGGTCGCGGAAGAGGTCCAGACCGATAAGGCCGTTTGCACCCGCCAGAGTGGCGGAGGCAACAACGTGCACGGGACAGTCGCTGTACTGTACTGAGCCGATCTTCAGGTGGTCAAGGACGCCAGTGTAGGGCACCTTGGTTGCGCCGGCGACAAGCGGACGGACACCTGCCTTCGCAGCCTGTTTCTCATCGAGGAAGATGCCTGAAACGCTGGAGTCGAGCTCGAGCAGCTGACTGTCGCTGTTGAGCCGCGTCGTAAAGCCCCAGGAGCGAATGAGCGTTCCGTTCAACATGACAGGCGCAAGCTGAAGCTTGACTGTCTGGACCGCCTCGACCTCGCTGCAGAACTTGTGCGCCTGAAGGATTGCCAGCTGACGCGTGAGCTCATCGATCTGCTCTGGCGGGAGCTGAGGTTTACCAAAGAGAAAAGCGTTCAGTGGCACGGCACGATCAGCCGCGGGGAGCGAGCTCAGGTAGGCCGCTAGAATCTCGGGGTCGTTGGGGGAGAGCTTGCGGGCGATATCAAGTTCGTGATCCGCTGTCGCGTGTCGCGAGAGGAGCTGGTTGATCAATCCCGTGCCAAAGTGGCCGCGTGCGGAGCAGGCGTCCAGTGCAAGGGCACGTGAATATCCCGCGTCGGCCTCCGGAATCTGTCCGGAGCGTAGAAGAACATCGCCGGTAGATGCCTGGATCTCGGCAGAGGTTGGTGCAGCCGCGAGAGCACTCTTCGCCGTGGCAAGAGCGGCAGAGAGTTTATTGCTTGTGAGCTGCGCGCGGATCAGGCCGGCGTACGCGGCGGGCGAGGGAGAGGACGCAACCTGGGCGGCGTAGAGAGTTTCCGCACGCTCCGTATCGCCGGAGACAAGAGCGCTAAGCGCTTCGCCAGGTGCGGGAGGCGCCTGAAAGGCACAGTGGATCTTGCCGTCGGCAGCAGGAGGATGGAGAATGGGATTGCTTTGAGTTGGTGTTTGACAGAGGGTAACGGACGGCAAAGAAAGAACAGCAAAGACAAAAAAACGGCGCATTAACTGGTCCCGGAGAAATTAATAAGGTTCGCGCAATCGTACCAGCAGACCGGGCTTCTGGGAAAAAGGATTCATTAGCCTGAACTACTGCTTAAGTTGCACAACTCATCAGTGACTACTTCCTCAAGCCGTCCACTACGATCTTCATATGCTGTCCTTTCAAAGCGGCACTACGGGCAAATGAGCCTGGGGAATTTTCGCGGGCCGTGGGCAGACGCAGACTCTTCTCCGCCTCAATCGTGATTCTTCCTCATCTCCCGGATGAAGTCTGCGCCGTTGGAGTTGAAGCTACACCGGTGCCGGTTTCAGGAACTCGCCAGGCAAGCCTGGAGAGCCTTGTTCGCTGCATCGAGTATCTTCTGCGCCGCCGCGACATCCTTCTCCGCAGCCCTGATCTCAGCTATAAGCTCCGGTTTTTGCGACGGGGGCGCGTTCTGGAGCTCGAGCTGAAGTGCCTTGACGATCTGCTTCGCTGCATTCACCGATTGCGTCGCCTGGTTAACCGCTGTGCGTTCGGCGAGACAGCGCACCGGAGCAGTCGTCAGAGTTCCTGCGATCTCGTAGTTGTCCGCCGGATTGAGCGCCTTCTCCGCCGCGTAAATGACGCCGTTTCCGCCGCCGAAGAGAAAGCCGAACTGCTGCCACCCGCCCTGCCCGATCGTTCCCGGCGAACTGACATCGCCACCGCCCGTCTGCGACGCATCCCTGTAGAAGAGCAACTGGCCCTGCTGATTGACCGCATAGATGATGTTGTTCCAGCCAGTGAACAAAAACAGGAACTGCAACCATCCTCCCTGCCCTATCACCTGTGGCGAACTGACATCGCCGCCGCCCGTCTGCGACGCATCCACATAGCGCAGCAACTGTCCCTGCTGATTGACCGCGTAGATCACGTTGTTACCGCCGCCGAAGAGGAACTTGAACTGCTGCCATCCTCCCTGCCCGACCACCTGTGGCGAACTCACATCGCCACCGCCTGTCTGCGACGCATCCACATAGCGTAACAACTGCCCCTGCTGATTCACCGCGTAGATGATGTTGTCGCCGCCGGAGAAGAGGAACCGGAACTGCAACCATCCTCCCTGTCCGATCACCTGCGGTGAGCTGACATCACCGCCGCCCGTCTGCGACGCATCCACATAGCGCAGTAGCTGCCCCTGCTGGTTGACCGCGTAGATCACATTGTTTCCCGCCGAGAACAGAAACTTGAACTGCTGCCATCCTCCCTGCCCGATCACCAGCGGCGTGTTCACGTCGCCTGTGCCGTTCTGCGTGGTGTCCTTGTAATAGAGCAGCCTTCCGCCCAGTGGATTGCCGATCATCAGAGTGAAGTTGGTATTCACCAGGTTCGAGAACGACGTCGACGCGCTGCCGATGGTGCTGTCGAGCGTAAGAATACCGGCCAATACCTCTCCCTTCTGGAACGTCGTAAGGCTGTTGCTGATGGCCGACGTTACGGCTGCCGTCACCGCATCGCTGATCTCTTTCCTCGCCTGGTCCACCACGCTCTGGTCCGGCGAGTTCAGAGCCAGAAGATGAGACTTGATCTCAGCCTGAAGTGTCGACTGAAAGGCGCCGTAGCCAGCCGTCACCGCGTTGTTGGGCGTCTCGTTGTCGTGAAACATCCCCACAGTCAGAATGATGACGAAGTTCGTTAGGGGATCTTCGAAGAACCTCGTAATCACTCCCACGGTCGATTCGATCGTCAGGGAATCGCCCGCCTTCATGCCTCGCTTCAAAACGTTGTGAGCGTTGCTATCCGCAATTCCGATCTCGCCCACATTGAACGTGGTCTTATCGATCCACACCACGGCCGGCCATAGATAAGGATTCGAGCCTCCCGACTGAGACTCACGGTTGCAAAGAAGTGTGTTCAATGAGATTGTGACTGTCGATTCCGATGGCATAATGTCCTCTTTTCACCAGATTTCACCCGCGAAGGAGCCCACAAAGCACTCGTCAACACATAACCGGGAAAAAGAGATCATGAAGAATGTGACCGCATCGGATGCGCGTCTCTTCCGTGCAACGGAGACTCTTGAAGTTCTCCGGAGAACGGCGCAATCCTGACCAGGGGGAGGGGCCTGCCGCTACGTTCACCGTGCACACACGTAAGGGCGCTTGCTGTTCGCAAACAGTATCACACTCGCCCCACCTGGCGCAGTTTTCCCCTCTTGAAATTCCTGCTTTCGCTTGAAAATCGCACTTCGGCAGAAAGATCGCGCAGTGCACGAATCAACCTCATGAGCAGTTGGCAGAGAGGACGTTTGAGGTCATTTCCGGATTGACTTTCCGGACTGACGGTCAGCGAAACGCATTCATTCTTGCGACTCCCCGCACTGACTACACAAAAGGTTCCCATGTCCTTCAGCGAAATGCGCCTTTGGCTGCGCGTGCACTGGGTTTTTGGGGGCGGATGGGTCGAGGATCACGTATTTACCAGAGTGGCTGATGAAGATGGACTGGAAGAGTGTGATTGGCAGGAAACCGTCAACATCCATCGGTGGGATCTTCCCTCTCGGCACATAGACCGTGAGGTCGCGGAAGACCTTGTCTCCCAGTCGAAGGAGCCGTGAAGTTTGCGGATCGACAAGACTGCTTCCGACTAAACCCCCGAGGTAATAGCTGGACGACGAACCAGGGACCAGCGTGGAGGTGTTGAGTGTTTTGAAGAGCACAATACTTGCGGTGCCCGAGTCGAGTAGCAGGTTGACCTTTTTGTCTCCCAACTCGTGGATGCGCCCCACCACGACGAGCCGGTCGCGGGTGAGCTCCGTTTTGTACATTCCATTCACGCTCAGGGGAAGGCGTTCGCCGGTCAATCTGTCAGCGAGTGATGCCACGCCTGACTCGAGTTGGATGAGATGCCGCCGGTTGTCGATGAGGAGATCGAACGATCGCAGGAAGTTCTCTCCGAGTATGCCGCGCACTTTGGGCACCAGATTGGCGTAATTGTTGACGACGCCGAGATTCAAGCCGTGCACGGTTGCACCTCCGATCGACAATGAATCGGTTTGGACCAGAGGCATGACTAACTCTCCTGCGGCCATCTCAATGGTCATCTTTCCCGCAGAAGGAAGACGCAGTTCTTCCGCGAGGGCTCGGTCGATGATTGTATCGGTGCTACCGGTATCGACGAGGAAGTCGAAGGGACCGGCTCGATTGATGGTGATAGGGACGATCATCATGTCCACTACGACCTTGAACTTGATCTGGTAAGGCTCCTGAGCGAAGCCAGAGGGAAGGTTGCAGAGGCAGAAAGGGACGAAGGCGAGAAGGTGTCTGAAGAGACGGAGTGAAGGCAGGAGTTCACCTCGAAGCCGCGAACATCGCGTGAGCCCACACTCCTCCGCGTGCCGCCTGAAGTCTTGGCGAAAACCTGATTTTTATCTGCTAGAATTCTCGCGTCGTCATACTGCTGCAGCAAACAAAGGGTTTCCGCCGGGTCTCTGGCTGATCGCCCTGTCGTCTTCGGTTCCTGATCGAGATCATCGGAGGCTGCCCTTGGAACAGCTGGAGCAAACGGCACGACGACTCACCTACTCGTTTGGTCCTTTTCTTCTTGACCCGGCCGAGCGTCGCCTGACCCTCGACGGCCGCGATATCAGACTGTCGCCCAAGGTCTTCGAAACTCTGGTCCTGCTAATCGAACGCCACGGTCTCCTGGTGGAGAAGGACGACCTGATGAAGACGCTATGGCCTGACACGTTTGTGGAAGAGGTAACGCTCGCACGCAATATCTCTTTGCTGCGCAAAGCTCTGGGTGACGCGCCTGGCCAGGACCAAAGTCAGTACATCGAGACGGTTTCCAAGCGCGGCTACCGGTTCATCGCTGAGGTGAAGGAGGTCTACAAGCCAGCAGCTCAATCGGGGAGTGTCGGGCAGACCGATTCCGGCGGGGACTCCCTGCAGAAGCCTGGGACCTGGTGGCAACGCCATCGAGCATGGATCGTTGCGACTGGATGTGTGTTGTTGGTGATCGGGAGCGGGGTGATATGGCGTTGGATCGCCTTGCGCCATTCTGCGATCCAGATAAGCTCGCTCGCGGTCCTTCCTCTTGAAAACCTCTCCGGAGACCCTAATCAGGAGTACTTCGTGGATGGAATGACCGATGAATTGATCACGAACCTTGCGCAGATCCACTCGCTGCGAGTGATCTCCCGGACCTCGGTAATGCAGTTCAAACACACGAAGAAGACTCTCCCCGAGATCGCAAGGGAACTCAACGTCGATGCCGTTGTCGAGGGTTCGGTGTCGCGTTCAGGTTCTGACGTGCACATAACGGCGCAGCTCCTCGATGCCCGCAAGGACCGCCATCTATGGGCCGCCAGTTACGAGAGAAAGCTGGCGGACATTGTGACTTTGCAGACACAGGTCGCCACGGCTATTGCCAATCAGGTGAAGGCGAACCTCACTCCGGAAGAGAATGCTCGCCTAACGAAGGCGCGCCCGGTCAATCCACAGGCATACGATGCCTTTCTGAAGGGCATGTACGTCGAGAACCGGAAACATGCCGAGCCTGCTGGCAAAGCAGTAGCCTATTTTGAACAAGCTGTTGCCATCGATCCTAATTATGCTGAGGCCTGGGCGCAGTTGGCGAACTCCTACGCATTTTACAGTGGGCTCGTGGGACCTAAAGATCGTCCGGAGATCATTTCAAAGGCTCGTGCGGCCATCGGAAAGGCCCTCCAACTCGATCCGAATCTCTCATCGGCCTACACCTTTTCTGGCTGGATAAAGATGTGGTACGACTGGGATTGGGCTGGTGCAGAGCGGGACCTCAAGCGTGCCATCCAGCTGGACCCGAATAACTCGGTGGCCCACCGAAACTATTCTCACTACCTGATGCTGCACAAGCGTTTTGACGAAGCTTTGGAAGAAAACAAGGTCGCTATCGATCTGGCTCCGTTCGAGATTTTAGCTACTGCCCATTTGATTCTCATCTATGACGCCGAGCGCCAGCCGGACAAGGTGATCGAGCAATGCAAACGAGTGTTAGAGATGGATCCGGCTCACACCGGTGTCTACCGCGCCCTCGTTGGTGCATATGCAGCGAAGGGGCAATGGGCCGAAGCTATGAAGGCATTGGATCATCTACAGGAAATTCATTTAGCTGGCAGAATTTACTATCTGCTCACTGCTGCCCAGATTTGGGCCGCCTCCGGAGACAAGAATCGAGCCGAGGCGGCTATGGCAGAAGTCAAAGAGTTTGACAGGCATCATGAGGTCCCCGCAATCGCTTTTGCTTACTACGAAGCGCGGTTCGGAAACCGGGACGAAGCCGTTCGGTTATTGGAGAGGGCCTATCAGGACCGCGATCCGGGACTGGCATCCATCGAGATAGAGGCTAGCTTCGATAATCTGCGATCGGATCCGCGATTCCAGGACCTTGAGCGGCGAATCGGATTCAGATAGCTTCATCACCAAACACACATCCACACGGCAGCAGGCTTAAAGATCGAAACCGAGAGTCAATCTGCAGGCTTGGATCACTTCATGTCACCCTCTGAAGTCGCCGAATCACTCAGTGAGGTCACGGGCCGATCCGAGGAGGCCCCTAACCGTGTTGAACGATCGGGATTCTTCACCAGCTTATTTGCTTGATTTACCGACTGACACTCCACCGCTGCAAATACTTTTTGCGTTTTCAGCCCGG
>CAVRHK010000028.1:0-191514 GCA_963720955.1 uncultured Acidobacteriaceae bacterium | reverse complement strand
CCCAGAGCTTATCAATAGCCGCTTTGCCTACGTCTCTGTCTCGCGGGCCTCTCACGACGCGCAGATTTATACCAATGATGTGGGGTTTCTCGCAGCAAGTCTCAGCCAAGGCGTAGCAAGCCTTCTGCCATTCACTTCGCTAATGTCCAGAGTCCGACTGCGAGGGTAGAACTGGAGCAAGTCTCACCTTTGAGAAAGACGCATGTCGCCGGTCTCGGATTATCGCTTTGAGACTGGCATATGTGTCCTGAAGGGTGAGTGTGCCCTTATCCTCCTGATCATCAACGAAATCCAACGGCCCCGTTCCGGGGCAATAACGTTTCCGTGCCGATAATGCAGCTTATGTATAGTGGAAGAATTTGTCGGCGTTCTTTAGGAATGTTCATGTCCTCCCCACTAGAAATGTCATGTTCAAGGGTCTTCGTCCGGCAAGATGACCAACTGATTCTACGGGCATCGAAGGCGCTAAGGCTTGTCCCGGCCTAAGACGACGAAGGGTGCTAGGTAGAGCGCGAACCCGGTTTCAAGGAACTACGGGAATGCCAGTTGTACGACAGACATGTGACTCGCTTTCCAGAGTCAGTGAGTGAATTTGCGATTTCACATTGGTTGAAGAGTGCGAGGGATGCCACTCAGACTACGCAACTCTGGCTCATAGAACATAGTCCGCTACTCATAGCGCAACGCAGCCATGGGGTCAACACGCATCGCTCTTCGCGCTGGGATATAGCTGGCGAGCAGCGCCACTGCAGTCAGCAAACACGACAGACCCACAAAACTCAATGGATCGAGGAATGACACACCGAACAGCGCGTCAGGTGCACCTGGAAAGACAAGAAATGCACGCACAACACTAGATGCGGTTGCCGAAAGTAGAAGCCCTAGAGCCGCCCCAATGATGACCGGATGCATACCCTGACGCAGAATCAAGTTCAGAACATCGGATTTGGTCGCACCAAGCGCCATACGAATTCCAATCTCTCGCGTTCTTTGGCTAACGAGATACGAGATCACTCCGTAAATGCCAACTGCTGCCAATGGCAAAGCGAGGCAGGCCAAAATGCCGACGAACATTGCCAACATCTGCGGGAGCAGTCTCTGTATCCGTATGTGGGCGTCCTCCAAACTAACGAGGCTCGGTCGAAACCTTTCATCCATGGCCTTAAGAGAATCCAGCACCGCTTTTGTGGCGACGACCGGATCTCCCTCCACCCGTATGAGCAGTGCGTTTCCCGCAAATTTGGCGGGATCGCTGGGAAGATAGAAATAAACAGGATCAACCCGTGTCAGATTTGCGTTGCGAACATCTTTGGCGACACCGATCACCTCAATCTCGCGCCAGATCTTATTGAACTCCAGATCCAACTTGAGCCGTTTTCCAATGGCATCTTCGCCGGGCCATAATCGCCTCGCAGTTGCTTCGCTTACTATCGCGACGGGGGCTCCTGATTCTGCCTCCTGCCGGGTAAAGTTGCGTCCCCAAAGAATCGGCACATTCATCGTCCGGAAATATCCGGGCGATACTAGATCCCCGAGTGCGCCTCCCCGGAGGCTCCACTCAGAGCCTCCGCTTCCTTCAACTATCGCCGGAACGGTATAGGTACCGGTCCCCGGCGGCTTACTCGCGATTGCCACGGAGGCGACGTCAGGCACAGACTCCAGCCGGTTAATCACTGCTCTTTGAAGAGCCGGTAACGGACGCCTTCCGGCGTTGAGACTGACAAAGAAGACTCGCTTCGTCTCATATCCAGGATCGACAGTCAGCGAGCGTCGAATGCCCTGGATCAGGAGGCCTGCGCTGATGAGCAGAAAGAGCGACACGGCGAACTGCCCTCCCACGAGCAGACTCCGCAATCGCGAGCGGGTGGTCTGCTGGCCGGATGTTGCGCCTTCATCTTTGAGGGCACTGATCGCATCGGCTTTCGAGAACTGCAGCGCCGGATATAAACCAAAAATCACACCTGTACCCAATGACAGCAGGAGCGTGTAAGCGTAGACACGTATATCTGCAGTCAGGTTGAGGGTAAAGGCACTTCCACCGACGATTTGGAGCGACTGAACCATCTGCGTCAGCACAATTCCAAGCAGATGGCTCATCCATACCGACAGTACCAACCCGGCTGCTCCACCCATAAGGGCAAGCAGAATGCTTTCAGTCAGCAACTGTCGAAGCAGTCGCGTGCGACTCGCTCCCAGTGCCCGTCGCACTGCGATTTCATGCCGACGGATGTTGCCTCGCGCCACCAGCATGTTCGCCAAATTGGCGCAGGCAATCAAAAGGACGAGTCCGACGACTGCCATCAGCAGTCCGACGACGCTTCGGAACCACACGGTATTCGTCTCACCGAAGAAAGTCGCTCGCTCGAGCGTGATTGCGATCGTCTTGTCCTGATGGTGGTTGGCCTGCCCCCATTGCTCAGCGAGCAGCAAAAACTGGGCTTTCGCTTGCGAACGGCTGACACCAGGTCTGAGGCGGGCAAGCATCTGCAACTGGCCATCGTTAGGTTGTTCCAACCAAAGGTGACCAGGTTCCAATCGTGCCTGCATCGCGACGGGCGCCCAGAAGTCAGGAACCAGAGGGGGAGCGCCCGTCCCGATAAAGTCACGCGGTGCGACTCCGATAATAGTGAACGTCGCATCGTTCACCTTCAGAGTCTTGCCCACAATCGAGGAATCCGCATCGAACCGTCGTTGCCAGAAGGGAAAGCTCAACACCATTACCGGTTCTGCGTCTGGCCTATTCTCTTCCGCAAGAAAAAACCGGCCCGCAGCAGCGCTGCTCGCCAAAGTGGGGAAATAGTTGTCTGAGACCATTTGTCCCTGAAGAGTTCCCACACTTTCCGCAGAGGCTCCGGGAGGAATTGCGGGAACGGAGATTAAGCGGCTCGCCACAATCGTCTCCATCAGGTCCCGGCTATGGTCCCGATAATAGAGGTACTCCGGCCAGGAGAAGAAAAACTGCGGATCGCCGGTAGCTCCACTCGCCAGCCATTGCTCGACTCTGAGCAACCCATCGCCATCTTTCACCGGCAATGACTTCAGCGCCACGCCGTCGTAAGCGGTGAAGAAGGTCGTATTCACGCCGATGCCAAGCGCCAGTGTTAGCACCGCAACGACGGTGAAGCCCGGATTCTTCAGGCATCCGCGAAGCGCATACCTCAGATCGGCCAACAAGCTCTCGATCGCAAGAGCCACGTCCTCGGCTTGAACGCTCTCTTTCACAGCGACCGGATTCCCAAACCGCAGCCGGGCATCACGCGATGCTTCTTCCTTCGTCATTCCCTGGGCCACATTATCCGCAGCACGCATCTCCAGATGCGACCGCAGTTCCTCGTCGATTTCGCGCTCCACCCGCGATTGCTTCATCAAGGCCGATAGCCGCCGCACGATTCCCATGGCCCCTCCTCTCTACGCAAAGCGCAGCATCGTCTGTACACCCTTCATCAGCTGCTCCCAGCTCTTCTCCGCCTCAACCAACTGCTTCCGGCCTGCGAGGGTTAACTTGTAGTACTTCGCTCTGCGGTTGCTCTCGCTCAACGCCCACTCGGAGCTCAGCCAACCACTCTGTTCCATGCGATGAAGAGCTGGATACAACGAGCCTTCTTCCACCTGCAGCAGCTCATCTGAAGCGTTCTGAATATGCAGCACGATCCCGTAGCCGTGAAGCGAACGTGTTTGGGAGAGCGTTTTGAGAATCAGCAGATCGAGAGTGCCCTGCAAGTCGTTTCTAGCCATTGTTTATATACCTTTACTTCTAGGTATAGAGAATGAACCTAGATATACCTAGATGTCAAGGGGAGTCAAAAATTATTGCGATGCCAAGGTTTCGCTCTGCTGCTTCAGAATCAGTCCAGGCTGAACCGAACACAACTGGTGCTTACGGGCCAAACCGCTTATTGACAGGGTTCTGGGTGGTTGGTCGGCAAACCGCACCTTACTCTCCAGCGCCTGACTCCGACCACATCCTGTGGACCCGGAAACGCCTGAACCATCGAAGTAGCCCGTCATCCAGGCGCTACTTTTTATTTGAGTTGAAACGTAATGTTCTAGGCGCGTACCAGCAGCGATGAACATAGGCGTCCATGGCATCAAACCGGCCACTGGAACGCGCTCGCTTCTCTCTCACTAAAAGAATCGGCGAACCCGCCCAAAGCGTGGTTCGCCGACTTGATCTCCCGATCGTGGGGAGAGTGTTTAAGGAACCAGAACGTCACGATTCACGATCTGCGTCTCATACGAGAACACCTCGCGGCTGGAGGGATCCACGTTCACCTTCAGCCAGTTCACGTCACCAGTCAGATAAACATCTGAGAAAATGATCCATTCTGGAGGTGCTCTTTGCGAACACTCTACCTTGATCGATCTCGCGATGGCGGCGATAGTGGCTCGCAAGGCTGTTTCGTTTTCGATCTTTCCCGCACATGACTGCATCGGCTATTTGCCTGTGTTAACGAGTTGGATGCAATCCCCCTGGTTCTTAAAGCTATAGGGGAAACTGAACCTCTGCCAACCGCCATTCTTGCACTGATCCTTGCTCGTCGGCAGTTGTGTGAAGGCAAGGTCGCCCACACCGCCAGCACTCGTGAGACCCACAAGTGTCTGTGTGCCCGTCGGCGACAGGGTGTAGATGCTGCCCTCGTCCCCTCCTGAAGCGAAGATGACACCATCAGTCGGACGCACAGCCAGGCCGCCGACGTGCCGCTGTGTGAACGGGGAACTCGTGGTAAGCACAGCGCCGGTGTCAGGATCCAGCGTGTTCAGATAACCCGCTACGAACCCGACCTCGTCGAAGACCGCGCTCGTCTGGTAGAGCGTCCCGTCGGGCCCGAAGGCGAGTGTTGCGCCAATGACCCCTGTGTTCCCGATGAGAGTAGCCACACCGGTGGTTGGGTTAACGGTGTAGATGGAGTTAGTAAAATCGCCTTCATTGAGGCTTGTGCCGTAGAGAGTGTTTGAGCTGGGTCGCAGGGCCAGGTCTGTAATCGATATGGGCTGACCGTCCGCGGTGATGGGCACAGCCGGGCCAATTTGCGCTCCCGTGCCGGGGTCTATGCGGACGAGTTTGCTGAAGCGGCCCGTACCGAGCGGGCCACTGATGGTTGTGCCGTAGAGCGCGCCGGAGATGTCGAACACGAGACCGGTCAAGCCGGGCAAGGAGTCTGGATGGCCCACGAACGCGCCCGTCCCCGTGTTCTGGTCAACGGTAATCAGCGAGCCGGGGTTCAGCGGTGAGCCTCTGCCGATGCCGCCGTACAGGTCCGTTTTCCCTGTCATGCCGGAGGCCGCCGGTATAACAGAAAGTATCAAAGCACATAGAAGGATTTTTAGGGTTTTCATCGTCTCGCTCCTTGTATTAGGTTTTGAACCGCCCGCCGGGATCGCGTCACTCATCATGTCTTTCCATCCGATTCACTCTGGTTCCGGTACCTGCCAACATCAGAGCAGGATGGTTTGTCCTGAGGAAGTAGAACTCTTCTCCATCTTCCTTGACGATCACAGGTCCTTGCTCACTTCCATCCAGGTTGAGAATCTGACCGCTGCTGTCACGCCGCACACTTGGCGTCTGCCTACGTATGGCCGTCCTGCGTCTGACAAGGCGCAAGGTCGCGAAGAGTTAAGGTCGGCAGGTTTAATGGAAACCCTCTGTCAACATCAGGTCGCTGGCACTCTGATCAATCTGAGCGTATGCCAGCCAGGTTTCGTCGGGAGCGAGTGCAAGACCACCCCAGAATTCCGGTTCCCGGGAGAGAGGTATCCGCTTGGTGACCCGCGCGGACGCAAACTCGAAGAAGTCAATGCTGGGCTGGGCAGACGACCGATCGATAAAGAAGATCCCCTTGGAACCCACGGCCCACTCCGTCGGAACGCTGACTCTCGGCATACCTTCCAGCGATCGCTCTTCGCCAGTAGTGGTATTTAAGACGTGGATCGCTGCGTCGTGTTTTCCCGCAATGAAGTAGAGAGTGCCGCCGGTCTTCGATTGCTGAACGTTATAGCCGCGCGTCTGACTCACCAGTTGAGGGTTCCCACCCTGTAGAGAGACCCGGTAAAGGCCTCCTTCGTCCTCGTTTGAACCGGCCCGGAAATAGATCCATTTTCCATCCATGGACCAGCTTGGCACGCTGGCGACGAGCCCGTTCGTAGCAATGCGCTTTGGTATTCCTGTGTTTGGATCAACAAGGTACAGGCCCGCTTCGCCGGAGACGCGTGAATCAAAGACGATTCGTTGGCCGTCAGGCGACCACCGTGGAGTGCCAGTATGGGAATGGAAGTTGCTCAACTTCACGGCGTCACTGCCATCCAGATTTGATACCCAAATCTCATACGACCCGGAACGCTGCGATGCGAAGACGATCCGCTTACCGTCAGGGGATATGTGGGGCTCTAGATCTTCCCGGGAGGTCGAGAACATCAGCGCTGTCGATGTTCCGCCCCGACGGCGCAGATCGGCCCGCCACAGATTGATATTTACCTTCCCCTGCGAATAGGCGAGACGCTCTCCACGCGTGGAAATGGCGGGTTGAGATGCGTCATGCGCGAACATCAGCCGTTGAGGCTTGCCCCCGTTGCTGCTGATTTCGAAAAGGTCCCAATTTTCAGAGTAAACAATACGCTTGCTGTCCGCTGACCAGGCAAGCGGGAACGGAATCTGCTTCACCCGGGTCAAGGCCTTGCTGGTGCCGCCCTTTGCAGGAAGAACGTGAATGTCATAGCTCACATCGAGGTAGCAGCTGAAGGCGATCCATTGCCCATCAGGAGAAAAGGCGGGAGAAAACACTGCACTGCACTGGGGCGGCTTGGTGACAGAGCGCGTCTCGTCGTTCTCCGGCGTCAGGAGGTGCATGCCGTCCATGCCGGCATACAGTAGCTGACGACCGTCCGGCGACCAGTTGAGAGAAATGGTATGGCTCACTTTGCAGAAGGTGGCATCGGCCAGTTTGCGCTCGGGCCCACCTCGGGCGGAAACCATGAAGATGCCAGATTCCCCGGCATCTTCCCGAGCAAAGGCGATGTTGCGGCCGTCGGGCGACCAGGCAGGCACGATCCATGCTGCCGGATGATGTGTGAGTTGCTCCACCCTCTCGGATCCAATCACTTTCGCATACAGGTCGAAGCGGCCTGCCCCGTCACTCCTGCCACCATCCCACGCGAATGCGACCTGACTGGAATCCGGGGAGAATGCGGGTGAGTACTCCCTTCCTGGCAGCACCGTCAATGGCACGACGCTGATATCTTCCGGTACTTTACTGGGAGTATTCCCGCTTTGCTGTGCCTGATTGCGTCCGGACTCGAGCCCGGCGATTTCATGCTGGACGAACTGAGCGGAACGTCTATTCTGCTTCAGGTACTGAAACAAAACACCTGCGCTGAGGAGCAGAAGCAAAGGCGCCAAGGCGACCGCAAAGCGCCGCCCCTTCCACCACTCCCTAACTGGGTGAGCGGTGCTGGTGCTGGCCGCGGAGGTGGAAAGTGCGGTTTCTGTCCCATCAGGGTGGACTTGGCCGGATGCAACCTGCGCGACTTCGGCGTTTGCGGTCGCTTCCAGGGCTGTCTTTGCGTTTCCATCGCCATCTCGTTCGACGGGCGCGACGAAGCGATAGCCCTTCTTGGGAATGGTTTCGATGTAAAGGGGCTTGTCGGCGGAATCGCCGAGGGCTTCCCGCAGTTTCATGACCGCAGTGTTCAGGCTATGGTCGAAGTCAACGAAGGTATCCGCAGGCCAAAGGTGGCGGCGAAGCTCTTCGCGCGTCACCATCTGCCCTGGATATTCGAGGAAGTAAAAGAGGATGCGTGAGGACTGATCCCGCAACTTGATCGGGACACCGGCACGACGCAGTTCCGCACTGCGCGCGTCGAATTCGAATACCCCGAAACGCCAGGTTTCCGCCGTTTTCCTTAGCGTGCCCATGGGAGTACTCCTTGGGCTTGAGTAAGTCTAGCACTCCACGTCGCTCGTCCACCAAGCCCAGATGCGCATTTGCCAGCTTATCGACTGAGCCAAGCCGCACCGAACCAGCGACTTCGACAACGATAGGAATTCGATGGGCGATTTACCTCCAGTGCATTGAGCGAATCGCTGCAGCGGCGCAAATTGCGAATATCCCAAGCGGTAGTTGGAGCAAGACAAAGCCGCAGGATCATCGAGGAGGTTCGCCATGTTCCGTTTTATGACGATGTTACATTCTGGTCATCGAAGGAACCCGTGTGTCCGTTTCCGGACGAAAGCGCTCACTCTCTGCATCGTTCTGTCCGTTTGCAAAAACGCTCGCCCGCAGCAGTTCTCAACTACGACACAGAAGGACATCGCGCAAGAACGCCACATGATCGACCTGGCAGAACGCGAGCATCTCCCCGACGCAAAGATCGGCTATCTCTGGGGCCGGCTCGCCTCAGACTATGTGGGGCTAGCCGACTTCGCGCGCGCGGAAGACGCTTATTTCCGTTCGCTTCGTCTGCTCAGGAACGCACCCGAAGCGCAGAAAAGCTATGCGACCTTGCTCGACAACCTCGGCGTTCTTTACTTCGCGTTTGATCGCAGGGCGGAAGCTGAGCCGTATCTCAAGAGAAGCTTTGCCGAACGCAGAAAGCAAGGCGATATCGTGGCACTAGGAATAAGTCAGGTTCATCTCGCTCAACTTGCTCACGCAGACCACAAATTCAAACAATCTGAGAATCTCGCAACAGAGGCCCAGACGAATCTCACAGCTGCTGGCGACGCAGGTAGAGCAGGTCTTATCGGCGCGCTGGTCGCACTGACATATGCCCGTTGCGAGCGGAACAAATGCGCTGAAGGGTTGCAGGATGCTGAGCGAGCCATGGACGTTGCACGCCTCATCTATACGTCGGATTCCTTGCCCGCAGGCCACGTGCTGATGGCGATTGGGTTTGCGAGATGGAAGATCGGCGACAGCCAGCAGGCCGAGAAGATGATGCTTGAGGGCGTTCACATCATCACAACAAAGAATGCTCCAGGCGCACCATATTCACGGCTGGCGCTACTCGAGTATCGAGACTTCCTGAAGTCAATGGGCCGGGGTCTCGACGTAAAGCGAATCGACGATCAGCTGGCTCAGGCGACGCCGCAACCATGCGCAAACTGCACGGTAAGCCTCAACAGCCTGTCCAATGCGCTGCAATGATGCGTGATTTGCTACATCTCTTGACTATGTTGTATCGCTCGACGGACCGCCTCTGTCGTCGTGGCGCCCCGGTGTAGAACTTGCCCCACAGTGCCTCCTTCCAGTTTCTGGATAAGTATGCACCATCAAATGGGACTAAACACCTAGGGGCGTTCTCTATGAGCAGGTCCCCGGTGGGGATGACAACCAGAAACGCAACGGCAACAACAAAGGATGTGGCTAGCATGCGCGATTCATTCCCACCCAATGCCCCGATGAGACTGCGGCATGAATAGGGCACCCGAGCATTGATCACTAAGGGGCCTCGGGTTGAACTGCGAACTCACCGGTCGCGGTCCTCGTCGTCACGATTGAGCGACTGCAGAGCGTGCGTGAACACGAAGTGGCCGATCTTTTCGCCTTGTTTGAAACCGTCCTCCACAGCGGAACGGAAGTGAATGCCGGCGTAAACTCGGGAGTCGCCGTTCTCTGCGGCTGCCTGGGAGAAGCTCGTATACGACCGAGTCAAGCCGGCAAACGGGACGCCGCTCGTAGTTGTAAACGGGATATCATCGCTTCGGAAGAACCGGCGCAACACCTCGGCAGAGGCGCCGCCGAGGACACTATGGCCCGAGATATAGTCGGGATGCGCGGGCGGCGCCAGAATCTTATCGGCAGCCTTTGGAAACGCCATGCTCGTGCTGATGCATCATCAAATTGATCCTTGTGTCCTGTGCCAAAGTCTGACAGATGAGGAACGGCAGGGTATTTTAGAAACCGCGCGGACCCTCCAACGAGAAATCAAATGTGCGGTTCTAGACTTCGCGGAGATCGAAGTCGCGATAGAAGGAGTGGATCTTATTCGAGGGCTGGTGGGACCTTCCACACTTCTCAATGCAGTAGGAAAGCTGCTCACTCAAAAAGAGCCCGCGCAAACCATGTGAGCACGCTCATTCCGTTTGAGTTAGCATACCGCTCGTCTTGACGTGCAGACTTCCTTGCGGTCATCGTAGGTATCTACAGCAGTGATGGAGGGCAGGAGTTCGGGTTGCTTCCCATGCCCCTCCCAGATGGACGTGGAAGATTTCGTAGACCGTCTCGGAACGCTGGGGGATGACCTTGTCGCCCACCTGGGGCATGATCGGCGCCTCGGATGCCGGCGGCTTTCTTACGAGGTTGCGCACACAGAAAACTTAGCCATATTTCTGTGCATCGCCCAACCGCGCTGCCAGGCTGCGCTCTTGGTGTCGTCGTTGGGTTTGTCAGCGAGACCCGCCTCGAGGCCGAGGTCATGGTCGGCGATCTCCTCCTCCGTGAGTTCGTGCGCGCCAAAGGAAACGCTATCGTCCATCAGGTCGGGCTCGGTCGTAGGCTTCTTGTTTGCTTTATCTATGGCCACCTTTTTTCTACCTCGTTGCCATCGTCGCGGCCGCTGCCGTGCTCCACCATGGCCGTGTCGCTGGCCGCAATCTCTGTGATGCGATCAGCGGGCTCCTCGCTGCCCAGCGGTCGACGCCTTCGCCACAGCTTTCAAGGAAGACTTTGGCGTGTTTCATTCGTTCATCACAGCCATCACAGCCCGAGATGGTTTCGGGATCCCAGAGGGCGGAGCGGTTCTTTGCGGTGGATGGAGATAGGAGGATTTTACGTGTCCTGTTTACCGCCTTCGTCTTCAGCGCGAACCAGCGCACGCTTGCAGATCCACCAGAATCGCCTCGGGCGGGTTGAGGGCCTTGCATTTCGGATCCCCGCACCGGATCGATTCCGACCCTTCAGGTCCGAATGGTCGAAAAATACTAGGTGCGTCAATAGCAAAGCCTCTCAACTCGCTATATCGAGCAGAAGTGGCCTCCGTCGTATCGGCGTCACACCCATTAAGGCGGGTGTGCACTTTGGGCATTTCCTGCGATGGTTCGTCATCAGCCGACTGATGCGGGATACCTCGGCCTCCGCAAGGCGAAGTTCGGCCTCGGGAGCATTGCGGGCAATCATCGCGAAGTGCAGGTCATATTTTTCACGCAGCAGTTTGGCGATGGCGCTTAACTTTGGGCAAGTGGTTCGCAGCATCGTCGACCTCCGTTGCTGGGTTGGGATCGAGGTATCCCTCCCGCCGTCGTTTCTCCCGCGGGAGGTCCCCAGATGCCTCCACCCTGTGACGGTTGGATGCGTCGAGTTTGACGGACGTGGCCAAGTCTAACGGTTGGGTATTCCCCTCTTCAGACCAAGGCGGAAGTAGCAGTCGACCGCGAAGGCTTGCCCAGGTGGAAGGCTCAGCGATGCAGTGCTTGTCGGATCTGGGAACGTATCGACCACACATGGGCGGAAGGCTATCATTCTGCCCAAAAGCGCCTACTGCTCCGGTTCTTTGGTGCAGTTGAAGCCGCGACCGGTCAGGGCCGCTATGTCGATGTTGGCACTGCAGTGGAAGGGAAATCCCGGCGGCATCATCTTTGCTGTTGCGGATTCAACCTTGTTAAGCAATTGCAAATCCAGCGCTTCATCCAGCGCCTGATCCCAAGAGGTGTAGCTTTTGCTCCATTCGTAGCCGCTCGACATGACCGCTGTCGTGGCTCCCGCATCCGTCCGGGTAATCGTGACCTTTTGTTTCATGACAATCACCCTCAGTCCAAGAGATGTTGCAAAACTCACATTTCGTTGCTTTTCTCTCAAAGCGAATTGGTGGGTGAGGTCGACAACGACGGGGGGCATCGCCGGAGAAATCTGCGGTACTGTTCTTCGGTGCTCGTCAGGTTTACCGCCCGGGACGCCGCTGCGACGCTCTGAGGTAACCCGATTGTTGTCCAGGTCTCGGAAGCTGTGCGGTCGATGGACATACCGGGAATTCTGCCTTTTCAGCCGGAGGCAGGAGCCGGGAGCTTGTTGCAGAATATGTCTTCGATTCGCTCCAAGTTTGGGCGCCGAGGTTGGACGACCCAGCGATATTCCATGAAACTAGTAATTCGCATCCTATTGCAAAGGTCGCGAGTGCAGCAAGAACTCAGAGCAACCTATCGGGCTGACTCAGTGCTTCCATAGGAGGCTTCGATGAAAGTTCGAATATACGTAGTACTTTTCGCGCTATCCATGCTCTCAGTAGGAGCCCTAGGTCAATGTGCAAGACCTGAAATGAACCCAATTTGGGACACGGACAAGCAGCAATTCAGATGTGTGGCGACCGCAGGTTCGGAAGTGTCGTCGCACGATGAGACCGTTTCACCCAAGGGAGATAAAGCGTTCTGCAACAATGCACGCGAAAATCTACTGAAAGCATGTCCAGCGTCCAACGAAGGTAAGACCTGCAAGAGCAAAGCTAAGTCGATTTTCAACGCTTGTTACAAAGATTCTAAAGCTCAAAGCGAGAGTCAGACTGGATCAGCGACCACGACAAATCAAGCTGCCAAAACTGATCCAGCAGTTTGCATGCAGACCTTCCGTCAACAACAGCAGGCGTGCCAGTTGCGGAAGGTACCTCCGCCGGCCCCCGGACAACCGTCTGCCCCTGACACCTGTTTGCAGGATGCTATGGCGGCACAAAATACATGTCTCGCAAATAGCCGTTGATTGAACTGAGCATCCGACGTGCAACAACGGTGTATCTGTACTTGAGCATGCCGCAACCATCGATGAAGAAATCCGTCACTCCTGCCACCAATCGTCCGCCGCCCTACAGCGCGTCGGTTGACCATTTCTGAGGTGCTGCACGCAAGGAGAAGGCCAGTCCCAAGAGCAGCGGTAGCTAAGGCGATTCGTACCTGCGTAATCAGATCTGCAGGCGATCATCGTGTTCAGGACCGGGCTGATCTCTCGTCTTACGGCGGTGGTCAACCAGCGGCGGGCATTTCTGCGCAACGCGGCATGGTAGTGTTTGCGCAGAAGCCAGCGAAGCTTAAGGCCGCCATGGCTGACATCCTGGACCGCGGGCTAGACACGGTAAGATTTTGAGCGGCAGCCTATCGCTCAGGGGCCACGCGGCATCTATCAATGTAGCTCGAGCGGACCTAACGCCCTGCACCAGGGGGCTCTGCCATTAGCGTCGGTCCCAATTCGAATCGAGATCCTCGGCAGTACGTTTGGGAGATGGTCTCACGCTTTCCCCTTAATTCTTTATGGGGACTGCAAGGTACGGCTATTAGCGTCATTGCTAAGCGCACGTGGAGATCTCTTTTTGCCGACAATCTGTTTGGCCGTGCCGCCGAACTCGGCTTTTACTTCCTTTTCGCTCTTTTTCCTACACTTTTCAGCGCCAGCTCCATCCTGGGTCTAATTGCACGGTCTGCCTCACATATTTATGAGGACCTCCTCGGATATCTATCGCTGGTAATGCCGATGGAGGCGCTCGGAAGTGTTATGAAGATATTCCGTGAAACCACAGAAGCTTCTGGTTCAGGCAAGATAACGTTTGGGCTGATTGCTACGGTCTGGTCGGCCTCGGTCGGCATTTCCGCAATTCAGGACACTCTGAACACGGTCTATAAGGTCCAGGAAACCCGTTCCTACATTAAGGCCCGTCTTTCAGCTATTGCAGTGACTATCATTCTGACCGTGCTTGGCACCCTTTGTCTGGCATCCATGCTGGGGGCTGATTTTTTCGCCGCCGTGGCACATCATCGCATTCAGGATCGTTTTTTGGCGCTGGGTGCAGTGATTGCTATAAGGGTCATCGGCTGGACAATAGCTATTGTTTTTCTGGGTCTCTCATTCGCGGTGATTTACTACTGGGCTCCCGCCGTAAAAAAACGCTGCTGGCACTGGCTCACGGTCGGCGGAGCTGTCGGCATCGCGGGATGGCTCCTTGCCTCGCTTGGACTGCGTATTTACCTTCATTTCTTCAACAACTACTCTGTAACCTATGGTTCGCTCGGGGCTGTCATTATTCTGCTTACGTGGTTCTACCTCACTGGGTTGATGATCCTGCTAGGTGCGGAGATCAATAGCGAAATCGAAGCGGCAGCCGCCGAAAAACGTCTTACCGGAAAAACGCCTCCGCGCGCCGCAACTGCATAGAGTGGCACGAAGCAGCCATCCTGGAGCTTATTTCCAAACAATGAATCAAGCCATGCCTGCTGCAGGGCTGCACTGAAGACGGTCGGCGCATCCAACTATAGTCAGAGGATGCTTGTGAATTGGACCTCAGGCTTAACTTTCTCGTAATCAGTTCGGCGCATCGCCTTAGGAAACACTGCGCGACGCGGCGGGGAAGCGTACTTTTGTTCCTGTTCCTGATGGTCCTTTCGCGCGTCTTCGCCCAGGCTCCTGCCAACAAAGACAGTCAGGAGCCAAAAACATCACCTCAGACCATGCAGATCCTCTCTTCCTATGAGGGGCAGACTATTAATTCGATTGAACTTGCAGGCAGGCCAGACGTCGATACCGAGCGCTATGCGCAGAGTTTGATCCAGCGTGCTGGTGAGCCCTTCTCAAAGCAGAAGATAGATGAGACGATTGCTGCTCTCAAACGCGACGGGAAATTTGAGGAGGTTCAGCTTCAGGTCGAGCCTGAAGGAAATGGAATCAGGGTCCTGCTCGTTCTAGAGCCTGCAATCTATTTCGGCATATTCCAATTTCCGGGTGCGGAGCGGTTTTCGTATTCGCGGCTGGTACAGGTTTCCAATTACCCGCCCCAGACGCCTTTCAACCGAGGCGAGATTCAGCGCGACAGGGACAATCTAATCAACTTCTTCCGACAGCAGGGCTACTTTCAGGTCCAGGTAGATCCAGAAGTGAAACTTGATACGGCGCACGGTCTAGCGAATGTCTTTTTCAACACCACGCTGAACAAAAAGGCGAAGTTCGGGAATGCGGTGATTACAGGCACAACTCCTCAGCAAGCGGAGAGCCTTGCTGACAATCTGCGCGGAGTGCGGGCAAGAATGCGGGGAGCAGCGATTCGCCCCGGGAAAACCTATCGCTACGGCAATGTTACGAGAGCCAATAAATACCTCCAATCCAGACTGGAAAAACAAGACAGACTCGCCGCAAAAGTGGAGCCCCACGGAGCGGAGTACCACGCAGACAGCAATCGCGCCGACATTCACTTTAACGTGGACACCGGACCAGAGATTCATGTGGACGTGAAAGGCGCCCACTTGTGGAGTTGGACACGGAGATCCTTGTTGCCCGTATATCAGGGAGCCGGCGTCGATCCCGAACTGGTTGAGGAAGGCCGGCAGGCGCTCACTTCTTATTTCCAAGCCAAAGGCTTCTTTGATGTGAAGGTGAGTTCGCAGCTCAAAACGGGTTCTGTCGACACGATCCTCTACCAGATCACGAAAGGGAAGAAGCATAAGGTCACGGCGGTGGAGGTGGCCGGGAACAAAGATATCAAGACAGATGACTTAATGAATCAGGTGAAGGTGCAGAAAGGGCACATACTTTTCCCGGGCAAGTTCAGTGACAAGCTTGTTCGTGCCAGTTCCAAAAACCTGGAGGCCCTGTATGCGAGCGAAGGCTACAGTAGCGCGAAAGCTTACGCCTCAGGTGCAGAGAAATGGCGGCGACATCCGTGTGCGGTTCACGGTAAATGAGGGCCCGCAGGATATCGTCCAGTCATTGAAAATCGAAGGCGCTGAGACGTTTCCGGAATCTCGCTTCGCACCGGGTGGATTGAAACTGGCAGAAGGCAGCGCCTACTCACAGAGGCTGGTAGAGAGCGATCGCGCAAATATCACTGCTAATTACCTGAAGGCTGGCTATTTGATGGCGAGCTTTCGCGAAACGGCTAAGGCAGTATCGAAGAACGATCCCCATCATCTCAATGTGGTTTACCACATCTATGAAGGACCTCAGGTCTACACCGAAAATGTGATCACGTTGGGCCGCCAGAAAACCCAGCAGCGCCTGATCGACGAAGACGTCGCAACGATAGAACCGGAAAAACCACTCACCGAAACTGAACTCCTCGCTTCGGAGAGCAAGCTGTACGAGCATCCCGGTGTATTTGATTGGGCCGAAGTAGATCCCAAGAGACAGATCACCACGCAAACGCAAGAGAACGTACTGGTAAAAGTGCACGAGAGCAAAAAGAACCAGCTCACCTATGGATTCGGTTTCGAAATTATCAATCGCGGCGGCAGCGTACCCAGCGGAACAGTCGCTCTACCGAATCTGCCGCCGATTGCTTTGCCGGACACCTTTACAACCAGCCAAAAGACTTTTTATGGTCCGCGGGGGACCTTTCAGTACACGCGAAACCATGTGCGCGGTAAGGGAGAAAGCCTGTCATTTACCGCGTTTGCTGGACGACTGGACCAGCGTGTCGCAATTTACTACATCGATCCGAGATGGTTCTGGACGAGGTGGTCATCAACCTCCTCTATCTCTTATGAGCTCGACCAGGAGAACCCGATTTATTCATCTAAGGTCGCGCTCGCCAGCTATCAGATTCAGAGATTCCTCGACAAGTCCAAGGCGAACATCCTTTTTCTGCGATACAGCTATAGCAAGACAGACCTGACCCGCATCGAGATTCCCGCGCTCGTGCCCCCGGAAGACCAGCACGTGAAACTCTCCACGTTCGCAGTGAATTTTACTCGGGATACGCGCGACAACCCGCTCGACGAGCATAAGGGCATGTTGCAGAGTGCGGAGTTCGATATCAATTCAACCAAACTGGGCAGCAGTGTTGATTTTGCGAAGCTCAACCTGCAGTCTGCTTTTTACAAGCGGATTTTTCACGACATTATCTGGGCCAACAGCATTCGGATAGGACTTGCGCAACCGTTCGCTGGCAGCTTCGTACCGCTGAGCCAGGCGTACTTCACCGGCGGAGGCAATACTCTGCGTGGATTCCCTCTGGATAGTGCCGGCCCACAAAGGCAGGTACCGGTGTGCAGCTCAGCCCCGGTGAGTTGCTCACTGATCCAGGTGCCAACCGGCGGAAATGAACTGCTCATTTTGAACTCCGAGCTTCGCATCCCGCTGCCGATCCGCAAAGGTCTCAGCCTCGTCACTTTTTACGATGGCGGAAATGTTTTTCCCACGGTCGGCTTTCACGACTTCACGTCGCTCTATTCCAACAACGTGGGTTTGGGGCTGCGCTACGCGACGCCTATCGGTCCGATACGAATCGATGTTGGCCACAATCTCAACCCGGTGCCCGGAATCAAGTCAACACAATATTTCGTAAGCATAGGTCAGGCATTCTGAGGGAGTGTATTTATGAACCCCGTCGGAACATCTATTCAGAAGTCGCCTCAGAAAAAGGGTTACCTTGCCAATCAGCCAAACTGGCTAAGGGTATCCATGTGGATTTCGTCCGGGATCCTCGCCATTCTGGTCTTCTTCGTCTTTGTTGCGGCAGTCGTGTTTCACACAGCGGCTTTTCATAATTACGTGCTGAATAAAGCCCGGACCCTGGCAAGTGAACAGCTGGGTACTCGAGTCGACTTGGAGAATTTTACACTGCACTTGTCAACGCTAAGCCTGGATATCTACGGCTTGACGGTGTACGGCGCCGGGCCTTATCCAGATCCACCGCTGCTCCAGATTCAGCACGCCGAGGCAAGCGTCCGCATCGTCTCAATCCTGCACCGTAAATGGTATCTGGATAACTTGCGGATCGATGGGCCTGTGGCGAAAATCTTCACCGACGCTAATGGCAACTCCAACATCCCGAAGTTTAAGAGCAGCGGCAGTAGCAGCAACACCAGCATCTTCGATCTGGGGATTCGCCATGCTGCGCTCACAAATGGAGACGTATATTACAACGATAAGCACAGCGTGTTGGCCGCCGACCTGCACGATGTAGAATTTCGCTCCGCATACGATGCGATACTGCAGAAGTACTCCGGAACACTGAGCTACGCGGACGGGCATCTTACCGCCGGATCGATGCAAACCATTCCCCACAATCTCAAAGTCGAGTTCGACGCAACACCCTCCACCTTCCACCTTGTTAATACCACTCTCACGGCAGGCGGATCACATATCGCGCTCTCCGCAACCATGCAGAACTACAGCGATCCTGACGTCCAGGCGCAGTACGATGCGGTTGTCGATGGCCGTGATATTCGCGGCATGCTTCAGAACCCATCCATACCGGCGGGGTTGATTCATGCCAGCGGGTTAGCGCGTTACCACGCAATTCCCAATCGCCCAGGACTCGACGCCGTCCTCCTGAACGGCAACCTGAGCAGCCAGCAGCTTGATATCCAGACGCCCTCACTCCGCGTCCGTATCAATGACATAGTCGCGCAATACTCGCTTGCCAATGGAGACGCGACAGTGCAATCGCTCCGCGCACGCTTGCTAGGTGGCGAGCTCGACGCTACGGCGAAAATGAACGCGATCGGGGGTGATTCGCACTCTGAGGTGAAAGCTTCGTTACGCCGCATATCTCTCAGGGACGTCCACGCGATGCTGCGCACCGTTGAGGTGCCGAAGAATGTTGCGCTGACCGGCACTTTGAATTCGCAGCTGAACGCCTCCTGGGGTAAGACGATCAATGATCTGGTAGCGCACGCCGACGCAACTGTCGATGGTCGCATCTCCGGTGCCGGCGTTACCATCGGTCCTGAAACCGTCATACCTCTGAACGCTGCAGTTCATGGGAATTATTCAAATGCATCGCAGGAGATAGCACTGACGAACAGCTACGTTCGCATGCCACAGACGTCACTCACGATGAACGGGGTTATGAGCAAACGCTCCAATGTTGCTCTGAAGCTCCAGTCCAACGATCTGCATGAGTTTGAGACTGTTGCGGACCTATTCCGCACCCCGGCGCCAGGTCAAACCCTGCAGCCCCTCGGTCTTTACGGAACAGCGGCGTTTAACGGAACTCTTGGAGGCTCCACGGCCGCGCCACATTTGACAGGACAGCTGCTCGCCTCCAATCTGCGCATTCATGGTACTGAGTGGCGAGTGCTGCGAACTGGTGTGGATGTAAGCCCATCTTTGGCCAAACTTGAAAATGCAGTGCTCGAACCAGCGTCTCAGGGCCGCATCTCACTGAACGCCAGCGTCGGGCTCAGGAAATGGTCTTTCACAGAAACCAGCCCTGTCCAGGTCAACCTGAACGCATCGCAGCTGAACGTGACTGACCTGACGAAAGCAGCTGGTGTGCAAGTTCCGGTAACCGGCCTTCTCGCTGCGAATCTAAACATGCATGGGACTGAGCTCCATCCAATCGGCGAAGGAAATCTATCGTTGTCTCATCTCACTGCGTACAACGAACCGGTCCGATCCGCGCAGTTGGTCTTTTCTGGAACAGGTGACGAAGTTCATGGAAATCTGGAAATTTCATTGCCTGCCGGCAGGATGCAGAGCACGATGAGTGTTCGCCCGCGGGAGAAGAGTTATGTCGCTCAGGTCACCGCGAACGACATACGCATTGAAAAACTCGAAACACTCAAGGCGCGAAACCTCGACGCGAATGGCGGAGTAACTCTGCATGCCAACGGCAAAGGAACATTCGACAATCCGCAAGTCGATGCAACTCTCCAGATACCCGAACTTCTGGTGCAGAAGCAGGCGATTCGTTCGCTTAACCTGCAAATGAATATGGCAAATCATCTTGCTACTGCGAACCTGACATCGCAGGCGATCAATACCTCCATTCGCGGAAATGCAAAGGTAAACCTTACCGGCGATTATCTGGTCGACGCAACCCTCGACACGCAAGCGATTCCGCTCCAACCGCTGGCCGCGATCTATGCTCCTGACCAGGCTGCCGCCCTAAGTGGTGAAACCGAGTTGCATGCCACACTGCATGGCCCACTCAAAAACAAGAGGCTGCTCGAAGGCCATCTCACCGTCCCGACGCTTAGGGTGGGGTACGGCAAGGACGTGCAACTCGCGGCTGCTTCGCCCATTCGTGTGGATCTTAAGGACAGCATCATCTCGCTGCAGCGAGGAGCCATTCGCGGCACGGAGACTGACCTTCAGTTCCAGGGATCGATCCCAACTACAGGGAATGCTCCCATGTCGCTCTTGCTTGTGGGAACTGTGAACCTGCGGCTCGCGCAGCTGTTGAATCCGGAACTGATCTGTTCGGGTCAATTGAAGTTCAACATCGATTCTTATGGAGCTGCGCACGATCCGAACGTTCAAGGCCGGATAGAAATCGTGGATGCGAGCATCGCCACGGGTGATCTGCCGGTTGGTATGCAACATGGCAATGGCGTGCTCACTTTGACCAGAGACCGTCTTAACATCTCCAGATTTGAGGGCATCGTAGGCAGCGGTGTCGTGAATGCGCAAGGGGGCGTTGTTTACCGTCCCAACCTGCAGTTTGATTTGGGGCTATCCGCCAAAGATATTCGCCTTTTATATCCGCAAGGCGTTCGCGAAAGTGTGAATGCAAATATCCGATTGCGGGCACCCCGGAGGATGCCGTACTCGGAGGCGCAGTTAACCTTACCGATCTTTCCTTCACACCAGCATTCGACTTGACGAATTTCATGGACCAGTTCTCGGGAGGAGTCAGCCCGCCCCCAACTGGAGGGATCAGCCAGAATATTCAGTTGAATCTGGCTGTCCATTCATCAAATAACATCAGCCTGGTGAGCAGAACGCTGAGCGTCAATGGCACCGCAAATCTGCAAGTCCGCGGCACGGCTGCACAGCCTGTCATTCTTGGTCGAGTCAATCTGGATGGTGGCGATCTCATTTTCAATGGCGAGCGGTTCATCCTGAATGGCGGCACCATTCAGTTTGTCAATCCATCTCAAACCCAGCCGGTCGTCAATCTTGCTCTAAACACGACGATTCAGGACTACTCAATCGATCTGCGATTCAGCGGGCCTGTAGATCAATTGCACACCGAGTACGCCTCTGATCCCGCTCTCCCGGCTGCGGACATCATCAACCTCCTGGCGTTTGGAAAGACGACGGAAGCGAACGCCGCAAACCCGGCAACACCAGCAAACCAGCAAGCTGCGTCGCTCGTAGCCTCGCAGGTCAGCAGCCAGGTTACCAGCCGCGTTTCGAAAGTTGCGGGCATCTCGCAACTTTCAATCAATCCAGTCTTATCAGGAGGAAGTAATCAGGGGCCTGCCGGCGCCAATGTCACAATCCAGCAGCGCGTCACCGGAAATCTATTCGTCACGTTCTCGAGCAACCTGGCTTCAACACAGAACCAAACGATTATGGGTCAATACCAGGTAACGCCTCGCCTCGCCTTAAGCTTTACGCGAGATCAAAACGGCGGTTTCGCTCTTGATACGACAATAAAGAAGACATGGTAGTAGGTTTACCCTCTCTGACGATTTATCAAATACCTAGCCAACACGAATGGTCATGACTCAAGAAGAGTCCGCGCAAACCTTGTGAGCACGCTCATCCCGTTTCAGTTGGCACATCGCTCGTCGGTCAGGTTGACGTGGATGGCAACCACGTTGGCCAACCCTCCCCCCCGAAATAGCCTCTAAGTTAGCCAGCGCCAAAGAGCGCAATTGGCAATAGCCTATTACCTAAGATGGCTAATCTGCCCTGAGGGCAATCGACCGGCGGCGGAAAACAAGGATGGGATAACCGTAATGTGGCCAAAGGTCATTGCGCAGTTGTTTGAGTTGCTGCCGCACATCACGCGGCTCGCTTCGGAGAAAGCGAACGAGGCCGCGATGGCAGCCATGGCCGAAGGCGTCCGCGGCGACCTCGGGCAGGTCACCAAGGCCCATGCGGGACTCTACCGGCAACTGCAGGAACAAAGCGCGCAGATCACTGAGGTCGGCGAAGAGGTCAAGCGGGTACGGCTGTCCATTGAGAAGCACGAACACCGGATGTTGACCCTGGAGTCGCACGTGACTTCGCTGGGATGGTGGGTGAAGGCGGGAGTCTCTCTGCTGGTCGTGCTGGTTGTCGTGGTCATCGTGCTGTTGGTGCGTGGTCGCTAAGAGTGCGCGGGACGCCCTGAAAATAAAGTTGAGAAGAGTGGCATGTTTTTCGGCACCACGAAAAATGACGTCAATCCTGACAACGGCTAACCGATTCGGACTTCGGGCTCATCACATCGATCAACCCCGGAAGCCGCCTCATCGGAGAGCGCTACTTTCGGGTCGGTCTCAAACTTATGTTCTAAGGCCATTGCCTTCAAGTCACCACTTTGAGGCTTTTTCAGGGAACATAGACGAGGAACTCCGGCATGTCCGGAAGGTCATCAATGAACGTCCCCTTTTTCTTCCCGTTAGAGGAAAAGCGACGCACCCGCTGTGTGGCTCACAAAACGCTTTAAAGCGGCCCCGCTCCAGACCTGTTGCCATGCCTCGAATTCACTGGGCCTGATCTGGTAGCGCGCGAAGTTTCCTTCGTGGAGGCTGACGAGCTCGCTCTCGGCCATGTCCCTGAATTTCTCGCGCTCGGCTTCCGGGATGCCGTTCTTCTCCACCCAGGCCGTGATATACGCCGCAGCCGCTTTCCTGTCCATTCGGCCGCGCACCACCTCGCCGACGATCTGGCGAAGCGCCGCCTTGTGCCTGAACCTGAACGGATCGGGCTCGCCCAACGACTGGCGCACGGCGGCATAGCGGGCCGCCGACCGCTCATACGCCCAGATGAATACATCCCTCAGCAGATCGACCTTGTTCAGTTCATAAACGCCCAGGATCGCATCGGTGTAGAGCGCGCGCGGCACGTCGATGAACGAGAGCGGCGACAGATTGCGCTTGATGAACGGGATGTTCGCCGACAGGCGCGACACGCGCTTGTTCACGTCATCGAACGGCTGCAGATACGGCAACTGCACCATCGCAAACAGCGCCTGCTCGAACGGGTCTTGGATCGCCGCCGCCGTGTCCAGCAGCTGATTGAAGCACTCCTCGATCAGCTGCGGCAGCTCCAGAGGATGGAAGGTCGACTTCCCGATACCGACGCCCATGCGGCGCAGCCTGCCGGGCGCGCCGGGATCGGGCAGAAGGTTCTGCGCCAGAATCCCGTGAAGATTGAGAATCGTGTAACGGTTGAAGCCGATTTCCTCCGCGTCGTTGACGAGGAATTCGATCGCGTCCTTGTGGTTGACGATCATCTGCGCTTCCAGCCGGTCGCGGCCTTCCGCAGCCTCGCCGAGTTCGATCAGCCGCGTCGTATCCAGCAGCGAGTAGGTGTTGCCCTCAAGGCGGCTTGAGTTCCACGACAGATCGATGAGCAGCCGGTTCAAAATCTGCTTTGCATAAGTGCCCGCCGCCTGATCTTCGAAGTTCGGCTTGCCCACCTGCGCGAGATGCGCGCGCTGTTCTTCCGAAAGATAGAACGTCTCGTTGGGTCGGTACGAGTCGAGGAAATCACGGTTGTAGCCGACCGGCTTGCGCGCGTTGAGAGGCTGGCTCAGATAGGCGCGCATTTCCTTGCTGGCCGGGAGACAGCGGCACCGCCGCCTCCTCCGTCTCTTCGCCGCGGCCGGAACAGCCGGGGCTTTTCGGCGGCCACCGCTGGCGCGCCTCCGCCGCCGATGGAAGACGATACTTTCGCCCAGCGATCGTCCCCCATCTTCACGAGACGGCCGGCATCGACGAGATACTTGAGCCTGTATTGCAGCGTCCTTTTCGGCACGGCTGGTTTCAATGCGTTCGCGATCTCGAGGCAAATCGGCGCCCTCAGGCCGGAGTTGCACAGCCTTCTCGATGGCCGCCAGGGCCTGTTCGGGTATCCGCTTTGCCATATCGTTATCTCCTGCTTTAGTTGCGCCTATGCGTCGTAGACGCAATATAGCCTTGTAGACGCAATTAAAATATAGATAGACGCAATATTCAAGACAAAGACGCAACATTTACTTGCGTCTATACCTCGTAGTTGCGTCTTGAGTCCATAATTGCGTCTAGACGGGCGTCCGCGGGTCGGAGCCAGTCGCCGGACCTTTTGCAGGGTCGGAGGTGCAGCCACACACACCGCGTCGATAACGCCTTCTTTTTCGAGCTTGTCCGGCACCATGCCGCACCGGGCGTTCGATCCAATTCCTCAGCACCAAAGGACGTACCGGCCGTCTGCCCTCAAGCACGGGCGAGAACTATAATTAAGGTACCTATGGCTGAAAAAACCCAGGACGCGACGGTTCAGGAACGGTCAGAGAAGACCGCTAAGAAACCAGCCGAACGCACTCAGGCGGCTATGCTGGCGGGAAAGCGCGCTCTGTTAGTGGCACAGAAAAAGCTTGCCGCGAAAAGAAAAACAGGTGTAACAGAGGATGTTAAACTCCTGACCCTTGAGGATGCAGCTATGACAGCAGACGATCCCGGACTGAAAGACGCCATGTTGTTCAGCAGACGCCTCGAGACCGGCGAGTCACGCGTGCTTTCCAAGGCCGAAAGCGCAGCATCGCGCGAAACGGCCCGCAAGGAAATGGCCGAGATCCAAAAGCAATTAAATCAGCTCCTCAGGAAGCCGAACCCTTAAAGGAGCTAAATGATCGAGTGGACTGTTGCAAGCAGTTCTGACTTCGATATTAGCCTTGCCGAACACTTCGCAGAATTTAAGGCCAGGATCGCCACATACAACGCGAAGCCCTCCGGGAAAGAGGCCAAAGACGTTGAGAAGCGTTTCCGCGTCTTCCAGCAGTTTCTACACAAGATATATGAGTTGGAAGACACGAAAATCCTGCCGAAGGATTGTCTCGCCTATGTGCAAGACGACGCGACGGGAATTCCGATCTACTCGCTGATTTACAAAAACTGGAGATGCCTTTATCTCGTCCGCGAGAAAGAAAAGACCTGCACCGCAATAAAAATTCAGCTGATGAGCGACAATCTCAGATACGTCGAAGAGGACCGGCACAAGAGCGGCAAGAAACTGAAATCCGTCCACTGAACAACGATGCTCGACTGGCTAAGAATTATCGGTATTGGCGCCCTCGCACTGCTTCCTTCAGTGGGCGGTATTCTTATTGCGATCTTCGTCACCCACCATAAAGAGGATGCCTTGCGCGGCGGGGCAATTGGCACCGCCATGGCTCTGATCTTCATGTTCATCAATCGCAACTACGGGATGAAGCTTTACGATGCTGCGGTCGATTTGGCCGACATGGAAAAGGAAGCTGCGGACAGGAAAAGCACAGCAGAAAACGTTGCGCCAGCGCCAGCAAAGCCTGCGTTGACGCTGGAGCAGAAGGTTGAGACGCTGCAATCTGCCATCGTCGTTGACGGTGGCGAATTAAAAAAGCTCAACTGGTGCCTGGCGCTGACAACGGCCATCGCGGCGTTTGTCTGCGCCTTCGGCGATATGATCGCCGGCCACTACATAGGGGCTTCCCATTGCCAGTGATCAGTCATCGCAGCCTTCGCCGGGTCTGAACAGCGAGCCCCGTCAACATAAGGTTCGGCGACCCGCGCACGGTCGTCGTCGTCATCGCCCATCATCGTCATCATCACCACCGCCGTCATTACCATCGGCGCCGGCGTCATGGCGGCCTTGACACCATCAACTCTAAGCACCAGAGACGACCATCACCGTCGCCGCCATCATCATGGTGGCCATGGCGTCGTCAACTCTAGTCTAAGCACCAAACCCGAACGCTATCGTACCGGCGTGTCCCGGCTCTGCCGGGCCGGGCTCTAACCTCCGCATTGCAGTCCTGATGTCCCGTCACCGCACATCCCTTTGCCGGGTTTCCCTCGTCGCCGAGGGGCGGCCCCTTGTGACCCCTCGGCTAGGGGGCAACCAAATTGGCAAAGGGAATACATGAAGAAATATGAAATCACCTACGCGCAGGACGTTCCGCATTACGGCACGATCGAACTCGAGGCTGCGACCGACGCGGAAATTGTCGAAGCCGCGAAGGCCTACTGGACCGCCACCGACCTGGACCCGGTCGACGATCCCGACTGGAGCAATCCCGTCTGCAAGCGCATCGTCGTCATCCGCGACGAAGCCGGCAACGAGGTCGCCAACGATGTGCGCTGCGATGACTACAACATCGAGTACGTCACCGACGAGGAAGTGAACATCCGCGAGGCTGCCAGCGAGATGCTCGACATGCTCGTGAGCTGATGCGCCTCGTGCGATACGCACCGGCTCAAGGATTTTTACGGGAACGACCTTCCGATCCAGATCCTGACCAAATCCCTCATCGCCAGGGCACGGGGGCAAGCATGACCCAGCTCGGCATTGACGACGGACGCACAACCCCAAATCCTGAGAGCGTCAGCGAGCGCATTTGCGTCCTTCTACTATCTCCTAAACTGAGTTTCGTAACGACCTCGTTCGTGCCCGCAACGCACGCCCCAAAAACGACAGCCAAAGCATCTCCTGCGTTCCGCTCCCAGGAAGGTAACCAAACCTCCTGCACCCTACCCTTACGCTTTCGATGACGTAGCCGAACAACTTGCCGCTAACGACGAAAACAACGAGCAGACCTCCGAAGAGATCTTGCTATCCACCATCGGTGGACTACCAGATGACAAGCTTACGGGGTTTGCCATCCGTCTCGTCCTCACCGCACACACATGGTTGCAAATACTGGCGCAAGAGCAGCCGACGAAGTGGTGCAGATTTATCTCCATCAGCGATTCGGTTCGGCATCGGGACCTGTTCGTGAGTTGAAGGGGTTCCGTCGTGTCACGCTGCAGCCTGGGCAAAAACAGGAAATCAGCTTCACAGTCGGTCCCGCGGAGCGAACCTATTGGAGCGCCGCAAAGAACGGATGGGTTGCAGAATCTTCCGACTTCGACGGATGGGTCGGCAACAGTTCGACAGCCACACTGCACGACAGCTTCTCGGTTTTGCAGTAAGGAAGGAACAGAAACATTCGTTTGGAACGAGGACAGTCTCTCGAAGTGTGGAACTAGTAGGGGCAGTCTCAGAATACGGACAACTGGGCACGTAAGCCGCAGGAAGTATTGAAAACAATGGCTTAATTGTGTTGCACCAACTTTAACCGCTTATAGCACTGTCGCCTTTGTATGTTGATCATTCTATTGGCATGTGGCGTCCTAAACGTACTTTAAAGTCCGAATTCTGACGGGACCCCAATACGACAAATAATTCTGAACCACTACGACAAATAATTCTCGAAGCTACAGTACGGAGGATGAAAACAACGTACCGCAGGCGAGCAATCCAAGCACTTTGCGCCTTGTTATGAGATTACGCATGAATTCCTCCCTGCAGGATTTACAGAGTTGTCAACAGAAGATTTGCGGCACACGTCTAGAGTGTCGGTCGACCTATCGCTTCCAAATTGACTTGAGTTCCCAGGCTCGCCCGACGAGAGTGGCCGCGTCGATCCCCACTGGAAATACTTGTATCGAGCTGGCGGGTGATGTCGAATAGATCAGGTCGGTCATGGCAATCGTTCCGTCTTGCGCAAAAGCCTCCACCGACGAGCGATCCACAATCAGCATCAAGTCGTACGGCCTGCTGCTCAAAATGGGGGCCACTGTCCTGACTGGAAAAGCTTTGTCAATTACTTCCCCAGACTCTGTGCGGTCTATGTAGAACTGCTTCTTGCCGGTGTCGAAGCCAATATCCGTCCAGTGTTGTTTATCCGAGTAAAGCCTCACGCCGAAGATCTGCTGAGCGGGACGCCCGAAGTTCAAATGCAATTCGTACGGCGTCCCAATCTGACTCCCGCCTACGTCCTCGCTCGTGAGGAGTTCATCCAGGCGAAGAGTCGTGCCCCGAAGCGGCGCAATCACCGGCTCCTGCTTCAACGCCAGCCCGCCGCTATCTTTTACAAACGAGAGTCGTCGAGGCAAGCTCATCTGCCCGCGCCAAGGCGCAGTGGGCAATTTCGTGGCGTACTGCCAATTGCTCATCCATCCGATCAGTACTGGCCTTTCGCCTTGGGGCAATCCGTTGTAACTGATGGCGCAGTAATCGTCCTTCCCATAATTGGTCCAGCCGTGTGCGCCGGCTTCGGTGGACGCGATGAATTTCTTGCCGTCGAAGCTGCCGAGGAAATACTGTTCGCCCGACCCGCCCTGCGGGGCGCCGGGATTGAGGCCGACCTTGAGAACCCACAGGCTTTCTTTGCCATTCTCAGAAGGGACACGAAGGAGATTCGGACACTCCCAGACTCCCGCCACATCTCCGGCCGGACCGAAGTCGCTGAGTTGCGTCCAGTCCTTTAAATTGGTGGAGGAGTAAAGCCGGACTTTGTGTTCCTTGGGTAGTGAGACAGCCATGATCCAGTGGTGCGCGGCGTCGTCCCAAAAAACTCCCGGATCGCGGAAGTCGGTTAAGTGGAGATCGAGTACCGGATTCTTCTCATATTTGGTCCATGTGCGGCCGTCATCCAGGCTATAAGCGAGGTTCTGCGTTTCGCGTTGACCCTGCGGGGTATTTGCGTCTCCGGTGTAAACCGCGACCAGGCATTCTTTAGCCGTCGCACAGAAGCCGCTACTGTTGGCACGGTCGACGACTACGCTTCCCGTGAAAATCATGGTCCCGTCTTTCTCTGGAATCGCCACAGGCAGTTCATGCCAATGCAGCAGGTCTCGACTGACCGCGTGGCCCCAACTAATGTGCCCCCATTGATCGCCGAAAGGGTTGTACTGGAAGAACAGATGGTATTCTCCACGGAAGTAGACGAGGCCGTTTGGATCATTTGTCCAGTTCAAGCGCGGTGAGAAATGCACCTGAGGACGATAAGGCTGGTCATAAGCGGAAGCTTGTCCTTTGGCAGCGACAGCGTACAAAGCCAGCATTGCGGTGCAAACAATCCATTCATAAACTCTCACGTTGACCACCATTTAGTTTCTTTTCGAGGCTCTCATCCCATGCGTAGGTTATTGTGCGATGAGTCATCTGTTTTGAAACTAGGAATCATCGCGGTATTTTTGCCGGCACAGAGGATGATGCCGAGTGGCAGGTTCTCTTCGAGTTCCCGCTCGTTTTGCGCCAGCCAGCGGAGGCAGAGCTCCATCTGGACTTTGCATTCGGGCTTGAAGTTGCCCTGCTTCAGACTACGACCACCAGGCGCTTGAGTTTGCGGTTGTAGAACAGCAGGTCGATGTAAAAGTCGTCACCGTCGAGCTGAATACGTTTTTGCCGGGCGACGAAAGGAAATCCAGCGCCCAATTCCTGTAGGAAGATTTCGAGCTCACGCAGGATAGCGTCTTCCAAGTCACGCTCCAGAAAGCGGTCCGTCACCCCCAAAAAATCCAGCACATAAGGGGCTTTCATCAAGTGTCGGTTTTCCTTTACCCGTAGAACGCTTTCATTGATGGCAAATGGCATAGGCGATTCCTGAACCTGTAGAAAAGTTCCGTAGCCTGTAGAAAAATGCCTTTACCTGTAGAACGATTGCGGATGCATTTTCGCGTCTAGAGACTGTCCAAGGGGGGCGCTTGCATTTACATTGCCATATAAATCAAGCTCTTTACTCGATGCGTCCCCCTCTACTGGTAAAGGAATTTATAGAGGTAAAGGAATAAAACTGCACCTACACTCCGCGATTTCTACAGGTAAAGGAAAAACGACAGAGCTTGGCCATGCTTCAGCCAGCGTAGCACTCTAATCACTGCCTATGGCGAGACCGCCGAACTGTTGCATACCGGACAGGTTCTTTTATGGTTCGACCAAATAGTGTGCGCTGCTGCCAGACGATTGCGCGGTCTCTCCAGTAAATCCATGGAAGATGTTGAAAGGTGTTCCAGCACTCTTTCTGCTATTTCCATCTGCTGTCGAATGGCCGCCTCAACCTTGCATTTTTCCATGGTGCTTGTCGTCCACCAGAGTGACATGAGTCATGGCTTAGCGAATAGGGAATGCGAAAGAGTAACACATCTCAGAGAAAGTGATCGCGGTATCATGCGAGCCTGTTTCACAATGTTGAACCACGTGAACAAGATCTCTTTGGTGCGGAGTTCTTTGACTTGGTCCCTGAGTCTTGCGGCTTTTCCAAGTTCGAATGTTTTGGCGGCTTTGCGGGTATCGGATTCCGGCTTTGTGATGTAGGTGTCCTGTTCGGCTTGCGTGTTGAAGTCGGTGAGCCCGGATTCCGCTTCTTCGGTTAGGGGCCGCGGAGTCGGCGTTGAGGATGGTGGCTAGCGAGTCGTTGATGCTGGGGATGACGGGTTGGCGGGTGATCTTTGACCATGGCTTGGTGAGGGTATCGACGAGAGCGCGATGGTCGTGGGAGGCTCGGCCGCCACCAATGCTCTGCGCCCTCGACTGCTTCAGCTTTTCTTACGAAAGGCGCCGAACATCGTTATTGCATCAGCTTCGAAGTCATCGAACCGATCCAATGGGTAGATGTGGAAGCCAGCTTGCGTCAGGTGGTGTATTTGAATCTCGCCCCCGATGTAAATTCTTTGATCCGATGGTTGGGATCTCTCAATAGCACGCTGCTCGTCCATCATGCGTCTTATGTCGCCGGGTAGTTCGAAGTTTTCGGGCACCGTGCGAAACTGGCGGCTCTCGTATCAGGTTCATTGGCTGAGGCGCCCGCGCCGGATGTCGTCGCAGCCATCATCCGAGTAACGGGCGGCAACTTTCCAAGAAGGGTCTGCACCTCCGCCGCCGCGAGCGCCCCGAATCGGATTTTCCGAGACGACGGGGCGTGTCCACGCCTACGCATACCGTTCCGCCAATGGTCGCCGCAAGTGATTCAAGTCGAACGAGTTAAAAGCCCGCTTTTTTCGTGGGGCGCGGTTACAGAAGGGTAGTTTGGACTACCGTTCATAGTATCCAAGGGATTGAAAACGAAAGACGCATCGAGATGCGCATAGAGCAAGCTATCGGCAAAGTCTCCCAAATGGCCCACTTTGTCGCGAATCGTTGCCATATCCCAATTAGCTCAGAAGTGTGCCACCTAGTGCGACAAGCAACAAATATTAGCCGCGGAAGAGCCGCGAATCATAAGGATGCTTTTCGCCGTGAACGATGACAACGTATTTTGCCTGAGCATGGCGGGGGTTGAGGACCCAGTTCCACGTCTCTGGCGTAATTGCGGACGGAACCTTCAGTAAAGCGGTTTCACCCCGTGCCAGCCAATCATCGCCTATCCTGCGGGTCTCGTTTTCATTGTTTCTCCAACTGGGCGACAGCGATGATGGATCAACCGATTCGTGCGCGATGCCATCATCGGCTTCTACTTTCAACAGTTGATAGGTATCAGGACGATCTTCTTCGTCCGCCTCAAGATGAACGAAAACTTCGAGCAGAGCTGACGAAGGATTCTCTGCCAGATAAACAACCGGCCGTCCTGCGGTGTGCCATCGCGCCGAGGCTTCCATCGCGCCGATACCCAACAGGTCGGCATAGTTGCTGATCCTCCACAGAACCATCAGGCAAACATGCCCTCATCTAGTTGGATCAGCATCTGCTCAACCAACCTTGCCCCCGCTTCGGTCTGGAGCATCTTCATTGGAGTTTCGCCCTCAAACCGTTTCTTCGGCTTTCGCATCCATGCGAGCGCCTTATCTCGGTTGGCGAAAACTCGTTCGGCAAGCGCAAGTACCCTGGCCGCTCGTAGTGCCTTGTCCGATTCATCAGCGGAGAGCATCTCTTCCTGCCCTTTGTTGAGGCGCTCTCTGCGATGCCGGAACGTGCGAAGCGGAATCACAATATAGTGGAACTCGTCCTTTGTGAGGCCATGAGAGAGCAAAACCGCCTGGGTATTCAGGGGCAGTCCTCTACGAACGATTTGAGCAAGATCGAAGTCACTCTTGGGTTCCGCACCGAGCCACTCTGCGATTACCGCCACCTGAACCGCCATAGAAACCTCCTATGCCATTATGCCACATAATAGCTGGCAAAATGGCAACGCCTGGCGCTAACAATCGGCATAATGCATTAAAGGCCTGCGGGGTCGATACAACGTCGAGACGAAGAGCCGTCTAACTCTAGACATTTCAGCGTGTTACAGTTAGGGCACCCAATAAATGGCCGGCCCTTGCCCTCGAGGTCGGCCAGCACCCAGCGCCCCTCTCTTTGTTGGATGGTCGCGACGTCGAGCTCGGCCAGCTCGTTCCGCCTGAGGGCGCAGCCGACCAGAAGTGCCAGGATCACGTAATCGCGTTTACCCTTTAGCGTGGAGCGGTCGGGGACGGCCAGGAGCTCTTTGGCCTGCTCACGGGTCAGCCAGTTCCCCAGCCGGGTTCCCTTCTGGCTAATGTCGGGGACGTCCGTTAGGGTCGCGGCTTCCTCGGCCCCGAGCATGCCGTTCTTCCGCGCCTCTCCGATCATTTTGCGGACGGCGGAGAGCCGGACGTTTATAGTGGATGGCGAGAGCGACTCCATGCCCGCCCGCCAGTCCATTAATAAGGAGCGGGAGAGAGGCCGGCTGGCACAGAAGGCAAAGAGGTCGTCGAGCGCCTTGGCGTAGTTGCGCTGGGTGTGGGGGTGAGGGGACGGTGTCCAGCACCATCTTGCGCAGTCTGGCCTGGGTGAGGGCGAGGGGCTCCCCTGCCGGTTTTTGGGGTGGTACGGGCGCCAAAACGAGCAAGTTTGTCATGCAGGGATTTTACCCCTGACAAGCCGCATTATCGTTGGCAATACACGCTCATTATAAAAGGGTTAGGTACAGGAAAGCGTCGATATCGTCCGTGAGAGTGTCCCGCAATTGTGCAACAGCCCGTTTGGCCTTTTGCTGGGACGAATGGAGGAGTTTGGGCTGACCCGCCACGACTCAGCCCACGGCCCAATTGGTTTTAGAAATTTGGTGTCAGATTGGTGTCAAACGGCGTCGATTATGCCGGTTTATCCGACTCGTCCGGCTTATAACCATCTATCCGTCAAGAACTTACGATTTCTCCGGTTCCATGGCATGGAAGAGGTCATCGGTTCGCCCAAAGTATCGTCAGCAGCGAAGGGAGATCATCAACTACGGAGAGATAGAAGCTGAGTTTACCCTCCCACTCCGGCTTGAACTTCATTGGTAATAATCCTTTCCGGTGGTTTAGGCGATAGAAAACTAGAGGTATCTCGCTGCTGTTTCTTGCAGGGACAAGACTCCTACCGAGAGCGCAAGATGGTGCCTACTCACGCGTGTTGGTGCTACCGACGATGTCGTCCTTACGACAACAGACTCCAACCTCTGGGGCGGCGCGTCCGGCCACACCTACGCCTTGACGTGTCAGGCCGACGGAATCACCGACATTGACGTTGTGGTCATCCGCGAAGGAAAGAAGCGAGGCCATGCGGGCTGTTTATCAAAAGAGGCTTACGGGATTCATCTCGATCTCTCCCATGAGTGCCCTTACTTCCACATCGCTATGCTTCAGTTCAAAAGTTTTGAAGAGCCAGTAGAACCCGAAAGCCCACACGCCCGCCGCCTCGACGAAGAGTTCTGTGCGGATTCTGACTAAGAAAGAGATGTGCGCAGAGCGGGGCTGCCACCATGACGACGCCAAAGAACAAGTACCAGGCTTTATAGAAGGCGATCACCTTGTCCCTATGAGGAGTATCGTGTGGTATCGAATTGAGCGTCTTGCGAGAGCAGACGACGCAAGTAAATGCGATACATACAAAAAACGTAACGGCAAAGAGCATGTGTGGACTGCGTCCGATTTGATCGCCCCATCGCATCGGAAATAATGCGACACATGGAGCTGCAATGCCGGCAATATCCAGAGCGATATTCTCCCCAGATGCTAAATCCCCGCATCAGCAGCATGGCGCCGCCGATGAAGAACAGATTTCCAACAAACCAGTTACGCATCGGACCTGTCCCGATAGCCTGACATGGATCGCTGGGCGGCAGGGCCTCGGCAACTTGATCGGAGTTGGCAAGGTTAAGGGACGCTGGCATGATCATCGGCACACCATGATCACCGATCTAGCCGAAAGCGGAGCGGGAGACCAGACCATCATGGACATCGCCGGTCATGTCTCGAAGAACATGCTCAAGCACTACAGTCACATTCGAATGGAAGCGAAGCGCGAAGCGCTCGAATCGATCGTCAAGCGACCGACGACGACAAAGCCCGTACCGAAGGGTTCCAGAAATTCGAAGGTCGCGTAGCGTTTCCTCCTCGTCTCGATTCAAACACCCGCAGGAAATTCTCGGCCGAATTGTTGCTCACGATTGAGCAGGATTATGAGTGATTTTTATTTGGGGTACCCACAAAATCCCCCACAGTCGGTCATTTCGGGGCATTTTTTGGAGGTCTTGGAGGGGGTCTAACCTATTGATTCTAAATTGGCTCCTGAGGTAGGACTCGAACCTACAACCCTTCGGTTAACAGCCGAATGCTCTGCCATTGAGCTACTCAGGAGTGTATTGAAACGCGAGATACTACGCGCTGCGCTTCTTTAGTTATAACAAATACAGATATAGGGGGTCAAAGACGAAGGTACGCTTGTTTCGTGGCGGAAAGGCGACGCCGATCGCGCAGTTACACTGCGACCGGGTTATCGAGGCCAACACCAGGCGGCGAATGTAGAGTAATTTGGCGATTCGGTGAGTGTAAATACCTGCCGTCCAATTATTCGACTATGGATAGAGAAGGACGGCGATGTTGTAGGCGGTGAAGGGCGTTTTGCGGTTGGTTCCGCATGCTCCGACGATGGCTTGGTGGTATTTGCCTGAGTTGAGGCGGGTTTTGAGTTGGTTGGGGATGTCGTTCAGGCTGGCCGCCGTGTAGCGCATGATGAACCATGGCTGGCGAGAACCTGCGTAACCAGTGCTCATAGTGCAGGTCTGGCGAGCATCGTCGGTGGTTTCGGCGACGCGTAGTCCTGATTGCGCCAGGACGCTCGCGACGGTGCGCTCTTGTTGGTTCAGTGTGAGGGTTTGGACGGTGCTGGCGAAGTCTTCTACGGCGTAGAGCTGGTTGTTGCGTGTGACGATCGCGATGCCGATGGAATCGACGTTTGGATCCAATAAGTTGGCGCGGTGGCCGGGGGAGTGCATCCAGAGGTCGTGGATGATGACGGAGCTTGGGGCTTCGCCAACGTTTTCTGTGATGAGGCTAAAGTGTGCGCCAGCATTGGCTCCGCGCGTTGCGAGTTCGGGTTCGCCGTCGAATTGGTGGGAGATTGCGGCGTGGTTGGCCATCTCGCGGGCGTGGACGGCGGAGGCTTCGGTGAGGACAGGGTCGAGGCGGACAGGGCGAAGTCCTTGACTGGCGCGGGCTTCGTTGGCAGCGGCGAGGAGATATTGCTCGGCTACGGTGAGGTTATTTTCGGGGCTTTTTGCGCGGAGATTCTGGGCGGTCGAAAGCAGAACGAGCGTAAGCGCGAGCGTTTTCGTCAATGTAATCAAGGGTTTCGGGCCGAGATTGAGGGAGGGCCGCATTGAGGTGATTTTAGGTCGAGGTGCAGAGTAAGGTAATACAACTTTCGGGGGGAGTCAGACTTCTCTGCGGTGCTTATCGGCTAGATGGTGGAAAGGGTTAGGTGGGTTTTCTTTTTATGGGAAGAAAAATATTTGGGGAGGAGATAGTGGCTTTTTGCAGGGGGTTTTGCGGAATTTCTGGTGTTTCTTGGTGGTAATTGTGTGGTGAATTCGTGGTGGAATGCGTGGTTATTGTGGTGGTTTGTGTGGTGATTTTTCGGGGCTAAAACCCGCCAAGTTTTTCAACTTTATTTTTGGGTTTCCCGTTTTGGGAAGGGGGTAAGCCCTGGGTACCTAGAAGCAGAAACAACAGCAGATCCCCTTCGGGGATGACAAACAGAAAGTCAAGGGCAACGGCAAGTGCAACGACATGGCTAGGACTTGAGGTCTGGGAGGCGTTCTCGGTATTGGAGCATCAGGCCGAGGAGTTTGCGGGCGGCCCAGTAGCGGGGGACGTAGCGTTTCGGTTCGGCGACGGAGCGGAAGAGCCAGCCGAGGTAGAACTTGTCGGCCCAGACTGGTATGTGGACCTGATCTCCGCTGAGGAAGGCGATGGCGGCGCCGACGCAGTGTATGGCAGGACGGTAGGAGAGGTTTCGTTTGAGGTAGAGGCCGAGACGTTCCTGGGTGCCTCCTCCGATGGTGACGATGATGTGGTGCGGGCGCAGGTGGGTGAGACGCTCAAGCAGAACCGGGTCGGATATGGGAGCTTCGCCGTACATGGGCGCCATGTAGATGTTGTCTTCCGGGACGGTGATTCCCTGCTCATTGAGCCAGGCCAGATTGCGCTGGGCGCTGACGGGGCTCGCCATGATCCAGAGCGTGTTGCCAGGTTGGCGCACATCGGGTTCGAGGAGGAGGGCGCGCAGGTACTCGAGGCCGGAGAGCCGCTTGATGGGATTCGACTGCAGACGGTTCCAGATGAGGACCATGAAGGCGGAGTCGGTGATGGCGAGGTCGGCGTTGAGGATCGCGTCGCGATAATCGAGGCTGCGATCGAGGTCTTTGAGGGCGGGAGCGGCGGGGATAACGAGAAGGCCGCCGTCGCGCATAATCTCGATGGCGGCTTTGACGGAGCCGTCGAAGAAGTCGATGCCGAGGATGCGGTGGGTTTGTGGTGGTGTTGCCGTCACTGGTGGAGTGGTCATGTTTGGGTTATTTTTTTATACCGGTTTTTTAAAGAGGAGGCAGGTTTTCTTTTCGCTTGAACCGAGTTAGCGGGGCCGGTGGCTATCAGCGCGTTTCTAAGGACCTATTCCTCTCGTTGCTCGTATAGGCTGCCACGCAACAGTTCATGCGCCATGTGAAGCTTCTGGGCAGGATAGTAGGGGCGGCGTTACAAGTTAGAAGGCGCAACGTCTTCAACGTCTTGTCGTAGTGCGTGCAACATCTAGCCGGCTCTTCGTGTCTATCTTACTGTGGCCGCGTTTTGCTGGCAGTCAGGAGAGGGTTCGCCTTCGCATGTTGCAGCCTTTACAACTTACAGATGTGTCCATCCGTTATGCGGAAGAGATCGTGGAGTTGCGCGATTTTCTCATCAAGGCTGGTTGTGCAGTGCGGACCGGGCAAGCGCTTGGTCAGATCGCGGACCGACTCCTTCGGGACCGGGCTTTTCACCGTGATCTGACCTTGCATGTTTGGGTGGTAATCGACAGATGCGATCAGATTAGCTATGCCGATCTGCTTGGAGTGCTTGCAATTGCGGCCGCTAGCTCAAGCTTTGCCGCAACGGTAGATGAAGATGATGCTCACTCCCTGCTCCGCTTCTTGATGGAGGCGCGCCACTCCCTCGATAGGCTCCCTGACAACAAGGACCGGGCTCCCGCACGTGGGACTGCCGGTGCCATAGCCAATCACTCAATTCGGCCGCTCCAACCGACCCGCGGCAATGGGCAAGAGGTCGCCGTTGAACCCTTACAACTTATAGAAAGAGACTTGCTCTCCCCGGAAGAGCCGCAGAACAGCGCGATCGGGCGCAGGGGCCTTACCTGGGTAATTGCCGCAGGATGCTTTTTAGTGGCTCTGCTCATCGGTCTGTGGCTGAAGCCCCGGCCGGCTCAGTACGCCGGCAACAAACCGGCGTCGGTCACTTCGGCCACCGCGGGAAATGTGTCGTCGACTGCGATGACGAAGGAAAGCGTCACTCCATCCGCCTTACGGCCCGATGAAAGAGTAGCCAAGGGGGGCGTGCATTCTCCCATCGCCCTAGGGAACCCGGGAGTCATGCCTTCCAGCCCGGCCGCCCGAAGTTCGCGCGGGAACCCAGTGGTTGCTCCAACACCCCCCTCCCCTCCCCCAAACCTACCGCCACCAGTCACTGCCTTCGCGACGCACAGCCCGGTTCCGGCGGAAACTCTACCCGCCCCAACTCCAACCGCACGTCCGCCGGATTCTGTGACTACTTCTCCTCCCGCGATTGGCGCGGCGGGAACTGCAAGTCCTGCGCAGGGCGGCCCGCCGACCGCTACATACAGCGAACCTTCGGGCGCGCCATCCATTCCTCAGGACTCAGCACAGCAGGGCGGTGACAATGTCTCTAGGAGTTCAAAGGCCCCGATTCTCCTGCGAAGGAACCCGTCTGCATCTTCCTCGGCGTTGTCTGAAGATGGGACTAATCTCGCATCGGAGGATGGTTCGCCAGCCGTCTCCGCCGCACCCGGCACGAGTCCGAACGGAAGCGCCGGGGCGATTCACGGAGGCACCGTCCGTGTTACCTCGTTGGGCGCCATGGCGTCGAACCTTGTGTACAGCCCCGTGCCGGCCTATCCCGCGGCGGCTTCCGCCTCGCATGTCCAGGGGGAAGTCAAGCTAAGCGCCGATGTCGACCGTGACGGCAAAGTAGCTTCGGTCCGCGTGATCAGCGGCCCTCCGCTGCTGCGTGATGCGGCGCTCGACGCGGTGCAGCGCTGGCGTTATCGTCCATACCGATCCTCTGGTGGGCCGATACCAATGGCCGCAATAGAAATCATGGATTTTCAGCTCCCATAGCTGCAGCAAACGTTGATGCGATACGTCATCATCATTCAAAAAGCAGATCTGACACACCGGGCAGTGTCTGGAGTTGCCAGGAGGCGGAGATGCCGGTGTAACTAAGGGCAGTCTCTTCGACCCTGAACCAAAGATTTCGATAAGTAAGAGAGACGTCCACCATTCCGCTGAACAAGTTGAAGAAGGAGGAGGCTCCTGTGCGGGTCAAACACCTTGGTCAGCAGTTCATGCTGATCAAGGTGTTGTTTACAAGTGCCCTAACCAGGAACGATAAGTCGGCTGGTGTTTACGAAGGTGTCCGCGCAGATTGTTCCGGTGCACTCAGAATGACGACTTTTCTTACTTCCACCACTCATGAAAGAACGACTATTTTGCGGCTCCTTCGAGGACTTTGCCTGCGAGCATTTCATTTTCGATCCAGGCGTAGGTCTTGGCGAGGCCGTCGCGGAGCTTGATGGAGGGTTCCCAGTTGAGCTTTTCGCGGATCAAGGTGTTGTCGCTGTTGCGGCCGTTGACGCCTTTGGGCGCGTCGAGATTGTAGTTGCGCTTGAGCTTGACGCCGGCGATCTCTTCAACGATGTCGACGAGCTGGTTGATGGTGACGAGTTCGTTGGAGCCGAGGTTGAGGGGTTCGCGGATGTCGCTCTCGGCGATCATCTGAGTGCCTTTGGTGCAGTCGTCGATGTACATGAAGGAGCGGGTCTGCTTGCCGTCGCCCCAGATTTCGATCTGGTTGGAGCCGGAGTGCTTGGCCTCGATGACCTTGCGGCAGATGGCGGCGGGAGCCTTTTCGCGGCCGCCGGTCCAGGTGCCGAGGGGGCCGTAGACGTTGTGGTAGCGGGCGACGCGGGTCTGGATGCCGTAGTCCTCTTCGAAGTGGCGGCACATGCGCTCGGAGAAGAGCTTCTCCCAGCCGTAGCCGTCTTCGGGCAGCGCGGGGTAGGCGTCCGATTCCTTGAGGGCGACGACGTTGGGGTTGGTTTGCTTTTCGGCGTTGTAGACGCAGGCGGAGGAGGAGTAGAAGAAACGCTCGACACCCTTGTCGCGGGCGGCCATGAGCATGTGGGTGTTGGTGAGGACGCTCAGCATGCAAAGGGCTTTGTTGTTCTCGATGAAGCCCATGCCGCCCATGTCGGCAGCGAGCTGGAAGATGACTTCGGCGCCTGTGGCGGTCCTGAGGCAGCTCTCTTTGTCCTTGAGATCGAGGGAGAGGCTTTCTACGTTATCGGATACCTGGTACCACTCGTGCAGGGGTTTGACGTCGACGGCGCGGATGACTTCGACGCCGTTGCTGAGCAGGCTCTGCACAAGATGGCCGCCTATGAAACCACCGGCGCCGCAGACTACTGCCTTCTTTCCTTTGAGCTTCATTCGGGGGAGGACTCCTTTTCAAGGTCTGTCTGTTAGAAGCTGTTGAGCCGACTTGAGTTATCCGGAGGTAACGAACCTGGCATTCTCCGGAGTTCTTCAGGAATTTCGGCTGTTCTATTCAAGTATAGCCGGGAGAGGGTCGATTTTCAGGTGACGCTTTTGGGGGATGATGGCTTTTGAGGCGTCGGGCTCGCGGTGCCGGCCCCTGTACCATGGAGACCAATGTTGCGCGTCGCTCGCTCTCAGCCCCTGCCGCTGCTTTTGCTGGTTACTGCACTCTTTACTTTTCTTATTCAGTCGGGTGAGCTTGGCACCGCGGATACGATGCATCGCCTGCAGGTGACGCACTCGTTGTGGACGGGGGAGCCGCAGGTTTTTCCCAAGGAGTATCCGGAGTTTGGCGTGCATGGGCGGGGGGGCGCTCTGTATGCCTGGTATGGCATTGGTCAGTCACTGCTGATGCTGCCGGCTGATCTTGTTGGCACGGCTGTGGGTCATCTGCCGTTCTTGAGTGACTACGCGCGGAGTGACGAAGACCCTTCGATTCGCAACATTGTTGTCAGTATCAGTACGAATGTGCTGGTGAATGTGCTGACGGCGCTTGCGGCGTTTTATCTGCTTGGGCTGCTGGGTTTTTCGACGGTGGAGTCCGTAGCCGGTACGCTGGGGTTGTTGTGCGCTACGACGCATCTGCACTATGCGCAGAACATGATGGAGAACAACTACATCCTGCTGCTGACGATTACGGGATTCGCGTTGCAGTACCGATGGCTGACGACTGGGAGCAGGCGGGCGCTGGTCTGGGGCTCGGTTGCGCTGGGGTTGAACCTGCTGACGCGTATTACGACGACGATGGATATTGTGGGAGTTGGTTGCTTTCTGTTGCTTGCGGCGCGATTTGGAGGGAAGGATGATTTTTTTGCTGCGTCGGGGCTGCGTAGAGTTCGTACGTATCTGTTTTATTCGGCGCCGATCTACGGGTTCTTCTTTTTGATTGATCGGATCTATCAGTTTGCGCGTTTTGGTTCGTGGACGAATACGTATGTCACGATCTTTGGGCAGGAACGGCGACAGATGGACCCTACTTTGCCGGCGAGCTTTCCGTTCAACGGAAGTTTGTTTCATGGTGGGATCGGTTCGGGGGTGATTGGGCCGTTTGTTGCTCCGGAGAAGAGTATCTTTCTGTTTGATCCGATGTTTGCGCTGGTGATTTTGCTGACTGTGGTTCTTTGGAGACGGCTCGCGCCGGCGGTGAGAGCCTTTCTTGCGGCTACTTATTTTCTGTTGGGGATTTATATCGTCTTCTATGCGCGCTACATTTTCTGGGCGGGCGATTTCGCGTGGGGCGATCGATACATCTCTAGCGCCGTTGAGCTTTCGACTCTGCTTGCACTTCCGCTTCTGCTTCGCTATCGGGATGTGTTGGGCCGGACTCTCTGGAAGTTTGGGCTGATCGTTACAGGGGCGAGTGTGGTGATTCAGTGCGCTTCGCTGGCGTTCTGGATGCCGCTCGAGATCTACCAGATGGAGGCGCTGGGCCATCCTACGTTTGTTGTGTGGCTGCGTTTCAAGAACATTGTGGCGTTTGCGCTGGGCAGACGCGGGGCCTGGGGTTTGAATACGCCCGCGATGTTTGAGGATTCGTGGGATGCTGTGCACATCACGGCGTGGAATTTTCTGCCTTCGCTGTTGCGCCATGTTGGTGCTGCGCCGATCTGGGTGGTGGATGCTGCTGTATGGGGTTTGGATTGCGGTGGCGATTGCGCTGGTGGTGGCGTCCGTCAGACTTTTTCGCGTGCTGCGTACGTGTCGGTGAAGGACGAATCGGGCGAGATTGGACTAGACTGGGTGCGATTTAACGAGGAGGAGTCGCGCGCGATGAAGCTGCATACCTATCTGAACTATGGCGGGAATTGTGAAGAGGCGTTTCGCTTCTATGAGAAGCATCTCGGCGGGAAGATTCTCGCGATGATGCGACAGAGCGAACAACCGGATCCGAAGAATATTCCGCCGGGATTGGAGAATGCGATTCTGTACGCGAACATGGCGATAGGCGAGACGCAGCTGATGGGCAGCGATGTACAAAAGGACCGTTTTGAACCGATGCGTAGCGCGTATCTTTCGCTCGCGGTCGATAGCACCGCGGACGCTGAGCGCATCTATAAGCTGCTGGGCGAGGGCGGCGAGATATTTATGCCGATGGCGGAGACGTTCTTTGCGTTTAGGTTCGGGATGCTGCGGGACAGGTTCGGCACATCGTGGATGATTCTGCACCAGAAGCCGATGCCCGGTGGCGCTTGAGGTCAGCGGAGTGAATGCTCGGCTGTGGCGACGGCCTCCGGACTGTGGAGAAGGTCGATGACGGACTGGTAGAGGCGGTTGCGGATGTCGAAGCGGTCGTTGGCGCGGGTGACGTAGCGTACGACGATGTCGACGCCGGAGGCGGCGGGACGCATGTCGACTGAGGGCGTCGCCTTGAACTGGCTGAGGCCGTTGTGATGGGTGGAGCTTTGCCATTCGTGCTCGGCGAGCCCGGCATCTTTTTCGGTTTCCTTGAGAACGGTTTTGTGGATGGCCTCGATGGTTCGGGAGGTGTCGAGTGCGGGAGGAATGTTGACGGTGATCTCGTCCCACATCCACTGGCCGGCGGTGGAGAAGTTGAAGTATTGGCCGGTGATTGCGAAGTTGTTGATGAAGGTGACGCGTCGGCCGGTGGGATGGCCCTTAGCGGTCCAGTTGCCGGTTTCGAGGAGAGCGGTGCGGAAGAGGCCGATCTCGACGACCTCGCCGCCGACGCCGTTGATCTCGACCCAGTCGCCGAGGCGGATTCCGTTTTTGCCCATGAGAATGAACCAGCCGAAGAAGGCGAGGATGAAGTCCTGGAAGACGACGGTGAGGCCGGCGGTGGCAAGGCCGAGGATGGTGGGGATCTGGCTGGGTGCACCAAAGATGATGAGGAGTATGAGACCAAGCGTGACGACCTGGATGCCGAGGGTCGTGATGGTGCGGAGCGTGTGAAGCCGACGGCGGTCCATGCGGGAACGGTCGAGGAGAGCGCGGCATGCGGTGGCGAAGATGCCGCCACAGAGCGCGAGGAAGGCGATCCATGCGAAGGACTGCAGGATGAGGTGGGTGACGATGCCGTGCTGGAGCTGCACCTGAGCGAGCCATTTGCCGTAGACGGCGGCGAGCTGCTGCTGGGTCTGGAGCTGGTCCTCGACGATGTTGTGCATCTGGGCGAGGCCGTGGGCCTGCGACATGCGGGCGACTTTGCTTTTTGCGATGTCGTCGGTGGGTTGGGATGCTGAGGCGACTGCGGCGTTTGCCTTCTTTTCGAAGTCGTCGTGCTGGGCGGTGAGGCGTGCGACGTCTGCGTCGGTGTCCGATTTCGCCTGCTGCAGGAGGCCCAGGCGGGTGCGCTGATCGAACCAGGAGGAGATACGGCCGGCGAGGGTCTTGCGATTCGTGGAGGAGAGGATGGCGATCTGGCCGCCGCTGGCCTGTGAGTCGTATTTCTTCATGGCGGCCTGGCGGGCGGTGAGCTCGTCCTGGATCTGGCCGCGCTTGTCGCCGCTGACGCGGGCGAGATCTTCGTTGGCGTCGGTGAGCTCGTCGTTTTCGAGTTGTAGCTGAGCCTTGGCGACGTCGAGGTCGTCGGAGTCGGCGATGGTGCCGTTGGGCCGCTTGAGGGATGCAGTGAGGACGTCGACCCGGGCCTGATCTTCTTTGACGACGGCCTGGAGCTGGGCGACCTTTTGCTGGATGGTGAGGGCGTCGCCGGTGAGGGTTCGACTGTGGAGGGAGGCCTGGCGGAGGGCGAGGGCGAAGGCCTGGTCGACTTCGTGGTCAGCGAGACGCTCGGCTTCGCGGGCGAGGGACTGCTCTTCGGCAGAGACGGCGAGGGGGGCGAGGGACGCGATGGTCTGCCAGGGACGCTGGTCGACGAGGGCGCCGGCTCCTTTGGCTGCGCGTTGCGCTCGGAGAAAGGGCATGTGCGACATGGCGCCTCGTGTCCACCAGGCCGCTGCGATGCAGAGGACGAAGAGGACTGCGGGAACGGCGATGGCGAGTCTGCGAAAAGCTCTCATAGTTAAACACCCTACATGTTTCGTTGTATGGGTCCAAGGCCCCGAAAGGGGGAGGCGATGTAGGATTTAGGCGTGGAGAGAGTTGCGGAAGGTGCGGGAGTTGGCGGGGTAATGAAACGACAGCCTTTGGCTGTTGTTGGAGTGACGCTGCTGGCGATTTTTGTGATCTGTGCGGTGTTTGCTCCGTGGCTGGCTCCGGAGGATCCCGCGAGGCTGGACCTGACGGGAAGATTAATGGGACCGTCTTGGGCACATTGGTTTGGAACGGACGAACTGGGGCGGGACATTCTTTCGCGGACGTTGTTTGGGGCGAGGATTTCGCTGATTGTCGCGGTGAGTGTGGTGGGACTTTCGCTGGCGGTCGGCTTGGTGGCCGGTGGACTTGCAGGATTTTATGGTGGGTGGACGGATACTGTGGTGAATATTTATGTCACGAACGCGTTTATGGCGCTGCCGGGAATTTTGCTGGCAATTGCGTTTGTCGCGTTTATGGGGCCGGGGTTGGGGAATGTGATTCTGGCGCTGGCGATCTCGGGTTGGGTGGGGTATGCGCGGCTGGTGCGGGCGCAGGTGATGGCGGTGAAGGAGAAGGAGTTTGTCGAGGCGGCACGGGCGCTGGGGGCGACTGATCTGCGAGTGATGGGGAGGCATATCCTGCCGAATATTCTGCAGCCGCTGATTGTGCAGGCGGCCATCGGAATGGCGGGGGCGGTATTAGCGGAGGCTACGCTGAGTTTTCTTGGGCTGGGTGTGCCGCCGCCGGCGGCTAGCTGGGGGTCGATGCTGAATGATGCTCGGTCGCATCTTTTTGACTCACCGCATCTGGTTTTCTTTCCGGCGATGGCGGTGATGCTATGTGTGCTGTCGTTTAATTTTATCGGGGATGCGCTGCGGGATTGGCTGGATCCACGGACGCGGATGAGTGCGGGGTTGTAGAACTGCTGACTCGTGAGCCGTTGTGTGCGGACAAGAAAGACTAACTGGATTTTGAAAGGTTGAATCGGAGAGCAGTTAGCTCTGCTGAGACGGAGGCTACTTTTGTGTCCATGAGACCCTGGGCGCGGAGTGTGGTGCGGATGGCAGATTCATTGAGCGGATGTCCGGGGCCTTTGCGGTAGACGAGCCAGATGGGAATGGAGCGGGCGAGTTGTGCCTTTGCTTCTCGCAGCGTGGTGGCAAGGGATTCGGCAGTATCGACGTAAGAGAGGATGAGGTCAGGGTTGCGCGGGGAGATGAGGGCGGCTGAGGTGAGCGCAGAAGCAAGCGCACGGTCAGATATGGGGCCGATGGTTCGCACATTCTTGCCTGTGATTCCAAGTTTGTCTGCGAGCGAGGGAGGCGGTGTCTTGATCTTTTTTGCCCAGCTCTTCGCGACCGCTGCTCCGAGATCCAGCCGAATGGGACCCTCGTCGAGATTGAAGCAGAGGGACTGCGACTCGACCCTGACATGGTGAAGTGCATGGAGCGGAGCGCGTAGGTGGATGTCGCCGCGAAGGATGAGTTCCTCGGATTCGAGGAGCGCCTTCACTTTCGTAGTGGTGCCGTTAAAGGTGCAGTCGCAGATCGCTTCGCGTCCCATCGGCGTTCTCCCGAGGTCTGAGTGTCTGGCTGAATTCTCCGTGACTGTCGCTTGAAAAAACAACCCCTTTTGGGATAGTTTTTCCTGCTTGGAGATCGATCGCAACGAGCGTTAGAGGCAAAATACGCGCCGAAGATGGGGCGCCGGGTTTTGTGGCTCGTTATCAGATATGCTTGGCTTTGTACGTGAGAGGCAATTTAAATGCGCAAGAGTATCGTTTCGCCTTCGGCAGTGACAGCAACACCCATCAGCGATCTGTGGCGCGACCTGGAGCGGATCGCGCGGGTCGAGATCAGCTCCGAGGACCCGCTGTTCCCGATTGAACACGCGCTGGGCAAAAAAGAGACGACGGGCTGGAGAGCCGCAGGGACGGGGCCGCAGTTGATCCGGTTGCATTTTGATGAGCCGTTGAATATCAAGCGGCTTCGACTGCATTTTGTGGACAAGGCGGCGGAGCGGTCGCAGGAGTTTGCGGTCTATGCGGGGGCGGGCACTGAGGTGAAAGAAGTGGTGCGGCAGCAGTGGAGCTTCAGCCCGTATGGTTCGACCGAGGAGATCGAGGACTACACGGTGAACCTGAGCGGGATTACGACGCTGGAGGTGCGGATCGATCCGGACCGGAGCCATGATCCGGAGCAGAGCCAAGCGTATGCCTCGCTGCAGAGCCTGAAGATCGCGTAGACGCTATGTTGATCGGGGTGATTTCGGATACGCATGGGTTGCTGCGGCCGGAGGCCTTGGCTGCGCTGCGGGGGGTGGAGCACATTCTGCATGCAGGGGATGTGGGGGACATTGCGATCCTCGATGCGCTGCGGGAGATTGCTCCAGTGACGGCGATTCGGGGGAATGTGGACGTGTCCGGGGCTTGTGCGGAGCTGCCGCCAACCGATGTGGTTGAGTTGGGTGACAAGCTGTTCTATCTGGTGCACTCGGTGCATGATCTGGATATTAATCCTGTGGCCGCAGGCGTGGCGATGGTGGTGAGTGGGCACTCGCACAAGGCTGAGGTGACCGTGCGGGATGGAGTGATTTACTTCAATCCCGGGAGCGCAGGGCCGCGTCGGTTTGCGTTGCCGGTGACGGTGGGGTTTGTGACGGTAGAGGATGGGGTGGAGGCTAGTGTGTTGGAGTTGGCGGTGTAAAAAGGCATGCGCCAGTGGCTGAATCCCCTACGACAGAGAAGCAGATTTCTCCACTGCGCTGTTCACGATGAAGACGTGAGCAGCTTCGGTCGAAATGACGGGTATCGTGTGGCGAGAAACAGATAGAAACAACAGCAAAAGCAACCGCAGGTCCTTCGACTGCGTTGCTCACACGGTACGTGAGCAACTTCGGTCAGGATAACAATCTTTGGGATGCAATCTTTTGGGATGACAATCTTCTGGGTGCAATCTTTGGGATGCACGCGGGCAGGTATTGCGAGACGTCAGTTGGAGTCGAAGCGGATGGTGTTGAGGATGGATTGCATGCGTTTGCGGACGTCGTCGAGTTCGCGTTCGGTGATGTCCTGGACGCCGCTGACATCGCCGCCGCAGAAGTTGTTGATGACGGCGTCGAAGCGGTAGCAGGTATCAGCGCGGTGAGTCGTGTAGATCTCGTCGCGGGATTCGGTGCAGATGCCGCCGTGTTCGTCGTAGCCGTGGGTGAAGGTGACGCCGGCAACCTGCGTGGTTGAGGTGGTGTGTGGCGCGCGGGCGGAGGCCTGGGCGGCGCACTGGTTGGCGGTGACGTTGGGGGTGACGCTGAAGTAGAAGAATGCTCCGCTGAAGGTGGAGTACGGGTGGGGGTTGAAGCTGATGGAGGCAACGGAACGCATCTGAGCCGTGTGGGCGGCGTTGCGGGCATCGAGGTTGAAGGTGCTGACGTCGCCGTCTTTGCGGGTGAGGTTCCAGGCAGGAGGCACGGTAAAGGAGACGCCGTAGTGTGCGTCGTGGAAGGGTCGCGCGGGCGGGGTGGTTGGTTCGGGGCCGAGCGACTTGCCCTGGAGGAGGGGAGGGACGGGCTCGGGTTTGCCGGGGATCGGACGGGATTGAGCCTGGGCACAGGGGAGCGCGATGCTGGAGAGAAGCGCCAGCAGGGCGATTGTGGTGCTTGGGCGAATTGCGGTGAGTCTCATGCTTCCCTTCTGGGTTGCGCTACTGGCCGCGCATGCGCGGATTGGCTACAGTGTAGGCGATGTCGGTGAGAAGATTCACTACCACATAAGTTAGCCCTACAGCCAAAATGCAGCCTTGCACTAAAGCATAGTCACGGTTAGAGATAGCCGACAATGTGAGCCGACCGATGCCAGGCCAGCTGAAAATAGTCTCAGTTACGATGGCTCCGGCGAGCAGGCTGCCAAACTGGAGTCCGATGACGGTGAGGACGGGGATGAGGGCGTTGCGGAGGGCGTGGCGGTAGACCACAGTGCTTTCGGGCAGGCCTTTGGCGCGGGCGGTGCGGATGTAGTCCTGGTTCAGCTCTTCGAGCATGGCGGTGCGGACCATGCGGGTGAGGATGGCTGCGAGACCGAGGCCAAGAGTGATGGCCGGGAGAACGAGGTGGAGCAGGAAGCTGGCGGTACTGCCGGTCCCCGCTCCGGAGACTGGCAGCCAGCCTAGCTGAATGGAGAAGATGAGGACGAGGATGGGGCCGAGGGCGAAGTTGGGAAAGGAGAGGCCGACGAGGGAGACGACTCCGAGGGTACGGTCCTGCCAGCGGTTGCGATGGAGGGCAGACCAGATGCCAGCGGGGATGGCGGTGGCGACGCCGATGAGAAGAGCCGCGATGGTGAGAGCGAGGGTGTAGGGATAGCGCTGGAGGATGAGGTGAGTGACGGAGTCGTGGAGCCGGAGGGATTGGCCGAGGTCTCCGTGGAGGATGCCGTGCCAGTAGCGGGTGTACTGCTGGGCGAGGGGTGCGTCGAGGCCGTAGGCGTGGCGGAGAGCGGAGATGTCGGAGGCTGTAGCGCCTTCGCCGAGCATCTGGACGATGGGGTCGCCGGGGACGAGGTGAATGAGGAGAAAGACGACGGAGACGACGACCCAGAGAACCGGGAGGGTGAGGAGGATGCGTCGGAGAGGCTTCCAGAACTGGAGCCGTTGATGGCGAGGCGAAGCGGAGAGCTGTGGCGCTCCGGGCAAGATGCGGGGGCTCTTCCCTTTCGACTCGCTTTGCTCGCTCAGAGTCAGAATGACACCTTCTTACTTACCAGTCTGAAGCTCTTCATTGGGTTGCTGCCGTGTTGTTGGGTTCGTTGGCGGGAGTCTGCTGCGGTGCGGCGATGTCTTCTACGATGACGCGGCTGATGCGGTGGCCGGCCATCTCGGCGACACGATATCGGCGGCCTTCGTACTCCATGGTCTCGCCTACGGAGGGGATGTGGCCGAGGTTTGCGAGGAGGAAGCCGGCGAGGGTTTCGACGCCAGCTTCGCGCGGGAACGTCCAGTGGAGCTGGTTGCCGAGGTCTCGGAGTGTGGTGCTGCCGTCGAGTGACATGGCTCCTGTGGTGCTGAGGAGCGGGGATTTGCTGATGTCGAACTCGTCGTCGAGTTCACCGACGACCTGCTCGAGGATGTCTTCGGCGGTGACGAGGCCGACGGTGGAGCCGAACTCGTCGACGACGATGGCGATGTGGCGGCGCCGCTCCTGAAACTCCTGAAGGAGCTCGATGGCGAGCTTGGTCTCGGGGACGACGGTGATCTCATGCATGATCTGGCTGAGGTTGAGGCCGGATTGCCCCTGGCCACCCATGGAGAGAGCGACGGTGCGGAAGTGCATGAGACGGGAGACGTCCTTCGAGTAGACGATGCCGATGATATGCTCGGGGCCGCTGGCGGGGTCGTAGACGGGGATGCGGGAGTGCTGCTCTTCGACGATCCGGGCGGAGGCTTGTTGAAGCGGCATGTCGGCGGGGAGAGAGAAGATGTTGCCACGTGGGGTCATGATCTCGCGTACGGTGACATGATTGAGCTCGATGGCGCGGTGGATAATCTCTTCCTGGAAGACGGGCAAGAGACCCATGCGACGAGTCGCGGTGGCGATGAGTTTTAGTTCTTCCGGGGAGTGGACGGCGCCTTCGCCGCGTAATGGCGCGCGGAATAGTTTGAGGACTACGGAGGCAGAGGTGTTTAGAAGCTTCACAACCGGACGCGTGATGCGGATGAAGACGTCCATGGGCCCGGCGACGGCGAGGGCGATGCGTTCGGCGCGCTGGAGGGCGAGGGACTTGGGGACGAGCTCTCCGAGGAGGACCTCGAAGTAGGTGATGAGCGAGAACGCGAGGACGACCGCAATGCTGTGAGCGTAAAGGACTGCGTGGGCCGGGAGACGGTGCAGCGAGGATCCAGCGAAGTTGAGGATCATCTCGGCTATCGCGGGTTCGCCGATCCAGCCGAGGGCGAGGCCGGCGACGGTAACGCCGAGTTGGACGGCGGGGAGGAATTCATCGATGGAGTGCTTGAGCTTGAGTGCAGTGCGGGCGCCTGGGCGACCAAGAGCGATGAGTTGCTGGATGCGGGTCTCACGAACGCTGACGAGGGCGAACTCGGCAGCGACAAAGAAGCTGCTGGCCAGAATGAAGAAGGCCACCATGATCACGCGAAAAAGCATCCATTCGAGCATTCATGTCAGTGTAATGGGTGGGCGGGTTGAGAGCTCGTTTGAGTCTCCTGAGGTATATTCTTGTCGCATGAATCGTCTGAATCGTCGGGATTTCCTGAGCACCAGCGCTTTTGCGTCGGCAGGTCTGATCGCTGGGATGCGCCCCGCGACTGCGGCGGACGCCGAGATCGAAATAACCGTCCAACCGGAAGGGCCGGAGATCAGCCCTCACCTGTACGGCCAATTCATCGAGCATCTCGGTGGCGTGATCTACGACGGGGTGTGGGTTGGCCCGGATTCGAAGATTCCGAATATTGGTGGAATTCGACGGCAGTTCGTTGAGGACATGAAGCGCATTAGCGTGCCGAACTATCGATGGCCGGGGGGATGTTTCGCGGACGGCTACCATTGGCGCGATGGAATTGGCCGTCCTGCAAAGCGCCCACGCACTTACAACTATTGGCAGGCGAGTATGCCGAAGGGGCTTTATGAGACCGAGACCAACCAGTTCGGTCTTCATGAGTTCATGCAGTTGTGCCGTCTGTGCGGAGCGGAACCGTATCTGGCGGCGAACATGGGGTCCGGTTCTCCGCAGGAGTTCCATGACTGGGTGTCGTACTGCAACGCGCCGGCGGGAACGGTTTCGCTGGCGGATGAACGGGTCGCAAACGGAGACTCGGCGCCGTTTGGCGTTCGCTGGTGGGGAGTCGGGAATGAGTCGTGGGGTTGCGGCGGAGATATGACACCGCAAGAGTACGCGATGTTATACCGGCGATTTGTGACACAGTTTCCGAGCTATGCGCCGAAACCGTATCTGGTGGCGGTTGGACCGCGAGGCCATTCCAAGGATCTGGATTTGGGGTGGACTACCGGGTTCTTCGAGGCGATGCAGGGGCATAGGTCTCCGGTGGATGGCTTGTCGATGCACTACTACACCGATTTTCGAGGAAGCCCGGAGAACGTGGCGACCTTTGACGCTAAGGGCTGGTACGACGTCATTCGCGAGGGTGCGCGGGTGGAGAATGTGATTGAACAGCACTGGGCGGCGATGGGTAAGTACGATGCGAAGCACCACATCAAGCTGATTGTGGACGAGTGGGGAGTGTGGTATCGGCCCGGGGAGGAGCTCTCGCCGACCTATCAGCTTAGTCAGCCGTTAACGTTGCGCGATGCGCTTCATACTTCGGTTACGCTGGATGTGTTCAACCGGCAGGCGGATAAGATTGCGATGGCCAACGTGGCTCAGACGGTCAATTGCATTCATTCTCTGATGCTGGCTCAGGGCGACCGCTATGCGCGGACTCCGCCGTATTACGTCTTCGAGATGTACCGCAGCCACATGGGCTCGCGGTTGGCGTTGATGAATATTCGTTGCGACGAGCTGAAGGTCCCTTCGCGTGCCGCCGCAACAGCGACGATGCCTGGCTTGTCGGGTTCGGCGTCTACCAAGGACGGGATGTTGCATGTGACGATTACGAACCCATCGTTGGAGTCGTCAGTATCGGCGCATGTGCGGTTGACGAGTGGCAGCGTCGTTGAAGGTCGTGGAACGATTCTTACTCATGCGGAGATGAACGCGCGTAACACGCTGGAGAATCCGAATGTGGTTCAGCTTGCCAGCTTGCCGGTTACAGTTCGGGGTAACAGGGTTGAGATTTCATTGCCGCCGCGGGCTGTGGTGCTTCTTGAGCTGAAGATGAGTTAGAAGGGGCGCAATAATACGGTATGAGTACCGCTCAAAAAAGGAACAGCTCAGCCGTGTCTATTCGGCGGCTCGCGGTGGATGATGCGGAGGCAGCCGCTGAGTTGAGCAGCCAACTCGGCTATCCCTGCTCGGCAGGGGATCTTCGCGAGCGCATTGAGGAGATGTTGCGTGCGGCAGATAGGGTCGCCTTCGCCGCAGTTGCGGACGGCCAGATGGTGGGCTGGATCGATGCCGCGATGGAACGGCATCTGCAAGCACCGGCGAGTGTGGTCATCGGCGGGCTTGTCGTTCGCGAGGACATGCGTGGTCTGGGCGTCGGGAAGCTTCTTTGCGTTGAGGTCGAGGAGTGGGCGCGGAGCAAATCCGTCCCGCTGGTTCGCGTTCGTTCGCAGATCAAACGAGAGGATGCCCACCGTTTTTACCTTCGCGATGGTTACAGCAAGGTGAAGACTTCTTTTGTTTTTGAAAAGCCAGTGCTTTAAATCAGGCGGGGAGCCGCTTCAGCAAGGAGTTGGCGCTTCGGAACCAGGGACGCTCGCGGCGGCGAAGATAACCCGGCATGTTTGGCTTCTTGTCGAGAACCTTTTGCGCCCATTCGCGCGCTTCTGAGTTCCGTCCCTCGGATGCGAGGAGGTTTGCGAAGTGCAGGTAGGTCTCCGATGAGGTGGAGGCTGCGGTGACTCTGCGGAAGAGCGCCTCTGCTTTTTCCTTTTCGCCGGTCTGCGCGTAGGCGTGGGCGAGCAGCCCCGCGGCGCGATAGAAGTCGTGGTCGAAGTCCTGGGTAACGGTTCTCTCGAGGTCGGGCAAGGCGCCAGCGGCATCGCCTAACAGGATGGCGCAGACGCCGCGCTGGTAGAACGGGTCGATTGTGTTGGCGCGGGCGGCGATTGCATTGTTGAAGGCGGCTCGGGCCGGCTGGAGCTTGCCTTCATCCATGTAGAGGTCGCCAAGCTCTTCGTAGTTCCCAGGGGACGGGTTGTCGTGGAGGGTGGCTTCGAGTTGGGCGATGCGCTTGCGGCGCGAAAAGCCTTTGAAGGAATGGCGTGCGAGTCCGATGTCGGGGAGCGCTTCGGCGAAGAGATAGACGGCTGCGCCGATCGGGCCGAGAAACAGGATGATGTAGAGCCACCAGGTGTCTGGCCGGCGACGAATGAAGTGGACGATCGCCAGTCCCTGGAGTATCAGGCCCCACGGGTATAAAAAGTGACTCAGAAATCCCACGCGATGTTCGTCCCTATCGTCGGTAAAGATAGAAACATACCATATGAATCGTAAGGAATTTGTTTAGAGACTCTGTCCTGCCGGACGGGCCCACTGCGCGTGGCGCGGCCACTTCGTGGCGGGTATACCCGGTCTTGCAGAGACGATCTTCTTTGGCCCGACCGTTGGTCGGGAGCTAGATGATTCCCAGCCTATTCAAAAACGACGGCCCGGCGTTTGAATTCGCCGGGCCGTCGATGCGTAAGTCTATGCTTATGCCAGAACTTTGTTCACAGATTTATCGATGGTGTCCTTGGGGACGAAGCCGACGATCTGGTCTGCTACCTTGCCGTCCTTGAAGATCAGGAGAGCAGGAATGCCGCGAATGCCGTAGCGCATCGGTGTGGCGGTGTTGGTGTCTACGTCCATCTTCATGACTTTAAGTTTGCCGTGATAGTGGTTGGCAACCTCGTCAACGACGGGGGCGAGAGCGCGGCAGGGACCGCACCAAGCGGCCCAAAAATCTACAAGTACGGGCTCGGTCCGACTGTAGAACATCTTTTTCAAAGTTGGAATCGTTTACTTCAGTGACGTGCTGACCTGCCATTTAACTTCCTCCAGATTGCTCTACACCTTGTACACCCATGCGGTGTGGCGCAGTCTACACAATAATAGATGCGCGAGTGAGTCCGGGGGTTCAGGAACGAAAGTTGTAGCTTAAAGAGCAAACGCCCGGACCTCTATTGAAGAGGTCAACGGGCGGCGTAGCAGCCCTCCCCAGAACTGCCCACGAGTGATAAGGTACGAAGAAATGTTCATCTCGTAAAGGAATCTTAGGTAATCCGTGATAAGTTACCCAGTTACCATTTGGTAATAAGTCGTTATGACACTGCAATATAAGGCTTTATGTCTGATGTATCCCTGTAGAGATTGACGTGTGGATGATTTCGATTGAGGGGTCTTTTGCGGCTTGACGGATGATTGGATCGATCGAGTCTGCTTCGAGACTTTCCGTAATGAGCAAAACTGACGGCCCTGCTCCGCTGAGGGCGACTCCGAAAATGGCGGGGGTTTCGGTGAGAGGAAGCAGTAACGGCAGCAGGGGGCAGGCTTCCATGCGGTAGGGCTGATGGAGACGATCCTGCATGGCGGTGCGTAGGAGATCGCTGCGACCCTGCGCGAAGGCCGAGACGAGGAGAGCTGTGGCCTGGATGTTGGCGACGGCGTCGGCGCGGGAGTAGGTGGCTGGGAGGAGGGCGCGAGCTTTTTTGGTGGAGAGACTTGCTGAAGGAAGGGCAAGCACCAAGTTCCAGTTGAGGTTTTGTCCGCATGTTGCTGTAACTAAGTCGTCTTTTGTAGTAGCTGATGCGGTCATTCCGCCGAGGTAACAAGCGGCTACGTTGTCCGGGTGACCTTCACGGCGGCAGGCTTCTTCGAGGATTTGCTGAGACGTCCAGTTGAGCTGGCCGAAGTGATTGGCGAGAAGGACGCCGGCGAGGAGAGCAGCGGCGCTGGAGCCGCAGCCCATGCCGAGGGGGATCTCGTTGTGGAGCGCTAGGTGGAGGCGGGGGGCGAGGATGCCGACGTTGGCGAGAACGTCGATGTAGGTGGTGAGGATGAGGTTGTCTTCGAGGTTGGCGCAGAGGTCGGCGTTGCGGCCGGTGGCGTCGATGTGGAAGGCCGTCGGCGGTGGTGGCGTCGATGGTGAGGTAGAGCGCCATGGCGAGGCCGAGGGCGTCGAAGCCGGGGCCAAGGTTGGCGGAGGTTGCCGGAAGGCGGAGATGGAGGGGCTTGTTCTGACTCGGGGTGGTCATACGGGCTGGGGCTGGTTCCTGTGCGACCCGCTCATGTGGGACTCGAAGGTGCGCAGGACAACGTTGGGGTCGGCTTCGAGGACGATGGGGGGCTTGCGCAGCGCGGCGTGGAGCGCCTGGTCGCCGGGGGTGAGCTGGGCCTTCTCGGCTTCGGTGAAGAGTTCGTCGCGGTGGTAGTCGATGGTGTACTGCGAGTCCTTGAGGGTGTGGCCGGTGAGGACGAGGACGACGCGTTCTTCGCGCGTGATCTTTCCTTGGGCGACGAGCTTTTTGAGGCCGGCGAGGGTGACGGCGGAGGCGGGTTCGCAGCCGACGCCTTCGGCGCCGATCTCGGCCTTGGCGAGGGCGATCTCCTGCTCGGATGACCTGTTCGCACCAGCCGCCCAGATCGTCGATGACCGCGGCGGCCTTGCGCCAGGAGGCGGGGTTGCCGATGCGGATGGCGGTGGCGCGGGTGTCGGCTGTGACGGGCTTCATGACGCGGTTGGAGTCGATGAACCAACGGTAGAGAGGGTTGGCGCCTTCGGCCTGGATGATGCTGATCTTGGGACGCGCGGGATGAGGCCGAGGTGGTGCATCTCGGTGAAGCCCTTGCCGAGTGCGGAGGAGTTGGCGAGGTTGCCGCCGGGGACGATGATGTGCTCGGGGACCTGCCACTCCAGCTGCTCGACCATCTCGAAGGCGGGGGTCTTCTGGCCTTCGAGGCGGTAGGGGTTGACCGAGTTGAGCAGGTAGATGGGGAAACTTGCGAACGAGCTCGGTGAGGATTCTGACGCAGCCGTCGAAGTCGGTCTTGAGCTGGATGGTGAGGGCGCCGTAGTCCATGGACTGGGAGAGCTTGCCCCAGGCGATCTTGCCTTCGGGGATGAAGACGATGCTGCGCAGGCCGGCGCGGGCGGCGTAAGCAGCCATTGCGGCCGAAGTGTTGCCTGTGGAGGCGCAGGCGACCCACTCGAATCTGCGCTCGGCGGCGACGGAGAGGGCGGCGGTCATGCCGGTGTCCTTGAAGGAGCCGGTGGGGTTCATGCCCTGGTGCTTGGCGAGGAGCCAGTCGATGCCGGCGGCTTTGGCGCAGCGGGGGAGATCGTAGAGCGGGGTGTTGCCTTCGCGGAGGGTGACGACTTTGTCGAAGTCGTCGACGATGGGGAGCAGGTCGCGGAAGCGCCAGACGCCGGACTGGTCGACCGCCAGGCTGGACGTGCGGCGCTCCTGCCAGAGCCAGCGGAGGGCGCTGGGGTTGGGCAGGCGGCTGTTGGGGTCGTCAGGGGTGTTTGGGGGATGCTTGACGTCCGACCAGGGGTAAATCACGTCGTAGAGGCCGTTGCACTCCGGGCAGCGAAAGTCGCTGCTGACGTCATCTTTCGGTGATGACGGCGCCGCACTCTGTGCATCGGAGGTGATGTGTCGCGACTTTCATGGTTTTCTCTAGCCTATCGTAAAGGGCGCAGGGCGTCTGCCGTGCTGGTGTGGCTCGCTGTATTGGTTGGTGGGTGCTCTGCGTGGGGGCAGAAGGAGTTGCGGGTGGCCGCGGCGGCGGATCTTCAGCCGGTGATGCCGGTGCTTTCCGCAGGCGTATGAGCATGCGACCGGGGTGAAGCTGGTGGTGAGCTTCGGATCGTCGGCGACGCTGGCGACGCAGATTCTGAATGGCGCGCCGATGGATATCTTTCTCGGTGCCGATTTTGTCCATCCGGAGAAGATCGTGGCGGCGGGGCTGGCGGATGGGAACGCTCCGACCGCGTATGCGAAGGGGACGCTGGTGTTGTGGGCGCGAAAGGACTCGGGGTTGCTGCCGCTGAGTATCGAAAGTCTGACGGACCCGCGTGTGAAGACGGTTGCGATTGCGAATGAGCTGCATGCTCCGTATGGGCGGGCGGCGGCGGATGCACTGCGGAAGATGAAGATGTATGACACGGTGTCTCCGCATCTTGTGGTGGGTGAGAATATTTCGCAGACGGCGCAGTTTGTGGAGTCGGGGAACGCGCAGCTGGGGCTGATCTCGCTGACTGCGGCGAGTACAGAACACTTCAAGGAGATCGGGACGTATGTTCTGGTGCCGACGTCGCAGTATCCGGAGATTCGGCAGTGTGCGGTGGTGATGAAGAAGTCAGACCGTAAGGCCGATGCGCATGCGTTTCTGGATTGGCTGCTGACGCCGGCGGTGCAGGAGAATTGGGCGAAGGTGGGGTTGCGTGCGGTGAAGTAGCGGGGTCGTAGCCGGCAAATAAAAATGGGCTATATTGAGTCCATGTTGAGAACAGGAATTTTGGCCCTCCTTGCCATGACTCTTCAAGCAGCGTCTCTTCCGCTCGATGCGCAAAGTACTTGCGCTGCGAAGGTTGAAAATTTCGAAGGCGAGAAGCCGATCGTTACGCTGCCTAGTAAATATCGTGACGGCATTATCGGTGCGGTACTGCCAGATTTAAAGGCTCAAGCAAATGGTTCTGGCTATGACCCGGAGGATTTGCGGCCTGCAAAACTGTCTCACAGTCTTCAATATTGGACGGTCTCTGCGAATGGCGAGGATGAGCATCTATGGGTCGTTCGATTTAACAACACTCAGGCTTGTGGACCACATGGCAGCTGCCCCGCCTACGTCATCAGCTCTGGTTCGAAGGGCATTCGGAATGTCCTTAAAGGCCGGGAATCTTCCTTTGAAACAAGTGCAGGAGGGGCTCACGGAATCGCCATCCTTCCAATCGGAAACCCAACCCATCCTGAGTTGCTATTTTTGAGTCACATCTCAGCGTATGAAACAGCCGTTGGCTGTTTCGTGTGGAGTGACGGCAAATACCGATCGACTGCTTGCGCGCCTGAATGTGCTCACTTCCTCGACACTCCGCGACCTAATTAGACGGCTTCGCACACCTAGCTCGCCGCTGTGTCCAGCCCGTGCAATAGACTGACGCTGTATGGATTTTGCGGCGCTTTGGTTGACATTGAGGTTGGCTGTGGGGACGACGGCGATTCTGCTGGTGGTGGCGCTGCCCCTGGCGTGGTGGATTGCCTCGGGTCGTGGGGCCGGGCGGGCGCTGGTGCAGGCAGTGGTAGCGCTCCCGCTGGTGTTGCCGCCTACCGTGCTGGGGTTTTACCTGCTGGTTGCGTTGGGGCCGTTGAGTGCCCCCGGGCGATTGCTGGTGAAGGTGCTGGGGCATCCGTTGGCGTTCAGTTTTGAGGGGTTGCTGGTGGGATCGGTGATCTATAGCCTGCCGTTTGCGGTGCAGCCGCTGGTGTCGGGATTTGCGGCGGTGGATGGAGATTATGTTGAGGCGTCGGCAGGGCTGGGGGCCTCGCCGTGGCGGACGTTCTGGAGCGTGGTGCTGCCGCTGACGCGAGGGTCGCTGCTGACGAGCGCGGTGTTGACGTTTACGCATACGGTGGGCGAGTTTGGCGTTGTGCTGATGCTGGGTGGAAATATTCCCGGAGCGACGCAGACGCTTTCGATCGCGTTGTACGACCGGGTACAGGAGTTCAACTACGCGGCTGCTAACCGGACGGCGCTCGTGCTGGTTGCGGTTTCACTGGCGGCGCTGCTGCTGATCTATTCGCGGCGCGGCGGCCTGAGGCGAGGTGACCTTGTCTGAGAATGCGACGCATCTGAGAGCAAAGATCCGTCATCGGCTGGGAGCCATGGTGCTGGATGTTGCATTCGAGCTGACACAACCGTGGACGGTGCTGTTTGGGCCTTCGGGGAGTGGGAAGACTACGGTACTGCGAGCGATCGGCGGATTTGTGCGGCCGGATGCAGGCAGGATCGTTGCCGGGCTGAATCAGATGATCCTGGTCGATACCGATGCTCGGGTCTTTGTTCCACCGCACGAACGTCCGGTGCGAACTGCGGGACAGACTGCGCGGCTGTTTCCTCATATGACCATTCGGCGGAACGTCAGCTATGGCGCGGGGGGGGATTCCGATCCGGAGAAGAGGCGAAGGCTGGTTGATGAGGTGCTCGAACTTTTTTGCCTGAGTGCGTTGGCTGAGAGGATGCCGCATGATCTGAGCGGTGGAGAGAGACAAAAAGTTCTGGTCGCTCGAGCGGCAGCATCGGCAGTCACCGATGGGAGAAATTTGCTGTTGCTTGACGAGCCTTTTAATGGACTCGATCTGCGGGTGCGGGATGAGTTGCTGGAAGAGTTGCACCAATGGCTAAGCCGATGGAAGACGCCGGTGCTGTCGGTGACGCATGATGTCGGCGAGGCTTTTCAGTTAGGGGCTGAGGTCATCAAGATCGCGGAGGGTCATGTTGTGCAGCAGGGGCCGGTTGCGACCGTGCTGGCGGAAGAGCGAGCGCGCCTGATGGAGCAGCTGGCGAATGGCTGATACTGCTAGACGCCGAGTTGCACTGGCTCCTGCTCCAGCAGAATGCCGAAGCGGGTCTGGATTTCATGCTGAATGGCGTCGCGGAGAGCAGTGATGTCGGCAAAGGTGGCGTGGTCTGCGTTGATGAGAGCGAGGGTGTGACGGGAGGAGATTCCGGCGCGACCCATAAGGAAGCCTTTGTGAAAGCCTGCACGTTCGAGGAGCCACGCGGCGGGGAGTTTGATGAGGCCTTCGTCTGCGGGCCAGTGAGGGATTTCTTCTGCGGGAGTTCCGAGCGTGTTGGATATTTCGGTCAAGCGGCTCGGGGCTACGATGGGGTTTTTGAAGAAGGAGCCTGCGCTGCGGCAGTCGGCTTCGCCTTCGACGATCAGCATGCCTTTGCCGTGGCGGATCTCGCGAACGGCGTGGTAGATGTCAATGGGGTTCGGTGCGGTGGTTTGTTTTGCGAAGTGTTTTTGCAGGTCTGCGTAGGTGAGGGTCGGGGTGGCGTGCAGATCGAGCCGGAAGGTGACTGCGGTGATGATGTAGCGATTGCGGTGGGTGGTGTTGAAGATGCTGCGGCGGTAGGCGAAGCCGCACTGCTCTGACGGCAGGGTGACGAACTCGAGGGATTCGAGGTCGAGGGCGCGGACGACGGAGATGGTGGTGGCGACCTCCTGGCCGTAGGCGCCGATATTCTGGATTGGGCTAGCTCCGACGAAGCCTGGGATACCGGCGAGGCACTCGATGCCGGTGATGCCCGCCTCGGCGACCATGTGGACGAAGGCGTCCCAATCCATGCCTGCGGGTACGCGATAGGTGATGCAGGTCTTCTGGGGCAGTTCGTCGCGGTAGCCGTCGATGTCGATGCTGCCGGCGATGGTGGCGCGGATGACGAGGCCGGGGTAGCCGTGGTCGCTGACGAGGAGATTGCTGCCGCCGCCGAGGACGAAGAGCGGCAGGGTGCGTTCGCGGGCGAAGTGGACGGCTTCGATCAGTTCGGCTTCGGTGGTGACTTCGCAAAAAAAGCGCGCCGGGCCGCCGATGCGAAGGGTGGTATAAGGGGCGAGTGGAACCTGCTCCTGAATATGGATTGTAGGCACGGGTAGAGAGTACAACACTGGCCGCTCGATCTGGATGGGTGGCGCGGCTGCGAGTGAGACCGTACAATCAGAAGAGGCGCGGCTTTCACCCGCGACCGAGGAGAGTGACATGTATCCAGAGATTATGGTGATTCCGATGCGCGAGGAGTTGACGCGCGCTGGTATAGCTGAGGCCCGCAGTGCGGCCGATGTGGATGCGGCGCTTGCGCAGCCGGGAACAACGATGGTGGTGGTGAACTCCATCTGCGGTTGTGCGGCGGGCAAGATGCGTCCCGGGGTTCGCCTGGCGATGCAGCATGCGGCGAAGCCCGATCATGCAGTAACGGTGTTTGCGGGGCAGGACCGTGACGCGACGGAGAAGGCACGGAGCTACTTTGGCGGACATCCGCCGACGTCTCCGGCGATTGCGATCCTGCGCGACGGGCAGCTGGTGTACCTGATGCAGCGTTCGGCGATCGAGACCTCGACCGCGCCGGCGATCGCGCAGGAGCTGACACGGGCGTTCGATACGTACTGTGCGCCGACGACTGCTTAGGATTCGCAAGAACTAGTTTTTGGAGCCGGAGATTTGCCGCTAGATTACGGGTCTCCGGCTTTTTCGCGTTTTGGGGCTCAACTGTCTGCTCTTTTTTGCCGATGGAGAGAGGAGCCATGTCAATTTCGGGACCAGCTTCTACTTATCTCGGCTCTCTTTCGCACGGATCTCCACTGGCGCAGTCGGTGGAGAGGGATGAGCACGAGATTATAGGGAGCAGTGCGGCGATGAGGCGACTGCGCCTGCAGGTGCAACGGATTGGACCGCACTTTCGCACGGTGCTGATAAGCGGTGAAGCAGGGACCGGGAAGGAATTGGTGGCCCAGGCTTTGTATTCGACAGGCCAGGACGTCGATGGGCCGTTGGTGACGTGCCGTGCGACCAGGCTTGAGGACATTTTGGTTGAGTGCGAGGCAGGTGCGGGGTCAGCCGACGCTATTAATCACTTGATGAAGATGTCGCGGCGCGGAACGCTGTTTCTTGAGGGGATCCACGAGATGGCTTTGGCAGCGCAGGGTAGGTTGCTGCATTTGCTGAGACGGCATGAGTTGGCCCAGGCCGGATTGCCGGTGCCCCTGAGGATGGATTTGCGGATGATCGCGTCGACGCGGGAGGACTTGAAGATACTGGTGTCCGCTGGACGTTTTCGTCAGGAGCTCTACCAGCGGCTTGCCACGGTGGAGATGACTGTGCCGCCGCTGCGTGAACGAATGGAGGACCTACCGGAGTTGGCCAGTCATTTTCTGAGGCGGTTTGCGTTGCTCTACGGAAAGAGCGTCCACGAGATCGACTGACGAGGCGATGGAAAGGATGAGGTCGTATCGCTGGCCGGGTAACGTGAGGGAGTTGGAGGACGTGTTGCACAAAAGCGTGCTGCAGAGTGAGGGTGGGGTGCTTCAATCGTGCGATCTTCCTTCGTTTACGGAGAACGGCGCTAAGCAATCGACTGGGGGCCTGGGTGGAAGTGCGCGGCTGCAGGATGTCGTGGAGCAGCATGTACTGCAGGTGTTGAAGGACTGCGGGGGAAATAAGCTGCGTGCGGCGGAGGTGTTGGGGATCAGCCGTTCGACGCTGTACCGGATGCTGGGTGCGGGCGGTCCGCTTGCCACGGTAGACTGACAGTTGAGGACGGATATGACGAGATGTTTGCTGGGTCGTGCAAGTGGGCTGGTACTTGCAGGTTGTTTGAGCGTGGCGCCGGTGATGGCGAGTGGGCAAAAGCAGCAGCTGACAGCCGTGGAACCTGCGACTATGCCGGTTGCTGCGCGGAGTAAGGCACTAGCCACTTTGCTTGATGCGATATGGCAAGACAGGCTCAAGCATTCGCCGGAGTTTGCTTCCTCGATCGGGGACAAGCGGTACAACGATCAACTGACGGACTATTCGGTGAAGGAGGTCAACGCTGCTCTTGGGCGCGGAAGCGAGTACATTCAACGGCTGTCGGAGATCGATACTACCGGACTGCCTGAGCAGGAGCGATTGTCGGCGGACCTGATGCTGCGCTCGCTGATCGAAGCGCAGGAGGGGGCGAAGTTCAAGGCGTGGGAGATGCCGGTGAACCAGTTCAACGGCATTCATACCGACCTTGCACGACTGCCTGGACTGTTGCAGTTCGACTCCGTAAAGGACTACGACGACTATATTGCGCGGCTGAAGAAGGTCCCGACGGCTTTCTCACAGATCATGACGAACATGCAGCTGGGCGCGGACGAAGGACGGGTGCCACCGCGGTATCTGATGGAGAAGGTTCTGGTACAGACCCAGACGCTAGCAGATCTGAAGCCGGAGGATAGTCCGTTTGCGCTTCCCTTGAAGACGTTCCCCAAGTCGGTAGGTGCGGCGGACCAGAAGCGTATCTCTACCGAGATGGTGCAGGCCATTTCGGCCGATGTGCTGCCGTCGTACAAACGATTCGCGGGATTTCTGAAGGCCGAATATATTCCGAAGGCCCGAAAGGACCCGGGTATCTGGGCGATTCCTGGCGGCGACGCCTACTATGCCTACCGGATCAGGCAAAGCACGACGCTGAACAAGTCGGCCGAGGAGATCCATCAGATCGGCCTTGATGCGGTGAAACGGGATGAAGCTGAGATGTTGGCGATTGTGAAGAGCCTCGGCTTTGCGGACATCAAGAGTTTCAGCGTAGCGCTGAAGGCGAATCCAAAGGAGCATCCGGTCTCCGCTGAGGCGTTGATCGATGCGTACAAGGGACACATCGCCGAGATCAAGCCAAAGCTGCCGGAGTTGTTCGGCCGATTGCCGAAGGCGCCGCTCGAGCTGGTGCCAGTTCCGGCATACATGGAAAAGGATCAGTCCGCGGCATACTACGACGGCGGAACGCCGGACGGCAGCCGACCGGGACGCGTGTCCGTGAACACGTACAACTTCGCCGATCGGTCACTGGCGCCGGTGGAGGCCGTTGCCTACCACGAGGGGCTACCAGGGCACCATCTGCAGATATCGATTGCACAGGAGCTGACGGGGCTGCCGGAGTTCCGCAAATTCCAGGACTACACGGCCTTCACGGAAGGTTGGGGAATGTACAGCGAACGGCTGGGTAAGGACGTCGGCTTCTACAAGGATCCCTACAGCGATTATGGGCGGCTGGAGAACGACATGTGGCGAGCGATACGTCTGGTCGTCGACACGGGCGTGCACTCGAAGCATTGGACGCGCCAGCAGATGGTGGACTACTTCCATGAGCACTCGGCTATCGATGAGACGAATGTGCAATCCGAGGTTGACCGCTATGTTGCGTGGCCGGGCCAGGCGCTGGGGTACAAGATGGGGCAGCTGAAGATTCTCGAACTACGGGACAAAGCGAAGGCTGCGCTAGGGCCAAAGTTCGATATCAAGGCGTTTCACGACGAAGTGCTCGACTCTGGTGCGCTGCCAATGGACGTGCTGGAGCAGCGGGTGGATGCGTGGATCGCAGCCCAGAAACAGTAGTGTCTGATAGCCTTTTGGAATGAGTGACAACTTTGAGGTTCCGATTGCGGCTCCCGCTCCGGTGATGCCGGGGCTGCGAGTCGCGGTGCTGGGTGCCGGCAAGATGGGCGGCATCCTGTTGCAGGCTTTTCTGAAGAACAACTTGCTGGCTCCGGAGCAGATCTTTGCCACGGTGCAGCATGCGGAACGGGCGCAGGCTTTGTCGGCGCAGTTTGGGGTGGAGGTCACGACGGACAACCTTGCCGCGGCGCAGCAGGCTGATGTAATTCTGCTCGGTGTGAAGCCGATTCAGGTACCGGCATTGGTCGAAGAGATCAAAGCTGCGCTGACTCCGAAGAAGGTGGTGCTCTCCTTTGCGGCTTCGGTGAAGACGCGGAGCATCGAGGATGGGGCAGGTTGCGAGTTGGCGGTGATTCGTGCGATGCCGAATACACCGGCCATGCTGGCGGCTGGAATCACTGCGCTTTGTGGCGGACGCTTCGTTTCGGCCGAGCAGATGGCGGTGGCGCAGAAGATCTTTCAGACCGTCGGTAAGACGGTGGTCGTCGATGAGAAGCATATGGATGCAGTGACGGGGCTTTCGGGGTCGGGGCCAGCGTTTCTTTACATCATCATCGAGGCTCTGGCGGAGGCTGGTGTGAACGTTGGGCTGCCTCGCGACGTCGCTACACTGCTTGCGGCACAGACGACTCTGGGTTCGGCGCGGATGGTGTTGGAGACTGGGTATCATCCGGCGCTCCTGAAGGACGCGGTGACGACGCCGGCGGGCTGCACTGTCGACGGCATTCTGGAGCTTGAAGAGGGCGGGCTGCGCGTGACGCTGATCAAGGCAGTGAAGCGAGCCACGCAACGAGCGAAAGAATTGGCGAACGGTTGAGGGTCTTCGTAGGTTTGCGCGATGGATGCGGCGATAAACGGCGAGGCAAAGCTGCGTAGAATAGCAGTATGGCCACGGTTCCTGCACTGTCGGTGAGAAAGACTTCGCGTGCACTGGTGCGGTTTGCCTGGGCGGTCGTCGGGTATAACGTGCTGGTGGTCCTGTGGGGAGCGCTGGTGCGGGCCACGGGGTCGGGTGCCGGGTGCGGTAATCATTGGCCGCTTTGCAACGGACAAGTGATTCCGCTATCGCCACGGGTGGATACCGTGATCGAATTTACGCATCGGATGATGACGGGCGGATCGATCTTTGTCGTGCTTGGGCTGCTGATTTGGACGTTTAGGGCAACGGTGAAGGGGCAGGCGGCACGGGTGTTTGCAGTGGCCTCGACGGTGCTGCTCATCAATGAGGCGTTTCTGGGTGCGCTGCTAGTGAAGCTCGGGTATGTGACGGGCAATCAATCGATGGGGCGGGTGGTGGTGCTTTCCGTTCATTTGAGCAACACGATGTTGTTGCTGGCGGCTCTGACTCTGACAGCGAGACTGTTGGGCACCGGCCAGACGTGGAGCGCGCTTGGACTGGGCGGGGCGAAGAAGATCTGGGCCATCGTGGGGTTGGCAGCGACTCTTGTGGTGGGGGTGAGTGGATCGCTGGCGGCGCTGGGGGATACCCTCTTCCCTGCTTCTTCTCTGCGGGCGGCGTTTGCTCAGGACTTTGCCGAGGGATCTCCGTGGCTTCTGAGGCTGCGGGGCGTGCATCCGGTGAGCGCTTTTGTGGCGGCGATATTCGTGCTTTGGCTGGTTGGGCAGGCAAAGCGCGCTGGTGCAGGACGGCTTGGAGGAATCGTTGTGGGGTTGCTCGCCTTTCAATTTTCATTGGGGCTGGCGGACGTATTGTTGCTGGCGCCTGTGTGGCTGCAGATCCTTCATCTGCTGGGAGCGGATCTTTATTGGGTCGCTCTTGTCGTGCTGGCAGCGGTTGTGGTTTGGCCCAGCACAGATGCGATATTGCTCAGGCCGGCCAGTAACTAAAATCTACGCCTCGTCCAGTTCCGTGCCTGCTTTTGAGACCTTTGCAGGCCCTCCCGCGTCATTCCTGCTGCGGAGCTGGTTTTCCTGCGATTTTGTCGCCGACCTTTTCGGTTTCGTGAGCTGTGTCCTTCGCGGCTACTTTGGTGCCGTGACCAACATCTTTGCCTACGGCTTTGGTGCCGTCCGCAGTCTTGTCTGCGGCTGTCTTCGTGCCGTTCACAGTCTTGTGGTAGGCAGTGCTGGTTCCTGTGGCCGTCTTGTCGGCGGCGGTCTTCGTTCCGCTGGCGGTCTTGTTGTAGGCCTTGCTGGTTCCGGTAGAAACAGCGTGTCCGGTATCTTTGGCTGCATTTTTGGTGTCGGTGCCGGCAGCCTTCATGTCTTGTTTGGTGCCGTCTTGCGCGAGGGCAAGGCTGGTGGAGAGGAACGCCGCGAAGACAGATGTGAGGACGATAGAACATGGTTTGCGATTTTGCACTCTGAAAACTCCTTGGGGCAACGAACCAGAACCCAAGTAGATAGAGTCGTGACAGGGACAAAGCGTTGTACAGTTGAGGGCCATCGGGCATGGGACGCGAACGATTTTGTAATTGGGTTGTGGTAAATACGTTGTTGTATAGTTGCAGGGTTCGGGAATTACCGTTTCGCACGGGTTACCACATCGCTTCCAATGGCCAACGTGACGGTATTCTTCTGGTACCGAAGATAGACTCAGGGGAAAGAGGGTAAACGCACTTCGTCCGCGATTCTAAGGGGATAACGTTTACTTGCGGGGTTGATCGATGCAGGATGTTGCGGCGCTTATGTTGATGGGGACGCAGCTGACGAAGTTAGCGCCGGTGGATGTTCTCATCCTAGTGCTCTACTTCGTTTTGGTTGTGTTTATCGGGTTTTACGCGAAGGGGAAGGCGAACACCAGCGAGGATTTTTTCCTGGCCGGACGGGAGATGACGGCGTGGATCGCTGGGCTGAGTTTCGTTTCGGCCAATCTCGGGTCGTTGGAGCTGATGGGATGGGCGGGCGCGGCGTATCAGTATGGGATCCTTGCGGCGCACTGGTACTGGATCGGGGCTATACCAGCGATGCTGTTTCTGGGCATCGTGATGATGCCGTTCTACTACATCTCGAAGACACACTCTGTCCCCGGTTATCTTCATTTGCGATTCGGCGACGGCGCGCGCGCCCTGTCGGCGATCTCATTTGCGCTGATGACGATCCTGATGAGCGGCGTGAATATGTTCGCCATGGCCGTTGTGATGCAGACGGTGCTGGGTTGGAACATCACCTTCTCGATATGGGTAGGCGCGGCAACGGTTGCGTTGTATGTGATGCTGGGCGGACTGCGGTCGGCGATTATCAACGAGGTGCTTCAGTTTGTATTGATCTGGGCGGGAGCAGCGATGATTCCGATCCTGGGATTAATCGAAGCTGGCGGATGGACAAATCTGAAGGCACAGATTGCAGCGAATATAGGCAGAAGTGACTACACCCACATGTGGAGCACGGTTGGCCACTTTAGCGACAACCCGATGGGCGTTCACTGGACCGGAATTGTCTTCGGGTTGGGTTTTGTGATCAGCTTCGGATACTGGACGACGGATTTTCTGGTCGTGCAGCGAGTGTTGAGCGCGCATAATCTGCGGGCGGCCAAGATGGCACCCGTGATTGGCGCCGCGTTCAAGATGGCGGTGCCGTTTATCGTGATCCTTCCCGGACTCCTGGCGCTGGCGGTGTTGAAGAACCCCGACGGCAGCATGATGCACCTGGTGCCGGAGAGTGTGGCGGCTACGACGGGCCAGCACAGCTACAACGAAGTGCTGCCACTCATGCTGATCCGGTACTGCGGTCCTGGACTGCTGGGGTTGGGGATTACCGCCCTGGTAGCGGGCTTTATGAGCGGCATGGCGGGAAATGTAAGCGCGTTTTCGACGGTGTGGACGTACGACATCTACGGCGCGTTCATGAACAAGAAGGCCAGCGACAAGCACTACGTCGCGATGGGCCGGTGGTCGACGGTGATCGGGATGCTGGTGTCGATTGGCACGGCGTACCTTGTGATGAATGCGGCCAGCATCATGGACTATGTGCAGGCGCTATTCAGCTTCTTTATTGCGCCGCTGTTCGGCACCGTAATCCTGGGGATGTTGTGGAAACGGGCTACGCACTGGGGCGGATTTCTTGGACTGCTCGCGGGTACGTTGTCCTCAATCGGGATGTTTATCTGGGTACAGACCGATGCGGGGGCCTTGCGCTACATCGCGATGAGCTCTGATGCGAAGCCAATGGCGGAGAACCTGTACCGTGCGTTGTGGAGCTGGATTATCTGCGTGGTGGTGACGGTAGTCGTGAGTCTGGTGACGAAACCGGTGCCGACTGAACAGCTCTCCGGTCTAGTGTATGGCGTGACGCCGATTCCGGACGATGGGGCAAAGACGATCTGGCAGAAGCCGATCTTCTGGGCCATCGTTGTGATTGTTGTCTTCTTTATTTTGAATCTGATCTTCTGGTAAGAAGGGGGCCCTGATGGATAAACACGAGCGTGAGATTGAGTCGGCGGAACTGTCGATCTGGTTCTTCTGCGGCATCCTGATGCTTGCTTATGGCGTGGTGCTGGTGATCACTGGAATCACTGAGCTGCATAATCCGCCGCCCAATGAGGTCCTCCTGCCATGGCTTGAGGCGCTACATCCGACGTTGTGGTGGGGTGCCTTGCTGACAGTCGTTTGGCGCCTTCTATTCGGTCCGGTTTCGTCCGGGCCGGACCTAAAGCATTTTGGGTATTACGGCGTGACTGTTTTAAGGCGCGGCGACCTATGGATAAATTTCCAACACCAAGTCCCGGGACGGGCATGAATTCAGGAGCATTATGGCGAAGCAAATGACAATGGGCGTAATCGTAGGCAACCGTGGATTTTTCCCCAGCCATTTGGCCACCAGCGGACGGATGGAGATGATTGCAGCACTCGAAGCTGTGGGGATCAAGCCGATTGTGCTGACGCCGGAGCAGACCGCCCATGGCGCAGTTGAAACGTATGAGGACGCCAAGAAGTGTGCCGAGTTGTTCAAGGCCCACGCGGCGGAGATCGACGGGATCATCATCACCCTGCCCAACTTCGGCGAAGAACGTGGATTGGCGGACGCTTTGCGGCTGGCGAATCTGCAGGTGCCGGTGCTGATCCAGGCGACGCCCGACCATGCAGGCAAGATGACCATAGCCTTTCGCCGCGACAGCTTCTGCGGCAAGATGTCGATCTGCAACAACCTGAAGCAGTATGGGATTCCCTATTCACTGACGCGGCTTCATACCGAGGCGCCTGACTCCACGGAGTTCAAAGCGGACCTGGAATGGTTCTCGGGTATCTGTCGTGTGGTGCGTGGGCTGAAGAACGTGCGCTTCGGTGCGATCGGCGCGCGACCGACGGCGTTCAACACAGTCCGGTACTCCGAGAAGCTCCTGGAGCGATCAGGCATCACGGTCGAGACGCTTGACCTGAGTGAAGTCATGGGGCGAATCGGACGGATGAAGGACAACGATGACGCGGCCCAGACGAAGCTGGCGGCGATCAAGAAGTATATTCCGGTGGGCGAGACGCCTGACGCTGCTCTGTTGAAGATGGCGAAGCTTGGTGCAGTCATCGACCACTGGATGGCGGCGAGCGAGCTAACCGTGAGTGCAGTGCAGTGTTGGACTTCGATTGAAGAGTACCTTGGAATCGTTCCCTGCACGGTGATGAGCATGATGAGCGAGAGCCTGATTCCGTCGGCGTGCGAGGTGGATGTTCTGGGCACGTTGAGCATGTATGCGCTGACACTGGCGAGCGAGTCGCCGAGCGCGCTGCTGGATTGGAACAACAACTATGGCGACAACCCGGACAAGGCCGTCTGCTTCCATTGCTCGAATCTCCCGAAACACTTCTTCAATGAGGGCGTGAAGATGGACTTCCAGCAGATCATCGCCGGGACCGTCGGCAAGGAGAACACGCATGGCACGCTGGACGGCACGGTGAAGGCTGGAGCGATGAGCTTTGCGCGCTTCTCGACCGACGACTTTGCCGGACAGATTACCGGCTATGTCGGCGAAGGTGCGTTTACCAACGACCCCCTGCATACCTTCGGTGGGGCGGGCGTGGTTGAAATTCCCAAGATGCAGGAGCTGCTGCGGTACATCTGCGAAAACGGCTTCGAGCATCACGTCGCCGCAAACTTCTCGACCACTGCAGCGCCCGTTTTTGAAGCAGCCACGAGATATCTTGGCTGGAAGATGCACTGGCACCGGTAGACCGGGTTGCCGCGCTCAATCTGGCTTGCGGAGCTGCTGGTTTTTGATTAGCAGCTCCGCGACCAGGCGATGAAGACGTGAGTTCTCGACTTCGAGTTCGGCGAGTCGGTCGTTGTGGCTTGCTGTCGGTCGGTGATGCGTCGAGGACGGACTGTTGTAGCCGCCGGGCTCGAAGTTTTCTCCGGTGTTCGTGGCATTTATCTCGAATTTGTTCATACCTGAGGCTCCACAGATGAGGCGAAGGGAGCGCGGCCGCAACGCATTCCATTGCGAAACTTCTCACGTTCCTCGGGTGTCATTTGTTCCCAGCGATCTTTCATCCGCTGCTTCCAGCGGTCGCGGCCAGGGCCGCCATGACGATGGAATCCGCCAAAGAGAATTTTGCTGAGCAGCAGTAGGCCGATGCCTTGCCAGAAGGTGATTGTGTGCCATCCAAAGATCGGGGGTATCAGGACGTTCCACAGACCCTTGACAACAAAGCCAAGGACGGCTGCCCCGATGATGACAAAGATCGCGATTCTTATTCCCTTAAGTACTGGATGATGATGCATATTTAACTCCTTATTTCTTTCCAAAATCTTCGTAGATCGTCTGCAAGCTTTGTCGCAGATGCAGTACGGCGTAATGTTTTCGTGAGAGCAACGTGTTCACGCTGAGGCCTGTTTCGGCAGAGATCTCTTTGAAGCTCTGGCCCATCAGCTCATGAGCGACGAAGACCTCACGTTGTGCTTCGGGCAGCTCGTCGAGTGCTTCGTCCAGCGCGTCCAGGAGCAGATTCCTTGCGTAGGCCGCTTCAGGACCGGCATCCGCCGACGGGAGAAGGTCTTCGAGCGTGTCGCCGTCTTCGGTAGATACAGGATTGCTGAGCGAACTGGGCTTCTTTCTGCGGAAGAGGTCGACCATGCGATTGCGGGCTACCCGAAAGAGCCATGCAGTTACATGCTCTACAGGCTTCATGAGACGGTAGGCTTCGAGTAGTTCATAGAAGACGTCCTGCAGGATGTCTTCGGCTTCGCTGGTATCGGCGACGTGCTTGCGGATGAAGCTGCGCAGCCTGGGCCGGTCTCTCTCCAGTGCCTCGGAGATGAGTTGGTCTTGCTCGATCGTCGTCCAACTACCCGGAATTGGGTTCATCTACAGGTTTAAACGGATGGTGGGTAAATATATTGCATACGACGGGATATTTATTTTGATCCCGGAGCGGAAGGCGCTGGCAATCGCTATCTAGAAGATAAACATTTGCTTAGGCGCCTTAGCCGTGGTGATAGGATTTCTGAAAAGCCTTCATCCAGAGGAGTCACGCCACCATGCGAAGGGCCATCGCCTGTTTTACGCTGCTTGCAAGCACCGCTTACGCTGTCGACACTGCAGTGGTCACTCTTCGTGGCTACACTCCGGAACACGCTGCCGCTGAGGTGCAATGGGAGCAGAAATTTCGCGGAATCCCTGACCCGGCAAAGGTCCGTGAAAACATGCGCCGGATGTCGGCGCGCCCACATCACGTAGGTTCGCCGTACGACAAGGACAATGCCGAGTGGCTGGTGGCGCAGCTGAAGTCTTACGGACTCGACGCGAAGATCGAGCAGTTTGAGGCGCTGTTCCCTACCCCAAAGTCGCGCAAGCTGGAGTTGCTGGGACCTGAGAAGTTCGAGGCGACGCTTGAAGAGCCTGCGATCAAGGTCGATCCGACCTCCGACCAGAAAAAGGAGCAGCTGCCGACCTACAACGCGTATTCTCGCGACGGCGATGTCACCGCGCCGCTCGTCTATGTGAACTATGGCGCACCGGCTGACTACGAAGAGTTGGCCGCAATGGGAGTCTCCGTAAAGGGCGCCATCGTCATCGCGCGGTACGGACAGACATGGCGCGGGATCAAGCCGAAGGTCGCGGCGGAGCATGGCGCTGTTGGATGCATCATCTACTCCGATCCACGCGACGATGGATACTTTCGCGGCGGTGGCTATCCTGATGGCCCGATGCGGCCGGCCGAGGGCGCGCAACGTGGAAGCGTGATGGATATGCCGGTGTATCCGGGCGATCCGCAAACTCCCGGAATCGGCGCTGTGGCCAACGCGAAGCTGATTCCGCTGGATCAGGTGCAGACAATTACGAAGATCCCGGTTCTGCCGATCTCCTATGCGGACGCTACGCCCTTTCTGAAGGCGCTGCGCGGCGAACTGGTGCCGGAGAGTTGGCGGGGAGGACTGCCGTTCGCCTACAAGGTCGGCCCGAGTATAGCGATGGCGCATCTTGCTGTCAGCTTCAACTGGGATCGCAAACCACTCTACAACGTGGTGGCTACAATTCCAGGTTCGACGTTTCCCGATCAGTGGGTCATTCGAGGAAACCACCATGATGCGTGGGTCAACGGTGCGGGCGATCCTATCTCCGGCGCTAGCGCACAATTGGAAGAGGCTCGTGGTCTGGGTGAGTTGCTGAAGCAGGGCTGGCATCCTCAGCGCACGATTATCTATTGCTTCTGGGACGGCGAGGAGCCGGCGCTTCTGGGTTCGACCGAGTGGGTGGAGACGCATGCGGCGGAGTTGAGCCAGCACGCTGTGGCCTACTTCAACTCAGATGGCAACGGTCGCGGATACTTCCGCGCTGAGGGATCGAGTGAGCTGGAGAACTTCGTCAACAGCGTCACGAAGGACATCGACGACCCTGAGACGAAGATGCCGGTGTGGAAGCGCCAACGTCTTGTGGCGCTCTCGCGTGCAACGGCAGACGGGAAGGCTGAACTTCGCAACCGTCCGGACATTCGCATGGAGGCCCTTGGGTCGGGTTCTGACTACACAGCGTTTCTGCACCACCTTGGAATCGCAAGCGTGAACATGGGATATGGCGGCGAAGATCAGGGTGGCGGGCAGTATCACTCGGTCTACGACGATTTCTACTGGTATACACACTTTCAAGACACAGACTTCACATATGGGCGCGCTCTTGCCCAGACAGCCGGCACGATGATGATGCGGATGGCGGATGCCGACGTAATTCCCTTTCAGTTCGGCGACGTTGCGGACACGCTCCGCACCTATGTGACCGACGTGAAAAAGCTGACTGATACGATGCGGGCCGAGATCAAGGAGCGCAATACCGAGATCGCCGACGGTGTTTATAAAGCCTTGGAGGATCCGAAGAGGAAGCGCGTTGCGCCCGAAGTTGAAGCTCTTCCACCCTACCTGAATTTTGCGCCACTCGATCAGGCAATGGATGATTTGACTACAGCAGCGGCGGATTACGACAAGGCGTTCACCGCCAATGCGCTGAAGGCACCCCCAGCACTGAATGTGCAGCTCATTCAGTGCGAGCGAGTGTTTCTCGACGCTGGTGGCCTGCCGAATCGCCCGTGGTTTCAGAACATGATGTACGCTCCGGGCTTCTATACAGGTTATGGAGTCAAGACGCTGCCGGCAGCCCGGGAGACGATCGAACAGAAGCAATGGAAGGACGCGGATACGCAAATTGCGCGGACTGCCGCTGCGGTGGAACGGGAGGCCACGCTTCTGAAGAGTGCGACCTTAACGCTCACGGGCAAGTAGCGGTTCGGGCGCTTCCCAAAGAAGGTGCGGATTTTCGCAGGGCGTTCACACTTTCAATTCACGTGAATGCGGTAAGCTTTAGACCTCTATGAGTGCTGTCAAGCATAGCTCCCGAAAGAGTGGCAGTCCCAAAAGGACTACTGCGGCGACCGTTGAGAACCTGTTTTTCAGCCGCGACGAATCGTGGATGCGGTTCAACCAGCGTGTGCTGGAGGAGGCGCAGGACGAGACGAATCCGCTGCTCGAGCGAGTGAAGTTTCTGGCTATTACTGCGAGCAATCTCGACGAATTTGTGGAGATCCGAGTGGCCGGGTTCTTGCAACGGATCGAGGATGGTTACAATCTTGCGCAGCCGCCCGACGAAGGGGGACTTACGCCTCAGGAACGTCTGGATGGCCTGGCGGAGCGGATACACAGCTTCGTGAAGGCACAGTATCAGTGCCTGAATGAGCAGTTGCTGCCGACGTTGCAGGCGCAGAAGATTCGCGTGCTTCAGTGGAGTGAGCTAAGCGACGAGGCGCGGGCTCAGGCGCTCGAGTTTTACGATACCGAGGTCGATCCGCTGCTGACTCCAGTGACCATCGATCCTTCGCACCCTTTTCCGCGGGTGTTGAACAAAGCACTTTGCATTGGACTGCTATTGCGGCATAAGCGAAGGGGACTCAAATCGCCCGCTTCGCTGGGCGTCGTGACGGTGCCTCGCGCACTGCCACGACTGGTACCGCTCGTCGGCGCGGAGGGTCACTACGACTTCATCCTGTTGCATGAATTAGTTGAGTCCCAGGTGGAACGCATGTTTCGGGGGTATCAGGTGTTATCGCGGTCTGCATTTCGCGTTACCCGCAACAGCAACCTGTACATGCAGGAGGAGGAGTCGCGCTCCGTTCTGGAGAGCGTACGCGCGGAGTTGCACAACAGGCGTAAGGGCGACGCAGTTAGAATGGAGATTGAGAGCTCGGCTACCGAAGAGATGATCGAGCGGTTGCGGACCAACTTCGAACTGGAGCCGTGGCAGGTGTTCCGCACGGACGGGCCGGTGAATCTGTCACGGCTGATGAACCTCTATTCGGAGGTGAAGGAACCTAAGCTTAAATATCCGGCGTTTGCTGCAAAGGACTTCAAGCTGAGTGCGAAGTCAACCGATATCTTCGACGAGTTGCGGAAGCGGGATGTGATGCTGCATCATCCGTTCGACTCCTACAAGGCGGTGGAGGAGTTCGTAGAAGCTGGCGCACAGGACCCCTGCGTGATCTCGATGAAGCAGACGCTCTATCGAACGAGCTCAGATTCGACGATCTTCACGGCGCTAAGCGAAGCGGGCCAAGGTAAAGAAGTCACTGTCGTTGTCGAGTTGATGGCACGCTTCGATGAGGACTCGAACATTCGTTGGGCAAGGGAGCTCGAGGACGCGGGCGTCGGGGTGTTTCACGGGATATTCGGTTTGAAGACACACTGCAAGCTGGCGTTGCTGGTACGGCGCGATCCCGATGGCGTAGTACGGCGCTATGCACACCTCGGTACAGGGAACTACAACCCGGTGACGGCGAGATTTTATACGGACATCAGTCTCATGACGTCAAAGCCGGAGATGACCGCTGCAGTACAGAAAGTGTTCAACTATCTGACAGCGGAGACGGAATCTGACTCCTACAGTCCTCTGATGGTGGCCCCGTTGACGCTGGCCGATCGCTTAGTTGCGTTGATTGACAGGGAGGCGGCCCATGCAAAGGCGGGTCAGGCCGGCATCGATTATTGCGAAGATGAACGGGCTGCTGGACCGCCGAACGGTTGAGGCTCTGTATGCAGCCTCGGAGGCGGGCGTCGAGATCGATCTGATTATTCGGGGAATGTGTTCGTTGCGTCCCGGCGTGAAGGGCTGGAGCGAACGGATTCGCGTGCGAAGCATCGTCGGACGGTTTCTCGAGCATAGCCGGATCTTCTGCTTCGCCAATGGCGGCAAGGAGGAGATCTACTGCGGAAGCGCGGACTGGATGCCGCGAAACCTTCTTGAACGGTGTGAGGTAGTCTTTCCAGTGACCCAGCCCGATCTGCACAAACGGCTCCGCGACGAGATACTGGCGGCGTACCTGGCGGACAATACGAAGGCGAGGCTGCTGCAGCCGGATGGAGAATACGTGCGGGCGCCGCGAAATGGGACGCTGTTCAGCGTGCAGGACCATCTGATGCGCGTGGCTGAAGGCGCGGAAGAAAAAGCGCCCGAAACTGCAAAACACTAAGACCTTCTGAAATACTAAAGACCATTCTATTGAATGGTGAGGTTTACGGTTGCGGTTTGAATCGTGGATCCGCCGGTAGCCGCAACGGTAATCACATACGAACCTGCCGAGAGGGTGCCTGGATTTGGCGCGTTGGAATCCATCACGCCACTGCCGCAACCGGTGAGGCCAACGAGACCCACGGTGAAGAATGCGAAGAGCAGGATGAGGCCGCTCCAGCGGCGACGCCGTGGGAAGAGAAAGAAGACCAAACAGGACAGGGCCACGGTGATACGCGGCGCGAATGTGAAAGTGCGGGGATTACCTGGATCCTTGCCGGCTTGTAAGACGGATGTGGCGGGAGAGATGGTAAGGACCGTGGTTACAGCGGAGCCGTTCGGCGTAGTCGAAGACGGCGAGAAGACGCAAGCCGCGCCTGAAGGCAGGCCACCGTTGCAGGAGAAGGTGATGATGGAGTGGAAGCCTCCAGATGGGGTTGCGGTGAGTGTGATGGGGCTTGAGGTCTTGCCCAGGACTGCGGTAGCGGAGGCTGTAGAAGGAGAAAGGGTGAAGCCCCCGACCGGATCCAAGATGGTGAGGGTGGCTGCATCGGACGTGCTGGCCTGATGGTTGCTGTCACCCGAGTAAAGAACGCGCAGGACATGCGTGCCGGACTGAAAGGTATTAGTGGGGAGAGGGAGGTTGGTCGTCACACCGGCCACTGCAACAGGCGTCCCGAGCAGGTTGCCGTCCAGCATCAACTGCACTGTGCCGGTGGGGATGGGAGAGGCTGGCGTAATGGAGGCGGCGATGATAACCGTGGTTCCCTGCACAGCCGTGGATGGTGTGACCGCAATGGTGGTACCGCTTGCAAGGCTGGCAACGGCTATCGTGAAGGACGCTGGCGCGGAGATCGAGGCTTGATAGTTGGCGTCGCCGGAGTACATGGCAGTAATTAGGTGCGCGCCCGGCGCAATCGCGAGCGAACTGCCGGAGATGCTCGCAGTGCCGGTGAACAGCGTGGCTGCGGGGCCGACGGGTTGACCGTCACTGAAAAAGGTAACGGAGCCAGTGGGCTGCGGGCCGCTGGACTGAGCGCTGCCCTTCGCGACGATTGCGGCAAAGGTGTAGTCCGACCCGGGCGAAATCTTGCTGGCAGAAAGATTGAGCGTGGTGGTACTTGCAACCTCCGTCGCTCCGGTAACGGTGACACTAACGGGCGATGAAGTGGAGGCGTTGTAGTTCGTGTCACCCGAATAGGTTGCGCTGACGGTGTTGACACCGATGGGAAGCAGATTCGCTGGAATCTTGACACTGACCGTGCCCGAGTCGGTTGAAAAGGCGGGGTAGGCATTCTGGGTGAGTGTCCCAGTTGCGAAGCTAAGACCGCCGGAGGTAAGGGTAATCAGGCCGGTGGGAGCGGCGGCGCCAAAGCCTTGCTGTCCCCCCGCACCGAAGCCGCGAGCGTTCACCTGTGCAGTAAGCGTAAGGATTCCGGCCGCAGAGAGAACCGGGAGATTAACCTGCAGCGCACTGGTGGTCTGGGCCTTGGTAATGTTGATAGTCAACGGAGACGAGGTGCTGCCGTTGAAGCTGGCGTCGCCGGCGTAAGAAGCCGTAATGAGGTGGGTTCCGGGGGCCAGGGCGCGGGTCTGGTCCTCAGTATTTGAGGTGGAGTTGAGGCGGAAGGTTCCGCCGTCGAGTGGCGCGCCGAGGTCAGTGAAGAGAACGTTGCCGGTCGCGCTTCCCTTCCCGGAGACGCCTGCGACATCTGCTCGGACAAGTATGTAGCCGCCGTACGGGTAGCTGCCGCCGCTGGCAAAAGACGTCGTTACGCCCGAGTATGGGTTGTACAGCAGAGACTGGAGCGTTGTGGTGCTCGACTCGGGGCTGACGGTAAGAGTCAATGGATTAGAGTCGCTGGGGGCGTAGGTCCCATCACCGGCGTAGTGGGCCTGGACTGAGTAGGAGCCGCCGGGAAAGTTGCTGAGCGAGGCAGAGTAGCTGCCATTCTGGAGGGTACCGTTCTGAACTGCGCCGTTGGACGCAAGGGCGTTTATGGATACATTACCGGTAGGCGTGCCGGTGGTGGTGGCAACCTTGACGGTCGCTGAAATCTGGCTGCCGTGAGTGATAGAGGACTGCGAGAGCGTGAGCGACGTGGAACTGGCGATAAAAGTGGCGCTCGACCAGTTGCTGACTAGGTTGGCGGCATTCACGCTACCGAGGCCAGTGGCGAGATCGTATCCGACTGTGCCGCTATAACCCGACAGCACGCCGTAATGATCAGAGGAGTTGGTTACCGTGCAATTGGCCGTTCCCTTGAGGCACGGCATGGCGATGGAGCCGGTGGTGAGATCGTTGAAGACACAACTAGCGGCAGGAGCACCGGTGCTGGAATCGCAACCGGTGCCGGCCTTGTTCTGTTGATTGGCGAGGTTATAGAGGACGTAGTTGGCGTTGCCCTGCCGGCTGCCAGTCTTCTGGTTGACGAGCGCCAGGATGCCGGCGAAGGCGGGGGAGGCGACCGAGGTGCCGCCGTAGCCGGCGAAGTCGTACCCGGGAGCAGAAAGGCTACAGGGCTTGCCGTCGGCGTTGATGCTCTGCTGACAAACGACATAGAAGGCGCCGAAGAAGCCTGCGCTGCTAAAGAGGGAGACGTCGGGGACGTCGCGGACGCCATCGGCGGGGACTCCGGTGCCGGTCTGCCAGGACGGCTTCGCGTAGCCTCCCTTGCAAGTGGAGGCGGAGTTTCCGTTCGATTGGATGCAGGCACTGGGGCCGCCCCCGCCGCCGACTACTCGAAGCAGGCCCTGAGAGGTGGCGATGCCGGTGTTGCAGACCTGTTCAGGCGTCTCGCCGGAGAAGTTGTGGGTTGTGCCGAAGACTGAATTGGTGCAGCTTTCGTTCCATGGCACCTCTGGCATATAGCCCTTTGCGGAGGCCTGGGTGGTCGGGTTGTTGTTCGAACTCCAGTAGGCTGTGCCACCATTGGGCATGTAGAAGTCAGTGCCGCCAACCGAGATGTTGTAGGGCGTGCTGGCAAGTCCATTGACGCCGATTCCATAGTTCGCCGCCTGGACGCCGGCGAGGTCGCAGCCAGCGGATCCAGAGTCGCCGCTGGCGAGTAGGACCGTGATACCCTGGGCGGCGGCCTGCTGCCAGAGAGTTTTGTAGAACGCGTTGCCGGACGTGCCCAGGAACAGCTCGCACTGGCCGTAGCTGTAGCTCATGATGGGCGCGAGATTGTTGTTGACGATGTAGATGGCGGAGAGATCCGTGCCCTGGGTGACCTCGGTGCCCTGGGATACGACGTAATCGATCGTGGCACCCTTCGCAACGGCCGCAGACCATTGAGTGTCGATGTCGGCCTCGCCTTCGTCGCCGTTCACGCCGGGATTCGGGCCGTTATAGATGATGTTGAGGTATTGCGTCCCAGTGGGCGTTGCGGTATTGCCGAGCGGCAGATTGAAGAGCTTGCGGAAGTTGACGAAATCGGCGGGATTGATGTCGGTCTGGCCGACGATGGCGATCGTCTGACCGGTGCCGTCAATTGGAGTGGCTGCGTTCCAGAGTGGAAGAACGTTGTAGATGGTGGCGAAGTCGTACGGCGTAAGGCCGTAAGAGATGTTGCCACTCTCGTTGACCGTGAATGCGGGCTGGGCAGCGAGCTGAGTCTGGTCGGGCAGCTGTGTGGCGAGGTTTGTGGCGGCGTCTTGGCGGAGGTTAGCGATCCTGTGGCTCGCAGCCCGGCGGGGGAAGTTGTTGAGCGACGCGATGCCGGCAACGACCGGCGCAAGGGCGGCGGGAACGGCGGGATCCGAGGCATTCGCGTAGTGTTGCTCGTCGCGAACCGCATAGCGGTGCATGGTCGTTCGGAAGGCGCTGCGAACCATGCCGGCGGTGCCGTTGAACTCGATGAAGGTGCGGGCAGCGTTGACCTGGATGCCCGAGAAGCCCTGCCCCGAGAGCCAGGCGGTAACAGCGGAGAGATCCCGATCCGTAGGACCGAAGGCAGTGCCGAATGTCTCCGGCGTCAGCCACTGGTGATAGGTGGAAGAGGTCTTGTCCTGCTGCTGGTCGATGAGCTGCTGGAGAGCGGTCTCCTGTTCGGCGCTGCGCTGGAGGACCAGCACCATGCGTCGCAGAGGCGTCGCGTCGGCAAGAGCGCCCCGGTCGAACTCGGGACGGGCGAGCGGATGGGTGTTGCCTCCAAGGGTGGAGGTCTGAGAGTCATCGACTGCCTGGAGGACACGGGAGCGAGGTCTAGGCAGCGAGGACTGCGAGAGCGCCGGGACAACGGCGGCAGCGAAGACCAGGACGACAGTCACCGGAACTCTTGAGATCCAAGGCATTTCGATAGATTCCTGCTGCTGGAGAGGGGCAAACGGCCTTCTCCCAGCAACCAAATTGGAGCAAAGTACTACCCAAGCAAGCAGTTTGGCTTCCAAACTGCGTCACCTGTTTTTTCATCGTCTTAAGTGTTTCTTGTCACGCTGGATATGCAAATAGTTGCACACTCATGACGCCATTCTTGCGTGAAGCTACTAAGAAGGTCAAGAAGGAAAGGCCACGGATTACCAAAGAGTATTCCCGTAACAGGAAAGGCCGCGCCAGTGCGGCGCGGCCTTCAGTACGAATCTCGGCTACTGAACCGTTACAACCACTTGCGAACTGTGGACCAACGTCCCCGACACCGCAGTAATCGTGAAGGTGTAGGTGCCGCGTTGCGCATTCGTCGTCGTCGTGCCGCCGCCACCACCGCCGGGACTTCCACCGCTATTCGAACTACTGCTGCCGCACCCGACAGCAGACACAGCGGCGACAGAGATCAAAACCGCAAGAAGCGCACTCCAGCGGCGTCGGCGTGGGAGCGTAAGCAGCAGCACACAAGCGAGCGTCGCACCTGACCCGGCGGCATACCAAGGCGTTCTACCCGAAGGATGTTGCCGCGAGGGAGCGAGGCCTGGCCGGCTGAGCTCTGCGGTGGTGGTCTGAGAAGCCTTCACGATAAACGAGGTGGTAACGCCGGCGGTGGATGTGATGTTAACCGGGGTGACCGAGAACGATGGGGTAAAGGCGCCGAGATTATTGTTGACGGCCGCCATGGTAACCGCGCCGGTAAAGCCGTTGAACGGAGTGATGGTAAAGACGACGCCGGTGGACGTCGCGCCTGAGAGTACCGTGACGCTTCCTGTGCAGGGCGTGATGGAGAAGTCCTTCAGCGTGGTCGAGACGATGTCTACGGAAGCGAAGCTGCCGTCGGAGGCGAGAAGCGTGCCCTTGGATCCTGCGTAGTTAGCATCGCCGGAGTAGACCGTGCTGATCGTGTGGCCACCCGAGGAGACCCCGGCCGCTGCAGTAGTGACCAAATTGTAGGTAGCGCTGCCGCTTACCAGGGCCTGCGGCGCACCTGCTGCCACGTTGTCGACGAAAAATTGGACGGTACCGGTTGGCGTGGTCCCCGTAATGGAGCCCGTCACGGTCGCGGTGAGCGCGAGGGTTCCGGAGGTGATCGCGCAGAGAGAGCCTGTCGTTGTGAGCTTGGTAGTGGTGATACCGGCACCGATCGTGCTGCCGGTCCCCGTCGGAACCGCACTTGCCCAGTTGGTGACCAGCATGTTGACGTTGAGGGTGCCGAGGCCCGTGGCCAGATCATAGCCCGTTGCAGCGCTGTAGCCGATTGAGCCGCCATTGGGGCAATTGGGTGTCCCCTGAGAACAGACCACGGAGATGTTGCCGCTGGTGATGTCATGGAAGATGCTGGAGGCGGTCGGACCGTTAGCCAGGCCGTACAGCGTGGGTCCGATATTGCCGAGAGCGCCGGTACCCAGATGCTGTTCGACCAAGGCGAGAATGCCGGCGAGGGTCGGCGCAACGAACGAAGTTCCGCCGAAGACATTCGGCTGGCCGTTCGAAGAGAGGAACCCGTTGGTGCATGAGCCCTGGCTGCAAACGACATACCCGTCGTGTTGTGCGGCGGCGTTGAGCGATACATCCGGGACGTCTCGCGAAGAGTCGTTCGGCACACCAAGTCCTACCTGCCATGCGGGCTTCGCAAAGAAGCCGCTGGCACCTCCGCCACCGGCCCCACCATCGTCCAGACCACCGGTGGCCGTAGTCTCATTCCAGGGAACCTCAGGGATGTAGCCTTTTGCGGAGCCTGCAGATCCCGTCCCGGTGTTCCAGTAAGTCGCCGAATTGCTCCCTTCGTTGAACATCGTGCCGCCGGCTGACGTGGCATAAGGAGAGCTGCTGGGGAAGTCGACGTTGAGACCCTCCGAGGCAACTCCGGAGGTATCGCAGTCGGTCGCGCCAGAGTCTCCCGACGAACTCATCACGGTGATTCCCTTCGCGTTCGCCATTTGTAGGAGCTGATTGGTGCTGGAGACGAAGCTACTGGAAAATCCGCTCTCGCACCCGCCGTAGCTGATGGTAATGATGGGTGCAATCGTGGGGCTTGTGTCGATCGCATAGGTCAACGAACTGTTGATCACGTCGGTACTGTAGATGAAGTTGATGGTAGCTCCGGGTGCGCCTGCACCTGACCACTCAACGTCCAGTTGTGCCTCATCAATATCGTTTGCCGAAAAACCTGGATTAGTGCTGGTCGGCACGAGCGTCTGAATCGGAAGAGTTGCTGACAAACCAGCGGCAGCGCGAAACGCGGTCACGTCGGCCGGGCGGATGGCGCTCTGTCCCATGACCGCGATCGTAATGCCGGTGCCGTTGAGGGTTGAGGAAGACGGATAGTTGTAAATCGTGTAGAGGTCGGACGGCGCGATGTAGTGGCTGGTTGTCCCGTTTGTCGTCACAGAGTAGAACGGCTGCAGTTGTTCCGTGGTCGTGTTACGTGCGCGAGCGCGGGGCTTCAGCTTGAAGTCGTCAAGGCCGGTCACCGCAAGGACAACACCTGCGATCGCCGAGGGCAGAGTCGGAGCGGCTAGGTTCGAGAAGTGCTGCTCTCCATGGAGCGAAACGTTGTGGATAGTAGTGCCAAAGGCCTGCTCCACCTGCCCGACCGTGCCACTAAAGGTGATAAATGTGGAGCTCCGGGCGACGCTGGTGATACTAAATCCCTGGCTCGTGAGCCATGAGGAAACCTTCGCGAGATCGCTGCTGCTGAGGCCGAAGCGCGCACCGAACTGCTCCGAGGTGAGCCACTGGTGATAGCTGGGCGAGCTCGGATCGAGTTGTGCAGCCAAAAGCTGGGTGAGATCAGCCTGCTGGGCCTGGGTCATGTTGAAACGCAGGGAGAGCGAGTCAAGTTTGCGGTCATTCGGCACAAGGCCCAGGTCAACGGAGTGCTTCGCGTGGCCACTTATGGTCCCCGGAAGTGCCATCCGGCTGTTGCCGCTGACGGAGCCCGCGACGCGGTCCTGCACCACCGCCGCCTGGGCGATTGTGGTGAATGTGGCGACAAGGATGGCGGCAGGAAGGGCGAAAGAAGAGACAAAACGGCTGCACATGGCTGATTTCTACCTTACTACCTGGAGTACTGCTATTGGATTACGGGTGGCTTCTGAGGTCCACAGTAAGTGGCAGGCAAAAACAACCCAGAAAACCAAGGTACATGGTTAGACAGACGCTGCGGCGAAATGTTGCGCCTACAGAAGTAAAGAGATTGTCTGACATTTCCCGTTTTTGAACGTCTCAGCCAGTCGCTTGAGAACGATGCCAATCCGTTCAAGGGCGACTCAAGCAAAGGCCTTAAGGGGCCCCTTAGGGCAGGCGGATACACCTGGTCAGAAAAGTGACGCTTACAAGCTATATTTTCCCGCCTGAATGACGTGCCTTGCCACCTGGCGGCGCAGCTTGATCGTGTCGGCGGCGTCGTGTTTGGAGAGGCGCCGGAGGATCGTTAGTTGCGTGCGCAACATGTCCCCTTCCGCGACGGCAGCGATGACCTTCCGGGCGCACAACTCAATGGTGGACATCGCCTTATCAGCATAGATTCGGGCCATGGCCACGGGAACCGCAGAGGCTTCGGCAGATTGCCCTGAAGCAATCTTCTCTGCGCGCAGGATGCCGGACTCCATTGCGAAGACCTCGATGATCATATCGGCCATGGCACCCATCACCTCCTGCTCGTCGGCGATCTGCTGCATGTACCTCTGCGTAGCCGCTCCCGCGACGAACAGCGTAAGCTTCTTCGCGTTTGCAAGAAGGTTTAACTCATCGGCAAGCGGCCCTTCGCGGTCAATCTTCTCGCTCGGGCCAGACATCACCTCGTCCATAAGCTTTTTGATGGCGGGCATCAACGCCAATTTGCCGGACATCGCCGACTTCATCAGCCAGCCCGTAATAATGAGGCGGTTGATCTCGTTCGTACCCTCAAAGATGCGATTGATACGGGCATCGCGGTAGGCGCGCTCTGCCGGGTACTCTTCGACATAGCCATAGCCGGCAAATATCTGCAGCACCTCATCAACGACCATGTCGAGCATCTCACTCGCCCACACTTTTACGATGCTGCACTCAACGGCGTACTCCTCGATGCGCTTCTGGATCTCCTTCGTGTCGTTTTTGTCGACCCCGGCGAGTGCCTTGTCGATCAGGCCAACGGTCCGATAACACACCGCGCCGCCAACAAAGATCCCTGTCGCGCAGTTCGCAATCTTCTCCTGAATCAGCCCAAACTCCGAGATTGATTTTCCGAACGCCTTGCGATCGATGGCGTACCGGACGCCATTGTTGAGCGCCATGCGACCGCCGCCGATCGCCGCATTCCCGAGCTTGTAGCGCCCAACGTTCAGAATGTTGAACGCGATGTGATGTCCCTTGCCGACCTCGCCCAGCAGATTCCCCGCAGGAATCACACAGTCAGTGAGAATCAGCGGACAAGTCGAGCTGCCACGAATACCGAGCTTGTGCTCCTCCTTGCCCTGAGTGAACCCGGGCGTACCGCGTTCGATCAGGAACGCTGTGAGCTTCTCCTTTCCCGCATCAGGACCATCAGGAATCGCACACTTTGCGAACACAGTGAACAGATCGGCGAAACCGGCGTTCGAGATCCACATCTTCTCGCCGTTCAGCGTGTAGGTTGATCCGTCGGCCGAGCGCACAGCCCGCGTCTTCGCATTCACCGCATCCGATCCGCTAGTCGACTCCGATAACGCATAAGCTGAGATAATCTCGCCCGAAGCAATCTTCGGCAGATATTTTTTCTTCTGCTCGGGGGTGCCGTACCAGACCAGAGGCAACGTGCCGATGCCTGTGTGTGCAGAGAAGGACACCGAGAAGCTCGCCTGCTTGGAGATGTTCTCCGCAACGATCGCGGAGGTCACCTTATCCATCTCAAGGCCGCCGTACTCCTCGGGAATATCGATCGCTGTGAGGCCGAGATCCGCGGCCTCTTTGAGCAGGCGTTTGGTCACAGTGAAATCCTTCGCCTCGATCTGGTCGGACGCTGGCATGATCTCGTTGATGGCGAAGTTCGCTGTAGTCTCGGCGATCTGCTTCTGCTCATCGGTGAAATCTTCGGGGAAGAAGCAGTCGGCGGCGGCAGAGTCGGTGATAAGGAAGCTGCCGCCGGGGGTGCGCTTCGTGTCGGCGATTGGTGCAGTCATTGTGGCCATCGTAGTGCTCCTTCAAAAATCGCTGTGTTTAGTTCAACTCTGGAACTACTTGATCCGGCTTCGACGCCTTCCATCGAACAATGCACTGTTGCCCCTTCCATCGGAACGCTCGAAAATGCAAACTTTCAAGAGATTCCGGCAGCCGCTCTATCAAAATCCACCGCCTATATTCCGAGCCATTTGCCTTATAGTGAGCCAATACCTCTGGTCGATAGAGCATCCCGCGCGCTGCCTGCGAAGCAACAACAGGTCTAACTTCCTCGATCGTCGCCGTAGCGCTTTCCCAGGAATTCTCCATCTCTTCCTGGCGCCGATGTTGGAAAAACAAGACAGTCACAACAAAAAGAGCCATTAATGCAAGAGATGCTCCAATCTTCCAAAGCGTATTGCGATCCTTGCGGCTTTTCGGAAATATCTTTGCTGCAGCTTCCCTGTTCGGCATGGAGTAACGTCGCATCGTTTCAATTTGCAGCCTCAAAAATTCCAGCGGCTCCCATCCCTCCGCCCACACACATCGTCACAATGCCATACTTCGCTTTGCGGCGCGGCATCTCGCGCAGCAGCGTCGCGGTCAGCTTGGCTCCGGTGCATCCGAGCGGATGGCCGAGAGCAATGGCCCCGCCGTTAACATTCACTCTAGCCGGATCAATGCCAAGCACCTTCAACACCGCGAGCGACTGCGCAGCAAAAGCCTCATTCAACTCGAAGAGATCAATGTCTTCAAGCGAAAGCCCAGCCATCTTCAGCACCTTCGGAATGGCGTGGATGGGGCCGATGCCCATCTCTTCGGGATCGCAGCCAGCGTAAGCAAACGCAACGAACTTCGCCATCGGCGGGAATCCCCAGCTGCGCAGCACGTTCAGCCGACATCACAACAGCAGCGGCAGCTCCGTCCGACGTTTGGCTGGAGTTCCCGGCCGTCACCGTCCCCTTCGCATGAAAGACAGCCTTCAGCTTCGCCAGCGCGTCAAGCGAAGTGTCGGCACGAGGACCTTCGTCCTGCTTGAACGTCGCTTCGACCGGCTTGGCTTTGCCCTTTCCATTCGGAGTCGTAGTTGTAACCGTGACAGGAACAATCTCGTCCTCAAATTTTCCAGCCGAGATCGCAGCAAGCGCCTTCTGATGGCTCTCGTAGGAGAACTGATCCATCTGCTCGCGAGTAATCCCATAGTGTGTCGCGACGCGCTCTGCCGTCAGCCCCATCGACATATAAGAACCGGGGTAGTTATCGACCAACCAAGGATTCACCGAGATCTTATTCCCGCCAAATGGCACGTACGACATGCTCTCTGTGCCCCCGGCAACAATGACCTCCGCTCCGCCGCCACGAATCCGCTCTGCGGCAAGCGCGATCGACTGCAGCCCCGATGCACAGTAGCGATTGATGGTCATACCCGAGACCGTAATCGGCAGACCAGCGCGAAAACTCGCGACGCGAGCAACGTTCATCCCCTGCTCTGCCTCAGGCATGGCGCAGCCGAGAATCACATCTTCAATCTCCGACTTATCAAGTTGTGGAACACGATCCAGCGCGCCATTGATGGCAAACGCTGCGAGATCGTCGGGCCGTGTCGTGCGAAGCGTGCCGCGCGGAGCCTTGCCCACAGCAGTGCGAACGGCAGATGCGATGATGACGTCTTTCATATCTGACTCCTAATTCCTCAACGGCTTTCCCGTCTTCAACGTAAACGCAATTCGTTCCTGCGTCTTCTTCTCCCCGCAGAGGCTGAGGAACGCCTCGCGTTCGAGATCGAGCAGATATTGCTCAGTAACCGGCGTACCGGGAGTTACCTTGCCCCCACAAAGAGCGTACGCCACCCAGTTGGCGATCTTCACGTCGTGATCGGAGATGTACTGCCCTTCGCGCATCGTCCACACGGCGAGCTTCAACGTCGCCAGCACGCTCTCTCCCGGCGCTGGAATGGCGGTCGAGGGGCGTCGGCGCGCTATAACCGGCGTCAGCGATCGCTCGAGCCTTGGTCTTCGCATCGGTCAGCAACCGCTCGCGATTCGTCGTGATGTTGTCGGATGCCCTGAAGAAGCCCATCGAACGTGCCTCAGCGGCAGAGGTCGAAACCTTCGCCATCGCAATCGTCTCGAAGTTCTTCTTCAACGCCTCGAAGATCTCAACGCCTTCGCCGCGCGCGTCAGGACGGATGCTTGAGCCCGCTTCGACGCTGCGGATGCGTCATCTCCTTGCAGCCACCGCCACCCGGAATCAAGCCGACACCGGCTTCGACGAGGCCCATATAAAGCTCCGCATGAGGCTGGCGCGCCGCCGCATGAAGCGATATCTCCACACCGCCACCAAGACACATGCCATAAGGCGCAACGACCACAGGTCGCGGACAGAACTTGATGGCCTGCGTCATGTTCTGGAACGCGCGCACGGCCATCTCGACCTCATCCCACTCCTCTTCCTGGATGCCGAGCAGCAGTTGCATGAGATTGGCGCCCACTGAGAAGTTGACCGAGTCGCCTGTGATGACGAACGCCTCAAAGTTGCTGGCAATCTCGCCCGATGGCTTCAGCGTCTGCGTAATCAGATTGACGATGTCGTCACCGAGCGCGTTCATCTTGGAGTGCAGTTCAATCGCCGCGACACCATCGCCGAGATCGATAACAGAGGCGCCCGGGTTCTTCTTCACAACACCCTTCGCCTTCTTGATCACAGCACAGCGAGGTAACGCCCTCCGCCGTAATAACCGGCTGATATTCGCCGGCAACGAGATCGAAGAAGAGACGGCCCGACGGCAACAGAGGCATCATCCTTGTACCAGGTCGGATTGAGCATCGCCCTGCTTGTCGGCGTAGGCGAGAAGCTTCTCCACATTCGCCGAAACCGGCAAACCAGCAGCACGCATCTTGTCCGTGGTCGCGCGAACGCCCGCAGCATCAAACATCTCAAACGGCCCAAGCTCCCAGTTGTATCCGGCCTTCATCGCCTGATCGATCTCGACAATGTTGTCTGCAATCTCGGGCACCCGGTTGGCACTGTACGTGAAAAGCTCCGTGAGGAACGGCCAGTAGAAAGCTGCCGCCTTGTCCTTGCCGGCATCGCCGTGCAGAAGCTGCGCAATTCGAGCATGCGCGGACTCCACGTTCTTCGCCATCTCGATCGCCGGAAATTTGGGCCGCATGCTCGGCTTGTAATCGAGCGTCTGCCAGTCGAGAACGTGGCGCAAGTCGCGGCCTTCGGCGTCCTTGCCCTCCTTCTTGTAGAAGCCCTGTTTCGTCTTATCGCCCAGCCATTTGTTTTCGAGCATCTTGTCGATAAACGGCGCAAGCGCCACCTCGGCGCGCTCGTCCTTGATCTTGCGCAGCCTGCGCCGAAAAATTCTTCGCCACATGCGCCATCACATCGACGCCAACCATGTCGCCGAGGCGAAAAGTTCCCGTCTTCGGCCAGCCGATCGCCGCACCGGTCAGCGTGTCGACCTCTTCAATCGAAAGCCCCTGCTCCTGCATCAGACGAATAGCGTTGCTCATCGAGAAAGTGCCGATGCGATTCGCGATAAAGTTTGGCGTATCGTGCGCGTGGACGATAGCCTTGCCCAAACGCAAATCGCAGAAGTGCTCGACGGCGGCCATATCTGCGGGATCCGAATCCGGCGTCGCAATCATCTCAAGCAATCGCATATACCGCGGCGGATTGAAGAAGTGCGTGCCAAACCAGTGGCGGCGCAACTGCATCGGCATATCCTTGACGATCTCGTGGATCGGCAGGCCGCTGGTGTTACTGGTAACGATGGAGTCGGCGTGACGATGCTGCAGCACCTTGTTCAGCAGCGCCCGCTTGATCTCCAGGTTCTCGGCGACCACCTCGATGATCCAGTCGCAGCCGGCGATCAAGGCGAGGTCATCGTCGAAGTTGCCGATCGTGATGAGGCGCGCGCTCTCGGGCGAATAGAAGGCCGCAGGCTTAGACTTCTTCAAACCATCGAGCGCAGCCAGGACGATCTTGTTCCGCTCCTGCTTCGGCGCGTTAGCGTCGGTGCCCGGAGGGACAATGTCCAGCATCACCACAGGAAGGCCTGCGTTGGTGATATGCGCGGCGATGCGCGAGCCCATCGTGCCGGCTCCGAGAACGGCCACCTTGCTGATCTGTCTGTGCTTGGTCGAGGGTGCAGCAGTGGTACTGGACGGCATCTTGCGGGCTCCGGCGGGCGATTTACCCGAACGATGCGAAGCATACTGAATGACCATTCAGTCCGTCAAGTAGCAATGCACATTGATCCGCCAAGCGTCTGATTCTAAGTCCATAACTGTTGGGGACTGCAAAGACTGGGTATCATTGGCGAAGCGAAATTTGTACGAATTAAAGAGGCGGTCTGATCGATGGGGTTCACGACGAGGCGGGAGTTTTTCGCATTGGCAGCTGGAGCGACGGGCTGCCTGGCTCTTGGGTCTACCTGGGCGAAGGACGCAACCACGCCCTATGATCTTGTCGCAGCGACAGACCGCAAGCGGATTCTCGCCGCCGCGAATCGATACGTCTCCGAGCAGCCGATCACTGTCACCGCCGCACATAGCCAACGAAGCAAGGGCGGAGTGCACGACTACTTCTCCGAAGGCGATTACTGGTGGCCCGACGAGAAGAACCCGAACGGACCCTACATACGGCGCGACGGATTTTCCAACCCAGCCAACTTCGACGAACACCGAAAGGCGATGGTGCGGCTCAGCCTCATCGTTCCAGCGCTCGCGGCGGCGTGGGAACTGACCGGAGAGAAGAAGTACGCCGATCACGCAGGAAAGCATCTGCGTGCGTGGTTCGTCGACCCAGCCACGAAGATGAACCCGGACCTCGAATACGCACAGGCGATCTTCAATTTGAACAATGGTCGCGGCATCGGGATCATCGACACGCTACATCTGGTCGAACCCGCTCGCGCAGCGACCGTCCTTGCAAACGGCGGCGTGCTCGAAGGCGCCGTAGAAATCAAGCACTGGTTCTCCGATTATCTGGAGTGGATGCGCACCTCGAAGAACGGCCAGGAGGAGCGCGATGCGAAAAACAACCACGGAAGCTGCTGGGTAATGCAGGCGGCCGAATTCGCAAGCTTTACCGGAAACACAGAAGTGATGACATGGTGCCGCGAACGTTTCAAGTCAACGCTGGTACCCGATCAGGTGGCCCCGGATGGCAGTCTTCCGCTCGAATTAGCCCGCACCAAGCCCTACAGCTATTGTCTCTTCGATCTCGACGTGATGAGCACAATCTGTCAGACGCTTTCGACCGTATCAGACAACCTCTGGACCTTCACGACTCCGGATGGGCGCAGCATGCGCAAGGTCATAGCCTTTATGGCTCCGTTCATCAAGAACAAGACCGCGTGGCCATACAAACAAGACGTCGAGCACTGGGACGACTTTCCCAATCGTCAGCCGAGCCTGCTCTTCGCCGGCGTCGCCTACAGGCAAAACGACTACATCGCCCTATGGAAGACGCTCAATCCAGATCCCGTCGTGCCTGAGGTGATTCGAAACTTCCCGGTCCGCCAACCGTTGTTATGGATGGCGAAGCCGGGAGCCTCTAAGAAAAGGTTAGTGCTTTCCTGCAGCGAGCCGATGCATCTCCGAACCTGCAAGAAGGAAGCCGCCGACGCCGAAGACATAGCTGGCCGAAGGTTGGAACTTGCCAGGGTCGGCCCCGATGGGCTGAATCGAACCTAGCCGCCCGTCCGCGTAGATGTGGGAAATCATTCCCTTCCACGATTTTTCAATTACAGGCAGATAGGTCTTGCGATCCAGAATCTTCTCGTTGATCCCATAAGCAATTCCAAACGTGAAGAACGCCGAGCCCGAGACCTCAGGCAGATCGTAAGCATCAGGATCAAGCAGCCCCGAACGCCAGAGTCCGTCCGCACTCTGAATCTTCGCGATCTCAGCGGCCATCTCACGAAACTGCGCAACGTACTTCGGGCGCGACGGATAGTCCTTAGGCAAAATCTGAAGCACGTTCACCAGCGCGCCCATCACCCAGCCGTTACCCCGCGACCAGAAGATCGGTTTGCCGTTCGCCTGCTTCTGCGTAAAGTAGCGGCTGTCGCGGAAGTAGAGATGATTCTCCTGGTTGTACAGGCTGGCCGAGGTGAGCCACCACTCGTGGTCCATGTAGTCGAGATACTTCTTGTCATGCGTGATCTCATACATGCGCAGCAACACGGGCGGCGACATGAACAGCGCATCACACCACCACCAGAGCAGCTTGTCCGGATCGTCGGGACGAACGATCAGCCGATCCATAGTGGCCTTCGTGTCTGCCATTCGCACCGGCTTCTTGTCTTCAAGGTAGAGATCGAGATAAGCCTGTCCGAAAGCCTGATCGTCCGCATGGGGAAAACGGTTGCTGATCAGCGTCCAGTCAGAGCGTTCCGCGAAGTGAAGCACAGCATCGTGATACTTCGAATCGCCCGTAGTCTTCGAAGCTGCGAGCAGGCCATCGTAGAGCGCAGCGAAGGTCCACTGCCTGTTAAAGTTTGGCTCGGCGACCTTCACCTGCCAGTCGCCGACCTTCTTCATCGCAGCGTCGATTGCCCTCGGCTTTAGATCCGCCGAGAGATCCGTTGCAAGCGGTCCAGGATCGTCTGGCGCATCGCCAACATGTTCACGCTCTACCGGCGAGGGCGCAGCAGCCGGTGCAGTCTGCGCATAAGAACTGAGACACGTTGCACTGAGAGACAAGCCCAATGCAATGCTTCGAAACGACACTGTGTTTAAAAAAAGCACTATCATATTCCTTTTCTTTGTTTTTTAGACCAGACTTCCGTTCATCACCAACGCAACCGCACTGCGCAGCCGCGCGGTGTTTCCTTCAAAAGAAGGCCGCAATCTCGGCTCCTTGGAGAGAGCGTTAAGTTTGAGTTCGGCTTCAACGACCGGTCCGAACATGTACCAAGCGGTTGTAATATCGCCAACAATCACGATCTCGCTTGGAGCCAGTGCCGACGAGATCATGCGCAGACCTCGGCCCAGGAAAGAAGACATCTTTTCAAGAGCCTTGATGGCATAAACATCGTCAGCCTGGGCCATCTTGACCAGCGCAGCAAAACTCTGCGGCGGAGCGATCCCGCTCAGCTCCTGGTAGTACCGAAGCCCCGCGCGATTCGAACTGACCGTCTCCCAACAGCCGCGACCGCCGCAGCCGCAGAGCGGACCATCGGTGTCCATCTGCACATGGCCAAACTCTCCAGCCATACCATTGGCGCCGCGAAGCAGCTGCCCATTAGCGAAGATCCCGGTCCCAATTCCTTCGGAGACGTTAACGACAACCAGATCATGCAAGCCATCGCTATCGCCGAACCAGACTTCCGAGAGCGCGCAGGCATTGGCGACGTTGTCCATCTCGACGTGCAGGCCTGTGGCACGTTGAATCCGAGACTTGATACTCGAGACCGGCCATTTGAGGTTCGGCGCGAAGATAAGTTTCTCAAGCAGCGGGTCCGCGCGCCCTGGAAGACTGATGCCGATGCCATCGAACGATTTGTCACTGTGGGCGGCGATCAGCTTGCGAATCGACGCGATGATGGCCTGGATAGCCTTGTTCGGATCCTCGGCCAGCGCAACGACATTCTGGGCGACGATCTTGCCGCCGAGGTCCGTGACAGCTACCGTAGTCTGCGACGGATGAATATCAAGCGCGATCACCGCACGTTGGTGGTTCAACTCCAAAAACGTCGGCCTGCGTCCGCGCGGTGGTCTTCCAGTTGAACCCTCGAGTATCCATTTCTCTTTGATCAGATCTTCAACGATCAGCGAAACCGTACTCCGCTGCAGTCCGGACACGCGTGCAAGGTCGGCGCGCGACAGTGGCTGACGCGTCCGCACTAGATTGAAGACCAGGTTCCGGTTGATCTGGCGCGGCGTCTTGTTCGACGCGCTCTGCCGTCGAGTAAACGTAAACCGGGACGGTTGGGGAGTAGACATGATTTAGCTTTCCGGTCTCATAAAATTAGTGCAGTGGTGCGATACATCGATTGGCTTTCAAAAACGGCCGTAACGTTCAGGTTGTCAGTTTGAACAAACGCTTACTTGACATCTTTGATGACGAGTCTTTATATCACTGGAGTCATGGCATTTTGTAGATACTTTGAATTATTGTTTTGGAACTGGTCTTAACACGCCCCGGATTTGGGTTCGGTGTTCAAGCACTTCACCACTTTCCTGCGTGTCGAAAACCGCCTTCCAGACCGTCGCCTAATCGGTTTGCAATGATTCGCTGAACAAACCATCTCGCAATCCGTGCACGACATTAGTTCGAGTGTGCCTGCGCAAATCGAGCGTTGGAAACGTGGGAGCTGGCGTGCTAGGCTGGCGCTATCGTGGCGACATATCTAGAGCAATCGCTATCAAAGTTGAAAGAGTTTGAGGGTTGCGTGCCGTGGATGTATCGCGACACGGTCGGTAAAGTCACCGTCGGCGTTGGTCTGATGCTGCCCGACGTCAAAGCGGCCCAGGAACTCCCGTTTATCATGGGCACTCGTCCAGCCACTCCCCAGGAGATCGCCGCAGAGTTTGCACGTATCGACAGACTTCCTCTTGGCCGCCCCTCCTCGTTCTACTAAAGCTCCCGCTTCGCTCGAACTGACCCAGCAAACCATCGATGCAAAACTCAGCTCCGTACTGCAAGGCTTCGAGACAGACCTGAGGATTCAGTTCCCCCGCTACAACCTCCTCCCCGACGCCATAAAGATGGCGCTGCTCGACCTGATCTACAACCTCGGCCCCGCAGGTCTGTTCCACGGATTTCCTCACCTCGTCGCGGCAGTCGAGGCAGGAGCGTGGGCCCAGGCGGCCGAGCACTGCATGCGTCGAGGCCCTAGTGCAGCGCGCAACAACTGGACACGGCAACAATTCCTGAGCGCAGTCGTCGAAACCATTAAGGCCGAGACCGAAGGCTGGTTGAACCGGATTTGGGGTCGCATACGTCATATAGTCAGCGGCATCTTCAGCCAACACCGCTAGTGGCCGGCCGCACGCTTCGGTATAGTTAGTTTCTTGGCTGAAAAGCTTCTGGAGGACCTTGGTGCACGTAAAAAGTAGATTTGCCGCAGTAGTTCTCTGTGTCATTGCCTTTGTTTGCACGGCAAAAGCGCAGGACCTCGCAAGCTTTGAAAAACGCACCACCGTAAAAGTCCTGCCGAACGGCCTGACCCTCATCGTCTGCGAACGCCCCGAAGCCCCCGTCTTCAGCTTCTACACACTCGTGGACGCAGGTTCGGCGGACGATCCGCAGGGAGCCAGCGGCCTCGCCCACATGTTCGAGCACATGGCCTTCAAGGGCACCACCGAGATCGGCACAACGAATTATCCCGCCGAAAAGATCGCCCTCGCCAAAGTCGAAGTTTCCTATGCGGCCTACGACGCCGAATACCGCAAGCGCGTCGGACAAGACCCCGCGAAACTCGCTGAGTTGCTCAAAACCTTCCAGGCCGCTCAGGCCGCCGCGCAGAAGTACGTCATCCCAAATCAGTTCTCCGTAATCGCGGAAGAGAACGGCGCAGTCGGAATCAACGCATCGACCGCCGAAGACTCCACGCAATACTTCTGGAGCATGCCATCCAACCGCCTCGAACTCTGGGCCTACCTCGAAAGCCAGCGCATCGGCCACCCCGTCGAGCGGGAGTTCTACAAAGAGCGCAACGTCGTCCAGGAGGAACGCCGCATGCGCGTCGACTCCGACCCCGTCGGCCGCATGATCGAACAATTCCTCGCCACGGCTTACGTCTCACACCCCTATCGGCGGCCCGGCGTCGGCTGGGAGAGTGAGATCAGCCAGGTCTCCGCCGCCGAAGCCACCACCTTCCACGAGAAATACTACGTGCCCTCCAACATCGTGATCGCCGTCGTAGGCGACCTGAAAGCGGCCGAGGCCCTACCCATCCTCGAGCGCTACTTCGCGCCAATCCCCGCCGGCCCGCGGCCCGAGCCGATGACCACCATCGAACCCCCACAGGTCGCAGAAAAATCCGTAGTCATCCGCGAAGCGACCCAGCCCTTTTACATCGAGGGCTACCATCGCCCCGACTATCGCGACCCCGATGACTCCGTTTACGACGCAATCGTCGACATCTTCTCCAACGGCCGCACCGCCCGCCTCTATCGCAGCCTCGTGCGCGACCAATCCATCGCCGCCGAGGCCCAGGGCTTCAGCGGCTTTCCAGGATACAAATACCCTGGCCTGTTCGCCGTCTACGCCGTTCCTCTGCCCGGTCACACACCCGACGAGATGCGAAAGTCCATCCACAAAGAGTTGGACCGCATGAAGAACGAGGACGTCTCCGATGAGGAGCTACAACGCTTCAAAACCCGCGCACGCGCGGATCTGCTGCGTGGCCTTGGCAATAACGAAGGCCTCGCACACCAGCTCGCGGAATACCAGACGCGCTTCGGCGACTGGAGACAACTGTTTCGCCAGCTAAGCAAAATCGACGCGGTCAACAAGGCCGATGTCAAACGCGTAGCCAATAAGATCTTCGTCGACAGCAACCGGACCAGCGCCCAAATTGACTTTGTCGCACCGAAAAAGCCAGCCCCGGGGAATGCCACACTGACAACACCTGCAGCGCCGTACGAAGGAGGTACGAAATGAACAAGCCTTCGACGATGCGTCTCGCAGTAGCCCTCTTCCCCACCCTTCTGACCACAATCAGCGTCGCTCAAACCACGCCCGCCGCGCCTCCAACTACAACGAAACCCGCCGCAGCTGCGCAGCCCTGGAAAAAAATTCCAATCCCTCCGCTCCACCCATTCAAACCCGCCCAACCAAAGCGAATCGAACTCGCAAACGGCCTCATCATCTTTCTACAAGAGGACCATGAGCTGCCCTTCATCAACGGCTCCATCCTAATTCGCGGCGGCAGTCGCGACGAACCAGATGCAAAGATCGGCCTCGTCTCCCTCTACGGCGAAACCTGGCGAACCAGCGGCACAGCCACCATCGACGGCGACAAGCTCGACGACAAGCTCGAAGCGAAAGCAGCCTCCATCGAGACGGCCGGCGGAACCGCCTCGACCTCAGTCAACTGGTCGAGCCTGAAAGGCGACTTCGACACCGTCTTCGCCGACGACGCTCGATCTCCTGCTCCATCCCATCTTCAAGGCCGAAAAGCTCCAGCTGGCAAAGGGTCAGGTAGAAACCGGCATTGCACGTCGCAACGACGATCCCAGCGGTATCGCAACGCGCGAGGCAATCAAACTCGCCTACGGCCCGCACAATCCCTATGCACATCAGGTCGAGTACGCAACCGTCGAATCAGTCACACTCGACGACCTAAAGGCATGGCACGACAAGACTGTCGTCCCCAACAACATCATCGTCGCAGTCTCCGGCGACTTCGACAGCGCAACCATGGAAGCGAAAGCTTCGCGCAGCGTTCGAATCACTGCCTCGCGGCGAAAATTTCGAATCCGTCAAAGCCACATTCACCGATCCAAAACAAACCGTCAACTTCGTCGAGAAGTCAGACGTCAACCAATCGAACGTACTGATCGTCGGCCTTGGCACCGAGCGCAGCAACCCCGACTACTACGCGCTCAGCGTCATGAACGAAATCTTCTCCGGCGGCTTCGGTTCGCGCGTCGTCCAGAACGTCCGCACGAAACTCGGCCTCGCCTACAGTGTCAGCGGCAGCTTCAGCGCGTCCTACGATCACCCTGGAATCTTCTACGTCATAGCAGCAACCAAGAGCGCCTCCACCGTCGCCGCCACCCAGGCAATGCTCGCAGAGGTCGGCCGCCTCAAAACCGAGCCTCCGACTCCGGCCGAGCTAAGCAAAGCAAAAGATCAGGTCCTGAACTCATTCATCTTTCACTATGACTCGCCCGACAAGACGCTCAACGAGCAGGTAGTCCTTGCCTTCTACGGCTACCCTACCGACACCCTCGAAAAATACAAGGCAGGCATCGAAAAGGTGACCGCTGCAGACGTAACGCGCGTGGCAAACAAGTACATCGACGTATCGAAGTTAGCCATCATCGTGGTTGGCAACGAAGCGCAGATCACCCCGAAGCTGGACACCCTGGGCAAGGTCACGAACATCGACGTCAGCTATTCCACCTCCGCCCAAAGGCAAACCCGCCGAATAGTGCCGGTCCGAAATCCCGCAACCCGTGCTACCGATGTGGTGGATGCGGCGCGGTCGGCACAGGACCTCGTTGATGATCACCGCTGTGCGTTCGTGCGTCATACGAATGCGGCATGCCATCGGGTGCGGACCATGCCCGCAAGTGTTGACCCGCACCTGAAGCCAGTCGACTTGATCCTGACCGGTGATCATCCACGCCGTCGCGTTGGTTGCATGATGAGTCTGATCCATATAGTAGGCCGCATTCATATCCAGGTCAGCGGCATCCGCATCCATCACCACGCAACTGCTATCGCCAGGCGCCGAACTCCCGCTCAGAGGTGCGCAAAAATCTTCATCATGTTCCAGCATGATCTTCTTGTTCGAACCGGTAATGAAATACCGCGTCGTAAGCGGCGGAACTCTGGACTCCTCCGACCACTGCACCAGGTCCTCGGCAAACGCCGGCGGCAGTTGACTCAGCTTCAGGTAATCTTCCTTCAACACCTGCCTCGAGAAAACATTCACCGACGGCGTAGGTTCGCCATTCGTCGGATGAAAATAAAATCCGCCCAGTCCGATACCCTCCTGCATTATCGATCCACAGGAACCCCCTGCCCGAGAGGTACGGTCCGTTCAGACCAGACATCGTCATGTATCGCCCATCGCGGATCTGAACCTGCAGCGGAGAACCTTTAAAGACAAGGTCCAGCGCGTCTATCAACGGCATATCCGGGCCGTAGTGAAACATGCAATCGGGAACAAAGCTCTTCATCAATTTGCGGAACTGTTTGTCTCGAATGACATCCTTCGCCGCCACGCCGGTAAATTGACTCAAAAATGCGATCTGGTCTCTCGGCATCAGTTTTTGAAAAGTGCCTTATCGTAGTTCGAACCGGTCGCCTGCGCTTGTTGAGCATGCGAATCCTGAGCTTGTGCCTGTTTTCGCGCCTCGGGAGTGCGGGGCGGCGGCGGTCCATCTTCCTGCGCCTTTGTCAAATGTGGGCAGTAAGAAATCGTGACAAATCCCAAAACATACGTAACCCTCAACTTGCTCAACAAGGGACGAAAGCACGACATGTCAGTGATATCTCCTTTGGGGACTGGTTCGCTCGAATTGTACTGCCATCCTCCTCTAGACTGATACGAATGCTGCTCAATCCTGCTGCTGAAGCCGACTACGTCGCGATCATCGACCTCGTCAACCTTGCCTTCCGCAGCACCGGTCCGTCGGCAAGCTGGAACATGGAGGCCAACATCATCGCCGGCCAACGCCTGAACGACTCCCTCCTACGAGAGGACCTCGCGGTCAAACCCGAAGCACATCTGCTAACCTATCGCGACGACACCGACGGACCACTCCTCGGAACAGTCTGGCTGGATCCCGGCAAAGACGGCGCATGGCACCTCGGACTACTCAGCGTCCGCCCCGACCTGCAAAATAGGCAACTCGGTCGCACCCTCCTGGCCGCAGCAGAAAACTTCGCAAAGGAGCGTGGCGCTCATCGGATACGCATGACCGTAATTCAGCTACGAGACACTCCTGATCGCCTGGTACGAACGGCGAGACTACACCCGCACTGGCGAGACCAAGCCCTTCCCCTACGGCGACGACCGCTTCGGCAGGCCTCTCCGCGACGATCTCCACTTTGTGGTGCTCGAAAAAACCCTCTAGCGGCGCCACGAACCAGCGCCCCGCAGTGTAGCTGGTTTAGAATCGGGAGCCATGAAGATTCCTCGTCAACTCCACCTGCATCTGTTTCTTACCGGCGCAACACTCACCGGCCTCCTCTCCGCCTCGCTCTACGCTGCGACACCGGAAGAGCAGGCCGTCCTTGCTCCCATACAGGCAATGTTTGACGGCATGACGAAACGCAGCGCCGCCGCGATCAAAGAACCAACTCTGCCCGGCGGCACCATGGTTTTGATGCGCGACGGCAAGGCCACCCAGATGACCTTCGACGCCTTCGCGGAACGCGTCGGCAGACCGGGCACCACGCACATCGAAGAACGAATTCACGACCCGCTCGTGCGCATCGACAACGACCTCGCCGTAGTCTGGGCCCCGTTCGACTTCCTAGTCGACGGAAAAGTCGACCACTGCGGAACAGATCTGTTCAACCTCGTCCGCCAGGACGGAAAATGGGTGATTGCCAGCGTCGCGGATACCGGACACAAGGATTGCGCAGCGAAGTAGCCCCGTCCCCTGAACGCGAATTTCATCTTCTAAACTCGAGCCCTGGGCAAGTTAGCCAACGAACGTTTCCATAGTGAAAGTGCAACCCACCACTATAGACAGCAAATTTCCACAATATTGGCCAGATTTGCACAAAAAAATAGCTGTTTTACCTGATGTTTTTTAGCTAGATCGCGAGTATCTTTCAACTCAACGGAGGAGAAATCTTCCAGTAGGAGAGAGTAGACAAGGGCCATCACGAGAACCGGCAACGGAACTCACGAAGCAATCGGGAAACTGGCTGATTCGGTATGGCATAAGAAAGCTCTTGCAGCGAAAGTAAGGACGGGAAAGTACGGAGAACGCGGGCTCCGCTCGTAGTTCCGGACAATTCTGAAGTCGCGAGTAGCTGTGATCTGGGCGCCGTACCAGATCTTCGAAAATCGGAAAGCTAGGGGCGAGATCTCGAAAGAGAAATCGCCCCTTCGCTATTGAGTACATATCGAGCGCACACGCAACGTTTCAGCGGATAGTTGAAGGAAACAACCTACCGCAGACGCGAGGCAGTTACGCTGTTGGCATCCGGCAACCCTAGCGTAAGCGCCATCGCCGCCCAATTCGTGGCGGCGCTTGAGATCCACTGATCATGCCCATGCGGAAATCCCGCGTCGAAAGAAGGCTGGAAGGCCAAAGCTCGCGTCTGCACCCACCACGAGCCGTCCTCCTGCTGGTGACTCAGCAGCCACTTCACCCCGCGCTTGTAAGTCGGATCGGAGACCGCTAAGCCCGCCGTATGCAGCGCAACCAGACTCTTTCCCGTGGCGTAGGCGCTGCTCTCCATCGACGGCAAATCAGACCAGCCCCCATCCGCTTTCTGCGCACCAATCAACTCCCGCACGGCCTTTGACGTAGCCACCTTGTTCGTCCCGGCCCACGCAAGTCCGGCTACCCGCCAACTTCGGTCGTCGTTGTTATACGACTTCGCATTCGCAAGCCACAAAGCACCCAGCTGAATCGATCGCCGATAAGCAGCTTCATCCGTCTTAGGCGCATAAAGCTGCAGCGCCCGCATCGAAAGCGCAGTCTGCCCGATATGGTTCAGGCAGAGCGGCTGCCGCGTATCGGCCATCGGCTGGAACCACTCACCGTTCGGCTGCTGCCGCCACAGAATGTGCATCGCCGCTGCATCCGTATTCAGGTCGGCCTTGTATCCCTCGGCGTGGAGACCCAGCAGGATGTACGCCACAACGTTCTCGCTGAAGTTATCCTCCACCGGCACCAGGAATCCCTGATGCAGCATGTCGCGAGTCTTTTCGAGCGCACCGGCATTCACCAGCAGCTGCGTAGAGGCTGTCTTCTCGTCGATGCGCAACCCCCGCGTCCGAGTCAGCCCTACCGTCATCGCCGTCAGGCTGTTGTTGTGGCACGACACGCACCCTGAACTGGTCGCGAAGTTCGCATCCGCGCGCTGCAACAGCGGAAGGCTGTCCTGCACCGCCGCACGAATCTCATTCTTGAATCGCGGATTCAACGCAACCGTCTTCACCGCGCCTTCCTTTGCGCCAGACGCCACCAGAAACTCGAGCACCGGTGTCTTCCCATGCCGCTTCGCCATATCCAGCGCCGTCAGGCCTTCGTCGCCCGACTTTGTATGCCGGCTTCTGGCGTTCACATCTGCCCCGTGAGCAACCAGGAGCTTCACTGCGCCTAGTGGCAGTACATCTGAGGCCGCCACGTACATCAGCGCAGTCCGCCCGGTAATGTCGAATCCCTTTACATCGGCGCCATGGTCGAGCATCATCTGCATCGATCGCGTGTCGCCGACGAAAGCAGAGTCTTGCAAAGCGGCCGTGTACACATTCTTATCAGTGATCTTCGCAACCGCCAGGTCCACGCACCTGTTGCAGTTAGTCATAACCGCCATCGCGAGAACATACTCTCCGTCAGTCTTTATCGTCGCTCCATGCTGCAACAAGAGTTCAAAGGTCGCAGCATCGCCGGCGGTCGCCGCTTCCAACAGCGGGGACGACGCCGTATCCGGCCGCGGGTTCGGATTCGGATTGGCTCCATGCTCCAGCAGCAGTTGAACGATCGCAGCCCCGCCCGGCTTCCGCGCCGCAATCATCAGCGGCGTCCGAAGATCATCCGACCTCACGTTGACATCCGCTCCGTGGTCAACCAGCAGGCGAGTCTTATCGATGTCCTTCGCCGCCCACATCAGGGCCGTCGCATTGTCGTCATTGTGCGCATTGACGTCGGCTCCAATCTTCGCCAGCTGCGCCAGGGTCGTCGCATTCGAATACAGCACCGCATACATGAACGGAGTCGACCCCTCCGGCCCGCGAGCGTTCAGAAGCGCCGGCTTGGCCTCCGCCGCCTTCATAAAGGCAGCCACATTGCCCGTGCGCAGATCCTCCACCATGTCCACAGCCTCTGGACTCGGCGGCGGCAGCTCCACTTCATTCGAGAGGGCATCCGGCCACTCCGCGCCCTGGTCAATCCAGTTCTTGATCGTGGCAACATCTTCCGCACGGAGATCGCCCGTAGGCGGCATCTGCATTCCGAACTCGGTTCCCTTCACCCGGTGATACACAAAGCTGTTGGCGCTGCTGCCGGGCACGATCCGCCGCGACTTCAGCGCCGAACTCTTCCGGTCCAGCCGCATCCCGCCGCTCTGCTTCATCGGGCCATGACAGCCAACGCAGTTCTGCCGAAGCAACGGCTGAACATCCTTCGCGAAGTCAACCTTAGCCGGAGTTTGACCCGGCAGCATGCCGGCCAGAATCAACGCACAGAGGGGTACCGCCAGAAAACGTGATCGTTCCACGCAGACCGCCGAAACTAGGATTTCTTTTGGCCCAAGATGAGGCAATACTACAGTGGAAACTAAAACTTCAAAGCTTATTATGCGAATCGGTAACGGTGGCCGCACGTTTCTTCACCTTTGTCGGGTACACCACAATCCTGCAATCTCATCACATCGGTGGGCCATCGCGCCGAGCGAATCAACCTGACCGAACACTCTCTCGCCCGAAAAAGCTGTGTCATCTTCTAAACTCGAGCGCTGCATAAGTTAGCCACCGAATGATCCCGAAGTGAAAGATCAATCGACCGATCAGACCCCAAATTTCCACAATGTTGGCTGGATTTGCACAAAAAATTAGCTCTCAAAACCGATGTTTTTTATGTAGATCGCGAGTATCTTTCAATTCAACGGAGGAGAAATCTTCCAGTAGGAGAGAGTAGACAAGGGCCGTCACGAGAGCCGGCAACGGAACTCACGAAGCACTCGGGAAACTGGCTGCTTCGGCATGGCACAAGAAAGCTCTTACAGTGAATGTGATAACGGGAAAGTACGGAGAACGCGGGCTCCGCTCGTAGTTCCGAATAATTCCGAAGTTGCGAGTAGCTGTGATCTGGGCACCGTACCGGGTCTTCGAAAAATCGGAAAGCATGGGGCGAGATCTCGAAAGAGAAATCGCCCCTTCGCTATTGTGCACAACAATGTCGTGGCACAGCCCACACGAAACGCCTGGCGACCACAATCGCCCTCCAATACCTTAAACTACGTAGCAAGCCTTAGACTCTCGTCTCCCAGTCATCGGCAGTTTGGGTCCCACCTGAGACACTGACGATTTCAATCTTCTGGAAGGTGAACGAGATCTCCTGCAAGTCACGGGGATCGACGGAACCTGCGGGTTGATTATCGGGCAGTGTCTCCCGGACCGCGGAGATCGATGCGTTGGTTAGCTTCACCGTGTGGTGCAGAACCTGCGCTCCCGAAATATTTGCAACGAAGAACTCGAAGAGAACCGTGGGCAGACTCTCGTTCGTATAAATTGCCTGATAGAACTGCGGGGACGAGGCGCCCCACTCTTTACTGAAGACGACAGGCTGATGCTCCCGCTTTCCGGTGGGGAGGCCGCTAGTGGCGTCACGCGGAGAAAGAACGCCATAGCCGAACGCCACTCCTGGAATCTTGCCTTCGTGGCCCTTCTGGTTAGACTCACCTTTGAAATCTCCCTGTTTCGCTCCGGTAACGGTGACAAAAAATTGCGTGACCATAGTGGGCTCCTCTCAGTTTCCAGCATCCGCTTCAATCGATACCTCTTCCATTGGCCAACCTCCATCGACCTCTGCGGGAAGTAGATCGGTTGGGGCGGAGAACTAGATTATCGCGATCGGCAGCGTGACTCGAAACTCCGTCCGGCCCCGCTGTGATTCGAAGTCAATCCTGCCGTCATTATGGCGCACCAGACGCCGGGCAATGTCGAGCCCGAGTCCGGTCCCGTGTCCCAGGGGTTTGGTCGTAAAGAATGGATCGAAGATGCGATCGCGAACATCCGCCGGAATGCCGGGCCCGTCATCGACGATTCGCACTACAACACTTTGGTTCTCGCGTATCGCAAGCACCTCCACCCGGCCTCCATTCGCCACGGCGTCCAGGGCATTGTCGATCAGGTTTCCCCATACCTGGTTCAATTCGCCGGCAAAACCGCGCACCCTGGGAAGTCCAGCCTCCAGTTCCAACGTCACGGCCACCGACTTCTCATGGGCCTTCGACTTAAGCACGGCTACAGTGTTGCCCAAGCCCAGCCCCAGATCTACTGGCTCGGCTACGTTCGCCTGGTCCATGTGCGTAAATCCCTTAACCGCAGTCACGAGACCCGAGATGCGCATCGCAGAATCCTGAATCCTCGAAGTCAGGTTTCGCACAGCACAACCTGCGGCTGTCCACCGCACCACCGCGTTCAATGCGGGCGGCTCCACCGCAGCAGCAAGCAGGTCCAGCGCCTCGAATGTCACCTCGGTGTCGGCAAGCATCTGTGCGCTCGTCGTATCTAGGCCGTGCGTGGCAAGCCACTCTGCAATTGCCTCTTCGCGATCGCACTGTTCCAGAGGTGACCGCACCCCCTGATTCTGTTTCGCCATACAAGACGTACGAGCCGCATCTACGGCGGCTATTTGCGCATCGCTCAGGGCCGCCGCTGCCAGATCGCGCGTAGCCTCTTCTGAGTCTTCAAGCCGATCCTCGAGCATCGCCGAGCAACGCTCAATCGCGGAGGCTGGATTATTCAGTTCGTGAGCCAGACCCGCCGACAGTTTACCTAGCGAGATCATCTTTTCGTTTTGCAATTCACTTGAAGTAAACAGCCGGGCGCGGTCAATCATCGTATGGACCAGGATCGAAGTGACCTCGAAACATTCTCGCGTCATCGCCCTGAAATGGGCGCAGGGAATCGAGAGAATCTCCACCGGTTCCATGGCAATCACATCTCCTGGCGGAGTCACCATCCGCGAATACGGCAACATGCCGCCAACATCACCCTCGCGCCACTCAACGAACTTGCTCGGCCCGGCACCACGATCGACGAACAAAGCCGTTCGGCCGGAAAGAAGGATATGAAGGGCCTCCACCGGGCGGCCCTTTGTGCTCAACACTTCTCCGGTATTCAGCTTTCGAATGGCCCCATGTGCTATTAGCCACTCCAACTCCGTCGCTGGCGCTGCGCCCAGAGCTTTGTGTTCCGTCAGCCGATCGATGAGATCTCGTGCTACCACAGGCGTGACCTCCCAATCTAACGCAAAACTGTCGCCTAACAACATATCAGATGAAAAATCGCCGCGTGCCTGCATCTCCTTTCCGCCAGTTGTCGTTGGTCACCGAAGAGATATTCGCTGCGGTCACCCTGTTTTGATGGTTTGACCGTCTGACATTAAAGAAATTTTGCTCGGCTGGTATGGAGATTATGGTGTTTTTCGTAACCTAACGATCTTGTTGACAGCAGGTAGTGCTCTCATGCCCATGCGGTGTCCGTTTCGATGGACGCCAAGTCATGGACTGTTGATGATTCGTAGGCGACGACGGCCGGCGCATTCGAGGAACACCTCGGCAGGCCGTCAATCCATCAACAACGCGGTATAGCGATGCTCACGGTGTCAGCATTCAAAATGGATCAATGGAAGCGGACGTGATGCCATCCCATCCCGGTTCCGGCTTTGTCGGTCTCGCGTTCCGCATGCAATCCACGAAGAAGTACGAACTGATCTACATCCGCAATGGATTTGCAAAGCAACCTAACGCCTATCTGCCCTGAAAAGGGCGGCAACGAACTTATTCGCAATGAAAGAGTACAACGGCGGCTGGGGCTTCCAAAGGGCATTGAAGTAGTTTTCTATTTTATTGATCGATTGCGACCTATCGCGAACATTCAGAAGTGCGAAGAGCCCTTAAACACCTGAATATCTCAGTTGGCGCGAAATTGCCTTCGCGAGGATTGTGCGGCGCGGGCCAGGGCTTCCGATCTCTTATCTCAAAAGCGAGGCATGAGGGCCAGTCGGCAAGATGGGAATTTCGATTGGGAAGAATTACTCGATCTGTGGAGATAATTGCGCGCGGCGCGGATTGGAGCTAAGCCCATCGCACGCGGCCCAACCTCAATCAGCTTTAAGTCAATGCTTTGGGTGAATCTGCGCGGATGTCCCTCGTTTGGCACGACAGTTGCAAAACATTCGAAACCTCGTGGCCGCGTCGCCAACGTGTGCATGCGGAACCATGGGAATAAGTGGAGGATATTTCATGAAAACAGGCACAATGTTCGTAACTACCCTATTCGCCTTAGCAAGCTTCCCGCTCCTGGCCCAGCAGCCACCCCCCGCCAGCCAACCGAACAGACCCATCCAACAGAATCCTCCGGCCGAAACGGCTTCGCCGAACAGTCAGGCTAGTCCCGAAGCACCCGCCGTTGAATTGAGTTCAGTCAACGGAGAACTTGTGAGCAAGCTTGACTCAAAGACCGCCAAGACTGGCGACAGCGTGGTAGTCCAAACCAAGGCTTCAGTAAAGACTGCCGACGGAACCGAGATTCCCAAGGGGTCAAAGCTGGTGGGCCACGTGCTCGATGCGAAGGCGAGCGGGGCGGGCGAGAATTCCCAAGTGGCGCTCCAGTTTGACCACATCGAGCTAAAGGGCGGTCAGAGCGTGCCGATTCAATCGCAGATTCAGTCGATCGCTCCAGCGGGCGGCGCGGCATCGGCCAGCCCTTCCGGCGCCATGAGCGGCCCTCCGGCGGGCGGAACTTCTAACCCCGGCACAAGTGGTACAAATGCCGGCAGCGCGGCAAGTGGCGTACCGCAAAACACAAGTGCAGGCTCCGGGGCTGCGGCAGAAAACACTGCCCCCGCAGCTGGGACCGTCGTCGCCAGAACCGGCAACATAGCCATCGCTACCACGTCGGTTCCCGGCGTGCTGCTGGCGAACAATACGCCGGGGCAACAAGATCCCAGAATGGCTCAGGCTTCCAGCATCCTGCTCGGCGCCAAGCAAGATATCCACTTGGACGGCGGCACGCAGATGGTGCTTGGCGTTGCTGCCACGCGCGGAGGAACACAGTAAATCCGCATCGATTGTGGCAGTGAGATTTTTTGCCTGGAGATTGAAGAAAACGAAACCTGGCGGAATGAGTCGAGCTCGATGAGCGAAGGGGCCAAAGTTTGTCCCCAACGCCAACTTTCGACTTTTTGAACAGCCACAAAAAGCTCGGTGCCCCCATCCTTCGCGCTGTGCGAAGGGTGGGATGGAAGTTGCTTGCACAGCAACATCGCCACAAATTAGGGTGTCCCATCTTTGCGACCGCCTCATCGTCGCTAAGGTGGGCATCGTGCGATGCGTGACCGCCTTTCCTTCTTACCGACCATACGCTCAAAGCCGCGGGCGCGAAAGTTGCCGAAAACCCGCTTTCCGGTGATCAGACGGTCAAACTCGCCGTAAGTTTCCGAGGAGCCGATTTCACGATACCGATGCAAGATCCTATGTACTTCTACCCTAATCCACGTCGATAACGCGCTCGATCACGTCTCACCGACTTGAACATGCACGCCGTCCTCTGAAGCGGCTTCGACAGACGCCAGAAGCACTCTGGTGCAGTTTCGTCCAGCCCGTTTCGCGTTGTAGAGAGCTATGTCCGCCCGCGCAAGCATCGACACCGCGGTCTCGCACGGCCTTGCAAAGGTGAGCCCGATGCTCAGCGTAATCGGAAACGGGAATCTCGGAACCGTAAGCCCCCTCACCGCATGTTCTATTCGTTCCGCAATTCGCAGCGCGTCTTCGTAGGAAGTCTGCGAAAACACCAACAAAAACTCGTCGCCTCCGTAGCGCCCGAAAAAATCATACGAGCGAAGCCGCGAGGAGATGACCTCGACAACCTGCTTCAGCGCAGCATCCCCAGCAGCATGGCCCGCCGTGTCGTTAATCTGTTTGAAGTGGTCGATGTCGATCAGCGCCACAGCAAGCTCATAACCGTTTCGCTCCGCACAAACCAACTCAAGTGCAAGCCGCTGATCAATTCCTCGCCTGTTGAGTGCACCCGAGACATGGTCATACAAGGACTGCGCCTCAACAATCGCGACCAGTTCACTGCTCAGCATCAGCAGAAAGAACAATCCGATAATGCAGATGAACAGAAGGTTCACGACCAGCGACGGCGTCTGAAATCGGCTGGTCTGCATGAAATCGTACGGAGGGCCATGCAGAAAAGTCGCGATCGCCCGGACTGCACCAAATAACGCGTAGGCCGCCATCAGCACCGCGAAGACATTCAGGATCGACCGCTGTCTGGCTTGGCGGAACAACTCCACCGCAATCAGCCCGCGCGAAACCAATAGCACGAACGACACGATGACGATTCGCGGAGCGACCCGGTCCTCCACTGCGCTGAGGTACGTCAGCAGCAAAAGCGCGACAACGCAGATAATCGAAAGGAAACGAGTCGTCCGTGGACTACGAAAGAAAAGCAGTATCCCGCGATAGAACAGCACAAATGCCGAGAAGATCAGGGAATGCTCCACAACGACAGCAACAGAATTCGGGACGCCACCTCGTAGAACAATCACGATGCATCCCAGAAAGCCCGAAAAAAATCCCAGCGCGAACGCCCCGGTGCCAGGAAGATGACGATACATCCGCCTCATCCCCAGAAATGCGATCGAGTACACCATCGTCAGCAGAATCTGACATGCGAAGAGCGTTCTGTTATCCATCCACGAGAGCCACATATCTTGTGCAAAGTGCAATAACGCGGTGCAGCGGGTTAAACGGACACGAGTTGAGCGTTGTGGCGCATCCGGAAATCCCGCTCTCACATCGCTTGGAAACAGGCCGGTTCTAGCTGCTTATGTTCTAGCTGCTTATATTGATCGGCAATCAGCAAGAAACCGAGAGGAGGAGCAACAGACTGCATACGAAAACATGGAACGGCACGGAATTTTCTACGGGATGCCAAGGAAACTCCGGGCGAAGCTTTTGATGGAGGCAAAGAAGAACAATGCTCTTACGCGAGAGGTGAGGAAGCCCTCGGAATTTCTCTACCAACTACGAGAGTGAAATCTGCTTGCCTTGTTCTCAAACCCGTTGACTGGGTTGCGTGAACAGTTCATTGTTATTGTGTATACCGCCAGGCAGTCTTAGCGAGTCGTTTATGGACACCGAGATTAGCTTCATGCTGAATGGGAGATCGCGCACGATTACCACCGATCCCGATCGGCCATTGCTCGAAGTATTGCGCGAAGATTTGCAATTGACGGGGTCGAAGTTTGGTTGTGGTGAAGGGCAATGTCGCGCATGCACGGTGATGATCAATGGACAGAGCACACCGTCTTGCATTACCCCTGTGGGCGATGTACGCGAGCAGAGCGTGCTGACAATTGAAGGCCTGGCTACTGACGGCAAGCTGCATCCCGTACAACAGGCATTTCTGGATGAAGCCGCGTTCCAGTGTGGTTATTGCACAGCAGGCATGATCATGGGCGTCACAGCAGTAATAAAGAACAATCCCAAAGCCACCGAAGCGGAGGTTCTTTCGGAACTTGAAAGACATATCTGTCGTTGCTGTAGCTATGCCGGGTATCGGAAGGCAGTTCGCCGGGCGTTAGCCGCGGAACAAGCGGAAAAGGCACGCATATGAAGCCTTACTCAAATGCGCTGTTGGAGTACGCGGATTATGATTTTGGACTGAGTCGCCGCTCGTTCGTAAAAGGACTGGGGGCTGGACTGCTGCTTGCTATTTCTTATCCCGCGCTAACTCAAGAGAGCGGGGGGCGTAGCCAGGGAGGCTTTCTTGGCAGCGGGGCGCGCAATGTGGCGGCGCGCATCCACATCGGAAGAGATGGCAGGATTACGGTGATGGCGGGCAAGGTTGAGGGGGGCCAAGGCGCACGGGCGGAGTTGGCGCAAGCAGCGGCGGAAGAATTAGGGGTGCCCATTAGCCAGGTGCATATGATATTGGCCGATACTGACCTGGTTCCCGATGATGGCATGACCGCAGGCAGCGGCAGCACGCCACGCACTGTTCCGGCAGTCCGACAAGGAGCGGCGGCTGCGAGAAATCTGCTGATCGACTGTGCCTGCGGGCAATGGAACGTTGAACGAACCACACTTAAGATGCGAGATGGCAAGGTCTTCGACGCGGCTGGCAGGCGTTCTTTTACTTATGCCGATCTCGCCAACGATGCAGAGTCCGCAAAGCTATTCCAGCAAACCATTCCATCCGATATCCAGCTGGCCTCAGTGAGTGAGTGGAAGGTGCTCGGGAAGCCCGTTCTCCGTCCAAATGCGGGGAGCATCGTCACGGGCTCGCACATATATCCATCGGACGTCGTTCGGCCTGGAATGCTCTATGGGAAGATTCTGCGCGCGCCAGCCTATGGTGCGAAGCTGGCCTCCGTTGATCTTGCTGCAGTGAAGGCAATGAAGGATGTGACTGTCGTTCAGGATGATTCTTTTATCGGTGTAGCTGCGCCAAATAATTTCCGCGCGGAGGCTGCGCTGGTGGCTATCTCCGGCGCGGCTAAGTGGGAGGCCGCACCGCCACAACCTTCGAGCAAGAATCTCTTCGATTACCTCAGGAAAAACGTCGAGGGCGGCGTGCCGCGAAATCCTTTTGCAGATGAAGTTGCTAAGGGAAAGACGATTCGCCAAACGTATCGCGTCCCTTACATTCAACACGCACCTCTGGAACCGAGGGCAGCGGTGGCTGAGTGGAGCGAGGGGAAGCTCACCGTCTGGACGGGCTCGCAAAATCCTTTTGGAATACGCAGCGAACTAGCCCGCACATTTCATTTACCTGAGGACCAAGTGCGTGTTGTGATTCCCGACTTTGGCGGCGCGTTTGGGGGCAAACATACTGGAGAGTATGCAGTGGAGGCTGCCCGTCTAGCCCGAGCTGCGAACCAACCCGTCTCGTTGCGCTGGACGCGCGAAGAAGAGTTTACATGGGCTTATTTTCGTCCTGCGGCGGTCATTGATACGGAAGCCAGTCTCAATGCTCAGGGCAAAATCACCACTTGGCATTTCATTAACATCAACTCCGGTCCGAATGCGATAGAAACACCTTATGTTGTTGGGAAAACACATTGCCAGTATTTGCCGTCCAAGCCGCCGTTGCGCCATGGTTCGTATCGCGGATTGGCCGCCACTGCTAACAATTTTGCCCGTGAAGTCTTCATGGATGAACTCGCCGCGGCTGCCGGGGCCGACCCGCTCGAATTCCGGTTAGGTCATCTGGAAAATCCCCGGTTGCGCGCCGTACTTGAAAAAGCCGCTACTGAGTTTCATTGGCGGGAACGGGCGAAGACGAAAGCTCCAGACCTTGGCATCGGCATGGCGTGCGGGACAGAAAAAGGTTCGTTTGTGGCGGCTTGTGTCGAAGTTGAGTTGGATCGAACTCAGAAGAGGCTCAAGGTTCGCCATGTTTGTGAAGCATTCGAGTGCGGTGCGATTGTTAACCCCGCTAATTTGCATGCTCAGGTTGAGGGAGCGATCATCATGGGGTTGGGCGCGGCCTTGCGTGAAGAGATGCAGTTTGAGGATGGAAAGATACTCAATGCCTCTTTCGGAAGATATCGCGTGCCGCGATTTGAGGATATGCCTGAGTTGAATATTCATTTGATAAATCGCCTGGATCTCGCTTCTGCCGGTGCGGGTGAGACGCCGATCATTGTTATTGCTCCGGCGATTGCCAACGCGGTTTTTCAGGTGACTGGCAGGAGTGTTCAGGCCATGCCCGTTAGCATTGCTGAAACGTAGCACTCTTATCAGGCGGATGCCTAAAAATGTTGCCATGAGTCAGCTTGTCCGAAGCCATTCGAGGCAGCTTCCGAATTACGGGCAACCCGCACCCTACTCTCGTCAGTGTCTGCTTGCTTCGGCGATGTCTGCGTCTGTTTGACCGCCGCTCGGAAACTCAAATATTCGTGGATTTGGCGCGTTTCTGGATACTGATCGTCAAATCGGAAGGTGCGACATAGAGGCGTAAATGGGTCGCGAATGCCACAGAGCAGTTCGAAATGGAATTCCGAGAAATGTGGCGTGTGAAGTCCCCAATTATTGGGGGCGAATTGCGATCAGGCGAACATCGCCGAACAGTCCAGATTCGGGAAGAATCTGGGCTCTCCCGGTCCCTCCCCCGGTGCCAGGTCTACCAGGGAGTATGCCGGAGGGCGACAGAACCCGTTGATCCTCCGGCAGGGTACTGTCACCGACCTGACGATTTGTCCACTCGTTGGTGACAGCGATCTCGATTCTGTTGAGACCGGGATGGAGTTCGTTAGTGACTTCGAGTCGATAAGGTGGCGCCCAACTGATACCGACCGGCCTTCTATTCACCTTGACTTCGGCGATGTCGCAGACTTTTCCGAGGTCGAGCCAAACGCGCTGGCCTGGACGAAACCATGTCGCAGATGCCTGAATCGTCCTGGCGTAGGTGGCGGTGCCGGAGAAATACTTCACGCCGGGATTTGTGCTGTCAGTCCAGGAGATCAGGTTCGGCATTGTGACGCTTGGGGGTGCGCCCCAATGGGTCGGGAAATTGACCGTCCAGGAGCCGTTGAGGGTCGTGAGGGTTGTCTCCGTGACAGCAGAAGCGGTACGAAAGGAAGCAGGGGCCACGTTGTTAAAGACGACCAAGACCGATTCGCGTTCGGCTAGGTGTAGCGGAACCGTGGTGAAGCCGGACTGGGCGACATAAGCCGCCGGTTGCAGGCCAGGTTGGCGATTCCCGGTGCGATCTTTGATGCGAGCGACGCCAATGTAAGCCGCCCCGTTACCTGACTTGTTCCCAGTCATCGTGCCATCCATGGGACGCCAAATTTGGACGTCCTTTCCCGCGACACGGAAGCGAGTTTCGATGTTTTGGGGCATGTCGGACTGGTTGGCGACGAAGTAAATCTCGGCATCAGGTGTGTGGCGGTGCACCCAGACAGGTGGATTGTCGAGCGAATTGCCTGAAGCAAAGTCGGGCGAGACTTTGAGACGATTGAGTATCTCCTCGATCGAGAGACCAGAGTAGGTCATGCCTTTGCCGAAGGCATGCTGGTTCAACGTGACACCGTCCATGCCTGCCCATAGGTCGGTCGCGAGCGAGTGAACGTCGGTGTCTGCGTTCGGATAATGCAAGAGGCTTGGCGAAGACGTGGGACGCGGTCCGGTGATGGTTGCGCCGGCAGCGACAAGCTCGTGCAACTTGTGCAGGACCTCCAGGGTCATTTGAGTGGTCGGTGGGAGAACGAGGAGTCGATAGGTCATGCCTTCAGGAAGATCGTGGCTGCCATCGACATGGATGCTTCCGTCCTGAGTGACACTGGTGTGGTGGAGAAGGATGTCCGTATTGAGATAGTCATAGTCATAGCCGGGCGGAGGTGCGGGTTGCAGTCCGCTTCCCCAGAAAGGCATAGTGGATGGCGCGCCTTCGGGTAGCAGGTAGGCAATATCCGCCACGGGACGACCTTGCTGCAGCATGTACGAAACACGAGCGACATAGGTCATGAAGGGTCGCGACTGTTCGGCCCAGGTAATGTTGCGATTGATATGAGTGCCGACCATGGTGTTGCCGGGCTTGGTATCAAGTGGTTGTTGCGCGGAGGTATGGAAGACGAGGCGATTAACGCCCTGGGCAAACCAGTAGTCTGCAATTTTTTTCAGCGCGTACGGTGACTCGTAGCCGCCGCCAGTAAAGGACTCCGTGGCGACGATGGGCTTGCCGTAGATGTGAGCGGCAGAGGCCGCGCCGCGCACATCGACGTAGTACATCGATTCCGGGTGCAATGCGTGGACCCAGAACTCGGCCATGGGAATGTCGACCTTGCTCTTGTTGAGGAGAGTGTCTTCGGGAATCTCGAGAGCAACGCCGGAGGCCTCGGAGTATGCCTCCATCCCCTTTTTATGAAGTTCGCTGTCCATCGTGCCGTAAAAGTTTTCCGCGAACATGTCTGCAAGGGTGCGGCGGAAGTCCCAGAGAAAACGGTCGCTGATATCGGCGCTTCCGACGACTCTTCCGGCAAGGATGGGCAGGTAGGGTGTGGGGTCGTAGCCGCGCCGGCGCTGGAATTCGGCGATCATCTCGTCGGTCCAGTTCTGCATTCCTGCTTCCCAGCTATCCATGGTCATGTAGTGAGCGGTGGAACCCAGCAAGTTGCCTAGATGCTGTTGCAGCGGGTCGATGTAGCCGTTGAAGTATCTCTGAACATATTTAGGGCTGAGCTTATCGACCTCATAACCGCTGCCGGCTGGAACCGAAGGCCGATTCTTTGCACCGGTAAGGGAGTAGCCCATTCGCAGAACTGTCCATTTGCCTTGCGGTACATCCCAGTGAAGTGTGCCGTCTTTGTCCATCTTGCCAGTGAGATTGATGACTTCGCTGCGGGATATCTCCGCGACAGCAGGAGCGGTTGGCGTCGGCACGACATCGTATACGTCCATCAGGCTGCCGAAGGCGCCCTTGTCCTCCCATCGATTGACGCGAGCATCAGAGTAGAAGATTGCTTCAGTGAGTGTGAAGGATGGGGCTGCGGCGACTGGTGCTCCATGGATCACAGCGGCGGGGGTGAGGCCCGCACCATCGAGTTCGATGCGAAAGAACTTTGCCGTGACGGCAGAGAAAGCAAAGGTTCGAATCGAGGCACCATGGTATCCCTGCGGGCCGGGCAGGTCGACGATCGTGCGGAAGGTGACGCCATCCTCACTTGCGAGAACACGGCCGACGGGAATTCTCCCTCCGCTACCGAACGACAGTGCTCTCGCGGTATATGGCTGGGCAAACTCAAACTGCAACCATGCGGGAGTGCCGTCTTTCGGCGCGGGGATCGTGACCGATGTGGTGAGACTCCCGTCGAGCAGAGCCGTGCCGTCGATTGGCCCGTTGCTCGTGGTGATAGCGGGATTCATTGAGGCCATGGGGACCGCGACGTCGGGCGTGCGGTAGGCGACGATGGCAGAGTCGGCATAGAAGTGGGGCGCACCCGGACGGGAACCGGCACTCGAATCCCGTACAGGACCTTCGTTCGATGGAGGTTGGGCAAGCTTTTCCGAGTACTGAAGAGGACCGGTAATTTCGGTCTCGCTCCACACCAGCTTCTTCATGGCCATCTCGGGAGTGACCCACGGTCCTCCGGCTTCGCTCCATCCAGCACAACTGAAGATAGACATCTCCAAGCCAAGCCGTTTCGCCTCCTGGGCGGAGTGAACGACAGCGTGATACCACTCGGGCGTACCGAAGTGGATCTTCGGCTCAACGATCTGGCCGCTACCGGCAGCGACGTCAACGAGTTGAAATCCGCCGATACCGGAACGCTTCATCCACTCCAGATCTTTGGTGATGCCAGCTTCGGTGACGTTGCCGTTCGTCCAGTGCCACCAAGTGCGAGGTTTCGCGGAGTCAGGAGGGTTGATAAATCCGTCGGACAACGAGTCGCGGTTGCTCTGGGCAAAAACCACACTTGCAGTCATCAACCCAATTGCTAGTACCGACGCCCTTCGCATACTTGTCATCATTGCTCCGGGTGGAGGGTCTTCTTGAGAAAGTCGATGTAGATGGTCCAATCCGAAGGCACCATGCCGTGGCCGCCCTCGTGCATGTAATAGCTGAGGTCACTGAGGATGGGTTGCTTGGCGTCGGGCCAGACATCCGTGCCCAAATCTTTTTTGCCGAGGAGTTTGTAGACCGGGCCGGCGGCGACTGCAGCCAAAAATTCGCCTTTGGGATCCGACCAATTGTCAGTGCTGCCGGTCTGGAGGAGCAGAGGGCGGGGAGCGATCAGCGCTATCAGTAGATTGGCGTCCATCGGTGCCTTATCCGGGAAGCCGCCGTACTTCGCGTAGTTTGCCGCAAACTGATAGGGATATCTGCTGGGTGCGGTGAGGTGCGCGATCGTCTCTCCATAGTTGCGATGACTGAGAGCAGCACCTCCTTCGCCCGAACAGCTTGCGATCACAGCAGCGAAGCGCTGGTCGTGTGCTCCGGCCCACATAACCGTCTTTCCAAGGCGAGAAACGCCGTGGATAGCCACGCGCTTTGCATCGATGCTCTTATCGGTTTCGAAGTAGTCTTCGACACGGCTCATGCCCCAGGCCCAGGCCGCGATTGAGCCCCAGTCATCCGGATTCCGATCCGTCTGTCCGGGCTTCAGATAACGAGCACGAATGCCATTGGGAAACCCGGCAAGATAGTCGGGGTCGACATCGCCGTAGTAGTAGGTCGCCACGCCAAAGCCAGCATCAAGCAAGGCCTCTGCGTCGATGCGTCCGAATCCGCGACCCGCCGTCGGCGTTATCCGTGTATTTGTCTTGGGATCCCACCCGGTCTCGGGTTTTATCCCGGGATCATCTACCGCGTTCTGCACGACACCAAAATTGATACTGAAAAACATCGGCACTGGCTTGCTGGCTGCTGCAGGGAGATAGATGAGCAGATCGATCGACGGTCCGGTCTTGTCCTTGGTGAAATAGATAGTGACCTGTTTGCGAATCGCTTTGCCGTTGAGTGCCGGGGTCCCCTTGTCGACGATTTCGAAGCTCTCATCCGGAGGCCTGCCCGGCGCTCGACCATATTGCTGGGTCTCGAACATCTCGATAATCTCCGGACGGCGCTTGGAGTACCAGGCCAGGGCGTCGCTGACGGGCTTTCCATTGTTAAGCCTGAGAGGGTCGGGCAATGAATAGGTTCCGACCTTCGCCTCGTCGTAGTTGACGGGAATGCCAGCGACGACATCGGGGGAAGGCTTCGGTGTCGGGGGTGGCGCCTGCGCCTGCAAAGTCAGCGTGGGGGTGATAAAAAACAACGCCAGGAGCGGCTCTCTGAGGGGCATGGGAAGTTGCCTCAATGGTGCTGTAGAGATACGTTTCATCAGGGAAATAAGTTGCCACACGAAACATTAGAGTTGTCCTGGTGTCTTGTCAAGATGTTCGACTTCGAAGCATTAGCGAATCCCGCCCCTCACATCGTTTCTCAACGGCTGAGACGACACCTCAATGAAGCGGGCGTAGGTGTCCTCGGTGAAATCTTCGACGCGGAGCCACCCTTCCCTCCCCGTGGCTGCATCCCTCAAGCCTGGAGTGTCGCCGAAGTGCTCCGCCGCAATTTACTTCTTCAGCGGGACCATGCATAAGGCATACGCGCTCAAGCATTGAACCTGAGAATTGCACACGAGTACTGACCTGCTTAAGACCCTTTCGCCAAACAGTTTCGTGCTGCAGGATTGGATACCCAAGCCGGATGAACGCTCATGCAAATACGAGCCTCGAGGTCGGGGTGCGTTTGCAGCCCCTTTATCTTCGCAAAAACGTGCGCAATGGTGTCAAAAGTGCACCTCTTATCTCTTGTCGTCAACGTCACGAGTTGCTGCTTCATCGCATAAAATTCGATTACCGAGAAAAACGGCTAAAAGAGCAACCCACTTATACGTGGTAGGCGTCCGACACTTTCGGAGCGCGAGAATTATGGGCCTACGAAAAAATAAATCATGGTTAGGCAACTTATTTATGGTTCTACTTCAGCTGGGATTAACTGCTGGTGCGTACCCACAGAACGCTCCATCTCCCGCATCTTTTGAACTGCCGGACTCCCCTGGCGCCCTCCTTGATGGGCGAATTCCCGAAACAGCAACCGCGTCAGTAATTTCGACCGAACCTAACAGACGGTTCAAGAAATATAGCCTGGTGGTATCACCTGATGAGATTGCGGGTCCCCTTACGACTGGTGACAAGCTCAAACTCTCAGTAATAAGCCGAATTACTTTGAGCGAAGCTGGTACAACACTGTTTTATGCGGGTATCAGTCAGCTGGGTGACACGCGACCGCATTACGGGACTGACAGTGGAGCATTCGGTCAACGTCTAGGCGCATTTGCGATCAAGCAAACTACTCAATCTATCTTCGCCTATGGGATTTATGCGTCCCTCTTCCACGACGACCCACGCTATTACATTATGGGCCGCAGAGAAAGTATTAAACGGCGAGCAATCTACTCAGCGACGCGGTTGTTGATTACGCGCAAAGACGATGGTTCAGCCGCATTCAATTGGCCCAAGTTGGCCGGGATTGCCAGCGCAACCGCGCTGACCAATGCGTACTACCCTGTTGAGGACCGCGGCGTGGGGAACACGTTCATAGGGTTTGCGAACTCACTCGGAACATCTGTTCTGAATAACGAAATTCACGAGTTCATCGGGGACGCTATTCAGCTTGTTCGACACAAGAAGTAGCCGATCGTTCGACGGTGTTTCCGGCCATGCGTTGTTCGCTGCATTACATAGCGGCCATGCTTCCCCCAAAAAACCATCTAGCTCGGGTAATTGACGTCCTGGGACCATCGGGAACAACCTGCGCCAGTCCCTCGAGTGGGCGTCCTGGTGCCTATTTGCATCCAAGTTGACATGGCTTCCGATTCGAATCGAATCCAGCGCGGTCTAACCATTGTGCAGTTGTTGAAACCGCACCGGCGATCGCTTTGGCTGGGACTGCTTGCAATCGGCGGCGAGAGCATAGCAGACCTACTTGAGCCATGGCCGCTGAAGATTGTTCTCGATAATGTCATTGCGCGCAAAGAGTCGCATGGATGGTTGTTTGCAGTTATTCGTCGAACAGTGGGGACGGCGCCGCACCAGATACTGATCTTTGCTTGTGTATCAGTCGGATTGATCGCTCTTCTGAATGCCGTCTGTACCTACTATGAAAAATTCATTACGACCAGCGTAGGCCAATGGGTAACTCACGATCTTCGCCGAACGCTTTATTCGCATGTTCAGAGGCTGTCGCTCGCCTATCACGACCAGAAGAAGACAGGAGACCTTATCAGCCGCGTAACGAGCGATATTGATTCGGTCCAAACATTCATCGTTTCGGGCCTTCTAAGTATTCTTGTCGACGTAATTACGCTCGTCGGGATGATCGGCGTGATGTTCTACGTTAACTGGCGCTTCACACTTGTTGCGCTCGCAGTCGTGCCTATTCTCTTTGCAATTGTTTATAGCTATACAAGGCGAGTTAAAAACGCATCACGCGAAGTTCGCAAGCATGAAGGCAAGTTGTTATCGGTCGTCCAGGAAGTACTCGGTTCTATCCGAGTGGTGAAGGCCTTTGCGCGCGAGAATTATGAGGTTCAGCGGCTAGAAGGGGAGAGCCTCGAAACCGTCGAGGCAGCGTTAAAGGCTCGGGCACTGAAAGCAAGGCTTGTTCCTATCGTCAATTTGGTTACGGCCGTGGGCGTTTGCGCCGTACTATACTTTGGCGGTAACAGTGCCCTTCGCAACGGTCTTACGGCAGGTTCCATCGTTCTCTTTCTCAGTTACATCTCCAAGATGTACAAACCTATGCAGGACATCTCCAAGATTATGGACTCCTATTCGAAAGCCGATGTGGGCTATGAAAGAATTCAGGAGATCATCAACGTAAAAGATCAAATGCGCGATGCTCCCGACGCGAGCCGCGCTCCTGCGTTCAAGGGCCGAATTGACTTCGATAACGTAGATTTCTCTTACGACGAGCAACCTTTACTTCGTGACGTCACTCTCCACATCGAAGCTGGAACCTCAGTGGCGCTGGTAGGACCGACGGGATCGGGAAAAACCACCATCGCCAATTTGATCGCGCGTTTCTATGACCCCACCGCAGGAACGATCAAGATTGACGGAATCGATGTACGCACGTTGACGCAGAAATCACTTCGCGATCAGATGAGTTTTGTATTGCAGGATACAGTTTTGTTCAGCGGCTCGATCTGGGACAATATCGCGTACGGCAAGCCCGAGGCGTCACATATCGAGATCGCGAAAGCAGCCGAAACAGCAAATGCTACGGAGTTCATTGATAAATTGCCCGGAAGATTTGCCGCGGAGATAGGCGAACGTGGAATCACCCTGTCCGGCGGACAGCGACAGCGCATCGCAATCGCGCGGGCCATCATTCGCAATAGTCCGATCCTTATTCTGGATGAACCAAGCTCTGGCCTGGACGCCTCCTCCGAGCAACTGGTCTTCGAGGCCCTGGACAGGCTCATGAAGGGGCGAACATCGCTGGTAATCGCTCATCGCCTATCGACGATTCGCAGTGCAGCCTGCATTTATGTCGTGAAGGACGGTCGAATCGTCGAGAGCGGGGCGCACGACGAACTACTCTCCAAGGACGATGGTATCTATCGTCAGTTGCATGACATTCAGTTCAACACCGATGAAGCTGCCGCCATGCAAGTGGCTGTCTAGCTGTTGCGAGTCATAAATTCTTCAATTCGATAATCCGGTTCTCAAGATAAGTGACATAGATCGCGATTTCATCTGGCGGAAAATTGCCCGCACGAAAAGCATCCACGAGCTGTTCATGCGTCAGTTGACCAAGAAGGGATCCGATCCAGCGGACATCTTCCAGGGGAATATTCTTGCCTATCCAATTTAGGCCGCTGCGTTTGGCATAGGGAACAATCCCAAACCCGGCAGTCTCCGCTAGCAGGGCGGTGGGCGCCGAAGGGGTGGCAAAATCGACCTCGGTATCTGTACTTCGAGTGATAAACTTCGAGTCTTTGAAACTCTCCACGTTGCCTTTTGATTGAGCTCGCGTCCAACCCAATTTATTCGTCCCGAAGGCAGCACCAATATCACTCACGATAAATAACTGCCTCCCGGTCTTCTCGTCCTGATACACCGCATTGTTGACATCTTTTAGATCCCAATTGTTGATCACCGCCATAGCAACGCGCAAACCGTTTAGCTCTCGCGTTCCCGTAAATGGATTATTCTTCCACTCCCAGATACCCATCTTCTCCTGTCCGGCCGGTTTGCGCGAAAAGCGGGCGTTCGCGACTCGATCCCCCTTCATGTCTCCTGGTTTGCGCTTCATCTTTAGATCCCGCACCTCGGCATCGGGCACCAGATAGTCGTCGTTAACAAAGTAGCCGATAGCCCACAGCAGTCGGGAGGCGACGACCTCCGGCCGCGATTCTTCTCCGAGTTTTACTCGCCATTTCTTATCGCCTCCATCGCGAGTGTCAAACTTGGGATTTGTTCCGCTGCGATCTTCCGTCAAAAATAGAAAAGGTGGCTTTGGCTGACCTTTTTCTCCTCCCTGACCATAGAAGAGATCGCGTCTGGCGATGTCGCCTGGATCCTCCCAAAGCACCGGATGATCCACTTGATCAGTCGCCAACGGCTTGTCATTGTCCCCATGGCCATACTTGGGCTTGGCTGATTCCTCTTGGTGGGACGATGCGATCACGCCTGCTTGCATCGAGCCGTCGTAAGGTTGAGTGGCCTGACCCCAAATAATCGATGCAGCAAAGACACACGCTAACGCGGCCGCAGTGAAACTTATTTTGCGATTCATTTATCTTCCTTCCTCGCCCGTCGTGGGACATGCCCTGCAGCGCTACCTGGTAGCTTCTTACTTAGAAGCACATTCGAGGGATTTTGCTACTCCGACATTTACAAAAACATCCGAATTGAAGAATTTGGCATCTTTCCTTATGGGTCCTAGTTCGGCCCTCGTGGGAAAGGACTGTTTGTGAAACTATTTATTCAACCCGACGATGGCATTGAACCACTCCTGCAAGCAATAGCTGCGGCGAAGAAAAGCATCCGCATTTTGATCTTTCGTATCGACCGCAGCGAAATAGAAAAAGCACTCATGGATGCGGTGGAGCGCGGGGTATCGGTGCAGGCCCTGATTGCCTTTACAAACCGTGGCGGCGAGAAGAACCTTCGACGTTTTGAGATGAGGCTTCTGGAAAAGGGGATAACCGTTACCCGCACCGCGGCTGATCTAGTTCGCTACCACGGCAAGATGCTGATCATCGACGGAAAAGAGCTCTACATTTTGGCATTCAACTATAGCCATTTAGATGTTCAGCTAAGCCGTTCGTTTGGAGTCAGCACTACTGAGCGCAAGGTTGTAAAGGAAGCGATCAAGCTTTTCGATTGTGACGTGAAAAGGGTACCTTATAGCGCGGGCTGTAATGATTTAGTTGTTAGTCCAGTCAACGCGCGAAAGGAGTTAGTGAAATTTATCTCTGGCGCGAAGAAGCAGCTATTGATGTATGAAATGAAGATTAGTGATCGCGAGTTTTTGAAGTTATTGAATGAAAAGATTTCTCAGGGTGTGGACGTTCGAGTCATTGGGCAGACGTCTGCGCGAGGGAATTCGCTATCGACAAGAAAACTGCCAATCCGCCTGCACGCCCGCGCGATCATTCGCGATAGAAAATCAGCATTTCTTGGAAGTCAAAGTTTACGCAAAGTTGAACTCGAGGTGCGCCGCGAAATCGGGATCATTTTTTCCGATCAGCACGTTGTGAAACGGATGATATCCGTCTTCGACAAAGATTGGCGTAGCGCAGCGCCTGCCATTGTATCGACATTATCCGTGCTCGATGCGCCCGCGAATAAGGTTGCGAAAGTTGTTGCCAAACGCATTAATGTCGATACGAAAGTGGAACAGGTTCTCGACAAAGTGCTGGACTCCGACAGTGACTTAGCTTTCGAGCCGAAGGAGATTGTAGACAATGTACGAGAAGCATTTCGTGAAGAAGTTCATGACGCAGTTGTTCATGCAATCAAAGAACTCGGCGGCGACGCGGCACATTCAAAGGGCGCGGCTGGATCGAAACCCTAGGGAGTACTCGCTGCTGGAGAAAGAGATGCAAAAATGGATTGCACTAGTCTCACATCGCGTATTGCAGTTCTTGCACTCACGATCGTTGGGTTAACCACTGGAAAGGGACAGGTAGCGGATCCGACTGCTAAGGCGACTATGTCTGCCCAGGAACGACAAACAGTCGCCGAGTTTCAGCGTACCGCGAAGGCTTATCTGGCTATCCAACACAATGCCCCTGCAGACGCACACCTGAAACGAACCACCGACGTTCAGGACATAGAGAAGCGCCGACAAGAATTAAAGAGGATTATTCGAGAGGCTCGACCCATCGCAAAACAAGGAGATGTTTTCACCCAGCCGATTGCAGCTCTCATTCGGAAGTTGCTTGCTGATGCAATGAGTGGGCCTGATGGCGCAACGCTGAGACAAAGCCTGCAACATGCGGAACCCGTTGTGGCCGCGGAGGCACTGAAAATCTCGGTAAACGGCGACTATCCAAATCTGCATGGCCAACCGCTGCAATCGGCGCCGGGTAGTTTGCTTCAGCACTTGCCCCTATTGCCAAAGGGTTTGGAATACCGCCTGGTCGGGAGCACCCTGGTTTTGAGGGATACCGAAGCAAACATCGTGGCCGACTACCTCCCCAATGCTCTTCGATAAGGATAAAACGCACTTGAGCATCAATTCATTGCCTATTGCAGCACTAGCCCTCGCACTGGTGATGGCGACCTCGCTGACCGGAGATCAGAAAGCTGCAAACTCGTCAGCAGATACGGCGCCTCCGGTGACGTTGCCGCTTAAGGAAGGATCGATACGATTTGCTGTGATCGGTGATAACGGAACTGGTCAGCCACCAGAATTTGAAGTGGCCAATCAGATGGAGCGGTTCCGTAAGGTTGTGAAGTACGACTTCGTCACGATGAATGGGGACAATATTTACGGCGGACACAATGCAAGGGATTTCCAAATGAAGTTCGAAGAACCTTACAAGCCCCTGCTTGATGCCAACGTTAAATTCTATGCATCCCTGGGAAATCACGACGATCCCGACATTGAGCGAAACTACAAGCTCTACAACATGGGCGGTGAACGATACTACAGCTTCAAAAAGGGCGATGCGGAATTTTTTGCGCTCGACAGCAACTATATGGACCCGCAACAGCTCACTTGGATCGAAGGCAAACTGAGAAATTCAACCGCTAAGTGGAAGATCTGCTTTTTCCACCATCCGCTGTTCACTAGCGCAAAGTACCATGGGGCTGACCTCGACTTAAGAAAACAGCTCATGCCTCTTTTTCTCAAATACAACGTGAATCTTGTACTGAGTGGTCACGAACACGTCTATGAACGGCTTAAGCCCCAGAGTGGCCTATACTTGTTTGTTCTCGGAAACTCCGGCGAGTTGAGATATCACAATCTTCACAAGGAAGGTGACAAAGAGCGCGATATTGATGATGTCGGTTTTGATACGGATCGCGATTTCATGCTGATGGAGATCTCGGGTGATCGACTGTACTTTGAAACGGTGTCGCGGACGGGCGCAGTGATTGATTCGGGCGCCCTCGACCGCCAGGTTCCACCCAAACCGTAGTGATTGTGGGACGGTCAGTGGAACTCTAACGCCGAACGAACTCCAGCGCCGCCAACGAAGTAAACGGCACTTATGTCAGCAAGGGCAGCCCATATAGTCACGGGTGGCTCGCAATGGTTTCATTCCAATTCCGAAACATCCAAATAGCCGGCCAGCTCCGGGCATTCCTTGCTCAAAATCGGCGAGAGAGGGGGCGAGGTGTGATGCGTATTGCGTGCGATCCGGAAGGACTTCATAGCCTCTAAGCCGCTGGTTGCGTTTTGCAGCCCCTCTCTTGGTAAAAGTGTGCCCCCTCCTATCTCGCTTAGAGGGTAAATGCCAGGACTCCCCATTCAGAGGCGGAAGGGCCTTCCCTCCCCTGCACCCTAGGTTGGCTTGCTTTTCGACACTCCAATCGTGGGCGGTCGAACTCCATGCCAGCTTTCCACTGTTCATCCGTCATCTCGAACAGATCGATCTGTGGCACGGCGCCAGCGATGTTCAGCAGCGCGTCGATTTGCCCGAAACGCTCAAGTGTGGTGTTGACGACGAGGTTAGATGCTTCAACCTGACTCAAGTCGAGCGCAAGGGTAAGCGGTTCGGCTCCCATCTTCTGCACCTCAGTGGCAACCTCGGCAAGCTTTTTCGCATTTCGTGCCGCCAGCACAACGGCCGAGAAGTCCCGAGCCAAACGGATAGTAGTGGAACGTCCGATGCCCTGGCTAGCTCCGGTCACAATTGCGACGCAATTCTTCATGATGTTTCTCCATTCCTGCGATGTCGTTCAGATTGGTTATGAGCGCAGCGATTTATGAAGGAAATCAGGTATTCGCGGGCTTAGATAAATGAGCAGGACGCAACAGACCAGAATGAGCCCGCTCAGAGGCGACCAATACGACACGGCGGTTGCGGCACTGAACATGCCGAATGCCGGATAGGATCGAATCCTCGCGATTCGTAGCAGGGGAGGAGTGATATCGCTGTCACTTGCCTGTGAAAGCGCTGCTCGTTCGAAAGCGATATAGGCTGCCTCTACCAGGACAAAAACCAACGCATAGACAAAGACGGGTGCGGCAGCCAGTTTGGTTGCGGCCATCCATACAGTAGTCGCCGGCACAAGTGAAACCATAAAAAGATGGGCGAAGTTCCACCAAATGAGCTGAGGTGTTGCCTCATGGGCAAATCTCAAAAAGGTGATGATGGTTCATCCAGATGATCGCTACGAATAAATAGCTGATCGCGTAGCTAAAGAGCAGTAGGCCATAGCGGGATGAGTGCCTTCAGCGTTGGCTCGGCTGGCGGCTTGAGATCCAGCACCATGATGGTGATGATGACGGCAAACACCCCATCAGAAAATGTCACCAGCCGTTCGGGGGTGGGTCTTCTTTGTGGACATGGCTCCTCCCTGTAGCTTGCGTTACGGCCCTAGAGCTTCACGACCATCTTTCCATTCGCCTCGTTAGCTTCCATCACACGATGCGCCTCTCGAATGTCTTCGAAACGAAATACTCGCGAGGGCTTCGCCTGGAATTTGCCTTGCTCCACCTTCCTCGCAATCTCCTCAAGCGGAACATCCGAAAGAGGAAAGCCGGGTGTCCCAAACACGAAGGAGGCAAAAAAGGTCAGATAGACACCGCTGGCATTTGCAATAACGGATTAAAGTCCGCGATGGGAGCCAGTCCCCCGAGCCATCCGGCAAGACAGGCTCGCCCGCCGCGACGCAGTATCCGAAGCGAATCGAGAATTGTGCTGTTGCCAACGAGGTCGAGAACTGCATCGATCTGTTTAGCTTCAGCGATGCGAGTCGAGAGTTCCGGTCCTTCCAACTCCCCGATGTGCGCCAAGATCCTCCAACTTCTTGAAGCGATCTCGACTCCGAGTTGTGGCAATCACCTTGGCCCCGGCTTCCCCCGCCAGGTTCAGTGCGGCGAGGCCGAACGAGGATGTAGCGCCGCGGAGGAACAGTGTCTGACCCTTCACAAGCTCCAGATTGCGAAAGAGGCATGTCCATGCAGTTGCGTAAGACTCAGGAAGAGCTGCGAGTTCCTCCCAGGGAAGGTTAGACTCGATCTGAACCACGCCGCTAACGTTCGCACGCGTGTACTCCGCGTAGCTTCCATTGATGGTTCTTCCGAGACCGCCCATCAGGGCGGCGACCTTGCTGCCGATAGCAAACTCGCCGCCGGGACACGACTTCACGATGCCAACACATTCAATGCCGCTGACTGGTGCGGCTTCGGCCCATTCTCCGCGACGCATATGCATCTCGGCGTGATTGATTCCAAATGCCTTGATCTGGATGACAACTTTGCCTGGTTCCGGCTCTGGTTCAGGAATTTCCTTAATCACCAAACTATCCAGACCTCCGAAGTGATCGAGTACGATGGCGCGCATTACAATTTCTCCTTTTTCGAAAATTCAAAGTTCTGTATTACGAAAGCGTTGCTTTGGCCGCTTCAAGGATGACCTCCACAACCTTGTCTGGCGCGGTGAGCAACGGCGTGTGATCGACTACGAACGACCTCACTGTAGCCTTCATACGTTCTGCCATGAAGCGCTGCGTTTTGGGATTGATCATTCGATCCTCTTCCGCGACGAGATACCACGCTGGCTTTGATTTCCACGCGGGTGCAGGGGCCGGTTCCTGAATGCATTTAAGCGAAATCGGACGCTGCACAACTTTGGATAACGAAATCTGCTCGGCGGTGGCATTCTGGGCGAAAGCATTTGCGAACCCCTCATCCGGCATCCAGATAAAGCCGTCGGCATCGGGCGCAAGTTGCGGCGCCTTTGAATGGGTTTCATCTTTGTAAAAGACCTGAGCGACCTGCTCTCCTTCGTCAGGAGCAAGAGCGGCGATATAAACTAAAGCCTTCACGCGCTCCTCGTTCGCGGTGGCAATGACCGCACCAGCGTATGCATGCCCTGCGACGATCAATGGACCTTGAGTTCGTGCAATCGTTCGCTTTAGAGCGGCTGCATCGTCGCTTAGAGATGTAAGGGGAATCGGCGCTGCGATCACATTCAAGCCCCAGTCCTCAAGAGGCCGCACGACTCGCTGCCAGCTCGAACCATCAGCCCACGCTCCGTGGACCACTACTACTGTGGCGTTTTCTGAAAAACGCATAGTACTCATCCTTTCAGGTAGGTTCAAAGTGCAAGACACGAAAAGAATGCTTTCTGTGTCAGGCAAAGAACTTTACAATTTGCTGCGCAATGAATTCGCACGAATCCTCAAGCGCAAAGTGACCGGTATCGAGGAGGTGCAGCTCAGCTTTTGGAATATCTCGCAAGTAGGCTCGCGCGCCAGCCAAAACCAACATAATCCGTAGCAATCACCTGAAACTTGCCCGCGAGCTGCGGGATCAGGTCGCGGAACATATGCGACGAACTAGGGAAGCCGTGGAGCAGTACGATGGTTGGAGAAGATTTTGAACCTGCTTCGCGATAGAAAAGCTTGAGCCCGCGAACGGTCGCGTGTTGAAACGTTTTCATAGTGATTTCCTTTCCTGGTGGCATGAGGTTCCCGTTACACCAAGTGAGACTGCGCAACACCGATAAAAGATGCAGTAAAGGTGTTAAAATTTATTTCGCAATGTCTGGTAGAGGGACTCATGCGTATTGCTTCTCGAGAGGTCAACGAATGGATCGATGGGTTTCTATTCGTGGCGAACAAGCCAATCCTGGATTTGTTGAATACAAAGCCTGTTCTCGAAAATGGGCCGACGGAGCTCCTTCCGGATGTTCGCGCCCTTGAAAGGTGGTTGATCGCTTCGGGTATGGTGGCCTCGCGAAAGGCTAAAGCTACGGTCCGGGGCTGGCGCCAAGCTCCTGAGGCGGCTACCTTTCTGGATCAGCTCATTGCATTTAGAGAGAGATTGAGGGAGGCAGTCGTGCGGATGGAGAACGGATCATCGCCGACCGATGCTTTCCTGGCCGAAGTAAACTCTCTGTTGCTTCAATATCCTTGTCGCACTTCCCTTCACAAGCGAGACGGGAAGGTGATTCAGGAGACGTTGTTTGAGCCGCGCCTGCCCGCCGACCTTTGGGCGCCGATCATCGATGCCACGGCAGATCTTCTCGCGGAACCAGAGTCGGCGCGCATTCGCAAATGCGAATCATGTGTCCTTCATTTCTTCGACACGAGCAAGAAAGGCTCACGTAGGTGGTGCAGCATGAATATCTGTGGTAACAAGCTCAAGGTGGCTGCGTACCAGAGAAGAAAGCGTGGAATCCAAACCACCGCGAAGTAACCTCGACGGGCCTCACAGATCAATGACGACGTCGTGAACCGGTTGCGAGCAGCAAACGAGGAGGTTGCCGTCGGCGGGCTTGTCAAGTGGCTCGGGTCCGTAGACGACCGTCCCCGAAATCAAGCCGCTCTCACAGCTGTGGCAAACACCCGTCCGGCACGACCAACGAACCGGGACGTCGCACGCCTCGGCCAGTTCCAAAATGCTCTGGTAGGCCGACGCGCTCCAGTGCGCGGCGATGCCGCTGCGCGCGAACGATACCATTGGACCGGTGTTGGCCTCGTCCTTGGGCAGATGCGGAGCTCGCGTCGCTGCGCCGACGATACCAGGGGTCATCGACTCGCTGCCGTTGAAGATTTCGACGTGAATTCGCTCCCGAGCGGCTCCCGAGGTTGTGAGGGCCTCTTTCATGTCTGCCATGAAGCGATTTGGCCCGCAGAGGTAGACATCAGCATCTCGTGGAACGCCGGCCTCGTCAAAGACCGATCGCGACAAGTGACCGATCGCGTCAAAATCCTCGCCAATTTTGTCGCCTGAGCCGGGCCTGCTGTAACAAACGTAGCTGCGGCCGTGCGTGAGCGCCAGCATGAGGCGGTGAACTTCAGCGGCGAAGGGGTAATGCTCCCGATCGCGAGCTGCATACAACCACAAGACCTGCCGTGTCGAGCGCTCCGCTTCCAGCGCATACAGCATCGCCAGAACCGGCGTCGCCCCGATTCCCGCGCTGAGCAGCACCACCGGCCGCTCTCCGGACTGCAGAATGAAGCTTCCGCGCGGCGAACTGACGTCGAGAGCGTCGCCCACCCGAACATGCTCCCGCAGGTAAGTTCCGGCCGCCCCATCCGGTTCAATCTTCACGCTGATTCGATAGCGCTCCGTCGAGGCGGGACCCGAAAGCGAGTAGCTGCGAAAGAGCGGCGGTCCACCTGCGGCTGGTTGAAGACGCACGACCACGTACTGGCCGGGCATCGCTGTTGGCAGCGGCTGACCGTTCGGGCTCTGCATCGTAAGCGAGAGGACGTCCGCGGACTCCTGATCGATCGCCATCACTCGAAGCGACCGAAATCCTGGTGAAGCCGGATGCGCAGCCGCTTCCGGCACTAGCCCCGCATTACCGCTCATTGGGCTCTGCAGTAACGCCTCAAACGACGAGCGCCATCCAGGCGAAAGCGCTTCGATCTGCAAGGCGTGCTCCAGTCGATCGCGCGCATGATCGGACGAATAGAGGAGCGCGTTGATCTCTGCAACGGTCATTCGCTCTTTCCCTTCTCCTACCTTCACGATTTCATCGCCGGGGCCGACCTCGCCTTCCTGCAGCACGCGTAAGTAGAACCCAGGCCGTCCGCTCGATGTCAGCAACGCCGGCATCCGGGGCTCCTTCATCCGAATGCCGACGCGATAGCAGGTAACGCGGGGTTGCGTTACCTCGAACAGCGCGCTGCCGATCTGATAACGGTCGCCGATGCACACTGCATCGTCGGGTAACCCTTCGACGGTGAAGTTCTCTCCGAATTGTCCGTGGATGAAGTCGGACCGCCCTAGTTGCTCCTGCCAGTAACGATACGATTCGATCTGGTAGACGAAGACAGCACGCTGCTCTCCCCCGTGCCCAGCCAGGTCACCTTGACCATCTCCGTCCAGATTCAACCGGCCAACTCTACAGCGACCAGGTACTGGGTCCTTCCAGATCGCGGTGTGCACGGTGCGGCCCTTCCACTCGATGTCGCGTGGAAGTCCAACATTTACCGATAGTAGACGAGCCATGTCGCTCTTTTAGCGGGACTCCGAGCCGTTGTCAAGCGGGAGCGCCTCGGCGACAGTGAGGTCGCGATCTGGGCCGTGGGGAATCACTGTTTGACCCGGCTCAAGATGGAGTTGGGTGCCATCGAGCTGTACCGAAACGATGTCTGGCTCGAACGACATCATCCCCGAAATACGACCGACCTGAGGATAGGCGTCAGGATACGACCATGCTGCGAGACGTGCATCACCGATATCGTAATAGCTGCACAGCCCTTTGTACGGACAGAAGGTCTGGTGCTCCACCGCGGTCAGAGCAGACTCATCGACGTCGGCGCGCGGAACGTACCAACGTGGCGCGAAGCCGGACTCGTAGAGGACTACCGGTCGCTTGGTATCGACGATGATGCGGTCATGATGACGGACCACCAATCTACGGGAGGACTGGCGGATGTCGATACGGTGATAGCTGTCAGCCGCATGGCCCACGATCCGTTCCTCTTCCTCGTAGAAAGCGTCCATGGCTGGCCAGGCGAACGCTATCCGGTTCTGCAGCTCGCTTGCGTAGACGGGCAGGTCGATGTGTTGCCACGCCCCTCGCGGAGCGGTCTTCTCGCCTGCCCGGACGGTATACCAGGAGGTGGGTCCAAGATCGGGGTGCCGGGTGGTATGTTCGCTGCGTTGCAGGGTGTCTGGAGAAATGCTGGTCTCCGGGAAATAGGCCATCGGATAGTGGCCGGGTTCGAAAAGCAGGAGGACGTCTTCGCTATCGGCGATCCAGGCTCCGCCGAAGCGTACACGCATGCGCCGGCGTAATGGCTCGACGTATAACAATCTCTTAGGCAGCGGTTCCGGCACGAGGAACCGGCCAATTGCTCCCGGTGAGAGCGGACCTTGTTGCCAGGACAGTCCCATTAATCTTCCCTCCTATAAGGCTGACGAGCCACAATCGCGAGCTGTGACTGGTCCTCCGACAACCTCTCGACGGAATGCTCAGCACAGGGATAGGCCGTTGCCAATTCGATGTTTTTCGGAACGAGTCGGGTTGGCTCTCAGGCATCTTCTCACGACAAGTGCACTGCTATATGTGAATCAACCAGCGTGCGACTCCAAATCCGAGGCTCAAACCGATTGCTCCGGCAACACTCGTTCTGGAAGTGCCAAGTAAAAAAAGCGACACACTAACCCAAGCAAAGGCAATCCAATCGACTCCAGTGAGGCTGTATGTTGCTGTGGGGAACAGAACACCTCGGCCCAGAAACACGGCTAGATCGATCATCGCGGCGACTACGACTGCCATGATGAGTTCTAGCACAGCCTTCACGCTCTTATTGTTTTGCGTCTTCTCGACGAGAGGCGCACTGGCGAAGACGAAGAGGAAGCAGGGCAAAAAGGTGTACAACGTCGTGATGAGGAGGGCCACGGTTCCCATGACGATCGAACCGTGGAAGTGATGAAACCCGGCCATGAACCCGACGAAGGCCACGACAATGATGAGCGGTCCTGGGGTTGTCTCCGCTAAAGCAAAGCCATCAAGCATTTGAGAGTGATTCAGCCAGTGATACTTCGTCACGGCAGCGTGAGCAACGTATGGAATGACCGTGTAGGAGCCCCCTACTGTAACGAAGGCACTTCGCGTGAAGAATAAGGCGACTTGCCTCCAAAAATCGAACTCCCGGCCGAAAACATAGAGAGCGACCAACGGTGTGAACCAGACCAGCAATCCCGTCGTGATGATTTTCACAAACGACAGGAGCGCCTGCCTCCGCCCCACGCCGTTCGCCCTCGATCTTTGGCGGGCCGGTATCGAGGGAGTCGTTGCTGCCAGGCTGGGACGGTACCTTGCCAACACCAGACCAATAGCGATGGCCGCAAGCATCACCCATGGGATCGAAGCATGCAGCCAAATCATTGCTACGAAAGCTCCGACTGCAACAACCCACTGGATCGGTGCAACCAGGGATCGTCTTGCGAGCCGAACCAAAGCGAGTATGAGAAGAGCGAGGACCGCAGGTTTCAAACCGCCGAACAGCGCGGTAATCCAAGGCAAGCTGCCAAACCGGGCGTAAACGATGCTCAGAGCCAGCAGCACAAACATGGACGGGAGAACAAACAGCGTCCCGGCGAGGATGCCACCTTTGATTCCGTGCAGTTTCCAGCCGATATAAATAGCAAGTTGCTGGGCCTCCGGACCGGGAAGAATCATGCAGTGACTCAGCGCATGAAAGAAATCTTCATTGCTGATCCACCGTTTGTGCTCCACAAAATCCGCATGCATGATGGCGATATGTGCCGCCGTCCCCCCAAAACTGATGCAACCCAACCGAAACCAACTCTGTACGGCTTCCGACAGGTGTGGCGGAGCCCATGCCCTCCCCCTGGTTTTCAATCCTTTTTGTAACCCTTTAGACATTATAACGTCATATTATCGAGAGTGTCCGACTGGCAACCCGATGCGGCGGTACAAAGGAGGATGACAATGAACCGAAACCTGATGTTCTCGAGCAAGTCACAGGAGAAGCTGACGAAATATGCCGCTGTGCCTCTTCGACTGATCGTGGGCTATGGATTCCTGGAACATGGAATGGCCAAGTGGTCCAAGGGCCCGGACGCATTCGCCGCGATTCTGCAGGCAACTCATGTTCCTGCACCTCACGTCATGGCCTGGCTCACCATCATCACAGAGGTCTTTGGCGGTCTCGCCATTCTGCTTGGCGCTTTTGTAGCGTTGGTGAGTGTTCCGACGATCCTGCTGCTCGCGGTGGCTATTGTGACCGTCCATCTACCGTATGGATTCAGTTCCATCAAGCTGATAAAGATCGTCGATGGACGTGCGCAGTTCGGACCACCTGGATACGAATGTGACCTGCTCTATATCGCCTGTATCGTGGCGCTCGTCCTGTGTGGCCCGAGCCCGTGGTCGGTTGATGCCTACCGTTTGCGCAAGGAAGGCGTCGCTTTGGGTTGAGCGGCTTCTGCCGCTGACCGGCGCGCCAGGCGAGTGACGAACCGGATGAGATCACCGCGGTAGGAGAGCACCTCATAGTCGATCGGTTTGCCATGGGTCGTGAACGAGGTCCGCTCGATACGGAAAATCGGAGATCCTTCTGGAACCTCTAGGGCCTCAGCTACCTGTGCCGAGGCCGCAGCGGCTTCCAAGCTGTAGTCAGCCTCGGTTAGAGGTATCCCATACTTATCTTCAAGCAACGTGAAGATCGGCATCACGCGGAGGTTGTTGCGAACGATCTTCCTGCCAATGTCGAGTGGAAGATAAGTCTCGTCGAAGGACATTGGGACGGCGTCGGCGAGACGCACACGTTCGATCCGCATAACGCGGGTTCCCTTGCTGATACCAAGCTGCCGGGCAACTCGGGCACTTGCCACGACCACCTGCCGATTCACCACACGTGCCGAAGCTTTGCGTCCATGGGTATCCATATCTTCCACGAATCCGGTGAGTTTTGTGAGCTCCTGCGAGACCTTCGGTGCAAGGACAAAGGTGCCCCGTCCTCTTTGAATCTCGACAATGCCTCGCTGGATAAGGTTCTGAATCGCGCGGCGGACAGTGATTCGGCTTACAGCAAATCGCGTGAGCAGTTCATCCTCGGACGGAAGTCTGTCCCCGGGCCTTATGTCTCCTCGGGCGATTTCAGAAGCCAGAACCTCTTCGACCTTTCCGTAAAGTGGAACCTCGGTCATTCGAACAATATAACGTCATCATTCTCAGATGTGAAACGTTGGCCGTCTTTTGGGCTCGGTAAACGCACTTCTGTTGCCTGAAATTCTCGTACTGCGAGTCGACACGTGAACTGTGGCGGCTATTCAATGGGCTAATGCGATTCGGATGAGTCCAGTATCTGACTGATCGAGGGGGACATCGGCTTATCTGCATTCTTGATTAAGAGAGTTACTTCCCATCTCTCTTTGTCAGACAGAGTATGCGCGAAAGAAGGCATACCCGTTAGCCGGATACCGTTTGATACAACCCAGTAACTAAACCCAGGATCATCATCGCTCACGCCAACTACACCATGAGGACCATGCTTTTTCCAGAGTTGAGGAGGCGCTGGGAACATTTGACTGGCGAGTGCAGCATCGTGGCCCGGATAACCGTGGCACATTGAACAGTGCTGCCGATAGATGCCCGCGCCCGATTCGAATACCTCTTCACTGACAGCAAAAGGAGGGTTTTGATTCTCACGACCGGTACGTGCTCTAACCGCGGTCCTGACCATTGGTTTTTCAAAGGGAAAAGCTGGATCCGCAACCGCAACCGGAACAGGACCAAACCTCAGATAAACATAGGCACTGATGATGAATACGATGAGCAAGATTGCAATGCCGAGAAGCACCTTGCCGTACCGTATGCCGGAGATATTCTGAACCATATGAAACCCCTTCTACAGTTGCAACAGTATGTAAACCACGTTACTTAATCGGCCGGCAAGGCTGTCAGTCACCATTCAAATTGATATCTACCTGCCTTTGTGCGAGCCGCCTTTCCCATAAGGATAAAAAAAATGCCCCCCACAATTGTCATGCAGATGTAATCCATATCCGCACCTTATCCGCTTGTCTTGAGATCTTCGTCGTGATGGCAGATTTCGTCTTGGTTTGGCCTCGAGCGACAAGCACTGTAGCAATCACGTTTCCGGCTAGGAAGTGACCGATAAACATTCCTTTGTGTTCTCCGCAGGCAGTCTAGAAGTCCTTACCATCGGTCCCGATAAAGTGGCTCGAAAAGTAGCCGTCCTGAACACGTCCACTTGAAGCCGCCGCCACTCCAGTTCCGGATTGCGTGAACTGCTCAATGGTCAACTCTGCCCTGTGCCAGGCGTCGGGACCAATCCCACTTGGAAGGGGCCGATTCTTCCCTCATCGTCGGAGATATTCCATCACTGCCCTGGATTCGGTACTCTAGTTGTCCATGCCTGTCTTCGATTACGACTCGATAAAACGAGGGATCGCGATCATCGCGGCATTGGGCATGCTCCTCCCTCTGAACTCGTTGGCCCAGATCATCGACTATCACCAGCATTTATACAGCCCGCAGGCGGGCGCACGATCATCTCCGGGACCGAAGGGCATCGATGCCGATTACCTCGTTGCACAACTCGATGCCGCCGGAATCAGCCGAGCTGTCGTACTGTCGGTCGCGTACAGCTTCTCAAATCCAAATAAGGCGGCAGTTCCGAATGAATACGCGCACGTGATGGATGAAAACAACTGGACCAGCGCTCAAGTCGCCAAATACCCTCAACGGTTGATTGGCTTTTGCAGCGTCAATCCACTCCGTCCATATGCACTTCAAGAGATCGCACGCTGTGCGAGAGACCCAAACCTTCGCACCGGACTGAAGCTGCACTTCGGCAACTCCGACGTGAATGTCGACAATCCAGATCATCTCGCACGAGTGCGTCGGGTCTTCCGTGCCGCCAACGAGCATCACATGGCGATCGTAGTGCACATGCACGCCAACATCGATCACCATCGGCCATACGGAGCAAAAGAGGCCCGCATCTTTCTGGAACAGCTACTCCCTGAAGCTCCCGACGTGGTAGTACAGATCGCGCATTTGGCCGGGGGTGGAGGTTACGACGACCCGGAAACCGACGCCGCCCTTGCGGTATTTGTAAAAGCAATCGAGCGAAAAGATCCTCGAATGAAAAATGTCTATTTCGATGTCTGTGGGATCGCCATACCTGGCATGTGGGAGAACAAATCCGACCTGCTCGTAACCCGCATTCGCCAGATCGGGACCAGCCGGCTGGTTTACGGGAGCGACGCCGCGACGACGGATAACACGCCGAAGGACGCGCTGAAGCAATGGCACAGTCTGCCGTTGACCCAGGAGGAGTTCAGGGCCATCGACAGCAATGTCGCGCCGTACGTCCGTAATTGGGTTTCGGCAGGGGAATCGCAACGCTAAGCAGTCTGGCCAAAAGCTCGCGCCAAAACCGGGGAGCATCGACTGAGGGGCATATTTGCAAGCAATCGCCGGTTCATATTTTTAAATCTCAGCGATGGCGGCAATTGAAACCTTGAGGCCCGGAATGCGTGCCGGAAGCTTGGCCCCTTGGCGCGCAGGTGGATTCGTGGGAAACCATCGCATCCACTCCTCATTCATGCCCGCAAAATCATCCTCGTCCGCCAGAATGACCGTGGCGCTGGCGATTTTTTCCATTGATGTTCCAGCCGCTTCTAAAATGGCGGCAATGTTGGTCAGGCATTGCTGTGTTTGCTCTTGAACAGTGGTTCCCTTGATTTGACCTGTCTCGGGGTCTATCGGCGCTGTGCCCGAAACGAAGACGAGACCTGCTGCCTTGACAGCTTGGCTATACGACGGCGACGGCATTGCCGCCTTGGATGTGAAGACGATTTGGCGCGTCATAATGGACTCCTATGGAACATGCACTGAAAGGTGCTAACGGGTGCCGCGTTTGCTGCAAGAACAATCGCGCATCGGTATGATCTAAATTGCTCGTGTGCCTCAGAATACTATTTCGCATGCAGGGCGGATACCGATGCAATTCTGGCGAACATCAAATACGCTCACTGCCGGTTGGCAGATCCCCAGCCGAGGCCCTGGCCACAGCCCGGCACTCCAGAAGATAACGAGTGACGGGTAAACAGCACCCTGGTCGCTGGCTGGGTATCGCTGGTGAATGTGGACCTGTGCTTCGCTCTGAATCAAAGTTGACGGTGGATCTAGATCATCATCACCACCATATGCCGTTCGGACTCCTATAATGCGAGAGATGTCTTCGTCAGAAAAAAATCAGCGACCCCTGGAAGCTGGCATCGTTACCGATTTCAAGGATCGGATGAGCTATGCAGGCTATCTCTGCCTTGATGGCCTGCTATCGCAACAGCGACCCCTCTCCCAGCCACCGCACCATGATGAAATGCTGTTCATCATCCAGCACCAAGTCGCGGAACTCTGGATCAAGCAGCTGATTCACGAGTTGGAGGCAGCGATCCGTCATGTGCAGCAGGACCAGCTTGATCCCTGTTTCAAGATTCTGTCGCGTGCCAAGCTCATCCAGATGCAGCTCTTTGACCAATGGGCGGTATTAGAAACGCTCACTCCATCGGAATACATGGAATTTCGTGGAGTGCTCGGTCATGCCTCCGGCTTTCAGTCATATCAGTACCGCAAGCTTGAGTTTCTGTTAGGGAATAAGAATCAGGATGCGCTCAAAGTGTTTGCCCATAATCCGCAGATCCATGAAGATTTGCAGCGGGCTCTTGAGGCCCCGAGTCTGTATGACGAATTTCTACGGCATCTCAAGCGACGCGGCCTTGCTGTTCCTGAAGTGTGCGTCGAACGCAATTGGTCCGAGCCTCATCAGAAAAACGATGAACTCACAGAGGTCTTTCGACATGATCTACGAGCATCCACGCGAGCATTGGGACGCATATGAGATGTGCGAAAAGCTGGTTGATGTCGAAGAATACTTTCAGCTCTGGCGCTTTCGCCACATGAAGACCGTCGAGCGCATCATTGGCTTCCGCCCCGGCACCGGAGGTTCATCGGGTGTTGGCTTTCTGCGCCAAGCACTGGAATTGACTTTTTTTCCTGAGCTATTCGCGGTCCGCACCGGATTGAAGCAGCGATGAACACCCCGGCGGGAGGGAGCCCGACGATAGACAGAGCCGTTGCACAACTCGGTTCTGGTCCGCTTACAGAAGAATCTGTGCAACAGCACATTGCGCCGTTGTTTTCCCGCGTGTTGGCCAGTGATCGCGTCTACCTCGCCAACCACTCTTTAGGTCGTCCACTCGACGCGATGACAGAAGACGTGCGCGAAGCGACTTCGTTGTGGGAGACAAAGCTCGGTGATGCCTGGGATGCCTGGCTAGCCGAACAGGAGGCCTTTCGCTCTCGTATCGCCCAACTCATCCATGCTCCGCGTGTTGATTGCATTGTGCCGAAGACATCCGCCGGACAGGGCCTGCGCACTGTGTTGAATGCGCTGCCCGGAACCCCACGTGTCTTGAGCACGCGCGGAGAATTCGACTCCGTCGACCTGCTGTTGAAACAGTATGCGGCGCTTGGACGCATAGAACTGAGTTGGGTCGAAGCCGATGCTGAGGGCCTATTTACTGTGCAGGCGATAATCCGTCATCTACGACAGGAGATTGATCTCGTCGTGATCTCTCAGGTCATGTTCATGAACGCACAAACAGTACATAATCTGGAACAGCTCGCCGACGCGTGCCACAGTGTTGGCGCAAAGCTGTTGGTCGATTCCTATCATGCTGTAGGCGTCTTTCCCGTGGATGTCACCGCCATGCGCGCTGATTTCGCCATCGGCGGCAGTTATAAATATCTTCGTGGTGGCCCCGGCGCATGTTTTCTCTACCTGTCACCTGAAATTCTTAGCAGCGGACTGCGCCCACTCGATACAGGTTGGTTCGCGCGCGAAGACACGTTTGGTTATGAGCGTCACGACCCGCCGCTGTTGCGTGCAGGTGGCGATGCCTTTCTCGAATCGACGCCTCCTGTGCTTACCTACTATCAGGCACGTAGTGGGCAACAGTTTACGTTGGCCATCACTGTGGAACGCCTGCGCGAATATAGACAAAAACAACTCAGCCGGTTGAAACTTTATCTTGCTGATGCTGGAATCAACGCAATTGGAGGCGATGACAACCACGGCGCTTTTCTCTGTGTTCGGCATACGAATGCCAGCGATCTTGCCAAACGAATGGCCGCCAGTAATGTCATCGCTGACTCTCGCGGTGAATGGCTGCGTCTTTGCCCCGATTGCCTCACACGAGAGGATGAGCTGCGAACAGCGGCTTCTGCCTTACACAGAGCACTGGAGCAAATGCATTCTTGAGTACCGTCAAGCTTCGTAAAACGCTTCCGGCCGGAGGCTCTCTCAATGAGCTGAGCGGTGGAGAGAGCCAACTCTCATGTTTTTTCAAGGCATCACACCTAATGATGCTCGCACGTCTGGCCATGGCTCTGCTCTTCGTTATCGTTGCCGCGCCTGCCCAGGTCATCACCGTCTCTCCCGACGGCCCCATCAGAACCCTGATTGAAGCCCGTGATGCAGCCCGCGCACAGCGTCGCTCCGGCATCACTGGCCCCATCACCATTACGGTTCGCGCTGGAACGTATTTTCTTTCCGAGACACTGGTCCTTGGTCCGGAGGACAGCGACACCATCTGGGAGGCAGCTCACGGCGAGCACCCTGTCGTTAGCGGCGGCCGGATTATCTCCGGCTGGACCAAGACCTCCGGTGCGGCATGGACGACGGACGCTCCAGGCCCTTACTTCTACCAACTATTTATCAACGGCAGGCGCGCTGCTCGCACAAGAACCCCGAAGGACGGCTTCTTCCACTTCGAGGGAGGCGGCGCCCCCAACAAACCTCTTCAGTTACATTTTCACGGCAACGACATCCAACAGGAGTGGGTCAACCAACCAGACGTGGAACTCGTAGGCTTCATGGCCTGGAGTGATTTCCGCACTCCCATCACGCGCGTCGATCAACAGGGCCATCTGGCCGAACTCGGTCCCACCCAGTCTTTTGCCAACGAAGAGAATGCTCGCTATTTTGTTGAGAACGTGCCCGGTGCCCTCGATATTCCGGGTGAGTGGTATCTTGACCGGTCCACGCAAAAAGTCTCCTATATTCCCCTTCCAGGCGAGAACATGAAGCAAGCCAGGGTAATTGCGGCGGGACTGGAGCGATTGGTCCTTGTGCAGGGGAAGCCGGAAGATGGGGAGCTTGTGCGCAATGTTGTCTTCCGTGGCCTGACGTTTGAGCACGCGGACTGGAATGTGGGACCGCAAGGTTACTTTGACCCCCAGGCTGCCATCCTCGCTTCCTCCGCGGTGGAGGCTGTTGGAGCCGTCAACTTCCTCGTGGAACGATGTACGTTCGCTCACTCTGGTGGATATGCGCTCGAACTAGGGCGGGGTTCGCAACACAACCAGGTGCTGGCAAACGAGTTCTACGATCTGGGAGCCGGTGGAGTCAAAGTAGGAGAACCAGATCTAAGGGAGAATCGCGCGGAACAGAACTATGACAATGTGATTGCCGACAACCAAATCCACGATCTCGGCCTTGTGTATGCAGCCGGTGTCGGGATCTGGGTATTGCAGAGCGGAAGCAATCAGATCCTTCATAACCATGTGCACGATCTTTACTACACCGCCATCTCTGTGGGGTGGACCTGGGGATACGGGAAAAATCAATCCAGTGGAAATTTGATCGCGTTCAACGACCTCCACTCGATCGGAAAGAACATGCTCAGCGATATGGGCGGAATCTATACCCTTGGCGTGCAACCTGGGACGGTCATTCAAAATAACCTGATCCACGATGTCTCGTCGTACACCTACGGAGGGTGGGGAATCTATCTGGACGAAGGGTCAAGCGATATTCTGGCCGAGGACAACATCGTTTACGACTGCAAGAGCGCGGGCTTTCACCAGCATTATGGCCGCGACAATATCCTGCGCAACAATATCTTCGCGTTCAATCACGAACACGAACTGATGCGCACACGGTCCGAGCAGCACGTCTCATTCACTCTGGAAAACAACATCGTCTACTTTGACCAGGGCGATCTCCTCGGGGCCAACTGGGCGGATGGAACCTTCAGGATGCGGTCAAATCTGTACTACAACGCGCAGCAGCAACGATGTCTATTTCCTGGACAAGTCCTTCGCCGCCTGGCAGGCCACAGGCCAGGACCAGGGTTCCCGCATTGCAGATCCTCTCTTCGTCAACGCAGGAAAACTCGACTTTCGCCTGCAACCAAAATCGCCCGCGCTGCAGTTGGGCTTCCATCCGATCGATATGACAACAGTCGGCCCCAGGAGGCCTGCAGGTGCAGACATGTGGTAAATGCGGGGCTCACAAACAGCGATGTTGTGGTAGGTTTATGCGAAATTGCCTACGCGGGTTCGGAAGTTGCGCCCTGTCAGTTACGAGATGAGCGTTCCTCATGACCATTGCGGACCGCAAACTTTGAGAGGCCCCGTTACCACTAACCTTTATTGTTTGTGGTAACTGCAAAATACCGAATGATTTGCGATCCCGTTGCCAGCTCTTGCCGTATGGCCGGGTTTTGAAGAGATCAGTCTGTCCGCAGCGCCTGCATTGGCTCCACGTTAGAAGCTCTTCGCGCCGGCAACGCACTGGCAACGACCGCGCTGAGCGCAAGCACCGCGCAGGCCACGACCAACGTCGACACGTTATACCCCTTCACCTCGTAGAGCTGCGACTGGAGATAGTGCCCCGCCAGAAGCGCCGCTGGCACACCAAGCAGCAGCCCAATCGCCGTCTGCACCACGGCGCCACGAAGCACTAGCCGCATCACGCTGCCGCGGTCCGCTCCCAGCGCCATCCTAAGCCCGATCTCCGGGATGCGCCGGGCAACCCCATACGCCGTCACTCCATACAGCCCCACCGACGCCAGTAGCAGCGCCAGCGCGCCGAAGATCGTCGTCAGTCTCACCACCAGCCTCTGCTGCGTAAAGTAACTGCTCACCTGGTCGTCGTACGTCGTCAACCTCCGGATCGTGATGTCGGGATTGATCTGCTGCAGCGCTCGCCGCACCTCGGCCGTTGCCGCCGCCGGGTCGCCCTCGTAACGGACGATCAGGTTTGACGCGTAGTGTTTGAACCTCTCATTCTTATTCGCCTGCTCTTTCAGACTCGGTACGGCTGGGATCGCATCGAAGTTCGTCGCCTGCGCCATCGGTGTGAAGAACATTGGCCGCGTCTGTTGGCTGGGATCGCCATATTTGCTGTCGTCAACCACACCAACGATCTCGTACTCGCCCGGCATACTCCCGTCCGGCCCGAAGCGCATCCCGATCGGCTCCTTGGCATCCAGAAACCTCTTCACAAACGTCTGGTTCACCACTGCGACATGCGTGCTCGTGGCCGAGTCGCGCTCCGTGAACGTGCGCCCCATCAGAACTCGCGTTCCCACAGCGTCAAAGAACCTGGGGCTTACCGCGCTGTAGCTTGCATACTTCGGCACATTCAGATCGCCGCCCTCGATCGCGATTGCGGTATTCCAGTTGTTGAACGACATCGGCCCGTAGGTCGCATACGTCGCGTCATGCAGTCCGGGAATCGCGGCAAAGGTCTGGTCAATCTGCCGGTACAGCCCGTCAAGCTGTTCATACTTGTAGCCCGCTGCCTGGAGATCGATAAAGGCGATGAGCCTGCCCTGCGTCTGAAAATGGAAGTCCTGCTTCTCCAGCCTCTGCAGGCTAACAATCAACAGCCCCGCCGTGCTCAACAGAGCGACCGAGAGTGCAGCCTGCAGGATGACCAACCCCCGCTGCAGCAGACTCGCCCCGCCGACGCTGCGGTTCGCGCTGCGCAGAGCATCCGCCGGGTCGGTGCGCGAGGCGATCCACGCCGGGGCAATCCCGAAAAGGATTCCTGTGACCGCCGAAACCGCCAGCGCGAACCCGAGCACCGGCAGCGAAGGGCTTGCGCTCAAAGGATCGATCGTCACGCCCCGCATTGCCAGCGCCAACATCCCCTTCACGCCCGCATACGCCACGATCAGTGCCAGCCCACCGCCCAGCAGCGACAACACCAGCGACTCGACCAGCATCTCCCGCACCAGACGCGAGCGCGACGCCCCAAGCGCTGTGCGAACGTTCAGCTCCTGCCGCCGCGCCACGCCGCGCACCAGCATCAGGTTCGCCAGGTTCGCACACGCAATCAGCAAAACGAACCCGGCGATCATCTGTAGCATCGTCAGACTCTTCTCATATTGGTTGCGCAGGTCGTTGATCCCATCGTTCGCCGGAGCAAGCTCCGTCGTCTGCTTCGCGATCTCCGCCTCTGTGTCGTACGTTGCGGCGCCGCGGTTCGCGCGTATCCATTGCATCAGCTCCACCTTGATCGCGCTCTCCACCGCAGGAACCGTCTTCGGATAGCGGACGCGGACCAGGATATCCAGCCAGTGCGACTGCGGCAGCTTCATCAGCTTACGGTCCGGATTCAGGATCGGCTCCTGCGCCAGCGTGAGCCACACACCTGCCGGGTCTGCCGTGTTGCGATCGCCAAGAAAATCCGCCGCGCTGATGCCCACGACGGTTACCGGAGTGCCCGTCAGCATGACCGTCTCGCCCACTAGCCCCGGATCTCCATGAAACTTCGTCTGCCAGATGGCATGACTGATCACCGCTACCGCGGGCGCACCTTCCCGGTCATCCTCCGGACGCAGCAGCCGTCCTGCAAACGGCCTCACCCCCAGCACGGAAAAATAGTTCCCCGAGACTACGCGCACATCCACCGGCTGCCCCGCCGAGTCCCCTTTGCGCCGCGCGCTCGTCCTGATCACCCCGGCCTGGGTCGCGGCCATCCCGTCCGTCCCCGGCGTCTGGTCGCGCAGGTGGCGATAAAGGTCATACGAGAAGATGTACCAGTTGCCAAGCAGCCCGCCTTCAACGCAGCAGCCGATCTTCTTGCCTACCTTGTAGAGCTGCTCCGGGTGCTCGACCGGCATAGACCGCAGCAGCACCTGGTACGACAGCGTGAAGATCGCCGTCGTCGCGCCGATCCCAAGCGCCAGCGTCAGCAGCGCCGTCGTCGCAAATCCAGGCGCGCGCCTCAGCCTTCTGAATCCATACCGCACATCCTGCAGGATCGATCCCATTGCGTCACCTCGGGCGGATTTGGCGATGATGATATGCCATCCTAGCCACTTAGAAGGCAAATTACATGCCAAATCTCGCCACTTTGCTGCTGTAGTAGAACCAGCAGCTTAGGGTCCACGCCACACCCAGGGGAGTACCACGCATGTCCAATTTCAAACTGAACCGTCCACTATCGAACGGCACCTTTCTGGATATCCGGTGCCGGTTCGCGCTCGGAGGTGACCTTGCTGTTTTGGAATTCTGGTAGATAATCGGCCGTCCGGAAACTATCCCGACGTGCCCGGAAAGAGGTCGGCAGCAGGATCCGTCAAGCGGTTGCACTGAGCAGTCGCATGGGGGTTGTTTGCGAACCGATGGGGGTAGGTCGCGACCAGAAATTCATGCCAGCGTCTCTCAACTAAATCCTGGCTATCGGAGGTTTTGAATACAACCGCGACGTAGTAGGTGGGAAGGGCGCGATCCGGCGTGTCGCCCGCACGGCAGAGATACGAAATTTCTGGCTCCTGCTGGGATGCGGCGATGGATTCAGCAGGCGACAAGCCGGGCTCCGTGCCAATGAGCGCCGCAGGTCCGTGACGGGGATTGGCCGCGACCGCCCGGGCAGCCGTGGGGCTTGAAATTAAAACAAAGCGAAGCTGCGTGGCGGGCGGCAGCAGAAGCCGCTGGTTTGATTTAGGTGCGGCAGGCACGAGGCCCACTTGCCCAAGGACTCCGCGAGGCGGGCTGGCGTTACTGCCCTGCTCGGTAGCGATGACGGAGCCCGCGCCGGAGAACACCTGGAACTTTCGGCCGTTGACGGTCAATCCCGTGAGCTGCGTAAGCCAGCCTGTATTGTTGTTGAGCAGAACAACGGTTGCTCGGGAGCCCGGTGCAATCGCCTGACCATCAATGATGTTGACTGACGCGGCATATTGTCTCCCAAGTGAGGCGTGGTCTGAGTCGATGGGGTCAGCCAGCGTTACGGACACGACCGTGCCGGCGGGTAGAGCTATTCCAGATCCGGAAGTGGACTGCGGCAGCATCTTGGGCGACGCTGTGAACAAACTAAATGCACCTGTTTGTCCTTTTTCTGTGTCCAGCTGCACCATCCGGAGTACGCGATTCGAGACAAGAATCGTGCACAAGAGACAAAACCCAAGGGTAAGGAACTTCATAACCACCCCCGCCAGGGACCGTTTGAGCCTGGGGAGTGCATCCCTGGAATGAGTGCTGAGTATACTCCCGAACGCCACGGAGGAGTAACAGTGGTTTCGGCAAGCAGAGCGGGGCTGGTCAAGACCCCTCATCCTAAATACGCGGGTAGGCGGCACGAGCCCTAGGCAACAGCATATCGAACTGCCCGACAAGTCGCCTTTTCGGCAAGTTCACCGGGTCTGCGAGTTCGGCGGGTTGAAGCTAGTCAAAACCCCGTTAATGAGATGGTCCGCCGCTTGATCTCCACAGTGAAGTGGGGGATTGTGTTGGCAGGTTCAAGGAGGATCATCGACATGCAGCTAGATTCGGTTGGTATCGATCTCGGCAAGACCGCCCTCCACCTCGTAGCCCTAAGTGCAGCAGGCAAGGTGCTGTTGCTGAAGAAGTTCGCTCAGAAGCAGGTTCTTGCCTTTACCGCCAACATGTAGAGCTCCCTGATCGGGATGGAGGCATGTTCGGGTCTCACTTCCTTGGCCGTATTTTGCAAGAACAAGGTCATGACGTGAAGCTGATTCCAGCCGAGTTCGTGAAGCCGTTTGTAAGGCAGGCGATGCCCGAGATCCTCGAGAACGCAGATGCGAACCTTACGCCACGGATGCGTAATCTCGTCAGCCTGGTGTGGAGCGAGTGGATGGACCTGGAGCAACAGATCGTAGCGATGAACGCCGAAGTTGAAAAGATCGCCTCCTCCGACCTAGCCTGTCAGAGACTTCGACAGATCCCCGGCATATCAGATTGCGCTAGCGGCGTCAGCGAAAGGTTCGCTCGGAATCTCAACCACGAATGTCGCTCCGCCCAGGACGCTGTTGGTTTGCGAATGGACGGTGATTGTCCCTTGATGCCGTTCAATGATTTCCTTCGTGACCCATAAACCAAGGCCGTTGCCAACATCGGCTTTTGTCGTGAAAAACGGCTCAAACAGTCGATCAACATGTTCGGATGCAATCCCCGGACCATCATCTTCGATCACAGCGCGAATCGCCACGCCGTCGGTGTTTTCCACGCAGGAAAGCCTGATACAAATGGTTCCGCCATCCCCTACCGCGTCAGCAGCATTTGAAATGAGATTCGACAAGGCCTGCTTCAACTCTCCGGACAATCCCGTAATGGGAGGGCAGTCTTCGAAGTCACGCTGTACTTTGATTGATTTAGTCTTGAGTTTGTTCGAATGCAGTTTGAGTACGTATTCCACGACTTGAGCGAGGTCAATTCGCTCTGGAGTTTTCGTTTCTCGGTAGAATCCGAGTGTCTGCTTCGTAATATGGGAAACTCGCTCTAATTCTTGTTCGGCAACAACCAGATGCTCGATCGCGACCTCTGGTACTCCCGGTGTACGTTTCGCTAGGTATAGAAGATTTCCGACCGCCTCCAGAGGGTTGTTAATCTCGTGTGCAACCGTGGCTGACATGCGAGCTGCGGAAGTGAGCTTTTCGCTTTCCCGGAGAGCTGCCTGGGTTTTACGCTCAAGTGTCGCATCGCGAAATACCAGGACAACGCCGATCAACTTGTCTTGGTGGTCACGGATGGGCGATGCGCTGTCTTCAATGGGTGTGTAGGTTCCATTCGTATTCCGCAGCACGGTGTGATTTGCGAGACCCACAATTCGCCCCAACTCCATTACTTTCGCGACTGGATTCTCAACGGGAAGCATTGTTTGTTCATTGAAGATGGGAAAGACGTCCCCGATGAGTTGCCCCTTCACCTGCATCAACTGCTTTCCGATCAATTGTTCCGCGAGCGGGTTCAGGTAATTTACAGTTCCATGATCGTCTGTTGCGATAACCGCGTCCCCCAGACTCGTCATGGTGACACGGAACCACTCCTCGCGCTCCAGCAATTGAGCTGCATGTTTCCGTCGAATCTCCATTTCGCGCAGAATGTAGTTCGCCAAAAGGATCAGGCCCAGGGCTGCGGCGGCGCTCGCCATGTAGACACAGAGGATTGTCGTTGCGATGCTTCTTTCATAATTCAAAGAGCGCTCGGCATCAAGCCGATCTTCTTCTGATTGCATCTGCACCACGACGTTACGGATGTCGTCCATGAGATGCAGACCTACATCGGATAAAACCAGCATCTTGGCGGCGTCACCCCGACCATCCTGGGCCATCGTTACCGTCTTTGCCAGCTCATCAAGTTTTTTGGTCGTCAGTGCGCGCAGGGTCACAATGCGCATCCGCTGATGAGGATTATCCGATGTCAATTGTTGGAGCGAATTGAGGTGTCCTGCGATCTCGCTGGTCGCGACCTCGTAGGGAACCAGATACTTCAAATCGTTCGTATATAGATAGCCACGCTGGCCAATCTCTGCATCTTGCAAGAGAGACTCAGTCTTGACCAATTCGAATTGAACTTGTCGAGTGTGCGCCACCCAGGCTTGGTTCGAAAGCTGAGTTGCGAGCTGTCTTCGAATAACGAGTGTATTCACCAGCAGCAGCGCCATCATGATGGCAAAACCAGTGAGAATTCCAAGGCGTTTCGTCAATATCTGCATAAGAAGATCAGTGGGTCCGTTCAATCGCACATTATAGTGCGGCGCCCACTGAACACCTATATGCCCGGTTCGACCAGTACACGAGGCGAAATAGGCACTGCCAGGATGGCGTGCAGACCTTCACATGCTCACGTTCCTGAAACTATGCGGGCAGTGGCTATCGATCACTTCGGCGGACCGGAGGTTCGTACCTGTTCTCGCGCCAAGTGGAGTTGATGATGGGATGCCGACATGCGAGGAGGCTGGTGGCCAGAAGGAAAGCTAAGAGCCACATTATTCGAACGGATGGATCTAAGAGTCTGTCGGGTCGAGGGGATTATCTACAGCTCCTAGAAACCAATCCCTATAACCATCCCCTCCGAACCTTGAAGCTCGATAAAGTTGTTGACCCGCTCTCCATCGCGATGACCATTGGTGGTAGCGAGAACGATCCCGGCCTCCGTCGCCACTCGAACTGGACTCTGGCCGAAATTTAAAAGGACCAAAAAACGTTCGTTTTCGGCAACTCGCTCGTAGCTCAGAAGATTGCCGGAGGCCGTGACGGAACGCATCCCTCCACTTGCCAGGACAGGATGTGCCCGCCTGAGAGCAATCAATCGGCGATAGAGATTTAAGATGGATGTTTCGTCCCTTTCCATAATTTCAACATTCACTACTTGATGATCGTCCCCGATAGGCAGCCAAGGCCGACCCCTCGTGAAGCCGGCCATCTCAGAACAGTCCCATGGCATAGGAGTACGTTCTGGATCTCGCCCCATCCCAATTCCGGGCTGATTTTTTTCTGCGGGATCTAGTACGTCTTCTGGAGGAATCGAAACATTGGTCATGCCGAGCTCTTCGCCGTAGTAGATCGTCAATGTTCCCGGAAGCGTGAGCAGGAGCATAGCCGCTATGGGCGTCTGCAGAACGCCGACTCGGCTCGCAATGCGAGCATTGTCATGATTCCCTAACACCCAGTTCGGCCACGCTCCCAACGGCAACACTCCCATGTATTCGGAGATAATCTGGGCAACCGTATGCGCATTCCATGCACTCTGGAGCAGAAGGAAGTTGAAAGGCAGATTTGCGCCTTTCAACTCCTGTCCGTAATAGGCCATCAGATCCGTCAGGGGAAGGTATATCTCACCTATTAGAACGCGTTCGGGATAGCTGTCGATAATCGCTCGCATCTCTGCTACAACAGCGTGCACCTCGGGACGATTGGAGTTGTACACCGGCAGAAAACTGTTACCGGAAGACTGTCCCAGTCTGTATTGAGGATTCGGCGGGTTGTCGTGAAAAAGATTGTCTTTGATGATCAGCCACATGACATCGACACGAAACCCGTCCACACCTTTGTCCAGCCAGAACCGTAGCGCGTCGTACATGGCTGTCCGAACTTCGGGGTTGCGCCAGTTCAGGTCTGGTTGCTCTTTCAAAAAAGAGTGATAGTAGTACTGGTTCGTCCGTTCATCCCACTCCCAACCCGGACCACCAAAATTGCTCATCCAATTATTCGGTTCTCCGCACCAGAGATACCAATCTCGTTTGGGATTCTCGCGCGAAGATCGGCTCTCGATAAACCAGGGATGCTGGTCGGAGGAATGGTTCGGAACGAAATCGAGAATCACCTTCAGACCTCTAAGGTGAGCTTCTTCGAGAAGACGATCGAAATCCTCGCATGGTCCCAAAGATTGGATCGATGCCGCAATAATCAGCGACGTCATATCCGAAATCAGCCATCGGAGAGCGATAGATTGGCGCTACCCAAATCGCGTCGACCCCGAGCTTCACCAGATAGTCGAGTCGCTGGATGATGCCAGCCAAATCCCCTATGCCGTCTCCGTTGCTGTCCTGAAACGAACGTGGATAAATCTCGTAGATCACTGCGGACTGCCACCAAGCAAGATTCAGCATCTAACTTGCTCCCGGAAAGAATCTCGAAACTGAAAGATTGCCTGCATGATCAATGACCTCTGGTACAAGAACGCAGTCATTTATTGCCTCTCAGTCGCAACTTATATGGATGCAAATGGAGACGGTTGCGGCGATTTTCAAGGATTGATGCGACGCCTGGATTACCTGCAGGGATTGGGAGTCACCGCGATTTGGCTGATGCCGTTTCAGCCCTCTCCGTGCAAGGACGACGGCTATGATGTCGCAGACTACTACGGCGTCAACCCTCGGTATGGGACCCTAGGCGACTTTGTCGAGTTCACTCGTGGTTGCAAACAACGTGGATTACGTGTCCTGATCGACCTGGTGGTCAACCACACCTCCAACGAACATCCATGGTTCCAGGCTGCACGTCGGGATCCGCAGTCCAAATACCGTGACTGGTATGTGTGGTCTAAAAAGAAGCCGAAGAATGCTGCCTCAGGAGTCGTGTTCCCCGGGGTACAGAAGTCAACGTGGGATTACGATAATGTTGCCAAAGCCTATTACTTCCATCGCTTTTACGATTTTCAACCGGACCTCAATACCTCCAATCCTGAAGTTCAGACTGAGATCCTCAAGATTATGGGCTTCTGGCTGCAACTTGGAGTTTCCGGCTTTCGCATGGACGCTGTTCCATTTGTCATTTCGAAAAAGGGCCCAAAGGTAGCGAAAGCTGAAGAGCAATACGATATGCTGCGGACCTTCAGTCAGTTTTTGACCTGGAGAGAAGGAGAAGCAATCATCCTTGCCGAAGCAAACGTGCTTCCAGGTACCGACATGAAATACTTCGGTTCCGCAGGTGAGCGCATGCAGATGATGTTCAATTTTGAGGTGAACCAACATCTCTTCTATGCGCTTGCTACAAGCGATTCTCGACCACTTGTTAAGGCGATGCGATGGACGAAATCAAGGCCAGCCACAGCGCAGTGGGGACAATTTCTCAGAAATCACGATGAACTTGACCTGGGCCGTTTGGAAGCCAAGCAAAGGAAGACGGTCTTTAGTAAGTTTGGTCCCGATCCGACCATGCAGTTGTATCACCGTGGCATTCGGCGTCGATTGGCACCGATGCTCCAAGGTGATCGTCGACGGCTTGAGCTTGCCTATAGCCTGATGATGACCTTACCCGGCACACCCGTGATTCGTTATGGCGACGAGATTGGCATGGGCGACAATCTCGCTCTGCCCGAACGAAATTGTGCCCGGACGCCCATGCAATGGTCAACAGAGCCGCAGGCAGGTTTTACGAAAAGCGATCATCCAGTGCTGCCTATCATCAGCGACGGCCCGTATGGTTTTCAACATGTCAACGTCGCTGATCAGCGTCGAAACCCGAACTCACTTCTCAACTGGATGGAACGCATTATCCGCATGCGCAAAGAAGTTCCTGAGATTGGCTGGGGAGACTTTACTTTTCTGTCGGTAGGAACTTCAGAGGTCTTAGCCATGCAGTACAGTTGGCGTAATAACTCCGTACTTTGTGTACACAATCTTAGTGGCGAGCCGCGAGAAATTCGATTCTCGGTCCAAGGCGAAGAGAAACAGTGCATGCTGGCGAATCTCTTGTCCAGTGATCACAGTCAACCTAATCCAGAGGGCCGACACTTTATGTTGCTTGAGCCATACGGCTATCGTTGGTTTAGGGTTTGCGGCCTGGACTACCTGCTCAAGCGATCGAACGTTTGAAGGCGCATTTTAACGACTTAGGCGTCTGTGACGTCGTCATTTCAGCTTCGCAAATGTAACGCGATGCTCATAAGTGCCAATACCGTTGAGTGCTATTCCGCATCACACACTATGCAATGGAGTTTGAAGCGTTTGAGCCAAAATCCAGGGATGTCGGAAGCAATCGTCGTGAGCATCAACTCTAAGTATCCGTAAATGATGCTTCGTGAGATGGTTGGAGAACCGCAACTCTGAATTGTGTCGATTGGAGGCGTCGTGAGTATTGTGAGCGAAGCTCGCGAAAAGTTGAAAACGCCAGATAGCTCGCTCTTGCCTGCCATACTCGTCATGGCGACTTTGTACTTCGGTCGGGAGGTTTTTGTTCCTCTAGCTCTCGCGGCCCTTCTCTCTTTTCTTTTAGTTCCCGTGTCCACTTTATTGGAGCGATGGGGTATGCGCCGGACCCCTGCAGGCCTTCTCGTTGTCTTTCTGTCTGTGGTCGCTGTCACTGCGTTGAGTTGGATCATGCTCGGACAGATATACAACTTGGCCGTCGAGCTTCCGCAATACAAGCAGAACATCAACCGGAAGATAGAGTCCCTGCATCTTCACTCCGCTGGGAGACTTAGCAATACACTGGCGATGCTCACGGAGGAAACCAAGCAGCTTAGAGGGGATGCTCCTTCAACGACGACGACTGTGCTCCCCAACGCGCCCACGCCACATATTAGGAGCAGATCGAAAACCGCGTCTGAACCCAACAAAGACCAACTTTCCGGGCAAACCGACCAGCCTGTAACGGTGAGGGTCGAGCAGCCCGAGGAGTCGGTCGCCACTCTCGCTAATCGCACGATAGTTCCCCTTATTCATCCGCTGACCACTACCTTTGTCGTTGTAGTCTTCCTCGCGTTCATGCTGGTGGGACGCGAAGACTTGCGGGACCGTGGTATTCGACTGGTAGGCAGAGGACGCATGCAGGTCACCACATCGGCCATGGAGGACGCCGGCCGCCGCGTCGGCCGCTATCTTCGGATGCAGCTTATTGTCAACGTCGTCTTTGGATTCATTGCGGGATTCGGCCTTTGGTTGATAGGTGTTCCCAATCCACTTTTGTGGGGTCTCCTGATCTGTTTGCTTCGCTTCGTGCCTTACATCGGTATTTTTCTGGCCGCCGCAGGCCCGCTCTTCCTTTCCATAGCGGTTTCGGCCCATTGGGGCGTTCTCCTCTGGACCGCTCTTCTATTCCTCGTTCTCGAGTTGATTACGGGAAATGTCGTTGAGCCTCTGCTCTACAGTTCCTCAACCGGTTTGTCCCCTATTGCCGTACTAATTGCTGCCATTTTCTGGACGCTTCTTTGGGGATTTCCTGGCCTCCTCCTCTCCACACCACTCACTGTCTGCCTCGTCGTTATTGGCCGCCAAGCCCCGCACCTTCAATATCTGGACGTTCTGTTCGGCGACGAGACCGCACTTCCGCCCCCTGAACGGCTCTACCAACGCCTCCTCTCTTCCAACAACCACGAAGCCCGAGCCCTGTTGGACGGCCTCTTCGCCGCCAAATCGAAAGAACAGGTCTATGACTCCGTTGTGGTCCCAGTCCTGACACTCATCGAAGAATCCCGCCACGCCGAGGAACTGACACCCAACCGTGCCGAAGAGGTGCTCCTCGCAGTCGAAGAACTCGCTGAAGACGTTGCCAGCCACCACAAGGTTCCCGAAGAATCCTCCCAGAGGCCACAAACGGTCGTCATGTGCATTCCCGCTCGCGACTTCGCAGATGAGGTCGCCTGTCAGCTTGCCAGTCACGTACTGAGCCCTACGTGTACCGTCCGCGTCATCTCCGCTGACACATCCACCTCCGACCTCCTGCAAACAATCGACAACTTTCGTCCCGATGCCATCTGCGTCGTCGGGATTCCACCTCAGTCACTCCGCCACATTCGTTTGCGTTGTCATCAGATTCGAGCTCGGTTCCCCGACGCGGTAGTCTTCGCCTGCCTCCTCTGTGAACAGTGCGACCTGTCGAATATTCGGAGCCGTGTCCCGACCGAAGACGCCCAGCATGTGGTCTGCTCTCTCCAACTCATGGAGGAATATCTCACAACACTTCTTTATCCCGCTGAGGTCCCCGGAGAACGCGTTGAGGAGTCTGACGATGTTGCTGGCCAAGCTCAAGAAGATCTGGCCTCATCTCTCCTCGAAACGCAGCGTTTGGATGTTCTTGACGAATCCGAAGAGGGAGCTTTCCAGCGACTCGCCTCTAATCTAGCGCGCTCCTTTGATGCCCCTATCGCACTCGTGACGGCAGCTCCACACCAAAGGCAAATATGGGAGGCTCAGTGTGGCTTGCCGGACGATGCGCTTTCTTTCGCGGACGCGATACATGATCCTTCTGTATTGACTCGCATGGTCTCATCCGAACCCGTGCTCATTATCCCGGACACTGCCGAAGATCCCCTTTCGGCGGACGAGCCGTTCCTCCGAGAACGCGGTATACGTTTCTACGCGGCCGTACCCCTCAAGTCTCACGATGGTAACGTAATGGGTTCACTATGTGTCCTTGACACTCGTCCCCGCCAAATCACCGAAAAACAGAAGGAGATGCTCCATTGGATCGCCGAGGTAGTCACCACTGCCATCGAACTAAGAAACGCTACGCCGCCACCCGAACCAGACGCCGCACACCAACTGGAAGCGCTAGCTCCTCGAAAGTCCGGTTTGCTGCAAGTTCCCCCGCCGAGCACGGCCACCACCCCTCCGCCGAACGCCGGAGCAAAGCCCGAAGGGCGAAGCGACTGATCTATCGGCTCTGTTTTTCCGGTTGCATTTTTCTTTTGCCAATTTCTGCCCGAAAATCGCATGTCAAGTCCATAAACCATCTAACTCATTGATCCCAATCAAGTTACAGTTGGCGTATTAGTTCCCTCCAAACCGATATACTTGATATATAGAGATCAAAGAAAAGCCCCGCAGCGACGGGGCTTTTCTTTTAGGCTGCTAACCCCTTTCGATGCAATATTTTGGACGCAACCCTCGTGTTATGACTATTTTACAGCCCTCGGTGTCGCGTAAACCAATGAATGTAAACGACTTACGCGCGGGCAATAGGGGGGGGAACCCCTCCCAAAACAAGACCTTCCTCCCCGCGTGGAAGGCAAGTCATCAATTGAGCGAGGTTTTAGTTCAGAGATCAGCACTCATCCCGAAGCCTCGTCTGCAGCGGGCGAGACACTTATCGCCGCACGAGACAGCCTTGTCATAGGCAACCCTGATCCGCACAACGGCGGTCATCTCGAATCAGCTGCGGTACGACTTCGACTTCGCAGTCGACTGGCCGTGCTTTAGCTTTTTCGAACGGTTCGGCGACAGCGAATGCGTGCAAGATACAATTCCCCATCATGAACAGAATTGCAGTTGGTCTCATCATGCTGATGGTGGGTCCGTTCTCAAGTCTAGCCGCCCAAAATGATGCCACGTCGTATGTGAATACGTTGATTGGCACACAACGTAGCGCTCTCGGGTACGGCGGCACCATGCCTTTTGTGACGACGCCTTTCGGCATGACGAGTTGGACGCCGCAGACGCGACAGAACAAGATTAGCGTCACGTCGTACAACTACGATGACACGACGATCTCGGGATTCATCGGCACCCATCAGCCTGCGATCTGGATGGGAGATTACGGCTACGTGACGGTCATCCCACAGGTCGGCCAACTGCGTACCACGCCAGAGTCACGCAAACTTCCTTACAGCCACGGCTCTGAGAAAGCGAGGCCGAACTACTACGGTGTTTCGCTGGATGCGGGAGCGGACGGAACGATCCAGGCGGAGATGACAGCTACTGAGCGATGCTCGATGTTGCGGTTCACTTTTCCGAAGACCGCAAAGGCCCGCGTCATCGTCGAAGCATCGCGCCCTGGCATCGCAGGGATGGCGTCGGTCAATCCTGAAACGCTGGAGATTACAGGCTATAACCCACATCGGATGGATGCGCATCTTGGACCGTTTGCGCTGCCGAAGTTCAAAGGCTACTTTGTGGTCCAGTTCCAGCAGACGCCCGTGGCCATGAAGACGTATGGCATGGACGACGCCAAAGCAGAGTTGAGCCGCGGGGCATACGCGGAGTTCAAACCCGGACAGACAATCCAGGTGCGTGTGGGTACGTCGTTCATTAGCATCGAGCAAGCCCGCGCGAATCTCCAACGCGAAATAACCGGATGGAATTTTCAAGCCGTGCAGGAAAATCTCCGCGCGAAGTGGAGCGAGAAATTATCGCGAATTCAGGTCAGCGGAGCGACGGATGAGGAAAAGACGCGGCTCTACACGGCGGTCTATCACACGCTGCTGTATCCGCGAATCTTCTCTGAATACGGCCACTACTACAGCGCCTTTGACGACACCATTCACGCTGGAGAGAGCTATACCGCTTATTCGATCTGGGACACTTTTCGCGCAGAGAACAGCATGCTGACCCTGCTAGCTCCAGAGCGCATTGACGGGATGATCACGGCTCTCCTGCAGAACTTCAAGGAAGGCGGCTGGATGCCCAAGTGGCCAAATCCGAGCTACACCAACATTATGATTGCAACGCATGCCGACTCGCTTGTTGCCGAAGCTTTCAGGAAAGGGTTCAAGGGCTTCGATCGACAGGTGGCGTGGCAGGCGGTCTATAAGGACGCCATGACACCGCCGGATGGAGATACGACTCGTCGATGGCTGGACCGCGAAGAGCACACCCCGTACGAAGCTCGCGCCGGGCTCACCTACTATAAGCAGCTTGGCTATATTCCAACGGACAAGACCGACGAGGCGGCTTCGCGAACCCTGGAGGACAGCTACGACGATTGGTGCGTTGCCCAAATTGCCAAAGCTCTCGGACGAACGGAGGATTACCGCTTCTTCCTGAAACGATCGTTGAACGACCGTAATCTCTACAACCCTGCCATCGGACTGATGAACGGCAGGACGTCGGATGGCAAGTGGGCGCCGATCGGTGGTTCGAGGGACAACAGTGGAAACCGGTCTGTCTCGGGGTGGACGGAAGGGCGATGCCTGGGTCTATACGTGGTCGCCATTTCACGACCAGGCTGGATTGCTGCAGTTGATGGGCGGAGCAGAGGCCTATGACGCCAAGCTCGACCAGCACTTCAGCGACGGCCACAACGTGCACAGCAACGAACCCAGTCACCACTACGGCTATCTGTACGACTTTGGCGGGCAGCCGTGGAAGACTCAGGCGATGGTGCGCAAGATTGCCGCGAAGGAATATCAGGCGGCCCCGGGTGGTCTGGATGGGGATGACGATTGCGGCCAGATGTCGGCGTGGCTTCTGTTTACCGCGATGGGTTTCTATCCCGTCAACCCGGCAAGCGGGGAGTACATGATCGGAAGTCCCATCTACGAGCAGATCTCGCTCAGCCTGGCGAACGGAAAGACATTCCGCGTGGAGGCGAGCAACAATTCAGCGGAGAATGTCTACATTCAATCGGCAACGCTTAACGGTAAACCGCTGGACATTCCGGTCATCACGTGGGAGCAGATCCAGGCTGGAGGAACCCTGCACTTCGTCATGAGTCAGAAGCCGGCGGAATGGGGCAGTAAGTGGAGACCTGCCCTTGTTTCGAGTAAGTAACAGAGACCTAACATTGATGCCATCACCAGTTATCACAATCGTTGGTCACGAGGTAGTCGCCCATTTCCGACGTCGATGATAGTGGCATGGATGATGACAAGAGAATTGGCCTCGGTAAAGTCTTGGCAGTTAGCGTCCGCTAGGATTCCGTGCATGATGGAAAGTAACGACCAGATCGCTCTCATTTCCATTTCTCATACCTCGCCTTGCTCCAACCGGAGTCGCCATGCGTCTGACCTGCACCGGGAAACTGATCCAAAATTCGCTCTGGAGAACCGTTCGAAAGGTCAGCACGAACAACTCCCAGATCGTCAGCCTCCGGGCTATTGAAATCGCCAGCGCAAATGCCCAAAATTTAGGATTCGCCTCGGTCGCTCCCCGCCACGAATGCTCCGCCACGATTCCACTCGGAGTTTCTCTCAACTAATATCGCGGCATCTCGTGATCTCAAGCTAGTGGGTGGTCCTCCCTAAAACAGGCGTCTTTCCAGCCTGAAGGCATTAACAGGAGAAAACGGCAGAGCTGACGATTCTCTGGGTGGTCAACGATCAAAACCAGCAAGTACTTGCCTAGGTGCCGAACCCGCCGTAGAATCCGATGGCTCGATATTTCGCTGGTGCCTGGGCGTTGAAAATCCACGGGCCAGTTTGGGGAGACGTCTATGAGGCAGTCCTTCAGTGTAGGTATCGGAGGCGCCGCGGGTCAGGGTGTAGCTACCCCCGGCGATATTTTCGCGAAGATCTTTAGCCGTCGCGGGCTACATCTCAATGCCTACAACGCCTATCAGTCCATCATTCGCGGAGGTCACACCTTCCTGACGGTTAGGACGGGGCCGGACAAGATCGCTACTACCGACGGTCGACTTGATCTGCTGGTTCCACTCAACCAGGACACGATGGACCGGCACATGCGACTGCTGTCTGCTGGCAGTGCCTGCCTCTATAATGCCGACCTGATCAAGCCGGGGAACCCAGCCGATGGAGTACAGCTTTGTCCCATCCCGGTTTCAAAGCTGGCCGATATCAGTCGTAACAAGGTCGCCCAAAACACCCTTGCGATTGGCGCAGGCTTGAGCATGATGGGAGTCGGATTTCCCGCTCTAGAAAGCGTGCTCGAAGAGCAGTTCCGAAGGAAAGAAAAGGCGGTGGTAGACGAAAACATTAGCCTGGCACGGTCCGGGTATGACTACGCCACCCAGAACTTCAAACCCTTCGCCTGGCCTCTACCCATGACGGATGCCCGCTACGCGGTGCTGAGTGGCAACGCGGCTATGGCAATGGGCGGCGCAGCCGCGGGCGTCAAATTCTACACCGCATACCCGATGAGTCCTTCCACGGGCGTTCTGCATTGGATGGCAGATCACGCGCGCAAAGCTGAGATCATGGTCCGCCAAGTCGAGGATGAGATTGGTGTAATCAATATGGCGATTGGCGCCGCGCACGCCGGCGTCCGTGCTATGTGTGCAACGTCTGGCGGCGGTTTCGCGCTAATGAGCGAGGGGCTTGGCCTTTCGGCCCAGGCAGAGATCCCTATCGTAGTGATTGATTGCCAGCGCGCCGGTCCGTCAACGGGCGTTCCCACCAAAACCGAACAGGGCGATCTCTGGCAGATGCTGGGAGCGGCATTTGGCGACTATCCCAGGGTCATCGCCGCTCCGCTCGACATCGCTGACTGCTTCAAGCTCATCCCTGAGATCTTCAACGTAGCCGACCGCTTCCAGTGTCCGGGAATCGTGCTCTGCGATCTGCTTCTTGCCGAAGGACGGCTCAGTGTTGATCCCAAAGAGCTCGACTTCCATCCCGTCATCGATCGCGGTGAACTGATCACTTCAAATGGGTCCGGGGAACACGAAGCCTACAAGCGATACAAAATCACTGACAGCGGTGTTTCCCCCCGAGTCATTCCGGGTGTGCCTGGCCACACTCATACTGTCTCGAGCGACGAGCACGATGAAGATGGTGTGCTGATCAGCGACGAATACACGAACTCGGTCAAGCGTCGCGCAATGATGGAAAAGCGGATGCGCAAGATGGAAGGAATTGCGGCCTCGATCCCACCTCCACAACTACTGGGTCCGGCAAACGCCGACGTCACACTGATCGGCTGGGGCTCGACCTACGGGGTTATTGACGAGGCCTGCGAGCTTTTGCGTGAGGCGGGGATCTCCGTTAATCATCTGCCTATACGCTGGCTCGTCCCTTTGCATGGGGACGCGATCCTCGAGTTGTTGCGTGGTGCGCGACACACGATCATTGTCGAGAATAACTACAGTGGGCAGTTCGCCCGTTATCTACGGAGTGAAACCAGTTTCGTCCCCAACGGAAACATTCGCAAGTATGACGGCGAGCCTTTTCTGCCTCATCACATCGTAGAAGCAGTGAAGGAGCAGCTTGCGGGCACGACGAATATGTCCGTACCGGCCCACGAAATCATGGTTTAGGTACCGCGCTGGAAGTGAGTTATACGGTACGAGCTTGGCACAAAACCTAATTGTCTCTCGTTTCAAGGAGAACCCATAATGGCGACCGAAGTAGTGAATCCGCAAGCGATAGTGATGGCTGACTTCAAAGGCAAGGTCGACCCCGACTGGTGTCCTGGTTGCGGTGACTTCGGAGTGCTGGCCGCTGTGCAAAAGGCGCTGGTTGAGTTGCAGATTCCGAAGCATGAAGTGGCCACAATCAGCGGCATTGGGTGCTCGTCGAATTTTCCGGGCTTCATCGACACTTACGGTATGCACACGCTGCACGGCAGGTCCCTCCCCGTAGCCACGGGAATGAAGATGGCGAACCACGCTATGACGGTGCTCGTCACGGGTGGTGACGGAGACGGTTTCGGCATTGGCTGCGGCCACTTCGTGCATGCCACGCGTCGTAACGTCGACCTGCTCTATCTCGTGATGGACAACCAGATCTATGGACTGACTACCGGCCAAACGTCGCCTACCAGCCGCATCGGCATGAAGACCAAAAGTATGCCGTTTGGGAATATCGAGTCGCCATTGAATCCTATTTCTCTCGCTCTAGCCGCGGGAGCGACCTTCGTTGCGCGCGGTTTCAGCGCGGAGCAAAAGCACCTTACGGAGCTGATCAAACAGGGCATAGAGCACAAGGGTTTCTCGTTTATCGACGTCTTCAGCCCGTGCGTCACCTACAACCACGACAACACGTTTCAATGGTTCCGTCCGCGGGTGAAGAAGCTCGAGGACAATCCCGAGTACGATTCCAGCGATTGGGGCGCGGCGATGGAGAAATCGCTGATGTGGGGCGACGAGATCCCGATCGGAAAATTTTTCGAGCGAACCGATCTGCCTTCACTACACGCTGCGGAGCCAGTGTTGAAGAAGGGGCCGCTTGTCCAACAGGACTGCCGTATACCGGCCGATGTCGCCAAGTCCTTCATCGATGAACTGATGTAATTGGGAACCGGGGCAATGATTTCCATTGATACCCCCCCCCCTGGTTACCTTGGCGTAAGCTATTTATATTCAATAGCTTACGAGGTATCGATGGCTGCAAAATATTGATAGCAGATGGTTTAGTCGCAAAATATTGGAAACAAAAGAGTAAGAGGAGAAACCGAGCCCAAAGCCAGCAAGCCCCGGGAGGAAGTCCGGGCTTGCTGGTTTTTTCTATCTATACCTCTATTATAGAGTGCCCAAGCAAACTAATACGCCAATCATATGTTCTTGATATGGAAAGAGTTGAGTCGTTTTGGGCCTTGACAAGCGTTTTGCTGGGGTTTTCGAACATTTTTATTTCAAATTTCGAGATGACTGACTGTTTCCTATGGGAGTGCCGTGACTGGCACTTTGTGTTGCGCGTATCTTACCTTGCGAGGTTTCGACCTTCCGCTTAGTCTTGATGTCAGAGGCCACCCTCCATGAGCCAGGAAGAGATCAGTGCTGGGACAGACGAATTGACGTCCGCCGTTCAGTCGGTCGTGGAAACCTTTCATCCCTATCGAGCAGATCATCGGCCGGACTGCGGAGACCTTGAGCGTTGGCTGATCTGGAACGATCAAACCTCCGAGCGGCTTGGAATCGTTGCTCTGGACGGACCCGACGAACGCGCATTGACCTTATTCGAAAAAAAGGTGCTCTTGCGTTCGCGGGTTATGGATCTATTGCGCAATGCTGCGTAGGTAGGGGTCCGCTACATCTTGCCAGACTGGACAGAAGATTGATAGGCGCGAACTGCGTCTACTAACGCTCTCGCCTTTGTTGCCACAACTGCGGCGGTATCGCCTGGTTTGTAGATAGAGGATCCAACTCCGACACCGAGAGCTCCAGCCGCCATCCAAGGGGCGATCTTTTCTGAATCGATTCCGCCGACGGGGACGACGATGGTGTTTTTGGGGAGAACAGCTTGCAACGCCTTCAGCATCGGAATCCCCAGGACTTCGGACGGAAAAAGTTTTATAGCATCCGCACCGGCCTGAAGCAATGCAAAGGCTTCAGTTGGGTTGAAGAACCCCGGTACAGCGAGCAGGTTTGCAGCCTTCGCGGCACGAACGATCGCGGTATCTGCATGGGGAGTGACTATCAGCCGACCCCCCGCAGCGGCTACTTCCGCGACCTGTTTCGGATCGGTTAGCGTGCCAGCTCCAATAAGCATGCGGTCGCCAAAGATCCGCGACAGGATCGCGATGCTCGATAGCGCGTTCGGTGAATTGAGAGGAACTTCAACGATAACGATGCCAGCCTGTTCCAACGTAGCGCAGATCGATTCCGCTTCCTCTGATTTAATGCCTCGCAGAATCGCAACGATCGGGCACTTTCGCAACCATAGATTTAAGTCCACGAAAGCCTCCGGGCGATCGCAGCCAGGCCACGGGCTGCTGCATCCTGATCTTCAAGTGTGAAGGAGCCTCCGCAAACCTCAATCGCCTGTCCGTAGAGAGCACAAAGCTGCGCGGCACCGACCAGATGAACGTGGGTCCCCGACGGCATTGCGGCGCGTACTTCGTGTCCGATCAACAGACCCGAAAGATAAGACGCTGAGTCTTCCTCTTTCAACTGATCCACGAGTGCCAATGTCCTGACGCTGAAGAGATGATGAAGCAGGCCACCGCTGTCTTTGGACCGGGCGACCCCGCGAAGAAATGCTTCGACATTCACTTCGACATCCGATGTCATGATGCGTGCCAGGATGGTGCACTTGCGTAGAACGGCAAAGACTTCTCCGGTCATGCAGGTGATGAAACTAACTATTTTGCGGTTCTTGAGATGAATCCACTTGGAGTGCGTGCCGGGCAGACAGACAAGACCTGCACCACTGCACGAATCCAACATGCCCATGGCTTCGGTCTCCTCACCACGCATTACCTCCGGTATCCCATAAGAATCTTCACCAATCACACCGGGTATTAACAACACCTCTGCGCCATCGAAGGGCAATTCGATGACCGACTTAGCCAGGTCCTCTATCCCAACCGGGCAGGAGAGATACTTTGCTTCCGCCCACCCTTGGCGACTACCGACCATACCGCAAAGCAGAATACGGCTCTCGCCGTCTTTCAACCAGTCACCAACCTGCGCGAGCAAGGTTTCCGCAAAGCGTCCGTCTTCGACACGAAGAACGCCGCTTGGAAACAAGCGTCTCTCGACGATTTGACCAGCCGCATCGAGGCGAAAAGCGCGGAAGTTGCTGGTACCCCAATCAATCGCAATCAAAACCTTTCCTCCAAGACTTCTCTGGCCACTACTGACAAATCCATTTTGCAGAAGATCATTGCAGCAACGGGGACCTCGTAGATGGTGACATTCCTGGTCGTCACACACGAAATATTCGTCATACTAGGCCGCCACTCTCTCAATGTTGCCAACGAGTATGAGATACGAGAATGCTCCAATCAGGGCCGTACAGGCGACAAAGATGAGCGGCCACGTGAAATCCTGACCGCGAACGAGAAATCCGATTGCAACTGGGACGACGATGGCGGCTAAGTTGCCAACGAAGTTGAAGACTCCTCCAGTAAGGCCAATGAGGTGCTCTGGCGCCATCGTCGAGACAAGCGACCAGGTAATTGAAGCGAAACCACTTCCAAAGAAAGCGCAGGTGAAAAAAGCAGTGACTGTGATGGGATCGCCGGCGTAGTTTGCACCGATGATCGAAGTGGAGAGCAAAAGCCCGAAGATGATAGGGACTTTGCGGGCAATGGTCAGGCTGATGCCTCGACGCAACATCCAGTCCGACAAGAATCCTCCTGACAGCACGCCAAGGAAGGCTCCCAAGAACGGCACAGATGCAAGCAGACCAGATTGCATAAAATTCAGGTGGCGGTAGCTGACCAGGTAGGTGGGAAACCATGTCAGAAAAAACCACTGAGTTGAAACCAGGCCAAACTGGCCGATGTAAAGGCCCCAGAGTTTCTTCCGGCCTAGAATAATTCTCACATCTGACCAAACCAACTTGTCCGCGCTGGCAAGGCGTTCGCTCAGATCGGGGATTCCACCATTTTCTTTGATCCAATCGATCTCTGCCCGGTTCACACCTCGAAAGTCTCTTGGATCGCGATAGAACCAGAACCAGACTATTGCCCACACCAAGCCGACCGCTCCAGTGAAGAAAAAGACAGCTCTCCAACCATAGGCTGAAGCTATCCAAGCGAGGAGCGGTGTCAGGAATGCGATGCCGACAAACTGGCCAGAGCTGTAGAAACCGATTACGCTGGCTCGCTCGTTCTCGCCAAACCACGTGGCAACCACCCGGTTGTTAATGGTGTAAGACGGTGCCTCAAAGGCTCCTACCACCAAGCGCAGAGCAAGCAGCGTGGCGAAGCCGCCGACAAATCCAAGGGCGAAGGTTCCCAAGGACCACAGTCCCAAAACGATGAAGTAAAGCAGCCGTGGATGCACCAGATCGACAAAGCGGCTAGCCGGTATTTGCAGCATGGCATACGTCCACCCGAAACCCGAGAATACGAAGCCCATCTTCACCGCATCGAGATGCAGGTCGCCGGTAAGCTGAGGGCCAACGATAGAAATATTGGCGCGGTCAAGATAATTGATCACCACGATGACAAAGAGCATCGCTGCGACGAAGAATCGTCGCTTGGTGGGAACCATCGTCGCTACCACTCGGCAAAACTCCCATCGGGATGGCGCCAGATCGGAGGGCGCCATTGATGACCGATGCGCGCACGATCGCGGACATATTCTTCGTTGATCTCAATGCCTAACCCGGGGCCGTCAGGAATTGCTACGTATCCGTCGACATAGTTGAAGACTCCGGGATTCACAAGATAGTCCAGGAGATCATTCGTCTTGTTGTAGTGGATGCCAAGTGATTGCTCTTGAATCACCGCATTCTGACATACTGCGTCCAACTGAAGACAGGTTGCGAGTGCGATTGGACCTAGCGGGCAATGCAATGCCAGGGCAACATCGTGGCATTCGGCTATTGCCGCGATCTTTTTTGTCTCAGTGATACCCCCGGAATGCGATGGGTCAGGCTGGATGATATCCACGTGACCGTCACGCAAAATGCTCTTGAAATCCCAACGGGAGAAGAGTCGCTCGCCGAGAGCAATTGGAATGCTTGTATTACTTGCCACGTCTGCTAGTGCTTCGGCGTGTTCGCTCAGAACGGGTTCCTCGATAAACATGGGTCGAAACGGTTCGAGCGCTCGAAATAGCGTCTTGACCATGGGACGATGCACGCGGCCGTGAAAATCAATACCAATTCCGACATCGCTCCCTACTGCGTCGCGAACCGCGGCGACTTGAGCTACCGCAGCATCGATCTTTGCGTTGGAGTCGATATAGTGCATCTCCTCGCAGGCGAGCATCTTGACGGCCCGGAAGCCCTTCTCCAGCGCGCTTTTCGCGTTTTCAGCAAGGAGAGACGGGCGGTCCCCACCGATCCACGAGTAGACCTGAATACGGTTGCGTACCGGGCCTCCCAGCAGTTTGCTGATGGAGACACCAAGAGATTTGCCTTTGATGTCCCACAGGGCCTGATCGATACCCGCGAGGGCGCTCATGTGGATTCCGCCGCCGCGATAGAAGCCACCTCGGTAGAGTATCGTCCAGTGATCTTCGATGGGAGATGGATCGAGTCCGATCAAATATTGAGCGAGTTCGTCCACTGCAGCAGCGACAGTTTGCGCCCGCCCTTCGAGGATCGCTTCGCCCCACCCACTGACATCCTCGTCCGTTTCAATCTTCACGAAGAGCCAGCGAGGTGGGACGATGAACGTTTTAATCTCTGTGATCTTCAATGGGGTCGCTCACTCTGATCAGCTGCAGCGTTTCTCTGGAAGAAAACTCTGCGCGAGGTTCCACACAGAGATTCCGATCGCTTTGGGATTGCTGCCTCCGAAAGATTCTTTGTTGCACTGAGCGACTTGGGACTCGGGACCTTGAGTGCGATCCTCTTTATGAGCGCAGCAACGGGAAAAAGAGCACTACTTGGCTGCGTAGGTTTTGCTCTGTTTATTTCCTGAATTGAATACAGTGAAGCTACCCTTCGGAGTTGCAGATAACAAAATATAGTTGCCCTGCTCGGTACCTTGAGGGTTGGCGATGTATTCTGCCGCAGTATTGTGTTCGGCGCCGCCTTCATCAGAGTAGTGCAGCTGCCAGAGAGTTTCTAGCCCAGGTGCCTGGCGAACTGTATCGAGGACCGGCACATTTCCGCCTTTTGTTGCTGCGTTGTTCATGATCGCTACCCTGGGATGAATGCCGTCGACCAACGCATGGCTGGAGCTTGGCCGAAAGCCGTGGTGCGAGACTACGAGAATATCGACTGACCCAAGTAGGTTCTTCGGGCACATGAACGCCATCTCTTTTTCCCAGGTGAGATCTCCCAGATCAAGGATCTTCAGTTTTCCAAAGTTGACCAAAATGCCGAGCGAATGCGAATTTTCGCTGCGATCGTTTGGCTTCGTCTCCGGGATTTTGCAAAATTCGTTGTCCTGACCACCTCCGGGAAGCGGATGGTCGATGACGTTGCCGTCACTGCTGATCACTGTGACCTTCATTCCGACGATCGGGATAACGTCGCCGGGACGAGCGGTGATGTGCTTGTATTTTCCTGTGGCAAGAACCTTCTGGTAGGCGTTATAAACGTCAAGCGTTGCTCCGCCGGGCTTGGTGTCAATGTTTGCACCATGGTCAATGAAAGTTCCGACGGGAATTCGATCGACCAATTGTGGAACGCCGCCCGAATGGTCGTTGTGATAGTGGGTCAATAAAACGTAGTCGATCTTGCTGATGCCGGCGAGTTTTGTCGCCGCCACGATCCTATCCGCATCGCGGCCAGCGTTCTCCGGCCAACCGGTGTCGATGAGTAACGATTGCCCCGCGGGCGTTACGAAGAGGGTGGCTTGGCCGCCCTCGACGTCAATAAAGTAGATTTGGAGGTCGCTCTTGGCCGCCCAGGCCGACGTTGGACTCGCGACGAACGTGGCCCCGAAAGCACATGCAACCAGAAGGTATTTCCAAAGACGATTCTGTATTTTCATCCCGCATCCTTGCGAAAGTGACGTAAGTGGTGTGTCGAGAATATCAATCGCAACAACGGAGCCGAGATGAACGATCCCGGCTCCGCAATCCTAGAACTGGAATTGAAGCGATGCCTGCAGGTTACGTGGGTTGCCGACGACGGAGGTGATCGATCCGACTTGCGCCGTGCCGACCGTGGGGTTCGGATAACCGAACTGCGGATGGTTGAAGACGTTGAACGCCTCAAAGCGGAACTGGAAGTACATCTGCTCGTGGACAGGGAAGGATTTGAAGATCGACATGTCGACGTTCGTTCTTCCGGGGCCAATCAGAGAGTTGCGACCCGCATTGCCATAGGTATACTGCGCCGGCGAAGAAAATGCCGATGCACTAAACCAGTTGGTGAGTGTTTTCGGGTAGGCAACTGTCCCTGTCTTATTTGGACGGCTCCCCGTACCCGTGTTGGTGGTTGATGTACCCAGAACCGGCGAGAAGTAGAGGCCCGACTGAGTGAACAATAGGCCGTTGGTCTGCCATCCTCCGAGGAACCAATCGGTGGGACCACCCTTGTTGAGGAAATGCTGTCCTTTGCCGAATGGCAGCTGCCACAGGTAAGTGAAGGTAAGCCTGGTACGTTGATCGAAGCTCGAGTTACTGCGCTCCGCTCTCAAGTTGCGAGGGTCCTGGGGTGTTGGCCCGGGAAGGCCGCCTCCAAAGTCGAGCGGAGTGTTGTCGATCGAGTGACCCCATGCGTAGCCTATCTGTGCGCTCACACCATGGCTGAGCCGCTTGTCCGCAACGAACTGCAGCGCATAGTAGTCGCCTAGTCCGTTCGAAACAGCGTAGTTGACATCGCTGACAAGTGGATTGATGCCGAACAAAGGACGCCGGGTGTTCAAGGCAGTAGCACCCGGTATCGCCTGGTTGATGTTGTAGGTGTTGTAGATGCGACGGCCGAGATTACCGACGGTGTAAAGCTTCAGGACCGTGTTGATCTTCGAAATTTCATACTCCGTGCCAAAGTTGAACTGTTCGGCATAACCCGGACGGAAGTTTGGCGAGATCGAGGACTGTGAACCTGTTGGGTTATCCGCCAACGCGAAGTTGACGGTAGGCAACGCGGGAAATCCCTGGCTTACTGTCGTTCCAGGAGTAATGTCGCCCGGCGAGACGCTGCTCGTCAGACCGAATGGAATATTCCTGGCGAGACGCATGTTGAGCGCTTCACTACCCGATGCGTTGTAGAAGAGACCAAATCCACCTCGAATCACGGTATTGGGCAACACTTGATAGGCGAAACCCACGCGAGGGCCCCAGTTGGGTTTGTAGGGCAGGACACCTGCAGTGATGCTGACGCCGTTTCGTCCGGCAACATCCATCTTTCCGGTAGCTGGATTGAAGTTTGCCCAGCGGTTCAGTACCTCGCTCGGAGGGCTGAAGTAGTCCCAACGCAGGCCATAGTTCAGTGTCAACTTCCTTGTCACCCGCCAGTCGTCCGCTACATAAGTGCCGTACTCGTTCATGCGGATTCCGGGGAACGGGAACGTGTAGTCGTGACCGATCAAGGTGGGGTATCCAAGCAGCAAACTGGCGGCACTGTCTCCGCCGCTGCCGGCGGGGTTTCTCGAATCCGTCAATGCCGGGGAGAAGTTGAACCGTCCGTTACCCATGTTGGTCTGGTAAATCGTCAGCTGCCTGCGACGAAAATCTATCCCAAGCTTGATCGTGTGAGATCCTTTGGTCCATACCAGGTTGTCGAATATCTGGAATGTATTTTCACGCCGGTTGAGTGGTAGAGAGCGCGTCTGGCCAACACCGAGATAAGTGGATGGCGAGAAGATCGTTATGTTCTGCTCGCGGGGGGTTACGTTCGCGTTCGGAATGCCGAGCTGATTGCCCAGACCGCCGTTGGGCACGAAGTCAGCGGGAACATAGTCCAGCTTGTAGCGGCTAAAGCCGAACCGGATATCGTTGACAATGGTTGGTGTGAAGACCCTGGTGTAACCCAAGGCGGTTTGTGACGTTGGCGTGGCAGACGTGCCGGCAAACGAAGCTTCGTCGCTGAGATGGACAGGGGTGGAAATTCCTGGAATCGTCGTTACTGGATAGGTGCTTGGAGCAATGTTTGTCGTGCTCTGGTAAGAATATCTGCCAAAGATGAGATCTTTTTGCGTAAGTTGCTCGTCCATTCGGCCGTCGAAGGAGTTCGCGTTCTGACTCTGAAGCAGATTGGAAGAATAATTATTGAAACGGCCAGTGCTTGTCGGCAAAGGATATGCGTTGATCATCTTTACCGAGATCGGATCACGACGATTCAACGGGATGAAGTTGTTGGGAAAGACAGTGCGAATGAATCCGCCTGGATTCGCTGGGTTCGCCACGGTGGTGAGTGGGTCGTAGATATTCGCGACACCTGCAGTTGTCTCGACCTCGCTAAAGTCTCCTGTGCGCTCTTTCAACGTTGGAACGTTGCCGAGGATAAACGACTGGGTGGTATTTCGGAAGCCTTCATAGTCAGCGAAGAAGAAGGTCCGATTCTTGCCGTTGTAGAGCTTCGGTATGATGACGGGGCCGCCGACGGAAAAGCCGAATTGGTTGAGCCGGAAAGATGGGAACGGAGATGGCGGTCTGTTGAAGTAGCTGCGCGCGTCGACGGCAGAATTCCGAATGTATTCAAAGACGCTTCCATGCAACTGGTTCGTGCCAGACTTTGTGATGACATCGATGACTGCGCCGGAGTTGCGGCCAATGTCGGCACTGTAAAGGTTGGTCTGGATCTTGAACTCACGTACCGACGCTACAGGGGGGCGGACCACGATGGATAGAGTGAGCCGCTCATTGTCGTCCACACCATCGATGAGAAAGTTGTTATCGCCTTCGCGGTTACCGTTGGAGAAGATCTCCGACGCCGGCCGCCTGTTGTCGGGGCGAGTTCCGCTCTCGATCGTACCCGTGGCAGACTGTCCGACGCCGGTGACTCCGGGGCTTAGCGTCGCCAATTGGGTAAAATTGCGGCCATTCAAGGGCAGTTGGTTGACCATCTGCTGGCCGATGACTGTGCCGACTGACGAAGACTCCGATTCCAATAGAGGGGCCTGACTGACCACCTCCACCGTCTCCGTTTGCGCGCCGACCTTCAGAGTCAGGTCCATTTGCGCCTGCTGGTTGACCTGGAGGCTCAAGCCAGTTTGCACGAGCTTACTGAAGCCCTTGGCCTCCACAGTGATGGTGTAGTCGCCGGGGGGAAGCTGTCCGACCACATAGTGACCGTTTTTTTCGCTGACCGTGCTGTGCGCGATGTTCGTCGCGATGTTATTAACCACTACCTGCGCACCGGCGACAACGGCGCCCGAGGCGTCCTCAACGGTGCCGGACAACTCTGCAGTCGTGGCTTGGCCGAAGCCCCGCAGGCTCAGCAACAGAATCACTGCCATCAAACCAAATATCTTTCGCAATTCAGTTCTCCTCATCCCAGCCAGAGCCAGAACCCCTTGAATTTGGTGCGCCGATCACTCTATAGTGCGAAATAGAAAAAAAGCAATACATTATTGAACCAAGTTTCATATTTGTGATGGGCGGACCAATTTATGACTCAAAAAGGTATCCTGAGCAAATGCGATCGATATCGGCTACTATGGACTGGTCGTACGCTTTTCAGGTCAACTTTCTATGCTTAAAGCCAAGAGCACACGTAACTTAAGAGCCAAGAGCGTCGAAGAGCCTCGGGACAAGTACTTCTCCCGCGCAGTGAGTAAAGCTCTGGAGGTGCTGGAATTTCTTCAGACTGAGACAAACGCTCTGTCGATGAACGAGATTGCGCAGCGGCTTCAACTTTCCAAGACATCGGCGTTCCGCCTGTTGCGGACGCTGGAAACAACTGGATATGTCGCGCTGGACGGCCGTGGGCAATATAAGCTCGCGCCTGGAATTCACGCGGTAACACCTACACAGTGGCTCGGCAAGTTAGTTCGTGTCGCCTTGCCGCACATGCAGGCGTTGAACCTTGAGCGGGCTGAGACGGTAAGCTTGGCGGCGCTGTTTGAAAACCGGGTGGAAGTAGTCGCTGTGCTCGAAAGCCCGCATGATATTCGAATGAGCAATGTGGTCGGTCACATTTTGCCGCCTAATGCCAGTTCTCTGGGAAAGGTGATTACTGCTTTTCAGCCGCCTGTGCCACGGGAACGGTTGCTACGGAGCTTCAAAATCTATCGATTCACCGATCAGACTATTACTGACCAGAAAGATTTGAGCCGGGAGTACGAGAACATACGACTTCAAAAATTTGCGATCGATCGCGAAGAGTGCGCTCCGGGCGGAATCTGTTTCTCTGTGCCGATCTTCGGAGCAGGCGGTCAGGTTTCTGCGGCGATCAGTCTGTCGATGCCAAAGACCCGCCTTCGCGATGCGCAACAGGAAAAAGAGATTATTGCCGCTCTTCGCACCACGGCGGATCAGCTCGCAGTCGATTTTGAGAGCGCTTGATATTAGTCGAAACTCATCCCGTAGCGTTCTCGAGATGCTCGGGACGTGCTCGCGAATGATCTCTTCTTTCATCTAGGGCCAGTATGGTGCCTCAAGCTAGGTGCGGCTTAAATCACTACAGGGGCCGTCAGCCCCTGTGCAGTTCGCCAAAGATGCCGGCGAGCGACTCCCACTGTATCGCGATCCGCCGAATCAATTTATTGGATCAAATTTCACTTTCTGAACTTCTGTTGCACTTTTTGCTTGACGCTCCTCATTCGCTGCATATAATTCCCGCTGTCGCGAACATTGATGTCGCGAACTTCTCAAAAAGAGTACCGGGACACAATGCGACGCAACTATCAGCTTCAAACCTTGGTTGTTTTTTCAGCTTTTCTGGCCTCCACCTCCTACGCCCAGACTCAGCTCGCGGCCCGAATCGGCCACACCGACCCCAGCAAATACAAACACAGCCGCTCCCATGAAAGCGCCGGTGACATGGCTTGTATGTTGCTGGTTCCTCCCACCGCGATGGACATCAATTTGAATTTCATGCACCGGTGTCAGATCATGCCGGGCGGAGGTGTGGGACATCATTTCCATAACTCGACTGAAGAGATGTTCATCGTCTTCGACGGCCAGGCGGAGTTCACCGTCGATGGCCGGACTTCAGTTCTCCATGGAACGGTCGGAGCACCGGTTCGGATGGGCCACTCGCACGCCATCTACAATCCGTCGGACAAACCTGTTGAGTTCATGAACATCAATATCGCGTCCATCAAGGGCCACTACGACGCCTTTAATTTGGCCGATGCGCGCGTCGGAGCGCCTAAAGATGCCATACCAGTTTTCATGACAATGAATCTGGACAAGGCATTGCTAACCCCAGAGCAGAACTATCACGGTGGCCAGGGAACGGTACGATATCGGCGCGCATTGGATTCGGACGTTTTTCTGACCAACTGGGCGTATGTCGACCACCTTTTGATTCCCGCCGGTGCATCGGACGGACTGCATCGCCACAAGGGCGTCGAAGAGATCTACTACGTGCTCAACGGAGACGGTCAGGTCCAAGTCAACGGCGAAACAGCTCCAATTCATAAGGGTGACGCCGTACCAGTCCGCTTTAACGAAGCCCACTCTTTCGTAAATAACGGCACTGGAGATCTGGAGCTGATGATTGTTGGAGTTTCCGCCCAAAAGAATGCCCTGGATACAGAGTTGGGCGAGGCGACAAGAGCGCATTGATGCAAGTCCGGCCGCAGTTGGGAACATGGCCCTTACTGCACATCCTTGGCCCGTTTTCTGTGAATCGACAATGACGTTCCAGACCGAAAATTGAACCTCTACAAAACTGCCTATCAGCCAAGAAACCAGGAGACACAGATGGTCAACAGATTCATCCAAATGGCACTGGCCCTTCCGCTGCTCTGTCCCGTAGCAGCCCATGCTCAACAGAGCGCGTCGTCCTCGTCAGTGCCCCTGGCACAACGGATCGCCCACACCGATCCAGCAAAATATCGCCATATAGCTTCGGTACACAATGGTGCGGGCCCGATGGACTACATGCCGCTCTACGATACGCGGAGCCCTAATGTTGCGAAGTTCAACCTCGGTACAAATCTGTTCTTTCTCCATCGAGGCATCATTCCGCCCGGAGGCGGCATTGGTGCGCATTTTCACAATCACTGTGAGGAGATGTTCGTCATCTTCGACGGCGAAGCACAGTTCACAATTGACGGACGCACTTCCCTGCTGAAAGGCCCGGCGGGAGCTCCAACGCGTTTAGGCCACTCGCACGCGATCTACAACTCCTCAGACAAGACCGTCCAGTGGATGAATATCAACATTGGATTAGCGCATGACTTTTACGATGCCTCCAATCTCGACGATTCTCGCGTAGGCGCCTCGCTGGATACCGTTCCGACGTTCATCACCATGCACCTTGATCGGTCGCTCCTGAAACCCGTGGAACATCTGAATGGCGGTACGGGTACCGTTCAGTATCGGCGTGCGCTCGATCCCTCCGTCTTTTTTTCGCCGTGGGCGTATGTCGACCACCTTCTTCTCCCTCCCGGCAGTTCAGTAGGTCCCGATACTGCGCCGGATATGAGCGAGGTTTACTATGTCCTCGGTGGAGAGGGCAAAGTCAAGCTCGGATCGGAGACAGCAGAGATTCATAGTGGAGATGCGGTACCGGTTGGATTGAACGAGACGAAATCGTTCACCAATTCGGGCAGTGCTCCGCTAGAATTCATGGTCATCGGAATTGCCCGCAACATGGCAGCGAAGGAAGCGTTCATGACTTCGCCTCTCGGTATGACGGGAGTTCCTCGGCCTTCACGGTAGAAACACACCTTCGTCGCTATAGAGAGATCAAGAACGAAATTCAAGGAGATACGGAATGCCTAAAGTAATCGATGCTCACGCTCACCTGGGAGAATGTTGCGTCTTCGGCTTATACAGCACCGAGGAAGAGATGATTCGGAGAATGGACGAGTGTGGAGTCGACGCAACGATCGTGCAGCCGTATCCCGGAGCAAAGGATTTCAAGAAGAGGCACGATGAGATCGCGGAATTGTGCGCAAAGCACCCAGGCCGCTTTTTTGGCCTGGCCAGCCTGAGCCCGCACACCACGCGAGATAAGTACCAACGCGAAGTGGAACGCTGCGTGAAGGAATTGAAGTTTGTCGGAGTTAAGCTTCACACCATCGGACATGGAGTTAACCCGTTAACGGAAGACGGAGATCTGGTTTTTGCGACCGCATTCGAGTTGGGGATTCCGGCGATGGTCCACACCGGAGCCGGTATTCCCTTCTCCCTGCCAGCACTTTGCATCCCTGCAGCCAACAAATATCCAGACCTCAAAATCGTTCTGGCGCATGCCGGTGGCGGAATTGTCTCTGCTGAAGCTCAGGTAGCTGCCTCCATTTGCAACAATCTTTATCTTGAAACGTCCTGGTGCCTCGGAGAAGACATTCGATGGATGATCTCGACCATCGGGTCGGATAGGGTGATGATGGGTGCCGATCTTCCCAGCAATGTGCCGGTCGAGTTTGCGAAGTACCGTGCTCTCGATCTGGAGCCGGATGTCTACAACAAAGTGATGGGCACGACGGCCGTCGACGTATTCAATCTGAAATGGTGAGGTAATCATGTTCGTGCTGCACATTGAACTCAAGGTAAAGCCGGGGCTGCAGCAGGGCCTAGAAAAAACTTTTCTAGAAACGTTTCGCCCTGCTATCTCCGTGCAGGAAGGCTTCAACGCGGCGCAATTGCTGCGCTCAAACGATAATGATACGAACTATCGACTGAATCTCGCTTTCGACCGTCAGGCATCGCAACAGAAATGGGTCGCGACTGACCTGCACCAAGAGGTATGGCCGGCGATCTCCGATCAATGTGCGGAGTTCTCGGTCCAGGGCTACACCGCGGTGTAACCAGCCAAATGCAAGGAGTGATATGGAGCGAGTCGTTCCGCAGTACGTAAGCCGTTCTGTTCCGGTGCCACTAAGCAGCCGCGTGCCCTGGTACAAAAGCACCTTTCCTACTTACGCCGGGATCTTTCTCTGGGTCGGCTTCTATCTAAAAATTGCAGAACCAACTATCGGGTACGCCGACATCAGTGTTTGCCTGTGGGGCCTTCTGGTAGCCGGCCTGCTTTGCTTTGGACTCTACTATTACGTGCCAGCAACGCTGGGGATGCAGACTGGCCACCCCTTGTATGTGGTCGGAACTTCCACCTTTGGAACGACCGGTGGATACCTGATTCCCGGATTAATGATGGGCGCGCTCCAGATCGGTTGGGTGGCAGTAGTCGGCGCGGTCTCCGCCGACTTCATCATGAAGGGACTGAATCAAACATCGAGAACTCTATCCAGCATCATCGTCATCGTATGGATCTACAGCCTCGGCTGGGTGGCGATCAAAGGCATCCACTACGTGGGTCGCGTCGCCAAGTTCCTGAACTGGGTCCCGTTGATCATGATACTCATCGTCTTTTACGCGAACAGGGACGGCATTGCGAGCTATCGTCCAACGCATCACGAAGGAACAATTGGCTTCCTCAATGTACTCACCATTGTGATTGGATACTTTGCTACAGCCGGAGCAGCAGGCGCAGACTTCGGAATGAACAACGCCAATAAGAGAGATGTTCTCCTCGGCGGCATTTTTGGCATCGTTGGCGGCGCCTTGATCGCTGGCGGCCTGCCTATTCTTTCGGTGGCCGGGTATTTGGGTCGCGGCGCTGGTCCCCAGAGCTACGACTACACGGCGGCGATCTCAAGCGTAGGTGCTTTGGCTCCGGTCATGTTCTTCCTCTTTGCCATTGCCTCTATGGTGCCGACCTGTTTTTCATCGTTCATCGCATCCAACAGCTTCAGCACGATGTTGCCTAAAATCCCTCGCACTGTTTCTACATTCGCCGCTCTCACTGTAAGCGTTCTCCTCGCCGTCACGGGGGTTGCCAATAACCTCGTGGGATTCTTCAGTCTCGTGGCCGCGTCCTTCGGCCCGATTTGCGGTGCTATGGCGGCCGATTACATCAGCTCCGGGAGACGATGGTCCGGGCCGCGGCTCGGAATCAACTGGGCAGGTTGCATCGCATGGCTCGTAGGCTTTCTCGTCGGAATCCCAGAACACCTTCCGGGAATACCTGCAGCGTGGGTTAAAGTTGACAACCCGTCCGGGCTCTACTCATTCGTAGTAGGCTTCATCGTTTATCTGGTCCTGGCTAAAGCGGGGTTGCGTCCTCCCGTTGTGGAGAAGGCCCTAAGCACGACTGACGCCCAACCACTTCAAACACGGTAGACGCGAGTAACTATGACCCAAGAGCTGTGGACATCAGTCGACGACTACATCTCCAATCTGTTTGTTCCGTTTGACCCTGTGATGCAGGAGGCTCTCGCCACAAGCGAAGCTGCGGGACTGCCCTCCATCAGCGTTGCGCCCAACGAAGGCAAGCTGTTGATGCTGCTGGCGCAGATCTGCGGAGCGAGAAAAATTCTCGAAATTGGGACCCTGGGTGGTTACAGCACCATTTGGCTTGCACGCGGAATGGCCTTCGGGGGGACCCTGATCACTTTAGAGGCGAGTGCAAAACACGCAGAGATCGCCCGTATCAATATTGCTCGCGCCGGTCTTACAGGTGTAGTTGAAGTTCGAGTGGGGTCTGCGCTCGACACACTACCGCAGCTCGTTGCCGAAGATCGCGGCCCATTCGACCTTATCTTTATCGACGCTAATAAAGACAACTACCCGGAGTATTTCGCCTGGGCGCTCAAACTCTCTCGTCGAGGCAGTTTGATTGTTGCCGACAATGTGATTCGGGATGGAGAGGTCCTCGATTCGACAAACAATGACCCACGCGTCCAGGGTATTCGCCGCTTCAATCAGCTTCTCGCAGACGAACCGCGCTTGCGAGCCACAGTGATTCAGACGGTGGGCAGGAAAGGACGTGACGGTATCGCAATCGCAGTCGTTGTCGCAGAGTGACTGAGTTTCACCGTGCGCAAAACCAGTTGATCAGAATAAAAAACGCTTCACAGGAGTTCCAATCCATGAAACGCAGGTCATTTCTCAAATCCTTGTCAGCAACAATGGTCGCAGCCGCAGCTGGTGGGCTTCCCGCATTTGCCAGTCTTCCAAAAATGAAGATCACACGGGTAAGAGCGTACACGCCGCCAAATCCCAACCCGCTGTTCAATCAGAGCGACATGGTGGTCACCATTGAGACGGACACCGGAATCATGGGCATTGGCGAGGGCGGATCGAAGGACCTGCTCGAACAGTCCGCGGGAAGATTGATCGGCCGAGACCCGCAACATATCGAACAGTTGTGGCAAGACATGAACCGCGCATTCTTCTATCCTGCCGGCCGTGAAAGGACCGATGCCATCGGCGCGCTGGATCTGGCGTTGTGGGACATCAAAGGTAAGGTGCAAAAGCAGCCTATACATGAAGTACTTGGTGGGATGGTTCGCAACTATTGCGAGTGCTACAACACTGCGGGCATCATTCCGGGCATTACACAAGGCATGCCCATCAAAGAGCGCGCGCGCGCGACTATGGAAGCCGGCTACAGAGCCTTTCGCTTCGGCGCCATGGATCTCCCGCGCGATAACAGCGTCTTCAACACGAGAGAGCGAATCAACCACCTGACCGAAGAGTGCGCTGCGGCGAGGGAGGGAGTCGGCAAAGACGGCGATTGGGTCATCGACTTTCACCAGCGCTTCGACTTGCCGGATGCAATCCGGGGTTGTAACGAAATCGAGAGCCTGGCTCCGTTCTTCGTAGAAGATCCCGTTCGTACAGAAGCTTTTCTGCAGGATTTGCCGATCTTGCGCTCGAAAGTGAACGTTCCTTTGGCCGCTGGCGAAGAATGGGGTAACAGATGGGACTTCAATCCGCTCGTCGAACGCCACGATATCGACTTCGTTCGTGCAACGCTGCCTAATGTAGGCGGCATTACCGAGATGATGAAAATTGCCGCAATATGCGAAACGCACTTCATAGGAATTGTGCCGCACTTCACCGGCCCCATCGCCACCGCAGCTCTTGTGAACTGCCTGGGCACCTACTCGGGTCCAGTGCTGATGGAATATAACTATCAGGGACGCACCCTGCCACACTTACCCGTATGCCTTGACTTCAAGAACGGAAAGCTCTACCCAAACGATCGGCCCGGCATTGGGGTTGAACTCGACTTCAAACAACTGAAACAGGTGGCCGAAATTACAGAACCGGTCACGGCCCGCGCTCAAACGTACTTCCGACCTGACGGCTCCATTACCAACTGGTAGATCAGGACGCACCACTTGCCAATGATGGACTTCGTTCTTGAATTGGAAGAAAGCGAATTACGGACGAGTGCAGCCGGCTTCCATTGCGATTCGCGATTGAAGCCGGCAAAGCACTCTCTCACTCGGAGCAATTTTGATAAGGTCATTGCTCTGGCTGCACCAGGCACGGACATCATGTAGCCAGAGGTATACAAACGACATGAGTACTCTTCCGAGACAAGCGTCACCAGCATTGCCTATGCGTTACTTGTTGGTGATTTGGCTATTTGTTCTGAGCGCAGTCGCGTACCTCGATCGGACGAATATATCGATTGCGGGCATCCAGATAGGCAAAGAATTTGCGATCGACAATACGCATTTAGGTTGGGTCTTCAGCGCTTTTTTGATCGGGTACGCTGCATTTCAAGTTCCATCAGGACTTCTCGTTCATCGATTTGGAACACGCCTCGTATTGACCCTCGCCGTCCTTTGGTGGGGACTTTTCACCGTACTCACGGCTCTGGTCCCTCCGAAAATGAGCGGATCCATCCTTGTTTTAGTGCTGGTCCGCTTCGCATTGGGTTCGGGTGAAGCGACAATGTATCCGGCAACAAGCCAATTTGTAGAACGCTGGTTTCCGATGCGAGAACGCGGCAAGGCGAACGGCATTATCTTTGGCGGAGTCGGTGTCGGATCCGGACTAACCCCTCCACTTGTCACCGCCATTATCGTGCACTATGGATGGCGCGCGTCCTTCTGGTTTAGCGCCGTGGTAGGTGTAATCGCGGGGACAGTGTGGTACGTCATGGCCCGAGACACACCAGACGAACATCCTTTCGTTCGAGAGTCCGAACTTGCCCTGATTCGTCAGGAACGAGAGCCCGTAAGAGATACGGTCCCAACCAACAACCATTCTGTCACTAAGAAACGTACTGTTCCTTGGGCAAGGATATTCGGCAGTAAAGAAGTGCTTGCGCTTACTCTGAGCTACTTCTGTTTTGGATACGTGGCCTGGGTCTTCTTCGGGTGGTTCTATATCTATCTGGCCCAGGTGAGGGGACTTAATCTTCGAACGAGCGCTCTTTATTCGATGCTTCCGTTTGTGGGGATGACGATTGGCTGTTTGTCTGGCGGTGTTGCCAGCGATTGGATGGCGAATCAATTCAACTTGCGTCTTGGTCGTTGTTTGCTTCCATCCTTCATGATGGCAATTACCGCAATTCTCCTGGTGTTGGGCTCCAGAGCAGAACATGCTCAGACCGCAGGCGTAGTCCTGGCATTTGGTGCTGGCATCTTGTACGTTTCCGCAAGTTGTTTCTGGGCGGTAAGTGCGAACTTCGGCGGAGAGTACGCGGGACTAACCTCTGGCATCATGAATATGGGGGCCCAGATTGGCGGAGCTTGCACGGCCTCCCTGACACCATTGATTGCCGCACACTTTGGATGGCAAATGTCGTTCTATGTCGCAGCATTATTGGCTGTTTTAGGGGCGCTTGCCTGGCTCATTGTTGATCCAAAACGTAGTTTGCTAACGCCCAATACCTCAACATAATTCACGACTACAACATCACGATAGCCCCGTCCCTTTGCATATTGAAAAAATCGAAATAGAGAAACACCGGTCGAGGAACAAGTGAATCAGATCGATCTCAATCATCGTCACGCCGTTATTACCGGAGGAGCACAAGGCATCGGCTTCTCTGTCGCCACTCGCCTGCTCGCTTCCGGAGCTTCGGTCTCTCTTTGGGACAGGGATCCAGAGGTCCTCTCACTCGCATTGGATCAGTTGCAAGGGCTGGGCACCGTGTCCGCAGAAACCGTCGACGTCTCCAATGCTGAGAGCGTAACGGTTGCGACGGAAAGCACCCTCCGCAAACACGGCAAGATCGAGATTCTGGTTGCCAGCGCGGGCATCGCCGGCCCCAATTTCAAGTCCTGGGAATATCCGCTGGATGCCTGGAGGCAGGTGATTGACATCAACCTCACCGGAGTCTTTCTATGCTGCCGTGCGATCGTTCCGCACATGCTGCGCCAGAACTATGGCCGTATCGTCAACATATCGTCGATAGCAGGCAAAGAAGGAAACGCAACGGCTTCCGGCTACAGCGCCTCAAAAGCCGGAGTCATCGCCTTCACCAAATCGCTGGGCAAGGAGACAGCCCTCAACAACATTGCGGTGAACTGCATTACACCAGCCGCCGCCAAGACACGTATCTTTGATCAGGTGACCCAGGAACACATTGATTTCATGCTTTCTAAGATTCCCCGCGGGCGATTTCTGAAGGTCGATGAAGTAAGCTCCATGGTTGCTTGGCTTGTCTCCGAAGAGAACTCCTTTACGACCGCAGCCGTATTCGATTTAAGCGGTGGCCGCGCGACGTATTAGCTTCTTTCATGACGGCCCGCGGGAGAGGACGATAAGACTGAGGACATGCAAAGTTGAATATCAAACGGATGGCTTCCTACCCGAGTCTTCGCGATCGCGTCGTTGTCGTGACGGGCGGAGCGAGCGGCATTGGTGAAGCCATCGTCGAAGCATTCGCTTTGCAAGGGACTCGGGTCGTGTTTTTGGACATCCACGATTCCGCCGCGAACCAACTCGTCCGCAAACTTGAAGGAGCCGGAGTTACTCCGCCGATCTACGTCCACTGCGACCTGACCGAGGCTGCGGCGATCAAAGCATCTGTCGAAGGCATTCTTGAGCAGTTCGATACAGTCGATGTGCTGGTCAATAATGCCGGGAACGACACTCGACACTCGATTGAAAAAGTGACTCCTGAGTATTGGGACCAAGTGATGGCCGTTAACCTTAAACATCAGTTTTTTATGGCGCAGGGGGTTATCCCATCCATGAAGAAGGCTGGCAGAGGCTCGATCATCAATATGAGTTCGATTAGTTGGGTCATTCCGTCAACCGGTTTACCTGTGTATGTCACTGCGAAGGCTGCGATTGTTGGACTGACTCGGACGCTTGCTCATGAGTTGGGTGCTCACAATATAAGAGTCAACTGCGTCATGCCAGGCGCGATTCAAACGAAGCGACAGGAAGAGCTGTGGTTTACGGAAGAGTACAAGGCCGAGATCGTGGCCAGACAAGCGTTGAAAAGATTGATCCAGCCTCACGAGGTCGCAAGCTTAGTCCTTTTCCTGGCCTCGGACGATAGCTCGGCCATTACCAATCAAAATTTCGTTATCGATGGTGGTTGGGTATAGGCAGCGCCTTCGGTGTACTCGACATGAAATCAGTCGCGGATGAGAATTATTGCTTGGCGGGTTCCTTCGGAGGCGTTTTGGCAGGGGGCGCCATCTTACCTTTGGCGTAGGCACGGAATCTTGGTGGTGATGTTCTTGAGGGCAAACTCGCGGGCGAGGTTGCCGGCGGCGTTGGCTGCGGTGTGCAGCAGGGCGTTGTTGATGGCGAGAACGGCGCCACGGTCGGCGTCGGGACGATACAAGTTGGAGATACCGCCGGCGGCGAAGTTGCCGAGGATATGGGAGAAGTTGAACTGGAGGTGGCCGTTGTCGCCGCGGCAGATGATTGCCGACGAGAGAGCGTGCCAGGTTCGCGACCCGATGCTTCCGGTGCCCTGGTAGAAGTAGCGTGGGTCCTGACGGAAGAGGGTTGGGAAGACGGCTGCGCCAAGCATGCGACCGATGAAGATGTCGCCGTAGTCGGCGCCGTAGCGCTTGCCGTAGCCTTCGGCGCCCTGGCCGTAGTCGGGGTAGGTATCTCGCGCTTGCTGCACGCCCGCTAGAAATCCTGTAGTGAAGAAGGTGACGGGATCAGTGGCCGAGCGAAAGGCAAGCTTGAACTTTTGTTTCGGCTTCAGCGGCGCGGCATTCCAGACGAAACTGGTATAGAAGTTGGGAAAAATTCCGATGACGCGCTGCTGGAGCTGGGCGTTGATCTGTTCCTCCGCGATCTGCTCCTCGGTTGCCGTAACCGTGACATCGACGGTGTTTGTCGCTATGGGAAGGGCGATCAACGGCAGTAAGTGGACCTCCCCCGCGTGGAGGGTGAACTCGTAGGATTCGAATGGTTGGAGGTCCTGCGCTGTGATCCTGATCTTATAGGTCCCGGCCGGCAGGTTTTTGAAGGCGAAGAAGCCCATGCTGTCTGCCGTCTCGACGCGCAGCAGTTGGCCGCTCTGGTTTTGAAGAGTGACTTTAGCGGTAGGCACGAGGCCCCCATTAATGTCGAGGACAGTTCCGCTTACAGTGGCGGTGGACGAGGAGGTAGAAGCCTGACCGGATGCTGCCTCCCAACCGGGCGAGTCGGGCAGCTTGGCGTAGCTGTTTGCCGGATCGGACGCCTCCTGTGAGTAGAGGCTGGCTGAAAGGCCCAGGTAAAGCGCACCCAAGATCAGGCTGCGCCAGTTACGCAACGCAAGGTGGGCTGTGATTTTTCCGAACTGATTCTGCATTTGGAGACACCGGCCCGATTGCGTTGTCTGCGATCCGATGCTTTTCTTGCGGAGCGGTAAATCGCATTTGCTTGTTTGCTGAACGGATTGGGGAAAGCTACAGAGAGGTTACGCGTCGCATTCGATGTCGGGCAGGGGTACCCCCTCCCCCCCCCCATATGCCGCGCACAAGTTCCCTTTCTTCAATAGTTTGCGGCTGGTCACTGTCTGCAAAATAGTCATAATAAATGAGTTGCGTCCAAAATATTGCAACAAAAGGAGTTAGGCTCCCTTTGTGGTTTTTAAGAGACATTTGTTCGCGCTGCCGGGGCCTTCGTAACTGTTTGACTTTTCTATCTGTTTTAAGGATAGCAGATTGGAGATAACTAATACGCCACGCTTATATTATTGATTGTAAACGAGTTGAACGATTCGGGGGCTTGACATGCGATTTTCCTGAGGTTTTCGCACATTTTTCTTTGTGAGTCTTGATTTGGACTTCCTTCGGTGGCCGTCGAGGAAGGTTCCATGAAGATGGCTGTGCTATTCTTTCCTGCTACATCGAGCAGCAAGAGATCTTCGGCCAAGGCCTGTTCGCAAGCCGTTGTCGTTCTCAAGTGCCATCGTTTGCGTCTCCGATTCATAAGAGGGAGAGAGTGCGATGCAACTGACTTTTGCCTTCTACCTGCTGGACGGGCCCGTTCCTAACGATGTCAGCCCGATTATCAAGGCGGTGACGGACCCGTATTCGTTGCTTGCCCTGATCGTGCTTGTGCTCGGATTGATTGCGACCAAGTGGGTCCCGCGGAAGGCGAAGGGGAGCGAGGACGACAAGGTTTGGCCGCATGTTGTGGCGCTGTCGATCGTTGTCATTTCACTGGTGGCAATTGCGCTGAACGTCATGCGCTACATCAACACGGCAAATACAGGGACGGTGGCGGAGGCGGCTCAGCGTCCGTTGTCGATCACGATCAATATCACTTCGAACAAAAAGACGCTGACGCCGACGGTCGTACCGTTTCAGGTGGGCGGGGGGCAGGTGAGCTTCAGTTGCGGAGATTCGGCTCATCCTGCGGTCACCTATACCGTCCCCAATGGAGCGCGGGACGTTACCGCGCAAGCGGAGTGGCGGAACACCGATCACGCGAAGGGGCAGTCTCAATTTGCAACAGTAGCCGGCCAGACGGTGATTGCGAGCGGAACGATTACAGGGCAAGACCGAAATTGGGTTGGGAAGTGTGCAGGGAATGGACATGGCGAGTTGATGCTGAAGGGAACGTACACGATCGACCAGGAACGGGAGCCGGTGCGCGTGGTCAATACTGTTGCGGGTTTTATCGCTGCCGGGAAGGAAGAGACGTTTACGATCCCTGGAGTGGCAGGATCCAGTGCTACCCGGTGCCAGATTGTGGTCTCGTCGGTGCATGGAGAGATCGCTTCGGCGACCGTGCCTTTGAATTCGGCGGTGGCTCTGGAGAAGGCGAAGTTCGACGGGCCGATCAAGGCGACATGGGCCAAGGGAAAGCTTACGGTTTCAGTGGAATAGGTTGATGCGGGTACAAGCGAGAGATAGTCTGACGATCCAAAGATGCGGAGCCTGAAACATGCTATGTTCAGGGAATCAATCAGCAATCATTTGGCAAACTAGTCCCTAAGGGAGACTGCAATGCTCGACATAAGCGGCGCCTTGAATTCACTCAAAGCAGGACACAGTATTGAACGTCCCGGCTCCAATATGAGGGGCACTTCCTACTTTGTGAAGAACGAGAACGGGAGAGATACACTCTTCGTTCGACAGACTCGTACTAACTCATCGGAGGTGATCGAAGAGCCTACGGCGTTTGATTGGGACGACTTGATTGCGACGACCTGGCAGGTGGTTGAGAGCCCTTCCAAATAGCAAAAATAGACTCTACCGCGCACGGGTTCATTGGGTGGTCGCGGAGACATTCGCTCGGACACCAATAACGTGGCGCGTGGTTATGCTTCTACGACTCGGATGGTCCTCTTGTAGCGGGTTCGGTCCCACTTGAGACGAATTTCGAGTCGCTTGCCCCGCCGAGGCTGATAGACCAGGGCCGGGCGAAAGCATACAAGACACGTCGCATTTTTCCGGCGAACACTGGGATAAACAATCCCGTTCGATTGGATTCGGACGAGGTCTTTTGCGAGAAGTTGCGGCTCTGCGTAACACTGCGGCACCGGCTCGGCAAGAAGACAACCGGCGTATTGCGTGGCCGGTTCCAGAGCGTGAAAGTCGGCGTGAAAGTTTGCCAGCCAGTCGTCGTAGGTTGAGGTGTCGGCGTCAGGCACCTCGTCGGGAAGATCCGGAACTACGATGTCGGCCAGCCGCCGCGCCCTGTGATAAGTCACTTCGTCGAGTGAGGTTTCGATTTTGTCGGCGGCGTACCAGGCCCCGCGGGTTCCGTCGTTGAATCGGCCGCCGGCGGTGCTGGTGTGGAGAAATGCGGCGCGAATGATGTAGTCATTCTGAATGCCGTACACGAGTTCATAGGTACTGATTCCGCTAAGCCCGCTCTGCTCACCCTGGATGCGGTCATTGGTTGCACCGTCGAGAAGAACAAGCTGAGCCAGCATCTTGGGATCGTCGGCGATCTCTTCCAGCACTGTGCCGGATTCACTGTATTGCGATGGGATCAGGCGGTGCATCCCCGTCCGATCCACTCGTTGTATCGGAGGAGTCAACGACCACCCCGCCAGGTATCGAGCATGCGTCGCACCTCGACCATTCCTGGCTGACCGCGCTGCATCATGAAGGCGACGGGCGTCCTTCCAGCGAAGAGAGGACCGCGATTTTCAAGAGTTATCCAGCGATCGGCCCAAGGCTTTCCGAAATAGATGTTGAGCGCCTTATAGATGCCGATTAGAAGCGAGATTCTCGTCAGGGTGTCCTGGTCAAGCGACCTCTTGGGATTCAATCTCCACGCATGGTAGGTCGAGGACGCAAGGCCGCCAAGCAGGGCGCGTGATTGTTCTTCATTTAATTTCCATTTACGCGCAATGTTGAGGAAGGCCCGGATCGCCGCGGAGGAGAGTTGTGCTCTTTCGGCTGCGTTACCCAGATCGGCACCGACTTCGAAGTCATAGCCGGCGATCCTGGGAAGTACAAGGGCAGCAGACATTAGGTACCTCGCTTTCGTGATATATTATCCTCGATTTCATGGAATTGCGCAAGTATCTTTGAAAGTGGGCTTCCTCCAGCGCTCGTTTCCAGGCAACACTCCGGCGCAAACAGATCGGACCAGATTTCACATGGGGTAGCGCGATGCTTGCGCGTGGATGTAAAGTGTCGATATGAGTTCGGCTGAGATCTCGCAGCCGTTGACCAAGGTTTCTGGGCAAACATCCGAAAGGCCGCTCCTATGGCAGATAGTCCCAAGACTACGTTTTCCCGCCGCGGATTTCTGAAGGGCGCTGGGGTTACAGCAGCCACAACCGTCATTGAATCCGCAAACGCATTAGCCCGCGAGACGAAGGACGCCTTGCATAGCGACCGGGCCGTCGGGCCAGGCTCCGTTCCTGTAAAGCTGCACATCAATGGACATGAGTATTCGGTCGCCATCGAGCCACGCTATACGCTGGCGGAGACGCTTCGCGACAACCTCGGTCTGACCGGGACCAAAGTCGTCTGCGACCGGGGGTCGTGTTCCGCGTGTACTGTGTGGGTCGATAAGACCCCCACGCTGGCGTGCATGACTCTTGCGATCGACGTCGTGGGCCGGCAGATTACGACGATCGAGGGCCTGTCGCATGGCGACACGATGCACCAGGTACAAGCCGCCTTCGTCAAACACGACGCGATGCAATGCGGCTTCTGCACACCGGGCATGGTAATGAGTTGCGCAGCTTTACTGGATAGCAATCCGAACCCGAAGTTGGCTGACGTGAAGCACGCCGTCAGCGGAAATCTTTGCCGGTGCGGAACCTACCCGAAGGTTTTTGCAGCAACGCTTGATGTTGCGCAACAACGCAGACAGACCGCAGGTTTGGTGGCTCTTGTCACGGAAAGGGAGGCATAAGATGGCACCTCAATCGGATGCAACAAAGCCAGCCGCTCCCAACCGCACGGAAACTTTTGTCTGGGGCATTCCTCAAAATGGGCTCCAGAGTAAAGAGCGGCAGGTCGGGCAGGACGAACCACCTCCGCTGCCCGCGAATTCGGAGCTCACCTACATCGGTAAGCCTACGGAACGATACGACGGGCCGGCGAAGGCGATGGGAAAAGGCAAGTACACCGCGGACATCAATCTTCCGGGCATGCTTTACGCGCGGATGATTGATGCGACGATTCCTCATGGCCGCATCGTCTCGATCGACACAAGCGAGGCCGAGAAACTGCCCGGGGTGCGCGCGGTTCATGTGATTGAGCATGTCTACGGGGTCGCGGAGCTTCGCGATCCAAAGATGGAGGCGCCTTCACGCTATCCTGTCATACGCTACTACGGGCAGCCGATTGCCGGGGTCGCCGCGATTTCACAGCAGATTGCTAACGATGCGGCACAGCTGGTGAAGGTCAAGTACGACACGCTGGCCTTCGTCGTCGATCGCTCTGATGCACGCGCTGAAGATGCTCCGATGGTGTTTCCGGGGCCAGCCGACGCTGCAGGCAGCGCAGGTGGCGGGGGCGGGCCGAAGGGTGTTCCGCAGACGGGGAACGTTCATGGACCGCAGCAGAAGAAGAACGGCGACGTTGAAAAGGGATTTGCCGAAGCGGACGTGATCGTTGAAGGCGAGTACTTCACCCAGGTGCAGACACACTCTGCGCTTGAGACGCATGGGTTTGTGGTGGACTGGAAGCCGGACGAGGTAACCGTCTACGCTTCAACGCAAGGCACATCGAGCGTTCGCAATGAGTTTGCCGATGTCTTCAAGCTCCCGAAGAACAAGATTCGCGTCATCACGGAGTATATGGGTGGCGGCTTTGGCGCGAAGTTTGGCGCCGGCAATGAAGGTGTCGTTGCGGCGAACCTGTCGCGGAAGGCGAATGCGCCGGTGAAGCTGATGCTCGACCGTCGGCAGGAACACATCGTCTGTAACCGGCCCGATTCGCACCAGAAGCTGAAGGTCGGTGCGAAACGTGACGGGACGCTTACTGCGATCGCGCTGACAAGCTATGGGACGGCGGGGGTTGGGACGGGAGCCGGGACCGCTGGTCCGGCAAACAACATGTACAAATGCCCGAATATCCTTACCGAGGAGTACGACGTCTTCGTCAATGCGGGTCCGGGTGCGGCGTTCCGCGCGCCAGGCCATCCTCAGGGTTGCTTCGCCTTCGAACAGACCATCGACGATCTTGCGGCTAAGCTCAACATCGACCCCCTGACTCTCCGAGAGACGATCGACGAAAATCCTGCGCGTAAGGTCGAGCGACAGATCATTCTTGAACGTACGAATTGGCGCAATCGCAAGCCAGCCGGCTCCGATAGTGGGCCAGTCAAACGCGGCATGGGCATCGCGCAATCGGTTTGGTACCGTTTCGTGAACATGAATTCCTCGTGCGAGGTGCGCGTCTCGCGCGATGGCTCGGTTGAGCTGCTGTCTGCGGTGCAGGACCTCGGGACCGGAACCAAGACGATGCTTGCTGTGATCGTGGCGGAGGAGTTTGGCATCCCTCCCGCCAGCGTCGGCATACGCATTGGCGACACGCGCTTCCCTATCGGACCTGACTCCGGAGGCAGCGTTACAGCGGGGTCCATTACACCTGCGGCCCGGAACGCGTCCTACCAGGTGAAGCAAAAGCTCTTTGCTGCAGTCGCTCCACAACTGGGTACGACCGCTGACAACCTTGTTCTGAAAGGCGGACGGGTTTCGTTCAAGAACGATCCTTCGAAGTCGTACACGCTGAAGCAGGTGACGGCAAAGATGCCAACCGACGAGATCTCCGCGCAGGCAACACGTGTCGCGGAGTACTCGAAGGAGCGCATCACTTACGGGGGGGTCGACTATGTCGAGCTCGCTGTCGACACTGAAACCGGCCGTGTGCATATCGAGAAAGTCTTCGCTGCGCATGATTGCGGACGTCCCATCAATCCATTGGGGGTGATCAGCCAGATCAACGGCGGCATTCTGCAGGGGATCTCCTATGCTCTCTTCGAGCAACGCATTATGGACCGCAACGCCGGCTACATGCTCAACGCCAATCTTGAAAACTACAAGATCCTAGGGGCGCGCGAGGTCCCTGAGATTGAGGTAGTCCTAGTCGAGAACTATATTGCGCAAAGCTCGACCGATGCTGCAGGCATTGGCGAATCGGCGGGAATCATTACGCTTGCGGCCGCCATTGGCAATGCGTTCTACAACGCCACCGGAGTTCGAATGCGCAAGATTCCCATGACTCCAGCCAACGTGCTCAGTGCACTCGGCAAGGTGCAGGAGGTGCAGGCATGAACAAGTTTGTGTTCGTCGATTGCAAAACGGTGGACGAAGCTCTCGGCCAAATGAGCGATGGCGCCATCGTCAAGGCGGGTGGCATCGATCTACTCGACCTAATGAAGGACGGGATCGTTACGCCGCCGAAGCTTGTAAACATCCGCAACGTCAGCAGTCTTCAAGGGATCACTGCCGGCAAAGATGGCCTGCACCTGGGTCCTCTGTCGACTTTGAGCGAGATTGCGGCCCATCCGGAGATCCAGAAAAATTACACGGCACTGGCGAACGCTGCCGGACACGCTGCTACGCCGCAAGTAAGGAACATGGCGACGCTTGGAGGCAATATCATGCAGCGTCCCCGGTGCTGGTACTTCCGGTCGAGCGAGTTTGACTGCAAGAAGAAGAACGGCGCCAGCGATGATTGCCATGCGCATACTGGCGAGAACCAGTATCACGCCATTATGAACAACGAGACCTGCGCGATGGTGCATCCATCTTCCACCGCTGTGCCGCTGTTGGCGATGAATGCGCAGGTGGAACTGACGTCGAAACGAGGCAAGCGCACGGTTGCGATGAGCGAATTTTACGTGCCACCTGAGAAGAGCCTCATCAACGAGACGGTGGTACAGCCTGGCGAACTGATCACGGGTGTCTTCGTGCCAGTGCCGGAACCCGGGACGCGTTCGGCCTACCAGAAGTACGGCGAGAAGGAGAGCTTCGACTGGCCACTTGCCGACGCCGGAGTTGTTCTGGTGATGGACGGGACGCACTGCCGCAAAGCGTGGGTCGTCCTTGGTGTCGCCGCGCCGACGCCTATCCGTTCCACCGCGGCCGAGGCCGTGCTGACGGGCAAGACGATCGATGAAGCGACTGCTCGTGCAGCTGCCAGTGCCGCGATGAAGGACGCCACGCCGCTCTCACAGAACGGATTCAAGACACAACTCTTCCAGACGGCGATCTACCGCACTGTGTTGCTCGCAGCGGGGCAGATGCAGCCTGATCCAAGTGCCATCGGCTAAGGAGACCCGATATGACGACTTCCCTCGTGCAGCTCCGTTGCGCCTCACTTCGCAGCAAATCCTCCTATGCCGCCTTCGGCGAATTTCACGAAGAGCATGCAGAACTGCTGGGTTCTACGGCCACTTACTGGTGCCTCAAGACCATGAGTAAGGCTGGGCCTGACAACCACTATGTCCATGGTTCGATCTGCCAGCAAGGGCGGTCCTGCTGGCGAAGCGCCGACGAAGAAGCAAATTTGTAATCGCCACCTCGCGTCCCATGGCAAGTCTTTCTGCTTCGGCATCGAGGCTATGGGTTCACGTGTCTTGGTGATCGAATCGTCTCGAAATTTCGAGTCGGGGACCCACTTCAAAAGTAGCCCGTCGAAACCACGGTGGGCTCAGCAAACAAAATCTCCCACGATGGATCGAGATATAGCCACCGTTGTGTACTGAACCAACTTGTTGGCATCTCTGGAACGTGTAGCAAGCCGTGACCGCCTACGCAGATCAGCTCGATCCCATTCCACGCCAGGAAGGTTCTCGATGGCTGACCGACCTTGGCAGGATGTGAAAGTTTACCGAGGCAAACCGGGCATCGTTGCCGTTGATCCCGCAGAACCCAGCGTAGCCCAAACAGGCAGATCGAAAAGGAAGATACAAGTTGGATGTACTCCGACGTAAACGTATCGAACGTAATTCGCAGATAGGCAAGGTCAAGCGATACGAAGTAAACAATCGGCAGGAGCAACGCTAGCTTGCAGAGTAGAAAGCTCCAACGGCGAAGTCTCGTCGACCACGAAAGCTTGTGTGAACTTTGACGGTACTCTCCGAGCGGTAGCGATGTTGTAGCGGGCAACGCGAGGCAGGCAAGAATCACCGCAAACAAGAAGATGTCCTGAGGACCACGAGTGCGTTCCGCGAGTGACACACATAAAAAATCATCCAGTGAACCATCCGGCGTCGGCGCCTTTAGGTGCCCCTTCTCGCTCCACAAGTTGCTGGCCTCCGACGACATCAGACGGGCCACAACATACCCCGCGTCACCAGAACCCGTTTCGACGTTTGGCCCAAGTAACCAGGCATCCACCTTGCCCGGAAGCCTCCAGCTGCCAGGAGTCGCAACGCCGACGACAGTGGCTTGAAGCGAACCGACGGTTACTCTATGCCCCACGATATTAGGATCCCCACCGAAGTCCAATCTCCAGACTCCATCGCTCAGAACTATTCTGGGCACATTGTCGCGAGTCTGGCCGTCCGATAGAGGAGAGCGCATCGACAGGCCAAGCAATTCGAAGAGGTTCAAGCTCGCATGTGCGATTCCCAGAGTTGTTTGGCCTCGCGAAGCCGTTGATACAGGCTCGCGTACGACCCGATAGAATGCGAACCCATCGAAGATATGTTGCCTGCGAAGCTCCCAGACCTGAAATTGTTCGGCCGAGATCGTCGGCACCGAGTCCAGGGCGGACCGTGCACTCTGGATCAGGACCAAGCCGGGTGCGATGCGATAACGGGACGGCTGTAGCTCCGCCCGTACACCGGGCAGTAGCAGTGCGATTCCACAGCTTGCGACGGTTACGGAGGTCAGGAAGAGCATACACTGGCTCGCCGATCCCTTCGTCGTCGCAAGCGGCACTCTTTCGCGCCTGAGGTCGCACCGAAGGCAATACGCATCCTGAAATGCTCCCATGCAGAAGGCCGCGACCTCTTGTTCGCCCCTCAAGGAGCCCGACGCGTCGGGCGCGCATGCCTGGCGCACGTGCCATAGCTCCGATCGCCACTCCTTCCACCACTCGGCGCGCTGGCGCCGGGGCACAAGCATGGAGGCACTGCGCAACAAGCAGAGATACAATCCACGGAAGACGAGCGCGAATCGCGGCGTCATATCGACTCCACCTGCTCAGACGAGATCAGCTTCGCAAGCAGCGGATAGCGCTTCCGCGACGCCTCCAAAGTCATCTTTCCCGCACGCGTCAACTTGTAGTACTTCCTCGGCGGTCGCTGCTCAGCATCTGCGATTGACTGCTGCTCCCAATGCGAACGGATCAGTTCATCGCGTTCGAGCCGGCGCATGGCCGGATATACGGTGCCGCTCGGCAGGCCAGTCATCTCCATCACGCTGAAGCCATAGATATATCCGGCGTTTACCGCCTGAAGGATCATTGCCGCCGTATGCGAGAGCTTTGCCTCCGTTGCCATGACGGAACTATACCTATGTAGCAAGCTACTTGACTAGTCCCTATTCCGAATGCTACATAGGGTGGGTGAGGTATGCCCCATGCTACAGGTAAACGCCCTTTCGAAGAGCTATCGCGGTCTCCCCGCTATCGATAATGTCAGCTTCCGCGTGGGTGCCGGTGAGATCGTCGGCTACGTCGGACCAAACGGCTCTGGCAAGTCGACCACTGTCAAAATCGTCACCGGTCTACTGGAGCCCAGCACCGGCCAAGTGCTGTTTGAAGGCGAAAGCGTTCGTAATAATCTCCAGGGTTATCGAGATTCGTTCGGCTACGTTCCCGAGGAAGCTCATGTCTACACGCACCTGTCGGGCCTTGAATACTTGCAGTTGGTCGGACGGTTGCGCAATATGCCGGAGGCCCTCATTGACCTCAAAGCCAACAGGTTCCTCTCTCTGTTCGGCCTTGAGTCGTGGCGTTATTCGCCTATTTCGCTTTACTCCAAGGGTATGAAGCAGCGCATCCTCATCGCCGCCGCTCTGCTGCATGATCCCAAGCTACTTATCTTCGATGAGCCGCTTTCAGGGCTGGATGT
>CAVRHK010000027.1:0-111663 GCA_963720955.1 uncultured Acidobacteriaceae bacterium | reverse complement strand
CTAGCGTCGAAAACTTTCTGGGACCGTGGCACGTTTTACCCTCGTTCTCCGCTTTAACGAATGAAGGCAGATTGAACACTGTCTTCCAGAAGGAGATCGAGTCATGAAAAACACACGGCTTACTTCCATTCTCAATTCCAGTCTTATCGCTTGCGCCCTGACAATCGGTTCGCTTGCGTCGACACAGTACGCTTCAGCGCAGAGCAGAACGGCTCTCGCCGAAGTGAATATCCCTTTCGCGTTCCAGGCGAGAGGCCGGACAATGCCGGCTGGGACGTATCAAATCGATCGTGAATCGGGCTACTTGGTCCTGTTGCGAGGGCCCAATCATGCAACGGAATTCGTGATGATGCATGGTGCAACTAAGTCTCGTGCCGCTGATCACGGTTCTATCGTCTTCGATCGCTACGGCGACAAATACTTCTTGCGCCAGATCTGGACTGCCGGAGAGACCGACGGCCTCGAATGCCAGAAGAGTCATGCCGAAAAGGAGACTCTGCAGGCAAAGAGTAGGCAAACTCCAGACGCGGTCGAGCTAGCATTCAACTCAATTCCCCAACACTGAACCAAGGGAACCAAGGCGACTGGCCGAGCCAACATACTCGGCCAGCGGCTTTCCTTTGTTGTCACGAGCCCAAATTATGCCAACGTTAGGCGGGCTTTCCTCGGATTTTTTAGTGACTTTCGGTCCCTTCCGAGTCCTGTAAGTTATTGTGAATACATTATTAAATAGGTCCAAAGTGATAACTTGCCGGTCCAAACTACAAAGCCTCCAGCGCGGAGGCTTTGATGTTTATGGCGACCCTTTTTGAAACACCGGTTTCTGACAGTATCGGTCAAAAAAACGCTGATGCCCTCATGCCTGATCTTGAGTTGCCTTGGCGCGGACAAGTCGTTGGGCGTTTATACTGGCGTGGCTCTAAATACCGCATAAGATTCGGGATCAATTGCAAGGGCCGTGCGAATAGCGCGAGTAAGCCAAATGGAGGTCAAATGAAACCGGTTTCACGTCGGGATATGTTGAAGGCTGGGTTGCTCGTACCAGCTGCAGCGGCGGCACACGGGCTGGGTCCAATTGGCGCGGCTGCGATTCAGGTGGCGCAAAAGGAGCCTGGATCGCTTCCGATCGGCGGAGCCAGCGATGCGGGGAAACCGGGCGCGGGGCGCGAGCGACTTTTGCTGGATTTTGGGTGGCGCTTCCACTTCGGAAATGCGAACGATGCTGCCAAAGACCTTGGATTCGGGGCCGGACAATCGGGCAATTTTCAGAAGACAGGCAATTTCATTGCTGCCAGCTCGCTTGCGTTCGACGATGGAGATTGGCGCGCAGTGGATTTGCCCCACGATTGGGCGGTCGAGCTCCCCTTCGTAAACGACCCTGCGTTGACCAGCAAAGGGTTCTATCCGCTGGGACGAAATTATCCGGAGACCAGCGTGGGATGGTATCGCCGCACGTTCGAGATTCCCGCTGCGGATGCGGGCAAACGGATCACCCTCGAGTTCGACGGCGCGTATCGGGAGACGATGGTTGTCTTCAACGGCTTTTACATCGGCCAGCACAGCGGAGGATATGATCCTTTTCAATTCGACGTGACCGACTTCGTGTATCCGGGTAAGACAAACGTCTTGCTGGTGCGCGTGGATGCCACGCTTAGCGATGGCTGGTTTTACGAAGGCGCAGGAATTTATAGACACGTGTGGCTAGTGAAGACGCATCCGGTGCATGTGAAACAGTGGGGAACGTTTGTGTCTGCCAAAGTCGCGAGTGGCGACGCCACCGTTTCGATTCGCACCGAGGTGAACAACACCGGCAAGGATGCGCAGAATGCGCGTGTGACTTCGACGATTCTCGATCCCTCAGGCAAGCCAGTCGGAAAGGCGGTTACTGCTTCGGCTTCCGTCTCAGAAGGGGGAGAGCAGAGCTATGAGCAGACAATCGTGGTGAAGCGGCCGCTGCGGTGGTCGCTTGAAGAGCGAAACCTCTACAAGCTGGTGACCGAGGTGAGTACGCAGAGTGAGATCGTGGATCGCTACGAGACGCTGTTTGGCATTCGCACGGTGGAGTTCGATGCGCAGAAGGGGTTCTTTCTGAACGGTAAGTCCGTCAAGTTGAAAGGAACGTGCAACCACCAAGACCACGCCGGGCTAGGCGCAGCGCTGCCGGATGCCGTGCAGTACTACCGCGTTCGCAAGCTACAGGAGATGGGTTGTAATGCGATCCGCACGTCGCATAACCCGCCAACGCCGGAGCTGCTGAACGCTTGCGACGAGCTGGGAATGTTGGTATTCGACGAAACGCGCATGATGTCTTCGAATCCCGAGGGGCTGGCCCAGTTCGGTGATCTGGTGCGGCGCGACCGCAATCACCCGAGCGTCTTTATGTGGTCGATGGGGAATGAAGAAGCCCAGGCGAACACGGAGACGGGGCTACATATCCTGACGGCGATGAAGGCAGTTGCGACCGCATACGATGGCTCGCGTCCGGTGTCGATCGCGCCGATCCGGGCGATTGGCGTGGGCGGCCTGGTAGAGTGCGACGTAATGGGATACAACTACATGGATCCGGCGGCCGAGGCGTATCACAAAGCGCATCCGGAGAAGCCGGTGATTGGTACGGAAACCGTCAGCGCAGTGGGCACACGCGGGATTTACGTCACGGATTTTGAGAAGGGTTATGTGGGCTCGTACGATCCGTACACGACAACGGGACGCGCGTCGGCGGAAGGCTGGTGGAGCTTCTGCAATGCGCGGGAGTGGCTGGCAGGCGGATTTGTATGGACGGGATTCGACTATCGCGGCGAACCGTCCCCCAATGGGTGGCCCAACATCAGCTCGCAGTACGGGATTATCGATATGTGCGGCTTCCCGAAAGATTCGTTTTTCTATTACCAGTCGTGGTGGACATCGCAGCCGGTATTGCACCTGTTCCCGCACTGGAATTGGAAGGGGATGGATGGCAAAGAGATCGCGGTGTGGGTGTATTCGAATCTCGACAAGGTGGAGTTATTTCTGAATGGCACGAGCCTGGGCGCGAAGGACGTGAAGAAGGATTCGCACGTGGCGTGGGTGGTGCCATACGCGCCCGGTGCGATCGAGGCCCGGGGTACCAAAGGTGGTCAGGTGGTGATGACGACGAAACGCGAAACGACGAGCGCCGCGGCCAAGCTGGTGATGAAGGCAGACAGGCAGGAGGCATCTGCCGATGGTGAGGACGTGGTAATGTTCGCGGTCGAAGTGCAGGATGCGCAGAGCCGCTTGGTGCCGATCACCGACAACGTCGTGAACTTCCGCGTATCGGGCGCTGGGAAACTGATCGGAGTAGGCAACGGAGATCCGACGGATCATGAATCGGACAAGGGAACCGTGCGCAAAGCGTTCTGCGGGTATTGCATGGCGGTGGTTCAGTCTGCAAAGACGGCTGGAAGCGTCACCGTGGAGGCGACATCTCCTGGACTCACGTCGGCCAGCGTGACGATTGCAACGAAGGAGGTGGCGCTGCGTCCGCAGGTAGGGACCTGGAAGCGAGAAGTGCCCATGGGTTCAGGCCTCACAGGCCTGTGGAGGCCAATCGCGGGATTAGGCGTGGGCAACGGGACGATGCTGTTTACGCTCCGACAAGATGGAAACAAGCTGACGGGCAGCGTGGAGGGCGGGGGCGGCGGGTTCTTTGGCGGGAGCGATGCAGGCATCCCGATTACGGACGGCAAAGTGGATGACAAGAGTGTCTATTTCAAAGCCGGAAACAACGCATATTCGGGAACGTTGGAGGGAGATCAGATCGAGTTGCAGCGTACGGTGGAACCTGGTCCCGCGTTGCCGCGGGCCGAGGAGCCGACGGGGCCACGCCCGGCGGTTGGACCGCCGCCGGATGGATCTGATCCATCGAGGAATCCGAACACGCGCTTCCCGTCCAGCATTTCCGTGGTTCTGCATCGGGTGGAGCGATAAGGACGATCTGCCTCTGTCGAAGATCAAGGTCAAGTCTGATTGGCCATCGGCTGAACTTTTTTACGCGAGCTTCTTCAGCTCCGGATACCGCGCGTAAATGCGTCTCTGATCTTCGGGAGTCAATTGTCCTAATCGGATCGGCTTGTCTTCAGGCCGCGTGCCTTTTTGATTCAGCACGTTCATCAGACTCCATTCCCGTTGCAAGCCCTGGGGCTCATGCGCCTTCAAATCGTATCGGGTAAAGTCGATCACCATGGGAGGACTGCCCGTTGTCCAGTTGTTGAGCAGGCAAAGCCGAAACTCCCGGTTCATGAACCACCGGATTTCCAATTCCTTCTCTGACCCTGGCGCCCCGGTTCCTTTGGCATCGAACCGGTAGTTGAGCGAAGCATTGTTGGAAGTATGTTTTCGCCACTGCATGCCAAACGCCCCTTCGGTAAGCACTTGTGTCTCCGGCCATCTGTCCTTGACGGCATGCAGCCACCAGGTGAGATCCTCGTCGTGGCCGACCGATACCTCCCAGATCCCCGTCACCCAGCCAAATCCGTTCAGCGCGTGGCCCCGGTCGAAGTGCATCGCAGTGGTATCCATCATCTCCTTGCGGCCCACTTCTTTTCCCAGGTTTCCTACCGCCTCGATAGGTCCCACTCCCAGACGGCTGTTGAACCCTCCCTGAAAGCCCTCGCGACGAGCTGCCAGAAAATCGCACGTCCAGCCGTCGAGGCAGACGCAGTCGATAAAATCCGCCGGTCCCTGGGCAGGTTTCAGGTAGTGCTCGCGACTGGGATAGTACGGATAGCAGATGCCGCCGTCGCCATCACCATGGTCGATGCCGTGCTGGCTCCATATCTGGCCCTGGCAGACATGAATGCCTTCTTCAGTAGCAAGGAAGCGCTGATTCTCAGCATCCATAAAGCCTGCAACCAGGCATTCTGGACGATATCCGTTGCCCACCATCTCGGATATCAATTGAAGTGCTTTGTGAATCGTCTGCCGATTGTGTTCTCGGGTGTCGTACATAGGCGCGAAATAGCCGCCGGGAATGAAGGTGATTTCATCGCCGTATCGTTCGTGATACGAAGCGAGGAGGCGCCTTGCATCCTTGTACTCCTGCCGAGTGTCGTTCAAAGCCAGCCAACTGATGGCCCACGTCATTCTCCCGTCGGGACAGCCTCGCGCAAAGGCTTCCCGCCGCGAACGGATATGGTCTGGGGTATTGTCCGTTGCCTCATCTTCGCCGATCGAACGGTCGGGAGTCACCTCGATCTGATTTACGCGAACGACCGAGACATGGGTCACAAATCGGCCTTGCAGAGCCGATTTGCCCGCACCGTAAGCCAGCACAGTTCTTCCCAACGGAGCATTCGCCAGAGACGCCGCGGAACCTGCCGCCCGGTTTAGGAACTTTCGTCTGGTCCAAGAACGGTCCATCGCTTCCTTTCGTGCAACGGGAAGTATTCGTCGCCAACAATGTGTACAGACGAGCTCGAAATGTGAATGTACTAATAAATAAGCTTCAAAGAAAATTGAATTTGACGTGAGTTTCCCGCGGTTTTGCTGATTACACCGAAACCGGCACCTTCAAGTGTATTCGCGGGAAGCCCCATCGTGACAATGTTGAAGATATTGAAGAACTCCGCACGAAATTGCAGGCTGACAAGATCGGCTCCGCCCTTTCCCTTACCGAAGGGCGTGTCTTTGATGAAGGCAAAATCATAGTTGTAGAAAGCGGGTCCGCGAAATGTGTTTCTGCCCAAACTGCCAAAGCGACCTCTATTCGGGCCCGTACCGTCGGGCAAATTTATTGGGATAGAAAAGTAAGAAGTATTGTTCGCGCCCATCCCGAAGTAGTCTTCCCGAACCTTTCTCGCTGTAGAGAGGTGGGGCGTCCCTATCTGATCCGGGCGATCAGCTCCGTTGGAGCCAGCGCCTGTCTGCTGGACTCCGGAGTAGACGGTAAAAGGTAAGCCACTGGTGATCGTCGAGATGCCCATAATCTGCCATCCCCCTGTCACCTTTGAAGAGACACTATGAAGAGCGGACCAGTCTTCGAGAGGAAGGTCCTGCACAGCGCTCAACGTGAATGCATGTCCAACATCGAAGGTCGATGGTCCCTTTTCAGGATGAGTGTTGAAGGGATCCTGCGGGTAGGCTTGCGCTACCGCACCGGTTGCTCCCAGCCCACCGGAGACCGAGCTGGTGTCGTCGATGGACTTGCCCCAGGTATAGCTGGCCTGGAGGGCTGGTCCGCCATGACCAACGTCTCCGGAGAGTGAGGTTTGGAGCGCGTGATAGCTGGAGTGAGAGGAGGCGGTGATGATGCTCTCGAGACCGAAGCCGCCGATAGGGACGCCCGAAGAATCGAATCGCGTGTAACGGGCGAACTCAGGACCCGCCCCGGGATAGGCATTTGGAAAACTTGTACGAGGTAGCTTTACGCCGGCTGTTCCGACATAGTTGATATTAGCCGTTAGAGTCCCAAACGCCCTCTCCAAACCGGCCGTCCAGGTATAGAGGGTGGCGTTACCGAAGGAGCGATCAATTCCGCTAAGGCCAAGAGGACTCACCGCATGACTTGGCGTCAGCGCCGCAACGTCATTCTGATAGCGATCAACATCCATGACCGTATTGGGCGCAACATCCTTCGTATTGCCGCTGGCAAAGATATTTACACCAGCCGGTGTGTACGTGGCCGGCAATTGCGCCGGCGTTATCTGGAAGCCAAACGGAACAGGAGCACCCTTGGCTGCCACCAATCTGGGATAGACGGCAAAAGGTGTGGATCCTGTGAGAAAGTTGTCCTGCCAGATGTTCGGTGGAATGACAGTAACCCCACCTCCCGCATGAAACTGCAACAGCTGTGTAGCGCGCCAAGTCAGCTGTGCCCGGGGTCCCCAGCCGTTGAGATTGAGCTTGTATCCAGGCTGAGGGTTGACCACGTACTGCTGCACATTGCCTGTGTTCAAGAAGCCTGATGTTCGTTTTGCGCGTTCCGTGATCGGTGTATAGATCTCCCAGCGGACGCCATAGTCGAGGACAAAACGGGCGTTCAGTTTCCAGCTGTCCTGCGCATAGATAGCTCCAGCGTTGCGATTGATTGCGGCCGGTCCGATGTGTTCTCCGTTGGAGAAATAACTTGGCGCGACCGCCACCGTATAGACAAAGGGACTTCCCGAGAGCAGTCCCGTCAACGTATCGGGCAATGGATCGCCGACGTGGATGTCGTGAGTTCCGCTCAGCGACGGAATATTGGTTCTCGCATATGCTGTGCCGCCGCCGAAGTCATATTCTCCGTTTGGGCTGGTCCCATAGTAAGTCGTATCCCTGTTGAGGCGAACTTCGCCACCAAACTTCCAGGTGTGGGGTCCCGCTGCGATGGTGAAGTTTTGCTGGGCCTGAAATAAGTTGCCATACGCAGTCATCACCGATCCTGCAGCGGAGTTAAAGGCTTCGAATAGTCCGTCGCTGAACTTCAAAGCCGGATCTGTCCGGTTCGGAGTCGGGAAAGAGGGTGTGCTCCGGGTGACACTCAGGGATGAAACCATGGAGACTTTAGGTGAAACGGTACGGGCAAAGTTGAACACCAGGTTTCTCTGCCGGTCTATATATTGAACTCCAAACGAGGGATCGATGGCAGTCTGGTCAGGATTCGTCGTGGGACCAGTTAGATTGTTGAAATTGAAACGCACAAAGAAATGGTTCTTGTCGGAGAAGTCGTGATCCAACCGAACGGAGAACTGGTTCGCATTGGTGACCACCTTGGACGAAGTCGCATAGGTGTTCACTCCATAAGAACCGGTCGGTAGGTTGGGTAGCGGATACCGTGCCAGAACTTTCGCGATCCCGGGATCCACAGGCACGATCAACGTGTCGCCAGGATAGGCGCGTCGTGTCTATTCCCTGACGTTCCTCTGCCGTGGGGACAGGAAAGACCTGAGTGGTGCCAAGCACCTGGCGAAACCCTTGATACTGTCCGAAGTAAAACGTCTTTCCCCGGCCGTCGTATACCTTGGGAATCAGGACGGGGCCACCATTGGTAAACCCGAACTCGTTGCGGCGAAAGGGCGGAATCCGTTCGGGATGCTCAGCCGTGGCATGGTCAAAGTAGTTGCGCGCATCGAACGCCGAGTTTCTGACAAACTCAAAGACCGACCCATGAAATCCATTGCTACCGGACCGGGTGACGATGTTGGTGAAGCCGGCTGCGCCTCTGCCGATCTCGGCGGGCATCCAGCCTGAACTCGACCGAATCTCCTCGACCGCGTCCACGTTGAAGTTAGAGAACGTAGAGCCGCCCATCTCTGGATCGCTGATGTCCGCTCCGTCCATGGCAAATACGGCTTCCACGCCACGTTGGCCATTGATGGCAAATTGCTGCGTGAAGTTCGTGGCGCCATTCGCATCGGTCATAGTGCCTGCAGCCAACAACAATAGCTGGCTGAAGTCGCGCTTGTTAAGTGGAAGCACGCTCACTGTCTGGCTCGATAGCTCCTCGCCACCGGTGGCTGGACGCTGGTCGGCCACCGAAGTTACAGAGAGACTTTTCTGGGCCGAAAGCGTAATGACTACTGTCTGGGGAGTAGCCGCTATGTTGATAGGGGCAGCGTATTGAATCTTGTCGTGGCTCGCGTCGACGGAAAGCTGGTATTGCCCAACTGGGATGAACTCGATACGAAATTGTCCATCAGTGCCCGTGGTCGCATTGAAGGTTCCACTCTTTCCTCTGAGGTAGACCTCTGCTCCGTGGATTGGCAAGCCTGCGGCGTCGCGGAGCACTCCCTGCCAAACAGATTGTGCAGCATTCTGCGCCAGGATTCCGGTCGAAAATAGAAACCAGGCTACGACTGCCACCACAAGATTTTTGGAATGCTGCCTCATCACTAACTGCGAAGCCTGTAGGTCTGCGTTTGCATCATTGGCGAAAGATTCCTTTCTCTCGTTCCTGAAGAGTCCGGGTGCTTCATATTACTTGTCGATGTCGAGTATGGGCTAGTCCACCGGGCACCGCGAGCATGAATGAGCGCGCAAATGGAATGACGCCTGGTGCAAGGGTGTGCTGTAATCGTGGGGAGGAAATAGCTCTCGTGAGAGTGGCCTATCCATCAGCTAACCCCGAAGAGTCGCGTTCAGTGATCTTTGCTACTGCTCCTCGATGATCGCAAGATCCCATGGCTCCAGAGCAATCGATTGCGATGGAGCCGCAGGCTTTCCACTCAACAGATTCACTCCTGCAGCATGGCCATAGTTGAATGCTTGAGGATCGCTTGAATAATTGAGATAGTAATGCACCTGCTTGCCCAACTCATTCACACCATCTTTCTCACGCACCTTCGCCGGAAGATCATGCTGCGAGAGCAGCTGAATATTTGCGTTTTTGATGACGTCCAGAACAACCTTATGTTGCAATGCATCCGACAGAAAGGTTCCTTCGTACGTAAGGGTGCCATTCCCATATTCATTGCGTACAATTGCCGGCCATCGTCCAAAGAAAGGATGGTCATAAAAAGCAATCGGCTGCGCATGCTCAAGCTTCAAAAACTCTGCCCAGTACATCACCTTGTTCTCTTCCCCGGCCTTCAAAGGATCATTCTTCAAGGGGAGTGGCTTTTCAAGATTGGAAAACTCCTGGTAACTGAATCCCGCAGCCTCACGCAACGGTCCTGGAGCCATCACCCAGCGCACAGCAGAGTTCTCATTCGCAAAGCCGCTCTTGAACGTCATCAGCACATGACCGCCACCCTTCACATAGCCAGCGAGCTTTATTAACAATGCGTCGTCCGCAATATACAAGGGTGGAATGACTACCAGTTTGTATTGGCTGAAGTCCGCATCCTCAGGGAAGATAAAGTCCATACCGACATTGGCGTCGTAGAACGCCTTATGCATCTGGTGGACCACAGTGCTATACGTGGCGAGAGGCTTGCCATAGCTCCATTGGGCGGAAGGCTCCAACGCAAAGGGCATGAAATCAAGAGCGTTGGCCGAATCCACGCTATAAAGCATTGCAACGTCGTTCGTGATCTTCAGATTCACCAGATGTGGGCCGATCTTCTCAAGCTCATGAGCCGTGCGTGACACCTCCGCATAAGCCCGGTTCGGCTCCAAATCGTGCGACAGCACGCCTTTCCAATATGTTTCTTGTCCGGCATGGATCGATGCCCAGTGCCAATATTCCACCATGTTCGCGCCGCTCGACAGATGCGTGTACACATCCAGCCGAAGCTGCCCGTCAAACGGTGGAAACTGGTGCGCCGAAGACCAATCCGTCGTCTGTGCATTCGTCTCGGTAACCAGATAATTCGTGTGCTTCAGTGAGCGAGAGTAATCTCCCTGCTCTGCCTGCGATTGTCCATCCATATGGTCCTGTGTGCCGTGATACGGATTGTTTGCCACAATATCGAGGGCCTTCGCCACTTCGAACTCGTTCACGTCCCGTCGCATTGAGCCACCGAAGTCATGAGTAACAAACTGTCCCGGTCCCCGATAGCGCCGTACTAGTGCAGCCTGCCAGTCGAGATAATCCTTCACTCGCATCTGCCCCCACCGCGACCACTCCAACTTGTAACTTGTACTGGTCGCGTTATCGCGTGTGGGCATATTCTCCCAACCGTTGACGTCCTGGCCCCAGTAGTTCAAGAACCAAGCCTTGTTTAGATTGTCTGTCGTCCCGAACTTCTGCTTCAAATGATTGACAAACCCATTAAACACATCATGGTTTGATGCGCCATACGAAGAGGTTTCGTTATCGATCTGCCATCCAATTACATTTGGATTGTCTTTGTAGTGTTCCACCATATGCTGAATAAGTCGTTGGGCATAAGAGCGGAACACCGGACTATCTGTATCCATGTTCTGCCGCATGCCATAACCAACTTCGGCACCTCCGAGTGGTCTGGCGAGAATTTCAGGATGCTCACGATACATCCATGTCGGAATTGAGTACGTCGGCGTCCCCATGATCACCTTGATGCCAGCTTTGCCCATCGCATCAACTACTCGATCCATCCATTCATACTCAAATTTGCCATCCTCAGGCTCCCACAAACTCCAGGTCGACTCACCCAAGCGCACCACCGTAAGACCTGCGTCTTTCATCATCGCGACATCTTTGTCCAACCGCTCATAGGGCTCGTACTCGTGGTAGTAGGCCGCACCATACAACACATTTTTCATTGGGACAGGTTGTATCTTTTGCTGTTGCGCAGGTAATGCACCAGTGTGCGCCGTCCCGTTTTGTGCAAACGTTACGGCAACAAGAGCTCCGGGAAGAAGGGCTGTAAATAGACGAGACAGGGACATAGGCATATTTCCTTAAGGAACAAATCTCGGCCTGGTGAACGAATGGATCAGCGACCCTGCCGTTTCCTATCCTTTTGAGAAACGGACGCAAAGCGAACGTTTACGAAAGGCACTCCATCTACGGTTAGTGTCGACACAACATTCCTAAACAGCTTCAGCCATTGCAGGAGTCAGAACAATCTCTACCGTTTGTGAGCCTAACCGCGGATGTGTTGCGGTCAGGCTCACTTTACCAGCCTGCTCCTTCGCTCGAATCCAGACGGCCCCTGTACCACCTATCAACGCGAAGGGGTTGTCACCGATTAATTCTGCGGATCCGTTGAGTTTCAAGGCAATCGGGTCGTTGGCGTATGGACGAATGTTGCCGAATTCATCTGTCACGCGCAGCACGACACGAGTTGTATCCGCGCCGTCTGCGACCAGCGAGGTGTCATCCGCCAGGAGCATGAACTTCGAATCGATACCGCGCCCTGAAAGAGTCCTCGAGATCACCTGTTTACCCTTCAGGTAGCCGTCAATGCGCAGATCGCCCCATCCATGCCGTTCGTTCGAGGGAATCTTACGGCGATCAAGGATGAACGGCGGATACGTGAGATAGTTGAACTCTTCTCGGTCAGGATCGAGCTCGGCTATGAGGTCCCACTGACTGTTATCGATGCCATCCTTGCGCATGTAAAACTTCAGATGGTCGCAGTTCGAGCAGACGACAGCCTTCGTAAAGCTGGTTGATTCATCGCTATTGGCCCAGTGAAATGCGGGTTCAAGCACAATCTCTTCGGCCGGATCACACTGCGATTTGTAAAAACCCGCAGCAGCCTTCGGTTCACGGAAGATATCGGTGACCCCGTGATAGCAGATCCGATCACCAGCGCCAAAGTTTGAATGGGTGTTGTAGTCAAACGCGCACCAGCCAATGCCGCCCGCATATTGCGGATCGGAGGCTAGCTGATTATGGATCCGGGCATGTCGTAAGGTATGCTCTCGCTGTCTCTCGTCGTCATCCGTCGTCTTCGTTGGGAAGGTATGTCCTACAAACTCGGTGTTCAAGTACCGAGGATGATTAGGCTTTTTGAGTGGAAATCCGAAATCGTTCACTGTGAACACGTCTTCCAGGAACTCCGACTCCTGGAAGTTCCTTATCCCCCCCGTCTGACGAGTCGGATCAAGCAAGTGGGCCAAAGCATTCGTGCGGATGTAGAAACTGTGATCGTCCCTTGATTCGTTGATTCGCACGCCCCAAAGAATAATGGACGGATGATTCCAGTCCCGCCGGATCATCCGGCCGACATTATCAATCGAGATCTGCTTCCAGGGCTCTGGCCCGATATGCTGCCAGCCTGGGATTTCCTCCAGCACCAAAAGTCCAATTTCGTCGCAGCAGTCAAGAAAGTGCCGCGACTGTGGGTAATGTGATGTCCTCACGATGTTGCAGTGTAAATTTTTCCGCAGAATTATGGCATCGCGACGCTGCACACGCGCGGGCATCGCCTGCCCCACAAATGGAAATGTCTGATGGCGATCCAGCCCCCGCAGCTTGACGATCTTTCCGTTGAGCGAGAACCCGTGGTCAGTAAACATTGCCTCACGAAACCCAATCCGGCGCATATCTTCATCGATCACATGGCCGGCCTGCAGCAGCCGAACGTGAACTGTATACAGAGACGGAGTGTCCATATTCCAAAGCTTGATGCCCTCAATTGCGTTCAGGGACACTGTATGGCGCAACGGGTCGTTGATGGTCTCGGTGCTGCTGTATACCGGGGCACTGGTAGTCGGGTCGGCAGATGCATCGGAATCTGATCCATTATTGGCTGTAACGGAATGACTGGACTTAGCCAGGGTTCGCTCTCCATCTCGCAACTCAATTTCGAGCGAAAGCGCAGCAGCCGGTGTTCGCCCGGCGAGAAAACAGTCGACGTCCAGAGATGGTTTCCCGCTCAAAACGTCTTTAGGTCTAGCGAATATGTTGTCGAGGTAGACGGAGGGAACGATTCTTAACGCGACTTCGCGATAGATGCCACCGAACGTTAGATAGTCGATCTCATTGCCAAAGGGCGGGATATCGGCGCGTTCCGTCGAATCGAGTTGCACCACGAGAACATTATCGCCATCCCGTCGAAGGTGACTTGTCAACTCAAACGAAAATGGCGTGAACCCACCCTTATATTCGCCTAACAAAACACCGTTGATCCAGACGGTCGAGGCTGTCATCGCTCCTTCGAAGTCAACGAAAACACGCTTGCCTTCCGAGGCCGGTGGTGTTTTGAAGCGTCGGCGATAAGTCGAGACAAACTCGTAAGTTTTGTCGTCGAAACTATGCCACGGCAAGAGCACGTTAGTGTGAGGAATGACAACGTGCTCAAAAGAGGAATCATCAAATTCAACTTTTTCGGCTCCCCCCACCTTGCGAGGGGAATAGCGCCAGCCACGATTGATAGGGATGTTGACGCGGCCTGACGCGAGAGGTTCCTGGGAAAGCGCCGAAACGCCAGGGAACGCAGTGGCAGCAAGAAAAGTGCTACTTGTCTTTAGAAAATCACGTCTATCCATAGATTTTTGACCAAGTACATCCTAGACACATCTGGATAGGTTTGTCACAGAAAGTGTTTCTCAGGAGACCAAAATCGTTCCGTGAGGACATGCCACTTTGGTCGCAAGACAATGCGTTTTGCGGTCAGAGTCCGCCCTGACCTCGCCCCCGGCTTGTATCTCGAAGCAGGTCGGATGTTTCGGTAATGCCAGCAATTTTCTATTGGCTAGTGTAGAACAGGGTCAGCTATTTTCGGATCGAGTTTAAACGGACAAGAAACTGCAATGTCAAAGCGGATCGGAACATCACCGTTGGCCTAACCATATGACGCAAGCGGCACCTATTCTCACATCTTTAGCTCCTCAACTGATACAGTCCTGGATCCGACACGTAGCCTCTTCCCATTCGCTAGTCCGCACTCGTGTCGGATGCCTCCTGCATTTATGTTTCCTGGCATTTACAATCCCCGCAATAGCCCAGAGAGAGCCCGCGAGCGGCGCGAAGGCCAACAACATTTCAACGCCACCTCAGCCTGTCCCCGGGCCAAGTCGCTTTGTTGATACCACGGCCAAGAGCCACGTTAATTTTGTTGGACAAGCGTCGCACACTTCGAAGAAATATCTTCTTGAAACAATGGGATCCGGCGTCGCCCTTTTCGACTACGACAATGATGGCTTTCTAGACATCTTTTTCGTGAACGGAGCCGGACTAGCAGACCCCACGCCGAAGGGAACAATTCCACAAAAGAATGCTCCGAAATATTGGGATCGCCTATTTCATCAAAAGAAGGATGGCACTTTTGAAGATGTTACTGAGAAAGCCGGTCTACAGGGTTTTGGCTATGGCATGGGTGTTGCAACGGGAGATTACGATAACGACGGCTATGAAGATCTTTACGTAACGGCTTACGGTGGGAACCGTCTCTATCACAACAACGGCGATGGAACTTTCACGGATGTAACCGGAAAATCAGGTACAGGCGGCAGCGGCTGGTCCACCTCCGCTGCCTGGGTTGATCTCGACAAGGACGGACTTCTCGATCTTGTTGTCTTACGATACTTGCGGTGGGATTTCGATGACATCTGGTGTGGAGAACACCGCGAAGGTTATCGCTCTTACTGTCACCCGGATATCTTCCCTGCGGTTTCCGCTCTCGTCTACCATAACGAGGGCAGCGGGCGCTTCACCGAGGTCGCAGCCAAAACAGGCCTCGACAAACCCGGCAAGGGACTCGGTATTGCGATCGCAGACTACGACCGCGACGACAAAATCGACATTGTGGTCGCTAATGACTCCATGCTTGAGTTTCTCTACCGCAATAAAGGCGATGGAACGTTCGAAGAGGTCGGCCTGACCGCAGAGATCGCGGTTGACGCGGACGGGAAGACCTACGCGGGTATGGGAGTGGACTTTCAGGATTACGATAACGACGGCTTACCCGATCTTGTCATCACCAACCTTGCGAACCAGAAATACGCTCTTTATCACAACAGCGGAGATTCCAGCTTCACTTACGACAGTTATATGAGTGGGATAGGGGGAATGACCCTTTTGCACTCTGGTTGGGGAGTCCAGTTTCTCGACTATGACAATGATGGGCGCAAGGATCTGCTGGTGGCCCAGGGCCATGATTTGGACACAATTGAACTGAACTTCCCGCAACTCCGATATAAGGAGCCGATGCTTCTGGCGCATAACACTGGCAAGGGGTTTGTCGATGTTTCAGCGCAGTCGGGGGACGTGTTTCATCAGGCCTGGGTTGGGCGTGGGATGGCGGTTGGAGATATAGATAATGATGGGCGCGTCGATGCGGTTGTTACGACCAACGATGGTCCCGCTTATGTCCTGCATAATGAGACCGTTACGGGGGACCACTGGCTTACTTTGATGCTCGTTGGGCATCGCAGTAACCGTGATGGAATAGGGGCTTTGGTTAAGATCAACACCTCCGCTGGGTCGCAGTATGTGACGGTTACTACGGCGGGAAGTTATTTGTCTTCAAGTGATAAGCGCGCTCACTTTGGGCTTGGGGCGGATACTGTTGTGAAATCCATTGAGATTCATTGGCCTAGCGGCATTGTTCAGAGGCTGAATGATGTTCGTGCGGATCAGATTCTTAAGGTCGACGAGCCGGCGGCAACACCCGTGAAGCCCTCCTGAAGTCCGTTTTGGGAGATCTTTTTTTTGGGCGGGAGATTGTGGTGTTTTGCTGGGGGTTTTGGGGAAATAAGGTGGGAAAACGTGGTGTTTTTGTGGTGAATTTGTGGTGAGTTGTGTGGTGAAACGTGGTGCTTAGCGACCATGTTTTTGGGCAGGAAAAATGTGACATGCGTTTCGGATTTATTTTTCCGGCTTCCCGTTTTGGAAATGGCCTCCTGTCCGCTGTGGGATTATCCAGCGGTTAGTGATAGCAATTGTCCCAGATCAAGGGCCGAGTTTGACTCCGTGCCGTGCGGCAGAGATGGAGCGATTGCTACGGCCTGGCTATGGCCTTCAAACCACACCAGGAAGGAAGACTTTTCCGCCCCCGGGAGCCGCTGCTGATTGATCCACTGATAGTAAGCGCCCATGTCCGCATCGATCAGGGAGCCCATGGGATCTAATTCAGGAATGCTGTCACCGACGGACATCAGTTCGTTCATTGGTCTCTGGCGCTGGCGCGGGGCAAAGCGCACTAGCAAGGTTTGCGGCTGGGCCCTTCGTAAGACTTCACGCGCTGTCCACTGAGCGAAGGTGGTGCTGAATATTTGAGTGCCGGAACCCTCTGTCAGCAGCTTGACTTGAAAACGCTCCATCACCTCGTCTCCCTTGCCGCTCATTCCGAGGTCTGCGGGGGAGAGACGGGCCATGTGGGTTCGTAGGTCTTCAGGACCCATTCCGGGTTTTGCGATTTCAGTCTGGATGTTTTTCAGCAATGCGGCGCGTACAGGTTCGAGCTTCTGGAACGACACGCTACTGAGTGATGCGCTGTGAGCGGCTGGCTGCCCTCCATCGATATACCAATGTCCATAAGGAACAGGATGGGCTTTCGCCCTGGCCTCAACAGCGGCCAACAGAAGTTCTACACCGTTTTCCGGTTTGACTTGTTTGAAGTAGGTACCGTGCTTACGGAGATTACGAAAGAGAGGTCCGTCATAGGACGGAACGCCCTGTCCGATGACCGCAATTCCCAGAGGGGGGATTGCAGTTGATTCGGACGATGCCACGATCCGGGTACGATTCCCGTAGGCTATCGCTGCTTCGCGAAATGCATTCAGCTGGTGCGTCGTCCAAAGATATGCGGATAGCTGTTCGACAAACTGGGCTGGCTGGTTGACCCAGTCAAGGCTTTGAAGCTTCGACGAGAGAGAGAGTTGCGAGAACGGTTGAAACCATTCTTTGAGCTGCGCGGGCGAGAGGGAGCTGACGAGTGGCGAGTTCGTGATCGATTGAAGTTCGCTCTGCGGGGAACTTGTAATCGTAGTCGATGAGTTCGCGCAGCAAGCTTGGCACGAAGCCGAGCGGCAACTGTTGCAGCGTTCCCAGGTGGGCCACAACGAGCTTCCTTGCCTTGGGTGGATACCCGGCGAACTGTTCGGCTTTGAGATCGCTTGGCAGCATGGTCTACAACAGTTCCTGAATCGGTTTGCCTTGTGACAGCTTCGGTGAGAAGCCCATTATCGAGCCCAGAGTGGGGACGAGATCGATCGATTGCAGCGGGCGGTCAAAGACCGTTCCCTGGCGAACACCTGTGCCCAGAGCCATCATCCATGTGGTGCGTGAGGCTGCGTCACCGGTGCGATGGTGCTGAAATCCGTTGCCGCCTGCGTCTTCGTCGGCATCGCGTCCGAAGTCCGGGAGGATGAACATTGTGGTGTTCCCTGCATATTCAGGCTCGGCCTGAACTGCCTTCCAGAGCTCCGCACAAAGACGATCGGTGCGGCGAATGGCATCGATGTAGAGCGAGTAGGCTCCAGTGTGCGCGATGTCGATGTCGTGCATGGTGATCCAGAGCAGATTCGGGGATTCCTGCTTCATCAGGCGCTTCGCAATGTAGACGGAGAGCTCGTCAGGGCTTGAGACGGTTCGTGCATGGGTCTTGAAGTCGTCGACGGAGAGCTTCAAGATGGATTCCATCTGCTGCAATTCGAATTCTCCGCCTCCGATCTGCGGGGTGTAGAGGGGTGTCTCGTAGTTGTCACGCAGCAGATGGTTGTAGTCCGCGGGTGATTTGGAGGTTGCCGCACTCAGTAGATGCTTCGGCAGAATGACTTTGGCCCCGAGGCCCGGACCGTAGGAACGGTACTCGCTCTCGCCAATCCGGTTGAACCCGTTGCTGGGGGCGACCACCCATGCGCTTGAGGACGGACGGTTCAGATCCTTGCGGAAGTATTCGAATACTGTGGGATGTTCGGGTGGAACTGCCGAAAAGTTATTGAGTGTTTCATAGACTCCGGTTGCGAGGCTTGCGGTCGCCACATAGTGGCCCAATATGCCCTGATTCATCACCTGAGTGAAGAAGCTGGACTGCGGCGCAAGCTCGTGGAGCATATTGGGGATATTCTCCTGCCCCTCGGGGGCGAATGTCTCCTGATCCCGCGCTCCTCCGCCAAAGGTAATGACGATGACTTTCCGCTTCTTTGCCGCAGCCTGTCCATGCACGAACGGGCTGCCGCCCATCAGAGCGCTCCCTAGCGCCATACCAGCCGTATTGCGCAGGAAATCACGTCTACTGTGGCCAAGACGCCTGGCGAGCTCATGCGGCGCGAGAATCGGCATTCCAGATGATGAAGCCATCAACTTAAGTCCACCTTTTGATTCCTTCCGGTCTCGATCCTACTTTTCTTCCACTTCAGGGCTTTGAGACAGAGCCGGGCTTTTCGGAAGATACAAATTGCTGAACCTCGGCCCTTTCCTTATCGACTGCGGCCATGTGCTGGGCCTGGAGCTGCTGATAAACGGCGAACTCCTGCTGTGCGCGGTCCTTTTGTCCGGCGCGAACATAGTACTGGCCGAGACGGTAGTGAGCGTCTGGAGACTTGGGATTCAGCTCCAGAGCGCGCTGGTACTCCGGAAGGGATTTGTCCAACTGATGCTGGTCTGCGTAGAGGATACCCAGTTGCAAGTGCGCATCGGCAAGTGTTCCGTCCAAAGCTATCGACTTTTGCAGCAGCGACTGCACCGTTTGAAAATCTACACTGGTTTGTTCCAGCCGTTTTCCCTTCCACAAACTTACCGCGTAATAGTACTGGGCGAGCGCGTTGTCCGGCTTTAGTTCAGCGTAGCGTCGGAACCGAGCGATTACATCGTCAGCCTGGTTCGGAGAACTAAGATAGGCCTTGGATAGAAATACGTAACATCGCGGATCGGCTGGGTCCAGGTCTGCTGCTGCAAGCAGGGACTTAATCGATTCCTCATAGTTGCCGCGTGAATATAACGCCATTCCGAGCCCGATGCGCAGGCGAGGCGACTTCGGATAACGCAGAGTAGCTTGCCGGAAGACCTCGATGGCTGGGTCGTAGGTTCGGTGGATGAGAAGCTCGCCTCCCCAATCGAACAAGTTGTCCTCACTTGGATCCAGATGGGCGGCGGTCTGGTATTCGTTTGCCGCGGCCAGGAACTTTCCATCTTTCTCTTCCACCTGGCCCAGCAAGCTATGCAGTTCCCCCGTGTCTTTCTGTCGAATGAGAGTCTGGATAAGCTGCCTCGCCTGGCTAAATCTGCCAGTGAGAGAGTAAGCCTGTGCTAAATCGTAGCCGTTATCGTAAGAGGTAGGATCGATCTGCTGCGCCTTTTCCAGGAAAGGAATAGCTTCCGCGATTTTGCCGGATTGGATATATAACTCACCCAAGTTATGGTTCGCATCGAAGTTTCGAGGCTCTAAAGCCAGCGCCTTTTGAAACTGCTTCGCAGCCAGGTCGAACTTTCCTGCGCGAGCAAGGTTCGCAGCCAGATTGGTTCTGGCGGCCGCGGAATCTGGCTTCAGCCGTACCGCTGTTTCCAGGTGTTCCGAAGCTTTGGAATCTTCTGACTCCGCGGCATAGACCAGTCCTAGTAGCTCATGGAGTTCAAAGCTCTGCGGTGCCTGGGGAAGAAGCTTCTCGAGCTGCGCGGCTGCCTCTGCAAACCGGCCAGCGTTGTAGTGCGCCACGGCAGACTGAAACTGGCGATCCAGCTTTTGGCTGGGGGTGTCCTGGGCTGTAACAGGCAACGCGCAAACCAGCAAAAAAAAACAAAGCCGAAACTGAGGCCCCTTGCACACAGTCCACCTCTGTTGTGACCGCGTAAGCAAGAGCATTACGCAGAAGAAACACCCATGGAGGTCACTAACAACTGTGACCTCCTGAGTGTGTTCATCTTAGCTCAGAACTACGGCGCTCAGTAATACAGCTTCAGAGCAAACTGTACCTGTCTCGGGGCAGTACGAGTTGATCCGATTTCGCCAAAGTTGGAACTGTTGAAGTTGGTGGCGTTCGAAACAGAGACAACACCGTTGCCTCCGAAACCAGGAGCGTTGAAGTTTGCATGGTTGAATATGTTGAAGAACTCGGACCGGAACTGCAGCGAGAAGCGCTCCGTAATCTGGAAGGCCTTGAACACCGAGAAGTCAAACGTCTTGAGGGGCGGCCCGTAGGTCGTTGCTTGATTGCCGCCCAATATGCCGGCACCGGTCAATGGAACGCACCCCGCCGGCGAATTTGGAATTGGGCCGGAGACTCCCAACAGACAGGGTTGCTGGAATGCTTTCGGGTTCCCAAACCAACTTATTTTCTTGTTCCCGTCGATATGCAGACCAAGTTGCTGGCTTTGTCCGTTGACAAGTATGTCGTTGCAGTTTGTTCCGGCAGTGGTTGCAGAGGGGCAACGTAAGGTAATGGGCTGTCCCCCTTGAGCGGTTATGATCCAATTCCCACTCCAACCGCCGACAATCGCGTTGGTGAGCTTCCCTGAGCTGCTAAGGAATTGCTTGTCCTTACCGAATGGGAGCTGATACCCTCCGCTGAAATGAAATACATTTCGAAGATCGAAGTTGGCTAGAGCTCGATCGAAGGTGATACCAAAGCCCGGTACAAACGGTGCCCGGAAGCCAGAAACACTGCCGCCATTCAGATTGTCGCCGGCGTCCGACAGCGTCTTGGACCAAGTATAGGCGGCGAGGAAGTTAAGTCCCTTCCAGTACGTCTGCTCGAGCTTGGTTTGCAGGCCGTTGTAGCTACTCTCTGCTATCGTTCGCTGATAGCTGCCGCCACGATTGAAGTCTGGGAATGCAACGAGGTTCGTTAAATTTGTGCCGGCAGGAAAGAGCTGAGTCACCTGGTTATTGCCAACACCTATCTGCAGATTCCAGGCGTTCGTATTCACATACGCGACCTGCATGCTTAGCGTGGGTGTCAACGAATATTGGAAGGTGACGTTAGAACCCAACGTGACGGGAGTCCTATAGTCGAATTGGAGTCCCTGTAATGACAGCCCCTGGGCATTGACTGCGGCCGGCGTAAAGGTCACGCAAGATAGACCAGCTTGAAAGGTCGCAGTTCCGCCTGGACCCGCTGTGGCGCACCCGGCATAGGGGGTGTTGGCGCTGACGGGATTGACCTGGCCCTGGATCTGATAGTTGAAGTTGTAGACAAACGGATAGTTCTCGCCGATATTCGGGCCGTATCCCTGATTCTCAAAAGAGTTGTAGAACATACCGGTGCCGCCGCGTACTACAGATTTTGGCGTCAATTGATAGGCGAATCCTACGCGCGGAGAGAAATTGTAGTTCTGCACGTCCACGAGGCTTTTGCCGTACTGGTCGCCCTGCACGATAGTGATTCCATCCTTCGCCGTTAGGGCGATAAAGCTGGGAGACAAGGTGCTAATGGCTTTGCCGGTCGGGATAAGATAGACCGGCTTGTTTGAGGGTGGTCCGCTTTGAATGAAGTTGGCCTGGGCACCATTGGACTCGTTGATTGGTCCAAAGTAATCCCAACGTATGCCGAGGTTAAGAGTCAATCTGGGACTTACCTTCCAGTCGTCCTGGAAGAATGCAGCGAAGTAGTCTTTTTCGTCGTAGGTCTTGTTGATGTTAGAAGCCTGTACCTGGTTGGAACCTCCCGAATAATTGACACCATTCGGAACGGTTGCCAGTTGGGGCTGCAGCAGGAATTGTGCGATTCCGGTGGTGTTGCTGTTCTGGTTGGGAATATCCGTGTACGTGCCGTTATGGTCAAACTGGCCGCGCGAATACGCGGGCTGCAGTGTCGAAAACTTTATGTGCTGATATTCAAACCCGGTCTTGAAGCTGTGTTTGCCATAAATCTTCGTAAAGTCATCTGTGATCTGGAGCGTCTGGCTGACTTCGTCTGAAGGCAGGAAATTATTTCCGCCCAAGGTAGACAGCCCGCCAAAGGTAAAGCCGGGAAGGCCGCCGTTTTCAGGAACCTGCGGGATACCCTGGATTCCGTATTGAGCGGGAATGCCCAGTGTGTCGCCCTCAGGACCGAATCGGGTGGTGTGAAGGTGGTTGAATCCGGCGCGAGCTACATTGACAGCGGTAGGAGTAAACGCATGGGTATACCCGATTACTGCCTGTTGCGCTTTTGCGGTCTGGACGCCTTGCTGGAACCCACCACCGTCTGCGATGCCGCCAAAGACGCCTGGGATAAATTGAGGATTGTCCACATAGCTGAAGCGGAAGAATACCTGATTTTTGTCAGAGGGATTGTAATCTGCACGGACGTCGAACGCATTTCGATTCTGGGTAGCAGTAGGGGTTGATGCGAAGTTTGTGGATAACGATCCATTGGTCGGGTTGGGGTAGAGATTCAACAGCTTGATGGCGGCCGGATTCAACCGCCCCAGGGGGATGTGGTTGAGGTTGCAAGCTGCGAGCGAAAAGGTCACGGTGGACGGGGAACAAGTGCCGAACGGATCCCGAACAAAACCGGTCGTTGTCGCCACTCTGCCGGAGACCGGATCAACCGTGCCTGCTACAACCGTACGTGTTGTCGCGGGGTCGAGGACCGTGCCGAGCGGCACCTGTCGTCCCACGGCGTCCGCCCGCAAGGTCCCGCCCTGCCCCGAGATGATGTCTGCGAGATTGGAGTAACCACTGTTACGCTCTGTCAGGGTTGGCACAGTAGCAGTTGAAACGGTGCCTTGGTTAACTCGCAGCCCTTCGTAATCGCCGAAGAAGAACAGCTTGTTCTTGAAGATCGGTCCCCCAATGGAAGCTCCGTATTGATTGAAGCGCAGTTCTCCTTTTGGAGTTCCATTGTTATTTGAAAACCAGTCCGCCGCGTCGAGTGCGTCATTGCGAAAAAATTCCCAGACCGCGCCGTGGAAGGCGTTTGTACCAGACTTGATCGTGGCGTTAAGGACTGCACCACCCGCGCGGCCAAGATCAGCGCTGAAGTCCGCTGTCTGCACCTTGAACTCCTGGATCGCGTCGACGGGCGGGAGGACGATAAAGTTTGTCCCGTTGAGGAAGTCGACGGTGTCGGAGTTGTTGTCGATGCCGTCCAGCAGGTAGTTGTTCTGGGCAGGCCGCAGACCATTGGCAGTAAAAGCGCCAGATGCCGCATTGCCTCGCGTGTCGGCCTGCGGCGTATTTACGCCAGCACCAAGCTGCGCCAGAAACGTGAAATTGCGTCCATTGAGCGGCAGGCTATTCACGGTCCTCTCAGTGATCACCTGACCAACCGATCCCTCTTCGGTCTGCAGCAACGGAGGCGCAGTGCTTACTTCCACAGTTTCAGTTGTCGCACCCGTTTTCAGTTGGATGTTGACCTGCAAATGCTGTTGAACGCTTACTTGCAGGTTTTCCTGGGTGGTTGTGGCAAATCCGGGAGCGGTTACGGAAAGGGAGTAGTTCCCGATCTTGATCGGCGAGAAGATGTATTCCCCGCTTGCCTTCGTCGTTGTCTCCAAGGACAAGCCCTGGTCTTTGTTCAAGAGGGTTACTTTTGCGTTGGGAACAACTGCGCCGGAGGCGTCCTGCACTGTCCCTTCGACTGATCCCTGATCCACCTGGCCAAACACTGTTTGAGTGTGCACCAGAAGGAGGAACATGCAAGTAAGGCTTAGGTGTGTGAATCGGCTAAACCATTTCAGAGCGTTGCGATCAATAGCCATCCGAATAACCTCCGTTTGTGGTCTGCGGTCTTGCGCCGCGTAAACCGAACTGCGCCGAAACGAATGAAGTAACCGGTTACATTTTTGGATCGCCATGAGCCTAGACCACACTAATGTCCTTTGTCAACCTAAAGGACTAGGCCGTTATCCACAATTCGGGGGTAGAACCTCAGGAATAATCTGCGACGCCATCAACTAACGGGTCCTGGGCGGCCTCCAGCCATGATGCTAAGATTGCCGCTACGCGGAACCCGTCTGAAATGCTTCATCACACGAATGAAAACCTATTCCTTTCCCGACGGAGACTCCTCAAGAGCTTAGGTTTAGCGCCCATGCTCTTCTGTCCGACGCCCTTCCATGCATCCTCGTTTTTGTTTGGATCTTCGGAGGCCGTCGCTCGTAATCCTTCAGGTTTCTCGTTCGCCGACATACGACTGACACCCCACTACCCTGCAAAATCTCCTCTGGAAGACATTCTCCGCCTGGTGGCTCCCGGTTCGGATGAGTACGTCACCGAGAAATACGCTTTCGAAATCGGCTTGCAGCTCAACCAGTGGAGCCAGACCCTTGTGGCATCGGCGCACGATCTTTCAGGATTGGCCCGCTCACTGGATTCTTCAGTCGAAGCCTCGCCACTGGCCCCCGCCAAGGAGACCACCCTTCGCTCGGGAGGTGGGATCCATATCGTGAGAAGACAGTTTGCCGCCAATGCAGTTGCCGGACGTGAGCGATTTCTCCAGGAGATCCAAAGCTGGCTGGGTCAAGTCGAGCGCGTAGAAACCGCGGAGTTCGAAATTGTTGGTATCGAGGAGGTCGCGAGCGCTCCGCTCAGGGTTCGCGCCGATATCCGATACGACATTGTTGCCAGTGGAAACGGTCAGCGCCGTGAGGAGCGGGTTGGATCGTGGCATACCGAGTGGTCCTACGATGGATCCCGCAACGCACTCGAGGCCTGGAAGGCGCACAGATGGGAGGCTCGAGAAGAAATCCTGAGCGTCACGGACGGCCCGGCGTTTATCGACGTCACGTCTCAAGCTCTAGGCGGAACGGAGTCGTACACGAGCCAGATGCTTCGCGGGTCCGACTACTGGCGTACGGTTCTGGATGGCGCCTGCGGCATCGATGTTTACGGCAACAACGGCGTGGCCGCGGGTGATTTCGACAACGATGGATTTGACGATCTCTATGTCTGCCAGCCGGCGGGACTGCCAAACCGGCTCTACCGTAACCGGGGCGACGGGACCTTTGAAGACGTGACAGAAAAATCGGGAGTCGGAGTGCTGGACAATACCGCGTGCGCTCTCTTTGCCGACTTTCAGAATAACGGACGTCAGGACCTTCTGGTGGTCTGTGGTAGCGGTCCCCTCCTCTTCTTGAATAAGGGCGACGGAACGTTCGCGATCAAGCGTGATGCCTTTCAATTTGCTAAACCTCCTCAGGGATCATTCACGCATGCAGCGATTGCCGACTATGATCGCGATGGACGTCTCGATATTTACTTCTGCCTGTACAGCTACTACCTCGGCCTCGATCAATATCACTATCCGGTTCCCTACTTCGACGCCCGCAATGGCCCGGCCAATTGCCTGCTGCACAACGAAGGGAATGCGAGGTTCGTCGAGAGGACGGAAGCGACTGGGCTGAATGCGGATAACGATCGATACAGTTTCGCGTGTGCGTGGGGCCATTCCAGTTCGAACGGCTTGCCCGATCTCTACGTGGCAAACGATTTCGGGCGAAATAATTTGTATCGCAACAATGGTGACGGAACGTTCACCTCAGTTTCCAGCTCGGCTCACGTGGAAGACGTTGGCGCTGGAATGAGTGCTTGCTGGTCCGACTTCAACAACGACGGAAATCAGGATATCTACGTCGCGAATATGTGGTCGGCGGCGGGACAGAGAGTTTCAACGCAAAAGCGCTTTCAGGATAATGCTCCGAAGGATATCCGTGCGCTCTACCAACAGCACGCGCGAGGCAATGCGCTCTATCGGAACGATGGGAATGGGACATTTCAAAACGTCAGCCAACAGGCCGGGGTTGAGATGGGTCGCTGGGGCTGGTGTTCAGATTTTTGGGACTTCGACCATGACGGTTACCCTGATCTCTACGTTGCCAATGGATACATTTCAGCCCCTGAGCACAGGTTAGAGCAAAACGACCTTGGAAGTTTTTTCTGGCGGCAGGTGGTAGCGAAATCCCCGGAAGACGCGACGCCCTCGCTGGCTTACGAGCATGGATGGAATGCTCTCAACGAATTAATTCGATCGGATAGCTCCTGGAGTGGCCATGAAAGGAATGTAGCCTTCGCGAACAACCGCGATGGCACGTTCTCTGAAGTTTCGGGCGCTCTTGGATTGGACTTTCCTGAGGACAGCCGCTCGTTTGTTCTCGCTGATCTTGACCATGACGGCCGTTTGGAGCTCATCCTGAAAAACCGTAATGCTCCGCAGCTGCGGATACTTCATAACGGGATGAAGGATATCGGCGACTCGATCGCTTTCCGCTTGCGAGGGACTAAGAGCAATCGCGATGCCATCGGAACTTCCGTTGCAGTCGACACGGGAAAGCTGACGCAGACAAAGTATCTGCAAGCGGGTTCGGGGTTTCTGGCTCAGCATTCGAAAGAAGTGTTCTTCGGAGTGGGAAAGCCGGAAGGAACGATCCGAGCTACAATTCGCTGGCCGAGTGGGCTCTCTCAGAGATTCGATGGTTTACCGGCAAACCATCGGATCGAAGTGGAGGAAGGCACTGCCACGTTTATCGCCAAGCCTTTCGTCGCGCCAAACCCTCGCTATGCCCAAGCAGGTCCACCGCCGCCGGTAGAACCATTGCCATCTCAGGTAGATACGTGGCTCGTTGAGCCTTTGATGGCGCCAGCATTTTCGCTGCCCGATCTCGTGGGGACTATGCGAGAGCTCCGATCATTGCGTGGCAGCTTCGTGCTCCTCAACTTCTGGGCGACGGCGGCGCCGCTCTGCCTTGATCAGTTGAGGGTACTTCATCGGCAGCAGTCAGCGCTGTCCGCCGGCCAACTGAAGATTCTGGCGGTGAGCGTCGACGACCCGGGCGATCGCGGTAAGGCTCGCTCGTTCGTTGCGGAGGAAAACTTTTCCTTTCCAGTTGTTTTTGCAAGCGAGGATGTAGCAGGAATCTATAACATCATCTACCGCTACTTGTTTGATCGTCGCAGGAACCTCGCCATTCCGACGTCCTTCCTGCTGGACAAAGAGGGCATGATCGTCAAGGTGTATCAGGGGGCTATTGTGCCGGAGCGTCTGCTCGAAGATGTCAGGGCTATCCCAACTACGGCGGCGGGTCGCATGCAAAAGGCGATGCCTTTAGGGGGAGTGCTCTACAGCGGCGGGTTCCAGCGCAACGACTTCACGTACGGCGTAGCGCTGTTCCAGCGCGGCTATCTGGAACAAGCCGCGGAGTCATTTCAGCAGGTCATCGCCACAAAACCGAATGATCCCGAAGGCTACTACAACCTCGGAACGCTCAACCTGCGGAGAAATGACTACAAGCAGGCACGCCAATATCTTCAGCAGACTCTGAAGCTGCGTCCAAACTATCCAGAGGCGTGGAACAACCTTGGGATGATGGCCGCCCAGGAAGGTAATGCGGACGAGGCGATTCAGAGCTTTCAACAGGCATTGGACCAGCGGCCAACCTACGCGATTGCACTTCTGAACCTGGGAAATGTCTACAGGCGGCAAGGGGCTTTTGAGAAGGCACAGGACTGCTTGATTCGTGCGCTGAAGATTGAGCCCGATAATCCTGAAGTCAACTACAGTCTGGGCATGTTCTACGCCCAGCAGAATCAGTTACAGAGCGCATCGAGCTATTTGCAGAAGGCGGTCGAACTTCGTGCGGATTATCCCGAAGCCCTTAATAATCTTGGCGTTCTTTTCGTTCGGGAACAGGAGTACGCGAAGGCAGAGGAGCAGTTCAAGACCTGTATCCAGGTTGTGCCGAGTTTCGATCAGTCCTATCTCAATCTTGCTCAACTTTACGCGTTGCGGAATGACAAGGAAAAAGCGAAAGGAGTTTTGCAGGAACTGCTGCGCACCCAACCTCAGAACCAGAGTGCCGTACAGGCCTTGGAAATGCTGAGCAAAATGCCGTAATCTGCCCTTCGAATCACAAAGCCGGAGCAAGGCTCTGCTTCTATAATCGCAACTTATGAATTTCCCCCGTCGGCGTTTCCTTGGCTCATCTTTTTTTCTGTTTGGCAGCACGCTGATGGACGCCCTGACGACTCCGCTGTGGCAATGGAGAGATCCATCGCTGGTTAGAGCCGCAACCTCGAATCCTGCGCCGTCTCCTGTGCAATTTGTGGACGTTGCGCAGCAAGCTGGATTGAAAATTCCCAATGTGTGGGGTGGTGTCGATCACAAGCGGTCCATCGTTGAGGCCAAGGGAAGCGGACTGGCCTTTTTTGATTACGACCGGGACGGATGGCTGGACATTTATCTCACAAACGGGAATCGGCTGGATGCACATTGGCCTACTGGAAAGGCGCCAGTCTCCCATCTGTACAAGAACAACCGAGATGGTACGTTTACCGATGTCACCGAGAAGTCGGGGCTGGGCGTCACTGGTTGGCAGACCGGAGTCTGCGTCGGCGATTACGACAATGACGGATGGGACGATCTGTTTTGCACGTTCTGGGGACATAACATTCTGTTTCACAACAATGGGAATGGAACCTTCACGGATGTGACTCGCAAAGCCGGACTTTATCAGGAACAGGTTCGTTGGGGCGCGGGCTGTACTTTTCTCGACTATGACAGGGACGGCCACCTCGACCTTTTTGTATGTAACTACATCAAGCTGGATCCGGAGAAGATTCCCGCTGCTAACGACACGCACTTCTGTCAGTGGAAGGGCATCCCGATTATGTGCGGGCCGCGTGGCCTTCCCGGCGACACGAACATTCTCTATCACAACAATGGAGACGGCACTTTTACAGATGTTTCGCAGAAGTCGGGCATTCTGAAACCTGGCCCGCGATACTCCATCACTTCGGTCTCTTACGACTTCGATAACGATGGGTGGCCGGATATTTACGTTGCTGTCGACTCTCAACCAAGCATTCTCTTCCAGAACAATCATGACGGCACCTTCACCGATGTAGCTGTAATGGCTGGTTGTGCTTACAGCGATGGCGGCCATGAGCAGGCCGGAATGGGTGTCGCCGTCGCCGACTACGACTGCGACGGTTGGTTCGACATTTTCAAGACCAACTTCGCTGACGACACCTGCAACTTGTATCACAACAACGGCGATGGCACCTTCACCGACGTTACGTTCGCTTCTGGTGTTGGAGTCAACAACCGCTATGTTGCGTGGGGATGTGGGTTTATTGACTATGACAATGATGGCTGGCAGGACATCCTTCAGGTAAATGGACACGTTTACCCTGAGATTGACAGTTACCATCTCGATCAAACCTTTAAGAATCCGCGTCTGGTCTATAAAAATCTCGGCAATGGACGGTTTCAGGATGTTTCGTCGGAGATGGGACCCGGCATTAGCGAACATCTTTCGAGTCGCGGGGCGGCATTCGGAGATTACGACAATGATGGTGACATGGATGCGCTGATTTTGAATATGAACGATCTGCCTTCGCTACTGCGCAATGACGGAGGCAACAAACAGAACTGGATCAAGATCAAGCTGGTGGGCACCAAGTGTAATCGAACAGCCATTGGAGCCAGGGTGCGAGTTATCACTGGAAAACATGTCCAGATGGACGAAGTCACCAGCGGTACGAGCGTCATGTCACAGAACGACCTGCGCCTTCACTTTGGACTGGGGAAGGCTGAGACTGTGGATGCCGTAGAAGTGAAGTGGCCGACCACGCAGAAGATCGAAAGATTCACGCAGCTCAAAGCAAATCAGATTCTCACCATCCGCGAAGGCGCCGGAATTGTCAGGACCTCTAAGCCGGTCTCACCGTAAAGTTTCCGTTGAACATGGACGCTGAGAACGCGCGCACCGCGCCCTCTCTTCTGTTGATGACGCGATACTCGCAGCCCCTGCCACTGGCTGGTTTTCAAACGTTCGGTGATACACTTCGTTCGGAAAACGACGAATCCATGAAACCACCATCGAACGTCAAGACGCCAGCGCAATACATCGCCTCACTCCCCGCCGATCGTGCGAAGACGATCGCGACGGTGCGCGCACTCGTGAACAAGCACATTCCCCGCGGCTACGATGAGTGCCTCGTCTGGGGCACGATCGGCTGGGCGATCCCCCTGTCTCGATATCCAGACACTTACAACAAGCAGCCGATCACCTATGTCGCGCTCTCGTCGCAGAAGAACTTCTGCTCGCTCTACCTGATGGGCGCGTTTTGGAGTGCGAGTCAGCTCGAGCAGCTGAAGGCGGAGTTCAAGGCGGCGGGGAAGAAGCTCGACATGGGGAAGTGTTGCGTTCATTTCGAGTCGCCGGACGATTTGCCGCTCGAAGCGATTGGTAAGCTGATCTCGGCGATTTCGAGCGAGCAGTGGATCGAGATGTACGAACAATCGCGCTTGATGACCAAGGCGGGACAGGCGCAGATGGCGAAGCAAGGTGCCCCATCGGCGACCAAGGTGGCCGCCAAGCGCGTCGACACAAAGCGTCAGCGGTAAACCTTCCCACCATGAGTCGCCGACTACCTGGCCACCACGTTTTCCATTGCTGTTGCGGGTGCCCTTGCGATTGCGGCATGTACCACGGACGACGGCGGTGGCGCGGTCTGCACGGAGGTGACCTCGTCTCGTTTTTTGATCATAAGAAGCATTAAAGGTTTCAATTGTTTCCTGCACCTTCACCGAACTGTGGGATGAGTTGGTTGTCCCTGTAAAACAACTAAGAACTGCTTGATCTCGCGCCTCTGACGTTCAACTTCAGCAGCCTTTTGCTTCTCGATCTCATCATGAAGCACGAATTCTCTCGCCGCCTTTTTGGGTTCACCCGTCCGGTCATAGGCGACACCCAGCCGATAGTGGGCCTCGCCTAACTGCGGATCCATTTCGATGGCCTTGGTGTAGAAGCCAATCGACTTCTCGTAATTATGTTGGGAAGAATAAAGAATCCCGAGCTGCAGGTAGGCGTCGACACAGTTGGGATCGACCTTTACAGTCTTTGTAAGCAGCATTTCCACCTGCTGCAAGGCCAGAGGATCAGCCCGCTGTTCCTGCCGTTTCCAAACAGCCATCGCATAGAGGTAGTTCGCGAGAGGACTGTCGGGCTGCTTCTGCAAAAACCGTGCCAATTTCTGCTCGACGCAGGGCAATGGAGTGGGAGCCTCCCTCTCGATCTTGCCCATGAAGATGTAGGGCTCGGGCTCGGCGGGATTCAAATCGGAAGCATCACAGAGTCGAAGAGCCGCTTCATCGTAGAGAGCGGCCCCGAAAAGAGAGGTGCCCAGCGCCGCCAGCATTCTAGGTGATTTCGGATATAGCTTGGCTCCCTTTCTGAAAACCTCTGCAGCTTGCCACACAGCCCGGTGCAGCAACAGCTCCGATCCCCATGCAAAGTAATTTTGTTCGCTCGGATCCAAACGGACGGCCAGTTCGTATTCCTGGACGGCAGCCAACGGATCGCCCATCTTCTCATCAAGTTCACCTGCCAGGCGATGCAGGTCAGCAGAATCCTTGTGCGTTTGCAGTTTCCGAACGTATTCAAGTGCCCGTGAATAATCGCCCACTTCTTTATAGGCCCGCGCCAGATCGTAGGTATTGTCATCCATTGTTGGATCTATCTGATATGCAGCCTGCAGTAGCGGGATGGATTCCCGGTATCTGCCGGCGTGGAAATAGAATTCGCCAAGCTGATGATTTCCGTCAAAACTTGTGGGAGCGCCGGCAAGAGCAGTACGTAGCTTGCTCTCAGATTCCTCCTCTTTACCTGCGTCGCCTGGCAACGATGGTCCGGGGCGATTCAAACCGTCAGGTTTGAGCGTGAGAGTTTCTCGCGTGAGGTCCTCGCTCGTTCGCAAGGCAGAATCCGAACCGTGCCCTCCTACTGCAGTCCAGTCCGTAACTCCCGCAATCGTGAAATTCGGCTTATCGGAAAACTCCATAGCTTGAGTTGGAGACGGCGAAGGTGCGCCGGAATCTGATCGAATGGGTACGGAGGCTTCGAGGATCAGGTCGACAATTTTTTGAACTTCCTGGGGAGATCCAAGAACGACAGTGCTATGACCCTTCTGTCCTGATTTTTCCGCGCTGAGTAAATAGCGCCCTGGTGGGAGTGGTGTAAATGCAAAGCGCCCCACAGCATTCGTCTTCGTCTCCATGTGTTTCAGAGTGCCCTCTTGCTCCAGCCACACCGACGCGTCGCCAATGGACTTGCCCGCCGAGTCGTGGACGTTGCCCTGAATTGTGGCTCCATCCCCGTGTTGCGGACCAGTTTGCTGAGCAACCACCGCAGCGGGCAGCACGCTGATAAGTGCAACGATGATTGAAAACACACCCCGAAGAAACCGAGAACTCATAGTTTCACAGTAAGGCCGCGATTTGGGAAAGCCATTCACCCTGGGACCAAATTTTCTTGCGCCGCGCATTTACTTGAGTCCCTCTACGTTCGTCTCCACGATCGCACATCCGTTGGTAGGGCGGCCCACTCTTGCTGAATAACGCTCTCAAGGGACGACCGCCATTCGCCGGGACAAGGGTAATCCTTCGCCCACATCCGACACAAACCAGAAGTAACGAATTGGGAGTTGGCGTCGATCTAAGGATCGAACGAAGTGCGCCAAGGTCTTGTTTCTCAACGACGAGATGAAGACGTCCGGTTGGCTAATAGGCATGCTTGCGAGATGATTCTCGAACGATGCGCTATAGTGACTCTGTCGCCCGTCGAGCGGGTGTAGCTGGGTTCGAAGTGTTGTTGTCGATCCAGACATCGCATTCACCCTTAGTTGGGACGCAGAAAGGGCAGCGGATCCGGACCACCAGTGAACATTCGAGAGGTTGCGAAAAAGGCCGGCGTCTCCACAGCCACTGTGTCTCGGGTGGTGAATGGAACAGTTCCGGTCAGCGCGCTAGTTGAGCGCCAAGTTCGTAGCGCCATCAAGTCCCTCGGCTACTACCCCAATACGCATGCGCGGACCCTGGGCTCCGGTAGGAGTCATATGTATGGGCTCATTATCTCGGATATTGCCAATCCATTCTTCCCAGATATCGTGAAGTTCTTCGAACGTATCGCGGTTGAGCACGGGCAAGAGGTTTTGATTGCCAATACTGATTACCAGCCGCAACGAATGCAGGTATGCGTCCGTCGGATGCTCGAACGACGGGTTGATGGTGTCGCCATCATGACGTCGGAGATGGATCCCAAGCTCGTACAGTTACTGAACAAGCGTGGCATCCCGATTGTCTTTCTCGACACCGGACTTGTGGGACCCAACATCAGCAACGTCCTCATCGATTACGTGAGTGGAATCGAACAAGCCATTGAGCACCTGATTTCATTCGGACACCAGAGGATTGCATTCGTAAGCGGTCCCCCCACGCTCGCCTCTGCAAGAACCCGCAGCAACGCCTTCGCACTTTCTATTAAGAGGAAGGGGCTCAACTTTAGAGCCGACTATATGCAAATCGGCAATCATCGAATTGATGGGGGGCAGAGCGCGATGGCAAAGCTTTTGAAATTGCGCCAACCTCCGACGGCCGTGATGGCTTCGAACGATCTGACAGCGATCGGTATGATGCGTGAGATTCGCGCCGCGGGGCTGCACGTGCCAGGAGATATTTCAGTTTTGGGTTTCGACGATATCGAGATAAGCAATTTCCTGCAACCTCCGCTGACTACAATTCGAGTGCCACGTGCGGAGATTGGAGTGAGCGCTTTTAATGCTCTTTACGCGGCAAACCGTCGACGCGGAAACGCTGGGACGGAGCACCGTATCTCAACCGAACTCGTCATTCGTGAGTCGACCGGCCCGGTCAAGAGCTGACCGGGAACCTAGGTGGCGCTCCTCTGGAAAATGCCAGACGGCGATGGTTTACTCTCCCATGGCGTCATCCGCGACAGATTTTCCCTAAATTTCTTAGTGAACCGTTTCAAGTTTGGGTTCGCTTGCAGCCTGTATTTTCTGGGAGATCTGATTCTCTCGACTAGCGTCCTCTGCCCTGCCTAACGACCGATACGCCTGTCCCAACAGGCTATGCGTCATGTAGTTACTGGGGTCCATTTTTTCAGCGCGTTCAAGGTACATCATCGCGCTCGCAGGGTCCTGCTGCTTGAGTAATACTTTGCCCAGCAGGATATAGGGTCCGGTTGAGTTTGGCTCGAGCAGCAAGGCGCGTTGCAGGGATTGCTGTGCCTTCGTGTAATCGCCCGCACGGGTGTAAGCATCTCCCAGCCTGTCATAGATGCTGCCATTAAGCGGGTTGCGGAGGCGCTCCTGCTCAAACTCTGCAATGGCCACGTCAAGATGTTCGCCCGCGAGTGCGATTTCGCCGAGAAGTGCATGCGCAAGCGGCAATTGAGGTTCCAACTCCAGGGCCTTCGTGGCAAATTGCTGAGCTACCGGGAGGTATTCTCTGCGAAGCAACATCCGCGCAGCCAAAAGATATGCAGGCGCCGAGTCGGGAGGAAAGCCATACTGGATGGCGAATGCCCTACGAGCGTTATCGTAGTTGCGCGTGTCGAGGTAGCAAAGAGCCAGCACGTAGCTCGGATCGACTCTGGTTTGCGATGTCCAGGCATGCGCCGATTCGAGCAGTGGAATTGCCTCGGCAGGCCTGCCCAGCCGAAACAGCGTAAGCCCGCGCAGCTGCGTCGACTCTTCATCATGGGGATCTTGTTTCAATGCACTCGCAAATGCAGCGTCTGCTTCAACGAATTGGTTCTGCGAGTACAGAGCGAGGCCACGCAATCTATTGACGCCAGCTGGTGCAGGTTGCTGCGCGGACAGCGGATCGAGCTGCTTTTAGAGCATCCGCGGATTGACCACGATCAATCATCCGGCGTAAGTTGTGTCAGGTTCGCTGAGGACGGCGGCTGAAGCTGCTCCAGTTGGGACGGACTTGTGCGTCTGGCGTTTGCGGCGCAGGGGCGGGCTGTGCCGGCTTCTGCGCACGCAGCAGCGGCGAGTAGAGCACTGCAACTGCAAGAAGTGAACGTAGTAGGACCAGTTTGGGCAGACGGCGCATAAAACGATTGTGGCTAAGTGTAACTGGAATAGAAGAGGGGAGCCGCAGCTCCCCTCTTTGGGAAAACAGCCAAGTTAGAACTGCATCGCGGGCCGAGAATTGCAACTGACGCGGGTTCGCGGAGCCATCTACACCCGGTCCGTTCGTAATCGATCCATTTTGTTCGATGTTGCCGCCGGGAAGGCCAAAGTTGATGTGATTGAACGCGTTGAAGGCGTCCATACGGAACTGGAAGTAAATGCTCTCTTTGATCGGGAAGTTCTTCTGCACGGCAATATCCGTGTTGAAGAAATGCGGTCCGAAGACGCTGTTCCTGCCTATGTTCCCGATCTGATCGAGACCCGGGGCAGTAAACACCGAACCCAACGTCTGCTTGTCGTAATACGAAAGACTGTTGCCGGGGAAACCGGTTATATGCGATTTGAAATCTCGCACGGATCACCATTGACCCTACAGGGTGCCGAGCCTGGAATGCTTGCGTTGCACGAGCTATAAGAAAGCGTAAAAGGAAGACCACTCGAATAATTAAGAACCGGACTAATTTGCCAACCTCCGACGATCTGATTCACAACAGCGTTTGCATGGGAGAGCAGCAGCTTGTTTCGACCGAAAGGCAACTGTGCCAAACCGTAAACGATAAGCTGCTGTTGACGGATATTACTGTCGCGGCCCTTCGCCGCCCGTGGATCCCAGGTGTAAAAGCCGCTTTGCCAAGCGGTACCCCGCTGCCACGCATAGTTCGCATTCACCGAATATCCGTGGGTGAACTGTCTTTGCCAGGGTGACTTGCAATGCGTTGAAGTGGGTGTCCGCAGTCGCTTGCGTAGAAGTGGATGTCGTTGGTCCAACCGCACGACCCCGCAGGCAAACCGGCCAAAGGATTGGGTTTGACTGTCGCGGCCGCACTTAGATACGCCGAATCTGCGCAGGCGGGAAGCTTACCGCCATAGTAGCGCCGCAGGAAGGTCTGATTGGATGTACCGCCATTCGCAGCGATACCAGATTTGACTGTCGGGTCATAGTGGAGTTGCTGCCCAGTGACGCTGTACTGTGCCGGCAGAACGATCGCTGCCTCGTTGGGATTATCGCGTCTGGCCGCTTGAATCGAACAGAGTGTGTGTCCCCTTATTGCCCACGTATGCCATGGTGAGCGAAATCGTCGGGCGTGAACGACTGCTGAAGGCTGACGTTCCATGCATCGATGGTAGGTAGACGGAGCGGATTGGGACGCGCTCTCGAGGTAACCGCATAGCCAGGACTGGGCAGGAGACCATTCGCAGGAACGACAATAGGTGTCGGTGCTGGAGGCCCGTCGGCCAGATTGAATGCGGAGCCTGTAATGCCGGTTGTCGTGGTCACCTGCTGATTGGAAAGAACGGGCAGATTTTGAGTTGCGGCGTGCCCGAAGATCGAACCGAATACGCCGAGGTCGAAGCTCCGTCCATAGCCGGCACGGATGACTGTGGTCGGCTGCACCTGGTAGGCAACGCCGACCCGCGGATTCCAGGCATTGTCTGGCCTTCCCCAATTCATGTTGCTCGCGACAGTTCCCGTTTCCGCTACGTTGCAGATAACCCGTATTTGGATCCAACAGAGCGCCATTGCCTGGACCGTTGATTGTCTCGGGGAAATAAAACTCATAGCGCAGTCCGTAGTTGACGCGTCAACTTCGGCGTAGCTCGCCATGTGTCCTGAACGTAGAAGAAGTCGCGTTTCTGGAACTCCTTCGCGTTGGACGAAGTGCTGACGTAGCGCTGGAAGTTGGTGACCTGGCCCAGAGCGAAGGTTGCGAAACCGAGTCCACCCTGCTGGGGAAGGTTCGGGTTGGAAGTAGGGCCCGTGCCGAACTGCAGAATTCCAGTTCGATTGTTGTCGCTGGGAACGCGCAGGTTGCGTGCATAGCGGAGGTCGGCACCGACCTTTAGCGCATGACTTCCCAAGAATTTTGTCCAGTTATTAACCAACTGATATTGGTCTTCCCGTTCGATAAGGGGGCAATTGCAACGATTGATGTTCAAGCCAGAGCCGTACTGTGGGCCGGCATTTTGACCGTTAGTTGGGTCCTCCCTGTGCCCCAATCTCCGTGATGTTGAAGCCGCTGGGGCCCGTCAGATCCGAACGCACCCGTATTCAACCCTGGGATTCCGAGCTGTGTTGCGAGATTAACCTGAGAGTACTTCGTAGTGCCGATGTTGTAACGGAAATAACCGAGGCGAATGTCCGTGACCAACGTCGAGTTGACAGCGATATCGGTGCCCAGAGCAGCACTATCGTTGGCGCCCTTTGAAGTGCCACCGTAACCGCCAAGGCCGAATCCGGGTCCTCCCGCCGCGCCAAATAATGTAGTGCCGGTTAAGGTGTCCGTGAACCGGCTGAACCGGCCAAAGACGTGAATCTTGTCATTCGCCTGATAGTCGCCCCGGACGTCCCATTGATCGCTGTTGAGAATGCCCGTGCCGCTTCCTGAATAGTTATTTCTTAAGCCGGGGTACGTATTATCCGAAAAACTGTTTGGGGCATAGGGCTGGAGAAGCGCGAGCAACCCTTTGGCTTGTGTGTGATACCTGGGACGCAGGAATTACATTGCCAGGATACGGCGTTCCGTTCGCCTGGTAGATGATGCCGGAACCCGCCGGCGTGATATTCCTATACTCGCTGAAATCACAGCCGGGAATCCCACTCGGTCCGACTCTCTGTCCGAGGCAGGTTGCAACCAGCTGAGCCGTTGGCACCGTGTTGAGATTCGATAGTCCGAGCTTCTGACGCACGCCCTGGTAGTCGCCAAAGAAGAATACTTTGTCCTTGAGAATCGGGCCGCCGATGGAGCCGCCGAACAGATTCTTGAGCGCTTGAGGGAACGCAACGTTCGGTCCCTGCTTGAATGGGTCGCGCGCGAGATTTGCGGCGCTGACGCGATAATCAGAAAGCCGAGCCGTGGAAGTTATTCGACCCGGACTTTGTCTGCGCCGTCACAACCGACGAAACAGCCTTGCCGAACTCCGCGTCGTAAGTTCTGCGTCGTGATCTTCGTCTCAGAGAGCGAATCAAGGTTCGGGTTGATGACGATGATGCCAAGAATCGGATCCTGATTGTCAGTTCCGTCCAGTCCGTAGGCCACTCCGGCAAAGGTTTGACCGTCAACCATAATCTGTTTGCTGCCCTGCGGATCTTCGCTGGCAGCATGGCTCCAGCCAAGTTCCTGTGCGCCCGGGAGAAGCAACTGCAGTGCGGTAAAGTTGCGACCCGCCACCGGCAAATCCTGAACTTCTTTCTGTCCGAAGATAGTCGCAACATCAGCACGGTCCGTCTTGAGCTGCGGTACAGAGTCCGCGCTGACCTCTACGGTTATGTCTGACGCACCCACTTTAAGAACGGCCTCGACCTTTACAGAGGTGTCGGCAAACAGCTGAACACCCTTCTGTGAAAAACCCTGAAACCCCGACGCGGTCACACTGACGTCGTAGATGTCCGGAATCAAGTGATCAATCCTGAACTCACCGCTGCCGCTGGATTGCGCGGTGAACGCAGTTCCCTTCGCCACATCCGTCACCGTAATGTTTGCGGCTGGGACAATCGCCCCGGTAGCGTCTGTGACGCTCCCGTAGATTGATCCGTAGACCGCCTGGCCGAACGCAAACGGTGAAAGGGTTGAGAGAGCTGCTGCAAATACAAAAATCATTACCCGCGTGGGGAATCGCATGGCAAAGACCTCCAAAAATGCTGCGTACTTCTTCTCTTCTTGCATTGGCGAAGCAGCGTTTCATGCGTCATGGTGCACGAAATCTGGCGCTTCAATTGCACGAAAAATACTCGCGTGACGCGGAATATGTCAACGGCTCTCGAATGTTGATTTGCTGCTAGTTCGATCCAATTGATATGCTCAAAACAGCCAAATGCATTGGCAGTGGATTGGTCAGGCCTCTTCAAAGTGACGCACGTACCAGATGAACAAATCTGCCTGAATCTGCAGATTTTACCGACGTAAGCGTTGGCAGGTGCAGGTTAACCGGGCCGGTTGGAGCTTAAAATCCACCAAAAGGTTGACCACTCTTGAACGAGAATTTAAACAATGAGGGCCGCCGGAACTACAATTTGTATATACATTAAGCACGGTGCGAAATGGTCTTTCCCAATTCGCCGAACGGAACGACATGAAGAGCGGACAACCTTCTCGGACTTCGACCAAGCGGTCGGAGATTACCGCGGCGGCAGGTTCCGCTTACGAAGGAATACCGACAACGCCCTCCGGAATCCCCAAATACCGGCAAGTCTACGAAGATCTCTATTCCGCCATACAAGCGGGTTCCTTTCATCCGGGGGAACGCCTTCCAAGCGAGGCAGAACTCGGAGAACGCTACAACACCTCACGCATCACCGTAGCGAAGGCTCTAAAGGAACTGCAACTCCAAGGCATGGTATCGCGACGTGCTGGCTCGGGCACCCATGTGCTGGCTCCGGCGACCTCCAGCGGTCATGTCTTCGGATTACTCATTCCTGATCTTGGGAGGACGGAGATCTTCGAACCAATCTGCCATGGCATGATGCAGTCACCGTTATCCAAGCCGCACTCCCTGCTGTGGGGACACTCCATGGGCGAGTCGTCTCAGCAGGAGAAGGAAGCCGAGCAACTTTGCCATAGATATGTGGCTCAAAAGGTTTCGGGAGTCTTCTTTGCCCCGTTGGAATACACACCTGAAAGGGATGCCGTCAATAAACGAATCGTATCCGCGCTGGATCGTGCGGGCATCCAGGTTGTATTGCTCGATAGGTGCTATGCGCCATATTCCATGCGGTCGAAGTACGACCTCGTCGGAATCGACAACCGGCGCGCGGGCTTCCTCATCACGCAGCATCTGCTTCTTCATGGGGTGAAGCGTGTCGCCTTTATCGCAAAGCCTATGTCAGCCTCCACTGTTATGGCACGAATTGCCGGCTATCGTGAAGCTCTGTTTGCGTACGGAATTCCCCTCCAACAGAATCTCGTATGCCGTGGCGACCCGGACAATCCTGACTTCATCCGGAGAGTGCTCAAAGATTGCAGACCAGACGCAATAGTCTGTGCCAATGACTTCACCGCGGCACGGGTCATGGCAGGCCTGGTAAGTCAGGGTATAAATGTGCCCGAAGAGATTCGCATCGTCGGTATCGATGACGTGAAGTACTCCAGCCTTCTGCCGGTGCCGCTGACCACACAACATCAGAATTGCGCCGATATCGGAGCGATGGCAATGGTAACGATGTTGCAACGAGTGGAAAAACCTCATCTGCCTACGCGCGACATTCTGCTGCAAACCCACACCGTCGTTCGCAGGTCGTGTGGAACGCATCGATCTACGTTCAAAAACTCACTGCGATAATTGCGCTTGCGCTTCTCTTTGCTCTCCGAGCGTCGAATGGTCTCCCATCTCTGGCGTATTCTGTAGCGTCGCTGTATCTTGGAGACCCTTCGATGAAAATGACGAAATACCTGCTGAAGAGCACGATCACTGGCGCCCTGGGTGGCCTGCTGTTCGGCTTCGATACTGCTGTTATTGCCGGCACAACTCAGCAGTTGACCGTTGTATATCAACTTACCTCCTTCACTCTGGGATTGACGGTTGCTATCGGGCTGGTGGGTACGGTCGTTGGCGCAATGAGCGCCGGAGTCGTTGGGCAGCGCATTGGCGGTCGCGAGGCGCTGCGCATCCTGGCCGTTCTTTACACCATCTCGGCGCTGGGCTGCGCTTTGGCCTGGAACTGGCCTGCTCTGATGGTATTCCGTTTTATCGGCGGCCTCGGTGTCGGCGGATCTTCCGTCTTAGGGCCGGTATATATCGCCGAACTCGCACCGCCAAAATGGCGAGGCAGGCTGGTTGGAATGTTTCAGATCAACATCGTCGTCGGCATCCTTCTTGCCTATCTGTCGAACTACCTAATCTCGCTAGCCCACCTTGGGACTTTGCAATGGCGCTGGCAGCTTGGCGTCGCCGCGATCCCTTCTTTACTATTTCTCGTCATGTTGTACGGCATACCGCGCAGCTCACGCTGGCTGGTAACGAAGAACAGAACGGACGAAGCGCTTGACGTATTGAAGATGATGGGATCTCCAGACTCTGAGGCTGAGCTGCGCGAGATCATGGATTCCATCCACCTGGAGCGCGGTATGGCGGCGGAGCCACTGTTTAAGCGCAACTACCGCCTACCTATCTTTCTGGCCGTCACCATCGGAATGTTCAACCAGCTCTCCGGAATCAACGCCATTCTCTACTATTCGAATTTCATCTTCGCGGCCGCAGGCTTCAGTCAGGTCTCCGGAGCTTTGCAGACGGTTCTTATCGGCGCGATGAATCTGATAGCGACCTTGCTTGGTATGTCGCTTATCGACAAGCTAGGGCGAAAGACCTTGCTCCTTGTCGGCAGCGTAGGAACGGCCCTGTGCCTCTCCGGCGTTGCCGCAGTCTTTTTTACTCACAGTCATCTCAATGCCCTCGTCTGGCTACTGGTTGCTTACATCTTCTTCTTTGCCATCTCGCAGGGCGCAGTCATCTGGGTCTACATCGCAGAGGTCTTCCCGAACCGTGTGCGCGACAAAGGACAAAGCCTGGGGTCTTCCTCTCACTGGGTTATGAACGCCCTCATCTCATTCATCTTTCCCATCCTGGCAAAGTCCTCCGGCGGCACTCCTTTCGCGTTCTTCGCGGCCATGATGGTATTGCAATTTTTTGTAGTTCTGTTCGTCTATCCGGAGACGAAGGGCATCTCATTGGAGCAGTTGCAACGCAAACTGGGGATTATTTGAAAGCACGTAAAATTGGATCAGGAGTGTCCAATGAACTACACCGCCCGCGCCTACGCATCTCTCGTCATTGTCGCTCTTCTGTCTGCAGGCGCAGCACACTCTCAACCGCGCAGACCTGACCCCGCTGAGAACGCAAAAATACTTGCGTACATTGACAGTGGTTGGAACACCCTCTCCCGATCGATGACCGACTGCAAATCGCTCGTCGATCCAAAGCTCACCACTACGCCCGTTCTCTACCTGCCTGCAGGCATGGCCGTTCCGCCCGCTGTTGCGTCAGTTCAGAAACAATGCAAAATTGAAGTGCGAAACCTTCCTCGCAAAATCACACACATGGGCGACGTTCGTGTGGCTGAAATTCCAGACGAAGGGCTCCTCTATCTCCCCAATCCCTACGTTGTACCGGGAGGCCGCTTCAACGAGATGTACGGTTGGGACAGCTACTTCATCATCCTCGGCTTGGTCGAAGACAAGCGTACAGACCTCGCTCGCGACATGGTTGAAAACTTCTTCTTTGAAATCGAGAATTACGGAGCGATTCTAAACGCAAATCGTACCTACTACTTCACGCGTTCGCAGCCGCCATTTCTCACTTCCATGATTCGCGAGGTTTACGAACACCCGACAGGCAAACCCCTTTCAAAGGGGTGGCTAGCCAAGGCATACAGCTACGCACAGCGTGACTACGGACTTTGGACCGCGGCACCGCATCTGGCTGGAGATACCGGCCTCGCCCGCTACGATGACATTGGTGAGGGACCAGTCCCCGAGATGGCCGACGACAGCAACTACTATCCCGACGTCATTCGCTGGCTTCTCGCGCACCCTGAAGTCCATACCGACTATCTCGTCGAAGCGCCCGACAGCCCAACACCTGCCCAGGCCGCCGAACTGGCAAAGACAAGCTGCGACATCACGACATCGAAGGTCTGCGCCAACGCCCACGCTAACGGGCATCGCCTCAGCAGCGACTTTTACCGCGGAGACCGTGCGATGCGAGAGTCTGGTTACGATCCCAGCTTTCGCTTCGGCCCTTTCAGCGGATCGACCCATCACTACGCACCCGTCTGCCTCAACAGCCTTCTGTATAAATACGAGCGCGACATGGCTCACTTCGCCACCCTGCTTGGCCGCACCGCGGAATCTGCTCAGTGGAACCGGCGGGCTCTCGATCGGCGCGCCGCGATTGAAAAGTACCTCTGGAACCCGGCGACCCACATGTTCTACGACTACAACTTTACGACGCACCAGCAATCGACCTACAACTACCTCACGGCCTTCTACCCTTTATGGGCAAATCTTGCGAGCCCGCAGCAGGCATCGGGGACCGAGCGCCACCTTTCGCTCTTCGAACATGATGGCGGACTAGCCATGAGCGATTTCGACTCCGGCACACAATGGGATCTTCCCTTCGGCTGGGCTCCCACTAGCTGGCTTGCGATAAAGGGTCTCGACCAATATGGCTTCACAGCGGACGCAGGCCGCGTGTCAGCTAAATTCTCGCAGACGATTCGTCAGAACTTCGAGCATGACAGAACTATCCGCGAAAAGTACAACGTCGTCAGCGGTTCCGCCAACGTAGAAGTCGCCACAGGTTACAAGAGCAACGTCGTCGGATTTGGCTGGACTAACGGCGTCTACCTCGAGATGAACGACCTGCTCACCCACCTGCATACAAAAGCCGTGGCAACTTCCCGGCAGGGAACAAGCCACCCTGAAGGGAAGGTTCCCACTCCACAATAGCCGCCCGCTACTGGTACCACGCGATTCATGGGCCGACCAACCCTCCCGCCTTTGTTCACGATTACAATCACGCTGAGATGCAGTTCCTCCGGACACATTCGCTGTTTCTGCTCGGCATCATGGCAATGCTCCCATCGGCGCAGGCACAAACCTCTACGGCGCCCACTTCCAACCCAAAGACTTCCGCGAACGCCAAATTGAAGTTAGCAGACGAAGCGTTTCGTGCCGGGTCCGCTGCCTATGCTCAGAACGACTTGCACTCGGCGCACATACAGTTTGCGAAGGTAGTACAGCTTGCCCCCGGAATCGCCGCAGGCCACACCGCATTCGGCACCGTACTCCTTGCTGAGGGCGATGCACCTGCGGCCGTGAAACAACTTGAGTTGGCGCGCGGACTCGACCCGCGAGATGCGGAAGCCACACTCAACCTCGCACTGGCCTACTCACAACTTCACGACTATGTGAAATCAGTGCAGATGTTTCAGCTTCTCGACTCGGCGAAGAACAGCGCACCGCAGACGCTCACACCTCAAGCCGCAATCGCCTACGCCGTCGCGCTGACTGCAACCGCAGAGCCCGCCGCCGCGCAGAAACAATTAGAAGCGGCTCTCACCACCTCACCTGACGATGCGGCGTTGCACGATGCCCTTGGCACGCTCTTCGCGCAGCAGGAGCAATACGACACGGCTGTAGTTCATTTCCAACGTGCCATCTCACTGGAGCCCAATCTGGCATCTGCACACTATCACCTCGGTTCCGTCTTCCTGAATCAAGGCAATCCTGCCGGGGCCGTCACTGAACTTACGCAGGCAAACAACCTTGCCAAGGAGAACATTGAGTATGCTCTGCAACTTGGTCGGGCCCTTCGCGCAGATCATCAGGACGAGTCTTCCCTTGCCATACTGCGTCATGCACTGATGATTGATCCCGCGTCGGTGGACGCCAAATATGAGCTCGCCCTCACCCTGCAGGCTAGCGATAACGCCCATGAAGCGCTGCCCCTCTTCAAGCAGGTCGTTACGGCAAGGCCCCAAGACTTCGCCGCGCTCACAAACCTCGGCCTCGCGCTCGTGCAAACCGGTGACGCAAAAGGCGCAATTCCCTTCTACCTTCGCGCTCTCGCATTGAATGCGCAGAGCGCGACGCTGCGCGAGGACCTGGGCGTCGCTTACCTCCAGCAAGCCGATCTCAACCACGCCATCGAACAGTTCCGCGCAGGCCTCACTGTCGAACCAGACAATCCGCAACTCCACTACGATCTCGGGCTGGCTCTCAAGCTCAAGGACGATCTCGCCGCCGCGGTTCTGGAGTTCCAGCAAGCAGAAAAACTCGATCCGCAGCTACCTGACCCTCCCTACACGCTCGGGGTTCTCTACATGCAACTCGGTCGCTTTGCTGAGGCTCGGGTTGAACTGGAAAAGGCCACTGCGCTACGCCCGAATAACGGCGAGGCGTGGGCTCTCCTCGGGAATGTCTACAAGGATTCGGAAGAGCCGCAAAAGGGAGCTGCCGCACTACGTCGCGCCATTGAACTAATGCCCGATCAACCCAGCCCGCATATCAGTCTTGCGGCAATTCTCATCCAGCAGGGAGATACGGCAAGCGCGGCGGCAGAACGCAAAAAGGCCGCCGACCTCAGCCGCATCGCCGTCAGTCGCCAACGCGCCAACTTCGCCCTCGATTCGGGTAAGGCCCTTCTCAAGCGAGGCCAGGTCGCTGACGCAATCGTCCAGTTTCAATCAGCGGTTGACGCAGATCCGAAGTATGCCGAGGCACACTCCCTCCTGGCCGATGCCCTTGACCGACAGGGGCAAAGCGCTGCTGCCGCGATCGAACGGCAGAAGGCCCAGAAACTTTCTACCCACCCCGGAGCCTCAGGCGATGTTGCGCCCGCTCACCCGTAACCCAACACTCTGTCCGCATCGGAGTCGCTCATTGCCGTTGGGGTAAGAGCTTCTCTATACTCAGTCATCAGCTTCGAGGCTCCTAACCTGCGGCAATTGCTATTACTATTAGCACGACGACAAAGATTTTTGAATGCCAGTCCGGGCAAACAGCCTGGGGGAGTGACCTTTGAGTTGGTCTCGTCGCAGTTTCCTTACTTCGCTTTCAACCACTGCGCTGGTCCTCTCGCTTGACGATATTCTTGCTCTGGCAGCCCCGCAAAATCCCCAGTCGCCTCCACAGTTGGAGTCGCGCCCTACTTATAATGCGGTCTCCCGGCCTGCGCCCAAAGGACCTCCCTCTCCCGTTACCGGTACTCCACTCGGAATTAGCTTTATCGACGTGGCGCGTCAGTCGGGCCTCAACGCAAAGACGATCTACGGTGGAGAGCACAAGAACAGATACCTCCTCGAAACCACCGGTTGCGGCGTGGCTTTCTTCGACTACGATCACGACGACTGGCTCGATATCTTCCTGATCAACGGTACCCGGCTGGAAGGCTTCCCCAAAGGACAGGAACCCGTCTCTCACCTCTTCAAGAACAATCGCGACGGAACCTTCACTGACGTCACCATCAAGGCTGGCCTTGCCCGTGGAGGGTGGGGCCAGGGCTGCTGTGTTGGCGACTACAACAATGATGGCTGGGACGATCTCTTTGTCAGCTACTTTGGTCAGAATGTTCTCTACCGCAACAACGGCAACGGCACGTTCACAGACGTCACGGAAAAAGCGGGCCTGCTGCAACCGAAGACGCGCTGGAACTCGGGCTGCGCGTTCCTCGACTACGACCGCGACGGGCATCTCGACCTGTTTGTCGCCAATTACATCGACTTCGACGTCAAGACGGCACCGCTTCCAGAGGCCGCCGGTTGCGCTTACAAGGGCATTCGCGTTGCATGTGGGCCGCCGGGCCTGCAGGGCGGCAAGAACATCCTCTATCACAACAAAGGCGACGGCACCTTCATCGACGTCTCGCAAAAGAGCGGCATGTGGGACACCATCGGCACCTATGCCCTCTCCGTTGCGGTCTCTGACCTCGACGACGACGGTTGGCCAGATATTTACGTTGCCAACGACTCCACCGCAGCCACCTTCTACCAGAACCAGAAAGACGGCACGTTCAAAGACCTCGCCACCGAGGCGGGCATCGCCTACTCCCCCGACGGTAAGCCCCAGGCAGGCATGGGCGTCTCCATCGGCGACTTCAATCGTGATGGCCGCTTCGATATCGTCAAAACAAACTTTGCAGGCGACACCGACTCGCTCTTTGTCAATCTCGGCGATGTGAACTTCGAAGACCACACCTATCTCTCCGGACTCGGCGTCAATACCCGCTTCCTGGGCTGGGGCGTCGGCTTCTTCGACATGGACAACGATGGCTGGCCCGACATCCTCATGTCCAACGGACATGTCTACCCCGAGGTTGATGGCACCGATGTTGACGCCCCCTACGCCCAGCACAAGTATCTCTATCGCAATCTGCGCAACGGGCAGTTTGAAGAGGTGACCGCAGAGGGCGGCCCCGGAATCACCACGCCCGCTCCTGGTCGCGGTTGTGCCTTTGGCGACTACGACAACGATGGCGACCTGGATGTGGTCGTTAATTGCATCAATAGCACCCCTCAACTGCTCCGTTGCGACTCAACCACTGGCCGCAACTGGATCAAGATCCGCACCGTCGGCACAAAGTCCAACCGCACTGGCATCGGCGCAAAGATCAGCGTCAAGACAGCAACATCAGACGGTAAGCCTTTTGTACAGATAGACGAAGTCCGCAGCGGAGGAAGTTACTACTCGCAGAACGACCTCCGCGTTCACTTCGGCCTGGACCACGCCGTGAAAGCAGACTCAGTTGAGATCAGGTGGCCCTCCGGCACGACCGACAAGTTGACAGACCTCGCGGCCAACCATCTCTATGTCATTCAGGAAGGCGGAAAGATCCTGAAGACCGTAGCGATGGGCTCTTCAACGCCATCGGTGTCCAAGGTGCCCGATCTGCCGCCCTCCCCGGCATCAAAACTATGAAGCTGCGACTCCCCGGTATCGCAGGTATGGTTATCCTCTGTTCGGCAACGTCCTTCGCGCAGCAGCCTTACCCACCGACGCCCGATCACCCCACGCCAGCCTGGTTCGTCGATGTCGCCTCAAAGGCCGGCATCATCGTCCGCAATGTCAACGGCAGTGTCGAGTCCAAGCGTTACATCATCGAGGCCACCGGCTCCGGCGTCGCCATTCTCGACTACGACCGTGACGGTTGGCCCGACATCTTCCTCGTCAACGGCGCTACCCTCCCAGGCGCAAAGACCGAGGACAATCAGGACAAACCCACCAACCATCTCTTTCACAACAATCATGACGGCACATTTACTGATGTCACCGCGAAGGCAGGCCTCGTGTCTTCCGGATGGGGCCAGGGCGTCTGCGTCGGAGATTATTACAACAACGGATACGACGACATCTACGTCACCGGCTACGGCAAAAACCGCCTCTTCCACAACCAAGGCAATGGCACGTTCAAAGAGGTAGCCGAGCAGGCCGGCGTCGCCGGAACGGGAAAAGAGTGGGGCACGGGCTGTGCCTTTGTCGATTACGACCGCGACGGCAAGCTGGATCTCGCCGTCGCCAACTACGTACACTTCGACCTCGCCCACACACCCGCGCCGGGCCAGAGTGCCGGATGCATCTGGAAGGGGGTTCCCGTTATGTGCGGCCCGCGCGGTCTCGAGAGCGCGCCGAACGTTCTCTACCACAACCTCGGCGAAGGAAAATTCGAAGACGTCAGTAAGCGCAGTGGATTCGAGCGCACCAACGGCCACTATTGCTTCTCCATCACCACACTCGACTACGACGACGACGGCTGGCCCGACCTCTACGTTGCCTGCGACTCCACCCCTGCAATCCTCTATCGCAACAACCACGATGGGACCTTCACCGACACTGCCGCGGACGCAGGCGTAGCCTTCAACGAAGACGGTCGCGAACAGGCTGGCATGGGCTCAACCTCAGCCGACTACGACGGTGACGGCAAGCTGGATCTCTTCAAGACCAACTTCTCCGACGACACTTCAACCCTCTACCGCAACAACGGCGACGGCACCTTCACTGATATGACCTACCCCGCTGGCCTCGGCATCAACACAGATGCGCTAGGCTGGGGCACCATGTTCGCCGATGTCGACAACGACGGCTGGCCCGATCTTCTTGTGGTCAACGGTCACGTCTACCCTGAAGTCGACTCCGCCAAACTAGGCTCCTTCTACCGCGAACCCCGCTTCCTCTACTACAACCTCGGCAACGGCAAGTTCCGCGATGTCAGCAAAACGTCCGGCCCTGGTCTTGCTGAACCGCGTTCCAGCCGCGGCCTCGCCATCGCCGATCTCTTCAACGACGGCCGTCTCGAAGCAGTGATCAACAACCTCAGCGATCGGCCCATGCTCCTCGTCAACCTCGCAAAAAACCAGAACCACTGGCTCGGTCTTCATCTCGTCGGCACATCGTCCAACCGCGATGCAATCGGAGCGCGCGTGACCCTCCACTCGACAAAGCGCCTCTGGGTCGATGAGGTGCGCAGCGGCTCAAGCTACAACTCGTCGAACGATCTCCGCCTCCACTTCGGCCTCGGCGCCGAGACGACCCTCACAAACATTCAGGTACGCTGGCCGAGCGGCAAGATCGAACTCTTCCCGCCTCCTGCCTCGGTCGATCACCTGATCGAGTTGACCGAAGGAAAAGGCCACACGCCGCCAGCGCCGTAACTCTCGCTGAAGTGACATCCTATCGGTTCGTTGCCATTTGGCTCAGTGCATCGCGAACCGCTGCAGGAGAAATCTTTAAAATTCCACTAAACGGTGCGTACATCTCCATAATGATGAAGATCGCGGCTGAGACCGCCACAGCGCAGACAATCAGCGTTGCGATCACTGTGGAGTTCGACGGAGCGAACATTCCGAAACTCACAAATATAGCTATCAGCCACGACGTCACCACCATCAACAGGGGCATCGACATCGAAGTTTGCTCCGATTCGAGAAACATCAACCAGTAAGTCTTTTTCAACTCTAGAGTCAAGGACGCGGACCTGAGCTTTCGCGGCAGCCTGTATGTCACTCTTCGGCACCAGCATGGCCAACTGTGCAATAAACCCTTTCCGCCATTGTTCTTCGGCCTAAGTTCAAACGAGCCCGTCACCATTTTTTGGCCAAATTCTATCGACGGCATCCTCGACAAACCGCCGAGCCTCGATACGCGTTTCTTTTGTCTCCGGACCGTAGACCGCTAGCATGGTATCCAGCAGAATGACCTCCGAAGACATCACAGCGACCTCGTTCTTTTGACCGTCGTAGTAAGTCTTCGCCGAAGAGACGAGCATCCCGAGAACCAGACCAGTCATTGTGACAATCAGGCCGATTGCAAGCCTCACCGTATCTTTTGCATCCGCTCCCAGATGATCCAGTGGAAGAGTTCGTCGCAGAAACATACCTGCAAGTGCTCCTCCGAAAATAAGGGCAAACACCAGGGAACTCACTGTCAAGGAGTGCATAGACCTTCGAGTCTCCTTTTGTTTTACCTAAGCTTTGGCAGTGTGAAGCGAATCGACTGCACGAACCGAATATTCCACGATGAGCTTGTTGGGCGTGACTTATCTTTATGACTATGTCTACATTCGATTCATGTTGACACCAAACAACTAAGACAAGCGGCGACGAGTTCTCGCACCTGCCTTCGCTCGGCGCAAACTTGTTTCCCGCTAAGAGGAGCCATACCAGCTTGCACTTGCAATCAAGCCGGAGCAACTGTAGAAGTGCCAGTTGTTGCACAAAATAGTGCGAGTGATCGGCGTAGCAACCCGAACTCCGAATGACATGCGCGATGATCGATAAGTTATTGCTAGTACCATAGTTAGGAACTGCAAGGAACTCTCAGAATTCCCAAGGACTTCTCAATGGAAAACCTGCAGCCAACGCGATCGGGAGGGACTGCAGCTACAAGGTCGGCCCGAGCTCCTATCGATGTACTCACCAGCCCTTTCACACGCTTTGCGGAGATGGAGGCGTCAGGCGGAGTTCTCCTGCTGGCCGCAACCGTCATCGCCCTCGTCTGGGCCAACTCCCCGTGGGAACACGGTTACCACGCACTCTGGGACAAGGAAGTTAGCGCAGGGTTCGGACCCACCGTACTGACCTGGAGCCGACACCTCTGGGTCAACGACGGCCTGATGTCTATCTTCTTTTTCCTGGTCGGTCTCGAGATCAAGCGCGAACTGCTGATCGGCGAACTATCGTCCTTCAAGAGAGCGGCGTTCCCATTCCTGGCGGCAATCGGAGGGTGCGTGTTGCCCGCCGTGCTCTACCTCGCGATCAATCACGGCACTCCTCAGGCCAATGCATGGGGAATCCCCATGGCGACCGATATCGCCTTCTCCCTCGGCATCCTCGCCCTCCTTGGCGATCGCGTACCGGTCTCACTGAAGCTCTTTGTCGCCGCTCTGGCAATTGCCGACGACATCATTGCAGTCATTGTCATCGCAGTCTTCTATACGGCCCATCTGAACTTTGTGTACATGGCATTTGGAATAATCGGTCTCGGACTTTCCTACGCCGCAAACAAGGTTGGCATACGAAATCCCCGGGTATACGCCTTGATCGGAATACTGGTGTGGTTCGCCGTGATGCACTCCGGCGTGCACGCGACGATAGCCGGCGTCATGCTGGCCTTTACTATCCCATGCAACAGTTCGACCGGGAAACCACAATTCGTGGAGAAGCAGCAACGTTTGCTTGATCGGTTCGAAGCGGCACCACCTGACTCAGAGGAAGCGCAAGCCGCGCTCCACTCGATGGAACGGGAGTGCGTTCAAATGGAGTCGCCTTTGCACCGCATCGAGCACGCGCTCCAACCCTGGGTGAGCTTCGTCATCATGCCCCTCTTCGCCTTCTCGAACGCGGGCGTGCACGTGCTCGGCAATCTGGCAGCCGCCGTCAAACATCCAGTTACGATCGGTGTTGCTCTCGGCTTGCTCCTGGGCAAGCCGTTCGGAATTACCGCATTTGCATGGGCAGCGGAAAGGCTGAAGTTGGCTGCGCGACCCGCAGCCGTCAATTGGATGCAGATCTTTGCCGCAAGTTGGGTCTGCGGTATCGGTTTCACCATGTCTCTTTTTATCGCAACACTGGCACTCCCCGAAGGCGGCCTGTTGGATCTTGCAAAGATCGGAACTCTGGCGGCCTCCGTGATTGCAGGCTGTGTCGGAAGTTTTCTCCTGCTGAGATCCAGACCCGGAGTTTCACCGATCGCTTGACGCGTTCGCCCGAACAGACTTCACGAATCCTTTAAGTGATCGGAGCAGGATTAAAGAGCGCAAGATCATTGTGCAGACTCCAGTGGTCCGCCCATGTCTGTTTACGACCACTGGCGACATCAAGTATCAGTTGGAAGAGTTGTGTGCCGACCTCCTCGATGGTCGCATCGCCAGTCGCGATGGTGCCTGCATCGATGTCGATCAGATCGGACCATCGGCCTGCCAGCTCTGACCGCGACGCCACTTTGATCACCGGAGCCATGGCGAGGCCGTAGGGCGTGCCTCGCCCCGTGGTGAAGACATGCATGTTCATCGACGCCGCAAGTTGCAGCGTTCCGCAGATGAAGTCGCTGGCCGGAGTCGCGGCAAAGATCAGGCCCTTTGTCGTGACGCGTTCGCCCGGCCCGATGACTCCGGCAATGGCGCTCGTGCCCGCTTTGGCCGTTGAACCAAGCGCCTTCTCCACGATGTTCGTCAGGCCGCCCTTCTTATTTCCGGGAGTGGGATTGGCGCTGCGATCCGCCCCTCCGCGCGCCAGATAGGCGTCGTACCAGGCCATCTCGCGTATGAGATCACGACCGACCCGTTCGTCGGCGGCGCGCGCAGTGAGCAGATGGATTGCGTCGCGGACCTCTGTGACCTCAGAGAACATGACGGTAGCGCCAGCGCGCACCAACAAATCGGACGCGTAACCGACCGCCGGATTCGCCGTCACCCCTGAGAATGCATCGCTGCCGCCACATTGCAATCCAACGACAAGATCGGACGCTGGCCGCGTGACGCGCGTCCTCCGATTGAGCTCCGCGAGTCGCCGTTCTGCAAGCTCCATGATGGCCGTCACCATATCGCCGAAGCTGTGGTGTTGCTCATCCTGCATGCGAACGACATATGGAGCGGCGGCGAGAATAGGCAAGGTGCTGGACGGCAGCAGTCGCACCGGTTGCAACTTCTCACAACCCAGACTGACGACCATAGGCGCACCGCCAAGGTTGGGATTCAGACTGAGATTGCGTAGCGTGCGGATAGGAATCTCAGCACCCGGCGCATCGATCGCAACCCCGCAGCCGTAGTTATGCGTAAGAGCAATTACATCGTCAACGTTTGGATATCGCGGCAGAACTTCGGCCTTGATGCGCTTGACGGCAAAGTCCACTGTGGCGGCGACGCATTGCACAGTCGTTGTGATTCCCAGAATATTCTTCGTCCCCACAGATCCGTCATCGTTGAGAAAGCCCTCGAAGGTGTAGCCCTCAAGCGGAGGCATGGGCTGTGGCACCTCGGTCGCAAGCGGAAGATTTTCCAGCGATGGAGCGACCGGCAGTCGCATCCGCTCCTCGTGTACCCAACTGCCTTTGGCAATGGCACGCTCTGCGAATCCGATGACCGAGCCGTAGCGCAGTATAGGCGCACCCGCTGCAATATCCTCGAGCGCAACTTTGTGCGCCTCGGGAATGTCCTCCAGCAACGTCAGCCCCGAATCGAACGCGGTTCCCGCGCGCAAACCGCCCTCGTTCACGATGATGGCGACCGTGTCGTGCGGATGCACCTTCACGTAGAGAGGGCGTAACACTTTTCCGCTAGACATGAAAACTTCCTCGTGTAATTTCTATCGCTAGGGAACGTCTACGAAACCAGGCAAGGGCGTTTGGGATTGAATCTCCAGCCCGGCACAAGGAACTGCATTGCCTTCGCATCGTCTCGTGCTCCCAGTTCCATCGTATTGTAGAGCGCATGGGCACGCTCAATCTGTCCCTCATCAATTTCAATGCCAAGGCCCGGACGATCCGGCACCTCAATTCTGCCTCCAATGATTTGCAACGGCTCCCTGGTGAGGCGCTGGCCGTCCTGCCAGATCCAATGCGTATCGATAGCGGTAATCTTGCCCGGCGCCGCCGCAGCCACATGCGTGAACATCGCCAGTGAGATGTCGAAGTGGTTATTGGAATGAGATCCCCACGTGAGACCCCATTCGCGGCAAAGCTGCGCGACCCGCACCGACCCTTGCATCGTCCAGAAGTGTGGATCGGCAAGCGGAATGTCGATAGCATTTAGTTGAATCGCATGCTTCAGTTCGCGCCAGTCGGTCGCAATCATATTGGTTGCCGTGGGCATGCCGGTGGCTTGACGAAACTCCGCCATGATCTCTCGACCAGAGAAACCTCGCTCAGCTCCACAAGGGTCTTCTGCATAAGCAAGGACATGCCGCTTGTCCTTGCAAAGCCGGACCGCCTCATCGAGCGACCACGCTCCATTTGGGTCCAACGTGATCCGCGCATTGGGAAAACACTCCGCGAGCGCAGTCACGGTCTCCATCTCCTGCGTGCCGGCCAGCACTCCGCCCTTGAGTTTGTAGTCGTTGAATCCGTAACGCGCATGCGCCGCCTCTGCCAGTCGCAGGACGGCAGCGGTGCTAAGCGCCTCTTCATGCCGCAGGCGCAGCCATGCATCGTCTGCGTTCGTTTCACTGCGGTAGGGCAAGTCTGTCTTCCGTCGATCACCGACAAAAAACAAATAGCCGAGAACTTCGACGCTCGAACGCTGCTGGCCCTCACCCAGAAGGGCCGCAACCGGCAGCGAAAGAAACTGGCCAAGCAGATCGAGCAGCGCCGATTCGATCGCCGTCAACGCATGCACTGTAGTTCGCAGGTCAAAGGTCTGTAGCCCGCGGCCTTCATCGTCGCGATCCTGCGAAACGCGTTCGCACCGCATTCAGAATCGCATTGTAGGAAGACAGCGGCTGCCCTAGGACAAGCGGCCGCGACTCTTCGAGCACGCGCCGGATCTTCTCGCCGCCAGGAACCTCACCTACACCGGTGTGGCCTGCATTGTCCGTAAGCAGAACGACATTTCGCGTGAAAAACGGCGCATGCGCTCCGCTCAGGTTCAGCAACATGGCGTCATGTCCCGGCCACGGGGATCACCCTCATGCTGGTGACTCAAGGGCGTTTTCTCGAGGGCGATAGTTGTCTCTACCGGGTTCATTGATTTTTCCGAGGGCAACTCCGCTTTACATCGTTGCCGTGCGCGGCGCGGGAGAAAGCTCAAGCCGCTTGATCTCACCGACAATTACAACATAGCTAAAAATAGCCATCAGCGCCGTTATCCCAACGAAGATCAGCGCGTCATTAAACGAGCCGGTCTTCTGCACCAGGTATCCGATCACGATCGGTGTCGTGATGCCCGCTATGTTGCCGAAGAGATTGAAGAGCCCGCCGTTCAAACCAATCAACTCTTTCGGAGACGTATCAGCGATCACCGTCCAGCCTAACGCGCCAAAGCCCTTTGCCAAAGAAGGCCAGCGACATCAGAAACATCACCAGCGCCTGTACGTTCGTGTAGTTGCACGCGATCATCGTGACGGAGAGCAGCATGCCGGCAATGATAGGCGCCTTCCGCGCAAACGTGAGCGAGCGGCCTCGGCGCAGCAGCGCGTCGGAACAGAGCCCGCCCAGAACACCCCCGATGGAACCGCACAGTGCCGGCAGTGCCGCCGCAAACCCACCCCGAAGAATGGACATGTGCCTGGCCTGCACCAGATACACAGGAAACCACGTAAGAAAGAAATACGTCAGCGTCGTGATACAGAACTGCCCAAGGTAGATTCCGATCAACATCCGCTGATGAAGCAATTGGCTGACACCGGACCAGCTGAGCGGATTGCCACTTGGCTTTCGCGCCTGCTACTCGGTCGACGTTGACCAAGCCGCCGCCTCGCTCGATGAACTCGATCTCCGTCTGCGAAATCAGTGGATGGTCTTTCACGTTGTAGACCGTCTTCCACCACACGAACGTAAGCACAAACCCGAACAAGCCCATAAACCAGAAGCAGCTTCGCCAACCGTAAGAATGGGTCAACCAGCCAAACAGCGGAGCAAAGACCACGAGAGCAAAATACTGCGAAGCATTGAAGATCGCAGACGCTCCTCCGCGCTCCGCCGTAGGAAACCACGCGGCGACAATACGCCCGTTTCCCGGAAACACCGGCGACTGCGCCAGTCCGGATAGGAGTCGGAGAATGAAAATCGCACTGAAGATCCAGGCCGTCGCAAGATAACCGGTGAATCCGATGAGGAATGCGCAGATCGTCCAGCAAACAATGCTGATGCCGTACACACGCTTGGAGCCGAACCTGTCCAGCAATCCACCGGAGGGCAGCTGCCCTAAGACATAAGCCCAACTAAAGCCGGAGAGCAGAAAGCCCAGCTTCACCGGATCCAGCGCAAGCTCCTTCTGCATCGCTGCACCTGCGATGGACAGCGCGACCCTGTCTCCGTAGCTGAAGCAGCTGGCGACGAACAACATGGTGACGATGAGATAGCGTATGTGAGTCGGCTTCGCGACAGTCATCGATCTCCCGGTCGGCTCATTTGCGGTCTGCAATCAATTTGATTAAAGCGTCCATCTCGCCCGCATCGAGATCGGTGAGCGGCGTACGGACCGGACCGGCCGGCCGGCCAACTGCGCGCATGCCAGCTTTGACGATCGACACCGCATACCCTTTACGCCGATTACGAATGTCAATATAGGGCAGAACGAAATCACGCAATTGTTTGAAAACCTCTTCGTGATCCCGTCGGCGCACCGCTGCGTAAAAGCTCTGAGCGAACTGCGGAAGAAAGTTGAAGATCGCCGAGGAATAGGTAGTCACGCCCATCTCAAGATAGGGCAACGCAAAGGTCTCAGCGGTGGGCAGGCCGCCAATATAAGTGAGCCGGTCACCCATCCGCGCATAAATGCGAGTCATCAGCTCAATGTCGCCGTATCCATCCTTGAATCCGACAAGATTTGGGCAGCGCTCGCACAGCTGCTCCAGAGTTACTTCATTGATGATGGCGTTGTCCCGGTTATAGAAGATGACGCCAAGGCTGGTGGAAGCGCACACCGCCTCAACATGAGCCATGATTCCCGCCGGTTCGGAGTTGAGCAGATACGGAGGCAACAGCAGAAGCCCGTCGGCCCCCGCGCCATGCGCGGCCTGCGCGAACTGTTTCGCCATCGCTGTGCCGTATCCACAACCAGCGACCACCGGCACGCGATGATTTGTCTGCGCCACGGCAGCCGAAACCACAGACGAAAACTCCTGCAGCGTAAGCGAAAAGAACTCGCCTGTTCCGCCCGCTGCAAATAATCCAGCCGGTTTGTACTGCAGCAACCAGTCAAGATGTTCGCGATAAGGGCCCTCGTCAAACGCGTGGGTCTCGGTGAAATGCGTAACGGGAAAGGAGAGGAGTCCAGTTCCAATTTTTTTTGCAAACTCTGCCGGCGACATCGGGGTCATAGCTTTCCTTGAATCCAGATCGCGTAACGCATTCCTTGCAGCTCACGCACCGTGATTAAACTATCATCCTTGCTCAACCTGCTTCTGGCCTACGCCACTGTCAGCATTCCTTTACGAATAAACCTCTTGCGGCTGCACATGAAGAGCAGCTCGCGCTGCATGGCGTTGCACACGCAAGACGAGAATATCGTCCGTCTGGCCGAACTTCTGCGCAGCGGTCGCAATCTCCGCGGTGGTGGTCGAATTGCGAAGCATTTCCTCGATGCGCTCAAACCCGAAAAGCTCTCCGTACGCATTTTGTGCTTCTGCAATGCCGTCGGACATAATCAGGAGGGAGTCGCCAGGCTCAAGCTTGAACGAGGTCACCGGAAAGTCTAAGCCGGAGACGATCCCAAGCGGTAGAGCGCCTTCAATCTGCATCTCGACTCCGTTCAGATAAGGAGGAAGCTGCCCGGCATTCGCCAGCTCGACAGCGCCGTCCGCAGTGAAACGCAGGACCATGCAGGTCGCACTCGCCGATTCGCGTTCGGCGAGCTGGTCGTTAAGCACCTCGAGAATGCGTCGTGGATCGTTGTCGTGTTCCGCTGCAGAGCGGATGGCCCCAATGATGAGCGCGACGAGCATCCCGGCCTGCAGCCCCTTACCCGTGACATCGCCAAACGCGATCAGCGAACTGCCGTCCTTGTCATTCGGCACGATTTGAAAGAAATCTCCACCCACCTCGCGCGCTGGGCGATACACACTTTCGATATGCAGATCGTTGAGCTCAGGAAGCTTGTTCGGGATCAGGACCTGCTGTACATGCCTCGCCTGCGCGATCTCCAGCTTCCATTGCTCCTTCGCCCGCTGCGCGGTGATAAATCTGCCCAACAGCATCACCGTAATGATAAGCACGGAAAGAATCGTCGATACAGAGCCCAACGAAAGAGTGAATCCAAGAATCGTGAAGGTAGTTTGAACATGGATGAGTCGGAGCTCACGCTGATAGTTCGCAATAACGGCGAGAAGAACGGCAGCAGCGGCGAGGCCGCCCTCTCCCTTATTTTTATAGAAACCCCGATACGCAACGAGCAGCAGAAAAACCCCCAGAGCCAGGCTGACGATCAACAGAAAGGGATGGAGGAAGTTCGCCGCTTGCACTGGTACATGTGTCCCATAGAGTGGGGGCCGCAGCATAGCAGTCCCGATCGCAAGAATTGCCACCAACGTCCACACCGCGTAATGCAACGCGCGCATACGCGACAGGCGGAACCAATAGCCCCAAAAGAGCACCCACAGACCGATGCGCAACGGAAACGCAATCACATCGTGAAAAATCACGTACTCGGTAAGTCCCATCCATGTGGTGAAGTTGATGAGGAGCACGGGAGCGACGCTCAGGAGACTGGCTTCGCAGACCAACGCCAGCCAGAGATACGATTTTTCATGCCGGTCGAGCCAGAAGAGTGTTAACGCCATCAGGAGCGCCATCACCAGTACCAGCATCTCCAGAAAGCCGCTGCCGACGTAGTGTCCAACGTCATCCCAGTCGAGCCGAACCTGGTCCGAAATCGCCGAGGAATAGCCCAGCTCAGGAGGCTGGCGCAACCCACCGGCATCCGGACTGTTGAAGGGTGTAGCGCTATCCATCCACACTCGTACAGCAATCGAGACCTTGCCGTCCCGGACGCCTTTGGGAAGTCGGAACGCTGTAGGAAGGCCGCTGTACGCGGTGACTCCGTGCTCCGTGAACTTTCCGAACTCGCCAATTCGCTTGCCGTCAACAAAGAGCTGGTAGGCATCGTCGAAGCTGTCGGGCATCTTCACCGCCAGAGAACGTTTTGCTCCCTCAATGTTGAGCTGTAGCCTGTACCAGGCGTAACCCGAGTACCCGGCGTGTCCACGTGCGGTCCATCCAGGCGCCAGCCCGATAGTTCCGTCCGGAGTCAGATCCACATCTTCCCAGCTGGAATCATTGAAATCCGGCATCGCCCAGGACGGATCGTCCCCAACATGAAACTTCCAGGGGCCCGCAAGCGCAACCGACGATTCGCCAAGCTTCACATGGACGAGACTGTCTGCGGCGGCGACACTGTCGTTTTGAGGCGGGTCGGCTGCAGGGAAACCATAGGCTGACAGCGGCAACAACAGGAACAGGAGCAGGCGAACGCGAAGCATAGGCACTCTCGCGGCGAAAAGTATACAGAGATTAGAGAGTACACGAGCCGGCGCGCTCTTTGCGCTGAGCGGAATCCAGACTTCGTGTCGCCCGACCCACCATCTAAGCGGTCGCAGAGCAGAGTTGCAGGAGACAAAGGAAAGGCTCACACCCAAAGATGTGAGCCTCGCCAGTTCTTAGCGTGCCAACTCACTTCCGGATCGGCGCTATTTCTTTCCGAACACGAAGGCAGGCCGCCGCTTATTCAGGTACATGCCAACCGACATCATCATCACGCCCGTCGAGAGCAGCAGGAGCGAGTCCGGCTCTGGGGTGGCGACGAACGGAGGCTGATTCACGGTTGCGAATCCGTCCTGGAACAAATCGGGGCTAACGCCGCTTTCATAGATGATTGCCTCAGTGAAGAAGGGGAACTCTCCATCATAGAAGGAGAAGGTGTCGGTACCACCGCCTAGTGCGCCGCAACTCGACTGGGCAAAGATACTCCCTACATTCCCGATCCCGGTAGTGTCGCATTGGAAGGTCAGATCTCCAAGACCGGAGAACGTGAGATTCAGCGAGGTAATCGTCTCAGGCGGAATCGTAAAGTTGAACAATACGGCGCAGCCGTAATCGGAACCCGACGGCAGATTTGGCACACCGGCGAACTGGCATGTAAACGCGTTAAGGCTGAGGTTGATCGGGTCTGAAGCGTTGAATATTACGCACACGGAGGGATTCGAAATGCAAATATTCGGATCAAGGACCTGAACATGGAAGTCGACACCATGCGCCTGGGTAGCCAATCCGCAAAACAAGGCCACAGCACACAACACGCGAAGAAGATATTTCATTTCTGTATTCCTCCGAAGGATAGGGACGATAGCGCGACGACATTGCATCTAAAGCCCGGTAGAACTTGAGATCTTGTTAGAACCTGATGTTTACTTACTCTGCACGTCGCGGGCCAAAGAAAAACCAGAAAACCCCAAGGTTCTTTACACTTCCCTCGCAGATTGCGCAGACTATTGCACATAGCACGGAAGCGCTGGTACGTTTTCGGGTTACTGACAGAGCATTTCGAACCGCGGAATGCGGTCACCCACGTCGAATCGACGGAAACACAATTTGCAACGTGCCTTAATAGCGGGTACACGGTAGACTCGGAGTCACTCGAAATTCATGTCCCCGACTGAACAGACCTACGCCCTCGATCAGACCAACCTTCCGCTCGCCGAGCAGGTCGTGCGCCTTCAGGCTTTGCTCGAAGCGTCGCGGGCGGTCCATTCGACCATCGAACTCTCCGATGTGCTTCAACAATCGGCCTGCATCGCGGTTCGCGAGCTCGAACTGGACGGAGCTCTCTTCACCCAGCAAGATGTTGTCTATGGCAATGTTCCCCCCGAAGCCGTGGCTGCACCATCCGAAAGCTGCCCCCGCTTCGAACTGCTCTCACGAGACGGCAAGGTCCTCTCAGAACTCGTGGTCGCCACCCCGCAAGGCCGCCCGCTGAGCCTCTACGAACGCGATTTCCTGGAAGGTCTCGTCCTCCAGACCGCCGTCGCCCTCGAAAACGCCATCAACCACAAGCGCCATCTGGAATACGCCCGTCTTGCGCAGGATCTCGATGCTGCCCGAGCCATCCAGCAAAGTCTCCTCCCGCAGGCCATGCCTTCGATCCCCGGCTATTCCGTCGCAGCACGTTCCAGGGCCTGCTACCACGTCGGCGGAGATTACCTCGACATCGTCACCGAGCCCGACGGCTCCCACCTGATGGTCGTCGCCGACGTTGCCGGAAAGGGGCTTGCATCTGCTCTCGTCGGCACTGCCTTCCGGTCTGCCTTCCGAGCCCTCGCCCGCCAGTCTCTTACCTTGCGCGAGCTTGCGGGGCGCCTGTCTCAGCAACACTGGGATGAAGGCACGGAGGCCCGGCGCCGCTATGTAACAGCCATCTTTCTGCGACTCGACCCGACCTCCGCAGAGATGGAAATCGTCAACGCCGGCCACAATCCCGCATTTCTGGTCTCGTCCGGCGACGCCCCCACTCGTTTGATCGAAGCCAGTGGTACCCCCCTCGGCATGCTCCCGGGCTCCCGCTATTCGATCGAGCGTGTCCCCATTGAACCCGGGGCGCGCATCCTGCTTTACACCGATGGGTTGACGGAGATCTTTCAGGGCGAGGATGAGTTTGGCCAGGATCGGCTCATGGACGCCTTCCGCGCCGTCGATACAACTCAAAGTTCAGACGGCGATCGTCACGCCGAAGACACCCTGACGAGTTTGTGGACCACTCTTGATACCTTCTCAGGCGGGGCCCCGCAGCAGGATGATATGAGTGCAATTGCACTTTGCCGCCTTTCGGGCAAGTCCAAGGAGAAGGTATACCTATGACCGTGACCAGCGGCAGCAAGGTCGAGGTGCGGCTCCCGTCGCGTCTCGGCTTCGAAAAAGTCGCTATGAGCACCGCCGCCAGCATGGCGAAGCTCATGGGCTTCAGTGAAGATCGCATCGAAGATCTGAAAACCGCACTCGCCGAAGCCTGCATCAACGCAATGGAACACGGCAACCAGATGAATGCCTCTGTCCCGGTCAGTGTTGTACTTTCGATGAAGCCAAATGAACTCGAAGTCAAAGTAATGGATAACGGTACCGGGATGGACACACCGGCGCCCACCCCGGACATCGACCGCAAGATGAGCGGAGAAGAAGAGGCCCGTGGAATGGGTATGTTTCTTATTCAGGCCCTCGTCGACGAAGCCGAATGGGTATCGGGAACCGGAACCGACGAGCAAAGCTTTGTGCGGCTGGTTATCAGAATGAACAAGGAGAATTGATAAGGTGCAAACGCCTAACAAGGTTTCGCAGCAGCAACTCCCAGGCGCAAGTGGCAAGCCGGTCACCTGTCTCCGCTTCGACGGCGACGTCTCGTCGGCTTCGAAGGACGCGATCGTGGGGACCTACCAGGCGCTCGATAAGGCCTCAAACAAGCACATCCTGCTCGACTTCAAGGGCGTCGAATACCTCAATTCCTCCGGCATCGCGCTCGTCATTCAGGTGCTGATGGAAGCGAACAAATCCGACCAGACCATCGCCATCTGCGGCCTCACCCCACACTTCACCAAGGTCTTCACCATGGTCGGCATTACCAAATACGCTTCCCTTTACCCAGACGAAGCTGCGGCCTTGGCCGCACTTTAATTCCAGCCGCACCTTAATTTTCACAAAACGTCGCAAGCGGGCGTCCAAGCCCAACTCTTTCTGGAAGCTACAGCCAGTTCACTCGACCAGTTGACCCTCAACTCATCGGGCGAACTGGCTGTTGTTGTTCCCGCGCCTCAAAGGTCACGAAGAAGTCACGGCGGAGCCAGCGCCATCGGCCCGAACGCGGGAGAGCGCGACTGAGCGCTTCTCCGATATTCCCTATCAGGCATTATTTTCCTATTGACAGGCGTCTGTCGGGATGCAGATAATTCACGCCGTTCCCTGTATCTGTTTCTTCACCCTGCCCAAATGTGCGCGTTCCGGGCCACACAGAGAGAGTCGGATGCTAGCCATTAGTTCTTGGGATGAGCGCTCGATGCACCCCACGTTGGCACGAAGACCGGCAATTTACTGACTGAATCTATTTCTACCGAGGTCACCATGAATTCCAGAAACAGCATCTTCCGTGGCACTCTTGCAGCGACGCTGAGCAAGACACTTTTCTTGACTGCTTTCGCATTGCTCATCGCCTCTCCAGTCGCACTGAAGGCCCAGACCGGCGGTCAAGGAACCATCACAGGCACGGTGACCGACAGCACAGGCGCCGTTGTTCCCGATGCAAAGATCACCGCCACCAACAACGCCACCAATATCGCCAGCGTCCGCACCTCGTCGTCCTCTGGCTCCTTCAGCCTGGCCCCTCTGCCGCCCGGAATCTATTCTCTGACCATTGAGGCGAAGGGATTCCGGACCCTGAAGCAGGAGAACCTGGCCGTGAATGCCCTGGGCGTCCTGGGAGTCAATCCTGTCCTGTCCGTCGGCGACACAGCAGAGACCGTCACCGTCACCGACGCGCCTCCGGTCCTCAATACCACCAACGCCACAATCGGCCTTGTGATGGAGAACACAACCTACGCCAACCTTCCGCTGCAGATGAACAACGCGCAGCGCGATCCGACTGCCTTTTCCTCCCTCGCTCCCGGCGCACAGACCGGTACGCGCGTGCCGATCGTCGGCGGAACCGGCAACTATCTCGGCCAGCTCTATATCGACGGTATGCCGGCGGAGACGATTAATCAGCAGGGCGACAACCGTCTCGTCTCACTGGGCATGAACCTCGATGCCGTCGACCAGTTTCAGTTGGTCACCAGCACACCTCCAGCCGAGTATTCGGGTGCCGGCGCGCTGAACTTCACGATGAAGTCGGGAGGCAGCAGGTACCACGGCCAGGCATCGGTCTTCATCCGCAATACAGTCTTCGACACCTGGGGCTTCACTCAAAAGTGGGTCCAGCAGCAGGCATCAATCCGGCGACTGGGGTAGCATACCCAACCTGCAGCCCTGTCGAGACGACAAGCACCTCGGGCGGTCAGACAATCACCAACGCCCCGCGCGCCGGCTGCCAGCCGAAGGGCGCCGAGCATCAGACCGAACTCTCACTTGACCTTTGGCGGTTACGTTCCGCATACCGGCAAGAAAGTCTTCTTCTTCTTCGCCTACGACAAGTTCCACTCCCGGCGCGCGGCCAATCCAGTTCTATTCACGATTCCAACTCCATTGATGATCCAGGGTGACTTCACAGAGTTAAACGCTGGTACGTCCGGCGGCGGTTTGACCGGAACCGGCGCCAACAACAAGATGCTCATCTTCGATCCGACCAGTAACGTCTGCGCCGGCACCTCTTGCACCCGTACCGCCTTCCAGGGGCTCAAGAATGGCATCCCCACTAACAATGTGATTCCGGCGAGCTATCTCTCTCCAATCACAGCGAAGATGGCCTCCTTCATGCCTGCACCCAGCAACAACTCCCTCACCAGTAACTACCTGGGCGGCTACCCCAGCGGCTTTGACAACAACGTGCAGGACTGGCGTGTCGACTGGGACATCAATCAAAAGCAACGGCTGTCGACCGTAGGGGCGATGGGAGCAGTTCACTATCTGCAGAACTTCGTATCGGGCGGCACCGCACCAAACACCTACGGATTCCTGGCGATTCCCTATGTCGCCGGCACGGTTGCCAACATCTTCCCCAAGTTCTATGACGCCGAGTACAACTACGTCATCAGTAACAACCTCGTGAATCAGGCGAAGTACTCCTACACGCGCTTCATCCAGCCCCAGAAGGCAGCTACCGATGGATTGACACAGTATTCGCCGGCGAGCCTCGGGATTACGAACGTTCCCGCTGGCGCGGCGAGCACGAACTTCCCTGGCAGTTCCTTCGCCCAGACTGGCGCGGCCACCACCGCACTCACCGGATGGACCCAACAGGGACCGGCGGGTTCCACCCAGTCGGTCATCCCGGAGACCTATACGGCTCTCGATAACCTGCAGTGGACCAAGGGCAAGCACGCCATGACGATGGGCTTTACCTACCAGTGGCAACAGACCAACGTCGCCGCGCCGGTAGGCCCATCGGGACTGGTTCAGTTGCCATTCAACTCAAACTCAACCGCGCAGTACGCGGCGAATTCGAATGCGCTAAGCACCGGCTCCGGCATTGCGTTCGCCAGCTACATGCTCGGCGCCGTCGGTGGATCGCCATCCGTCGCGCTTCAGCCCGTCAGCGAACTGGGCGGTCGCTACCGCCTGGCCGCCCCATACTTCAGTGACAACTGGAAGGTAAACAGCAAAGTCACCCTGGACCTTGGGCTTCGCTGGGACTACTTCAGCCCCTATCACGAAGTTCAGGACCGCTGGAGCTTTCTCAATCCCAACATCACCAACACTGCAACGGGTACACCCGGCATGCTGCAGTTTGCCGGCAACCACGGCGGCCCGGGCGTAAGTTGCAACTGCAGGACGCCGGTCAGTACCTACTGGAAGAACTGGGGTCCCCGCGTAGGTATTGTCTTTGCGGCCGATGAGAAGACCATCTTCCGCGCCGGCATTGCGCGAGTGTTCTCGCAGGCGGGCGGCGTGGGCGGTCGCGGCGGCGCCTACCAGGGAACAGGCCAGCTTGGCTTCAATGTCAACGCAAACGCAACGCCCGAATCAACGACGGGTGTCAATGCAGGCCCATCCTTCTACCTGAACAACGGATCAACGTTCACCAGCAAGGGGATCGCCAATACCGACCTGCTCGGGAAGGGCTTCCAGTATCCGGCAGCGCCCGCTCAGACTGCGCAGTCGCAACTTTTGCAGACCGGCAATTACCTCAACAATGGCGCCCTGGTTTCGGCAGGCGGCGGCGGCGTCTCCTATGCCGACTTCTACCTCTCGGGCCGCGCGCCGGAGTTCACCTTCTATAACTTCGGCATCGAGCGCAGCATCACCAATAACATGACGATCTCGGTCAACTACGTCGCGGATCAATCACACTTCCTCAACACAGGCGGGAACGCTCGCGGATACTGGGCAAATCAGTTGAACCCGATCTACCTCGCCGCGCTCGGAGGCGTGACCGATTCGACCGGAACGAAGCCGATCCTGACCTCCGCGGCCACCTCGGCCAACGTAGCAAAAGCGAAGGCTGCGATGTCGGGTGTCGCGATCCCGACGTTCTATCAGAACGCCGCGAATGCAAATCCGAACAGCTCGGTACTCACGATTGCCCAGGGCCTCACCGCCTTCCCCCAGTACAACGGTGTCACCGACCTGTGGGGTGCGAACTCGGCCAACCTGTCCTACTCTTCGCTCCAGATTATGTTGCTGCAGCGTACGTCGCACGGGCTCTCATTCAACATTAACTACACCTACTCGAAGAACATCGGGGATGACGGCACCTTCCGCAGCGGGTTCGACATTCCATCTGCCGCGATCTCCGGTGGCGGACAGAGCTGGCATCAGGACCGGATCGAACGGTCCTGGAGCATAGTTTCGGCTCCGCAGTCCCTGCATGCCTTCGGTGTCTACCAGCTTCCGTTCGGCAAAGGCGGGATCGGCAGCAACTCCATGCTGGTGCGTACGCTTGCCGGTGGGTGGACGGTCTCCGGTATCTACACCTACGGTTCCGGTATACCGATCCCCGTCATCTCCAATCTCTGCAGTGCCACCAACTACCCCGGGCAGGGTCAATGCATGCCGGACCTGGCGCCTGGTGCGAGAAACGCTCGCATCAACGGTAGCTACGGCACCGCACCAGGAGGAACCAGCGCATGCAATCTTGGGATCGGCCCCGGCTGCACGGCGGTTCGGTACCTTGATTCAACGCAATTCAAGAACGCTGGGAACATCTCCCCGACAACCAGCCCGATCTATCTGCTTGGCAATGCGCCTCGTACCGCTCCGCTCACGTTGAGGGCTCCGGGCAACCAGAACCTCGACTCCGCGCTGCGCAAGAGCTTCAATCTGCCAAAGGATATCGGTACCTTTGTTTTCGAGGTGGACTGCATCAACGTCTGGAACAAGGTCACGTTCTCCAGTCCCGCAGCGACCTTTGGGGCGGCAAACTTCGGGCAAATCGGCGGTGTCTCCGGTACGCCCGGATCGCGCGACTTCCAGTTTGCCGGACACCTCAATTTCTAGGCCACCTGGCAGTCGACTTTTGGTCTAGGTTTTAGCATCTACGAACGGCACTGGCGGGGTCTTCCCCCGCCAGTGCCGTTTTCCGCTTCCATGAAAACTATATTTATTCGCTTGGTGACAAACTCTTGACACTTCGCCGGCTCCAACTTGAGCTAAACTCCTCATTAAACTGTGGCATGTCTTCACTAAGGCAATTGAAGTCAGGTTTCGGCGTCCCCTCTCCGGCACCCTGAGCAGCATCGCCAGTTTTCGTCACCGGGCCCTTCAAATTTTTGAGATTTAAATAGGATCCTCTCTAGCAAATCTCCGCGGGACGGGAGTACAGTACTTTCGTTCAGTTAAACAGATGCCGCTATGTCTTCTTGATTTGAAGCTCTGAAATCGTCCGACGATAGTAAGAATCGGTAAATAACGACATAAGCGTGGCTTAACTTGCAGCCGTGCTGGATTTGCAGTCCCCGGTTAAGATCCCTCAACCGTCCTCGTAGGACACGGATCATTCCACATTTGTTTGGAGCTCGAAGGTTCTCAAAGAGGTATCCGATGATGAAGTTCCCACTTCGTACGGTCGCCACTTTTGTTGTGGCTTTTTCGTGCCTGTCAGTTTGTCCCTCTCTCTGTGCCGCCTCAGGGGTCCCGACGACTCCCGCGCCTCCTTCAGTTGAGACTGCCACTATCCCTGGACCGCTCCGGTCTTTCCTGCGCATGGCCGCCGTCAGCCAGAAGGTCCCTGCTGCCGATGTGATGCCCCTGCTCGCCCGCAACATCTTCATGCAGGGCTATCAGAGGGGCAACCCAACTGAGTATCTGCTCCTGCTCGGTCGCTACGTTCAACAAGCCAGAGAACTCCAGATTCTCGCAGGGTCGACCAACGCCATCCACGTTGCCAACTGTGACGATGCAGGCACTCTGGTCCAGATTCTCGGATATCGTCTGCGCGAAGGTTGTGGTTCAAAGAATTTCTTCCTGGAGACTGCAAACCCAGAGAGGGCTTTTCTCACCATCGACTCAGGCTTCCCACTCACAGACCTCGAAGAAGCCCTTCAGAAAGGTGTCGCGTTCGACTATCCCTACGCCCCCTCCAAGGTTCCCGTCCTTTTCAAAGAGAGTGACTGGACGACGCTCAGCGCGGGACAGAAAAAGGGCTATGTCAATTTGGTCGATCAGCTGATCAACGATCCCGGCGTGGCTCGTCTCTATTGGGCATTAACCAAGAACGATGCCGAAACGCGGCTCGCCTTGCTGCGTTCACCTGGGCTCAGAAGACTGCTTCCCTATGCCGCCGCCCTCGATTTTTACGGCAGCCAGATATCCATTCGCGGGGGACGCGTAGTCGTTCCCGGCGGCGCGTGGACGCAGGTTACCTGGAGAGATTTAGTAGGAGCGAGCCCCGACAACCCGAGCGAGTTCGTTCCCCGGTTGCTCGCCAAAGACAACGGCTGGCTGGCTGCGTACTTCGATGTCTTGTCGCGTGTCAACGAGTCCCAGCGCGAACATCTCGTCGAAAACGGTCGCCTCAAGCGCTTCTACGAGGACCTGCGCGGAACCGACATTGAACCCCCCGCAACACGTGGAGTCTTTCGACAGGCCCCTGACCTTCTCGTCTTATTTACCCGCGTTGAATGGGAGGCAAACGGCGAGCCTCACGTCCCGGGAAATCTCGAAGTTTGGAAACAGATCGTCAGACAGAAGACCGATTCGAAGACGATCAAAGACTACAACAAGCGCGTCCGCGGTCTCGACCATCCCGAGCAACTCCTCGACGCCATGGTCGCCTACTCGCGCGTTGTCACCGATGTCGGTCCCCTCCAGATCTACCTCACAATGTGTGAGTTCGACAAAGGGCGGGCTCCTGATAAGCGCATGTCGCCCGAAACCGTCAGTCTCCTCGCCAGTAATTATGCGCAGTTCAACAACTGGTTTCTCGTCTTCTCTGAGTTCCCGGATTTGACCGACGAATCGGCTACCCGCTTCGTAAATGTAGGCGACTCGATCGACAAGATCTCAAACGAAACCCTGCGTGGAAACACACTGGGTGCTCTTCAGGCCAACATTGGGCTCTGGCAGATCCTCGCTCGTCAGGGACAGATCCCAACCGCCCAATTGAACTCCTCCTGGCAAAAGATGATCGATCCCTTTGCCAAAATTACCTCGTCGACGCAGCTATTCGACGCGGCACGAGGCTCATTGGGAGTGTTGTTGGCCGCAGCCGCCCCGCCGAACGGCTCGTCAGTCGATATCGTCGAACTCCTCGCAGGCCCTCGCCAGGACACCCCCGACGGCCAGCGCGTCCATCAGGAACTTGCCAGGAGAATTCGTTCCGTGCTCGAAGACCAGCACCTGGTCTCCCTCGAGACGCTCTTTGCGCTTAGCGATGGCTTGAGTGAAATGTCGCAAGGCAAACCTGCGAACAGCAGCTTGATCACGCTTGCAGGAGAGCTCCGCGAATTCGAAATGCCCCGTCCGATCTTTACTCAGAGCGAGAAGATTGACTGGGCGCCACGCGTCTACACCAGCCATCACGCTGAACTGCAGATCCAGACCGACCTGACGAAGGTCATGAAAGCTCCGGGCACGCGCGCCCAACTGGAAGCGGCACGCGGTCAACTCGTGCCCTTCCTCCGTGACACGCTCGTCGGTTTGAACTACGCCTACTTCGAACCACCCGGCGCTCAGATCCTTCACAACAACCCGCTCTTCGTCCGCTCGCACGACTTCACGGAAATATCGGTCGTCGGCACCGAACAGTTCTGGCAGACTCCCATGTTGCTTGGCGTCGGCTCACCCGCCGGCGGCGGCGCATATCTGATGGGTTCCCTCACCGACCTCTCATATGCTCTGGCCATGACGGAGCAGGATTTCATCGCCCCTGAAAACGTACAGGCCCTTATCTGGAAAGAGCTCGTTCCGGACCTCCTCGTCAGCGCAACCCTGCCACGCTGGTGGACCGTCAGCCCGCATGAGCTTCACGCCGTCGCTCTCTATCAGCGGAATGGCGAAGAGCTTTTGGCCGCGTCGACAAAGGACCCGCAACTTCGGGCCAAGGTCATCAACATCCTCTCCGATCGCATGATGCCTGCACGTTTGGAGCACGCCGAGTTGGCTCTGCAACACGAAGAAGATCTTCCCACCCTGATTCGTCGCATGATGCCCGCAGACACCTTCTACCTGGCAGAAACATTCCGCAGAAAATATCCGGGAGAGGCCGTCTCCGTCGGCCCCGCAGGCCAGCAACTGGAAGAACTCTCGCGTCAGTACCCCACCGAAGTAAGTTGGGAGAAGATCTCGAAAGACTTCGGTGTTCCTCATCCGACAATGGCTCGCACAAACAGTCGCGAGCTGCTCAACGTGAAACCCTTCCCATTCTTCGGTGGCTACTCCAGCCGCCTGTTCGGCGAGTCGTGGGAGTCGACAAACTTGTATTGGGCCCGATTGGCGGACGAGTTGGGCTATCCGCCGGTGATGCTGAACCGCCTTGTGCCCGAGCTGACTCGCCACATGACCGCAAAGATCTTTGCAACAGACCTCGAAGATTGGCCGGCTATGCTGCGAGCCATGCAGGAGGCAGGAGATGAGTTGCGGCAAGGTAAGATCGCCCCCTTGCCGTCAACCAGCACCACTGCACAGCGCCTGGATCAGCCCGTCAAAGAGGCAAATACGCCATAGGAGAACAATGATGAAGAAATACTTTTTGCTTCTCTGCTTACTTGCGATTCCTTTCTCCGGCGGTGGAGCCGGGGCCGCCGCACAGGATGACGCCTCGCGTATTCGCGTCAGTGTCGTGCTCGTGCAGCTGAATGTCGCCGTCACCGACAACAAAGGAAACTACATCAGTGGCCTTGGCCCGGAGGACTTCGCCATCACCGAAGACAAGATCCCCGAAAAGACCGCAACCTTCGAAGAAGGAAACGGCCCTACGCGCAGATTGATGCAACTTGGTCCGGGTGGCAAGGGTTTTACTGAGGTCACCGAGAAAGCGGGAGACCCCACCTCCTTGGAACCTTCCAAGAAATTCGCCGGAGCCAATGTCTTTATCCTCTTCGACACCAGCAACTATATGTACCGCGGCTTTGTCTTCGCCCAGGACGCCATCGCCGACTTCATCCGCTCCCTAGAAGGCGTCAGCCAGGTCGCACTCTACTCGTATAGCCGTGATCTCTCGAAGGTCGCTCCGCTGACCCCCGATCGTTCGCAGGTCCTCCGTGGCGTCCGCAGCACAGTAGCGGGCGATGACGCAGCTCTCTATAACGGCCTCCTCCTCACCGTAAAAGATGCCGCCCGCCTCACCGGACGCAAGGCCATCGTGGTCTTCTCCAACGGCCCCGACAACGCCAGCCTCGTGCCCCCGGAAGACGTAGCCGAACTCGCGCAATCCACCGGAACAATCATCTACATGATCAGTACCCAGGCCGCCGAGTCAGAGCCCGTTTCTACCGCCGTCTTCGAGCGCATGAGCAAAGCAACCGGCGGAAAAGCCTACTTCTCCAAGGGCTGGCAGGATGAAAAGCAGGCCTTCGCCTCGATCCGGGACGACCTGGCGCACCTTTATGCCATCAGTTATTACCCTGCGCCAAACTCCAACCACGGCTGGCGATCGATCTCGGTGAAGCTGGTGGGCAAAAACCTCCAGAAGTACCGCATCCGGACTCGAGCCGGATACCGCCTCCTCCAGACCGCGCAGGCGAGTCAGTCAATGGAAGAGTCCGCTTTGGCGGCGAAACCATAGAGAGCAGATGACTTATAAAATTAATCCTTACTTTTCGCCCAGAAATCGCGTGTCAAGTCCCAAAGCGACTTAACTTGCTGGAAATAAACATCTTTTACATGGCGTATTAGTTCCAACCGATCCGCTATACTTGTATATATAGATCAAACAAAGCTAGCCCCGGCCAGAAGCCGGGGCTAACTTGTTGATAGGAGGGAATTTGGACGCAACCCCTTTACCATGAATATTTTACAAGGAGTCTCCTCTCGTAAACCACTGAAACAAAACGGCTTACGCGCGGGCAATAGGGGGGGGGACCCCCCGCTGTCTGCCAGCTAGTGAAATACGTAACTCGGTTTTGCTTAAGGGCACGGCTTCAGCCGTGCCGTAATCCTCGTCTGCATTGCGGCTTTAGCCGCTGAGGTACGTACTTAGCCGTGGCTCAAGTACCCCATCCCGGCCAGAACGCCGCGCATATAACCAAAGCTGCTGATCACTCCAGGCATCGGATCGTCTCCATGGACCTCATACTCAAGATCGACAAAGCCTTTGTAGTTGGTCGAAATCAGGGTCTCGAAGATCGCCCGTATAGGCATGATCCCGTCACCCACTGCGACCTGGCTTTCTTTGCTGTCGAAGCTGGTCAGGTCCTTCATGTGAACGTTGTACAGTCGCGGTCCAACCGCGCGGATGGCCGCGACCACATCCACGCCCGCACGCACCGTATGGCCGACGTCGATGCAGCATCCAATTCGCGGGTCGTAGTTCTTGATGCCATTCAGCACATCCAGCGGTGAATGCCACAACTTGTCCTCCGGCCCATGGTTATGGATCGCGAGCCGGATGTCATACTCCTTCACGAACTTTTCGATACGCGGAAGAGTTCCCGGTGCCGGGTCGCCGGCAACAATCACGGAGATACCCGCCCGCTTGCAGTATTCGAACTTGCTTCGGATGTCATCATCTTCGTCCTTCGGGAAATAAATCGTCCCGGCAGCATGGAGCTTGATGCCCGCAGCGGTATAGTCTGCCACCGCCTTGGCCTCCTCCGTCGGATCCATCGGAAGATGGTCTTTGACGTCCTTCGCATTCAGCGCGTCAACGTTGAGCTGCTTCAGGAAGCCGATCATCTGGGCACGATTGAAATTGCGGAAGGTGTAGCTGGCCACGCCCAGATGGATCGGCGACGGTTTGCCAGTCGCCGGTTGCGGCTTCTGCGCGAATAAAGGGACGGCACTCGGACGTGACGCTCGCTGCAGCGATCAGCGCGCCGGACTGGACGAAGTTGCGACGTGAAAAGGTATTTTTCATAGCAGGCCTTTGCTCAAGAGTTGTTGTTGTCGAACGGTTCGTTAGATCGTTGTGTAAACCTAAATGCCCTAGAGATGCGGCGCCCAACCCTTCTCATAATCGCGACCCCAGCACTTCATGGCCTGTGCGTCATTCAATACCTTCCCGTTCGTGGTATCGAGCTGCAACTCGCGATTTACCTCCCAGGCAACGTTCGAAAGTTGAAGCATCGTGACCGCAACGTTCCCTACGGCGATTGGAGCGTTGAGCTTCGCTCCCTTTTGAACTCCCGCGATGAAGTTGGCGAAGTGCAGGTCCGTCATGGAATCGCGGCCCGTCAGATCAGACGACGAAGTCGCCTTGCCGGTCTTGAACTCGCTGGTCTTATTTCCCTTGAGGTCATAGATCTCGTAGCCATCGCGATCGATCAGCACGGTTCCCGTCGTGCCGACGATCGTTGATCCACGATCGCGGTTGTAGTACTTCATTCCATTGCAGCACTTGCCCTCCCACGAGATCATCTTGTCGTCGTAGGCGAAGCTTGTCACCAACGTGTCGTAGAACTGCCAATCGTCCTTGAACTGGTATCTTCCACCCGACGCAGTGATCCGCTGCGGGAAATCCACCCCAAGAGCCCAACGACAGACATCTACCTCGTGAGTCCCATTGTTGAGCGTCTCTCCCGTTCCCCACGTCTTGAACCAATGCCAGTTGTAAGGCTGCACATTGTCCTTATACGCCTGACGCGGAGCTGGTCCTTGCCACAAATCCCAGTCCAGTTGCGCGGGTACAGGAACTTCCTTCCCCGTCCCGATCGACTTCCTCACATTGCTGTACCAGGCCTTGGCGAAGTAAGCCCTTCCGATGACCCCGTTGTGGATCTTGTCCACAATCTCAATGGTGTGAGGAGACGAGCGCTGCTGCGTCCCCATCTGCACCACCTTCTGGTACTTCTGCTGGGCCTGAACCAGCAGAGCCCCTTCAGCAGGATTATGGCTGCACGGCTTCTCGACGTACACGTTCTTGCCCGCCTGCAGTCCAGCAATAGCCATCGGAGCATGCCAGTGATCAGGGGTGGCGATCGTAATGGCATCGACATCCTTCTTCTCCAGGATGTGCCGAAAATCCTTGTCCGTAGCAGGAGCTTCGCCCATCTCCTTCTGCACATTGCCGGCGAACTTCGCGAGGATGTTGCTGTCCACATCGCAGACGTAGGCAATTCGTGCATTGGCCTTGTTGGCCTTGAGCGCCGAAAGATGAGCGTAGGCACGTCCGTTAAGACCGATGACCGCAAAGTTGAGGCGATCGTTCGAGCCCATAATCTGACCGTAACTTTTAGCGGTCGTCCCGAGAGCCAGCCCAGCTGCTCCTACTGCAAGCGTGTCAAGAAACTCACGTCGTGTAACCATTTTCTCTCCTTCAAACCATAAAGGCCGCAGTGTTTATCCTTGGCCAGGGATCCTTCGACACAGGGATTGAGCCATTCACGTATCGAATGCGTTCTAGTACCCAAGATCGATCAATCACACTAAAAGGTTCCGGAATCCTGCAGGCACTGCTTCATGCCCGCCCAGCTGATGCGGGTTGAGGCTTCAGGTGTGCCAGCACCGCGCCAGTGTGTCTCGAGACAAACAGCATCGCGGTAACCCGCAGCCTTAAGAGCGCGGTACTGCGCGGTCCAATCGATAATGCCTTTGTCGACAGGCGACCACACAATTTTGCCCGATGCGTCCTTCACTGCATTCTTACAATGACAATGATGAATGCGATTCTTGGGCAGGCTGTCCCAGCCTCCGGGGAAAGCGTCCATCTCCCCACGCATCACAGCGTTTCCCGGGTCCCAATTAAGCGCGAAGTGCGGAGATTGAATGGCAGCGAGAACCTTTGCGGCTTCGCGGCCGGTCGCCGTATTGCAGGCGCCTTCGTTTTCGATTACAAGCAAAAGCCCTTGCTTCCCTACAATCTCAGCGGTCGCGCGCAACTTCTCGTTCATGGCTGCGCGGTAGGGAGTTACATCCTCGAGCCTCCAAAAGTCGAAGCAGCGAATCTTGTTCGTCTTGAACTGCTTGGCCAGCGAGATACTTCGTTCGACAACCTCGTCCTGATGTTTGAAAGCTACCTCGGCCGCGCCGTGCATATCTGCTTTGGAGCCGTACTGAGATTTGGGAGCGCCGGGCCAATCCACTTTGAACAGCGGGCTTGCGATGTCGGTGACCTGGAGTTTGTATTTGGCCAGGATCTTCTGTGCCTCCGCTATTTCCGAGTCTGAGGAGACTTGAAGGTTTTTGCCCCACATCTCGCGAAGTTCAACCCATTGCAGACCAAAATCGTTCGCGATGACAGAACATGCGTGGTCGAAGTCCTGAGAGATTTCATCTGAGATAACGGCGATCTTGAAGGGCGACTGCGATGCCGGTGCCAAGCCAAAGAGTGGCCGTGTCGCGCAGGCCGCAGCAGTCATCCCCGCCCCTGCAAGAAAATTTCGTCTTGAAACACCTTCCATGAATCTCCTAACTACGGCCCGAGTTGGATTTGCATTAAGTTCTTGATAGTCAGATGCCGGTCACCCATACAAGCGGTGACCGGCCAATGAAACAAACGTTAGCAGACGGCCGTTAGAACATGAATTTGACGGATGCCTGCAGTGTTCGGCCGCCTCCGACACCATTCACGCTTCCCTGGCCACTACCCAAAGTGGTAGAGACCTGGCCGAAATTAGACGCCGTGCAGCAGTTGTTGCTCGTGGGTTGGCCGAACTGTGGAGTATTGGTCAACTGGAATGCGTCGAAACGCGTTTGAAGAGCAGTCTCACGATAGAGATTGAAGCTCTTGAAGATGGAGAAGTTGTTCTGAAGAAATCCAGGCCCACGGAAGGCGTTTCTTCCAGTGTTTCCTACGCCAGCGTTCTGTGCGGTGCAGACGACGCCAGGTGTCGTCGGGCATCCGCTCGGAGTTGTAAACGCAGTAGGATCGAACCAATGCGTGTTCGCACCTGCCCCAACAGCATGAGTTACCTTGTAAGCACCCGTCAGCTGCCCTGTCTGAGCGGTTCCGGGGGTATTGAGGTTCGCTCCGTTGGTCTGGACCGTAAATGGCAATCCGGTGACCGCCGAGATGATCCCAGAGACCTGCCAGCCTCCCAGAACGACAGCACCGACTCCGGAGCTCATCATGCTATGGCCTCTGCCGAAGGGAAGCTCCCAGGTAAAGCTCTGCTCATAGTTCACAGTGCGATCGAAGTCAAGCGGAGCGTAGTTTCTGCGCTTGTTGATCCAGAATAAAAGCCCTCCATCGTCGCCTTGAATGTAACCCATCGCCTTGCCCCATGTTATAGCGGTCGTAAATGCAAGGCTGTTTGAGAAACGCTTATTGAGTGAGGCCTGAAGCGACTGGTAGTTCGAGGAGAAGCCCATGAAGAACTGATTAGTCGCCGCAGTTCTCCCGAATAAGATATTTTCCGGAAGTGAGGCATTACCACCACCATAAGTGCTAGGAACGTTGATGTTCGGAGCTCCTGAAATATTCACCCCGTGGTTCCCAACGTAAGCGAGTTGGAGCGACATATTGCCGCGGAAGCCCTGCTGCACCGCAAGGTTCCAGGACTCGGCGTAAGGATTCTTGTAGTTCAGAGGAATGTAGGTATAGACCTGGCTCTTCAAGAGAGGCGTGTTGGCCGGGATGATTCCATTGGAAGGAATTACGACCGGAACCGGTGCCGGGAAACCAGCTTGGAAGGTCGCTACCGTGACTCCGTCGCTAAGAACTGCCGGCGTCAAAGTTGAGGTGCCAACTTGCTGATAGCTGTTATTTGCTCGTATCGGGTAGTTGTACGCATAGGTGTTATCCGGGAACGGTGTGTAGCTCATACCAAATCCGCCGCGAACGACCGTTTCGTCTGTGACCCGGTAGGCGAATCCGGTGCGCGGAGCGAAATAGCCGTACCGCGTCTGCATGCCCAGATTCGATGGATTGCCGCCAATACCAGCTATGACCAGATTGTTAGTGGCCGGGTCATAGTTGGAGAACCCGCCAGCGTTCTTCGGAGTAGCGGGCGGATAAAACTCCCACCGTACCCCCAGGTCGAGCGTCAGTTTCGGTGAGACCTGCCACTTATCGCTTGCAAAGGCAAAGAACCACCACTGCCGATAGGCGGGGAAGAAGGTATTAAGATCGCGGCCTGTCTGACTTGGTACGTCAAGAAGGAAGCTGGCGACGTTATTCGCTGAGTTTGTCTTCTGCCCAGACTGCGAGGTCTGCACATCCTGGAAGGTAAAGGCGCCACGCGGACTGAAGGTCTGGTCCTGCAGCAGATCGTCGCGAACACGGCGAAGGTCAGCACCAAACTTCACCGTGTGGTTGCGGATGACCTTGGTCCAGTTATTGACAAAGTCGATGTTAGACTCGCCTCTGATCCACGGCACGGACGCTGAATAGCCAATAGTTGGGGCCGAGAAACCGCCATTCAGAGTAACGGCGATTTGTCCGCTCGTGAATGGCTGGCCCGCAATGTTCACGCCAGGCACACCCAATGTGGTTGCATCGTTCGAGCCATAATTGTTCGGGTTCGCATTGTTGCGCAGGTGAGCGACGCCTACGCGTGCCTCGGTAAAGAATGAAGGCGAAAAGATGTGGTCATAGTTCACGCCGGTGCTGTAGGCCGTTTGGTCACCTGTGCCTTGGAAACCGCCGCCCGCCGGACCGCCATAAAACGATCCGAAAGCCGGAGCCTGGAAGGTATTGACTTTCTGCCAGCTATAGCGGCCGCTTAGGTGGTTCCGCTCATTGATCGACCAATCCATTTTTATATCGAAGCTGTTCGTCCCTTTGGTGAACGGAAGATTGGTTGTATAATTGTTGCTGGGACTTGACAAAGGTGCGTTCGGATTCAGGATTCCATTGGTAGCAGCGGCGGCGTTGACCCCCTTCAGGATGGCGAGTGAGATCGGATTGACGCGGCTGAAAGGAATCTGATTATTCGGGAACGGTGTCCGTTGATGCCCGGGGCCTGTTCCGTTTCCATCCCCAGTAGCTGGATCATAAATCTGCCCGCCTCCACCTGTGAGGGCTGCACTCAGATCGATATTGCCCTGTGCATTCGGCGTATAGTAACGCGCGTCCGGAATCGTGAAGGTGCTTCCGATCTTCTCGTGATCCGAGGTCCCAAGGTAATCGCCGAAGAAGAACAGTTTGTTTTTTACAATGGGCCCACCGATGCTGCCGCCATAGTAGTTGTAAGAAAGATGGCCGAGCGGGCCGCCGAAGTAAGAGCGCGCGTTGACGGCACTGTTCTGGATAAATTCGAAAGCAGAACCATGGAACGCATTCGATCCCGACTTGAGAATGACGTTGGTGACAGCACCCGTCGCGCGGCCAAGCTCCGCCTCGAAGTTATTCGTGGAGATGTCGACCGACTGGATGGCCTCGACCGGAGGGATGATGATCTGCAGCAGACCGGTCCGCTCATCATCATCAATACCTTCGATCTGATAGAGATTTCCTTGGCGAGGCAAACCGTTCGCCTCCGTCTGCAGCGAGCTTGCCGCATTGAAGAATTGCGAGTGTTGGAAGACCGCGGGGGCCATACCGGGAACCAGATTGAGGAGCGACTGAAAGTTGCGATTGGTTCCGATAGGCATGTCGGCGACCTGTTTTGCTTCGAGTTTCGTGCTGATATCAGCGCGATCTGTCTGAAGCAGGGCGGGCGCGGTCGTTACCAGGACCTCCTCCGAGACGCTGCCTGTGACCATATCGACGTCAATACGAGTTGACGAGTTGCTGAGCAGGTCGATGTTCTGATGCGTGTCCTTCTTGAATCCCTTCGCCTCAGCGGTGACGCTGTACTTGCCCGGGGTCATATCAGGGAAAGTGTAGTTACCGCTTTCGTTCGTTATCGACTCGTGAATCAGGCCGGTTGCCGTCTCGGTAGCCGTAACCTTTGCGCCCGCGACGGTCGCGCCGGTGGAGTCTGTGACCGTGCCAAGCAGGGTTGCGTTCACTGCCTGACCGTAGAGTGAAGGCGAGAGACTGAGGATGAGAAGCGAGAGCATAAGTCTAAAACGTTTTAGTGAAATCACGTGAAACCTCCAGAAGTGAGTCAATTTCAGGCCCGGGAATTCTATTGTTTGAAGAGCGAACGAACCGTATCAGGGTCGGTTCTCAATAGTCAACAAATTTAAACAAAATCTCAGCCTGAGCACCACGCCGCGAAAGAGGCTCAACCACTTAAATGCCACTCTGGGTGAAAAGCAATACTTGAAACCTGCAGCAGTTGCCGGTAACTCGCTGCTAAAAGGGTCATCTTCACCACATCCCCGTCAGCTCTGGAAGCAATGGTTCCTCGACGCCAGGTGAAGAGGTCGGACCCTCTCTCGGCATCGCTTCGGCTCCATCGCCAGTCGGCTAGCGTTCGAGGAATCTTCCAGGGTACTCGACGCCCTGTTTCGCGCTGTCGACTTGGAAGGCTATTTCGTAGCTTTAGAGCAGAAGCTGGCAGTTTCGTTTCTGCCCAGAGCAATTTCCAATCGTTTTCTAACTATCTACCGTGAGAGCTCGATAACTCTCAAGCGAAACCCTGTCGGGTTGTTGTACGTTGATTGCATGAAAGCACTTCGGCCTCGCTCCAAACCTCGAGGGACTTCTCTACGTCTTCGCACACCTAAAGCCTGCCTGCTAACCTGTTTGCTTTCTGTAGCGTCAACCTGCACTCTGATTGCTCAATCGAGTACCCCGAAGCAGACCAACGATGAAGAATATACAAAGAAGATAAAGGAATATCTGTCTGACCCGCGATTTACGACGGAACTGGTCGATCACCTGCCCGCGTCATCCAAGGTGCCAACCCCGCTGAAGTTTCTGGGAACAATGCCCGGTCAGCCGGGGGAGCTGTACTACAACGCAGACATCAACCGATACTACGAGGAACTGGCCAAAGATTCGCCGCGCGCAAAGTTTTGGAAGCTTGGAGTGAAGTCGGAAGAAGGGCGCGACATGGTCGTGCTGGCGATCGGCAGCGAAGAGTCGATGAAAGATCTTGAGAGATACAAGGCCGATCTTGCGGCTCTCACCGACCCACGCAAAACCACCGAAGAGCAGGCTCAAACGATCATCCATACAAGCAAGCCGATCTATTGGATCACAAGCGGTATCCACTCGCCGGAGACAGGCGGTCCGCAGATGCTCGTTGAACTCGCGTACCGGCTGATCGTCGAAGAGACCCCCTTCATTCAGACGATTCGCAACAACGCAATTGTCTTTATCACGCCCGTGGTTGAGACCGACGGCCGCGACAAAGAAGTGGACACGTACTACTACGGCAAGGTCACGAAGAAGCAGCGACCGCCGTTGATGTACTGGGGAAAGTACGTCTCGCACGACAACAATCGCGACGGCATGGGTCAGTACCTCCATCTGACGCAGAACATTACGGCGGGAGTCTTGGAGTGGCATCCCACGGTGCTGCACGATCTGCACGAAGCGCAATCTTACCTCTACGTCTCAACAGGGACCGGCCCATATAATCCCGCACTCGATCCGATTGCAGTCGACGAATGGTGGATGCTGGGTGAAACAGAAATCATGGAGATGGCCAAGCGCGGCGTGCCCGGAGTCTGGACCTATGGCTTCTACGATGGCTGGGTGCCGAACTACCTTTTCTGGATTGCGGTGACGCACAACTCATTCGGTAGATTTTATGAAGTGCAATCCTACGGGCCCGATGTAACGGAGAAGCTTCAACTGCCGGCAACAACGACCAGCCGTGAGTGGTACCGGCCGAATCCTCCACTTCCAACGGTGAAGTGGGGGCCGCGAAACAACACGAATATCCAAGAGTCTGCAATTCTGCTGGCACTGAACAAGGTCGCCAAGGAGAAAGAACTCTATCTCGAAAACTACTGGATGAAGAATAAGCGGTCGGTTCAGAAAGGAAAAAACGGTCCGACCTACGGTTGGGTAATCCCAGCCCACCAACTGCATCGCGTTAATGCTGCGGAGATGGTTAATGACCTGCGTCACCAGGGAGTTGAAGTTGAGGTAGCCGATAAAGATAGCGTCATCGGCGGTCTGAAGCTTGCGGCGGGTGACTACATCATCCGTGCGGACCAGCCATACCGCACACTCGTTGACATGTACTTCAGCCTTCAAAACTATCCTGTGGCAAATCCATTACCGTACGACGACACCGGCTGGACAATGCCCCTGATGCGCAACGTGACCGTGAAAACCGTGACGGACAAGGCCCTCCTCGACCAGCCAATGGCCATGATCGGCAAGGATGTCGTGGTACCCGGCTTGATTCAGGGGACAGGCGATGTTCTCGTGGTCGAAAACACGACCGACAATGTTCTAGCGACGTTTCGGTTCAAGAATGCGGACATCAAGATGGAGGCTGCCGACGAGGACTTCGATCTCGATGGGCGTCATCTGCGGGCGGGCGCCTTTGTAATTCGCAATGGCAGCGACGCGAAGATCCGCGCGTCGATCCAACAGCTCGGACTCACCGCCTTCGCCACCTCTTCAATCAAAGTGAAGACACATCCTCTCACAGCTCCACGCATCGGTTATGTCCACTCCTGGCAAAGGACCCAGGACGAGGGTTGGGTGCGTGCTGCGCTCGACCACTATGGAGTCCCCTACACCTACTTTGCCGATCAAAAGCTTCGCGAAGGGAACCTTCGCGCCAAATATGACGTGATCATCTTCCCAAGCATCGGCGGCAGTTCGGTCTCCCAGGTCAACGGAATTCCGAAGACGGGACCGGACGCAATCCCGTACAAAAAAACCAAGCTCACACCGAACCTGGGTGTCGAGGACTCCAGTGATGACATCCGCGGCGGCATGGGTATCGAAGGACTGACAGAACTGGTCAAGTTCGTACAGGCCGGCGGCACTCTGATTACAGAAGGATCGACGACCACGATACTTCCCGACTATGGCATCACGACTCGGATCAACGTCGAGCATCCTGCGACCTTGTATGCCAAGGGCGCGTTGATGCGCGGAATCATCGCCGACAAACAAAGCCCGATCGTGTATGGCTACACCGGCGATCAAATGCCGATTTATTTCAGCCAGGATCCGGTTTTGAATACTCGCAGCGGGGGATTTCGCCCAGCAGCTTCAGTCCCCGGAGTCGGTGCCGACATCACCCCCAATGCAACACCGATCGCTTTGTCGCCGTATGATTCTGACGACAATCTCGTAGAGCCGAAAGGCCTGCCGTCGCAAAGCAGCGATGCTGACGCCGCCCGTCAGGCGATACGTCAAGTTCGGTGCCGCGGAGGACAGCTCAATTGCGCCGCGAGTGGTTTTGCAATTCCCGGCTAAGGCAGACGAAATTCTGCTCTCCGGAGAACTTGCCGGTGGTCAGGCCCTCACCAATCGTGCACTCGCGCTCGATCAGCCGCTTGGCCAGGGACACGTTGTGATGTTTGCGCTGCGGCCCTTCTGGCGCTGGCAAACTCAGGGAACCTTTGCGCTGGGCTTCAACACAATCATCAACTGGGACCATCTGGATGCGGGCAAGAAAGAGCCGAAGCCTCAGGCCACTCCCTCGAATTAGAGGGAGTCAACCAGCACCCACCCCGCCCTATTCTTTGCTGCAGGTGGGGTACCCCCCTATTGCCCGCGCGTAAATATCTTGTATTCAACGATTTACGAGGGGTCCTACGCTGTAAAATATTGACAACAAACGGGTTGCGTCCAAATTCGTGCAAGCAAAAGGGTTAGGAAGCTCATTGCCTCTAAACAACAGACCTCGGCATTTGCCGAGGGGTTTTCTTGATTCCTATTTCTATTCTAGCGGGTTGGACATAACTAATACGCAAAATGCATCTCATTGATTATAAATAGGATAATGGAACTTTGGACTTGACATGCAATTTTGCTGAGGAAATTGAAGAAATTACTTTTCAGGGGACGCGGCGATGCAACAGCAGAGCCCCTTCGCGGAGGAAAACAAGAAGGGCAAAACCACCGGTCTCAGGTGGTAATTTCTAGAAACATGAATCAGAGAAATCCTTGAGGCAAAGTCCGGAACGTAGAATCTGGCTGGGTCTATAGCAAAAGGACCGGGCGACACCTAAGTGTCGCCCGGTCCGGTGAGAGGTCACTAAGATTAGAAGAGGATGCGCCCTCCTATTTGGATGATGCGTTGACCACCGCCACTGCCGGTGATCTGCGCAACCGTCGCGCTGTTGAGAGCAGCCGATGGAGTACCGAGATTCACGAGGTTGAAGACATTGCTGACCTCGCCACGAAGCTGGAATTGGACCGATTCGTGAATGGCAAAGTTCCGGAAGAGTGAAGCGTCAACGTTCCGATAGCCGGGAACATCAAGTTGCGCGGGGCGGGTGTTTCCGAGCAGACCCAGAGGACCGAGGCCAGGGCATCCGGCATCGATTCCAGGTCTGCAATAGGCCGACGTGTCGAACCATTGCTTCATCTCCGCAACACGCGAACTGCTGGGGAGCGTGTGAGGCGTCTTGCCGGGAACAACGCTGGGACGGTTGTTGCCATTGCCCGAGAAATAGTTGTCGTTGCCCGTGGTCACTGTGAATGGCTGACCGCTGTTCGCCGTCCAGATGCCCGATATCGTCCAGCCATTCAATGTGGTCCTGACGAAGCGGTTGTAGTGGTCGAAGTAGTCCGGCTTCCAGACAAAGGACATCGTCATCATGTGGCGACGGTCCTGGTCTGAACGCTGACGGTACTCGAGCTGCGGGTAGTTTGCGTCGACAAAGACGCCGTTCAGGCCGCCGGTACTGTCGAGCGTGTTGCTCTGCAGCGTCTTGCTCCAGGAGTAGTAGCCCTTGGCGCTGACGTGGTGCGTGAGGCGCTGCTCCAACGTGACCTGAAGGCCGTTGTAGTTGGAGTTCTGGTTGGAGCGGATGATGTACACGTTGCTGTAGAGCGGGTTCGCGGCCGACGCACCGAACTGGGCGTTGAGGGGTCGACGGTTGTTCACCGTGCCGCTGGTGTTGGCATAGCCGCAAGCCTTCGTCAGGTCCGTGCAACTTGCACCGCTGGCCCCGGCTGCGTTGACGTTGAAGTGGGTCCGTTGATGTCGTTGTAGAGTGGCGACTTGCGATTGAGCGAGCCGACATAGTAGGCGCTGAACGAAAAGTTATTTCCAATCTGCTGCTGGACGCCGAAGTTCAACTGGATCGAGTACGGCCAGCGGTAGTTCGGATCGAACGCCACAATCTGGTTGAGCGGCAGGAACGTTGCAGATTTTGCCTGGGCATTGAACGCGAGGCTTGGGTAAGGATTCGTGCCTGTCGGGAACTCGGTCGGATCGCCCGTGTACGGATGCGTGAGCGAAACGACCTTGGTGTAGCGTATTACGCACAGCGTATGGAGCGAAGTTCGATGGGAACTCCCACTGGTTGCCGGAGATGCCGCCGAAGAAGATGCCGGCAGCGCCATGGAAGACTGTCTTGCCAGTCCCATAGGGATCGTAGGCGAAGCCTACGCGGGGCGAGACGTGGTTCAAAGGAGTGTTGACACCACCGATAGGCACGCCAGGGTCGCCCGGGAAGAGCATGCCGATAGGAGCCAGTTGTGGGCCGGTCTTGCCAACGATCGACACGTTCGGGAATGCATGCGACTGCACGCCGGGCGTGAAGTTCGTCTGCATGTGCTGCGGATCAGTTGGCGCCTGCTGCCAGTCGTAGCGAAGACCGAGGTTGAGGGTCAGGTTAGGAAGAATGCGCCAGTCGTCCTGCGCGAAGACACCATAGCTGTACCAGTTCGCATTCGCATACAGACCGGTGTCCTGCGCCATGCTGGCCGGAATTCCGGCGAGAAAGTCCGAAAGACCGTTGGTCGTACGCGCGCTGCTGGCTCCGTTGGTCGTCGAGAAGGTGAACGTACCGTAATTGCTGAGCGAGGTAAGCTGGAAATCCTTCTCCAGGCCCGCTTCGCCGCCGAAGTAGAGCGAGTGCCTGCCGCGAGTCGTGCTCAACACGTCGCGAATGCCATAAACATTGGCGCCTGCCTTGGGACCTGTGATGGCCTGGCCGAGGCGGAAGCCTTCTACGCCGGTGACGTTGATGTTCGGGAAGCGAAGGCGTACCGACAACTCCGAAATCCGAACCAAAATCGGCCAGGGTTTTCTTGGTAGGATCGCTCGTCACCGGAATACGTCCACCATTCTGGCGCGTGTAGTTGACCCAGAACTGGTTGACGGTCCGCGGATTAACTGTCCAGACATCGCTGAAGTTGGCGTTCTGCTGCTTGTTGGCGTAGTTCGAATACGACCACAGCTGGGTAAGCATGGGATTCCGAGGATTGATGCGGACCTTGTAGTTCAACAGGAAGTAGCTGAGGGTCACACGGTGTGATTGCGTGACTTGGTGATCGGTCTTGATCAGGTACTCTTCGTTCTGTTCCGGCACCGGCCCGCGAGTGCGATAGGTATACGGCGTATCGCCCGCTCGAAACGGTTGCTGGGCCGGAAGATTCTTCTTTAGGTAGTTCAGGATATTGACAGCCGTCGGATCAACCGAGGGAAGTTTGTTGCCGGGGTATGGCTTGCGAGTGACGGGGTCGCAGACCAGGAAGTGGATCGCGTTGTTAGCAGCAGTGGTCGGCGCTGTGGTGCAGTTCGCCTGCTCAGCGGCAGTAGGCATGTTTTCGAAAAAGTTTCCCGTCATCTGTGCGGCGCTCGGCAAGCTGCCGCTGTAGTCGGTGTATTGAATGAAGCGAAATCCGGCGAAACTGCCGAAGAAGAAGTCCTTATCGTGGCGAATGGGACCACCGAGGGTAGCGCCGAACCGGTGCTGGTTGTACGGATTCTTTGTTGCGTTCGCACCGGAGTTATGCGCGATCGCATTGAAGTTTCGCTCGCGGTAGAACTCGAACGCCGAACCATGGAAGCTGTTGGTACCGCTCTTGGTGACAATACTGACGACACCGGCGGAATACTTGCCGACCTGCGCGCTGTAGTTGTTCGTGACTACATTGAACTGGCTGACCGCGTCCGGGTTGGGGACCTGGTTGCCGCTGTTGCGCAGGCCGGTCATATTCAGGCCGCCATCGAGATAGTAGGAGACCTGGCCGACGAAGCCGTCGGTCGAACCATTGATGAGAACCTTGATCTCCTGATAGCCGAGGTTGTTGATGGTCTGCACCGTCTGAACACCGGGAACGAGTTGCAGCAGGCGGTCTACGTTGCGGTTGACGAGCGGCAGGTTATCGATTTCCATGTTTGAAACAGTATCTCCAAGAGTGGAACTCGCCAGATTGACGAGCGGGACGTCGCTCGAAACGGAGATTGTCTCGGTCGCCGTGCCGTTCTCCAGAACGAGATCGAGTGCGGCCTCCTGCATAACGGTCAAGACAATACCGGAGCGATTCAGCGCCTTGAAGCCGGGTGCAGTAACGGAAATCTTATAGGGGCCGATAGGAAGAAACTGTTCGCGATACGAGCCGTCTTCTTTCGTTGTAAAGGTGCGAGTGAAATTTGTATCAGTTTGAGTCATCGTCAATGTGGCGTGAGGAATGACAGCGCCGGTGGAATCGGTGACGGTGCCAAAGAGACTTGCAGTGCTCAGCTGGGCATGACCGCTGAGACAGAACACTGATGACAGGAGCACTACCAGAGAGAGCTTCCAACAACTTGATCTTAGGTACATAAACATTCTAGGCCTCTTGAGTTAAGCGTTTGTCTTATGGTTTTGGTATCCGACGCCGAACGATAGTTCGTTCAATGAACAATTGTCAAGATTTTTTTTGGAACAGTCGCGGAAAACACTGTTGAGGGACCGCCTGCGGTGCGCGCGTATCAGATAATGCCTTATCGGGAAGCGGCTATACCACTTCTTACCGATTCGGGAATTGAGGTCTTTTTTTGCCTGCTGTGGCTGTTCAAAGACGCGCTCTCGGCCTCTCAACCGCACACAACGCATCTAGCGTGCCGCCATGTCAAGCAACGTGGGCGAATGTTCTGGGTTCTCGCAACACGGGTACCAGTCGAGTGCGGCGTGGCCCATTGGTTGCAACACTGAATTTATCTGCTAACAACGTTTGCTCGTTAGTACGTCTGGTCAAACGCGGCATTAAAGGGCGATTACCCCGGCAAAGAGGGCGGCATTGCCGGAGCGGCTCCGACAAAGCCATCCCCGTAATCTCCCAAGTTCATTGCACGTGGAAAGCAATCGCGTAGCTACGCCGGAACAGCCGGTGGAAAAGCGACGGCATCGCATTGCGGAAGATTCGCCATGGCCTCCTGCAACACGCGACGAACTTCCTCAAGCTCAGCGCCTACTAACTCCATGCGCGGCGCCCGGACTCGAGCGCTGCCAACTCCCGCCTCCTGCTGCACCAGCTTAATAAGCTGAACAAACTTAGGTACCGTGTCCATTCGGAGAAGCGGTAAAAACCATCGATAGATCTCGAAGGCTAACTTCGCATTGCCAGCCATCGCCGCCTCAAACAGCACGACAGACTCACGCGGAAACGCATTGACGAGCCCAGCCACCCATCCCGTCGCGCCAGCCGCTATCCCCTCGACGATTGCATCATCGACCCCGACACAAATCGACAATCGGTCTGCAGTAATCGCACGAATCGCAGTCACGCGCCGGACATCCGTGCTCGACTCTTTTACCGCCTGCAGATGTTCATACTCTGCAGCAAGCTCCGCGATATGGGTGGCTTCAAAATCAGTTCCATACGCTACCGGGTTGTTGTACAGCATGCTCGACAGCGACGACGCCTTCAACACGGAAGCAATGTGATGTTTCATCTCCCGCCAGTCGCCCCGATAAACGTACGGCGGTAAAATCATCAACCCGGAGCAACCCGCATCCTCCGCCGCCCTAGCCTGTGCCACCGCGTCGCGTGTTGCAAGCGCGGAGATCGCCGCGACCACCGGCACACGCCCGTTCACCGTCGCCACCATGTTCTTCAGTATTCCTGCCTTCTCCTCAGAGCTGAGCGTCGCCGCCTCGCCGAGCGAACCGAGCATAATCAGCGCCGTGCAGCCGTTGTCGACCATCCACGTTGCGTGACGCGACATGAATTCAGCGTCCACTCGCTCCTTTTCATCAAATGCGGTCGTCATTGCGGGCATTACACCGGTCCACTTCATAGTCATCTCCTCGATTCACTTATCTATTTTAGAAGTCTTCTGCACGCGTCCCAATCAAACTCCCTACCGGCACAGGTTGAATGGGCGGCCTGACTGATTCCATCCCCCACCCGAACAGAAACTGACAGGCCGCACCGCAGATGCGACCCTGACATGCACCCATGCCCACGCGAGACTGAAGTTTTGCCTCACGCCACGACGCACTTCGCTGCACAACCTCCATCGACACATCTTCACATCGACAAACCACCGTGTCCGAGGCCGGCAACCTTCGCAAATCGGGATTGAGAGCATACGTACGATCAAGCAGTCTCGTGAATCGACGTGTCGCGTTTCGTTCTTTCAACAGGGAGGCCGCCTTCTCACGCGCGCCCGCAGCAGCGAGTCCCGCAATCTGGCCTTCGACCAAAGCTGCTTCCACTCCTCCAACTCCGGTCGTCTCGCCCGCTGAAAATACATCGGCGACAGAGGTTTGCTGAACCTCATCGACTCGAACACAGCTCCCATCAAGCACACATCCCATCAGGGATGCCAGCTCGCAATTCGGCACCAGATGAAATCCGCACGCAAGATAGTCGGCCTCTATTTCAACTGGCCGGCCATTGACATTCAGCGCAACCCGTTCGAGCTTGTCCCTGCCCAACGCAGCGGTCGGCCAGCAACTCGTCCTTAGAGGTATCCCGCGACTCTGCCATCCAAATCGCACCGCATCTGCGAGCTTTGTCGGCTGCCCCAGCAATCCAATCCCGAATCTCAGCAGCTTCGACGTCGACGCCTGTTCGCAGAGAGCCACAACATCAGCGCCTTTTTGTCGCAGATAAACAGCCACCGCAATCAGCAACGGACCTGTTCCAGCAACAACCACACGTTTGCCTCGGATTGGCAATCCCGCTTTGACCAGCGCCTGTAACCCTCCAGCGCCGAGCACGTTCGGCAGAGTCCATCCAGGAAAAGGCAAAAGAGCGTTCTCGTGCGCCAGTAGCGATGATCAGAGACTTGAAATGAAGCTCTGCCACCTCGGAACCGGAAGCTGCGCGCAGCACCTTCGGTGCGGGAGCGTCAAAGATGTGCCATCCCAGAAAAGTCTGGACCGAAGTGCGATCCAGTCTTCGCATCCACACTTCAGCATCGCCAACCGCTTTGCCATGCTCAACGTTCTCTGTCCCACTCCGCCATATCTGTCCCCCAGGGCGCGGATTCTCATCGACTAGAGCGACCTCGCGACCTTCTTCCGCAGCGCATACAGCGGCTGCGATGCCCGCAGGCCCCGCCCCCACCACAAGAACATCAAAGCTCCGAGTCATTGCGTGCGCACCTGCATATTTGGTTCGCACACAATCTGACACGTTCGGCTGTGCAACACTCCGTCCACCTCGGCCCGACACTCCATGCACACTCCCATGCCGCATACCGGAGATCGCGGAGATCCATTCACCGATCTCCGCGCCGGCACCCCCGCAACCAAAAGCGCCACAGCAACCGTGCTGCCCCGTTCCACACGCACCGGCACCTCATTCACCAGCACAACAATGGACTCAGGCATGCGCCGCCTCGTAATTCATCCGCGAAGGAAGATATGGCTCCCGAGCTATTGGAGAGCTCCGCCCAAGAAGCATGTCCGTGATCAGTTGCGCAGTCGCCATCGAAGTAGTGATACCCAGCCCCTCATGTCCCGGTGGCAAGCAGCACCTTCGGATTCCCGGTGACGGACCGATCAGAGGAAGCTTGTCCGGCGTCGCCGCTCGAAATCCCGTCCAGATTCGCAGTGCCGAAAGCCTGGCGACCCCAGGCATATACGCACATGCGCGTTCCACCATCTTGCGAACGATGCCGTCGTCGACCGCCGCACTCTTCGTCTTCATATTGCCTTGAGGAGCCAATCAGTATCTGCCCCGTCGCCCTCGGTTGAAGATTGAATGCGACCGAGTCAGCCGTTACCGAATGAGCGCTCTTCAAATATCCAAGCTCCACTACTTGATGTCTCAGAAATCCAGGATATCGATCCGTAATAATCAGATGTCCTTTTCGTTTGCGCATCACAAAACCCGACGTTAGATCCACCGCAGAACACCCCGCGGCATTCACGACATACCCGCCAGAAACGCGTGTTCCATCTCCCAGCGTGACAACGTTCCCCTCGATCGAACTCACGGATCGGCCCGTAAATAGCGCACCTCGCTCCGCAACCTCCCGCAAAAGAAACTGTGCGACGACCGGCGGATAGACCACGCCGTCTCCCAACACGCGCAAAGCGCCGGCGAGCGGTCGCCGAAGCTCTGGCTCTTCCTTTGCAAGCGTCTCACCATCGAGAACCTCGCAGGCAAGGCCCATCGAGTTGTACAGCCCATACTTCCGCCGCACCTCCGCCATCTCTTCCTCGTCCGTGGCGATCCAAAGTGTTCCCGTCTCCCGATACTCCGCGGAAGCTGGAAGTTCCTCCAGCAACCCTCTCCAAAGCTGCAGGGAAAGCTTCGTCAAAGCCAGCTGTGCCGGCGAATCGTCCATCGCGACCAAATGGCCCATTCCAGCCGCAGTCGCCCCACCACCGACAATTCCCTTCTCCAGTACCGCGACCCGAAGCCCCTCCCGCGTCAGAAAATAAGCACAGGCCGCACCTACGATCCCCGCCCCCACCACCACGACATCGTAAGTAGATTCTCGGCCCGTCACGAGATGCCCCACCGAAACGGGTCCTTCTCCCCAAAGAAGAGCTTTGCTTCCCCGGTAATGTAAGCCTCGCCAGTGATCGACGGAAAAACCTGCCCATCTGCTACTGAAATGCTTCCGTCAAAATACGTCCCCAAAATCCCTTCCTGCCGCCAAACCTCGCCTGGCAACAGATCCCCATCAGCATAGAGACACGCCATCTTCGCGCTGGTCCCCGTTCCGCAGGGCGAGCGATCATAGGCATTGCCGGGGCAGAGAACGAAGTTGCGGCTGCTGGCCTCCGATGACTCTGGCGCGCCAAACAGTTCAATGTGGTCGATCTCGGCTCCATTCGACCCGGTAATTCCGCGCTCCGCAAGCGTCGCCTTGATGGTCTGTGCGCACTTCGAAAGCTCCCCGACATTGGCAAGCGCAAGAGAAAGACCCGGAACCTTCGCCAGGAAAAACCAGTTCCCACCCCAGGCCACATCTCCGCGAACAGCGCCGTAACCAGGAACCTCCAGTTCAATACCGTGGTGGAGCCGATACGATTGCACATTCTCAACGGTCACCTGGCCAGACGAATGCAGCGTCGTGGTCACCACACCCGATGGCGTCTCGATCCTGTGCTCTCCCGGCCCAATCCTGCCCATGTGCTCCAGCGTCCGAACCAGGCCAATCGTGCCGTGGCCGCACATTCCCAGGTAACCAACGTTGTTGAAGTAGATCACCGCCGCTTCACACGTTGGATCGAACGGCTCCAACAAAATTGCTCCCACCACGACATCCGAGCCCCGCGGTTCGTTCACAACACCGGAACGGAAATAGTCATACCGTTCGCGAAAACACGCCAGCCTCTCCGTCAACGGCCCGTTACCGAGGTCCGGGCCTCCGCCAATCACGACCCGCGTCGGTTCGCCCGCGGTGTGGGAATCAATAACCTGAACTGAAGTAGAGGGAGACATGGTTGGATAATTGTATACAATTCGGCATTCCAAAAACGGTTCTCGAATAGATAACGAAAGCGGAATTGCTGATCGTACAATCCAAGGTGAGCCGTCGCCGCAAACCGAGAAATCCTCTATGCCCCCTGTACGAACGAAAAATCACGCGAAGGTCCGCCCACGCAAACTCACCCACGGGACCAGCGTACGCACGGCCTTCCAGCAGCTCCGAGAACTGATTGTGCATGGGAAGCTCTCCCCCGGGACCTGGATCGTCGAAGGAGACCTCGCCAAGCGGCTTCATGTCAGCCGCACACCCATACGAGCCGCCCTCAACAAACTCCAACAGGAAGGATATGTTCGCGAGCACAGGATGGCGAACAAGAGCCGCATGATCGTCGCCCCCCTGACAAAAGAGGACGCGTCCGAGCTCTACTCCATCATTGGCCGTCTCGAGGGTCTCGCCGGGCGCAGTACCGCCGCCCTGCCAAGACCCGAACGCATGAAGATCGTTCAGCAACTGAAGGCCCTGAACCACCAACTCGCTGACATTAAGCGAGACCACACCAGGCAAGGCAGCATCTTCGAGATCGATCGCGACTTTCATCGACTCGTCGTCTCCTGCTCCGGCCCACGTTTGAGCGCCTGGCATCGCGCCATCGAGCCGCAAGCCGAGCGCTACTGGCGTCTGTATGCCAGCTCGATCATCAGCGATCTTCAGCTATCCATCGCCGAACACAATGACATCATCCGAGCCCTGGCCGACGGCGATCCCGACCGCATCGAGCGCTGCCTGCAGACAAACTGGGACAACGGCTGCCAGCGCCTGGCCCGCGTTATCGACGTCTTTGGCGAACGCGGAAGCTGGTAATGCGTCCGTCTTTTGGAAGTACCTTTAAGGATGAGGTGAGAAGGAACTGGCCTAGCCCGAGGAATTCAGGCGCTCCATTTGCCAAAGACTGTGCCCTTTGACTAAATTGTTGATCATGCAAAATGCGATAAAGTTCGGCAACACAATAAAGTCGCGTCCAGCATGAGATTGAACGTCAAGGGTCGACCACATCATGCGACATCAACGTGAAAGCAGGAGTGAAAAAAATGCAAAATGATGGTCTCGACCGGCGTTCGTTTCTCAAAACCATGAGTTCCGCAGGAATGTTGGCTGCGCTTCCTGAAGCAGCATTCGGACTCACTCCCGGCGGTGGCCATATCATCCACGAGACCGCCGAGCCAGGCCAGGAGACCGACGCCAAGCCGAAGTACTCCATCAAATTCTCCGTCTGCGGCATGAGCCACGACCACATCCACGGCATGATCGGCGCCGTACAACGTGGCGGCGGCGTGCTGGTCGCGGCCTGGGGAGGAGAAGAGGACAAGCTGGCCACGTTCAAGAAACGCTACCCCGACGTCAAGATCGTGGCGACGCAGGACGAGATCATCAACGATCCCTCCACTCAACTTATCCTCAGCTCGCAGATCGCCAACGAGCGTGCCGCCATCGGCATTCGCGCCATGAAGCACGGCAAAGACTTCCTCAGCGACAAGCCAGGCATGACCACACTCGAGGATCTGGCCGCAGTCCGCAAGACCATCGCCGAGACCAAGAAAATCTACGCCATCATGTACAGCGAGCGGCTGGAAGTGAAAGCCGCGGTCAAGGCAGGCGAACTCATCCAGGCAGGAGCAATCGGCAAGGTCATCCAGACAATCAACATCGCGCCGCACCAGATCATTCAAGGGCACGGCGGTGACGCAGGCGGCTCAGGCGGCCGCCCGGACTGGTTCTGGAACCCCGTGCAGTTCGGTGGCATCCTCTGCGACATCGGCTCCCACCAGGTCGATCAGTTCCTCTACTACACCGGCTCCACCGAAGCCGAGGTAGCTGAATCGCAGATCGCCAACGTCAACCATCCGCAACATCCCAAGTTCCAGGACTTCGGCGACATGGTGCTGCGCGGCAATCGCGGCGTCGGCTACGTCCGCCTGGACTGGTTCACCCCCGACGGCCTCGGCACATGGGGCGACGGGCGTCTCTTCATCCTCGGCACCCAGGGCTACATCGAGGTGCGCAAGTACACCAACGTTACCGTCGGCAAGCAGGGCAACAACCTCTTCATCGTGGATCAGAAGCAGGCCCGTTACATCGACTGCAACAATCTCCCGCTGCCGTTCGGGCCGCAGTTCGTCGCCGACATCGTGAACCGCACCCACATCGCGCAAGATCAGACCCAGTGCCTGCTCGCGGCTGAACTCGTTATCAAAGCACAGAAAAACGCAAAGGTTGTCACCTTCACCAGTTGATTAGCACAGAAGGAAGGGGCCCCGCATGACGAAAAAGATCACGTCGACAATATCGTCCCGCAGAACTTTCCTAAAGACCTCGCTGGGAGCAGCGGCTGCCGCTGGCTTCCCCACCATCGTCCCATCAACCGTCTTCGGACAGCTCTCTCCCAGCAACCGCATCAACGTAGGCGCCATCGGCGTCGGCCGCATCTCTCGCGGCCACGATCTCCCCGGCATCTGGAAGTACGATCAGGCTCGCATCATGGCCGTCTGCGATCTCGACGACAACCGCGTCGAACTCGGTAAGACCCTCATCAACGGCTACTACTCCAAAAAGACAGGCAAGCCATACGACGGCGTCACCGGCTACCACCACTATCGCGAACTCCTCGCCAACAAGGACATCGACGCAGTCGTCATCAGCACGCCCGATCATCAGCACGCAATTCTCGCAGTCGACGCAGTCCGCGCGAAAAAAGACGTCTACCTCCAAAAGCCCGCATCTCTGACCATCTCCGAAGGTCGCCACATGAGCGACCAGGTCACGGCCTCCGCGCAGATCCTCCAGATCGGCTCCCAGCAGCGATCATGGAAGCAGTTCTACCGCGCCTGCGAACTCGTGCGTAATGGCCGCATCGGAGAGATCAAGCACGTCGAGATTGGCTTGCCCGGCGACCCGGCCGGCGGGGACGCCACCAAAATGCCTGTTCCTGCAGGCTTTCAGTACGACGCCTGGCTCGGCTCCACACCCGAAATCTACTACACCGTGGATCGCGTCATGCCGACCAAAGACTTCAGCCGCCCCGGCTGGCTCCGCATGGAGCAGTTCGGCGCAGGCATGATCACCGGCTGGGGCGCACATCACGTCGACACCGCGCACTGGGGCATGAACACCGAACTCACCGGCCCCGTCGAAATCTGGGGCACCGCAGAATTCCCCACCTCAGGCCTCTGGGACGTCCACGGAAAATTTCTCACCCACGCCATCTACGCCAACGGCATCACCATGGACATCAGTGGCGACTTCCCCAACGGCATCAAGTGGTACGGCACCAAAGGCTGGATCTTCGTCACCCGCGACGAGATGACAACCCCCACCGCCACCGCAGGCCAAACCACCAAGATCGAACCCCTCATGGCCAGCGACCCAAAGATTCTCGACTCTGTTATCGGCCCCAACGAGATCCACCTCTATCAAAGCGACGACCAGCACGGCAACTGGCTCGAATGCATCAAGACCCGCAAAGCCCCAACCGCACCTGCCGAGATCGGCCACCGCGCCTGCTCCACCTGCCTGCTCCATCACATTGCGATGAAGACCAAACGGCATCTTCACTGGGATCCAGCAAAGGAACGTTTCATCAACGACGACGCAGCCAACGCCATGCTGTCACGTCCGCAGCGCGCACCCTACGTCATGACCGCCTGATTACAACAACTCCTAAACTCCGGGCACCTTCAACGTAACGCGATAAACGCTGCTACTCGCAGTGATGTAAAGCGTCTTGCGATCCGTCCCACCCCACGCAACATTAGAAGCATTCTCCGGCATAAGAATCGTACCCAGTGGCTTACCCTCCGGCGTAAAGATCCATATCCCGCCCGGCCCCGAGCTGTACACGTTCCCTTTCCGATCGACCTTCATCCCATCCGGCGCACCCGGCCTCTTATCCGCGGTCGCATCATAGAAAACCTTCGCATCCGTCAGCGTGCCGTCGTCCTTCACGCGATATCGCATCCACAACTTCTTCGGCTGCGAGTTATCGACATAGAGATACTTCTCATCCGGAGAAAACGCAATGCCATTCGGCCGCGGCAGATCTTTCGCGAGCAACTGTAACTGATCGCGTGCAGGCGCAGCGCCGGGCTTCTGGTCAAACGCCTTCGGAAGCCGATACACACCACTGAACTGCAACTCCTTGATCGGATCACTCTCGCTCTGCGTAGGCAGCCCATACGGTGGATCGGTAAAGTAAAGCGACCCATCCGACTTGTAAACCAGGTCATTAGGGCTATTGAGCTTCTTCCCCTCATACGAGTCAGCCAACACTGTGACCTGTGCCTTCGGGTCAATCGACTCTAGCCGCCACACATCGCGCTGAGCATGCCCTGCCACGGTAAGCCGCCCGCTTCGATCGAGCGTCATGCCATTCGAACCCGGCTCCTTGCCGCCATAGGGTGCAGTCCCTTTGTATCCGCTCGGCTGCATAAAGATGCTCACCGTTCCGTCCGGCATCCACTTACGAATACTGTTGCTCGTAATGTCTGCAAACAAGAGATACCCGGAAGGGACCCAGACCGGCCCCTCAACCCAGGTAAATCCCGTGGCGACTCGCTCGATCGTCGCGTCCGCAGGAACGATCGTGTCAATCGCCGCATTCAACCGGTCGACCTTCAATGGCGCCGTGTTCTCGCTCGCATAAGCCTTAGCCATCGCAACTCCCTCGGCAGCAGGTAATCTTCGTGCACTCGCATCCACAACGGAAAGGCTCTGAATCAGCACCGCCACCAGCACCACAGATTGCAACGCTTTTATGGAAGACACAAATCACTCTCCTGGACGTTTTATTCGGAATCCAAATAATATGGCAACAACAAAATCCGCGATACCCTTTATCGCAGCTGACTCGTAAACCTGACGCCGTCTGCCATCATCGCCCCAACTTTGCTCTCTCGGCAACTATGATCATCAAACCATGAAAACCGTCATCCGGAATCCGGCCGGCGATTCGCTTGATCAAACAGTCCGGACACAATCCGAGATGCGCAAGCGCTGGCTCTACATCCTGCCCGCGGTCTTCGTCACCTACAGCCTCGCCTATCTCGACCGAACCAACTACGGCTTCGGCGCCGCCGCCGGACTCGCCCAGACCCTCCACATCAGCAACTCCCGCTCCGCGCTCCTCGGCGCTCTCTTCTTCTTCGGATACTTCCTCTTTCAAATCCCCGGCGCAGCCTACGCAAGACGCAAAAGTGCCCGCCGCCTGATCTTCTATGCCTTGCTCAGCTGGGGCATTCTCGCCTCGCTCACCGGCGTCATCCGCAACTTCTGGCTCCTCGCGCTCGATCGGCTCCTCCTCGGCGCGGCCGAAAGCTTCATCCTCCCGGCCATGCTGATCCTGCTCACCAACTGGTTCACTCGCGCCGAGCGCTCCCGCACCAACACCATCCTCCTCCTCGGCAACCCGGTCACCCTCATCTGGATGTCCGCCGCAACCGGCTATCTCATCCACGCCCTCGGCTGGCAGATGACATTCATCGTCGAAGGCCTGCCCGCAGTCCTCTGGGGATTCGTCTGGCTCGTCGTCATTCGTGACAAACCAGAAGACGCCGCATGGATGAGCGAAGAAACCCGCACTCAGCTAAGCGAACAGCTCGAGCGCGAGCAGTGGCTCCTCCCGCAGGTAGCGAACATCAAGTCCGCACTCCGGCATCCCGGCGTCATCTTGCTCTGCATCCAGTACTTCTTCTGGAGCATCGGCAACTACGGCTTCGTGCTCTGGCTGCCCTCCGTAATCCAGAAGGGCGCCGCTCGCGGCATCGCCATCACCGGCCTGCTAAGCGCCGTGCCGTACGTCGTGGCGATTGTCTTCATGATGCTGGCCTCGCACTACTCCGACCGCAGCTTCCGCCGCAAACGCTTCATCTGGCCCTTCCTGATGATGGCTGGACTCTGCTTCCTCGGCTCCTATTTCACAGCAGCTCACAGCTTCTGGTGGGCATACGGATTTCTCGTATTCGCCGGCAGCTGCGTCTACGCGCCCTTCGGCCCCTTCTTCGCCATCATGCCCGAGATGCTCTCAAAAAACGTGGCAGGCGAGGTCACCGCCGTCATCAATAGCTGCGGAGCCCTCGGCGGCTTTGTCGGCACATGGTTCGTCGGCCTGCTCGCAGCGCACACTGGAAACTCACGCGCAGGCTTCCTCTTCATGTCCATCTCACTCATCATCGCCGGCGTCATCATCCTCTGTCTGCGCGGACCAACTAACGACACGCTCACCACACTTCCCATCGACGTCGAAGCAATCTAGCCTCTAACCAGGGACCCATCTGAGCAAGATCCCCGCACCCGCATCCACAGCTTCACCCAGGAGCACCTGTCATTCAGGAAATATCCCTCACGTCCGTTCTTGAAACCGCCGACTTCGCACTCAGCGCCGTCGCCACCCACGCCCCCGGCCCGTCCGGCGCTCTCCCCATCACCGCCGAGATGCTCCTCACCCAGCCCTCCGGCAATCTCTTCGGTCTCAGCATGAACGTCGGCATGGGCTGGGACCCGGCCCACGTCCTCGGCCCCGAGGTCCTCATCCTCAGCACCCACGGCGGCCTTCGCGCCGAAGACGGCACTCCCATCGCTCTCGGCTTCCACACCGGCCACTGGGAGGTCGGCGCACTCGTGGCCGAAGCCGCCCGCGAACTCAAAACTCTCCGCGCCGTCCCTTTCGCCGGAGCCTGCACCGACCCCTGCGACGGTCGCACCCAAGGCACCACCGGCATGCTCGATTCCCTGCCCTACCGCAACGACGCCGCCATCGTCCTTCGCCGTCTCATGCGCTCGCTCCCCACCCGCACCGGCGTCATCGGCGTCGCCACCTGCGACAAAGGCCTCCCCGCAATGATGATGGCCCTCGCCTCCTCCGGCCCTTTGCCCAGCGTCCTAATCCCAGGCGGCGTCACACTGCTTCCCGAAAACGGCGAAGACGCCGGCAAGGTCCAGACCATCGGCGCACGCTTCGCCCAGCACCAGATCACCCTCGAATACGCCGCCGAGATCGGCTGCCGCGCCTGCGCCACACCCGGCGGAGGCTGCCAGTTCCTCGGCACCGCCGCCACCTCGCAGGTCATCGCCGAAGCCCTCGGCCTCGCCCTCCCTCACTCCGCCCTCGGCCCCTCCGGCCAACCCATCTGGCTCGACGCCGCCCGCCGCTCCGCCCGCGCCATCCTCCGCATGAAGCAACTCAACCTCGGCACTCACGACATCCTCACCGACGCCTCCATCAGCAACGCCATGGTCGTCCACGCGGCCTTCGGCGGATCCACCAATCTCCTCCTCCACGTCCCCGCCATCGCCCACGCCGCAAAACTCCAACGCCCCACCTCAAAAGACTGGGCCCGCATCAACCGCCAGGTCCCTCGCATCGTCGACGCGCTCCCCAACGGCCCCGGAAACTACGCCACCGTGCAAGTCTTCCTCGCCGGAGGCGCACCGGAAGTCATGCTCCACCTCCGCCGCGCCGGCCTCCTCGACACCACCGCCAAAACCGTCACCGGCGAAACCCTCAACACCACCCTCGACTGGTGGCAGGACAGCCAACGCCGCCACACCCTCCGCAAAAATCTCCTCGACCAGGACGGCATCGACCCCGACAACGTCATCATGTCCCCCGACCGCGCTCGCTCCCGCGGCCTCACCTCCACCGTCTGCTTCCCCGTCGGCAACCTCGCCCCCGAAGGCTCCGTCATCAAGAGCACCTCCATCGATCCCACCCTCATCGACGCGACGAAAAATACCATCACCTCGGCCCCGCCAAAGTCTTCACCACCGAAGCCGCCGCCATCCACGCCATCAAAACCAGCCAGATCGTCGAAAACGACGTCATGGTCCTCACCTGCTGCGGCCCCGCCGGCGCCGGCATGCAGGAGATCTACCAGATCACCGCCGCCCTCAAGGCCCTCCCCTTCGGCAAACACGTCGCCGTCCTCACCGACGCGCGCTTCAGCGGCGTCTCCACCGGAGCCTGCATCGGCCACATCTCCCCCGAAGCCCTCGCCGGCGGCGCCATCGGCAAACTCAAAGACGGAGACCAGATCGAAATCACCATCGACCGAAAAAATCTCACCGGCACAGTCGACTTCGTCGGCACCTCGAACGGCACGATGAGCCCCGAGGTTGCCGCCCAATTTCTCGCCGAGCGAGGCCCGCGTCCGGACCTCGCACCCCATCCCGATCTCCCCGACGACACTCGCCTCTGGGCCGCACTCGTCCAGGCCAGCGGAGGCATCTGGGGCGGCTGCATCTACGATGTCGACGCCATCACCTCGCAGCTCGACAAGGGTCGCGAATGGATCGCCCCATCCGAATCCGCAACACACCTCACCACATCAACTCACCTAACGGAAGGTCTGAAGCCTTGATACTCTACCGCACCGCTGAAGCACTCTTCGTCCAGCACGAAGACCACGCCTACCCGCTCGAAGAAACCTCCCTCGACGCGCTCATCGCCCACGACGATCTTCACGCTCACCTCACCGCCGCCATCAACACCACCTCACCCGCCGATCATCTCCTCCACGCGCCGCTTCTCGCCCCCATCGGCAACCAGGAGGTCTGGGCCTCCGGCGTCACCTACTACAGCAGCCGCCGCGCCCGCATCGCCGAATCGAAAGACGCCGGCGGCGGCGACTTCTACGACCGCGTCTACACCGCCGAGCGCCCCGAGCTCTTCTTCAAAGCCGTCGCCCACAAAGTCGCAGGCCCCGACAGCCTCGTAAAAATCCGCCGCGACGCCACCTGGTCCGTCCCCGAGCCCGAACTCACCCTCCTCATCAACCCCCGCGCCGAGATCATCGGCTACACCGTCGGCAACGACATGAGCTCCCGCGACATCGAAGGCACCAACCCCCTCTATCTCCCGCAAGCCAAGGTCTACGACCGCAGTTGCGCCCTCGGCCCCGGCCTTCTCATCCGCAACGAACCCATGCCGACCTCCACACAGATCAAGCTGGATATTCTAAGATCAAACCAGATAACGTTTTCCGCAACCACCACATTAGCCGAATTGAAACGCGATCCAAAGACACTGGTCGAGTATCTCTTCCGCGACCACACCTTTCCCTATGGCTGTTTCCTACTCACAGGTACGGGCATCGTCCCGCCAGACTCATTCACCCTCGCCAGCAAAGATGAGATCCAGATCACCATCGAAGGCATCGGCACACTAACGAACACAGTCGAATAGCTCAGCTACCCATCGACCCCACAACATCAGCAATCGTTGAAAGGAAAACACCAATGGATGTAGCTCAGGTATTGATCGACGGCAAATGGCGCGCAGCCGACGCAGAGGGAACCTTCCACGCAGAAAATCCAGCCAAGGGCGAACCTCTCCCCATCGCCTTCCCCACCAGCCGATGGTCCGACTGCGACGCCGCCCTCACCGCCGCCACCAAAGCAGCCGCCGAGCTCCGCACCATCGCCCCGGCAAAGATCGCCACCTTCCTCGACGCCTACGCCGCGAACATCGAAGCCGCCGCCGACAGCATCGTCGCTGCTGCTGCCGAAGAAACCGCTCTCCCCGTCAACGCCTCGTCTCAAAGATGTCGAACTCCCTCGCACCACCAACCAGCTCCGTCAGGCCGCAGCCGCAGTGCGCGAAGAATCCTGGCGCCACGTCACCCTCGACCTCGAAAAAAATATCCGTTCCTGCTTCGCTCCCATCGGTCCGGTCGTCGTCTTCGGCCCAAATAACTTTCCCTTCGCCTTCAACGGCGTCAGCGGAGGCGACTTCGCCGCAGCCATCGCCGCCGGCAATCCAGTTATCGCCAAAGCCCATCCCCTCCACCCGAACACGACACGCTTGCTCGCTGAACAAGCATTGAAAGCGGTCGAATCATCCGGACTTCCTCCCGCCACCGTCCAGTTGATCTACAACGTCAGCAACGAAAACGGCCTCAAGCTCGTCAGCGATCCGCGCGTCGGCGCCGTCGGCTTCACCGGCAGCCGCAACGCCGGTCTCCACCTCAAGCGCGCCGCCGAAGACGCAGGCAAACCCATCTACCTCGAGATGTCGAGCATCAACCCTGTCATCTTCCTCCCCGGCGCACTCGCCGAACGATCCGAGCAACTCGCTCAGGAGCTGGTCGACAGTGTCCTCGCAGGCTCCGGCCAATTCTGCACCAGCCCCAACCTCATCCTCGCCTTCGAAACTCCACAAACCGAGCCATTCCTCGCGCAGATCGCGAAGTCGTTCACAGAGCGCCCCGCACAACCTCTCCTCTCCGCAGCGGGCCGCAAGCAACTCCATCAAGGAGTCGCCGCCCTCACCGGCGCCGGCGCAAAGCTCGTCACCGGTGGCGACAGCGCACCTGGTGAAGGCTACCGCTATGCCAACACTCTCCTTCGCGCCACCGCCGCCCAGTTCCTTGCCGCACCGCACGACCTGCAACGCGAGATCTTCGGCAACGCCACCCTCGCCATCGTCGTCAACACGCAGCAGGAACTCCAGTCGATCCTCAACCTCCTCGAAGGCAATCTCACGGGCACAATCTACTCAGCGAAATCCAGCGCCGACGACGCATCCTACAACGTCATCGCCCCGCTCCTCCGCGAAAAAGTAGGCCGCCTCCTCAACGACAAGATGCCCACCGGCGTCGCTGTCAGTCCCGCAATGAATCACGGCGGCCCATACCCCTCCACCTCGCACCCCGGCTCAACCTCCGTCGGCATCCCAGCCTCCATCACTCGCTTCGCCAAGCTCGAGTGCTACGACGCGGTCCGCCCGGAACGTCTCCCGGCGATCCTCAAAGATACGATCGAAAACTCCACAACCTGGCGATCGATCAACGGGACCTGGGTCAAGGGATAATTCAGGGGATAAGTCAACGGATAACTCCCCGGCGGCAACGGCAGCGTCAGCAAGCCAATCGTTTTTCTCCAAACGATGCCGTTCCGCGGCTGTCGAATGCCCGGAAAGTTCTTTCTTGTGCCTCTGAATAAAATACCAGGAACGAAGACTCACTCCCAAAAAGTGCCGTTTCCGCGTTGAAAAAATTCACGAGACTGACGAGCCAATAAGCTATCTCAAAATAAACAAGATATCTTAATGGCTAAAAAGTGGAAACGTTTTCCAGCGATCAAATTTCGTGACAGCAAGATTTTATTGTAGTAAAAGTCCTAATGACTTAAGCGGAAGCGAAAAGGCAGACGGAAGGCCATTGGCAGGTATGTTTAATCTTGCGGGAAAATGCGCCGTTGTTGTCGGTGGGACCTCCGGCATCGGGAAGGCCATAGCCCTCGGTCTGGCAGCTGCGGGCGCCGACGTCGTCGCCTCTTCCCGATCAAAGCAATCCGTCGACAACCTCGCCGACAGTCTCGAAGCAAGCGGCAGCAAAACTCTCCGCATCACCTCCGACGTCGTCGACCGCGCCTCCCTGCAACACCTGCACGATGCCGTCCTCTCCTCCTTCGGCCGCATCGACATTCTCGTCAACTCCGCCGGAATCACGAAACGAGTCCCCACTCTCGATTGTTCCGAAGAGTTGTGGCAAAGCATAATGGACGTGAACCTCAACGGAACACTCAGGGCCTGTCAGATCTTCGGCGAAACCATGCTCCAGCAAAAAAAAGGCAGGATCATTAACATCGCTTCGCTCTCTACCTTCGTCGCCTTTCACGAGGTCGCCGCCTACGGCGCCAGCAAAGCCGCCGTCGGCGCTCTCACTCGTTCCCTCGCGGTCGAGTGGGCTCCCCACGGTGTCTGCGTCAACGCCATCGCTCCCGGCATCTTCCCCACCGATCTCAATCGCGAACTCCTCGACTCACCGCGCGGCAAAGAACTCATCACCAGAACCCCGATGGCCCGCTTTGGTACCGTGGATGAAGTCATCGGCGCCGCACTCTTTCTCGCCTCCGACGAAGCCGCCTTTACCACCGGACAAATCATCGCCGTCGACGGCGGTCTTCTCGCCAGTGGAGTCAACCAATAGCCATGAAGTCAAATCAGCACGCAACGAACGGAACTCGTGGCATCAAGCGCATCGACCTCGCCTACGTCGAACTCGCATCCAGCGAAAATGCGCGCGACATCAACCGCGATATCGTCCTCGAGATCATCCGTTCGCAGCAGCCCGTAGCCCGCGCCGACCTCGCCCGCTCCTCCGGCCTGCAGCCCAGCACCATCTCCGCCATCGTCGAGCAGTTGATCGAAGAAAAATGGGTCGCCGAAGGAGCCATGGCCCGCCGCCCGCGCGGTCGCCCCTCCACTCTCCTCTCGCTCAACGACGCGATGGTCATCCTCGTCGCCGACGTCCGCCCCAACCAGGCCATCGTCGCTCTCGTCGATCTCAACGGACGCTTCCTCGCCCGCGAAGCCGTCCCCCTCGTCTCCGAACCCGCCCGCTCCGTCACTAAAATCGTCCACTCCATGGAGTCCATGCGCGCCGCCCACAGCGATCGCTCCTTCGAAGGCATCGGCATCAGCATGCCCGGCCGCGTCGACCCCGAAACCCAGCGTCTCCTCCTCGCTCCCAATCTCAAGTGGAGCGACTACGACATCAAGGGCGCAATCGAAGAGCAGATGCAGCTTCAGGTCGAACTGGCCAACGCCGCCAACGCCTGCCTCCTCTCCGAACTCTGGTCCGGCCGTCTCGACGGCATTCGCAACGCCGTCCTCATCACCGTCTCCGAAGGCATCGGCGGCGCCATCCTCGCCAACGGGCAAATCATTACCAGCCGCAGCGGCCTCGCCGGCGAGTTCGGCCACAGCCCCATCGACCCCACCGGCCCCGTCTGCGGCTGCGGTCAGCGCGGCTGCTGGGAGGTCTTCGCCTCCTCCACCGCTGCCCTCCGCTACTACGCCGAGCTCGCCCCAAACGGTCGCGCCACCAACATCCACGAGCTCCTCCGCCTCACCGAAGAGGGCGACGAAACCGCAATCGCCGCCGTCACCCGCCAGGCCACCCAGCTCGGCCGAGGCCTCCGTCTCGTCACCGCCTCTCTCTCTCCCGAAGTCGTTCTCATCACCGGCGACCTCACCACCTCCTGGTCGCGCTTCGGTCCCATCATTCAAAAAGAGATGGCCGCCACCATGCTCGCCGGTGTTCCTCCCGAGCTCGGCATCACCAAGGACGGCGAACTCTCCCGCCTCCGTGGCGCAGCAGCCGTCGTCCTCCAGCGACACTCCGGCTACCACACCTCCACCCATCTGGCCGCCTCCGGCAATCGAAGCCGACGCAACGCAGCCGCGGGCAAATAGTTGCGAAACACAGGAAGGTTTGACATCGTTCTCTGAAATTCTATAAAGTTCGCGACACGTATAAAATGCGGGAACGTTGGCACCGCCAATTGCAGTCCCGCTTGGTATCAACCAAAGTCGGCGGTTCCCGGAGGATTCACATCATGCAGCTTCAACGATTCGCTGCTCTTCTTCTTTCACTCGTCGTCCTCTCCTCCGGTGCATTCGCACAATCCCAGAAAACGTTACCTTACCTCGATCCCTCACTCCCCATTCAGCAGCGCGTCGACGATCTCGTCTCTCGCATAACCCTCGACGAAAAAGCCGCTCAGCTCATTAACACCGCCCCTGCAATTCCCCGCCTCAGTGTTCCTCCCTACGACTGGTGGAACGAAGGCCTCCACGGCGTCGCCCGCTCCGGCTTCGCCACGCTCTTCCCCCAGGCCATCGGCAATGCAGCAACCTTCGACCGGCCTCTGCTGGGCAAGATCGGCGAAGTCGTCTCCGTCGAGGCCCGCGCCAAGCACAACGAAGCCGACCGCAACGACATTCACTCCATCTACTTCGGTCTCACCATCTGGTCGCCCAACATCAATATCTTCCGCGATCCGCGTTGGGGACGCGGCCAGGAGACCTACGGCGAAGACCCCTTCCTCACCGCCACCCTCGGCATAGCCTTCGTCAATGGCCTGCAAGGCGATAATCCTAAATACTTCCGCACCATCGCCACTCCCAAGCACTATGCCGTCCACAGCGGACCTGAATCCACTCGCCACAAGGCAAACATCGATCCCACACCTCACGATCTTTGGGACACCTACCTCCCCGCCTTCCGCGCCACCATCGTCGACGCCAAGGCCAACTCCATCATGTGCGCCTACAACGCCGTCGACGGCAAACCCGCCTGCGCCAGCGACCTCCTCCTCCAGGACATCCTCCGCAAGGATTGGCGCTTCGACGGTTTCGTCACCTCCGACTGCGGCGCCATCGATGACTTCTACATGCCGCAGGACCACCACACCAGCTCCGACGCCGAGCACGCCTCCGCCGACGGCATCCGCGCCGGCACCGACACCAACTGCGGCAAGACCTACCTCAACCTCGCCGATGCTGTTCACAAAGGCGTCATCAGCGAATCCGAGATCGACGTCTCCCTCAAGCGCCTCTTCACCGCTCGCATGAGACTCGGCCTCTTCGATCCACCCGCGCAGGTTCCCTACGCCTCCATCCCCTTCAGCGAAGTCCGGTCACCCGCGCACACGGCCATCGCGCTGCAAAGCTCACGCGAGGCGATGGTGCTGCTCAAGAACAGCAACAACATTCTGCCGCTCTCGCCCGCGAAGTGGAAGACCATCGCCGTCATTGGTCCGAACGCCGCCTCACTCGCCGCGATTGAAGGCAACTACAACGCGATCCCGCGCGACCCTGTGCTCCCGGTCGACGGCCTCGCCGCAAAGTTCCCCAACGCAAAGATCCTCTATGCCCAGGGCTCGCCCTACGCGGAGAACGCCGCCACCATCATCCCCCGCACCCAGCTCCGCACCGCCGTCGGGTCCGCCGTCGAAGGCCTCAAGGGCGAGTACTTCGACAACGACAGCCTAACCGGGCCGCCTACCGTAACCCGCACCGACAAGCAGATCGACTTCGACTGGAACGGCGCCTCGCCCATACCCGGCAAGATTAACTACCGCGCCTTCTCTGTCCGCTGGACCGGCACCATTCAGGCACCCGCTGCAGGCGACTATCAGATCAGCGGCATCCTCGCCCACTGCAACCCCTGCCGCGAGTCCGAGAGCTACACCATTAAGTACAACGGCAAAGAACTCTCCACCTCCGAAGTCACCGTCGACAAATCGCAACACGGCGGCGCCACCTCCGCCGTCAAGGTCCACATCGACGACGCGCAACCCCATCCCATCGAAATCACCTACTCCCACACCAAGCGACTCCTTGGTTCAGGCTTCTCCTTGCAGTGGGTGCCGCCCGTCGAACCGCTTCGCGCCCAGGCGCTCGAAGCCGTCCGCAAAGCAGACATCACCCTCGCGTTCGTCGGCCTATCCCCCAATCTCGAAGGCGAAGAGATGCCCATCCACATCCCCGGCTTCTCTGGCGGAGACCGCACCGACATCACCCTTCCAGCCGCGCAACAGGAGCTTCTCGAAGCCGCCAAGGCCGCCGGCAAACCGCTCGTCGTCATCCTGATGAACGGCTCAGCACTCGCCGTAAACTGGGCTCAGCAAAACGCCGACGCCATTCTCGAAGCCTGGTATCCCGGCCAAGCTGGCGCACAAGCCATCGCAGAGACACTCGTAGGCGAGAACAACCCCGGTGGCCGTCTCCCCGTCACCTTCTACACCGGCATCGACCAGCTTCCCGACTTCGAAGACTACTCGATGGCCAACCGCACCTACCGCTACTTCAAAGGCAAGCCTCTCTACGGATTCGGCTACGGCCTCAGCTACACCACCTTCAGCTACTCCAACGTCAAGCTTTCGACCACGAAGCTTCACGCCGGCGACTCCCTCACCGTTGAAGCCGACGTCAAAAACACCGGTAAGCGCGCAGGCGACGAAGTAGCCGAGCTATACCTCACTCCGCCTCACACCAACGTCTCACCCGAGCTGGCCCTCAACGGCTACACCCGCGTACACCTCGCACCCGGCCAGACCCAGCACATCAAGTTCACCCTCGACCCACGCACGCTCTCCCAAGTCGACGACAAGGGTGTCCGCGCGGTCACGCCGGGCAGCTACCGCATCGCCCTGGGCGGAGCCCAACCCAGCGAAACCTCTAACACCCAAACCGCCACCTTCACCATCGAGGGCACGCAAGAAATGCCACGCTGATAAAGATCACAGTTATTTGTAACTACAGACGAAGTAAATATTTTTTTGCGCTTGCAATTTGTAACCAGGAAAGATCAGGGAGCCTATAGTAATAACGTCATTCCGACCGAAGCAGTGGAGGAACCGCCGCATTTCGCTCGAAGTCGCGAGAACGAATGGACTGATCCGCTGATCAACATCACGACCAACAGCTAAGCGTTACACAATAATCAAGAAAACATGCGACCCTCACGCAAGCTCGGCTTGTTCCTGCTGCTCAATCTCGCCACCATCGCACAAGCCGAAACCGGAGCCGAAGGCTGGCTCCGCTATGCCGCTCTCAACAAGACCGCAGCAGCCAACTACGCCGCACTTCCCAGCCAGATCGTTGTCCTCGGCAACACCCCCACAGACCAAGCTGCCGCCAACGAACTCCAGCGCGGCCTAACCTCCATGCTGGGCCGACACTTCACCATCTCCAATCAAACAGAAGGCAACACCAACGCCATCCTCCTCACCAACCTCGCAACCCTCAATAAAGCCTTCGCCATTACCGGAGACAAACTCCCCCCCGAGTCCTACACGCTGGGCCCAAAAATAGAAGGTAACTCACACCGTTACATAATCCTCGGCGCCGACCCACGCGGCGAACTCTACGGAGCCTTCCACCTCCTCGAACTAATCGGAACTCAACAACCGCTACCCACCAAACCCACCACCGAATCCCCCTCCTCCCCCATCCGCTGGGTCAACCAATGGGACAACCTCGACGGCACCATCGAGCGAGGCTACGCCGGCCGCAGCATCTTCTTCGACAACGGCCACGTCCGCCCCGACCTCACCCGCGTCCACGACTACGGCCGACTGCTCGCCTCCATCGGCATCAACGGAGTCACCGTCAACAACGTCAACTCCGACCTCCGCACCCTGGAACCCGAGATGATCCTCGAGTTCGCCCGCATCGCCGACCAGTTACGCCCCTGGGGCGTCCGCATGTCGCTCTCCGTCGATCTCTCCAGCCCTCAAATTGATATCCCGTCTATCGGCCCTCTCAAAACCTTCGACCCCGTCGACCCAAGCGTAGCCGCATGGTGGAAAGCAAAAGTTGACGAAATCTACAAAGCCATCCCCGACTTCGCCGGCTTCGTCATCAAGGCCGACTCCGAAGGCCGCGTAGGCCCCTCGCAATATCACCGAACGCCAGCAGAGGCCGCCAACACCGTAGCCCGCGCCCTCAAACCTCACGGCGGCATCGTCCTCTACCGCGGCTTCGTCTACAACAACCACCTCGACTACAACGACCTCAAAGCCGACCGCGCCCGCGCCGGCTACGACAACTTCCACGCCCTCGACGGCAAGTTCGAATCGAACGTCGTCATCCAGATCAAACACGGCCCCATCGACTTCCAGGTCCGCGAACCCGTCTCGCCACTCTTCGCCGCGCTCCAGCACACCAGTCAGGCCATCGAGCTGCAAATCACCCAGGAGTACCTCGGCCAGCAGCGCCACATGGTCTTCCTCGTCCCCATGTGGAAGACCACCCTCGACACCGACCTCCGCGCACAAAATCGCAGCACCCCGGTAAAAGAAATCGTAGAAGGCAAATCTTTCCATCAGCCACTCGGCGGCTTCGTCGGAGTAGCCAACGTAGGCCTCGACACCAACTGGCTCCATCACCCGATGGCCATGGCGAACCTCTACGGTTTCGGCCGCCTCGCCTGGAACCCCAACCTCACCACCGACCAGATCCTCGACACCTGGACCCGCCTCACCTGGGGCAACAACCCCAAAGTCGTCTCCACCATCGACGAACTCCAGCGACACTCCTGGCACACCTACGAGCAGTACACCGGCAACCTTGGCATCGGCACTCTCACCAACATCCTCAGCTACCACTTCGGCCCCGGCATCGAATCCGCCGAGCGCAACGGTTGGGGCCAGTGGTTCCGCGCCGACGCCACCGGCATCGGCATGGACCGCACCGTAGCCACCGGCACCGGCTACATCGGCCAATACCCACCCGAGCTCGCCAAGGTCTACGAAGACGTCAACACCTGCCCCGACGAACTCATCCTCTTCATGCACCACGTCCCCTACACCCACGTCCTGCATGACGGAAAAACAGTAGTCCAGTACATCTACGACGCCCACTACGAAGGCGCAGCCACCGCCCAAACCTACGCCCCCCGCTGGCAAACTCTCAAAGGTCTAGTCGACGAAGACCGCTACAACGAAACCCTAAAACTCTTCACCTACCAGGCCGGCCACGCTATCGTCTGGCGCGACGCCGTCACCCGCTGGTTCCAGAAACAATCCAGCATCCCCGACAAACAAGGCCGCGTAGGCAACTACCCCAACCGCATCGAAGCCGAAGACATGACCGCCGAGGGCTACACTCCCATCGACGTCAAACCCTGGGAGACCGCCTCCAACAGCAAAGCCGCAGTCTGCAACCAACCCACCGGCTGCACCCTCACCACCACAATCGACAAACCCGCCGGCACCTACAACATCACCGTCCAGTACTTCGACTTCTGGTCCGGCAAATCCCACTTCACCCTAGACCTCAACGGCAAACCCATCGGCAACTGGATCGCCGACGACACCCTCCCACCCGCACGCGCCGAAAACCAACCCAACGGCGACACCAGCACCCGCATCACCTTCCCCAACATCACCCTAAAACCCGGCGACACCCTAACCCTCCACGGCACCCCCGACAACACCGAACCCGCCCCCATCGACTACATTGAAGTCACGAAGTAGTAGACCCACACTGACCATGAAAATCACTGCCGCCAAACTCATCATCTGCTCCCCCGACCGCAACTTCGTCACCCTCCGCATCGACACCGACGAAGGCATCTACGGCCTCGGCGACGCCACCCTCAACGGCCGCGAGCTAGCCGTAGCCTCCTACCTCCAGGACCACATCCTCCCCTGCCTCATCGGCCGCGACCCCTTCCAGACCGAAGACATCTGGCAGTACCTCTATCGCGGAGCCTACTGGCGACGCGGCCCCGTCACCATGTCCGCCATCGCCGCCGTCGACGTCGCCCTCTGGGACATCAAGGGCAAGGCCCTCAACACCCCCGTCTACAACCTCCTCGGCGGCCAGTCCCGCCAGGGCTGCCTCGTCTACACCCACGCCAACGGAGCCGACATCCCCGAAGCCCTCGACTCCGTCCGCAAGCACATGGAAGAGGGCTACCTAGCCGTCCGCGCGCAAGCCGGAGTCCCCGGCGTAGCCTCCAGCTACGGAGTCCCCAAAGCCGGCAAGCCCTACGAACCCGCCGAGCGCGGCCTCCCCTCCGAATCCCTCTGGTCCTCCGAACGCTACCTCAACTTCGCCCCGCAACTCTTCGAAAAACTCCGCGTCGAACTAGGCCCCGACGTCCATCTCCTCCACGACGTCCACCACCGCCTCACCCCCATCGAAGCCGCGCGCCTCGGCAAAGCCCTCGAGCCCTACCACCTCTTCTGGCTCGAAGACCCCTGCCCCGCCGAACTTCAAGCCAGCTTCGAACTCATCCGCAAACACACGACAACACCCATTGCCGTAGGAGAAGTCTTCAACTCCATCTGGGACGCCCACGACCTCATCCGCCACCAGCTCATCGACTACATCCGCATGACCATCGTCCACGGCGGCGGCATCACCCACGCAAAGAAGACCGCAGACTTCGCCGCCCTCTACAACGTCCGCACCGGATACCACGGCCCCACCGACGTCTCTCCCGTCACCATGGCCGCTGCGCTCCATCTCGGCCTCGCCATCCACAACTTCGGCATCCAGGAGCACATGCACCACTCCAAACTCACCGACGAGGTCTTCCCCCACCACTACACCTTCAACGCCGGCTACATGCACCCCGGCAACGCCCCCGGCCTCGGCGTCGAGATCGACGAGAAGCTATCGCCGCGAAATACCCGTACCAGCGCGCTTACCTTCCGATCGCCCGCAAACTCGACGGCACCCTCACCGACTGGTGATCCGATAGAAGAATGAGGAACGCAATCCGTTCATGAGTCTTCGTTGGCGGACGA